>NZ_FOHQ01000015.1 GCF_900111645.1 Methanococcoides vulcani
ATTTTCGGGGCCCCAAACCTCGACTGGTGGGCTGTTACGCACTCTTTAAAGGATAGCTGCTTCTAAGCTAACCTTCCAGCTGTCTAGGGCTTAGGACGCCCTTTAGTATTAACACTTAGTCGACACTTAGGGACCTTAACCACGGGCTGGGTTGTCTCCCTTACGGACTACAAGCTTACCCCAGTAGCCCGGACTCCAACCTTCTACGACGACGGTGGGTTCGGAGTTTGACAAGCGGTTGAGGAATTTCTTCCCCGGGACCACCAATCAGTGCTCTACTCCACCGACTATCTCCAGTTAGGTCATGCTGCGACATGTTTTGGAAGGAACCAGCTGATGCCGGGTTAGATTAGCCTTTCACTCCGAGACGCAGGTCACACGAATGATTTGCAGATCAATACCGCTTGCGGTCCTCCACGTAGCTTTCGCCACGCTTCAACCTGCCCACGCCTAGATCACCCGGCTTCGGGTCGTAACTTAGTGACTCCACGCACTTGTATACGCCGCACCTCACCCCGTAAAGGGTTGCGTGCTTGTTGCTTTCGCTTCGGCTTCCCAGATAAAAGGTTAGCCATCGCCACTTAGATACACTCCCTGGCCCGTTCTTCAAAACGTATGATATGACATCGGCATTGGAACTCGTACTACAACCTCGCGGTTGATTCCTTCGATCCAAAGATCCTTTCATGCCATATCGCTCCATCACCATCAGGTTTCAGGCACTTTTAACCTCCCTTTTGGGGGTACTTTTCAGTTTTCGGTCACCCTACTACTTCGCTATCGGTCTCAAGACGTATTTAGTTTTGGAAGTTGGTGCCTCCCAAATTCCCGCGTGATTTCCAACACACGGTACTCAGGAACATTTCCAGTTCCTCTTTTCATTGCTTACGTGACTTTCACACTCTACGGTCTAACGTTCCAGAAAAGTTCAGCTAAGAAAAGGTCGGAACCTTAGAAAGTTCCTATAACACCACATCTCCCTCACATTACTGGAGGGATTCAGTTTGAACTTTGCCGGGTTCATTCGCCATTACTAACGGCATCTCTTCGATTTCTCTTCCTGCCCCTACTAAGATGTTTCAATTCGGGGCGTTCCCGATCATGACTGATCAGCACAAATGTGCTAAGAGGTCTCATTAGGAAATCTCAGGTTCATAGATTCCATGCGTCTACCCTGAGCTTATCGCAGCTTGGCACGTCCTTCATCAGCGCTTGAGCCGAGCCATCCACCTGACGGCATAATTACCAGAGTCCATCTCACTTTGTCCAGTGAGCGTCTGATATGTAATATATACATGATCTCATCATACCTGATATGGGGTATCAGGCACATCCATCCTTCCCGGGCGACATTACTCGCCTGGTGCACTTGATGATTTGTGAATCGTAATGATCCAATGGACTTGCTGGGATTCGAACCCAGGGCCTTCGCCTTGCAAAGGCGACGATCTTCCAACTGATCTACAAGCCCTCGCTCGTATTTCCTCCAGCGAAATCTTGTTTCATTGAAGTGGTTTGCTGAATGTGGCAGTTTATCGATTTCTGACTGATAGCGGTGATCCGCTTTATGCGGATCTTGCTTAGGAGGTGATCCAGCCGCAGATTCCCCTACGGCTACCTTGTTACGACTTAACCCCCCTTGCGAAATTTAGGTTCGAACACGGCACAAAATCCGTGCCCTCACCCATACCTCACTCGGGTGGTTTGACGGGCGGTGTGTGCAAGGAGCAGGGACGTATTCACCGCGCTATGTTGAAACGCGATTACTACGGATTCCAGCTTCACGAGGACGAGTTACAGTCCTCGATTCGAACTACGGCTGGGTTTAGGAGATTGCCATCACCTTTCGGTGTAGGAACCCATTGTCCCAGCCATTGTAGCCCGCGTGTAGCCCGGGAGATTCGGGGCATACTGACCTACCGTAGCCCGCACCTTCCTCTGGTTTAGCACCAGCGGTCCCCACAGAGTACCCATCATCCCGAAGGACATGCTGGCAACAGTGGGCACGGGTCTCGCTCGTTGCCTGACTTAACAGGATGCTTCACAGTACGAACTGACGACGGCCATGCACCTCCTCTCAGCGATTCAGGTAAGGTCTTTAACCTGACCTACATCTTGCTGTCGCCCCCGGTGAGTTTTCCGGCGTTGAGTCCAATTAAACCGCAGGCTCCACCCGTTGTAGTGCTCCCCCGCCAATTCCTTTAAGTTTCAGCCTTGCGGCCGTACTTCCCAGGTGGTTCGCTTCACGGCTTCCCTACGGCACCAGAAACGGTCGCACCGTCCCTGACACCTAGCGAACATCGTTTACGGCTGGGACTACCCGGGTATCTAATCCGGTTCGTGCCCCCAGCTTTCGTCCCTCACCGTCGGACCCGTTCTGGTAAGACGCCTTCGCCACTGGTGGTCCCACAGGGATTACAAGATTTCACTCCTACCCCTGTAGTACCTCTTACCTCTCCCGGTCCCAAGTCTGACAGTATTCCCCGGAAGCCTAACAGTTGAGCTGTCAGATTTCCCGAAGAACTGATCAAACCGGCTACGGACCCTTTAGACCCAATAAAAGTGATTACCACTCGGGCCGCCGGTGTTACCGCGGCGGCTGGCACCGGTCTTGCCCGGCCCTTGCTAACACATGCCGTTTACACATGTGGACAGCCAACATAATATGCTGGCACTCGGTGTCCCCTTATCGCGGTTTCCCGCATTGTAAAGTTTTCGCGCCTGCTGCGCCCCGTAGGGCCTGGATTCATGTCTCAGAATCCATCTCTGGGCTCTTGCTCTCACAACCCATATCCGTCGTAGGCTAGTAGGTACATTACACCCACTACTACCTGATAGACCGCAGATCCATCCTTAGGCAACCGAAGTCTTTGAACCAAAAAGCATTCCAGCATGAATGGTTTATTCGGAATTATCTCCAGTTTCCCGGAGTTATGCCAAACCTAAGGGCAGGTTATCCACGTGTTACTGAGCAGTTCGCTATGTTCACGAAGAACATTTAACTCGCATGGCTTAGTCGAACACCGATAGCAGTAACCTCTGGCAGGATCAACCAGAGTTATTTGTTAAAGCACACAAATTTGGAAGTTAACTAAGAATTGTCGGAAAAGA
>NZ_FOHQ01000014.1 GCF_900111645.1 Methanococcoides vulcani
GTCAGTGTCTCTGCAACTGATGCTGCTGGTAACACTGCGGTGGATACCTCCGCAAGTTATACTGGTACCACTCCTGATGTCACTCCACCGTCAAGTGTAACCGGTTTAGGTGAAACAAGTGTTGCTAGCCGTTCTATTGCATGGTCTTGGACAAATCCATTTGACAGTGATTTCAGTCATACCGAGATCTATCTTGATGGTGTTTTCATTACCAATGTCGATGCTCCGGGCAATATCTATTTAGCATCCCATCTCTCTGAATCTACCACATACCAGATCAGCACTAGGACTGTTGATAATAATGGTAACATCAATACTAACTGGGTCAATGATACTGCAACCACCCTTGATCGTTCTGCACCAGCCAGTGTGACCGGTTTGGCAGAATCCAGTGTTACTGTTAGTTCCATCACCTGGTCCTGGACAAATCCATATGACAGTGATTTCAGTCATACTATGGTCTATCTTGATGGTGTTTTTATGACCAATGTGAGCACTCCGGGGAATTCGTATTTAGCATCCGGTCTTTCTGAATCTACCACATACCAGATCAGCACTAGAACTGTTGATAATAATGGTAACATCAACACTAACTTGGTCAATGATAATGCAACTACCCTTGATTTTACTGCACCATCCAGTGTGACCGGTTTGGTAGAATCCAATGTTACTGTTAGTTCCATCACCTGGTCCTGGACTAATCCATCTGACAGTGATTTAAGTCATGCTATGATCTATCTTGATGGTGTTTTCATTACCAATGTCAATGCTCCTGGTAATTCATATATGGTCAGCGGACTTTCTGAATCTACCACACACCAGATCAGTATCAGAACTGTTGATACTAACGGTAACATCAACACTAACTTGGTTAATGATACTGCAACCACCCTTGATCTTACTCCACCGTCTAGTGTAACCGGTTTGGCAGAATCCAGTACTACTGGTAGTTCTATCACATGGTCCTGGACCAATCCATCAAACAGTGATTTCAGTCATACGATGATCTATCTTGATGGTGTGCTTAGAACCAGTATCAGTACCCCTTATAATTCATATGTAGTCACCGGTCTTTCTGAATCTACCACATACCAGATCAGTACCAGAACTGTTGATATCTACGGTAACATCAACACTGACTGGGTCAATGATAGTGCAACCACATCAAATTCAAATTCAAATTCACCATCATCCGGTGGCGGTTCTTCCGGCGGTGGCAGCAGCAGTACCACAGCCGAAGCCTTTGAGAATATAGATGTGAAAGATGTTGCAGTAAGGCATGTGATAAGAGACCTTGGAAATTCATTTACATTTAAGAATGAAGGTATTGACATTACTTACATCAACATCTCAACAGATCTTAATGTG
>NZ_FOHQ01000013.1 GCF_900111645.1 Methanococcoides vulcani
GAAGATAACGGGGTTTCTGAATATTCTGTAAAACTAAGCATTTATCGCAGTGGTGACTGGCATGTTTTGAATACAGAAAAGACCGATGAGGATGACGGGTACATTTACTATGAAACGGACACCGCAGGTGATCTGTATTCACAATTTGCAATAGTTGAATACATAGAAAGTGAACCAGTTTCATTGGATACCGGCGAAGAAGCTGTTGCTGAAGGCAGCAATGTTCCTGAACCTATAAAGGAGGAACCGGCATTAGCTTTAGAAGGAGATGCAGGTATTGTTGCGAGTAAATCTGAAGGAGCAACTGGCTCGGGGCTAAAAGTGATGTTCTTTGCAATACCGGTACTTATGGTGCTTATATTGCTATCCGCTTCGTATGTTGGAGTAAACAAAGGCTATCATGCTAAAGCAAGAGACAGGGGTGTGGGTTCCCTGGATGATATGCAGGTTGCAGAGGGTGATGTTTCTGAAACTGCTTCAGATAGCACTAATGCTCAGGAAAGATCAGGTCAGCCTGCCGAAACAATACCTCCAGCTCAGGTAAATGAAGTCCAGCCAGTTGATATTGAACAAAAAATCAAAGCGCTGGAAGATTCTGGAATTATCTCAGATGTGGTTCACAAGAACAAAAAATAAATCGGAACTATAAATCCCAATTTTGATAGTTTTGACTGGCAAAGTTGGATTCATGAAAGAGTATATATGGTTTTGACATTATATAAATAATTGATAAAAACTACGGCTTTCCAGCATTGCAAGAATGTATAGTGGATACTTTTTTGTTAATAAGAGGGGTTGAGTTGCAGAGTAAAATTATCTGGCTTTTCACTATCCTTTTAGTGATCGCAACATTATTTCTCGTGCTAACATTAGCTTCAGGAACAACATTGCCGGAAAATGCTACTGAAAGTGGTTTTGATCCTAGCAGCAGTTCTGTTCCCTCGACTTCTAATGATGGAAGATACATTTTGCTTAAAGCTGCACAGTTCAACACCGAAGAAGCTACATCTGTTTCCAGTATGCCAACTATGGAAAGCACTTCTCCGTCAACCTCCGATGAATACTATATAGTTCAGTTCAAAGGATACATTCTTGAAGAGTGGAAACAGGATGTAAGGAATACTGGCGCAGTTATTTTTGACTATGTGCCGAACAATGCCTTCATTGTACGTATGAACACCTCAGTGAAAGCAGAAGTCGAGAATCTGGATTCGGTACAATGGATCGGTCCTTATCATCCATCATACAGGATCAGCCCGGCTCTCTCTTCAAGTTCTGAAGAGACCGGTCAGGCAGATATAATTGTGATGATCTTCGATACAGAGAACAATGATCGTATTTTAAATGATATCACCGGACTTGGCGGTGAAATTGTTGAAAACTCCGGAGATAAAATAAGGATTAAAATCAATAAAACGAAAGTTTCTGATATTGCAGCTTTGGATGGAGTAAGCTGGATAGAGAAATACCTTCAACCTGTGTTGTTGAACGATATTGCGGCTGATGTAATCAACGTTTCTTATATTCAGAACACACATGGATTGACCGGAAGCGGTCAGATTGTAGCAGTGGCAGATACTGGACTGGATACTGGTGTCGCTGATAGTTCAATGCATGATGACCTTGAGGGAAGGATCGATGAATTGTTCGATCTCTCTGATAACGGTGCAGCAGATATTTACACTGGGCACGGAACTCATGTTGCAGGTTCTGTTCTTGGAAACGGTTCTCAGTCTGGTGGCCAATTCAAAGGAATGGCACCAGAAGCACGACTTGTTTTTCAGGCTGTTGAAAATGCAGATGAAAGTCTTGGTGGAATTCCTGCAACCCTTTCAGATCTTTTCCAACCGGCATATGATCTGAATGCAAGAATTCATACAAACAGTTGGGGAGCATCGGCCTATGGTTACTATGGCTCCAGATCACAGGATGTTGACCTCTTTGCATGGGAACATCCAGATATGCTGATTCTGTTCTCTGCTGGAAACGATGGTGTGGATTCGAATTCTGATGGGGTAATAGACCCTGATTCCATAGGATCACCTGCAACGGCAAAGAATTGTTTGACAGTTGGCACATCGGAAAATAATAGAGGTTCAAATTTTAATATTTCACCTTATGTAACATATGGTATTACGTGGTCATCAAAATTTTCAGTAAATCCGATAAAAGACGACTATATGGCAAATGATATTGAAGGAATTGCAGCATTCAGCAGTAGAGGACCTACTGATGATGGTCGTATCAAACCTGATGTTGTAGCACCAGGTACATTTGTCATATCCACAAATTCAAGCGTGGCAACTGGACAATTATGGGGAGATTACAATGATTATTACCGTTATAGTGGTGGCACTAGTATGTCTACGCCTATTGTTGCGGGTTCTGCTGCACTTGTGAGGCAATATTATGTCGAATATGAAAGCATAACACCTTCTGCAGCCTTACTTAAAGCTACGATAATAAACGGTGCCTATAATATGACTCCTGGACAGTATGGTTCAGGTTCTACACAGGAAATACAAACGCGTCCTGATGGAGCGCAGGGATGGGGTCGTGTGGATCTCGAGGAATCGCTTTTTCCAAAATCCCCTCGGAAGATGTATTACAATGATACCTCCAGCACTATCAGTTTAAGCACATCTGAATCATGGGAAATTAATTACTACGTTGATGACAGCTCTGAACCACTTAAAATAACGCTTGTATGGACTGATTTTCCTGGGGCTGTAAGTGCAGAATTTGAATTGACCAACAATTTAGATTTAATAGTATCAGGCCCAGATTCCACTTATTTAGGAAATGCTGGAAACCAGCCTGATACTTTAAATAATGTAGAGCAGGTTGAATTGGTATCTCCCAACATCGGTTGGTATACAATAACCGTAAACGGGACGAGCATCCCACAAGGACCACAGCCTTTTGCAATCGTTATGTCTGGAGGACTCTACAGTGAGTCTGCTGCTATTTATCCAGTTGCTGATTTCAGTGCTAATGTCACTGAAGGACATGTTCCACTTACTGTTTCGTT
>NZ_FOHQ01000011.1 GCF_900111645.1 Methanococcoides vulcani
AAGTCAAGGTTGTATTTCTGCTTGAGTTCCATTGCCTTCATTGGAATGGTCATCAGATCCCAGTCATCCTGGGTAGCTTTCTCACCCTTCTGTGCACGGTCATAGAAATCAAAGCAAGTTACTGATTTTGTGAATGTCATTTTAATTTCCCCTAATTTATGCGCTCATGAGTTCAAGTGCTACTCTTGCTGCCTCTGCTGCATTTTCGGCTGTGCCGTCTGCACCACACTCAGCGATCCATTCATCTGTGACTGGTGCGCCACCGAACATGATCTTGACAGAATCTCTGAGGTTCTCTTCTTCAAGTAACCTTACTACATCCTTCTGACCAAGCATTGATGTTGTCATCAGTGCGGAACCGACAAGGAGCATTTTCTTACCCTTGTTCTTTGCAATTGCTTCTACTACATCCTCATTTGGAATATCTGTTCCAAGGTCCATGATCTCAAAGCCGTTTGCACCGAGCATTGTTGTAACGAGACGGTGGCCGATATCGTGAATATCTCCTTCCTGTACGAATGTTACTGCCATACCTACACCCTCTTCTTCGCCTTTCTCTTCTGCGAGGATAGGCTCAAGGATCTCCATTGCGGATTTCATTGCCTTTGCAGACATCATGATCTGTGGAAGGTAGATAGTTGCTGCTTCGAAGTTGTCACCGACGATCTTCATTCCTGGTGCAAGTGCTTCGTTTATAATGTCGAAGGCACTAATTCCTGCATCAAGTGCTTCCTGTGTTATTGCAGGGCAGCCGTTGATATCCTGGTTCACTATTGCATTTTTAAGTTTGTCAAAAAGTTCCTGATTTCCCATTTTCTTCACCTTTTGTATTATTCACTTTATCCAGTCAATGCCAAATCATTGCAGGCATTACTATATAGAACACTGGTCTGAAAGTTATATAACCTAGCCGATAGCGTTTTTTGAATCTGCATTAAAATATCACTTAGCCATCTGAACAGACAGTATGAATATAATATGGCGAAACCCGGGTTATTTGACACTATCTTTCAAATGTATGTTTTAAGCAGAATTGACATTGTGATCAAAAGGGACAAGGGCGTTAAAATTGACAAAGCTGCTATATCTAAAATAAAATAAAATGAAATTAGTAGGGGGTATCGGGAAATATTGTTTTGATCCCAACTTTGCCAGTCAAAATTAATAACGTTCTTAGTCATGTTCATTCGACTAAACATGGTAGTGACATCAACAAGCTATTGAAAGCTCTCTTTGAGCCAGAAGCTCACAGACATTTTTAGCACAAAAAAGCATACAAAGGATCAAAACTGTCAAATTTGCTTTTGATCAACAAAATCAAGGTCTGGGGATAACATGCTGAACAAACATTCAAATGTTTGCAATTAAGCCCTTGCAAAAGAAGATACAGCATCTTTTTCTGCGATCTATTCCTGCAGATACTCGGTTTGTGAAAGGTAGCATCTTGAAAAAATGATATTAAAGGGATGGGAAAAGGTGTTATTCCTCCCCTGCAGAGTTTTCTTTTTGTTCTTCCTTCAGGTGTTTGTGTATCGCTATTTCAATATTGCTACTTAGATCCCTTTCTGTAAATGGCTTGAGTATGTATCCATAGGGTTCTGTTTGTTTTGCCCTCTCCAGTGTCTTCTCGTCGGAATGTGCTGTAAGGTACACTACTGGTATTGAGAAGCGTTTTCGTATCTCTCCAGCTGCTTCTATTCCATCCATGTCCCCTTTTAGCATTATGTCCATAAGCACAAGGTCAGGAAATGTTCCTTCCACCTTGGTAATTGCATCCTTCCCTGTAGCAGCGACCCCTGAAACACTATAACCAAGGGTCATGAGCCTCTTTTTGATCGCCATCGCTACGATTGCTTCATCCTCCACTACGAGTATCCTGGTATCTTTCATATTAACCCCTTATTTGTTCTCACGGAAAGTTATCTTGAATTTGGTTCCATTGGTCTTATCCAGCTCTATTTCACCGTCGATCTGGGATGTCAGGTTAGTTACAAGCTGAAGTCCAAGTGATTCTGTATTTTTGAAGTCTAGAGTTTCGGGGAATGGTTTCCCTGTATTACTAATTATAAGTGTGAAGACATCGTTGTTCTTGTGGAACTCGATCTTGATCTCTCCTTTTTTACCTTTTTCAAAAGCGTGTTGTAGTGCATTTGATGTCAGTTCATTGATAATGATCCCAAGAGGGACAGCTGTATCCATTCCCAGGAAAACATCCTCGACGTTCAATATCAGTTTAACGTCTTCCTGATCTACATTATAGGAATGGAAAAGGTGATCGGTCAGGTTCTCAATGTAATCAGCAAAATCAAGACTTATAAGGTCCTTTGACTGGTAGAGTTTTTCATGTATCAGTGCAATGGAGCGTACACGGTTCTCACTGTCCCTGAAGGCGTCTATGACCTCCTGGTACTTGAAGTTCAGGGATGCCAGATAGAGCATTCCTGAAACGACCTGCAGGTTGTTCTTAATGCGGTGATGGATCTCCTTTGTCCGTACTTCTTCCATTGCTTTGAGGTTCTCTTCGGCTTCAACGCGTTCGGTAATATCAAGAATAGTGCCCTGGAAATATGCGATCTTTCCTTCTTCATCTCGCTGGATGTGTGTGTCTTCATGTACCCAGCGTATCTCTCCATTCTTTGTAACGATCCTGTAATCTTTATGGAAATTATCCTTTCCTTCATCTGCACAAGCTTGCAGTTCATCCCATACCATTTTCCGGTCTTCCGGATGTATTATATTACCATATAGTACTTTACCGGATGTGAATTCCTCTATTGAATAACCATGTTGTGCAATGTTATCAGAAACGAATTCGACAGGATAACCCTCTTCATATTTCCACCAGAATACGACGATGCTGCTACTGTTAACGGCTGCTTCCATTTTCCTTATGAGTTCATAGGAATTCTGTAGTTCTTTAGAATAGCTGGTAAGGGAATCAAGGATATCGTTCAAACCTTTTGGTATTAACTTGAGGTCTATCTCAACATCAGTATTCGCCCTTACATCCAGATCTCCTCTGATAGCTGCTCCGGATATCTTCTTGAAGTCTACTACGATCTCGTTTATCCTGTTTGTGAATGAAGATGCTATGAAAAAGGCCATTAATCCCATGAAGAAGATGGAGAATATGTAAATGGAGATCAGATCGGATCTTATGGAGTTAACACCTGCGAACATCTCTTCGGGTGGTACAACAAGTATAATGGCATAATTTCCGGTTCCGATTGGTTCATAGAACATGACGACCTCTTTTGAGGTTACCGGATCGATAGTGTTAATGTGGCCACCAACTCCATTCCTTATATCATCAGCAGCAATAGCTATTTGTGGGATGTCAAAATCATAGATGGAGGTCGTTCCGATCCATTCCTTGTTCACAGGATGTGATAGGAGTATTCCGCCGTTGCTAACCATGAAAAGATAGCCGGTATCAAAGGCTTTAACACTGCTTACGGCCTCATCGACATAGTTTAACGATACATCAACACCGCCGATACCAACAAATTCCCCATTCCTGATAATAGGGGAATCATAGCTCACCATCAGTGCTCCCTGATAAAGGTAAGGTTCTGTGACCACGTTTTGTTTGAGTTTCTTTGGACCCTGATAATATTCTGATGTCTCATAATCTACAAGAGGTTCTACACTGATCGGACCGTTTATCATATTCCAGTATGGCACAAACCTTCCGGTCTCATCATGACCTTCCGTTCCTATGAATTCAGCATCCCTACCATCGAAGGTATTCGGTTCGAAACCAACATATGCCCCAATGAGGTGTGGGTTCTCTACCAGTAACTGTTTTAACATCTCATTTGTTTCATTACGGTCAGCGGACTCATATTTTACCATAAGTGCTGCCAGTGAATTTGCTATTGCCATGTTGGATTTCATATCGGCATTGTACTCATGAGCGAAGCTTTTGGCATTCTGAATAGAGTCATGGTATGCAAGCTGTTCTTCCTGTTCTGTAACTGTGGAAATTATAGTAATTGATGAAGCTGATAATATGAAGGAAATGCCTACTACTATATAAAGGACCAATTTAAATTTCAATGACAGATCTTTCCATTCCATGCTTGAACCACACACGTTTTGTAATGGGTTTTATTCGTTGACAGGTCGTGAAAGTTCACGATAGTAAGAGAAGAGCTCTTTGCACCAATCAACTGCACTATCCTCAAATGTGATGATATCCTGGTGATCGTATCTTCCCTGGCTGTTAAAGAAGCTGATATAGGCACATTTTTCAGTGACATTAAAAGTAGGCGCTTTGACCTCGTCCTTGCAAATTAGAAAAGTCGTATTTCCCGATTCCAATATGGTCTTCATTTCCTCTTCATAGTCATTTTGCATTCTTTCAAATACAGAATCTGTAACTATCAAGTCAAGGACTACTCCCCTGTTCGTTATATCTTTGTAGAATCGGGGGAAATCAGGATGGAAAAATGATAGCATTGCACTCATTTCTTGTGAGTCACTAGTATTACTTATTAGTTTTTCCGGAATTTCATACATATGGTCCAGATCAGGCACGACAAGTTCGATCTCTCCCAGGTCTCCTATGTTGTTAAGAAGTTCTTCCGGAATGGTGTTCAGTTCACGATCATCCCAGTAAAGATCTGATTTATCAAAAACCTTCAGCATATTGGATAACGGTTTCATGTTCTCGACTATAAGACGTCCTATGGTTGTTAGTTCATAGGTTCCATTATCATCCTTATGGACAAGCCCTGATTCCCTTAGCTTTTTTATCTGTGGAAGTATGGAAGAAGAACTGACGTCGAGCATTGAGTTGATCTTCTTTATATCTGTGGGCCCATTAAGAAGCAAGATAAGTAAATTTTCTCTTTTCTCTGAAAGGAAGAGGGTTTCTATCAGGTCTAATACCATTATATATCCCCACCCTTTTCAACATCTGTTATTTTCACAGATCGATCACAATAATGATCGAACAATTCGGTACACCATTTCAAAGCACTTTCATCAAAGCTCATTATATCATTGTGGTCATAGCTTCCATTTTGATTTAAAAAGCTGATGTACATGAACCATTCAGATACATCAATTGCTGGCGGTCTTCCTTCGCCCTGATACAATAAGACCTGTGTGTTCTTTGCAGATAAAAGGAAATCCAGTTCTTTCATATTGTTAGTCTTCATTCTTTTAAATGCTGATTCTGAAAGTATCAGTGTAAGACTATTTGCCCTTTCTGCAAGTTCAGAATAGAATTTTGGGTATTCAGGTCTGTAAAAAGAAATGATGGACATGATCTCCTTTGATTTCAGGAGATTTTCTGTAAATTCTTTTGGGATCTCAAAGGTATAGTGAAGGTCAGGTTCAAGCAGCAGATAGTTTCCGAGTTCATGAAGTCGTTTGAAAAGATGGGGTGGCAGGATGTTGATATCATGTTGCTCCCAGTAATTCTTGTTCTCGGCGATCATGCTTAATGTGTTGATCAGGGGTAGCATGTTCTTAACGACAAGCTCTCCGATGTTCGATAATTTGTAGTGCTCATCCTCTTCAATGACCAGATGCTTATCCTTGAGCTTCTTTATTTGTGGCATCATTCCTCGTGATGTCACGTTAAGCGACATCTTGATCTGTTCGATGTCCCGAGGACCTTCCATTAGCAACAAAAGCAGGTTCGTTCTTTTTTCCGAAAGCCAAACATGATCTGTCAGTGACGATGTCATTGTACCCCTTTATCACGAAATACTGCTGATGATATATTTCAGCTTTTATTTGTAACAGTATAATGATTGTTTGTTAGATAAGAAGGTTTCTATTTATTATTGCGAATGTAACTGAAATTCATTTAGAAACATCTTATAGAAATTAAGCTTCAATGACAGTAAAAAATATAAAAAGGAGAAGTTGTGGCAGTTAAACCACAACCATTTGGAGTCTATTTAATAAATATAGTTCTTAAGAGAGTGGTGCAGGATCACAGCAAAGAATACAAGGATCACTGCCAACAGACCGAAGTATTCGAAAGGATTCCATTCGAATATCATGGCTCCAGTATCAGCTCCTCCTCCAAGTATAAGTACGGGAGCTATTACACAAATACCTGCGACAACGAAGATGAACAGGATATCTGCGATCTGCATGATCATATTACTTTTTACTTCAGATTTTGCCATATTTCCATCTCCTTAATCGTAATAGTTAAAGTCGTACATGTGTTCCTTGATGGATTTGTACACAGTGATGCAACCGATGGTCTCGATCCCGAGCAGGAGTAACAGGAACAAGAGGTAGACCGGAAAGATGGTACGAAGTTCAGGCACTGCATCCCATAGAGTTGACATTATTTTGTAAAAGACAAATGTCTCTGAGAAGAACATGAGTCCTAATACAAGAACAATAATGCCTGCGTCTTTTTTGAGGTCGCTGTGATATTTTATCTTATTTACCATGTTTCTTCCTCCATTATCTCCTGTGTGCGGGTTCAGGCCATCCGAGGTCTTCTCCCCAATCGTGACTTATCTCAATGCTCTTGTATCTCCACGAGAAGTAGAAGTATGCTATCACGTAGAACAAGAGTCCGAAGATAAGGTTGTAACTGTATCCCCAGTTAAGGGTAGACATGATCACAATGGCAAGGAAAATCGTAATGTATGCAATTGTTGGCTGCAGAGGGCCCACAAACGGGCGGACCTTTTTGCTGTGCTCCGGAAATAACTTCCTAAAGCGGATCAGGGAAAATGGGATCATTACATAGCAGATTAAACCTGATGTAATTGAAAAGGTGATGACCTGATCGAGGAAACCACTAAATGCAAATGCGATTGCGATAGGCATTGTGAAAATGACTGCCCTGTATGGGGTGCTGTAACGTGGATGCACGTCAGCGAACCAGTTTGTCAGAAATTTATCCCTTGAAAGGGCAAACCATGACCGTGATGCGTCGCAAACTGTACCGTTTGCACTTGCAAGACAGGTGAAAAGTGTACCGATCCCGAGAGCTGCAATAAGGAATTTTGAACCTGTTGCTGTTGCTGCTTCAAAGAGTGGGTATACTGAAGTACCGAGTTCTGCGGCTGGGATCAGACCTGAACATAAGTAGAGTGTCATACCTGAACCGAGAAGAAGGGTTATCATACCTGCTTGCTGACCAAGAGGAATTGCTCTTGTTGGATGTTTACATTCTTCTGCACA
Organism: Methanococcoides vulcani; assembly: GCF_900111645.1. GTDB lineage: Archaea > Halobacteriota > Methanosarcinia > Methanosarcinales > Methanosarcinaceae > Methanococcoides > Methanococcoides vulcani. Next base: position 7,168 of record NZ_FOHQ01000011.1, read on the forward strand.
CATTGCTGCTCCTTCGATACCAAGGTAGAACCAAGGTCCAAATTGCAGAGCCGCAAAAATACCGATAAAACCGTTAGGCATAGCTCCTGATATGAGATATTCTGGATGCCATGTGCCAGCAAATCCGGTAATGTTGGCGAAGAAGAAAACAATAATAGCTATTAATGCTGTGAATGTGAGTGCAAAGTTAAGATTAAGAGCAGCCACGACTCCACGATAGTTCATAAATGTTAAGAATGCGATAATTAACAATGTAACCGGGAATGTTTGTATTTCCGGGAAGATCGAATTTGTGATGGATGCAACGACAATAGCGTCAGCAGCTTCCAGGGCAATGAATTCCATATATACTGCAAGACCCACAAGTGCAGCTGCACCGGGTCCTACGAATAATCTTGCCCAATCATAAGGTCCGCCTGCAAGTTTAGTTGATGATCCTAGTTCACTAGCGCATAAAGAAACCATTACAAACATGGTACCCGCAACCAGTAGTGCAAAGAGTGAACCAAGTATTCCACCTTTTGCAACTGTGAAGTTCCATCCCATGTATTCGCCTACCAGAACAATACCAACTCCAAGCGCCCATACGTGATAGGGCCGGAGTGTCTTTACGACACCGGCATGTTCCGAATTTGTATTTCCAGACATTTAACTCTCCTTAAAAACCACAATTATTTTGAGACTTTACTGGCATCTAATAACATCCAACCTATCAAAACAAAACAGGTCAAATAGATGATTCCATTGATTATAGTCCATGTATCCATGTTCATGCACCTTTACTTCCTAGCAAGCTAATTATTGTAATCAATGATGAAAACCCTTTGAGGATAGATTACATTTAGTTTGCCGAATTTCTGTCACAAATATCATTATTACTTATATATTTTTTGCTCTAACGGTAACCGGAATTACGTGTCTTATGAAATATTATAAATATATTTTGTTTTTTTACATATAAGTGTTAGTTAATGCATATACAAAAAAATGCCTACTTTAAATAAAATCACATTGCATTAGCTTTGGCAAAAATCAAGTATATATATTTTGTGTAACGGCCAGCAAAACTTTTTACAAACGTTGCGAAATGATGCCGCACAACAACACAAGAGACTCTATGTTATTCTAAAGACATATGCATATTATCAAAATTTCATCAAAAAGAGTTTCAATATCCAGACTTTTGGGTAATTCAGGAAACACATGATTTGACTCGAAAATATCAAGAACACTAATATGTAGGGTAAATCGGAATGTTCTGCAAGTTCTTTCTACAATATCTTATCACCTTAAGTTTATTATCGTGTGGTTCCTTGTGTGTTGGCCATGATTTTAATACAGTAGCATAGATCCTGCTGTTGTATCAGGATATAATTCTAATGCATTCGTATGGTATGGTATGGGCTTGTAGTACTATATTTCAGAATTATTGTATTATGTCCATGCGCGGTTTAGCAAGATACAAGAAATGATGTTGTTGCTGAAATGAATATTTCTATCATTATAAATTCCCACTATAAGCAGGATCAGAAGTGCTTTCAGAATCAAGTGATATAAATCCTGCACGCCATCATATAGGTAATTGAATGCGCAGTAAAAAATGCTGTCGAAAAATAGAAAAAAGAGTGCCAGCAGATCCTGCCGGCAAAACCATCAATGTACTATCTAAGCCTTAGAATGTAAGACCGAAGTCTTCGAGTTTCTTCCTTGCACCCTCGTATACCTTGACATACTCGTCTGTTGGTGTAACGGTTGCAACATCGTAACATTCCTGGAATCTCTTACCCTCAGGAGCATTTGCGTAGTCGCCTTCGTATGATGCTACAAGTTTGTCGAGTACAGCGTTGACGGAGTCAATGTCCATGCCTGCTGTTGCACGTGCGACTTCTCCCATCATCCTTGCTTCCATACCGGTTGTCTTGTCAGTGATGACACCCTTTGCTGCTGCGACACCTGAGAGGATCTCACGGCCGGATGCTGTGTCAGTTACTGACTGTGCTGCTGCTTCGAGGAGGCACATCTCGGTACATGGACCTGCACATGGATAGTACTGGTTACCGGTCATAAGGTCTGTGAACTCACTGATTGTTGCACATGCCCATCCTGCGATCTGGAGGGTTTCCCTGGTGTTGGTGGATCCCCATCTGATGTGGACAGGACCATCAAGGTGCCAGCTTGCACTGCTCATAATCATGGAGTTAAGGCTAGTTGCAACATCTACGATTGTTGTTTCCTCAATACCACCAGCGTATCCGCCGAAGATTGGCATCTGCTCGTCCATGATTATGTCACTGTTGCCCTTGTAGTGAGCCATGACTGCAATTGCATCGAGGTCGATCTTAAGCTCGTTGAGCTGTGATACTTCGTGGCTGTCACTTGTGACCTGGCCGCCGACACAGTCGGAAGCGATGTTACCCTGAGCTGACAGGGAAGTCTCTGGTCCCTAAACAGCCATACCTGGCCTACCAGCCATTGCTGCTGCGTTCTTGATAATCCTTGTTTCGGACTTTGCTGCGAGAACTTCGTATGGGCTGCCTGGTATAGGTGGCTTACCACGAACCGTCATCATAACACCATTTACAATTGTGTCAACTTCTTTCTCGAGTGCATAGCTCATGTGAATTGCAGAGAACATATCTTCTGAGATTGGGGAACCTGTTGGACCACCCTGTACTATTGGCTTTCTCTTGTCACCAACAGATCTCTTCTTCATCTGTACTGCATCTCTGCCTGTACCGAGCTGGAATGCTGGCATTGGGTTGTTGATTGCGTCCCAGAGTTCGTCTTCTGTGTACTTGACTATTCTCTTTGTGTCTGTGCAGTAGATACCACACTCAAGGAGCATGTCGAAACCTGCCTTGAAGAGTCTCTCCATCTGGTCCTTGTCGGTTGGAACGAACTCGTTGCCAAAGTCAAGGTTGTATTTCTGCTTGAGTTCCATTGCCTTCATTGG
>NZ_FOHQ01000001.1:0-318782 GCF_900111645.1 Methanococcoides vulcani
CACCCTCATGGATCTATGCAGCCGAAAAGAAAGGAATGGATGCTGATGACACGACCATCATCATGAGCGATATATCAAAAAAAGCAATGGAGCTTACAAAAGATGTTATCATGGAATTGCTTGAGAACAAAATTCAAGATGAAGAAAAAAGGAAGTCCGTTGCTCAAAAACTATTAAGTGGAGAGATGATACATGTCACTCCGATCTCTGCAAAAGAGGCTATTGAACTGGGTCTGCCGGTCAGCACTGAATTGCCTTCAGAAGTCCATGATTTCATGAAGTTTTTCAGGTCTGCAAAGATGAGCGTGGAATATATTGAGTAAATTGATTTTTTGAATTACTTGATTTTAAGAAAGGGTTAACAACCTTTCTTATTACCATTTTTCAAACTTTTCCACTAACCCTTCTATCCCACATCTCCAACCTTTCCCTAATATGAGCATTTAGAGTAAACGACTGATTAGCCTTCTCACAGCAGGTAAGCAAAAGCGGTGTTGAGCAGGGAATATGTGTTGTCAGCACTCCCCATACAACCACATCTGTGTTTGTCAATGAGAACGAATCCGGTCTTCGATTCGATATTCTGAACCTGCTGGAAAGACTCGTTCCCCCTTCGGCCGGCTATCAGCATGACAGGATAGATGACAATGCCGATTCCCACCTCAAAGCCGTCCTTCTGGGCTCGAGTGAGACCATCCCCATAATAGATGGAAAGCTGGTGCTTGGAACCTGGCAAAGTATATTTTTTGCTGAAATGGATGGGCCCAGGCACAGAAAAGTGAACATCATGATCATAAGGCAGAGTTGAACAGAAGGATTGGGGGTTTTGGGGAATGTTGTTGCATATAAGGCCGATAGGTGAGGTCGAAAAGGGTTTGCTGGATGGGCTGAAAGACCATATAAGCTCTATCTTCTCCCTGCCTGTCAAGATCGACCCGGCAATGTCAATTCCGTCTTATGCCTATAATCCTGATAGGGGGCAGTATGAAGCATCGACCATTCTTGCTGATATGATGATGTCAATACCCAGTGATGGTTCAAAGGTGCTGGGCATCATCGATAAGGACATATATGTAAAGTCTTTCAATTTTATCTTTGGACTTGCGGCTGAGAGGGTAGCTGTGATCTCACTCACAAGGTTGAGGGAGGAGTACTATGGACTCCCGCCAAATGAGTTTTTGTTCAAGGAGAGGATTCTCAAAGAAGCCATACACGAGATCGGACATATGTTCGGGCTTGTGCATTGTCCTGATATAGGATGTGTGATGCATTTCTCAAATACCCTTGATGATACTGATATCAAGGGTTGCGAGCCATGTGCACGGTGTAAGGCCCTTTTGTGAACCGTTCTATTATTAAGGCAGATCGAATTCCAAAATCTCTTATTCAATCATCTTCATGATCTCAAGAACCTCGAAGTCAGGGACATCATACCAGTTCTCATAGACCTGTGCGACCGCATAGAATTGATGGGGCCTTTCCAGGACTACCATATCATCTATCAGGTCCCCTATCTTTGCGGCGGTCTCCCTTCCTGTTACAGGTACTGCAACTACGATCTTTTTTGCCTTCTTTTTTTTGCAGAGCATTATGGCAGCCCTCATCGTGGATCCCATTGCTATTCCATCATCTACCAGAATAACGGTCCTGTCCTCTATGTCTGGCAGGGGTTCTCCTGACCTCAAGACATCTATCCGTCTTTCGATCTCTGCTATCTGGGCTTCTTCTATACTTTGCATCTCTTCACCTGAGAGCCAGTTCCCTGCTTCAGGGAAGATGAAGGTGCTTCCATTCTCTGCAATCGCACCAAACCCTGCCTCTGGATTATCCGGGAATGGCAGTTTCCTGACAACTATCAGGGACATCTCTGCTTCTAGGTACATTGCCACACGATACCCTATCTCAACACCCCCACGCGGGATGGCCAGGACGATTGGTTTTTCTTTCCTGTATTTATCAAGGGCTATGGCAAGCTTGTCTCCTGCTTCTTTTCTGTTCTTGAATATGGGAATCCCTCCATCTCTCTTAGAAAGGTGGCCTGTAGACTTCTATCGATGAGCCTGACGGTACTTTTGAATCAGGGAGGCACAATTCCAGTACCTTTTGTGCAATGTGCTCTGGTTTGAGCATTGGCTCATCGGAGAACAGGGATCTATACATCTGGGTATCAACGCCCCCGGGACATACTGCATATACCTTCACCTTTCCAGCAAGTTCGCTGGCAAGGGACTCTGTGATGCCGATAACAGCAAATTTGGAGGCACAATAGACAGAAAGCTGGGGTATCCCCTGTTTTCCGGCACCAGAAGATATGTTAACGATCCTGGCTGAATCGCTTTTGAGAATATGTGGAAGGGCGTATTTTGTGCAGAGGAACATGCCCTTGACATTGGTGTCCATTATCTCATCATATTCATCAGTTGAGATGTCCTGAAGAGGTTTCCTATAGGCAACACCAGCATCATTGACCAGTATGTCGATCTTACCGAAAACATCCATGGTCTTTGAGATGAGTTTCTTGACACCTTCCTCCTCTCTGATGTCTGTGCTTATGGCAAGACAGCTTGCTCCTGTATCCTCAACCATTTGCCTGGTCTGCTGTATCTCTTCCTCTGTCCTTGAAGCCACAACTATATTGGCTCCTTCATCTGCAAGGCTCAGGCAGATGGCTCTCCCTATCCCCCTGCCCCCACCTGTGACAATAGCGGTCTGACCTTTCAGTTCCATAGCATTCACTACTTAAAAGTTGGATTCAACAGGTCTTATGCTTTTGGGAAAATAGATTCTAAAGATTGTTTCTACTATCAAAGGAGATTGCTGTTCAGGTAATTGAAAACCTCTTCAAGGCTATCATACTTTAGATATGAATAAGAGTCCAGGGGTGTTGGCATATTATTGATGATCACAAGTTTCCCGTTGTTCTTCAGGGTGTAGCAGGGAAGTGTTGCTGCCGGCTGGACCACAAGGGAAGATCCGATCACCACCATAAGATCGGCTTTTGAGCATTCATCAACTGCTTTTTCCAGGGATTCCTGGTTCAGCATCTCCCCGAAAAAGATTATGTCCGGCTTTATGAGTCCACAGCACACCTCACAGACCGGGGATTTCCCCCTCCTTGACGATCTCTGCGATCATATCGAAGAAGGGGTACTTAGTACCACAGGAAAGACATGTATGATATTCGGGAGAGCCGTGTATCTCTATCACATTCTTTGAACCTGCCTTCTGGTGGAGCATGTCGATGTTCTGGGTGTACACGGTGATTTCAGTCCCCTGACTGTCACCTGCTCCTGTGCTGGATAATGCTTCAAAAGCTATACCTGAAAAATATGATTTTGAATCTCGACTTAACCGGAGCGGGAGGGCCATAGGGGCTGGAGACATGGTAAATGCTATGCTTAACTACGGCTACGCATTGTTAGAGGCAGAGTGCCCGAGGGCCATTAACTCTGTGGGCCCAGATCCTCACGTGGGCTTCTTGCATGAAATGAGTCCAAGCAAGAATAGTTTAGCTTATGATCTTCAGGAACCTTTCAGATTCCTTGTTGATTTTGCTGTTCTTAATCTGATAGAGACAAATGGGATAGACAAGAAGGACTTCATTAGGACAGAGAATTATTCATTGAGGCTCAGGCCCAGTGGGGCTAAGAAACTGACTGAAGAGATCAATTGGTGGTTTAACAAACCATTGTGAATATACCAGAGTTATATAATATGGAGTTTGATCTCAAAACATCACAAATAGAGGGAGAGAAACAATCTTATGAGTTACATTGCATCATGGAGTGGAGGTAAGGATAGTTGTTTTGCTTGTTATCAGGCAATTCTTGATGGATATGATATTTCCTATCTTGCAAATTTTCTCTCCAAAGAATATAGACGAGTACGTTTTCATGGAACAGAAGCAAAATTAATTCAATTACAGGCCGAGGCAATTGGCATTCCTTTATTTCAAAAAGAAACTACAGGGAGTGGATATGAACAGGAGGTTAAAGATGCAATAGGAGGTTTAATTCCGAATGGTGTAGAAGGCATCGTTTGTGGCGATATATATTTACAAGAGACTAGAAATTTGATGGAGAGGATTTGTGGAGATTTAGGGATTAAACTGATTGAGCCACTTTGGGGGAATGATCCTGAAAAAATTCTTCTTGAGTTCATAGATTATGGTTTTGAGGCAACTATAGTCAGTGCTGACTCAAATTTATTCGACAAAGAATGGATTGGCCGAAAAGTTGATAGAGATTTTTTGAAATATTTAAAAGATAACAATATCGATGTCTGCGGAGAAAATGGGGAATATCATACATTTGTGACTGATGGCCCCCTGTTCAAGAAAAAAATAAAAATAACCAGTAGCAGGACAATCATAAGAGATAGATTCTGGTTTTTAGATATTCTTGAATATTGTTAAAGAATTTTGCTAATCATTCTTAACTCCACATTGCAGCCATACAATTACGTTATCATCAATTTTTTTGTTACAGTTTGAACAGCACGTTTAATTACTTCTGAATGCAAAAGAGGTTTGGGGAGATGCTATGTATGAAAGCATTCGGGTGAACGAGGAGTCATCAAAAAAACGCATCCCAATAACTGTAAATGGGAAGCATTACCAGGTCGCTGAAAAGACTACTATCAAGAGGGCTCTCGAATCTCTTGGCTTCGAATTTGGGATATTCTCCAAGGAAGGGGACCTTCAGTCCCCTTGTGGATTTGGGGGCTGCTACACCTGCATGGTATTACTAAACGGGGACCCGGTCAGAACTTGTGTCACTCTGATCGAAAAGAATGCATCGATAGAGACAAGGCTTCCTGAGGATTTTGTTCCCAAAAGGATAATTCATGGTCCTCAGCCTCATAGAGTGGGAGGGAAAGCAACCCCCTGGTGGTTGAAAGCGAAAGGCTACATTGAAGTTGCTATATGGGCGGCTGGTTGCAACCTACGCTGTCCCCAGTGCCAAAACTACTCCATCACTTATGACGGGAAAAGCAGTCCCATAACTCCCTATGAAGCGGCTCAGCGCGTTACCCTTGCCAGAAGGAACTATGAAGTAGACAGAATGGCTATATCCGGTGGGGAACCCACCTTGAATAAGCCATGGCTCGTGGAGTATTTCAAAGAGCTGAAACATTTAAACCAAGATGAAAAGGCCAGGCTTCATTTGGATAGCAATGGAACCATACTGACTAAAGATTACATAGATGAGCTGGTGCTCGAGTGTGGAGTAACCGATATAGGCATTGAGCCAAAAGGTGTGAGGACAGAGACTTTCATGAAGATAACCGGGATCGAAGATGAAAAGCTTGTAAAGAGATATCAGCATACACAGTGGCAGGGAATTCGCCATATAACGGAAAACTATCTGGACAGGGTCTTCTTAGGCGTTGGATTTCCGTACAACAGTTATTTCATGGGGTTAGATGAGGTTTCTGAGTTTGGGAAAAAGCTTGCGGGGATAAATCCGGAGGTTCAGGTTTGTGTGCTAGATTATTTTCCGGCATTCAAGAGGAAAGAGATGAAGAGACCTAGCGTGGAAGAGATGATGAATGTAAAGAAGACGTTGAACGAAACAGGACTCAAAACGGTTATAGTGCAAACATCTAAAGGACACTTCGGTCCTTAACCACATTAGACATTTATATCCTGGATTACGTGACATCCAGCATCATTTATCTATGATAGGTACAAAAGTTAAGTTAGTTCCTCTTCCAGTTTTTTAGCAAATTCTGGATCAAGATATGCTTTTAGCCGCTTTACTGTTGTGGGATAAAGAGTGTTTGTCTCTTCTTCTAAATTTTAGTTTGCCGAAACTGGTTAAAGACAGGGATTTCTACAGAGCCCTTGTTTCGTTTATTGATAAATTGGGTGAATAATATGGGAAAATGCAAAATATGCGGGAAAGAGAGCCCGCTGATATCAAGTTTTCTGGGTCTCTGCCTGGAATGCATAAGGAATAGACCCGAAGAAGCGCTTCCTCTTGCAAAGAAAGCCCATGCCTTATCAAGAAGCAGATTTGGCCTTGTTCCTGAAGTACCAAAAGGGGGAGGTGTAAAATGTAAATTCTGCGGGAATGAGTGCGAGATCCATGAGGGAAGCAAAGGCTATTGTGGACTGGTGGGAAATGAAAAAGGAAAGATGCTCAGGGACAGGGAGTTGATAGCTACCTACTACTACGACCCGCATCCAACCAATTGTGTAGCCGAATGGGCATGCCCTGCAAGCGGCATAGGCTATCCTGAATATTCAATGTGTAAAGGAATAGAATATGGTTACAATAACCTTGCTGTTTTCTGTATAGGATGCTCATTTGACTGCCTTTTCTGCCAGAACTGGCACTTCAGGGAGGATATTGCTGTAAAGCCTAAGGTGGACGATGAAGAGTTCCTGGACGCAATAAGTGAAAATACCACATGTATCTGTTTCTTTGGCGGGGATCCTACACCCCAGCTGGATAAGATAACAAGGATCTGCAAGAAAGCCGAAGGAAAGAATAGGGTCCTTCGGTTCTGCCTTGAGACTGACGGGAACGCAAATCCAAAATTGCTGGGAAACTTCGCAGAGATAGGGCTGCGCTCAGGAGGGAATATAAAATTTGATCTGAAATTCTGGAATGAATATCTTAATATAGCGATTACCGGAGTCAGCAACAAAAATACATATGAAAATTTTAGACGGATGGAGAGATTCTACAAACAAAGAAAAGAGATACCTTTTCTCACCGCATCTACCCTTATGGTCCCGGGTTATACCGATGATAAGGAGGTAAAGGGAATAGCCAGCTTTATAGCAAGTATTGATGAAGAAATCCCATATTCTCTTCTCGCATTTTATCCTCACTTTGATATGAGGGATCTGCCCCTTACCAAAAGGGAAGATGCACTCAGATTCCAGAGAATTGCAAAGGAAGAAGGATTAAAGAATGTTAGGATAGGGAATGTCCATCTTCTTGCCTGAATATTTTGAAACTGAAATTATTTCGGTTTTAAACAAAGATGGGCTTTGTACCCTCAATTTAGGTGCAATTTCCAGACTAAAATCAGAGTGCCTCGGTGGCTTATGGGTATAGCGCGTTCTTGGTAAGGACGAGGTCGCGGTTTCAAATCCCGCCCGAGGCTCCAAATCACGGGGTTAAAAGCCCCCTTATTTTCATATTACAAAAAGCATTCTAAGCAAGTAACAGACATAAGATCAATGTGAGAATATGCTTGCAATCGAAACATCTTTCCATGAATTGTTTCAAATGCTTGGCTAATGGGTCCAATTTTACGTTTTATACTTTTGTTAGGTAAGCCGGGCGGGGCTACTAAATTTTTCAGACAGTCCTATTGTTTTACAATAGGGTTTTTTAATTATTCTATATCGGATAAAGTCTTTTCTCAGTTATTCGGAAATATGCTGAGTTGAGATCTCGATATCCGGAAGTGTTTGATGAGATGGAAAATATCAATACACAATGACAAAAGGGCGAAGTCTGTTTTTTTGGGAATTCGGAGAATGAGAGGAAAAGAAAGTCTGGTATAAGGCACTGTTGTGATATAAAAATCTATAATATATAGAAATCCTCTTCAATAAGAATACAAATATGTAATATAATGTTGGAAAAATCCAAACGCTATGCAACTATCATTAGGGTGTTCTTGAAGTACAACCTGTTTTCACTTCTGTACAAGGATATTCATAAAGATCATATCTCCAACAAGAAATGTACTTGTGCTTTAGATTTAAAGAATCGAAGTAATGCTACAAAGCTCCGTCTTGCTTTTGAAGAACTTGGACCAAGTTTTATAAAATTAGGTCAGATGTTGAGCAAGCGTCCTGATTTAGTTCCATACGCCTACATATTGGAACTCGAAAAATTACAGGACAACGTCAAACCTCTTGACTTTGATAAGATGCGTGAATCCTTTGAAACCGAGTGCATCTGCGAGATGGGGAAGGGAGACCACAAACACAATCCGACCTGTTATCATTGTAATGACATATTGGACATATTCGATGAACTTGATACAACACCAATAGCAAGTGCATCAATAGGTCAGGTATACCAAGGGTTCCTTAATGGAAAGAAAGTTGCAGTGAAGATTGCGCGTCCAAACCTAATTGATACAATAAATTTAGATCTCGAAATTATCAATGATCTAAAACCAATTTTAATGAAATTAATGGGAGTTGGAGATAACTTTGATTCTGATCTATTTCTTCGGGAATTCAGAGAAATGCTGCATAATGAGCTTGATTACAAAATAGAAGCCATGAACATGATGCGCTTCCACGAGAATTTTGAAGAAGTAGAAGACGTAATAATTCCAAAAGTCTACCTCGATTACTGTAGAGAAAGCGTACTGGTCATGGATTTTGTAGAAGGGACCCTGGTCAAAGATTTAGGTGACACTGACCAGGAAATAAAAACCCGATATGTCCAACTTATAAGCTCGAGTTATCTGAAGCAGGTATATTTGGATGGGTTCTACCATGCCGATCCACATGGAGGGAACATTGTAGTTAAAGATGGTACGATAGCATTCATTGATTTTGGTGCAGTCGGTAAGATCAATAATGAGTTAAGACGCAATATGTTGAACCTGTTCTATGCTATAAACAAAAAGAAAGTGGATATGGCAGCAGATGCGTTTTTGAAAATTGGCAAGCTGAACAAAGAGGACATCGATATTTCAAGATTTAAGTGGGACATTGATGAACTAATTACAAAACAACATAGAGGCATTGGGGAGCGTAAAAGCGATAATTATGCACTTCTTGCTTTGAAATACAACATGTCGCTTCCAAGTGCATTTTCTACACTAGAACGCGCACTTATACTTGTTGAAGCAGTCTGTCTTAGCCTTGATTCAAACTACAATATCATGGATGAAGCACGCCCGATCATATCCAAAGCTCTAAAAGAACGTTATTCGCCAACGCATGCAGTTGAGTTCGTCCAAATGGAAGGCGATGAATATATAGAAATATTCAAAAACCTACCGTCCGGGATCAATGACGTAATTGAAACTATTCGCGGATACAAACTTGAAAGGTTAGAAGCCAAGAGCAATACTCTCAAAAGGTACCGCATACTTGGAGAATCACTGAGATACTCATTACTAATAGTCCTGATAATCTCATCTGTATATCTGATTATTCAGGGAGACTTCAGTTCTTTAGGAGTCGTTGGATTTTTTGTAGCCCTGATCCTGAGTGCCTATACATTGAGAAGCTCTTTATGACAAAAACAGCAAACGTGGGGTTTGGTTACCCCACCTTAAAGCAGATTGATCGATCAAAGTGTTTTCAGATAGGCAATTAGATCTTCAATGTCTGCATCTGACATATCCCACTTTGGCATTGTGTGATCAAGTTCCTCGCCAGAGGGACCCTTACCTTCTCTTATAGCGATCTTGATCGTTTCATCGGTGTATGGAGGATGTTCCTCATGTTCATCCTCATGCTCTTCTTCAGCAGTCAGAGTTTCATAGGTTATATCCGGAGGGATCACCGTACCCATCATGATTGGTACTCCACCTTTACCATCTGTTCCATGACAGCTTACACAACTACCACCATGAACATAAAGCCAATGAGGCCCTCCACTAACTGGTATTTGTTGTTCATTCTCATTAAAACCGGTATAATAGATCATTTCTCCGTTAGACTCGAATTCTGTGACAATATTCGAATCCAATGATGGGTCATATTGTTCAGGATACATGAATCCAGGTTCATGCCAGCCATATTCCTGATGTGGCATGCTGTAAGGATCAGTCCTTTCGTTCACACATCCAGCTATCATTAGTACTATTCCAATCAAAACAAATGTCATGACAATTCTTTTTGTCAAATTGAATTCCCCCACTTTATTACAAATTATAGATTATAGTAATCTGTTATACAAAAATGCAAAAGCATCACTATTGCAGATATCACAGCTAACGATAGTCCAAATGCAGATGGTTTTAATGCTCCCATAGTTTGCCCCCAATCTTCATCAGATAGATACATTAAAAGTTAGATAATACAACAATAAGTATTTTTTGTAGCAGATGGTGTCTAAAAGCATCGCCGTTAAATCGATATAATGAAACCCTAAGCTACAATCTTTAAGTTCTACAATTATCTATTATATTGAGTGGCAATCAAGCAATAGGACTTCCAAAAAGCCCATCTGGCGGTCAGGATATGTTCAAATAATGTCAAGATACAAACATTTATATTCAACAGGAATAGAAGAAATAATAATGTCCAAAGAGCTCAAAACACTTCCTGTGGTAACCCGTGAACAAAAAACTAAAGAAAGCTGTAGTACCAAAGGTTGTGGAACTGGTGCCTGTGCTGGAGGCTTCGGGATAAGAGCAGGGTCTGAAAAGAGCGTCGTATACAGGAACATCCTTACCTATTTACTTATAGGGATCGTGATGTTGCTCACGGCATACATAACCCTTAATATCATCACTTCAATCCTCGACTAAGCCCCCTCTCCCTTTCTCCATTTATCCGTATGTAGGATCTTCTTATTCTGACCTGGGCAAAAACCACTGATACAACATAAATAATAGTTGAGTATGTTATTCATATTAGTGGGAGTGGAATTTTGAAAATAAGGGATATTAGAAGCAAGGACATTTCAAATACAATATCTGTTGAAGGTGAAGTTTCAACCATAAATGAAATTCGTCCTAAATTGAAAACTGCTGCTTATATGTGTAATATTTGTGAAGGAATTGTGTGTTTACCAGTAGAAGGATCTGAAATTGGGAAACCGGTACATTGTGAAAATGAAAGTTGCGGTAAAAGATCTGATTTTATTCATTTGGAAGATAAATCTTCAAAGACTGATTCTCAGCAAATCGAGATCAAGGAATTGGATAATATTTGTGATCCAAGGTCATTGATCGTTCATTTGGAAGGGGATTTGGTGGATACTATAAAAATTGAAGATAAGATTGTTGTAATCGGGGTACTAAAAGCACACTTCCAATCAACATCTACTACGGGTGATTTTGTTTTAGAAGCTAACTCAGTTGAAAAAATGAAAGAGAAGAAAGTGGTTAGCGATAATAAAGAGGGAACAGACTCAAGTGGAGAAATACAGATCATACGTGAAATAATTGACCAGCTCAGATTATCTTCCCCTTCCGATAAAGTTTTACTTGAAGATATTTACCGGGAAGCTTCAAATTTACATATTGGACGAGAACGTGCTGAAAAGTATATTGCAAAACTTAGACGCCAGGGTTGTGCATATTTACCGGATGAGAAACATTTAAGAGCTCTTTGGTGATCTGGTTCAAATGTTGACCACACCTTTTTCATTTTTTATAAAAATATCAGGTCTTCCCTCTCTTCTACCGCCTGTTCATGATGTTTGCCATACATTTGTCACTGCAACACAGCATAAGACGAGAACTTTTTCTTCCGCATCTGCAACGTTGCAGGACGACCCGACCCCTGCAACATAGTTGCTTTCATTGTCGGTTTTCCGCTTAATATTCTGGTTCTGCAGAATCCTTCATGTAAACCAAACACGTGACCTTGACACACATTTCAGGATCATGTATCCGACAGCCAATTAGGCTGAAGCAATAAAATTATATCATTTGTTATAATTATTTATTATATAAGTTTAAATTCGGGGTGGGAACAAAATGAGCTTAGATGCTACAGACATTGCAAGCGTTGCAGACATGCCTGCATGGTGGCCGAATATTTCAATAGGTATCTTTTTTTGGTTTCTTGGAGTTGCCGGTGCTGCGATAATGGTATATCTCGGTGAATGGGACAAATTAATGGGAAAAAGTGCTCGTATACTGGAACTTGAAGAGGAGATCAGGTCCAAGAGAGAGACCGCAAAAAAACTGAATGGTCCGAATGATGTTGATACCAGGAAAAAATGGGAGGATATTATCGACATCGAAGAGAGGCGATTGTATGCGGAAAAGAAAGACAGTAGAAACCTTGGGGTCATATTGTACCTGTTTATTGGCGGTGTGATTGCATCCGTCCTGGCTAATGGTGTGCTGGAAGCGGTTGCTGTTGGTGCGGGATGGACAGGGTTCCTTGGTATATTTGCGATCAAAAAAGACAGTGATGAGAGAAGAAAGGTAAGGGATAAAAAGGACGACGAAGATCTCAAGGAAATGAAGGAACTATTGACCAAAGAAACCCATGCTGCATATTACAAAGGCTATTATTCTGCCATAGAACAGGTGGCAAGGGAAGAGGATACAACTGTTGAGACTGTGCTGGGGAAATTAGGATACGAGGTGGAATGATGGATGAAAGTGATCGCGAGAAGGAATTGATCGAAAAAGTGCTAATGAAACAGAAAGCTCTGCCGGAAAATCTAACCCAGGAAATAGAAGAGGCATTTGAGCAGTTTAAAGAAAAATCAGACAAGAAAAAGATTTTTTGACCAGAGCTGTTTTCCCAATTATTCTTTCATTATGTTATACCGACTTTCATTCGCCGGGATGGTTTTGGCACCGACTATCCGGAAACCACAGGGGAGAGTGGAAATTATCTATCTGATGAAAGCAATACTTCACTGAATGGATTCACTGCATTTTTTGCATTGCTATGATCGCATTAGCATTCCTGATAAAAAAATAAGATGGTCTTAAGTTGCCATAGGCCCCTTTTAACCATTTTTCCTTGACCATTCCATAGTGATCAAAGCAAACTCGTGAAGTTAACAATATGCTCATTGAGGCACAGGTTACCGTGCTTCTGTCATTACAACGCAGCATAAGACGAGAACTTCTTCTTTCGTATCTGCAACGTTGCAGGACGACTCAACCCCCTGCAACAAGGTTGCTTTCATTCTCATTCTTCCGCTTTAGTTCTTCTTGCTTCCAGCAGGTAGATTGTCCCGATCGTTGCAAATCCCACTGTAATCAAAAGCAATGGAATAGTCTTCGATGAACTTACACTCCTTCCTAAAATAGAGCTTAAATTGTATATTAGCAACAAAGAAATTGCAACTAATGAAATGATAATTGCTTTCACGTTTTTGTCTTGTATGATGATCACCACTTTATAACATTAGATATTAATTTTTATAGTTTTTTTGTATAAAATAAACTATGTGTTATTTAAAGTTTATCCTCCCCATTTATACACGAAGTCATTGTAAAACAACATAAGGCGAGACTTTTTTCTACATCAATACAGAAATAGTGGCATCAATGCATTCATATGGTCATTGTGGCCGGCTTCAGGAAATTGTAGGGCACTGGAAGAAACTTCGATGAGCTGGCCTTCGTCAGCCAAACAGCCCGGCCAGCGAGCCGTTCTTGAGCACAAGATGGAAGATGGTTATGATCTGTCCCTGATTATCCGGAAATCAGTCAATTTCTACACAACAAATAGGGTTTATTGTGCAATATGCTAGGATGTGAAGTCTCTTAGGTAGCGGTCAATCATTCAGGCTTTTGGAGCCTGGGGCCCCGATTCGAATTCGGACGGGACTATTTGTATTTTCTAAAAAAACTCATTTTAGTGCTTTGTTTCAGCCTTATTCTAATCTTTGTGTTTTTGAAAAATAATAGAGTTTCTTGTTAATATTAAAAAGGTTTATAAATTATCTCAGTCATCATATTTTCCGGGATGTACAAAACAAATGAAGCACTATGAAGTAGTTGCAGCAATAATCATGGATGATGATAAAGTTCTATGTGTTCAAAGAGATCATGGAAAATATGATTACATTTCTTTAAAATATGAATTTCCAGGTGGAAAAATAGAGCCTTCTGAATCTAAAGAACAAGCATTAGAACGCGAATTATTAGAGGAACTCGATCTGAACATAGAAATTGAGAGGGAGTTTCTAACTGTAAATCATCAGTATCCTGATTTTAGTGTTACTATGCACAGTTTCATTTGCAGTGCTTTAAATTCAACATTGAATCTGAAAGAACACATTGCGTTCAAATGGTTAAATCCAGAAAATTTATCAATTTTGGATTGGGCTGAAGCAGATCTTCCAATTGTCTCAAAATTAATGAAGGAATGTTAAAATGGATAACTTTCCTGTATCTTTATTAGATAGCTTGAAAACTGGCTTTATTGATCAGTCCTTAACTTCAAAAAAAGAGTACCTCCCAGAGTTACTAGTAAATGATTCAGATAATGGCAAAAAAGTACTACAGACCATATCTAGAGAACTAAAAAATTGTGATGAATTTTGGTTTTCAGTAGCATTTGCAACAAAAAGTGGTGTAACTAGTTTAATTAATTCATTCCAAGAACTTGAAAACAATGGGATTAATGGAAAAGTATTGGTGTCTCAATATCAATATTTCACTCAGCCAGAAGCATTGAGGTCTTTATCAAAGTTTAAAAATATTGACTTAAAAATAGCAGTAAATTGTGATTTTCATGCGAAGGGGTATCTATTCAAAAAAAGCAATAGATATGACTTGATTATTGGGAGTAGCAATCTTACAGCTAATGCATTATGCTCAAATAAAGAGTGGAACTTAAAAATTTCAGCTACTTGCGACTCTAAATTGATAGCTGATTCTATTAACGAATTTAGAAATGAATTTGAAAATGCAGTATTGGTAGATGATAAATTCATTGATTCTTATGCATTAGATTATAATTTGAAAAAGAAGTTCATTTCAAGTTCAAGAAACAGCATTGAATCTCTTCACAATGATTCAATAACTCCTAATACAATGCAAATTGAAGCATTGGCAAACCTGAAAGATTTAAGATCAAATAATAAAGATAAGGCTTTATTAATTTCTGCAACTGGTACAGGGAAAACATATCTGTCTGCATTTGATGTAAAAGCATATAATCCGAAAAAGTTTTTATTTGTAGTACATCGAAGAAACATTGCAGAAAATGCTATGAAAAGCTTCAAAAAGATTTTTGGCGATAGTCGAAGCATGGGCATTTACTCAGGAAATGAGAGAGAAATTGATGCTGATTTTATATTTTCGACTATTCAAACGATTTCTAGAGATGAACATTTAACTAAATTTAATCAAAGACATTTTGATTACATCGTTATAGATGAAACCCACAGAGCAGGAGCAGAAAGCTATCAAAAAATCCTCAATCATTTTAAACCAGAATTTCTGTTAGGTATGACTGCTACTCCTGAAAGGACAGATGGTTTTGACATCTTTTCTCAATTTGAACACAATATTGCATACGAAATACGTTTGCATAGAGCTTTAGAAGAAAAAATGTTATCGACTTTTCATTATTTTGGTGTAACTGATGTTACGGTAGATTATCAAGTTTTAGAGGAGGATGCAGCTTTTTCTTTGTTAACAGCAAAAGAACGTGTAGATAGGATCATTGAAAAAGCTGAATTTTATGGCTGTGACAATGGCTGTGTGAGAGGACTTATCTTTTGTAGCAGTGTAGCTGAAAGTCAGGGATTGTCTGATGCATTTAATGAAAGGGGATACAAGACAATTTCATTATCTGGCAAAAATAGTGAGGAAGAGAGAATTGATGCAATAAACAGATTGGAAAGTTATGTTCCTTCTGAAAAATTAGATTATATCTTTACGGTTGATATCTTCAATGAGGGAGTGGATATTCCAAAAGTAAATCAAATTATTATGTTGAGACCCACTGCATCAGCCATTATTTTTGTACAGCAATTAGGAAGAGGATTGCGTAAAGCTAACGACAAAGAATACCTTACTGTGATTGATTTCATAGGCAATTACAATAATAGTTACTTAGTCCCAATTGCGTTATACGGAGACACTACTTACAACAAGGACACATTGCGTAAATTGATGTTAAGCGGAAGCAGTTTAATTCCGGGTGCTTCAACTATTAATTTCGATAAAATTACGCATGACAGGATTTTTGCAGCAATTGACAAAGCGAATTTACATCTCAAAAAAGACCTTGTAAAAGATTACGAGCTCTTAAAATTCAAGATCGGCAGTATTCCTATGATGATGGATTTTGTCGAACACGGTTCTCGAGATCCACAATTGTATGTAAACTATTCAAAATCGTATTTTAATTTTGTATCAAGTCAAGAGGAATCATTGCAAAATAAACTATCTGAAAAGGAAACCAAGCTCCTCGAGTTGTTCTCTAGTGAAATTGCAAACACAAAAAGGGTCGAAGAAGTTCTTATTCTTAAAAAATTGATTTCTGGAAGTATTCTGCTAAAGGAAGAATTTAAAGCAATTGTTTTTGATAGATATGGAATTTCGCTTTCTGATGAAACAATAGAATCGTGTATCAAAAATATCAATTTTGAATTTGTAACTAAAAAACACAATGGTAATCTAGTTAGTGTTAGGAAAATATATGATTTAAATATCATTTCTTATACAAACGAAGTGATCACATTTAATGATGAATTTATAGATTTACTTAAAAATGGGAACTTCTTGCGTTTTCTAAATGATATGCTGAACTATTCCGAAACAATTTATGATAGAAATTTTGACAAAAATAAATATGTTGATGGATTCCTATTGTATCAGAAATATTCCCGGAAAGATGTTTTTAGAATTCTGAATAGGGAGCAGAATCCTTTAGCACAGAATGTTGGTGGTTATCTTATTAGTCCTCAAAAGACAAATTGTCCAATATTCGTAAACTATCACAAAGAAGAACATATCTCGAGCACTACGAAATATGAAGAGGGCTTTGTCAATAACTCTGAATTTGAATGGATGTCTAAATCTAGAAGAAAACTGGATAGTGATGACGTTACTACTATCAGAAATTACAGAAACGGACTTAGGTTGCTTTTATTCGTCAAAAAAAGTAATGGCGAAAGTAACGATTTCTACTATATGGGTGATGTGACTCCCATTGATGAAAGCTTCGAAGAAGCTACTTTGGTTGATGATGATAATAAAAACGTTTCAGTTGTAAAAGTAAGGTATAGGATGAATCATCCTGTTGAAGATTCGATTTACGAGTACATTACAGCACCAAGTGATTAATGAATTTAGACTAGACTTAAAGTTTTTTCAAGTGCCTGATTTCCAGTTTTCCAAACTGCATCACCAAAAACTCCACTGCCATCTCCTTCGGATCTGGGGCTGATGTGGACGTGGGCATGGACACGTGGGACAAGCTACCCGTTGAAAACTCTACTATGCCCTTGATATCCCCACTACTACTGGTTCACTTCAATTATTTCGGTCCTGTGTAGTAGTCCTGCTCCTTTGCGATCTTATGGTAGTTCTTTGTGGTACGTATGAACAAGCACAGATTCCTGTCACTGTTTTGCTTACATGTTTCCATCGGTTGTTCAGATTCTTCTCTCATTTCTTCATCTCGTTCAGTTGTCTGGTAATATGGACTCAGGCAGTTTTCCTGGGATCTCCTTACCTGTATGGAGGGAGACTGGAGTAAGATCTGCCGGGTACCCTGAACATAAGTTAAAAAGTGGAAGCATTTAGTACTATCGTTTTAGATGGCAAGTATTATCAATTAAGATAACAAAAAAAGATCTGATCGAATTATCTCAAAGAAAAGTCAAAAATGAGGATAACTCCTCACTCCATCACCAAAAGCTCCGCCATCTCCTCCAGATCATCCGCTGCGCCGGGAACGGATACAATTGAATGCATGGATCCGCCGCCATCTCCTTCGGATCTGGGGATGATGTGGACGTGGACATGCGGGACAAGCTGACCGGCGGCGGGCTTGTTGTTCAGGCCGATGTTCGAGCCGTCCGCGGATACAGCATCTTCTACCAGTCTTGCGATCATCCTTACGGTGGCGAAAAGGGCGCCGGCTTCCTCGGCAGGCATTTCGGTGAAGTTTTCGTAGTGTGCTTTCGGGACAACCACTGTGTGTCCTCTGGCACAGGGGTTTATGTCAAGGAAAGCATAGGCTACTTCATCTTCGTAAACCTTGTAGGAAGGGATCTCTCCCTTTATTATGTTACAGAACAGACATTCCATAGTTCGACTCCTCACAAATAATGCAGCCTTCACTTATATATAGGATTCTACGACTGGCAAATTATTTAATGATCTGTATCTGGTTCCAAAAAAAGAATGGTTAGCACTTTTTGCGCAGGGCAACAAGTGCTATTGCCAGCAGGGTGGCCGGGAGGGTGAATGCGGGGGTCTGGTTGGTGTCGGTTTCCGGGGGTTCTGCTGGTGTGATTTCTGGGGCGTCGTAGTATTCGGTGGAGATGTAGGGGAGGACTGCTGTGAATGTACTACTCACAATTGGTTCTGGACTACTTGGATCTAATATTTCATAATGCAGGTCTATAGGCATTGTCCCATCTGCCCACTTTTCAGTAGGTGCAATTTTCCACTCATAAATTTGAGTTGAATTTTCTTGCAGTGTAATTAAGCCGGTATATTCTCCCATTTTGTTAGTGGGTCCCTCTAAAATAACAAAATCATCATCTCCAAGTTCTGTTAATACTACATTAACAAAACTGGTTTGGAAAACAGTCAATTCTATACGTAATGTAAATGGTTCTCCAATTTTTAAAATAGGTTTAGGGACTTCAGAATTTGGATATAATTCACCATTATAATAAACGTCTATATTTCCGTAAGTGCTTTCGGCTACTGCTACCAAGGGACTTAGTAACAAAACAAGATTCACTGCTATAAATAGTCTGATAGCTTTCATAATTTTTCATCCAATTCATTAATTAAAATATCATAACCCGTTGAAGTTTCAGTTCTACCATTAACTTTGTCACCAACGCCTCTTGGACTAGGACCAACTATAGTGGCAGCATATCCTTTAAAGTTGAATATAATAGGAGTATTTCGACCTAATTGAATAAAGTGACCCAAATGGTTAGTTTTGTAGGGGTGGTATATGCTTTCTTCCTTTCTCACATACACCTGCCCCTCATGCCCGATATAAGTGTTCAGAATAACCTCATTGTCGTTATCGGTTACCCTGAAATACTCATACTTGCCGATCACATCGTAGGTCCAGACATTGACGGTGAACATCCAGTGCGGGGGAAGCACAGGCAATCCCATGGGGACGTGTTTCATGGTCTTCTCCAGGCGCTTGTTGACCTTGTCCGCGACATCCTCGCTTAGCTGGGTGGTGGCGTCGTCTGTCAGTTTCTGGAGTTCGTTGCTGACGGCTTCAAAGGAGGCGTCGATCATTGCGCTGTTGTCTATTATCACAACGCTGATGCCTTCAGCGATCCCCACCCGGATATCGGTGTCCAGGCGGTTCAGGACCGCATCCATCTCATCGCCGGTGAGGGTGGGATTGTCCTTTATGACCGTTGCTCTCAGTTTTTCAGAGATCCCGGCGGGAAGGGTTCCGTCGGCAGATTGGTTGATGATCTCCCGGTTTGACAGGCTGTTGAGATGGCTCCGGGTGATGGTGATCACTTCGGTCTCTGTGATCCAGAGGGATACTACAGGGTCGGCTTTCACTTCCTCTGCGATCATTTCCGGGATGTCATCTCTCATCCGGCTGCTGTAGGTGCTTGTCAGGCCGTTTACCTGCTGGTCCAGCATTGTGGTATCAAGGGGTATGGCCTGCTCGCTCAGGTTCTGCTCGAGTGACTTGACCTCTGTACTGAGGTCTTCAATGCTCCTGCTGACCATCTGTGACGTGGCTTCCTTTACAGGGCTGCTGGTCTCGTCCAGGAGGCCGGCGATGTCATCTGCAATGCCGGTGGAGAATACGCAGGTGTTCTTCACGCCGAGGGGATAGATGGTCTTGCCACTTAGTTCATCTACCCAAGTGTATTTTCCATTAAGGTCGAACTCCGGATCATGGTAAAGGTAATCCGGGTACTGGTCCACCACCAGCGTCATGCCTTCGGTCCAGTTGTACTTGCTCTCCGGCATGCCTGTGATGGTCATGGTATCGATGATCCCCATCTCGGTACCGAGTGCAGTGCCGGCCATGCTCACGGCAGGGTTGTTGAAAAGTGAGAGTGAGCCGGAGGTCACGCTGTCCAGTGCTCCGGTGTCAAGACCCGGGATGTCAACATTCGCTTCAGTGAGCTTATCCAGCAGGTAATCATTAAGATCGCTGTTCAGCTTCCGGTTCTGTGATTCGATCTCATCCATGAGCTTCAGGTAAGCCTCATTTTTTGCAATATAGCGTGCTGCATCGCTGCTGGTGTACATCTCGCCGCCTGTCAGGTACTGTTGCCTGTTCACGTAATTCTCGGTATCATCCCTTAGGTCGGCTGTCAGCTCCTTTGCAGCCTCATACCTGAGAAGTGTCGGGTCTGCACCGGGATTTTCCATCAGGGACACGTTCACTGCCGGGTC
Organism: Methanococcoides vulcani; assembly: GCF_900111645.1. GTDB lineage: Archaea > Halobacteriota > Methanosarcinia > Methanosarcinales > Methanosarcinaceae > Methanococcoides > Methanococcoides vulcani. The sequence goes on from NZ_FOHQ01000001.1 coordinate 20,227, forward strand.
CGCTGCTTCGATGGAGCCGACCATTTCCAGCAGTTCATCTGCCATCATTTTGTGGAGCCAGTCGGGGATGTCGCACTGCACCTTCTGCTCTTGGAGGTAGTAGTCGTTGGGGAACAGCATGTAGCGGGTCTCGACATCATGGATATCGATGTACTGTTCTTTATACTTATCAGCAGCATCACTGCATGCAGGGTCCTGGCGCTCGGTACCGTCGATCTCTATGGAGGTCATGCGGTACCCCCGGGTCACCGGGTCGGTGTAGGTCTCAATACCTTCGTAGGTTCCTGTGGGCGGACGTTTGTGGTACAGGATGCTCAGTTTCTCGGTCTCTGTCTCGAGATGTGAGGTCGAGCGGGTGTCCGTGGTCGTGATATATTCTGTCTTTGATCCTGTGCTGCTTGATGAATAATGGCTGTATTCCGGTATCTTTGCACCGAATTGATTGGTATGGTATCCGGTGATCTCCTTCCACTTGTAGTTGTAGGAATATCTGTAGTATACTTTCCATTTCGAACTGACGCGGTAGTCGATGTTGTATGTCACATTCCAGTCGAATACATGGTCTTCACGTTCCAGGTATCCGTCAGTACGCACCATGCTGGTGACATTGTCGTTCTCTTTGTGGCGGAAAACCGGTGTTATTGTAACCTCGGTCTCTACCGATTCAAGGGACACGGTGGCACCTGTAAGTTTCCAGCTTGTGAGCCTTCCACGGGGCGGATCGATCTTCGGAGATAGTGTCCGGTCATATGATCGGCTCCATGTTTCATTCCATGGATACGACGGCTCGATGGCTCCGGTATGTTTTCCCTCGATATCATACGAGGCTTTCCAGGACACCGTGTGCCAGTCGTAGGATGATGATTCAAACTTCCCGCTGATATCAGTGAAAAGCGGGATTGTATCATTGAAACCGTCCCTTATGACCTGTGCCTGCACCCCGGCAGAATATACCTCCCGGGCAACATCGTGCACAAGGTCCTGTTCCTCGGTCCAGACGTGGTCATTGAACACCCAGCCGTCCACCAGGCTCGGGATGTAATCCGATGCTGCCACCCGGATCGTCGACTGTTCATCCACCTGCTCGAAGCTTGTGCCGGTCTCTGTCATCGACTCACTGATACCTTCCTCGATGTCCACGCTGAACGAACCGTTATTTGCCAGCTTGTCGTAGGTGGATGTCAGGTTGGCAGAGCCGTTAATGTCATACTGCTCGGCTGTCCCGTGCACATCCTCGTAGAACACCTTGCCATTGTAATATGTAGTGTACATCAGTGCCCAGGGGTCTACCGAATCAAATATGCGCTTCTGGGAATAGGCTGTCCCGGCATTGACAGCAGATGCCAGTGCGGGATTGGTGATGATGTTCAGCGGCCCGTTGGCATAGTGCTGCCACGGTCCGTAGGTGAACGAGCGGATGTTCATGGCACCGAGGACGATGTTCGATGTCTCGGCACTGTTCAGTGAGCGCTCATATTCCGTAGTAAGCTCTTCAAGCAATGGTTCCCTAGAGGTCACAAGTGTGGAGATGTCCATGCTGCGGTTGAAGGACTCGCCGGTCCCAAGGTCAACAAGCGTATAGTTCAGGTCCCTGATGGAGAATGTATAATAGATGGAATAAGTCCTGTTATCGTCGTTTATCTGCCTTTCAAGTGTCCCGTTGATCTCCTCGATGAGTATCTGGTGCGGCTGGATGTCCGGCACTACGTTGATGGCATATTTGTCATAGACATACTGATCATACTGGTAGTTCCCTGTGATCAGTTCGTTGAAATGCTTCGCAGAGATCTCCTTCACAGGGTTCATGGCAACGCTGAACCAGTCGGTGGCCTTCACAGTACCTCCGCAGTCAAGCTCGATTGTTCCGTAGCCGGGGTCGATCTCCAGTGGCAGCAGGAAATTCTCCTCAAAGGACACGGTCTTCCAGATACTGACAGCTTCACCGTAGTCCACGGAATCAATGGTCTGGCCGTTGCTGTCCTTTATCCTCAGTATGATGGCCTGGTCTTTCCAGAGCGAGGATATGCTGTACCACACATCCGATGGCAGGTCAACCCTGACATACAATGTATTCCCTGCCTCAAGGTCATGGGTGCGGGCGTTGACCATAAAATCATCTTCCGAGGTCGTACCTCCGGACGAGTTCACAGGCTGGATTATCGGGTGCTCACCTTTCCATTTCAGTGCTTCCATCCCTGCATAATTGAGACATCGTGAGAGGTCCGCAGAAGCAAACCCGATGGCTACCTTTTCAGGATCCGTCTTTTCGGTGGTGTAGATGGTCTGTGCGATATCGTAATCCGTCTGCAGGAAGTATGCTGACGTGAGCACAGCTCCGAGTATGACAAAGATACCGATGACCGAGAAAGGAATGTACGCATCGGTATTACGGGCAAGTAAGTTCACTTTTTTCAGTGGTTTCCAACACTTGTATGCGGTTCGCTTCGTTTTTCTGTCCTGTGCAATTCGTTGGTGTCGCACAGCTTCGTTTTTCATGGCTCCACCTGCCATCTGTCCTCATTTTATCTTAAGGGGACAGGTCAATCTGGCAAGTCTTCCGGTTAATGGTTTATATAAATATTTAATAACAGCAACCCTATTATTTTAGAAGTTAAAAATTACAAAAAGAAGCAGGATCGGAGTTCATTCAATGTCCCTCTCTTTCCTGATCGCAGTGGATGAAATGCCGTTGTCCCGATAATCTTCCAGAGGTACGACCTCACAAAGGTCACAGACCTCCGGTTCGATCTCCGGTTCCACACCCTTTCTCCTGAACACCAGGAAACGGATGTTCTTTTCCCTGAAATGCTCAAAAAGGGCCTTCATATCTTCCTCGCTGCGGTAGTATCTGGCCTTGAAAAGACGGTTGGCGGTATCTGCTCCCACAATGAACGTAGCGTTCTCGAAAAGGTTTGCCTTCTGCAGGAACAGCGGTGCAGCGGTGAGATACACATTACCCATGAACTCACGGTCGCTGTACACCTTAAGGGACTCAAGTCGCTGCCGGAGGGAGATAAAATCGATGGGTGGTTTATCCACGTTCGTAAGCGAGATCTCAAAATGAACAGGTTTCCCATATCTCCTGGAAGCCTGCTCTGCCATTGCGATATGGTTCCTGTGGCATGGGTTGAACGAACCCGAAAAAATGATCTCCGGCCTGTCTTTGATCTTCCTGTTCCCGATATCAATTTCCACAAGATCGGAGGTATGTTCCAGGTCTTTCATTATCCTGTCAGGCTGGGCAAGTATCCTGGCAACATCTTCCCCTACGGTCGCTTCTTCAGATTCGACAGTCTCTTCTTCGCCTAATAGGTCCTCAATGAGTGAATGACCCTCTTCCCGGCCGCACTCCCTCGCAAGTATCTCAATGAGCATGCATGAGGCGATCCTTTCCTCTTCTTCCCGGGAGCGTCCCTGCCGGAGCCGGAGGCTGCTCACCGATGTTTTGTAGTACGATTGTATGGCAACATGGATCTCATGTTCGCGCCCTTCCCTTTCGTCCACTCCCTTTGCAAGTTTGCAGGTCATGGAAACTCCCATCACATCGGTCCTGTCGATACTGTTGTTTTCCTGCAAGAGCTCCAGGGCACGTCGATAGGCTGCCATTGCCATTGACCTTGCAGTTCCCTGCGAGGCGTACTTTTGCGGGGTCTTTCCTATGAACCGGTCAAGTGAGACTGAACTGTATGGGACTATTGCTTCAAGAAGTGTTGACGACCCGCTTCCGTGCCTGAGAAGTTCTCCGATAGCTTCGCTGCCTCCGCCTGTTATCGCAAGAACGATCTTGCATGGATGCTGGTTTATTTTCAATATGATCTCACTTGTCATAAATTGCCATTTCATATATTTTTATATAAATATAATGTTTCTTGTTTCCAATGACGATATAATTTCCTTTTTCTCATTCTCTTTTAGGTTCTGTAATCATATTTCGAATGCTTATATTTCTTTGAACTCTCATATCTTATTAGGATACCCAAAAGTTTTATCTGTTCTCACCATATTGTACATCATACATAATATTAGGATGTACATAATTTGTGAGGAACTACAATCTGGCTGAAAAAACATTGAACCCAATTTTGAGTGTCAAACTTAGGATGTAAGCGAGGCCACCCGCCAGCAAGCCTGCGCCATCTACCAGCAACATAAATACCTGATAGATCCCGACGCTGTGCATGGTTCTGAATGGGATATACGAGTTGCCCGTGCCATCATGGGTTTCGCGGGTGTTTCTCCTGTGTCTTTTGAGATAAAGGATGGGAGAGCTGAACATGTCCATGGCATTCTCCTTGACATTACCGAACAAAAGGACAGTAGATCGCACGGAGCAAGGCACTGGAAACACAGAAAGCACTACTTGCGAGGCAGACCGCACTGGAGACCATTATCAACAACAGTCCTGCCATCGCGTTCTGCTGGAAGGCGGAAGAAAAATGGCCCACTGAGTTCGTGTCAGAGAACATCACACAGCTTGGCTATACAGTCGAGGACTTTACCTCTGGGCGCGTCCTGTACGCTGACCTTGTGCATCCCGATGACCTGCCGGATGTTGAGACCGAGCTCGAAGAGACCGGTAAGGAGGGGGCAGGGATTTTGTCAAAGAGTACAGGATACTGACAGGATCAGGGGATGTACGGCGGGTCGAAGAAAAGACCTTTATCCAGCGCGAGGAAGGCGTGATCACCCATTACCAGAGCATCATTGTTGATATTACAGAACACAAACAAGGTATGAACTAAAAAACGTTTGAACATTGATGGGCGAAATGGCAAGGCCATCCCGTTCATTCGCTGTTCTTCTTTATCCCATGCACGGGACAGCTATCCTGTGTTGCAGGGGTGCATTCAACGTATTCCCCGGTATTATAGAAATACCTGAAATGCTCTAACCACAGCGGCAATCCCTCTTTCTTATTGATGAACTCAACGAACTTCGTGAACACGTCCAGGGTCTCGTGGGTGAGACCGTGCTCTATCCTGCATGCATCCTCATCGGCTGTTTTAGCATCCACTCCCAGTATCTGGAGGAATTCCTGCAGGACATCGTATTTTTCCTCGGTTGCCCTGGCGATCTCCTCTCCTTTTGGGGTCAGGGTGACGGCACCGTATTTTTCGTAATTGATGTAACCTTCCCTGTTCAGTTTCTTGAACATCCCTGTGACACTGGAGGGGTTCAGTCCCATGATCTCAGAAATATCCTTCACCCTTGCATACCCTTTCTTCTTTATAATTGAATCCAGCATTTTCAAATAATCTTCAGTTCTTTCTGTTGCCATACCTGATCATCCTGTTTTGGTTTGCCAAAATATATTTGGAACTTGGTGGCGGTCATATATAAACATAGCGTTGGTCTGCGGCTGGAATACAAAAATACAGATCTGCACATATCTCTGCCAGATGTTTAGGTTCCACGAAACTTTTATATATGACCATTCCTTTTTGGTATACAAACATTGTATTGTATTAACAAAAAATGGAGTTTGATCTAAATGTCCGAAACTACGCTTAACCTGCTCGAACCGGGCAGCAAAGCAAAAGTAATACAGATAACTGGCAGAGGCTCTGCCAGAAGAAGGATCCTTGACATGGGAATGGTGCCGGGAGCCGAGATCGAGGTGATAGGGAAAGCCCCTATGGGTGATCCTCTGGAGTTCCTTGTCAAAGGCTACAACCTGTCCCTGAGAAAAGCAGAAGCTGAACTTATCGTGGTCCAGCCCCTGGGAGCGTGACCTGCCATGCCCCATGTTCTACCTCTGACCATGATGCCCGAAGGAAAAGAGGGAACAGTTGTTTCTATCAACGCGGGCCAGGGCCTGAAACGACGTCTGGTCGAGATGGGGTTTTGCGAGGACAGTCTTGTCACGGTCCACAGGTCTGAGCGGGGTGCCCTGGTTGTCGTTGTGAACGGCACCAAATACGCCCTGGGCAAAGGTATGGCTACAAAGATAATGGTATCAGATTGTTAAATGAAGTTGGAAATCAGGATTGGATATATATGGAAAAGAAAAAAATAACCATCGCCCTGGCAGGTAATCCCAATGTTGGAAAGACCACCTTGTTCAATGCCATCACAGGTGCAAGACAGCATGTGGGGAACTGGCCAGGGGTGACGGTGGAGAAAAAGACCGGAAAGAGGACGTACAAGGATACGGAGATAGAGGTCGTGGACCTTCCGGGGACGTACAGTCTCACGGCATACTCCATTGACGAGGTCGTGGCACGGGACTATGTGGTGGAAGAGAAACCGGATGTGGTGGTACAGATCGTGGATGCCACGAACCTTGAGAGGAACCTGTATCTCACCACACAGTTGATGGAACTTGGTTCCAGGGTGGTCATAGCCCTCAATATGTGGGACCTTGCAGAGTCCAGGGGAGATAAAATAGACACCAGAAAAATGGAAGATTTCCTGGAGATCCCTGTTGTAAAGACAGTTGCTAACAGGGCAGAAGGGATCGACGCTTTACTGGAAGAGGTCGTCAGGGAAGCCGACAAGGGTGAACACCACGAACACGAGGTAAGCTACGGTGATGATATCGAGAAAAAGATCATCGAGCTGGAAGAAATTGTTGGTAAAGACAGCGCACTGTCAGGCAAGTATCCGGTGCGATGGTTGAGTGTGAAGCTGCTGGACGGCGATGAGAACATCCTGGAAAAGATTGAGGGAAGTTCAGTGGGTACCCAAGTCAACAGTGTGCTCAGCACGATCGAAAAGGAAGATTATGAAGCAGCCATGGCAGAGAAACGATACGAGGCCATCAATACGGTGCTTCCACAGGTCTGCGTCAAGTGTGTCAAAGAGGTGACATTCTCGGATATGATCGACAGGGCGGTCACCAACAAGTATCTTGGAATACCTATATTCTTAGCCATGATGTGGGCAGCGTTCGAGGTGACGTTCACGGTCGCAACCCCGCTCATGGAATTCGTTGATATGTTCTTTGGCTGGCTGGCTGGAGTGGTTGCAGATAGCATCACAAATCCCGTGCTTGGCTCCCTGCTGGGCGATGGTATCGTCGGCGGTGTGGGCGCTGTTATGATATTCCTCCCCAATATCCTGTTACTGTTCCTCATGATATCGTTGCTGGAAGATTCTGGATATATGGCACGAGCCGCGTTCGTCATGGATAAGCTCATGTACAAGATCGGTCTGAATGGACGATCGTTCATTCCACTGTTGATGGGGTTCGGCTGTAATGTGCCTGCGATCATGGCCACCCGGACCATCGAGGACGAAAGGGACAGACTGGTGACAATTCTTGTGAACCCATTCATTTCCTGCGGTGCACGATTGCCGGTATATCTCATGCTGGCAGGAGCGTTCTTTGGAAGACAGGCAGGCTCAGTGATCTTTGGTATATACATATTAGGTATCATCGTTGCCATACTCTCTGCAAAATTGATACGTGGCACAGTGGTAAAAGGCAAACCGTCTCCCTTTATCATGGAACTGCCCCCATACCGGCTTCCCACAGCCAAGGCAAGTGCGATACACATGTGGGAAAAAGGTTCCATATACCTGAAAAAGGCAGGTACTATCATCCTGGTTGGTGTTGTCTTTGTGTGGTTGCTGTCAGCCATCCCGGCTCCGGGAGTGGATGCAGCGTTCGCGTCCGAGGAGATCCTCGGTACAGAAGATTCCATGATAGGTGTGCTAGGGCACGTAATGGAGCCCCTTGTCTCACCTCTCGGGTTTGACTGGAAAGTAGCAGTAGCCCTGGTCTTTGGATTCATTGCCAAGGAGATCGTGATAGGTTCCATGGGAGTGCTGTACGGAACAGGGGAGGACGAAGACGCCCTTGCTGAAATCTTAACAGCAGGAGCTATGAGCCCGCTGACAGCCCTTGGACTGATGGTATTCACACTCCTGTACGTGCCATGCATTGCATGTGTTGGTGTGGTAAAGAAGGAAACCGGTAGCTGGAAATGGACGCTCTTTATGATGGTCTATGGAACAACACTGGCATGGATAGCTGCATTCCTCATCTACCGCATAGGTACAGCCATAGGATGGGGAGTATGAACTTGAATTGAGGTGATATTGATGGCAAATACAAATAAAATGATCTTTGCAATGGTGGCAGGAATACTCTATGTAGTATTCGGTATCCTGAAGATGCTGGAAGGATTCGGGATCGAGACAGGTCTGGCTGAATTGTTGCTGATCCCTGGAGATTTCTTCGGTGGTTTCTGCTTTGTCGTGATCGGGGCTGTGTTCCTGTACGCGGTCAAAGAACTAACCGCAGGGGTCCACATGGGCGTGTCCTACATCTATGTTGGCATCCTGATGTCACTGGTGTTCATGGCAGTCTATCTCCTGGTCATGGGGTCAGATATCCTTATGTTCTACGTGGTAAAGAGCGAGGACTATGAAGGATGGCGCATTATTGACAGCATGAGGCCTGGCATCTACCTCGGGATCCTGTCCCTTATCGGGTACTTCTTCTGGAAGGACAGGTTCACCACAGAGATGACAAAGGCTTGAGATGATGAAATGAGAATCGGCTATCGATACATGCTAAAGGAGGTCGCAACGACTCTGTCTCAGGACAACATAACCTTCGGGGAACTTTCCCGAAGGCTTAACCTAGGCACAAAAGAGTTGAAGGACCTTCTTGAGTCCATGGAACATGAAGGCGACATCGAGAGCACATGCATGAGCTCGCCTCCTGCCACAACAAGTTGCGCAGGTTGTGGCATGGGGCACGCCTGTTCCGGATCGAATCTTGGCATCGGAAAAACATATCGTCTTACCGAGAAAGGAAGAAAGGTATGTTGTGAATAATACCATTTAGAAAATAATGAACAAAAGGGGGAGTAGTTCATGATAATCGGATACAAAACCATCTCAAGGGGGATACTGGACCTTGTATCACAGGGGAACACGACCTTTGACGAGATAATCGGCAAACTGGGAATAACACGTAATGAACTGGAATTTATACTGGAGTTAATGGAACACAGAGGTTATATCAACAAATCGGGTTGTGATTCCCAAAACAGCTCTTGCTGCCCAATGGTTTGCTCACCATTGGACAGTTATTCGATCTATTCGCGCGGGGTTACGTACATCCTTACAGAGAAGGGATTTGGGGCTTGTCATAACATAACGAAATACCATGTGCAAAGAGGGATCCAGGGTATCGGCCATGCTGTCACGGAAAGCTGAAGATTATCTGGAAGCTATTCTTAATATCGCAGATGATAAAGGATACGCAAGAGTAAAGGATGTAGCCGATTCATTGGATATCAGGTCTCCAAGTGTTACTGAAATGGTACAGAAACTTGACAACTTGGGTTATGTAATTTACAGGAGATATAAAGGTGTGACACTGACTGAAAGGGGCGGGAGGTCGCACTGATTATAAAGGACCGCCACGATGCTTTGAAAGCTTTTCTGGAGATCATAAGTGTACCCAGAGAGATCGCCGATAAGGATGCATGCACAATGGAACATGAACTAAATGATATTACGACAAAACAGATCAAGAACTTTGTTAAATTCGTTGAGACTGCAACAGACTCACCTCTGTGGCTTGAACGTTTTGAAATGTTCTGCTTAACAAGAAATTAATAGATCTCAGTATCAACTGGATCGATCTGAGCCTGTAAAACAGAATACACCAAAAAGGAATAAAACGGTTTCCGCAGATATCTCAATAAAATCAATATTCTTTTTGCTATTGTTTTTCGATATTGTCATTCTACATCCATTTTTATATCAAATTGTTTGTTCAGCAATTTTTTAGTTTTCAAAGGAGATATAACTGTCAAAATCGAGTTCTAAAATCATCGCAACTAACAAGCAAGCAATAAGACATTCTTCTTCAATCATCTCACTTTCCACGGATATCAATAAATATACAATTATAGTTCCAGTCTTACTGTTGTACCATCTGTTGATCACAGTTTTTTAGATATTGTCAGTTAAAAACATTGGTGCTTGACTATAATTATCTTGCTGTTGTTCTTAAGTGCACACCTAAAATTCAAGATTTATTTTTTCTGTGCAGGATTCAAAGAACAAGATTCGCAGACCTTGGCGTGCTTGACTGTGCAAGTTACACGAAATCTATACGAAAGCACTTGGATGTAATGCTAAATATTTAATGGAAAAAACAATAGCAGTAAAAATAGTTAAATTTAAGATGTGCCTGCGGAAAGTGGGGAGCATAGATCGAAGTAGCTTCATTACCCCACAAGTACTTCGACCATCCCATTCTTAACGTTCCTTTCAAGGAAACGTTCGCACTGCTTCAACCGATCATAACCAAGCATGATGCCGAGCATGAAATCTTCCTCATCGGTGTACTCCGATAGATTATTTTCACCTATGGTTTTTAGGACATTGATACATCTCTCGTCTCCGAAGAATACATTTACTTTTGTATCTGCAGGAGAATAAATAAGATAGGCCACATTGTTCTTTTCGACCATCCTGACCATCTCATCCCGGAAACCACTGGAGGTCGTGTGCAGGATAAGGTCTCTGAGTCCTTTCTGGTACTCATACATATGATGCCGGAATACTTGCATATTCCCATCAAAATGTTTCCTTAATAGTTCTTCGGTTACTGCTTTCAATTGAATTTCACCCTGTTATCGGTTTTATTATATGGGATCGCTTGTGACCTCGATCAACTTGCTGCCTGGACAACATTTTCTGACCACTCTTCTGCCTTGACAAGCTGGGCATCTACATCACCATCGATCTTCACACCCTCGATAATGACCTGTGGACCGCAGTGCTTTAACCACTCTTCGAGCATGTTCACAGCCTCGCAGAACAGTGAGTAATCACTATCCTCGAATCCGAAACAGGCAACTTTCTTTCCGCTGAGGTCGATATCCTTCATACCATCTTTGAAAGAGATGAAGTCATCCTGCAATTCACGTTTTCCCCATGTGGAACATCCCCAAAGTATCAGGTCATAGGCTGTCAGGTCAGATGGTTGCAGGTCTGTTAGTTTCATCAGCTCGAAGTCCCCATTAGATCGTTTCAAGGTATCTTCGATTTCCTCAGCCAGGATCTGGGTGTTCCCTGTAGTACTTCCATACACAATAATGTTTTTCGTCATATTTTGTCCTCGATTTTTTTCGAACAATTTGTTTTTTGGGTAACCCAAAATCGTATTGTCATGCAAACTGCGTATGAATATTATATAAATCTGTTGTAATTGCTAATTCTTTTTGGCATGCAAACAAACGAGTGCTTTTATGTTCAGCAGGTGGTAATAATGTGTGTTGATTCTGCGTGGCTGTCAAAAACGGCGATGTTGAAGTTTTTTGGAGGTGTCCCCCTCCCAATATCCTTTCCTTACGGCTAGATAGTTCACCACCCCTTCTGGTGTTTTAACCCAAGATAGGTTCATATGAACCAATTTAGGGTTTTAAATATTGAGAAATGCTCAAAAAATTAGCCAAAAAATTTGCTTTAAAAAAGACTTCCCGGTATTGTCGGGCATTTGATCAGGAGGTTATGGAATGGTAGTTGGGTTCAGATACGTTCTAAAACAGATCCGTGATGTTGGTGGACATCTAACTTTTAACGAGCTTGCAAAGAAGTTGGATATTAGTAAGAACCAGCTAAATGGTATGATCGATATGATGGAAAAAATGGGATATATTGAAATAACCGACAGCAGATCATGTTCATCGATCTCTGGATCCTGTTCAGGCTGTTGTGGCAGAAGCTGCGGGACTGGTTATTCTAGCGTCCCTCAGATACAACTCGGACCTACAGTTTAACTCGAAAAGGGGAAAAAGTGTGTAACATATCGTGATGATCTGTTCATACTGTTCTTCTTCGTCTTTTTTAATTTTTAGACTTGTCACATTTTGGGATCTTGCCAGTTTCACAGTAAATTTTAAAGTTGCTCAAAAAGTTTGGCATATCATCATTGCGGTGGACGAATTCACTGAATTTCGTGAGTTTTTCAAGTGTCTGGGGTGTAACAGCATGCTCCATCTTGCATGCATCGTCATCAGCGGTGAGCTCATCAACTCCAAGCAGGATCAGGAACTCATGCAGGACACTGTACTTTTCCTTAGTGCTCCTGGCAACTTTCCTTCCTTCCGGAGTGAGGGTAACTCCTCCGTATTTCTCGTAATTGATGTATCCCTCTTTGGTTAGCTTCTTGAACATTCCGGTAACACTGGAAGGGCTGACATTCAGGAACCGCGCAATATCCTTAACCTGCGAGTATCCTTTTTTCTCAATTATGGTGTCAATAGCCTTCAGGTAATCTTCAGTTCTCTCAGTAGTCAAGCATATCCAACCTTTTTCGGTATATCTAATACTATCAGGATACAATTTTGGTTTATATATATTTTATGTAAGAAGGGTGTTCAAGGCTAAATGCCAGATTCGTCATCTCAGTCCACTTTCCGCATAACGATGGAACCGTCCCTCATCTTCACCTTGACATACTGCGCTTTCTCCTCACCGACCTCATATTTGTTGTAAAGCATGGACTCCACGCGTCCTGAGCCGGTGAGTTTTCGTACGGTTGAGCTGTCCTTGCCTCCCATCCTCATTTTCTCAGCAGGGGGTGCAGGCGGTATCTTCTTCCTGGAATAGATGGTGCCACCAAGCATGCCTGCACCGGCATATCCTTTCGCATCATTGAACAGCAGGACGCCGGCTTTCATGTAAGCACCTGCAAATTCACCTACAGTGCCTTCGATCACAACATTGCCGCCGTTCAGGTGTGCACCGGTGTTGAGCCCTGCATCGCCCCTGACCGTGATGGTACCGTTCTCCATAAGGAGTCCGGTGCCGTTGTAAACATGTCCTTCGACAATGATCTCTGCATTGCAGTCACATCTTGAAGCAAGGGTTCCGCGGAGGATGTTGTCTGTCAGTACCAGTTCTTTGTTCCCTGCATCGAAACTGTTCCCAATGGGGACTTCGGAGCTGTTGCCACAGAGTAGCTCTGTGATGGAAATGAACTTCCTGTATCCTTCCTCATCGGAACTGACCTCGATGATGTTTCCCAGTGGCTCCTCAATATCTCCCGTTAAATAAAGTGTACCGGCTGGCATGCCCATCCCTGCTTCCGGTCCTATATCGCCGTCTACAAAAATGCATCCTGCAGGCTCGGTCTTACCAGACCCGCCAAAATGTGCAAGGTTAACCCCTAGGCTATATGCGAACCTTGAACCGACACTTCCCTTTATGTGAACGTCCTCTCCTTTTTTGAGTTCGTCCACAAGTTGCTGGTATGTATATTCACTATTTTTCTGGTGCGGGATAACTGCAGCAGGTTCAAGTTCTTTTTCATGCCAGTAGAAATTGAACGTGTAGTCGCAGAGGTGATTCACCCTTGAGGTGAGTTCAAGCTCTATCAATTTGCTTCACCCATGGATAAGCTGGGGCAGACAGCGTGTACAGACCCAGAGACTCTCCATCTTATGCCTCATAGGCATGAGGTACCTTTCATCTTCCCCGGCACCGCAGCTGAAACACCTGATGGAGACATCTGTGCTCTTTGGCTGCGCTTCTGCTTTTTCAGCATTGAACTCCACGGTCTGTCTCTCTTCGATGGTGATAGCTCCCTCAGGGCAGACCCCTATACAGAATCCCATACCATCACAGAGTTCTTCGGAAACGACCTTTGCCTTGCCGTCAATTATCTGTATGGCTCCTTCGGCACAGGGAGAAACACATTGTCCACAACCTGTACACTTATCTTCATCGATCTTAACTATCATGCGTTTAACCATTGTATCCTCTCCATTCTCAATTATTAGTTATCAGTGATGTGTTCCCTCAACAATTTTGATACCTGCATTTTCGATCGTTCTCTTGATGGTATCGATATGCGGGCACTCCGGGTAGTTCTTCATCTGCATGCATGAGCTTAGGTGTATCACATCCACTCCGTTTTTCCGGAGTGAGCGCACCAACCGGAATACGCGTCTGCCTGAGCAGCCTCCGCATGTGAAAAAAGCAACCATTTGTGTATTATCATCATAGTCGGCGAACTTTACTCTCCGTTCGTTGAAAGCTTTAAAGCATCCTGTTCCCGGGCAGGCCTCGGATACGATATCGCATCTGAGAACAGCTATCTTCAAAGGGTTATCTTCAGTAATGTTCTCACCTCATTTTTCATCTTCAGACGGAACTTCTTCTTTTTTATTTTTAATATGGGCTGCTTCTTCAACGCTTTTCCTGATTATGTATCCGGCTTCATGCAGGATTGTATCTTTCAGTTGCGGGTCCTTGTCCATACTTGCAGTACATGGGTATGCGTGGTGTGCTCCGGATACGGTCTCCTTGTAGGTTTCGATATCCGACCAGCTAAGTTTTTTAGCGACATACCATGTGGATCCGCATGGAGCGTCCCTCAGGACCTTTGCATGTGTGAATATATTCCTCTCTTTGTCGACCTCTATGGCAAGCAGTGGCCTGCCAAATCCCATATCTACAAATTCATCGATCAGTGTCTTTCCTGTCTTTACAAGTGAGCAGAATGGTTTTGGGAACTCACAGTCTATTCCCTCTGCTTCAAGGCTCTCCTTTATTTGCTGGACAAGTCCGGCAGGTGCAAGCTTTGGAACCTCTATGGGTGCGATAACAGCCTTTGCACCTGACATTTCCGCCATCTTCGGTAGGACGGAAAGAATGTCCGGATGAAGGTCCATGGCTATCAGCAGATCACATTTGCCCATATTCTCAGGCAGGTATTCTTCAGGCTCTTCGATGAATTGTGGCAGGTCGGCCGGGAACTCGTATATGTCAACGATCCGGTCAGCATACGATCTCTTCTTCTCCCTGCAGTGGTCACAAAGCTCTCCACAGGACGTGCAGAATGTGCTGGAATTCACCACATTGCCGATAACCTTCCTTCCGAACTCTCCGGTATAATAAAAGCTGATCTGCATGGTCTCCTCTATATTCATCAGGAAAATAAGCAGGATCCTTTGTCCGGATCACCCTGTAGATCGTGTTCGTAAGCGATGCACGGGGATGTCAGGGTTCTTGAAAAGAACCCTGGCGGTCGTAATAATAGTTTGCTCAAAGACCGACTTCTTTCTTGAAGGTGTCAAGTCCGATGTCGTCAATGATCCTTCCAAGCCTGTGTTTCTTTGTGTGGGTCTTGTAGTATGTGATGATCTTGTCAACAAGAGCAAGAACCTCTTCCTCATCGAGCTCCTCTGCAATGACCTCTGCAAGACGTGGTCTGAGTCCGGCACTGCCACCGACCATAACGGTGAATCCTTTAGGTGTGCCCATGATACCGATGTCCTTGATGGCGTTCTCAGCACAGGAGTTCATGCAGCCTGATACACCGATCTTGAGCTTTGATGGCAGCTCCATTCCATGGTATATCTCATCAAGTTTGAGGCCAAGTCCGACAGAGTCCTGCTGTCCACGTTTACAGAATGTGGTTCCCGGACAGATCTTAACGCTCCTGACACAGAGGCCGATCGCAGCGGCTGGCTTCATTCCAAGTTCTTCCCATACGTTGTCAAGGTCTTCTTCTTTGAGACCTACGATGGCCATTCTCTGGGCGGATGTTACCTTAATAGCAGCTGCACCATATTTCTCAGATACATCAGCTATCTTCCTGAGTAGGTCCGGTGATGCTATGCCTCCGGCGATATGTGGTGCGATCGCGAATGTTTCCTTGTCCCTCTGAATAATTGCTCCCTTTTCAGGTATGTCCTTTGTCATTTAGTACTCTCCTCTAAAATTTTGTTGTTTTTCGTTACTAAGTATATTTGGGATACCTCTATATATAATGCCAGTTTCTTTCCTGATACTATGAAAGATTGTACCATCTACAAAACGATCGATATAATTGGCAAAAGATGGACTTTGTGCATATTGCTGGAGCTTTATAAGGGTAACAACGAGGAAAAAAGGTTCAATGAACTTAAGAAGAAGTTACAGACCATTACCCCGAAGACCCTTTCAGTAAGGCTCAAGGAACTGGAGCAGGAAGGTCTTGTGAAGAAGACGCTTGATGATTCAAAGGACCCTGTTATACACACTTATTCTCTGACCAGAAGCGGGGAAGAGTTCATACAGATTATTCAATCCATTAAGAAGTGGGGTCTCGAATGGAAGTTCGAGAATAAGATCTGCGGCCTTTCCAATTGCAAGAACTGCAAATTATAACATTATGTTGCATTGTGGCTTTCTTAAAGGGCTCCGCAGCCGCAACCTCTGCTCAACACAATGTCGATACGTGAGGCTATCTCTTCAAGGTCTTCTTTTGACATATCTTTCTCTGAGAGATGCTTTTCAGTTATGTGATCCATCATCTTTTGTTTCACATCATCAGATTCAGATGCAGCGCCTGTTGCCATGAAGTCACAATTGAATCCAAGGTCCCTGCACTTTATAATTTTCATCTGCTTTCCTCCATCCTTTGAGATGCTATACTAAAATATTATAAAAAGCAGTATAAAAAGCAGAACTCAGAGTCTGCTTATTATATTGAATAGTGGTGCCAGTTGCTTTATGTTTTCTGTGCACAAGGCATCTTTACGGCAGGTCTGCTGAAGGCGGGCACATTTGGTTTTTATCTGCTCTATGTCTGCAGCATCAGAGGCGATTATGTCTTCGGAAAGATCTGTGACCTCGCTGAGTGCGCACTCCTCCTGAGCCAGTTTGTCCATGAATTTTTGAATCTCTTCATCAAGGACCGGTTTGATGGCCTGTTTGAAAAGCAAAGCCTTCATTTCCAGTGAGATCTCCCCGCCTGTAATTCCAACATCTTCACTCTCGATTGTATCTGGTTCGCTTTCTGTGATCTCCATGGTGGAGATCCTTGAGAACAGGTGGGATAGTATTGTCTTCTGGGCTGTCAGGTACTTGACGAATTCGAACTGCATTTTGCAGCTGTTTGGAACTCTTGGTTTGCATTCAAGAGTGACGTAAGGGATAGCGTTCTCATATGCTTGTGTGAATTCCTCGGCTTTTTCAGGATAATACTGCTCTAGCAATTCCAGAACGCAAGCATACCATTTCTGGTATTTGTTCTGGAGCATTTCGTGCATTTCCAGTCCCTCTCCTGAGAGCGGGGTTACACTGTATTTGCCTTCGCTTTCATCTTCGTTCTTTACGAATTCGACATATGGGTACATTTTTGGTGCAAGGTCCTCGATCTCGTTGATGACAAGTCCTGCGACCCTGACTTTGTTGAATGTCTTTTGATCCATGTTACACCGCAGATCTAATTATTAATAGTAGTACGAGGGCAAGGATCAACAACAGGGCTAGCTTCTTCATGACCGGGTATACATATCCGCATGCTGTGAACAGCCCTCTTATTGCTTCCATTTTTTTCCCTCTGTTTTTTAAAACGGAAATGGAGTGTTAGTTCACTCCTCTTCCACTCTTAACTTGTTCATTACATCGTCTTCTTTGATCTTGTTGACCACGTCCATACCCTCGATGACCTTTCCGAAAACAGTGTGTGCTCCGTCAAGGTGGGGCTGTGGGGAATGTGTAATGAAGAACTGGCTTCCTCCGGTATTCTTTCCGGCATGTGCCATGGAAAGTGCGCCCTTTGTATGCTTCTTAGGATTTATCTCGCACTTAATGGTGTATCCGGGTCCACCTGAACCGTTTCCTTTTGGACATCCTCCCTGGATGACAAAGTTTGGTATTACTCTGTGGAAGGTAAGGCCATTGTAAAATCCCTGTTTGATGAGCTTCTCAAAGTTTGCAACTGTCTTGGGTGCATCCTTTTCGAATAGTTCCAGAACGATCTGACCTTTGTTTGTATCAATAATTGCTTTTTTCATTAATGTGTCTCCCATCGGGATTTATGGTGAATCTGGATTTAAGGGTTTCTGTTAGGTAAGAAATCGGAATAGATGGAAATAACGGATTAGGCCACACTTTAAGAGTTTATTTGTGACCTGGTGATCAATTGTTCTGATTCACAATTTTGTCTATGAATTTATATCATCGCCCTCAGGATCTGAGTGCCCGGTTTTTCTGCCCGAAGAGACATTATTTATATGGTATTGTCAGGTGGGCAAATATTCTAAAAAAGTTAAGGCCGATGTCTATTCAAGGGTGTTTTTACCAAAATCATTTTATACATTCAGGGTTTGTTAAAATGGGTGTTACTAAGATGATTAATTCCATTCTTGAAATGATTAAAAATGTGCCTGAGGGGCACGAGCTGTCAGGTTATCTCTATTTGCTTGACGGTGCATCATCATCTATCATATGGTATGATAACATCACGGATTGCCGTGAAGTAGAAGAAGACGAGATCACATGGTTGATCTTCAATTATGAGAACCCTGACTATGGGAAGTCTATTCTCCTTGTTCAGAAAGCCAACGTTTCAAAGATCGACCTGTCATACGTAACTAAGACTCCCTATTGATCTTATTTTTTCTTTGGGGGTAAGTTCTGCTAGCTCGATGTTTAGCACCATTCTGACATGGAATGGTGATTCGCTTATTTTATTTTGATATTTTAATTAAAGTTCTCAAAGCATAGCTATAGCTTTCTGCCTTAACTAAAAAAAGATGTAAAAAAAGTTGTAGTTGTAAAGAAATTATTAAGACCACCATTGGTGGCCTTTTAAAAAGAAGATTAAAGTAATGCCAATGGCATTACTTTGCAAGGTCGAAGCTCTGGTTGACGATCTTCACAGCACAGAAGTCACCGCACATTGTGCATGCATCTTCATCTGCTGAGGCTCTCTCGGTTCTGATCTTTCTTGCGAGTTCCGGGTCGAGTGCAAGATTGAACATCTTTTCCCAGTTAAGGTCTCTGCGTGCCCTGCCCATTGCAAGGTCTTGGTCGCGCTTTCCGAGTTTGACCATGTCACCGACGTGTGCTGCGATCTTTGATGTCTTGACACCCTCAATAACATCCTCGATGTTTGGAAGTGCAAGGTGCTCTGCAGGAGTTACGTAGCAGAGGAAGTCACAGCCGTGTGATGCAGATGTTGCTGCACCGATGGCAGTTACGATGTGATCTCTTCCCGGGGAGATGTCTGTTACAAGTGGACCGAGCATGTAGAATGGCTTGTGTCCGCTCATGGATTTCATAAGTTTAACGTTCATCTCTACTTCATCGAGTGGTACGTGACCCGGACCTTCGACAATGACCTGAAGACCGTACTTGTCATGTGCTTTCTGTGCGCACTCTGAGTTGATGATGAGCTCCTGTATCTGTGCCCTGTCGGTAGCATCGTGGATTGCACCTGCGCGCATTCCGTTACCTGTGGAGAGGACAACTTCGTGTTCCTTGAGGATCTCACAAAGGTAGTCGAAGTCAGAATAAAGTGGGTTTTCCTTCTCGTTGTGGAGCATCCATGTAGTCATGAAAGCACCGCCACGGGAACAGATACCACCATAGCGACCGTGTGCTTTGAGCCTGTCGAGTACGATGTTGTTGATACCTGTGTGGATTGCCATGAAGTTTGTACCAAGCTTTGCCTGTTCTTCAGTTGCGTTCCAGAGGTCATCTTCTGTCATGTGGATGATCGAACCGTCTCTCTTTGCAGCTGTGATAAATGCCTGGTATAAAGGAACTGATCCAACTGAAAGTGATGTCGCATCACAGACAGCTTTCCTGATTCCGAGGAAATCTCCACCGGTTCCAAGCTCCATAAGTGTGTCTGCACCAGCAGCTTCTGCAGCCTTTGCTTTTTTGATCTCCATGTCGATGTCGACAATATCTGAGGAAGCACCAATGGATGCATTGACCTTTGTGGTCAATCCTTCACCAATACCACAGTACTTAACATCCCTGTATGGGGAGGTTGGGATTACGATCCTTCCTGCAGCGATTCCACGTCTGATGAATTCCGGCTCAAGACCTTCGACCTCTGCGACAACTTTCATTGGTTCTGTAATTTGACCAGCTTTGGCATCTTCTACTATTGTCATTATTATAACCTCGTTATTAGTTGACTAAAAAAAGGAGGTATTTTATATAAGCATTGTCAAAAAATCAACTTTAGTTTATGTAAAGTAAAATTGAAGCATTTCCTTGCAAACAACACATATTATAGCCATCCACCAATCGGGCGGAATAGTAGCTCATAATCGCTATCTATTAGCCATTACTTTTTTGATTTGGGACTCTTGCATGCCGGGTGTATTTTGGCAATCTCAAAGTATTAAGATTTGCTTGCAATTAAAACAAATACAGTTTACTTGAGTGCAGCTCTTCAAAAGTTGCTCTCAGCAAAAGAACATTGGTATGCTATCAAAAAATAACTATAAAAAGTTAGTCTGGTAAAAGGGTTAACGCTCGTTGTTCTTGCGCAACATTCGCATAGTTTCCCTGTGGAGTGAGACTATAAGATCACTCAACATCCCGAAAATGAACATCTGTATGCCTGTAAGTATTAATAAGGCGGTCAGTATTGTCATTGGTATGCGGGTAACTCCGCTTAACCACTCATTTACCACATAAAGTCCCACGACGATACCTGATAGCGTCAGTATCGTGCCGAATATCCCAAAATAGAACATCGGGTTGTGCAATTTTGCCATCCTGAATATCGTTTTTCCGATCTTGATCCCATCTCTGAATGGGTTGAGCTTGGTGGCTGCTGCTGAATGCCTCGAGACGTATGTGATAGGTACGACCTCGATCTTCATCTCATTCTTTACACTCTCAACAGTAATTTCTGTCTCGATCTCGAATCCCATCTCGTTGAGGCTAAGACCCTTGATCACTTTACGTGTGAAACCGCGGTATCCTGTAAGGATATCTTCCAGCCAGATGCCATATGCCAGACCAAAAAGCTTGTTAAGCACTTTGTTTCCTGTCAGGTTCAATTTTGTAAATGCTTCCGGCTCATAGTTTGCAAATCTGTTACCGATCGTCTGGTCAGCACGTCCTTCAAGAAGCGGTCCCAGTACAGTATAAATATCGCTTGCAAGGTAGGTTCCATCACCGTCGATCATGACGGTGTAGGGGTCCTCGATAAGCTGGAAAGCTTCCTGAACTGCCTGGCCCTTGCCTTTTCCTTCCTGGACTACGACCCTTGCACCGCTCTCTTCAGCAAGTTCGCGGGTGCGATCATGGCTGTGTCCATCGATGACAAGGATATTCTCAAATCCTTCTGCCTGGAAATCCTCGATGAGCTGCTTTATTGTTGCTTCCTCATTCAGTGCGGGAATGAGGATGCAAACATCGTTCTTGTCCAGGGGGATCTGAATATCCATTTACAAAAGTCCCATATTGTCAAGCTGCTGCCTTACGACCTCAACTCCTTCCTCGCAGTTCTCAGGTGACTTTCCACCTGTGACCACAAGTTTTCCGGAACTGAAGATAAGTACGACAACCTTTGGCACATCGATCCTGTAAACAAGTCCGGGGAATTGTTCTGGCTCGTATTCGATGTTCTCAAGACCGAGTCCGATAGCAATCGCATTAAGGTTGAGCACTGCTTTAAGGTCAGCTGAAGCAACAATGTTCTGTACAGTTATCTCCGGGTCAGCAATGGTCTCGATCCCGATGCCATTGAGCTTCTTTGCCATGTTTCCAATGACAGTGTGTACATCCGCGACGTTCTTTGCACCGGTACATACTACTTTTCCGGATGTGAATACAAGGAATGCGGCTTTTGGATCGGTAACGCGATACACAAGTCCCGGGAACTTCTGTTTGTTGTATTCTGCGCCTTCGAATTCCGCTTCTATCTTTACAAGGTCGAATTCTTCAGCAAGTTTGGTTGACGCAACCACGTTCTCTATCTTGATATTATATTCCGTCATATTCTTTGATCCTCAGTATTTAAGGATGGGTATATTTGCCAATACTGTATATATACTTATACCCTTCTCTTTATATATCTATTTAAATGCCATTTAAAAAGTGTTATTTTTCAAGATTTTTCAGGCCATCTATGATAGCATCATATTTCCTGCAGACCCTGTCCACAATGTCCCCGTCCACCTTTGAGTGTGTCGGAACAAGGATATCGGCTCCCTCTGAGATGTTCATTCCCTCACTGGATGTGCCATAATCGGGAGCTATGACACAACCTTCAGCAGAAACCCCAAGCCTCAGGTCGCTGACGATACGTGCGATCATATCTGTTGCAGGTTTCACCTTCTTGCTGATGACCAGCGCCTTTGACACATACCTGTCCCGCAGATCCGTTATCAGCTCGATGTTCTCCTTTGATTTTTCAGGATCCGCAACGCTCTCAAGTGCATTTATGGCATCTATTATGTCACCAAAGGTGGTGGACCTGACCTCGATGATCTCGCCATCGTAAAATTTGCTGACCTTTTCCTCATAGCCTCTGGAGACTACCAGCTTAAATACGTCAGCAAGGCTCTCAAGTTCTTCCTCTGTGGGATTGTAGGCATTAATGACCCTGTAATCCTTGATCCCGCAAAGATCAGCAAGTGACCGGTACATGGGTGTGATGCCCACGAACTTCCTTCCAAGCCATCTGTCAAGTCCTTCATTTCCACTCTGCTGGCGGGAAAGTTCAACTATCCTTTTCTTTATGGATTCCGGATCGTTGGAGCTAAGTCCGAAGTAATCTGCGAAAAGTGGCGTTGTCTGGAGCAATTTTGTTCTTCCGTGAGGCACTGCTTCGATAAATCCCCTTTCTTTAAGCTCACGTATGTGGTCGTATGTTGAATTGCCTCTCATGTCCACAAGTTCTGATTGGACCACAGGCTGATGGTAAGCTATCATGGAAAGCGTACGAAGGATCGGGGCTCTCAATTCTTTTGGAGCTACCGGGCTTACAAGGTCAGTATATTTTGGTTTGACCTGCATCACATAGCGTCCGCCAAGGTCAACGATCTCCATCCCGGAATCCCTTGTTGAATACTCTTCCATAAGGGTCTGGATAACGGGTGTGATGGTCTTTGCTGATCTGTTAACGACCTTTGCGAGCGTCTGGGTGTCAACAGCTCCCCCTGCCGCAAAAAGTACGGCTTCTATGATCTCCTTGTCGTTCATATCTTTCCTCTTCAAAATGTCATTCGATCTCGCAACCCTGGTGGACATATAGCTCACCAAAAAGCTCTTCCTGTGATAGCCATACTCTCTTTTCAGATGCAAGGAACAGCAATGAAATGTATGTCATCATCTTTTCAGAGCGGCTGTTGGAGTTCTCTATCAGGTCCGAGAACATAACTTCTTCGCGATCCCTGAACAGCTCTTCAAGGTACTCATAAAGGGTATCTACCCTGCCCCGGATATCTTCCTCATGCGCGATACCAAGTACATCTTCGGTGGTCGCCCTGTCCATTACCTCGATACGATGGCGTATTCTTCTGTCCTTTCTTCTGGTCTCGACCTTTTCTGCCTTTTTAAGTTCTGTAATAAGCTCCTGGAGAGTTACGGGTCGGGTCGCAGTACGGCGAATGGGCAGTTTTGGGACCGGGTATTCTTCAATTTCATAGAAATCCATCTCATCGTCCAGGAAATCCTCATCTTCTTCCTCTTCTTCCTGAACGATACCGGTTGATTTCATCCTGAGGAGTATGGCTGCATACAAAAGCGTCCTGCCTGATATTCTCAGGTCCATCAGCTTCATATCTTCAATATATGCAAGGAACTTGTCTGTAGCCTGCACGATATCTATATCCCATGGGTTGATGTCCCCGTCCTTGGCAAGCTTGACGAAGATCTCCACAGGTTCGCAGAGCACATCATCTGAGAACTCTATCAGCGACTCATCAACACCGAGAGTGCGTAGTGTTTCCAGGAATTCCGGGTCAACAGAGCTGCCTGAGATGTTAGTGATTTCCTGGGTGTTGCTCTCGCTTTCCTCCATACCTTCAGAAAGTTCGTTCAACGTAATTTCACACCCGTAATGCTCGTGATATTGTTCTCCTGCATGGTGACGCCAATGGTACGTTCAGCCGCTTCGATCATCGGTTTACGCAGGGATACTACAATGAACTGTGCTTTTGTTCCGGCCTTCTTCACACGCTGGGCGACCCTGTCCGCATTTGCACCGTCAAGGAACATATCGATCTCGTCAAATGCATAGAAAGGAGCCGGGCGGTATTGCTGGATGGCGAACACGAAAGCCAGGGCGGTAAGACTTTTCTCTCCACCGGACATCGCTTCCAGACGCTGGAGCGTTTTCTCTTTTGGCTGTGCCCGAAGCGTCAATCCTCCATTGAAAGGATCTTCATGATCATCAAGTACAAGTTCTCCGCTACCATCGGAAAGCTCGTTGAATATCTCTTTGAAAGGCTCATTGATGCCGTTGAATGTTTCCATGAAAGCATCTTTCTTCAGGGTCTCATACTGGTCGATACGGTCGAGGATCTGCTCCCTTTCATTGAAGAGAATGGCTCTTCTGGTCTTAAGGTCTACAACCCTTGCGTCCACCTCGTCGTACTCATCAATGGCCCTCATGTTCACAGGTTCCAGGCGTTCCATGGCTTTTTCTATGGATGCTATCCTTGTGCTGACGGTTTCGTAGTTTGGTACGTCTTCGACCTCTTCGATACCGCGCCTTTCCAGTTCTTCCTTCAGGTCCTTTGTCTGGTCAACAAGGGCGCTCAGTGTGGCTTCCAGTGCCATCATAGCCTTGTCAGCATCGGCCAGTCTTGATCTGGTGGCCAAATGATCCTTTTCCGCAGCGTTATACTCGGTCTGCTTAATGGCACGCTTTTGCTGCATCTCCTTAAGTTCGTCCGTAAGTTCCTGTTCACGCTGCTGCTTGTTCTTAAGAGTGGCTTCCAGCTCGGTTATCTTCGCTTTAAAGCCGTCCACACGTTCACGGTGGCTCGATCTCTTTTCATCCATCTCCTTGACAAGCTGGCGACTGTCTTCGATCCTGGATGAAGCATACTCGCGGTCAAGGTTCAGGGCATTGATATCAGCTTCAATGTCACGGATACGTCCGTCCAGCCTTCGCATCTCTTCATCGATGCGTTCAGCCTGTTTGTTAAGTTCAGGTATCTCTGATTCGGAAAGTTTCTCTTCAATAACAGCGATCTTCTCTTCCAGTTCCCCGGACTTCTCGTCCTTCTCATTCTTTTGGGCAACGACAAGTTCCATTTCTTCGCGGAGCTTCAGACGCTGTTCTTCTATCTGTGTCAGCTCGACGTTCTTTGCCTCAATAAGCTGGCTGAGGCGCTCTGCCCTGCTGCCTATTTCCTCAAAGATCATCTCTTTCTTTGAGATCTCCTTCTCCAGCTCATGGATCTCACGGTTTATATCCGCAATATGTCCCTCTACGCTGTCCAGTTTCTTGATGGCAGTATTGCGCCTTGACTCAAATTCGGTAAGCTTCTCAGCGATCTTAATGAGCTTGTCCTTTTCAGAGGCTGCAAATGAGAGTCCTGACTTCCTTTGCATCGATCCGCCGGTCATAGCACCGCTCTTTTCAATGACCTCTCCTTCAAGTGTGACCATGCGAAGGCCGCCGATGAGCCGGCGTGCATTTTCAAGCGTATCAACAATAAGTGTGTCCCGGAAGACGTACCAGTATGCAGCCTCGAACCTTGGATCAAAGTCTATCAGGTCAATGGCATAGCCGATGACACCCTTGCGGTCAGAAAGGTCCTTGTAAGGCCGCCTTGCTTCCATCTTGTTAAGTGGCAGGAAGGTTGCACGTCCTCCTCGTTGCTGTTTCAGGAACTGTATCCCGCGCGATGCGTCCTGGTCAGTTTCGACCACGATCGCCTGCATACGTCCGCCGGCTGCAACGCCAAGGGCCGTGGAATATTTCTGGTCCACGCTTCCAAGTTCGGCTATGGTGCCGTAGATGCCGGGAAGTCCATGGTGTTTCTTCTCGGCAATTATCATGTCCACAGCTTTGGAATAATTACTGGTATCCTCTGCCGCACGGACACGTGCTTCCAGCATCGCGTAATCCTGCTGTTGTTTTCGGAGTGTGGCTTCAAGGTCTGTTACCACGGTCTTGATCTGGAAACGATTGCTTTCAAGGTCATCAAGGTCCTTTGTCAGGGAATTTATCTGCTCGGTATTTTTCTCTATCTCATATTGCGCAGACTTTGTATCGCTGTCTGATGATTCTGCTTTTACCTTTGCATCCTCGATCTCGTTCTCGATATCCCTGACCTCTGCTGACCTTCTTCTCAGGGAGTCAAGCAGGCGATCTTCCTGTCGCATCAGCTCGCTCTTGTCGTTCCTGAAATTTTCCAGCTCATTCTTGAACGATGTAAGTTCATCCCTGGTCTGGGCAAACTTCTCATCCACGTCCGCTATCCTGCTTTGCAGGATCATCCTCTCGGTCTTTCTTTCGGATATCTCTGAAAAGATACTGTCCTTGCGGAGTGTTTCCTCAGACAGCTTTGAATCGATCTCATTGACCCTGTTCTTCGTTTGCTCGATATCAAGGAATGCCTTCTTACGTCTGGAATCAATGTCTTCGATCTCATTATCTGCAAGTTCTATGCTGTTGACACATCTTGAGACATCTCCCTTTATCTCCTCGATGTCCTTCTTGACCTGGATCTGCTCGTCCTCTCCCATCCTCTGGATCTCGGATGTGAGCTCCTTAAGCTCATTCTCAAGTTCTTCCAGCTTTTCCTGCTTCTGCTTAAGGGCCTGCTGTAATTTCTCCCGGACTTCCTTTTTTGCACCGATGTCCCCGCTGATATTCTCAAGCTCCACTTTTGCATCCTTGAGCTTTGCAAGCAGTACGAAGCCTTCGAACTTCATTTTCTCCTGTTTGAGGCCTTGGTATTTCACAGCCTGGTCGCGCTCGACCTTGAGCTTCTCCAGCTGCTTCTCAACTTCTTCTATTAATATGTCAGCCCTTTCGACACGCTCCCTGACGATCTCCAGCTCGTTCATAGCTCGATCTCTCTTGTTGTCGAATTCAGCAACACCGGCGATCTCATCGATGATCTTGCGGCGCTCGCCTGCTGTCATAGTGATGATACGGGTGACATCACCCTGCATGACCACATTATACCCTTCAGGGGTCACACGTGCTTTTGCAAGATGGGTATGGATGTCTGTAAGGCTGACCGCCTTGCCGTTGAAATAGAAATAACTATAATATCCGTTCTCGGTTTCCCTGATCTTCCTGCTGATAGTGATCTCTTCCTCGTCCACAGGCATCTCACGGTCAGCATTATCGAACTTTATTGTGACCTGTGCAAAATCAGGTTTTTTTGCCTTATCTCCATTGTAAATAAGGTCTGTCAGCTTTTCAGCCCTCAGGGTACGTGAGCTGGAAAGTCCGAGCACAAAAAGTATCCCGTCGATGATATTGGATTTTCCGGTTCCATTAGGTCCCGATATGGTGGTAAAATCATCAAAGAATGGTATTTTAACTTTTTTCCCAAAAGACTTGAAGTTTGTAAATTCAATTTCCTTGATGTACACGTGATTCCTCTGTCATCGAGTTAAAAAGGTTTCTTGCGGGTCGTTGTGACCACAGTATCTTCATCATTACGGTCTTCTACGGTCTCATACTCTGTTTCTGAGCGAGTACGTGAAGGTTTGCCTTCCTCCGCAACGATATATTCACATTCATTTTCCGGAGGCCTTGAATAATTACTGTTCCGAGGGGCATCGATCCCATCTGCTACAATGTATTCGGATGGTATGTCCCTTGTTTTCTCCTGTGCAGGTTCTTCGGTCCTTATCTCCCTGATCTCCATATTGACCTCGTTCGGGTTTACCAGTTTGCTCCACTGTGATCCTGAAGATGGTTTTGACCCAGGGGGTGTCATCTTTGGTACTGGTGGCTCAGGTATGGTCCTTTCCGGAATTGTGGTTGGTGCAGCTTTTTTCTGACCGAACAGGGAATCTGCAAGCTGACCTTTATTCCCGGAAACCCCTGCCGGCTTTGGTGAAGGCGAGTTGAAAGGATCTTGCGTTGCCGTTACTTTAAATTGTTCCGGCTCTGATTTCCGGGTTGCAGGGTTCATGGACCTGAGCTGTGATTTCTGGTCAAGTAACTCGTCCATAATGCCACTTAAGTTGCTTGAAAGCTCCTGGACCTTCTGCTCTATCTTGATAAGACGGTTGTTGATGTCAAGGTCATTCTTCAGGTTCTCGCGAAGTTCCCGCATGATCGAATCACGAAGTTTGGTGCTGATCGTCTCTATCTCTTCTTCCTTTTCAGTCAGCTTTCGTTCAAGCCTTTCTATGACAAAGTCCCTGTTCTCGGAGCTCATTCAATACCTCACAAACCTTTCGATCCCTCTTAATATCAAACCCTTATCCTGTCCAGTAATAATGATAAAAGCTATAATATATCTTATGGTCGCAATTTTCTCTGTAGATGTTCATTTTGCAGAAATGGAAGAACTGTTCGTGATGGGATCTTTCTCAACTACGAACACATGGTCTGCAGAATCGATCAGTGACTCATCATGTGATACTATCAGGATCTGACCAACCCCGACGTCCCGCATCATGTCAATAAGTTTTATCAGCTGATGGACGTGTCCGCGATCAAGGAAAACAGTGGGCTCGTCCAGTATCAGGGGAGGGAGCTCAGAACTGCCTGTAGTTCCGGGTGAATGTGATAATAAACGATAGATGGCACACCTTAGCACAAGGTTGAATATCGCTCTTTCTCCTCCACTTAACAATTTAGGTTCAAGGGCAGTGCCATCCTTTTCATAGATGGTAAGATTGTACTCCTGATCAAGCTTGATGTGCGAGTATGCATTGTTGGTGTACATGAAAGAGAATATCTCATTGAGTAACCTGTCAAGCGCATCAATGTTCTTTGCACGCAGTTCAGCACGCAGGCGAATGTACATGGTCTCAAGCTCTTCCGCATCATTGTAGACGGCTGCGAGGAACTCCTTTTTATTGGTAAGCATCCTGTGCTTTTGCTTAAGCTCATTAAGCCTCTTGATCTCACCTTCGACGCGCCCCACTTCCTTATGAAGTTCCTTTATCCTCAGGTTAAACTTCTCCAGTTCGGAAACGATACCTTTGTATGCACTATCGTACTGCATCTTTTCGGTTCGGAGCTTGTCTATATCGACATCACCAAGTACCTTTTCGAGCTGGTCAAGACGTTGCTTCCGGTCCTTTATCTGCTCTTCGAACAGTCCGACCTTTTCCAGCCCGTTATTTATCCTATCCTGGGATCGCTGCATATCGTTCTGGACTTTCCTGATCTCAAGCTGGTTAGTTCGTATCTTTCTTGCAATATCGAGCTTATCTTTTACAACTTTGTGAGAATTCATCGCAGCAGTTTCATCTTTTCCCAGAGTAACAATATCTTCTTTGATCTTCCTGATCGATATCGTGACCTCACTGATCTGCTCTTTAAGACCACTTTCCTTCTCCTTCTCTTCCCTGATGGATATGTGGTTCTCTTCGATCAGTTTCTCATTGGCAGCGATGTCTTTCTTCTTTATCTGGGTCAGGTGATCGTTCTC
Organism: Methanococcoides vulcani; assembly: GCF_900111645.1. Taxonomy (GTDB): domain Archaea; phylum Halobacteriota; class Methanosarcinia; order Methanosarcinales; family Methanosarcinaceae; genus Methanococcoides; species Methanococcoides vulcani. Next base: position 49,533 of record NZ_FOHQ01000001.1, read on the forward strand.
TGCGATCCTTTTTGCAATTTCTTTTGCATTCCTGACACGTTCCACTTTTGTTTCCACATCTGCCTGTTCGGAACGTATGCTCTGGAGCTCGTTCAACAGACCAGCTTTTTGTTCTTCATCCTCTGCTGTTTCTTCGCATATCTTTGAGCCTTTAAGGTCCTGTCCGCAGGTGGGACATAATCCCTTATCCAGTAGCTCCTTAGCTTTCTTCACCCTTTTTTCAAGTTCTGTAAGGGTGGCAAACTTTTCCCTTTCTTTTCCATGAAGCTGTTTTTGCTTCATGCTCAGAAGTTCAGCAATATCATCTATATTTTCGAGCTTATCAGCAGGGAATCCAAGTTCTGAGGCTTCTTTTGATCTGTTCTCGTTCTCATCATCCAGTTTCCTGCTGTCTGCAGAAAGTCTTTCAATATCTTCCTGAATGCTTTTGATCTTAGCTTCCTTATTCTGTATGGCAATGGAAGTCTTCTTCACCTGTTCATTCAGGTTAAGCAGGAATTCATTCTGTGATCGCTCACTGCTTTGTGCCAGCTCTCTCTTTTTGACAATACTGCTGACCACATCCCGGGCACTGACTTCTTCTTTTTCTATGGATACAGCATAATTCTCAATATCAGCGTCATCAGGGATATTTATCCGCGTAGAAAGGTCGGCATTTGCACTTTGAAGCTGCTGGACTTCCTGCCTGCCGGAACTTACAAGGTTCCTGCCCTTTTCCATTTCGCTGTATGTTACCGTTACCTTTGACTTGAAGCCCCTTATCTCAACATCGATCGCTTTCTTTTGCTCCTGGGTTTCTGTGTATCTGCTTATCCTCTCTTCAATGGATTCCACAATTCCCCTGGCACGCTCTTTCTTTGCATCAAGATCAGAAATTTTCGCTCCGGTCTCATTCATCTCAGTTTTGACAGTGTTAAGCACCTGATATGGGTCCAGGGTTTCAATTTGTTCGATATCTGCAACATTGTCCTTGATGCGCGCATCTGTTTCTCTCTGGTGCCTTCCCACGCCTTTCCTTGCACTACTTGCACGCTCCCTGTACTCTTCCAGTTTCCCTATCTGAAGCAGGTCATCGATCATACGCTGTCGGTCCTTTGTCTTTGCGTTGATCAGTACATCGATCTCTCCCTGCCGGATGTACACACAGTTCTTGTAGGATTCCTCGTCCATCTTCAGAAGCGCTTTTACAGCTTCATAGGTCTGGCTGGCCTGATCGACCATGATATCCCCGTCGATCTTGAAGACCGACCTGTTGTTAGATGCACTTCCGGTTTTGGGATTTACCTTGTACCCCTGTTCAATGTTGTATTCATGCCCTTTGTTATCAAAATCAACTATTATGGATGCCTTTGTGGCACCCTTGCGGATAATGTCCGAGAGCACGAAATCCTTTGAAAGGGTGCGGCTGCCGAAAAGTCCTGTGAAACATGCTTCCAGCAGGCTGGATTTCCCGCTCCCGTTCACACCGGATACCACGGTGACACCATCCTCGAAGCTGATGTCAAGGTCCTTGTAGCTCCTGATGTTCTCAACACGTACCCTTTTCAGTTTCACAGGTAGTCCCCCAGATTGTATTGCTTTGGTTTCGGGGCTTCAACTTTCTTTTTCGTTGGAGCACTGTTCCCCGGTGGTTCGGATAGTTCTTCTTCTGTTTCTTCACATGTTCTTGATAGCTCGGCTTCATCCTGGCTAATAATGTCTTCTGGGGCAGTACCCTTTTCAGTTCCAGTGCTTGCATTATATTCGTCAGTATTTTCTGCGACCTTCTGATCATTAACAGATTCGAGGGCATAAATTTCATCGACTGGGGTTCCAGTTTCCGTATCAGCGTCGGTTTCTGTATTCTTTGGGATCATGTGGGTGCCCGGCTGCATGAAATCAATGCTTGAAAGCAGGTTCCCGATTCGCGTTTCAGCTTCAAGGTCGACCTTTGTCTTTGGAACGTCCGGATCCCTTACGATCTCATCGATCATGATGCCGCCGCTGGTAAGTGTCATTTTCCTGATCTCTCTTTTAACTGCCTCATCAGGGTCTGAAAAGGAAACCTCCACAGCCTTATCTTCCAGGATATCTTCCCCGCGTCTCATGTCCCTGATCCGGGTGACAAGGGCATTCTGGCTCGCAAGGAACTCCTCTATCTCATTGTAGGATATGGCAACTTCCGGGTTTCCTGAAATGTCCACAAAGACAACCTTTTCAGAAACATCATATTCTTTGATGCTATTGATGATCAGCTCATAGGCAGTATCCCTGTCCCGGAGCTCAACCGGAATGAACAGGAACTCGCGGGTGAGGATGTTACGTCTGCCGATGTCGATGCCATTGTCATTTATCGTAATTATATTGTATGTGCGGGCATCGCTTTCTGATGCACTGTTACGTTCTGTACTACCGCAATATGTCACCCAGGTCTGGTCGACCTTTGTCTTCTCATTTTTGTGATAATCTCCCAGCAGGATGGCATGTACTTCAAAGGGAAGTCCTTTGATGACCTCCTCGCAATCCCACTCGCCAAAGGGGAATGGGGACATCAGCTGGTGCATTACTACAATGTTGTATTCTCCACAGTTCTCATCTGTGAATTTCGAATAATCAAAAAGTTGTATCTTCGATCTCGGGACATTGTCTATTCCGTAGATGGCAACATCTTCTATCCTGTATGGATCGGTCCCAAGCCGTATGGCGATCTCCATGCTTTCGAACAGGTCTAGCCATTGGGTATGCTGCTTGCTCTCGTGGTTTCCCACTATGGAAAGGAACGGGATATTGTATTGTTTCAGCTTTGAGAGTATATTGATGGTGTCAAGGATGTCCTCAAGTGTCGGGTTCCTTGAATCAAAGAGGTCACCTGCATGGATAACAGCATCCATCTTCATCTCAACGGCATCGTCAATGACCCTGGAAAAAGCATCAATGAAATCCTGCCTGCGCACTTCACTATGGTACTGTCGGTATCCAATATGTGTGTCAGCAGTATGCAGTATTCTGATCTCCCTCTCCATGTCCCATTGTATAGTCCCTCATGTACTTTTAAGCTTGTTGTTTTGCCTATCTCGAAGGATTAATGCTAATAATGTCCAATTTTTATTATTGTGATGAGTTAAATTTAATATGTATTAGGCGTATCTTAAACATGTATTTTGACTATTATCGTTATCAGTTGACCGGTGGGGTCCGGTCGGTTTTAGAGGAGGGTACTAAATATGGTTTATACTATTGAATTTGGTGGGGTTGAAAGGGAACCTGGTATCAGGATGCTTCATGATATGAAAGAGGTCGTCTGTGACAGGGAATGGTTCGATTCAGTAGATGACTTCGAACTCTATTATATGTTCAGGCATCTTTCCATGTCCGAGGCCGAACTTAAAACTATCAACAAGCAGCACCTGCGTTATGACATTACGGTAATTCCTCCGGGAATGCTGGGGCGTGAGTTTGTCAAGACCGCAGGTCACTATCATCCGAACGTTCCGGGTGAGGAAATATCCTATCCTGAGGTATATCAGGTGCTTGAAGGAGAGGCAACCTACCTTTTGCAGAAGCATGAATTCGATGATATTGTCGATGTTGTTGTAATAAAGGCAAAAGCAGGGGATATTGCACTCATTCCTCCGGATTATGGTCATGTGACCATAAATGCATCCGATGAACCTCTGAAGATGGCTAACTGGGTATGCTGTGACTTTGCTTCCAGTTATGCACCATTCAGGGATATGGCAGGTGGTGCATATTATCTGCTGGATAAAGGGTTTGTCAGGAATCCTTGTTATGAGGACCTTCCTGAGCTAAGATATATCACTCCTGTAGATATTCCTGAATTTGGTCTTGAATGTGGCAGGGATATGTATGAACTCGTAAACGACACCGAAAAACTTCGGTTCCTGAAACAGCCACAGGACTTCGTTGGCGTATTTGAGAGCATTGTTACTATTTGAGAACAATATTCTCAAATCTCGTAGAAGTGTTCGGGATACACAAAACTATAATAGGGTAATTTCCTTACTTTATGGAAATGACAAGGTGTCTCTATGATCAATAAACCACATCGTGTCCAGTTCACTTCGTCACGTATTGAAGACCTTATGTTCAGGACCACATTCGACCCGGTTGCAATGGCAGGTGATGTTATAGTCAATCTGTCTCTCATTAAGGGAGAAGATCTTGAATCGATTCTCGAGGTATACGCGCTGGCGATCCGGAGCGGATTATCGGTCAGTCCTTTCCTCAAGATCATCAAAGGGGGGGAGAGTATTGGCGATTTCAGGATATCCAAGGGCGATGTGGGCATTGCCACAGTTTGCAGTATCACTATTGATGGTGTGCTCTTAAAAGGTGGTGTGATGATCAACCCTAAACTTGGAGGGGTCGTACAGATCAAGAACGGACACCCGGTGAGGTTTACTGATGTTGTGACCTATGTGAGCACAACCATAGACCCTCTTGAGGTCCTGATGTCGCAGGATGTCACCTCTGTAACCCAGATGCTAAGAACAGGCTCGGGAAAGATCCTTGCCAATCTTCGTGAAGCACCATTGGTCGCAAGGGATGATCTTGATCATATTCTCTCCGATATGCTGGATGCAGGTATCAGTGGAATTATGGAAGTTGGGGAGCCAAACTCCCGCGTGCTTGATGTGCCGGTGGAGCGGGATCATCTCGGTGTTGTTGTCATTGGCGGGACCAACCCCATGGCAATGGCAAAGGAGCAGGGCTTTGAGGTTCGCACGAACGCGATGTCAACTTTGATAGACATAGATGAGATGAAACACGTCGATGATTTTGTCTGATCACTTTTTGCGCAATTGTTCACCAATAACAGAATCGAGCTTTTGCAGGAATTCTTCTTTTACATTGAATGGTATGGTGGCGCCTGCTGCGATATCGTGACCTCCTCCTGCGCCTCCTATCTCTGCTGTTGTCACTGCCATGGCTTCAGAGAGGTTGAGTCCTTTCCTGATCAGGTCCTGTGTTCCGCGGGCTGACACCTTGACACCTTCCTTCGAATCTGCAAAGGCTATTATCGGAAGGGAACGGTTTCCGACGATGGATGTGCTCATTCCTGCAATGATGCCAACAATGGTCTCCATGATATTGGAACCTGCATCGAAATACTGGAGGTTGTTGAGTTCTGTGATGCCGTTCTCCTTGACGAACATGAGTCCGTTCACAAGGTTCTGCCGGTGCTCGCTCAACAGCTGGCGGGCGGATTCATAAGCTTTGCCGCGATCGCCCATGCAGACTGCCAGGCCGATATCCGCATGTCCGTAGCGTGCTGTGGCGTTGAGCAAAGTGGAATATTCCGAAGCATCTCTCATTTCTGTGCCTTCCTTCTCTTTCATGAGCAGGTAGACCTCTCCAATGAGCCTCTCGATCTTGTAGGGTGGCAAACCTGAACGAAGGCAGTATTGCACAAGCGCGGAGACCACTTTCTGCTTATCATTTTGCTCAAGATCGATCCATCTTCTCCAGCGTTCATCCCCGCTGAAGCGTATTCCAAGGTCATGCAGGAACCCGATGCATGCATCTTCATTTCCGGTAAGTCCGGGAAGGTATGGGTCGGATGCGAACTGGAGCAATTTGAAGACAGGACGCGTTTGTTTTCCAAAGAGCATTATGTCCTTCTCGTAATGCAGGCTGCCTTCCTTTACGCCCTCTTCGAGAATGTAGCGGTTAATTCCTGTAAGGTGTCCTTTTTTCAAATGCTGGAGGTCCCCTATGGCTCCGACTATGGCAAGGTCGGCAAGGTCCCTGTTATCCCCAAGGGCATTCGCAAGCATGTAGGTCATTCCGGAGCCGCTGAGCTCGTATGATCCATTGAAGCCGAAAAGATGGGGGTTTAAGTGATGTTCCAGTTCTCCCCTTGGTTGGTGATGGTCTGATATTACCGAATTTATGCCGTGTGAGTTGAGGGACTCTATCATGCCGCTCCCAAGGTCCGTGAAGATCGCAAGTTCCGGATTCTGGTTGGCGATAGCCTCAATTTCAATTTCATCCAGTTGCTTGACAAAATGGATGGAATGATCGATACCTGCCCTTTCAAGAGCTTTGCCAATGATCCCTGCTGATGTGAGACCGTCAGCATCTATGTGGGATACTACATATACAGAATTGGATTTGTGTATTTCAACCGAACACTTTAAAGCTTTTGACCTGATCTGTTGGATTTTTTCAATCATTTATATGCTCCAGTAAGATCTATTATTCAATGATCCTTTTTCCGGCTCTCCATTTGACAGGCTCTATTAGATAATGCCCGCTCTTGCGTTCGATGGGTGGGTATGTTTGTATCTCTTTGACCGTGTATTTGAGCGACGATTCGTCATGGAACCTGCTGTAAAGGTCATCCCATGGGATAATATGTGCTTTCCTTGCACACCCGGCACCCATTCTCAGTTCAACCGCCAGAAATCCGTTACGTCCGGATCTTCTCAGGAAGTCGGATATGCGGTCTATCTGGTGTGAACCTTTCTTATCTACTGTGAAATGCTGAGTAAAATAAAGTGCATTGGCACCTTTTTCAACTGATATGCTCTTACATTCTATGCCCATATAGTAGTCCGGGTTAAGGGAGTCTACCAGGACATCCAGAAACTGCGGTGTGAAGCGGTGCTGTTTGAGACGATGCGCTATCCCCCTTACGTTATTCTTTTCAAAAAAAGCATTGAACGACTGTACAAGTTCCCTTTCGAATTCTGTCATATCATAACCCCATTATGTGTTTTTGTTTAGATACTATTTGCATCTTTTAAAATGTTGTTCTCTTAAGGCGGCGTTAAATTGATGTATTACTGATGTAATGTAGGGTGTGATGAACAAGAAAACAATGGAGATCGTTCTGAGCATAGGTTCAGTACTCATGTTTATTGTAATGCTTATATTCGTGCACCTTGCTGAAATAGAGCCACAGGGGTATGGTTTTACGGCAGCTCTCATGTTGTTCGTACTGGCTGTATCTCTTGCTGGTATCAAAATAACACGCATTGACTAAGCAGATCAATATTATGCCGGTTCTTACAAGATATCTGGAATATGATACAAAAGGTAATTCCGAGATCATCGATATCACTGACGATGTCATAAGGTCTGTGAGCGGATCCGGAATTAATAATGGGATCGTTACTGTTTTTGCGGCAGGTTCTACTGTGGCAGTGACGACACTCGAGTATGAGTCCGGACTTATCCATGACCTGCAGCAGGCACTTGAACGTATAGCACCGAAGGACATCGAATATAAGCACAATGAACGATGGCACGATGGTAACGGCCATTCTCATGTGCGTGCATCTCTTCTGGGGCAAAGTGAATCGTTCCCGTTGATCGATGGCAGTATGCTTCTTGGGACCTGGCAACAGGTAATATTCATCGATCTGGATAACAGAGCCCGGTCGCGCAAACTGGTCGTTCAGATCGTTGGTGAATGAATCTATTTAAAAAGAGTGGAAAAGACCGTCCGTTGTGGGACAGTCCTCTATCGTTTTTAGCTTTTTTGTTTTTCAATTGCAGTATTACTGCTTCATAAGGAACTCTATGAAATCAGGACTGAGTCTTGTTTCCCGGACCATTTTCTCATTGATCTCTTCTTCGGAAAGACCTTCGTTCCTGTAATCCTTTATGCGGTCGTAGACGCTCTGTGAGACTTCAGAGTACTCGTTGATATCTTTTCTGTGTCCCCATACGTCACCTTCAAGAAGGTTGATACCCTGCATTTCAAGATACATCTTGGCGGATTTGGATATTGTTTTCTTGTATGAGCTTGGGATGTGAAGTGCTTTAACACTAGGGCATTTTACAACTAATGAGAATATGTCTGTGTTTGATGGTCTGAATGCAAGGTGAACGATCTCTTCATTTTCACTTAATGACTGGATTTCTTCTTTTGAACTTACAACTCTGATCTTCATTTTAGTCACTTCCTTTTTTTAGAGTGTATCTATATTTTCCAAACCCATTTTCAAATATATTTACACACAACGCATTATTGTATATACAACACCCACTTCTATATAAATATTATCGAACGATGGTACAAAAAATTACACGGTTTTATCATCTGATATACGAGTACTATAAAAGAATTCGGCAGTTTTAAGATGGATCGTGTTGTTCTCACATTCAGGTTTAAGATGAAATTGTAATGATTCGATGATATTAAAGAGGGTATAGGATGAGAAGTACACAGGTTGGTAATGTCCTTATAGAATGGCTCGGTCATGCCGGATTTATATTGAAAGGTCAGGGTAGGGTCGTATACATCGATCCGTATGTGCTGCCGGATGACTCTGGGTATGGTGATGAAGCGGATATTATATTGTTGACGCATGAACATTTTGATCATTGTGATCCTGCATCCATAAGGGAGGTGCGTGGAAGCACAACTACAACTCTCATTCCTGAAAAAATGAGCTTACAATTCAAGGGTGATGCAAGACGGATCGCTGAAGGTGATCTTCTGACCGGTGATCTTGCAATAAAAGGTGTCAACATCGAAGTGGTACCTGCGTATAACCTGAACAAGCCCAATCATCCCCGCGGAGAAGGTGTGGGATATATTGTTGAGCTTGATGGTGTGAGAATATATCATGCAGGTGACACGGACCTCATCCCTGAAATGAAGGATCTGAAGGCAGATGTTGTCCTTCTTCCTATAAGTGCTCTTTATACTATGGGTGAAGAGGAAGCGGCAGATGCTGCTGTGCTTATAGGTCCGAAAGTTGCTATACCCATGCATTATGGTTGTGTGGAAGGCACGGAGTCTGACCCGCAAAGGTTTAAGGAGCTTGTGAACGAAAAGGACCCTCGCATCGAAGTTATCATTCTACGGGATAAGTAAGTAGGTACGTAAGTAAGCAAGTAAGATACACAAAGGTATTTTTGTATGGCACGAATAAAAAAGAAGCAAAAGAACCTGATAAAGGATATAGCTACTGAAAGGATCGAATGCCTTTTCAAACTTGCAGGGGAGAGCTATAGTTCCAATCCTCATAGGAGCGACCGGTACGTAGCTCTGGCAAGACGGATCGGAATGCGATATCGTATAAGGCTTCCTTCTTACTTAAAACGCAGGATATGCAAGGGTTGCCATTCTTTTCTGGTTCCCGGTAACAGCTCGAGGATAAGGCTTCATGGCAGGTATATGACAATAACCTGCCTTAAATGTGGAAAAGAGATGCGTTATCCCTATAGAACAGACAAAAAAGTTAATTCTTAATTCCCTGTGACAAGGTTCAGGAGCTTCACAATAAGGTATGATGCAAGGAGCATTCCGATTCCCATAATTGCAAAGAGAAGCAGGTTCCTGATCACTACGTCCTTTTCAGATCCTGCCCTGATACCAAAAGCTCCGCAAGTGCCACCGGTACAGCCACCACACCCGCTGGGTGCTTTTTCAGCTACGTCGTTCTCTGCTGGCATTTCGTTAAGCACTGAAATAATTGGTTTTGTTTTTGGCATGATCTTCGCCTGCAACGATTATATTATCCATTATGAGTTCAATGGTGTATAAAAAAGCGACGAGAGGGGGATTCGAACCCCCGAGGCGCAAAGCACCACAGGATTAGCAATCCTGCGCCATACCGGGCTTGGCTATCTCGTCATTGGGTTTGCATTTTATTGCCACGCGTTCTCCTTAAAGGCAATAGCAATATTTAATGCTTTTCGTTTGAAGTTCAAAGTGACGGGCACACCGCGAGTTGCTGTCCATCACACAACCAAATGGTCTGAGATCTCTCCTCCACCCCGCAGCCCTACAAGCGACAAGTGCCCATGGTAGGTCTGCTCCCTTCCGGGCCTCGACTGGTTCCCACGGTGAAGATAAGAGGACCAATTCTCCAATTAGTTCTTCTACCAACACCATCCAAGCAGGACGGGGCTTCTCAGTTGAGATCACAGGTTTGGAAATGATCAAAACAACTTCTTTTGGCTTCGTCTCCCGCATATCGGCGATTTCGGGTTACAGGTAACGCCGGCCTACCCAGACTAGCCCGTCACGCATACATATGCATTACAGGTAATAAAAGTATTCCTCTTTCATCAATTGAAAGGCGATTGTGAGTGAATAATTATATGATGCATTAGTATACATTGTTATGGTGATATCATGGATGAATTAATGGGATTTATAACAGGTAACAAGAACAGGCAGAAACTACTGGCTCTGCTTGGATCTAAAGGGGAGATGGATGCAGCACGCATCGCAAAGAACATGCACGTGGTAAAGCCATCTGTTGATAAGATACTGGCCGAGCTTGTCGAAAAAGAATTGTTAAGCGAAGATGGTGGCGTGTACGACCTCACGGAGCTCGGAACCACTGTTGAGAGGTCGATCCACGCGATCTGATAAAAAAGATATATTTGAAAGCTATCTTGCTCTCTTTTTTTTTTATTTTTAGTTCATTGGAAGCTTTTTTTAAAGAATAACATCACAGTTGATCTTTATTCCTGTATCTTCTATTACATACTCGCGCATGTTCAGTGCATGTTTGGAACCTTTGGATTTGAGTACTCTGATGTATCGTTTGACCTCATTTGAGAATACGACCTGCCTGACCGTTACTACGGTATCAACAATAAAAGAGGCATCCTTGCTCATGATCCTGTCATTTTCCTGGGCGCACAGTTCCGTGGTAATGACCGATGTGACCCCTCTGGTCTTCAGATAGGCTGTAAGGCGCTGAAGATACCCGCGGAGTTTGATAATGTCGGGGAACGTTATTTCCAGATTGATCAATCCATCTACTACAAGCCTTGTAGCTTCCATGCTTTCCACAAGTTCTTTTATCCTTGTGGCATGCTCATCGGGATGGATCTCCTCCGGATTAGAATGTATGAACTTCAGCATTCCGGAATCAACGTATTGCTGCATGTCATATCCTAACTTTGATGCTCCCTGAATGATCTGCTGTGGGAGTTCGTTGTATGTGACTATTATGCCCTTCTCTCCGTTCTTCAGTCCTTCCATGAGGAACTGCCATCCAAATATGCTCTTTCCTGTTCCGGGCTCACCTGCAATAAGGGTACTATTGCCGGCAATCATCCCGCCGTGAAGCATAAGGTCGAAGTTTTCCACTCCGGACTTTATCCTGGTCTCAGTAAGCTCATCTACATCTTCAACGATCAAGCGTGGGTATGCTGTAAATCCTTCTGAGCTGACGTCATAACTGTATTCACGGGCAGTACGCCTTGCCTTGTTGTTCGGTTCGATGCCAAGCATCTTCAGGACTTTCAGTTTGTGGGCAGTATGATAACCGGAGTTCTCTTTTGAAAGATATATGATACCATCTGTAAGGTGGCTGGCAACATATCCATGTATCTGGTCTTCAAGAAGTTCTCCTGTGAGCATTACAAGGGATTCTGATTCTTTAAGCATGGAATCCAGTGTGTAGAAGAAACGCCTTCTTTCCTGCTCAACAAAACCAAATCCTATGGGTGTGATCGGATCAATGGCCAGACGGTCGGGATTTTCTGATGCAATTACATTTCCTACATCTATCAATGTACTCAACGGGTCCTTTTCAGATGCAGGGCGGCTTACCGGATATACTTTGACATTCTCATCCAGGAACGGGTATATGGAATGCAGCCTCTCAACTTTCCCGGCAGTTTCCGTTGTAAGAGGTATGTATAGTGTTTTTTCTCCCTTTTTGGCAGCATTTGATAGCATCTGCAGTATCATTGTGGTCTTACCAACCCCTGCCGTACCTGCAACCAGTATTGTTGATGGTTTCCTGAATCCCCCGAGGATCTCATCAAGGCCGTCGATACAGCATGACAAATTTTGAAGTTCTGACATTGTAATTTTCCATATGGATAAAGGGTTACTTATAATTTCTTGATTCCATGGATATCTACTTATAAAAATATATCATATCATATTATATGATTGTTTCTTCTTCCTTCCTGATCATTCCATTTCACTAAATGGTTCTGTCGCAAGTTTACCGTTCTTTTCTATCAGGAGCTCTATTTTCTTTTCAGAAGCCTCTATTTTCCGGTTACAGAGGAGTGCCAGCTTCATGCCTTTCTCGAAGGTCCCGATACTATCATCCAGGGTAAGCTGTCCCCTTTCAAGATGCTCAACAATGGTTTCCAGCTCTTCAAGCGCTTCTTCAAATGTAAGTTCATCAATGCTCTCTTCATTAATATTGTCTTCACTAATATCGTCGGTACTATCCGTCTTTCCCATATGTTCACCTCTCAAATAGCAGGTACTTCTTCCTGTCGTCCCTTATGCTCTTAACATTGCATTCCAGAATACCATCGCTGACAATTACATCAACCCCATCTTTTTCTTTTACATCGGCAACGTTTGTGATGATCCTCCTGCTATCAGGGGATACTGCAATGCTGTACCCTCTTCCCATGGTGTTCAAAGGGCTGACCGAATTGAGCCTGGATGCCTGAAGCCTGAGTTCGGATGCCTTGTTATCTACAATTCTACCAATGGATGTTGTCAGCTTTGATGTGAGCTCATCAAGATGCTGGTAATCCTGTCTTAGCATATCCCTGAAATGTTCAGGTTCTATCTTCTCCCGAAGATGTTCCAGATGCTTCTTTCTTTCAGACATGAGGTGTCGCATTTCGCTCTCCATCCTCATGGACAGGTTCGTGAGGTGCCTTTTGACCTCCTTCTGGTCGGGTACTACAAGTTCTGCAGCTGCAGAAGGCGTTGGTGCCCGAAGGTCGGATGTAAAGTCAGATATGGTATAATCAGTTTCATGGCCCACTGCTGAAACAATGGGCTTTTCTGAATTGAAAATAGCTCTTGCGACCGCTTCCTCATTAAAGGACCAGAGGTCTTCAAGGGAGCCGCCACCACGACCCACTATTATCACATCCACATCGGTCCTGTTCAGTAATTCTATGGAATGTACGATACTTTCCGCAGACTTTTCTCCCTGTACGATGGTAGGTGAGAGCAGTATGTCAACAGGGTATCGGCGCCCGATCACATTAAGTATGTCATGTATTGCAGCACCGGTGGCAGAGGTGGCAACACCGATCTTTTTCGGGAATTTCGGTATGGTTTGCTTGTGGATATCGCTGAAAAGTCCTTCCTTTTCCAGTCTCTCCTTAAGCTGTTCGTAAGCTTTGTACAATTCCCCGATCCCATCCGGGCGCATGTCCATCACACGCAGCTGGTACTGGCCTCGGATGGTATATACGTCCACAGATCCGAAAACAAGGACCTTCATGTTCTTTTCAGGTTCGAACCGAAGCGTCCTGTTCACGGACCTGAAACTAACACAGCTTATCTGGCTCTTTTTGTCCTTGATGGTAAAATAATAATGTCCTGACCCATGCTTTGTGAGGTTTGATATCTCTCCCTGTACCCAGACATTGTTCAGATTCGGGTCAGTTGTCAGTATATTTTTGATAAAATTGTTCAGTTCCGTAACGGTATAGGCAGGCATTGACACTTTCTCCAACTTCGCATAACGTTATATTGTACCTATTATTTGTACCTGCTGTGAGCATATTGAAAGTAATAACAGAAAGTATCACTGCGAGCAAAAACTATCAGGCGGTGATGCCTGATAGGCAGATCCTGATTTATACTCTCCTTTTCGCCTTTTTGTTCGCAAGGGTTTCTATGGGTCGCAGGTCCACCTCATCTGATACCACAAGTTTTTCTTCATCAACAGCGCTCCTGAAGAACTTGTTCCCTACAGGTGTGCGTATGATAAGTGTGGTCTGGTCCTGCGGACTCCCAATGGACCCGGCAGAAATATCCGCATCAAGTGCTGTCAGGTCTGTACAAATGGCACAACCCGGACGTATGCAGTCATCAAGTTCGGAAAGCGGGATCGTGTGAATTTCTCCGTTCTCGGTGGTGATCTCCAGTTTTCCCGTAACATCAAGGTGCTTGATCTGCCATGGGTCGATACCCAGTTCATTTTTGAGCTTTCCTTCAACCATTTTCTCATAGTCAAATGTCTCTGCACAGAAAAGACCGATCATCAGCCGGATGGAATCCCTGAACGGTCGTATAAGGTCATGCTCACTTTTGCGCATCTCGCTGATCGCCTGGACCACGCAGGGTACACCTACTATCGCTACATTGCGGTATTTTTTGGTTATGACAGCTTCCTTTAATGCCCATAATAGGGGTACCCACCAGTTGTACCGGCTTCCGGCCTGTCTGGTTAGCATCTCACTGGAAGTTATGATCGTTGACCTGGGCTTGAGGCTCCATGGATCTTCGGCAACAGTGATGACCGCATCCACAAGACCCTGTTCCAGTGCGTTCATAAGAATGGCAGTGACCGCACCTCCGCTTTGCTTCTTCTCAACATCGAAGTTTGCCGAGGCGGATACTATATCGATCGAATTTCCAATGGTCTGAATCTCCCTTTCATCTATCCTCGGGCAAACCTCATGGCAGGCGCCGCAGGGCACTCCGTCAACAGCTGATTTGCAGTATCCGTCATTCATCGGGTGTGTGGAATTCTCTCCTGTTTCAAAGAAAAGTGAGTTTGCCGGGCATACTGCAACACAGGCGCCGCAACATGCACATTTTCCTGTATGCCACACGTTGTTCTCAAGATCAGTATAATTCTTGTCATACATGTTATCACTCCCATGTGTACTTTCCTGCGAACGGTCTGGTGCTTGCAGGTACTATGCAGGTATAGTTCGTATCCAGCAATCCTGAGGGTTCCGTATCGAAATGTTTGCAGAACTCTTCCACATATGGGGTGATCATTTCAAGTTCCTTTTCTCCGAATTCCATTTTTCTGGCACCAACTCCCAGAAGCTCATCCTTCACTTCCCCGCGGATAACTATCATACCTCCGTGGATACCACTGCCGATCCCACGGTCCATTACCGGATTTTCCTGTCCGATACCCAGCACAATGATCAGGCCTCCGGCCATATACTCTCCCAGGAATGCATGTGAAGCGCCACCTACGACCAGTGCAGGGCGGCGATCTTCCTCATACTGCTTCATGTGGATGCCTCCGCGATAGCCGATGTTCTTTTCCACGAACAGTTTTCCGCCGCGCATACTATGTGCTACGGCATCTCCTGCACTTCCGTGGATAACAATTGTTCCTCCATCCATGGTATTGCCAGGGGCATGGTCGCAATTTCCGTTCACTATGCAGGTGGGGCCGTTCATGAACATTCCAAGGTCCCCTCCGGCAACTCCATTGATCCGGATGGTGACATCACCTTTCAATCCATCAGCAATGAACCGCTGGCCTATCACATTGTCCAGGATTATCTCTTTTGCACCGTTTTTGACCGCCTCTCTTATCATTTTATTGAGGGGGGTATAGTGCATGCCTTTTGCATCGATCTCTACTTTTTTCATGTTCTCAGGCCCCCACCGGCTTGACCTGCAGGACATCCAGGGTCCCTTCGTCCAGCATGTATCCTCGCAGACGGCTTCTGTTGCTCCTCAGGCTTTCAATACTATTGATCCCGGCAGCACCCATCAGCTCGCTAAGCTCAAGTGTCCATGAGCGGATGAGGTTTGCCACATGCTCGGATTCGATCTCCGGATCGAGGCGATCGACCAGTTCCTGTCTCTGGGTTGCGATACCCCATGGGCACATGCCTCTGTAACACTGGCCACAAACACGGCAGCCCATTGCGATAAGTGCTCCTGTGCCAATATAGACTGCATCTGCTCCGAGTGCGATCGATTTTGCAATATCTGCACTGTTGCGGATACCGCCACTTGCAATGACCGAGATCTTGTTCCTGATACCCTGGTCCTTTAGCTTCTGGTCAACACTTGCAACAGCTGCCTCGATAGGAATGCCTACATTGTCCCTGAAGACCTTTGGTGTTGCTCCGCTACCTCCGCGGAATCCGTCTATTACCACAGCGTCTGCCGAGGAACGTGCAATACCTGCTGCAATTGCCGCAGCATTGTGCACAGCTGCTATCTTTACGAACACGGGTTTCTTCCACTCGGTAGCTTCCTTAAGGCTTCTCACAAGTTGTGCGAGGTCCTCTATGCTGTATATATCATGATGCGGTGCAGGGCTGATAGCATCACTTCCAAGGGGTATCATACGGGTGCAGGACACATCCTGGCACACTTTTTCCCCTGGAAGGTGGCCTCCAATACCGGGCTTTGCACCCTGTCCGATCTTTATCTCTATGGCAGCTCCTCTTTCGAGGTAGTTGATGTCCACGCCAAAACGGCCGGATGCCACCTGTACTATCATATTTTTCTGGTATGGGTAGATAGCCTCATGAAGACCTCCTTCTCCGGTTCCCATGAATGTTCCTGTCTTTTCCACAGCTTTAGCAAGGCTTAGCTGTGCGTTCAGGCTGATAGCACCATAGCTCATGTGTCCGATCATGATGGGGGTTTCAAGCTTGAGATTAGGGGTAAGTTTGGTGAGCATCTCGATGTCACCGTTATCCTTCTTGTCTATCTCAAGCCTTGGTGGCTTCTTTCCAATATATGTCCGAAGCTCCATGGGTTCACGCAGCGGATCGATACTTGGATTTGTTACCTGGCAGGCATCGAGGACAAGCCTGTCGAAGATCACCGGATAGGGTTTTGCATTTCCCATGCCCGCAAGAATGATCTTCCCTGTACGTGCCTGGTTGATGATATCCTCGCGTGCCTCAGCTGTCCAGAGCGGATGGCTGCGGTAATCCACAGGTCTTTCCTGCAGTGATATGGCGTCCCTCGGGCACATGGAGATGCAGTGATGGCAGGCTGTACACTTTCGGGAATCGATGATTATCCTGTCATCTTCCCTGTGGAATACGCCATATGAACAGTTATTGATACATCGCATACAGTGCATGCACTGCTCGCGGTCGATGGTAACCTTGTATTTAAGGGGTACACTTCCAAGGCTCATACGATCACCCTCCCTATCACAGGTTCCCCTGCCCTTGGCATGTGTATGTTCTGTACCTCAGGGTCCATGACGCGGATGGCAGCTTCTTCGCTTGAGATGTAAAGCCGGTCTTCGTTCTCCCCGATGACCAGTGGTCTGAGCTTGATCCTGTCAGTAAATCCTACGATCCCTTCATGGGTTGCCACTACTATTGCAAACGGTCCGTTCATGAGAGCAGGTCCGTAGGTCAGGCGGATCGCGTGGTTGAGTTCCTGTTCCTTTTCGGGCATATTGTCTATCTCATCCCAGAAAGGCGGGGCAAGTGCTTTTACCACAACGTCCTCCGGAAGTCCATGCCTTCTGCCGAGAAGATCGAAAAGATATGCGACTACTTCGGTATCGGTGAACATGCTGCAGGTGTATCCATTGCTTTCAACATAACGTCTGTTCGTACCGTATGAGGTGATCTCTCCGTTGTGCACTACTGCCCAGTCAAGAAGATTGAACGGATGTGCTCCTCCCCACCATCCGGGTGTATTGGTGGGATAACGGTTGTGGGCAAGCCAGATGTACCCTTTGTAGTCTTCAATGCGGTAGAAGTTGGCAACATCCTCAGGCCAGCCGGAAGCTTTGAAAACTCCCATGTTCTTTCCGGATGAGAATATCAGTGCTCCCTGTATGTTGGAATTTGTTTCCATGACAATGTACTTCATGACATCGTCTTCTGGAGTTGTACTTCCTGCCATCAGGTCGCTGTAAGGCTTGAAGAAGTATCTCCAGGGGATATGACTTCGTTTAAGTCCGTCCTGCTCATATGTTGGTATGGCTTCCTGATGCACGATTCGTCCCCATTTATGGAGCATATGATCGACCCGGGACTTTGGTTCCACAAGGTTGTCAAAGAATACGTGTATGGCATAGCAGTCCTGGAAATCAGGATATATGCCGTATGCGGCATAACCTGCACCTTCTCCACTTCCCCTTTCATTCATAAGACTTAGTGCATCGCGAATACTGGAGCCATCCATTAGTGCTCTTTTCCTGTCGATCACACCTATTATTCCACACATTTTTATCACCTTGTTAAATTTATATGGACAGCATATTGCTGCCAGGGAGTAAGATCCTGAGGGAAAACCCCTTAGAGTATGCTAAGGTACGTGCCAAGTTCCCATTGATGTACACGTGCCTTGTAGTCATCCCATTCCACAGTCTTTGCAGCGAGATAATTTAGGAATACATGGTCTCCAAGAGCGTTTCTCACGAATCATCACATTTGGTAACTGCTTCAATAACTTCTTTCCGGAAATTTATGCTACCTTATGCTGCTCATTTTATCCCCCTTGTGAGCAGTCATATTGACGGGTACACTCTGAATATATAAATCTTATAAATGTACTCGAATATAACTATTGCTTTTCATGGTTTGCACCAAAGTGTGCAATGGCATCTTTTATAATGTATGAAAAGATAACTCCCTTTGATGTCTGTCAGAAATGAACCGAATGTACTTTCCCGCATGGAAAAGACCGGCTCTACCATTCTAAAATGCATGCATTGCGGTGTCTGCAGCGGTAGCTGTCCCTCGGGAAGGCATACAAGCCTGAATGTCAGAAAGCTCCTGAGGAAGGCATGTAATGATCCGGCAGTACTTTCTGATGATTCCCTCTGGATGTGCACTACCTGCTATAATTGCCAGGAGAGATGTCCGCGGGGGATAGACATCGTTGATGCTATATTTGAGATGCGTGCACTTGCTGTTCAAGAAGGTATCATTTATCCGGAGCACAGGAAGGTCGGTGAGCTACTTCTGGAGCACGGACATGCCGTTCCAATTAACGAAGAGAATAGAACAAAGAGGGAAGCTCTGGGACTTGATCCGCTACCACCCACTGTTCACAGTTTCCCTGAAGGACTGGAAGAGGTAAAGAAGCTGCTGACATCATGTGGGTTCGATGAACTGATGTCCGAAGAATGATGCTTCATTTCCGGGAGGAATAAATATGGCAAATGTATCACTTTTTCTGGGATGTGTGATCCCTAATCGTTATCCGGGTATAGAAAAGAGCACAAAGCTCTGTCTCGATAAACTCGAAGTAGACTGTATTGATCTGGAAGGCGCATCATGCTGTCCTGCACCAGGGGTGCTCCGTTCATTTGACAAAGCTACATGGCTTGCCCTGGCCGGCAGGAACATTGCTTTATCCGAAGAACTGGACCGCGACCTGCTAACGATCTGCAATGGTTGTTATGGCTCACTTGCTGATGCAAATTATGAGATCAAAGCAGACGAGCAGGTTAAAAAAGAAGTTAACTCTCATCTTGGCCTGATAGGAAGGAACATCAAAGGCAGCCACGATGTTCGCCACATCACTGAATTTTTGCACAAAGAGGTTGGTCCCGGGAAGATCCGTGATGTTATCACCCGGCCGCTGGAGCTGAGGGTTGCTGTGCACTATGGCTGCCACCTTTTGAAACCGTCTAAGGGACGTGTAGGTTCAAGTGTGGAGAGACCATCGTTCTTTGATGAGCTTGTGGAAGCTACAGGTGCGGAAAGTGTCGAATATCCCGATAAGATGGAATGCTGCGGAGCTGGCGGTGGAGTTCGTTCTGCATTGCCTGATGAAGCTCTTGCACTCACCGGCCACAAATTGTCCATGATCGAATCCGTGGGTGTTGATTGCATTGTGAATGCATGTCCTTTCTGTCATATGCAGCTGGATGCCGGGCAGGTGGACCTTAATGGGCGTGATGGCACCTCACACAACATTCCTGTGCTTCACTACACACAGCTTCTGGGACTGGCACTTGGTTTTTCAGTGGAGGAATTGGGGATCGATCTGAATGAGATGAAGAACTTAGAGTTCTTTAAGAAATTCGTATAATATTTCCTTATTTTTCTATCTTTATCTTTTTGACCATATGGCCAAAGCCACAGCTACAGGTTCGTTGCTTCTGGTTATATTAATAAAAAAGAGAAAAAAGAAACTGGTTTGTTTAAACCAGTTTGTTGATTGGGTGGTTCTCATCCATGATCTCAAGACCGAGCTCTTTTGCGGTCTCAGCAAGGATGATGTCTACCAGTGCGGTTGCAGGATAGACTGTGTCAGTGTTCTCGATAGGACCGAACAGCTGGAAGTTTGAACCAAGTGTCTGTGGGACAAGGTTTGTTCCGATATCTGCTGGCATGTAAACTGCCTTGCGCTGTTCCTTTGTCTCGAAGGATTTCTTGTATTCCTTCATCCAGTCCCATGCGGATGCAAGGTTGTGGTATCCACCACCAACAGGGAGACCGAAGTGTCCCTTTACAGCAACGACTGCTCTCATGGATGCACCTGCGCCTGCTCCGAGTGGAGTTGCAGCTACATCGACGAGTGGCTTTGTGATTCCACAGTCCTTTGCGATGTCGAGCATACCCATGCTCTGACCTGGACCACCGGACTCAAGAACCTCGAGCTTTCCTTTGACGGTTGGGTCTGTTGCGTTGAATGCAAGGACAATTGAAGCATCGATGTCACTCTTTCTGATAGCTTCGATCTCATCGTCGTGGATACTACCGTTGATAGAGTTGTAGATAGCCCTGTCAGCTACACCGATCTCTGTTACGTAATCTGCTGCTGCAGCACGTACTTCACCTGCGGAAGAGTCGATAAGGAATGGTGTCTTATCATCTTCTGCAACGAACCAGTCGATGTACTTCTTGATTGCCTGTGGTGTTTCACCGACGATCTGGTTAACACATGGGTTACCTGTTACGTCTGCCATCTCACGCATGTGGTTCCAGAGATTGTCTGCTGCTTCCTTGTCGAAAACTCCCTCATCTTCATCGGTCACGATGTTGTGTCTGTTGTAGAACATTGAACCGATCAGAATTGTTGGGTACTGGCCAGGCTGACCGCCGAACTTGACGCCACCAACCTCGAATACTTCCTGTTTCTTGTCAAATTTAAACATGTTATTACCTCTTATCAGATGAGTATCGGGGATATTGAAATGTAGATGAGGAACATCAATATACCTGCTACTGCTCCGTATATTATTCCTATGTCTCTTCCTACTTTCTTTCCGATCCTCTGTGCGATCTCACTGTTTACGAATTCGATCTTTTCGTCGATCTCATTGAGCTTCTCAAGAACCTCGTTGAAATCTGCAGGGTCTGTTACAACACTTGGTGTTGTGTTTTGTCCATCGCTCATATTACACCACCTACCTGCCAGATGATCAGTGGGAGTATCAGTACCATCAGCACTGCGAATGCGAAACCGACAATGAAACCGGTTGCAGCTGTGGCATTAACTCCGGAATCGAGCTTCTGGTTCCTTGCGATAAGCTGAGCCCTGTATCGAATTCTTTCGACAACGTTTTCAATGGCACCCATCTGTGGGCTGATGACCATTGGGACTCCCTGTCCGGATTCTATTTCTTCTGCCATGTCAATTACCTCCCGAATAACAATAGGCCAAGTAGTGACAGCGTAATTGCAAGACCGATCATAATACCTTCGACCTTACCTGCGTGTACACCTGCGTGGTACTTGTTCCAGTTACCGGCAATGACCATTTCCCTGTCAATATCAAGGATCCTGTGCCTGACTGTAGCGAGCTCTGCTGCCATTGGCTTAAGTCCGCCAGCCTCTTCTTCCTCTTCGCCGCCACCTTCGCCTACTTCGACGACCATAGGATCGGCATCAAAGGCACCAGGGTCTTTTGCTACACATTCCTTGATCTTTGCAACGATCTGTCCCATATCTTCGGTACCGACCATGTCTATAGGCTCTACCTGCTGCTGGAGCCTTTCGACTGCTTCATCGGTCAGGTTCTCAACATAAGGTATCGCACCTGTTGCTCCAACAATACGGTTGTCACTGACACCGTTCTTGTGGATCATCATGAATGCTTCACCGGTAATGTGTCCCTTTACTTCAGATCCTGTTACAATGAGGAATCTGATGTTAGGGTTTGAGATGATCTGTGCAACTACTTTTTCCAGACCAAGGTTCTCTGTTTTACATGGACCTGTGATAGCAGCTCCTGCTTCTAATTGAGGTGCGCCTGGCAGGTGTGATCCAAGGGTGATGACTGCGACGCAGTTCTTTACGTCTCCTACTTCATATTCACCTTTCAGGGTTGGCCAGCCATCTGCTGGTTCTCTTTTATCTGCCATATTAGAATCCTCCGATCAGACTGAGTATGTAAAGGGCCAGTGCGACCATACCTGAGAATACAAGACCGACAACAACTCCGTAGAAAGTGTTTCCGTAGAAACCTGCTTTGAGTGATGTCTGCTCCCTTCCTGGGTATGAGCTCAACAGCTTCCTGTCAGGTGCGAGTGAATTGATAAGATCGTCAGCGATCTTGTCAAGCTCATCGATCTGTTCCATGATAGGGTCCATTGAGTAACAGATGATGTCTTCACGCTCTTCTGCAAGGACTGATGTAAGTGGGTCCAGTACAAGATGTGCTTCTGGTGCTACATGTACCATGCTCATTCTAATTCCTCCTCAGTTGGCAGGAGACCCGTTCCAATTACCTTGTAAGCGTCCCTGTTAACGAGCTCAACGTATTTCCTGAATGCAACATACCACAGGGCAAGACCGATCATGATCGTTGGTATGGCTGATGCATCTTCTGATACAGTTGCAACGATACCTGCAACGACCATTGCGATCGCAGCCTTCTCAACACCTGTTGTGAGTGTTCTGTCCTGCTGTTCATCAGGGCCAAGGTTTGCATTGAATGGGTGCAGAATTGCCATACCGCCTGCGATGAAGATCACAGCGATGTATCCTGTTGCGACAACGGTTTCCAGTACAGCATCGAACATGAAAGTTCCTGTCATTGCGACACTGAGTCCGATGATGGTAAGTGCGCCTGCACCAGCGATCTCTGTCATGGACTGCTCCATAATAGGAATGCCCATTCCAAGAACCTTGTTAGCGAGTGCACCAATGACGAGTCCAATGATGGATGCTGTTATGAATGCGACGATAGGTCCGGCAATGCCACCAACGGCAAGTCCGAACAGAGATGCAACGACTCCCATACCAAGTGCCATCATACCGATGGATGGTACACCGGTACCAAGACCGTAGCTTGCTACACGTCTTACTGCTGCGCAGCCCCACACGATCGCACAGATTGCTCCAAGAGCACCAATAAATGCGAATGCTGGTCCTGCAGCCTGTACAAGGAAATGTCCTGCGTATGCTGCAATAAGTCCGCCAAGTACTCCGACAGCGATTAATTTGTTCTGTGGAATTCCTCCGGTGGCTTCTCCACCAGCTCCTCCTGCTGACATCTTATAGACCTCCTATTGCCAGTACACCAACAAATGCGCACATCAATGTTGCTACAAAGGATGCGAAAACTGCCTTTGGCCATTTCTTGAACTTAGGGTCGTGGAATCCTTCGATGGTTCCTCCAATGTTGTATGAAGGGATTACCGCATTCACGAAGAAGATACCTACTGCGAATATACTTGCGAGTGCTACAAGGTCACTCTGGCTCAGGCCTGTGCTTGTGTTCATAAGTGAGTAGTATATGGTCGCTCCACCAATACCTCCGAGAGCTCCACCGATAACACCACTTACGTATGATACGGTTGGAAGTCCGTGTCCCTCTGTACCCTGGGATACATAGAGGTCCTGCCTGTCCTTTGTGATCGGGTCATAGTCTACCTTTGCAGATGCCGGTGGTACACCAACACCATAAACGTATACCAATGTACCAACGATCATTGTCACAGCGATCATGATCATTGCACCGACCGCGCCTGATGCGACCACCAGTGCAAAACTGTCACTGACGTTCATAACTGCTCCTGCGGTGACAAGTCCGGTAAGACCTGCTCCTGCAGCCAGCTGGACAGTACCGGTACCAATACCTGTTGCCTGTGCCATAGCTGCAGGTGCTCCACCTACAGGTACGAAGTGAACACTCCATGAAATTAACATGCCACCAAGGGTGACCATTACTATGTATAATATATTCTCTGCGAGAATTCCTGCTATATCTATCATGCAGCGACCTCCTCGTCTTCCTTGTAAGGTCCGTATGCCTCACGTGCTGCTACTTCGATCCTTCTGTTCCAGATGATCATAAGTAGTACAAGAACTACTCCTGCTACAACTGAAAGCCATCCCCATGTGATGCTTATTGCAGGATCAAATACGGCTGTTACCCAACCGCTTAAGAAAACGGTCATACCGAATGCGAGACCCGTTACTGGTCCTCCGAACTTTGCACAGAACCATGAGTTGTCGATACCGTTACGAAGTCCTGATTCTGCTTTCCTCACAATGTTACCGGAGTTTGCAGCGTTAAGACCTGATCCGAACTCGACGTTCTGGAATTCACGTTCTGCACCATAGTGAACATCACCAGTTGATGAACCGATAGCTCCGACAGTGATTCCCCAAATGAATGCAATTAGTGCAAGTGGGAATGGATGCCCGAGAACAGCTACCATGATGTATGATACAACAAGGATACAGAATGTTGTAATGAATGCATATCCCATGATCACCGGCGTGTGTGATCGGATAATATCAAGATATATTGGTTGTTTGAAACGCTTCTGACTTGCAGTACGTCCCATGTAAGACGTAATAGCATATGTTCCATGTACTGCTGTAGCAATGAGCGCACCAACAGCGATAGCAAAGACCACGGACAGACCAGCGGTCATCAATACAGATGCCACGGTTCCGCCAATAGCGCAGATCAATGCATTCGATGGTGGTTCACCGGATATTGCTTTGTTATAGATCCTGTGTGGGTACATCATCTGGGGTGCTAATTGCACTTGTGAATTAGGGTTACTCTGAGATCCGACATCAGATTCAAGATCCTCAGTTGTGCCAGCAATAGTTGCGGCAGCACCCATAAGTGCTAAAACACCCATGCCCATGAGTGGTTCCATTTATTTATCCTCCTTCCTAGTTCTAAATCGATATGTATAAGTGCGAAATACTGCACGTCCTTCGATAATTCAGCCATGTCTATAATTATGGCATAGACTAACGTAAGATGGTGGGGATTATCTGAAATCCTTCATAAACCTTTCGGAACTTTCCTGAAAAAAGGCGGTGCTGACAGGAGGGATCCTCATTCCCTTCTGTCAAATCTCATTATGTAAATGTCAGGCCTTGGCTGTTTTCCACTTCCTCTTCCAAAGTCCATGTAGCAGCTGTTACAAAGTACACGTGCATTGATCGAAGCGATCTCTGATGTGCCGGGAATTAGGCGCGCAAAAAGAAAAGACGGTTCAATATCAAGTGAAGTCACCGTATCCGTAAGGTACTTTAGTATGTGTTCCTCAAAGACCTCCAGGTCATCCAGTTGAAGTCCTCTTGTGTTGATCGTGACTCCTCCGCATCCGCATGGGAGTGCGAAAGCATCCATCTCTATCAGGAACACAGGGACCCCTAAAAGTTCCCGCAGGTTGTTTTCCAGGGATGTGCGCGCTTTCAGCAATTCTTGTGTCATGCTCATGTTCTATCTCCTATTGATCCCAGTGGAATTTTCCGGATCTCCTCTCCACTTCCGGAATATGTATATATCACCTTTTCAGCAAGGCGCTTGCAGTAGCCGCATTTGTGGCATACCTTATCACATTTTTTCCATTGCTCGATGGCACCGTCCAGTTCCCTGTTTGGTATGTAAAATGTGTCTTTGAGATCCTTTATGCTGTCCAGCAGGTCCATAAGATTGCCATCATATCTTTCATTTGCGTACGCTTCCACATTATTGAGGATCCAGTTAACGAAATGAGTGCGCCCTCCGATCTTGAAGGTATCAGTGATATGTTTGTATTCTTTCAGGTCCTCGGGCCTGATCCATGGTGATTTAATGATCTGCTGTGGGTCCTTTATCCTCAGGGAAAGGCACTTGTAGTAATAATAATCGTCAAGGACGTTCGGCTTAGGTCCGGGTCCGTTGGCATGTGAAAAGAAATTGAAGTGGGCGTACCTGAAAGGGCACTGGTAAAGGCATGCTTCGTTGACGAGCAGCTTGAGCTTGCATGAGACCGTATCCCTTATAGCTTCCAGCTTGTCGAAATGCCTGTTCACCGCAGGGTCCACTACAATGGTCGTAGCTCCCAATTGCTCATAGAACTCTGCCTTTTGCGGTGTGTCCACGAATGAAAGTACTGAGACCACTACATCCATGTCATAATCCTTTGCCAGCATTTCCACAAGGTATGGGTCGGCAACGGTTATCGAATCGATCCCGATGCTGTTCAGCTTATCGAAATACCAGTCTATAGCGCGGTAACCTTCAGGGGTAAGGTGCTGTCCACCCATGCAGGAGCTGTTCAGCACGATCTCCATTTTGACGCCTTTTGAATGTGCGTACTCGGTCTGTTGCGCTATCTCCTCGAGTTTCGGGGCACTCAGGTTTGTCCTGCCGGTCCCTACATATTCGGGGGATCCCGCCATGTATACTGCGTATATATTATCAGAGCCCGCTAAAAGCTCCTCAAGTCCTTCAAAATGACCGATGTGTGGTACATACAGCTTCATTGGAACTTTGTTATCGGGTGACTTTAGATAAGGATTTTGGTTTGTTCGTCCCGGACCAAAATAGTTATTAAAGCCCATTTTCGTTCTAATTGATATGATGATAGGTGCGTCTTCCTTTGCAGGTGAGCTAAGGGAACTGGATGGTCATGTACAGTCAGTTGAGCTTTATATGCCAAAACTTGGTGTCTATGAAGGTTCAAAACTTCAAAAGGGCAGGCTGGAGATGATCCTGGATGAGCTTTCAACATGTGACCTTCAAACATCCATGCATGCACACTATTTTGCGGATGTTCCCACGTATCCTAAAGAACTTGTTGTGGACACTGCTTCAATGGACAAAACACACTTCTCCTTGATGGAGGAATGTATAGGACTTGCAGGTAAACTTGGTACAAAAGCTGTGGTACTCCATCCCGGAAGGGTCGGTGATGACAGGGAAAGATCACTGGGGAGGATGACGTCCAATCTCCGGCAGCTTGCAGCATTTGCATCTGAGAACAATGTAATGCTCGGACTTGAGAACAAGGAAGCGACCGATCCCGGGAACCTTTGCTGTGAGGCAGAAGAACTGTTAAGGGTGGTCGATGCTGTGGATTCTCCAAACCTCGGTGTGACCTTTGATGTAGGGCACGCAAATCTGACCTGTGGCGGTGATCCTGAAAAACTGGCTGATTTTGTGAAAACCATCTCGGAACACGTGGTTCATGTACACTTACACGATAACTACGGTTTCTGGACTTCCAATTATGACGGTGATGAACACATGGCACCCGGAAGCGGTACAATTGATTACTCGGTCCTGAAAGGACTCAAAGAATACAATGGGATATTCAATCTGGAAGTGTTTTCCCTGGATGATGTTCTTGCCGGGAAAAAAGTGATAGATAAATACGTGAGGCCGTAAAAATTAGTTTAAGTTACAATCTTTAAAGAACTGTTTTAAATAACGGTTAATGTCACAATGATTCATTCTTTAGAACTTTATATCTTGTAATCAGGTGGCACTACAAGAACAAGGATGTCGGACATCTGAAGCACTTTCTGTGTGACAGAACCCATTATCTTCTTGATACCGGTCTGCCCGCGTGTCCCAATGATTATCCTGTCAACTTTATGGATCCTTGCAGTTTTGACTATCTTTTCCGGCGCATTGCCATCCACGATCTCGGCGTGAAGCTTTGATCCTTCACATCCCATTGAGACCAGTTCCTCTTTTATGGAACTTATGACCTGTTCTGCACCGGTCTCACGCCAGGTCTTCCTTCCAAGCCCTTTATCTTCGACCACATGGACTATTACTATCTCTGCATTATGTTTCGTTGCGATCCTGCCCGCAACTTTTGCTGCGTTCCTTGAATATGTGGAACCGTCCGTGGGTAGTAATAGTTTCATATAATTTTGGGTTAGCATTGAATGTATTTAAGTTATTGGATTTCACATTCATGGCAATTTCTTCCGAATGTTTCCCGGACCGGTCAATGCTATTACTTATGCACATCAGCATATGAAAAAGTGTAAAGCGGATGGATCTTTCATCCTCTATGTGTCGTATTTGTGTGAGCTATCACAATATATCCATTTCCATAACGATATTTCCATCTGAAACTGTAAAAGGTATGCTCTCTTTTGGATAATCGACACACGCTCCCTGTATGCCTTGCCCACTCCCCGCATCAAAGGTTGTCCGGCATCTGTCACAAATAAGAATGTCATTGTCAAGGCTAAAACCAATTGATCCGCAGGGAGGGCAAACATTAGATCGGACCATGATGTCGTCCCCAAGCCTGTAAGCCATGACTGCTATCTCCCCGGTTGTTGTTTTCACTTTGAAGTGCGTATTTATCTTTTCATCTATGGTCTGAACAGGGATCACAACCGTATTATCGATCACCTGTGGTTCTATCCATGTCGCAGTAACAGGGATCGTCGAGGTTGTTGCCTGTGCATCATTATCAAGACATTCGGCAGTATCTCTTCTATCTGCCGACTCATTTCCGATACAGGACAATCATTACATAGGGCACGGATCTCGATACTGCTGACCTTGCCTTCCTTGTCAAGAAGTTTCTGCGAGACCAGAAGAGGCATTATAATATAGCCATCTTCTTCCCCGCCGGTACTCTCAATAATACCTTTTACTTCAAGGTCCATAACAATTCCATTTCTTTCAAGCGCAAGGGTCGATCCGGTAGCGAGGCCAAGCGGAGTTGCGATATCCTGTCCCAGTAGAATTTCCATGCCTTCGGGATCAGAAAGCCATTCCCCGTTTATATTCCACCATGATTTGAGTATTTTCTCTTTTGAAATTGATCTCATCTCATTGTGACTCATGATATGTGATTGAAAATAATTTTATACGCTTCTAATATCTCCTTTATTGTGCTAAGCTTAACCACCATAAGAAAGTATTTATCTGGTTGCAATACATTTATGTTACCGGTCATTGAGGGAATGAAATGAACAAATATGAGAAATTCACAAAACTGGAGCATAAGAGCTATTCAGATGTGACACGCTTCCTGAAACAGACCACTCATCTGACTGCACGTGAATGGATCATTGCCCGCTTATGTGCAGACTTCAAGAATCTTTCAAACCGTTCCGAAATGACCTGGATTGGTCAGAACCTACCTGATCTGGTCCCATTCGTGGATGAGCCGTACACAAGGCAGGAGGTCTCTAATGCACATGCTGCTTTCAAGCATAAGGTCCAGCGCAGTGGAACAACCTTCTTTTATGCTTATTATGCCGGACTTATCAGTAAAGAGGAAATGATCCTGATCATCCATAAGATCGTGACAGACCTCCAAAAACTGATCGAGACCGAGAACGGGGAAGTGTCCGATGAGCATATGACCGATGTGCAAATGTTGGTGGCAGATGCGTTGCACAGGATCAATGAGTCTCTTGATCTGGATTGATGTGCTGTCCACAATTCATTGCAAAGCATATTATCATTTTAAATAAGGTTTATTATTCAAACCCATTATTATTTATGCTATGAACCTTTCTATGGTTTGTGTTACAACCGCTCCCATCGTACTTCCTTTCCATCTGATTCCCAACCTATTCACTTTAGATGGGAGCACCTCCTGTTTCTAATCACAAATTTTGTAAGTGTTAAATGGTTTTCATGTTTTGCATGTTTTTCACTTCAAAAAAATTGTCCGTACTTACTATATAGGTCGTTAGATGCCGATATCGTTCAGATGTGCTTATCTCTAATCACATCAACTTATCCCTTAGAATAATATAACTTATCTAAAAGCATTACTATTTATACTATAATGCATTTCTATGTGTAGTTCTATGTGTTGTCTTCCAACAGCTCCCATCAGGCTTCCTTCAGTTCTGATTTCCAAACCCATTTTCATCACCGATGGGAGCGACTCCTTTTCTTGAAGACAGCTTTCTTTTTTTATGCACTTATAAAGAACTGAACGTAAAAAAGACGACAATGTATTTATCGAGAGACCCTTTTTACTATATCGATACAATGAGTTTCAGAGATTTTATCGATCATTTAAGGGCAAGCGACAGGCTTGTTGAGATCACTGATCCTGTTTCGAAGGTCTTCGAAGCACCAAGACTTGCAAAAAAGAGCAATGGTCCAATACTTTTCCATGACATTGACGGACAGAAGGCCATCATGAACCTTCTTGGTTCCAGGGATGAGCTTGCTGATATGTTCGGTGTGCCAAAGGATGGTATTATCCGAAGGCTTTCTGAAGTTCGCCCGGATGGGGAAGTTAAGATCGTCGCCTCATCTCCGACACAGGAGGTCATAACTGAGGATGTCGATCTTTCAAAGCTGCCCCTTATGACACACTTTGAGAAGGATGGCGGACCTTACATCACTGCAGGTGTTGTGGTTTCTGAGTACGACGGGATGATGAATGCATCTATCCACAGGCTCATGATAGTAGGAAAGGACAAACTGGCTGCACGCCTTGTTCCACCGCGTCATAGCTTCGTCCTGCACAAGAAGGCATCCGAGAACAACGAACCTTTGCCAGTGGCAATTGTCCTTGGTGCAGACCCTGTCATCACTTTTGCTTCCACCACCCGTGTGCCTGCAGGAAAAGAGTTCGAATATGCAGCAGCCCTTCGCGGTGCTCCTGTGGAACTGTTCGAATGTGAGAACGGTGTCAAAGTGCCGCATGCAGAGATCATACTCGAAGGTTACATCGATCCTGTGGAAAGGGTGGATGAAGGTCCTTTCGTGGACATTACAGGAACATACGACCTTGTGCGCAAGGAGCCGGTGATCCGTATCACAAAGGTAATGCACAGACATGACCCTATCTATCATGGCATACTGCCAGCAGGTCCGGAACATCTTCTCATGATGGGCGTGCCCTATGAGCCTAAGATATACAATGCTGTCTCCGAGGTAACTACTGTAAAGAACGTCGTGCTCACAGAAGGCGGTTGCTGCTACCTGCATGCTGTTGTCCAGATCGAAAAGCAGACCGAAGGTGATGCCAAGAATGCTATTATGGCGGCATTTGCAGCGCACACAAGTCTTAAGCATGTTGTAATTGTGGACGAGGACATTGACATCTTCGATATGCAGGATGTGGAATTTGCTATCGCAACACGTGTGAAGGGTGATTCTGATATGATGATCATCCCGAACGTTCGCGGCAGTTCACTTGATCCCAGAGGCGCACCTGATGGCACTACTACCAAGGTAGGTATCGATGCCACGAAAGTGCTTGCAGAGAAAGAGAATTTTGAACGTGCGAAGATGCCAGAGTGAATCTTAAGCGGATGTAACATGTATCTTACAAAAGAAGAAGAACGGACCTTGAATGGTGAGGACGGGGAAACCTTGCAGAAAGCAATGGAGATCCTTGTCGCACTTGGTGATATCTATGGTGCGGACAGTTTGATCCCTGTCAAGAGCGCACAGATAGCAGGAGTTTCCTATAAGACCATAGGGGGTGCGGGACTTGAATGGATATCTGACCTTGATGGCAAGGTAAAAGTGCCTTCCATCCTGAATCCGGCGGGCATGGACATGCAGCGCTGGCGAGACATGGGCATTGAACCGGATTTCGCTGAGAAACAGGTGGAGGTCATCAAGGCATACGAAAGCCTTGGTATCCGTTCCATGTGCACATGCACACCATATTATCTTGAAGGTTTTTCAGCCACCTATGGTGACCATCTGGCATGGAGTGAATCCTCTGCTGTATCCTATGCAAATTCAGTGATAGGCGCACGCACAAACCGTGAAGGCGGTCCGTCTGCACTTTCCGCAGCACTTGTGGGAAAGACAGCGAACTATGGTTATCATCTTGATGAGAATCGTGTGCCCACAGTTTCCGTGACCGTTGAATGTGAACTAACAGGGTCTGATTACGGTGCACTGGGCTATCTTGCAGGAAAAGAAGTGGGTAACAGGGTCCCTATTTTCTACATGGCCTCCACTCCGTCATCTGACAACCTCAAAGCACTGGGTGCAGCAATGGCAGCATCCGGAGCAGTTGCATTGTATCATGTGGAGGACATAACACCTGAAGCACAAAAGGTCGGTTTTGCGAACCCCGAAGAAAGGATCGTGATCGAACGCAGCCAGATAGATGAGGTCTACGAAGAAGTCATCGGAGGTACCGATGATCTGGAGTGCGATATTGCGGCAGTTGGCTGTCCGCACTGTTCAGCGGATGAGCTGGAGGACATTGCCCGGCTTCTGGAAGGAAAAGGAATTGAGAAGGAACTATGGGTATGTACTTCAAGAGAAGTTGCCGAAAAGAACGCTGAACTTGTAAAACGAATAGAACAGAGTGGAGCAAAAGTGCTCTGTGACACATGTATGGTCGTGTCTCCTGCTACGGAAGGACATAATTGCATGATGGTGAACTCAGGAAAAGCGCTCGCATATGTTCCGGGAATGTG
Source organism: Methanococcoides vulcani (assembly GCF_900111645.1). Classification (GTDB taxonomy): domain Archaea; phylum Halobacteriota; class Methanosarcinia; order Methanosarcinales; family Methanosarcinaceae; genus Methanococcoides; species Methanococcoides vulcani. The sequence continues at coordinate 81,768 of NZ_FOHQ01000001.1, forward strand.
CAAGGTTGCCGCAAAGATCGGCAGTCTTGAAGAATGTATCAACAAGGTAGGTGGTGACAATTAAGATCAAATGTCGTACTATCTCAAGGGGTGTCGCAGAAGGTGAGGTACTCCTATCAACTGACGCTCTCTCATTTTTAGGTAATGTTGATCCAAAGACCGGAGTGGTGGTCGATCCTTCACATGCCATCTATGGTCAGTGTATCAAGGACAAGATCCTGGTGTTCCCTCATGGGAAAGGCTCTACTGTCGGTTCCTATGTGATCTACCAACTGAAAAAGAACAATGTGGCGCCAGCAGGCATGATCAACATAGATTCCGAACCGATAGTAGCAGTTGGTGCTATCATATCAGATATTCCTCTTGTGGACAGGCTGGAAGAGGACCCATATAAGGTCCTTTCAGACGGTGATCATATCAGGGTCGACAGCAGCAATGGATACATTGACATCCCGGATAAGTGAAATCATTAGTGTGGCATAATGGAAAAAAACGACTCTCATCCGGGGCATCTGGACGATCAACAAATAGAAGCTTTGGTCATGGGCCTTTACGGGGATGTCCATCCCTTTTTTAAGGTATATGAAGTGGGATATGTTGATGGGGACATATACTTCTATGGCGTTCCAACCGCGGATAAGCGGATCATTAACAATAGCTTATGGGGCAAATTTGCAGCAAAAGGATATCGTCTTGCTCTGGTCTCCGAGCTTGGTGAGGATGTGCTGATCGCATCTCCTATTCATGATGTTCCCGAACGCATCTGGATCAATGTGGTGCTGGCAATAGCTACTGTATTCACAACGATGTTCGCCGGTGCAGCAATGTTCGGGGTGGATATATTCAGCGAACCTTCCGGTTTCATAAAAGGTCTGCCTTTCACCCTGGCGATAATGTTCGTATTGGGTTCCCATGAGATGGGGCACTATATGGCTGCAAAGATGCATGGTATGCGAACTTCGCTTCCGTATTTCATTCCCTTTCCTACTTTTATCGGAACCATGGGCGCCGTTATAAAACACAGGGGTATCATCCCTAACCGCAGGGCATTGTTCGATGTAGCAGTTGCAGGTCCGCTTGTGGGCATTGTGGCATCTGTGATCGTGACCTTCATAGGCCTTTCACTGCCGCCGGTGGAGTTTACTTCCGATCCCGGAACTATCATGATAGATATCCAGACACCGCTGCTGTTCGATTCGATAACTAAGATAATGGGCAGTACATCCGAAATGATGCATCCGGTTGCATTTGCAGGATGGGTGGGCATGCTGGTAACGGTTCTTAACCTGTTACCATCAGGGCAGCTTGATGGCGGTCATATCATGCGTGCCATGCTGGGTGAGCGTGCTAGGAAAGTATCCCTCATGATGCCGATGGTATTGGGCGCTCTTGCGTTGTATGTGATCTTTGTTCTCGAGCAAAATGGAGGCATCTGGTTGTTCTGGTCATTCTTCCTTTTACTCTTTGCTCTGGCCGGTCATCCAAAACCCTTAAATGATGAAATAATACTTGACAACAAAAGGATGGCACTTGGAATTCTCACTTTTATACTGGGGATCCTGTGTTTCACATTGGTGCCGTTAACTCTGGTTATGAATTGAGGTGAGATGTATGGATATTTGTTTTAGGTGGATGCAGAAGAACACTTACAGCCTTGCATCACTTGTACCTCTTGTTCCCGGGAACATGGTTGTGAAGCAGTCTCATGATGGTATCATGATATACAGCTTTGCCACAAAACAGAAAGAAGACATCTTCGCAGAAGTCGACAATTCATCCACCGATTCCATTTACATTGCAGGAGGTCCCCATCCATCCGGTTCTGTGGAGGATACCCTTGAGCATTTCGATTATGTTGTTATCGGGGAAGGGGAGGAAACGCTTCCGGAACTTGTAAGGACACTTCTTAGCGGAAACAGTCCTTCTGATGTGAGGGGAATCGCATATCGAAGGAACGGTAATGTGGTGTATACTGAAAAACGTGAACCCGTGAATCTTGATGCTTATCCATGCTTTGATCCGGAAGGCATACGTGCTCCTATCGAGATCAGCAGGGGTTGCCCGTGGCGATGCAAATACTGCCAGACACCCCGGTTATTTGGCAATCGAATGAGGCACCGTAGCATTGATTCCATATTGAGGTTCGCAAAACACTACAGCGACCTGCGTTTTACTTCATCGAATGCTTTTGCTTATGGGGGCGATGGTGTCCATCCACGTTTTGATAAGGTGGAGAAACTTCTGTCACAGCTACACTCAATGGAAGGTAAAAAGATATATTTCGGTACCTTTCCCTCAGAGATCCGCCCGGAATTCACAACTCATGAAGGTCTGGACCTGATCGACAGGTACTGCACCAACAGAACGATCAGCATGGGTGCACAATCCGGCAGTGACAGGATATTGAAAGAAATGCTCCGCGGCCATACTTCGGATGATGTCACGGTTGCAGTTGAACGCTGCTTTGAGCATCAAATAACCCCGATCGTGGATTTCATCTTTGGTTTTCCGGATGAGCGTGAAGAGGATCAGCAGAGTACACTTGAACAGATCAAATGGATATGTCGCAAAGGTGGAAAAGTAAGGGCACATTACCTGACCCCGCTACCATCCACTCCCTATGAGAACATCGTTCCGTCGGCGATCAGTGACCCGGTCCACAAGGTACTGGGAAGAATGGCAAGGGACGGCAAGCTCAACGGCAACTGGGATAAATAAAAATATTCAGTCATCAACGGATATTCGTGAAAGTTCGAGTTCGTCCTTGTAATATACGTAAACTTCGATCTCTTCGCCTCTGCCAAAAGCACGCATCTTCCTGTCATAGGTGGATTTGACATGGCGAAGCCCGTTCTTTTTGAAGTGATCCCTGACCTTCCGGAAGAACCTGATCTGCTGACGAAGGTATGCTTCCTCATAAGCCTTTGTGTCGGCGGCTATCTTTTCAGCTTCATCTTCCGATATTTCGGAGTGGTAACACCCGTGCTCATTAAGTCCGGATATCTGTCTCCAGTCAAGGTTTCCTTCCTCATCCGTTTCCCTGTGGAGCATGTAAGGATAAAGCCGGCATATAGTGAGCCTTCTGTCATACATGGTACATCTTTTGCCCTCAAGCATGACACAACTTCCATCTTCCTTTGTTCTCAGTGCATATCCTGAAACATAGAATCGCCCGTTCTGGTCGCAGAACTCGTAATAAGGTGCAGGTTTGATAAGGCCTAGGTCAATACTTTTAATGAACTCTGTATCCTTGTCGAGCAGGAACACATGGTCGTTGAACTCTTTAGTACAGCACCTTGCACAGAGGTCACATTCGAACCCTACTTCCTTGATGATATCGATCAGCTTCTCATCAGGGTATGCAAGCATTGCCTCAAGTTCCTTCTTTGTATCCTTGATCTGTTCGTCTATAGAATTAACTTCCATCACCTTTTGCTGTTCTGTATGTAATATCCAGTTTCGACATTAAGATACTTCGGTAATAAAATACTATCTCAGTTTCAAAGCCTGAGTTCAGTGTGTCTCTTTTTCATCTGTCCGGGAATAACGCCTGAGGCTGTATTAGTATCGAGTTTGGATATTTTCCATGTTCAATCCCGCTTGCTCTTGAAATGGTCTGCGATCTTCTCAGCAAGCCCTTTGCTGATACCTTCCACTTCCGCAAGCTCCTCTACAGAAGCACGTCTTATCTTCTCAATAGACCCAAAATGGTTCAGCAGGGCTTTCTTCCTGGATGAACCGATGCCGGGTATTGAATCCAGTTCGGAATGGGACAACCTTGCAGTACGTCTTCTTCGATGTGAAGAAACTGCAAAGCGATGTGATTCATCCCTCACCTGCATGAGCATCCTGAGCGCATCAGATGTATGTGGAAGTATGACAACCTCATCCTCCCTTTCCTTCGGGACGATGATGTGCTCGAACCGTTTCGCCAGTCCAACCAGTGGGATATCAAGTCCCAGTTCCCTGAGCGATCCCATTGCTGCACCAACCTGCCCCGGTCCACCGTCGATGAGGATCAGGTCAGGTAGTTTGTTATCCTCATTTTTCTGTTTTTTGTACCGGCGCTTGACCACTTCTGCCATCATGGCAAAGTCATCGATACCCTTTACGGTCTTAATGTTGAAATGCCTGTACTTGTTCTTTGCAGGCATGCCGTTGTTAAATACCACGAGTGATCCTACCGCATCAGTTCCTGAGATGTTGGATATGTCAAAACCCTCGATGTGTACAGGAAGGGTCGACAGTGAAAGTTCATCACGAAGCTGTACCAGTGCCTGCAGGGCATTCTCCCGGTCACTTCTCTTGATGTGGGATTGTTCCATTGTCATGACCGCATTCCTTGCAGCCATGTCAAGCAGTTTTTTCTTGTCTCCTCTTGCAGGCACCTGTACATGGACGCTTCTGGATGCTTTTTCGGATAGCCATTTTGTGATAAGTTCCTTCTCAGGTATGGGATACTGCACAAGGATCTCCGGAGGTACCGGTGCATCCTGGTAATATTGCTTGATGAACTCCGCGACGATCCTGGGGATGTCTCCCGCTGCATCTCCCCATGAAAGTGAGAAGTCGGCCTTACCTACCATGTTCCCGTCACGGATATAGAAGATCTGCACGAAAATATTATCCTCATCGGCTGCCGTAGCTATCAGGTCACTGTCATTGTTGCCGGCGGTGGCGGTCTGCTGCTCGGACAGGCTTTTGAGAGCTTCTATCTGATCACGCACCGCAGCAGCAGCTTCGAACTCCTGTGCTTTTGCATGCTCCTGCATCTTTTGCTGGAGGGAATTAAGAATGCTCGAGGTGTCTCCTTTGAAGAACTTCACTGCCTCCATAACGTTCCTGCGATATTCTTCTTCGGAAATGGATCCATTGCAGGGCGCATAGCAGCGATCGATGTGATAATTAAGACACGGCCGCGTTCTCTTTCCGTCTACCTTCCGGTTACACCTCTTGATCCTGAATACCTGCGATATCATGTCAAGTGTACGGCGTACAGGCTTAACGTTGGTATAGGGCCCGAAATAAAGTGCTCCGTCCATGAGCCTCTTGCGTGTTATGAATATCCTCGGGAATTTCTTGTTGATCGTGACCTTTACGTAAGGATACCGTTTGTCATCCTTCAGGTCGATGTTGTAATGGGGACGGTTCTTCTTTACAAGATTGGCCTCTAGTATCAGTGCCTCAACTTCGGAATCGGTGACAATGTAATCGATGTCCTCGATCTTCCTGACCATTGCCCTGGTCTTTGATGAATGGTTCTTTCCGGACTGGAAGTACTGGCTGACCCTTTTCTTCAGGGATTTTGCCTTTCCTATGTAGATTATGTTGTCGGAGCCATCCTTCATCAGGTAGACGCCCGGCAGGTTAGGTATGCTGGATATGTCCGGTTTCATTATATTTTGTCATCCTCTGTATGTTGCAGGAAAAGAACGACGCTTTGTCTCATTTTCCGAGGGTTTTCTGGAATGTCCTTTCGATGAACTGTGGGTATGTTTGCATGATAATTGTCTTCAGGTTGACAATATCTTCCCGGTTGTATTCAAGAAGAAGGTCCAGTGCTTCCTCACTTCCGCGCTCGTATTCATGCCAGAGCCTGACCGCATCGAATCCGGTAATGTCGACCGTTTCATCAGTTCGCTGTATCCCCAGCTTTTTCTCGATGGCCTTAAGTCCTCCTGTGAGCCCAATGCGGCGCAGCGGATACATAAGGTCCACGTGGAGCTGGTTGAAATTTATCTCAGGGAATTCGTGCTTGATGAACGGCAGGTCGAAACGTGCCCCATTGAAGGAGGCCAGAAGCTCGTATTTTTCCAGTTCTTCGACGATGTCATCAAGGTCAATGCCTTTTACATACGTTTTAGCATCCTTCCCGTCGTAGATCCCGACCACGGTAATGTAAGAACTGTTGGCAGACAGGCCGGTCGTCTCAATATCAACATAAGCGACAGAATCCGAGAAATGCTCAAAAGCTCTCCAGTGTTCTGCACCCGGGAGACAGTTCGCGAAGTATTCGAAGTCCCTCATCTCAAGGTGCTCTTTCGATTCACTGATCCCCTTTTCGATCCTCTCTTTTCTCGTTTCCGGTATTGAAATGCAGTCCTGATGTTCCAGGTATTCGTCCCACTGGCAGTGTCCGCTCTCCCATATTCGTTTTTCAATTGTTTTCCCTATGCCGGGAATATGTATGTAGGTGCTTGTAAGCATGTTCTTTTGCCCCTTCGAACCTTTCAGCTATACTTCTATTTAATTATGGTGCGTTGGATGATGCGTTGTTAATATAAGGCATTTAGAAGGATTTAAGGCGTAAGAGTACGCATTTTATATATATCATCAACATGTAAATCATATTTACAATTTTAATAGATCAAAACAACAGGGGCTATCATGCGCGCAGATATAACATCACTGTTTGGATTAAATGTGTATACGAATCAGGGTACGTATGTGGGAAAAGTGAACGATCTCGTTTTTGATGTGGATGAGAGGGTCGTTTCCGGCCTTGCTCTTTCAGACATCAACCGTGACATCTTCGATGTTGCAACAAGAGGGGTCATCCTTCCATACCGCTGGGTGGTAACCACAGGGGATATTGTCCTCATACGTGATATCGTTAAAAGGTTCAAGAAACCTGCAAAAGAGGAAGAAAAAGAAGACTGATCCTTCTCATGAAACAGCGGGAGATCTATTCAGATCTGCGCTGCATTCCTCCTGTGATCATACGTGTTGATGGCAGGACATTCAAACATACGCTATCGCGGCTTGGTTGTGAAAAGCCGTATGATGAAAGGTTTGCATCTGCCATGGCAGATTCTCTGGAACTTTTTTTCAAAAAAAGCGGAATGAGTGCAGCGTTAGCATATACTTTTTCTGACGAGGCGAGCATTCTCTTCTTCGACCTGCCTTTTGATGGCAGGGTGGAGAAACTCGATTCAGTGGTCGCCAGCTACCTTAGCAGCGCTTTTACCATTAAGATGGGTCTGGATGAGCCTGTATCCTTTGACTCCAGGATTATTCCCATCGAAAAAGGGCAGGTTCCTGAGTATCTGGTCTGGCGCCAGGACGAGGCATGGAGAAACTGTGTAAGTTCATACGGATATTACACACTGCGTTCAGAAGGCCTGAGCGAAAGGGAAGCTGCAGCTGCTATCAAGGGCAAGAAAGCGCAGGACATACATGAGATGCTGTTCCAGCGTGGCATAAACCTTGATAAGGTTCCGGCATGGCAAAAAAGGGGTGTTGTCATACATAAGACCGAGTACCATAAGACCGGTTTTGACCCTGTGAAAAACGAAAGGACCCGAAGTAAAAGGAGCAAAGTGGTCCAGGATTGGGATATTCCTATGTTCTCATCCGATGATGGGACAGATTTTTTGAAAAAATATATTATGGGTCACTGATGTACAGTAATCTATATTGGTTACGAATGTACCGTAACCTATTATGGTGATGACTTGACTTTAAAGTTCCATCATTCATAGTGATCCGTTTAAATTCTACTATGATATTGAAGGTGAATTCATGGAAAAGATCGATCTTATAAAAAGAAACGTGCAGGAGATTGTCACAGAAGCGGAGCTTACAACATTGCTGGAGACCAAGGAGCACCCTTCAGCATATGCCGGCTACGAACCTAGTGGGAAGATCCACATGGGTCACGTTCTTACTGTGAACAAGTTAATGGACCTTCAGAAAGCAGGGTTTGAGATCACTGTCCTTCTTGCGGATGTCCATGCCTACCTGAACCAGAAAGGTACAATGGAAGAGGTGCGCAAGACCGCGGACTACAACAAGGAATGTTTCCTTGCACTCGGACTGGATCCGGAAAGAACGAATTTCGTATATGGCTCTGATTTCCAGCTTTCTCCTGACTACATGCTCAATGTGCTCAAGCTCACCCAGTCCACTTCACTGAACAGGGCAAAGAGAAGCATGGATGAGGTCGGAAGGAAGATGGAAGACCCAAAGGTATCCCAGATGGTCTACCCGATCATGCAGGCTGTCGATATCGCACTTCTCGGAGTTGATGTCGCAGTAGGTGGCATTGACCAGAGAAAGATCCACATGCTTGCAAGGGAAGGTCTTCCAGGACTTGGTTTCAAGGCTCCGCTCTGTATCCACACCCCGATACTTCTCGGACTGGACGGTACCAAGATGTCATCATCCAACGAGAACTACATTTCAGTGGACGATGATGAAGCATCCATAAAGAAGAAACTTAAGAAAGCCTTCTGTCCGGCAGGTGTTGTTGAAGATAATCCGATGCTTGAGCTATTCAAGTATCACATAATGCCTCGCTACGATGAGATCGTCTTCGAAAGGCCGGAAAAGTTTGGCGGCGACCTTGTGTGCAAGAGCTATGCAGAACTTGAGACAGTATTTGCAGACGGAAGTCTTCACCCAATGGACCTGAAGAACGGTGCCGGCAAGTACATCAATGAGATACTTGACCATGTAAGGGCAGTTCTTGGATAATATGATAGGGCAGCAGAATCCCTGCTGCCTACGTAATCTATTTAACGTTTGCACTATAAGAATTAACTCAATAAGAATTAGTCGAATTGGGGAACCGCATGAAATATACATTTCAAGATTCTAATGAATTATCCATCCAGAGAGATGTTATACAGGATCTTCAGGATTTTGTTGACACGTCCAGGAAAGTTCTTCCTATTGAGAATGCTTCCATTGAGAAGAATGATGATCTGATCAGCAGGCGAACATCTCTGGAAAACGGGTCTGAAGAACTGGAGTCCATCAATAGTAAGATCCTGGATTTCATTGACAGCATCACCGGAGAAGTTGAAGAAAAAGATCTCCTTGATTACAGGAACTCTATTCTTGATGCATGTGAAACTTCTTTCAACAAGAGTTCAGGTTCCATGCTTTCCGAGATCGAGATCATTAACAAGGATATAGATGACGGACTGGATGATGTGGAAAGACAGATCCTTTCCATACTCGATCCCTTCTTTGAAGGTGGCGTTTATGGCACAACAGAAAAATATTTTGCTTCAATGGACAGAAATGTTCTGCGAGGTAAGCTGACGTCAACTGTTGTTGGAATGGAATATGAGTCCGAACTGGCCTTCACCGATAATACGATCACCATGAGGGGGCTGTATGGCACTCTCTTTTTACCGACGTGGACAAGATCCGGTATCATATACAAGGAAGATAAAGTGAAACTGGAAGAAGTTTCCGATTTCCTTCTGTCATCTCTGGATTTTGATGATAATCATATTAGTGCTACATTCGTTAACAAGAAATCTACCAAGCGCTTCAAGGTTGACATGAGTGGAGATGCTCTGGAAATATATTATGATGGCAATGAGGTCACAGCAGACCCCGCACTCATGAACTCTGTCAAAGAAGAGAATGTAAAATCAATGCTGGATGCCCTTAAAGACTATATCAGGTCCCATGTTAAGAAGAAGACCCTTGTCAGGCTTATGCTTGATGGTGAAGATGCGATTCGTAACAACCAGACATTCGATTGCCTGAAGCTCATAGCTGAGCAGTTCACGGACATCATCAACGAATGCATTGGCCGAGGTTATGTTGAAGGTGAGATCACAATAAAGATCGAGCAGAATGACGGAACCCGTACTGAGAAATATGTGGGCAAGACTGAACTTTTCGACCAGCTTTCAGAGTTTGGAAGTGAAGGTCTGGAACTTGCAAGCCTTCTTGGTGTAGAGAGCTCCTGATACTTTTAGATCCGGATGGTCCCTAATATGACCTATCTTTTTATCTGTTTCACTATCTTATTATCTTATATATTACCTGAAACAGAGGTTAACATTAGAACATCTCTGGTATTTATTCGGGGGAAGGCTGGATGGAATCTTTCATAATAAATAATCTTACCATAATTTTCGGTTTGTCCATCGCCATCCTTTATTTCTGTCACCGTCTTCATATACCCATAATCGTCGGATTTCTTTTCACGGGTATGTTATTAGGACCCCATGGTTATGGTCTCATAGATGCCATTGAAGAAGTAGAAGTACTTGCCGAGATAGGTATCGTACTGTTGCTTTTTACGATCGGTGTCGAGCTATCGTTAAAGGATCTCTGGAGCATGAAACGGGCTGTTCTTATTGGCGGTTCTATACAGGTGCTGCTTACAATAGCAGTTGTCTATTTCATATCTTCCTGGATCGGGTCCGGTTTTGCGGAATCCGTTTTTATTGGTTTTTTGTTCTCTCTTAGTAGTACGGCTATCGTGCTCAAGCTTTTGCAGAAGAGGGGTGAGTTGCATGCCCCGCATGGACGTCTTTCTCTTGCAATTCTGCTTTACCAGGATGTCATTGTGGTTCCCATGATACTGGTGACACCGTTCTTAGCAGGTGTGGGTTCTACAGGGGACGCAGCGCTGCTTCCCATAATTGCAAAAGGTATAGGCCTGATCGTTCTGGTCATGGCCAGTGCGAAATGGGTCGTTCCAACTGTTCTCTATCAGATAACAAAGACCCGTGATTCGGAGCTTTTCTTTCTGAGCATCATTGTTGTATGCCTTTCGGTCGCATGGCTGACATCCAGCATGGGCCTGTCCCTGGCATTGGGTGCTTTCCTTGCAGGATTGATCATTTCTGAGTCAGAGTACAGCCATCAGGCACTCAGTAATCTCATTCCCTTCCGTGATATCTTCATGAGCTTCTTCTTTATCTCCATCGGGATGCTTCTAGACATTGGTCACTTCTTTGAGAATCCGGTGTTGTTCATACTTGTGGCTGCCGGGGTACTGTTGTTAAAATCAGTTATAGCAGGCCTTGCCTCATACTTACTTGGCTTCCCTATGCGTACTGCGGTTCTGGGCGGACTTGCACTTGCACAGGTTGGTGAGTTCTCATTTGTTCTGTCCAGGTTCGGTCTGGAATTTGGTATCCTTGATCAGGACGTGTACCAGCTGTTCCTTGTGGTCTCCATCCTTACAATGGCAGTAACTTCATCTGTCATGTCACTTTCACCCAGGGTCGCAGACCGGGTAGTGAACCTTCCTCTGCCATCAAAGCTCAAATGTGGCTTTCACCCCGGGGCGATGATGGATGTTCTGGATAAAAAGACCCATCTTGAAGACCATCTGATCATTGCAGGATTCGGGTTCAATGGTAGAACCGTTGCAAAGGCAGCAACAGTGGCAGGAATTCCTTATATCATTCTCGATACAAATCCGGAAACGGTGAGAAAGGAACAGCTAAAGGGTGAATTGGTCTATTATGGGGATTCTTCTCAGAAAGGTGTACTGGAGCATGCGGATATCAAGAATGCAAGGGTACTTGTGGTATGTATATCCGATCCGGCGGGAACCAGAAGAACGGTTGCACTTTCCCGGAAATTAAATCCCAATCTGCACATTATTACGCGTACACAGTATCTGCAGGAAATGGAACCTTTGTATTCACTGGGTGCAAATGAGGTCATTCCTGAGGAGTTTGAGACATCCATCGAGATATTCGTAAGACTGATGAAGAGATATCTTATTCCAAAGGATGAGATCGACAAATTAGTTTCAGAGATACGCTCGGACGGTTATGAGATGTTCAGGACGTTGTCAGGTACAATGAACATCTATGACATGGAAGTTGATATTCCGGAAATGAACATTACGAATGTAAGGGTGAGGTCATCTTCATATGTGGTCGGCAAAACACTTACCCAACTTGGTCTGAGGAAAAAATATGGCGTCACAATACTTGCGATCCGCAGGAACTCGGAAATTCTTGCAAGTCCGGATGCTAATATCTCCCTGATCTCGGGTGACGTGGTCGTACTGATGGGTACGCCGGAAATGATCTCAAAAGTAGATCCGTTATTTGCAGGCGGGGATATAGAATAAGGAACATGGAGGGGTTAATATGGAACGTAGCATTGAAAGTATAAACGAAAGCATCGGGATAGGTGAAGCTATTGTGCTTACTGCACAGGAGGTCTGTGAACTTGCAGGCCGCGGGGAAAATATCGAAAAAGTGGATGTTGTGACAGCAGCTACACGTGCTATCATGAGCGGGACATATGCGATCCTCTCTTTCCCTGTGGACGCACCCTGCAGTTTCCTGCGTGCGAAGGAAGTCTATATGAACGGGGTTCCTGCCCATGTAGGTCCATGTCCCAACGAAAGGCTTGGTATCCTTGATCTGATGCTTTTTGGCACCGATCACAGTCTTGATGACCATCATTATGGTGCCGGACATCTCTTCCGTGACCTTGCAGCAGGAAACCCTGTGGACGTAAAGGTCGTTACAGATAGCGATGTGACCTTCACAACAAAAGTGACACTTGCTGATATGCCATATGCAATGATGTATGGTACCCGCCACGCTTTCAAGAACTATTCTGCTTTTGTTAACACCTCAGATGACCCGGTATCTTCCATATTCCATGCAATGGACTTCGGACCAAGGCTTACAGAGGCCACGATCTCCGGATGTGGCCAGATAAATCCTGTAAAGAACGATCCGTTGCTGCGATCCATCGGTGTGGGAACACGCATCCTCATGAACGGTTCAGAAGGGTTCATACTGGGACCTGGGACCCGTAGTGCGAAAGAGAAACCAAACCTGACGGCCTTTGCGGATATGCATGACATGGACCCTGAATACATGGGTGGTTTTTTCACATCAGCAGGTCCGGAATGTATAGTTTCATGGGCAGTCCCCATAGCTGTGACCGATCCTTCAGTAGTGGATGCAATAGCAGAGCGTGACAGGCAGCTCAAGATGTCAGTAATGGCCGTGGACAAAAGGGCATGTGTGGGTTATTCCACTTATGGTGACGTGTGGGAAGATGTGGATCTGGAAGTAAAGTTCGATCCGAAGGAATGCATCACTTGTGCTGTATGTGAGCCTAAGGAACAATGTCCCATGGCTGCTATAAGCTTTGATGAAGACAAAGTGAGACTTGACAGGTATGCATGCTTTAACTGTGGGCTATGCACAACGTTGTGTGTGGGAGATGTATTCACCGGTAAGATGGGCTCCATCAATTTCGAGCTCGGTGACCATTCGGCGAACGTTCCTATCGTCCTACGCCAGTCTGACAAGAAAAGGGCTTTGCAGATGTCAGAAAAATTAAAAGAAAAGATCCTTGAAGGCTCTTTCAGACTTACTCAGATGGTCGAGCACATTCAGCCATGAAACGCTCGATTATCTCTTCAGGGGACAGGCCGATCACGGGTACAGATGCATTTCCGGCATCCACACGTACAACTATCACTCCCCTGTCAATTTTTTTGAGTATATGTTCAATCTCATTTTCATTGTCTGCAGTATGAACTTCCTGTACCCCTGCTCCCCTTGCAACAGCACCAAGGTCAGTTCCAAGGGATGTAGCTGTAGGCTGGTCTCCGGTCGAACCGTATGTGCCGTTGTCTATCACAACAAGCAGGTAGTTCTCAGGTCTTTGGTGTGCAATGGTTGCCAGACTGCCCATGTTCATGAGAACAGAACCATCGCCGTCAATTGCAATAATATGTCTTTTTGGAACTGAGAGAGAAAGCCCGAGACCAATGGAAGATGCAAGTCCCATGGAACCAAGCATGTAGAAGTTCCCGGTTCTGTCCTTCACGTGGTGCAGTTCCCTTGAAGGTAATCCAATATTGCACACGATGAGGGAATTTTTCTCTTCTGCCTTTCTGGCGATCATGGAGATCACGTCTATGCGTTTCATTCTGCCTCCCAGAAACCGATCTCGAGAAGGACTGCAACAGGTCGTCCCTTTTCAGATGCGATCGCCCATGCATGAAGTATTGTTTCTTCCACATTGTCTATGGTAGGCACGACATATGGTATATCAAGTGCATCAAGCAAAGAGGTTGTAAGCTGACCCATGGGTACCTGAGCACAGATAGTTTCACCTTCTACGCCCCTGTGGCTCATGATCAACAGCAGGGGGATGTGGAATAGTTTGTTCAGGGATGCAAGTGCGTTGATGGAGTTTCCGAGCCCGGAATTCTGCATGAGCATTGCAGGGATCTTTCCTCCCATGTAAGCGCCGGCACAGATGCCCACTCCTTCTTCTTCACGGGTCACAGGCACGTGGATCATGGAAGGATCACTGTCGATCATCGGAAGTATATCCTTCAGGTTGATACAGGGTACACTGACAACAAGGTCGATTCCTGTCATCCTCATACCATTGAATACCGATATGCTTGGATCCATTTTCTCACCATACTTTCAGGTCGATCGCTTCGATCCTGACGTTCCTTTCCTCCACGCCCACGATGATGCCTGAATGCACTTTCTGCATCATGCAATGCGTGGGGATGAACTTCACGGTCTCACCTACTCTCGGGATGCGTCCCTTTTCGACCTTTCCGTCAAAAGCGAATATCAGGCATATCCCTGCATCGAGAAATTCAACATCCTCATTTCCAAGACGCTGCAGAGGTCCCACCATATGGATGGTGTTCATTCCGCGGGATGTTTTAATGACCTTTGCGAAATGAGTTATAGGGCAACCAAGTGGCCGGTACCTTACGAGATCACCTGCTTTGAGCTCGGTGCCGTCTATAGGATGAATGTCCTCCCTGCATGATGGTTCGCCGGTCAGTGGTGCAAGGGTGAAGTCTGCTTCGAGACCATCGATCACACCAATAATATTCGTACCGTCAGACCTGTCCTTCAACAGTTCCTTTAGCTTCTTCCTGTTCTCAGAGAACTGTTGCTTTCCCATGAAAGGGCAGAGGCCTATGTCCTCGGCCTTTCTCATATTCTCTGCAAGATCACGGCATTGATTGTATCCGCATTTGCCGCAATTATATCCGGGAAGCAGCTCAAGTATCCCTTCCATTGATTACTCCCCCTTATATTCCATGAATCCGTCAAGGTGGCGAAGAACTCCCATGTGGTATTTGCGTTCAACGCGTTTTTCACCGCTACAAAGGGTACAGATGGCGAGTGGTGGGTTATACCTGAGTACCATATCTTCTCCTGCTTCAACTCCATCCTCGATGAGCTCTGCAAGTTCGATGGCACCTTTTCCGCTAAGACCGTTAGCTTCTACCACAAGAGAATCGGGGTTAACTTCCAGTACTCTTTCCCTGAAAACCTCACGTTCTGCCTGTGAGACGATGTCGCCTTTTGTCATGACCACGATATCTGCAGTGGTCAGTAACGGTCCTACCTTCAAAGGTGTGTTCGGACCGGTGGTCACGTCGATGACACAGACCGCTAAACATGAATCCGGATATGGTGCACATCTTAAGCACAGTCCGGCGGTCTCATTGAGCAGGACGTTGGCACCTTCTTCTTCTGCCCATTGCAGCATGGGTTCTGTATTATAGATGGTAAAATGGTCAGGGCACATATCCCTTGCAAGACCTACCCGAATTGGCACATCAAGCCTTCCAAACCTCTTGTCATCATCTGTCCAGAGACAGTCGACCTTGACAACTGCAGGCTTATTGCCACGCCTTTTCAAGGCCTTTATGGTATGCAATAATACGGACGTTTTTCCGGAACCAGGGGTTCCTGCAACAACTACGAGTTTCATACAACACCTTCCACGATCTCCCCTCGTCGAATGATCTCGCGAAGGTCCATCATCCAGTTATCAACTTCTGAGACACGATTCCCGACATTCTTCTCTTCAGTGCTTGTCGTGATTATATCGGACATTCCTCCGTTCTTTATGACTATCCTGCGGGATGCCATAAGTGCCAGTACAGGGTCGTGTGTAACTACAACTACGATCTTCCCTTCTCCTGCAAGAAGGGCCAATGCATCCTGTTTTTTAATTCCTGCGTTCTCGATCTCATCGATAAGCACGATGGGTGAATCGCTGATCACTGCTATATCTGCAGTCATCAGGGAACGTGACTGGCCACCACTCAGGACGGTAAGGTGGTCGTCCTCATGGATGGGTTCTCCTGTAAGGATGTTTGCCAGTTCGATGACCTTGTGCATAAGCTCGGGATCTTTTCCCCGGCTTCTGGCATGCATTTGCAGAAATTCAGAAACGCTCATATCAGCAAGGAAATGCATGTTCTGTGAAAGCTGTGCTATAAGTTTCAGGCGTGGGTCAACCCTCATTTTTGCATCCGGTTCTTCGTCATTGATAAGTATCCTGCGTTCGGTTGGTGTGTCTCCCTGTGCCAGTTGCTCGATATCATCAATAAGTGTACTTTTTCCGGAGCCTGTGGGACCGACTATTCCAAGTATGTCTCCGGGATTCACTTCGACCCTGTCCACCGGTTCCTTTGTACCATCCTTGTTAACGCCTCCGATGATCGTCAGCTTGATAGAATTGCTCATTTCAGTAACCTCCTTTACTGAAAAGTTCGGAAACCTTTTCCAGTATCTTTTTCTCTGCATCCGGATCTGTTTGGGATACGGTAAGATCGACGCCCAGTTGCTTTGTAGACAATGCTTCTTGTAATCGTTTTAGCCCCCCTCCGGTTATGTTCAGTACGATCTGCTCATCAGGTTTGACCTCGCCTGCATCCACTGCCCTGATCAGTGCAGCACAGGCAACAGCTGGTGCTGGTAGTATATCGATACCTTCGCTCTGTTCGAAGAGCTTCTGTGCGGCCTCAGCTTCCTTGTTAGTGATCCCGTAGATCATCCCGTTCGTGTCATCCAGTGCATCCTTTACCCCGCCGCTGGCTGAATATGGCGGTTTCCTGTTGTAGAGCACATCATCATGCATTTCTTCAGGACAGCGTCCTGTAAGTTCAATGCCTGTCCATAATGAGTAGAGTGGTGCACATGGCAGGTTCTGTGCAAGATGTAATCGCGGCATGTTGTCCCCGAAACGTCCGTCCTCAATGAGCCTCATCGATGCTTCCCAGGCCGAGATCCCTCCGGTTCCGCTGCCCACTGCCTGGAAATAGTGTTGTGGCAGGCTTCCGGTCGTAAGTACTGCATCCAGCATCACGGTTCCCATTCCATCCCTTCTGGCAATGTTGCGGGCACCGCCCTCGCTTACAAATTCATCTCTTGATGCTATCTTTTCTGCCATTACAATAGCCTGATAGTAGTCCCCGTCCACGGTCACCGTGCAGATAGAGGAAGTGTCATCGTTCGTTGTCCAGACCCGGTGTGTGCTGTTCTTTGGTACTATCAGCAGCAACTTCTGTCCTGTTATGGATGCCACATGTGCAAAGGCCCTGGCAGTGTTGCCGGCAGATGCAACCACCATTATCCGGTCTTCATTATTCTCTATTAATCTCTGCATTGTGGGGAATGACTCAAGGTCCTTGAAGCTGCATGTTCTTATGAAAGCCTCTTTTTCGGGCCAGTAGCCGTTGAAAGTGATGTTCAGGTCCTTTACTCCAAGCTCTTTTGCAAACCCCTCACTTTTGTATGTCACAGGTCTGCCGGAACCTTCCTCTATAATGCCGTTTACCGGCAGCCAGTCGTAATATCTCCAGATCCCCGGCATGTCTGTCGGTTCTATCTGTTTCTTAGAATACTCTGTACGCAGCAATGCATCGTCATTGGGGCAATGTAATGCATACGGATCCCTGACTTGTCCACACTCTGGACATTTCACGACATACTTATTCATGAGTTCAAGTCGGGGAATCTGCTTATATACTTTTTCATTAAATGGGCAAAAATTGCCGTTTTAGGTTCATTCTGCTTAATCGTATGGACTATTGGGTGACAAATATACAAAAATGTAAAATAAATATTTATGGGCATTTTCAGTCATGCCCTTAAAAGGGATCACGTATCCCTCAAAAAAGATCTTTAATCGATCAATTTCCCGACAACAGTGAAATCTTCCATAACGTCGTCATCATGGGGTGAATCGTCCATTTCCTCAGTAAGGTCAATGCCACCTTCATGCATTCCCTGGTGATCCCCATCATCCCACAGCATACTGTCAGTTACGTCGTAGACTTCTCCCTGATATGCTATGTAGCACTTTGCTCCATCCTTACCGTTGTACTTTGCAAGTTCTTCCTTTGTGAATTCTTCCACTTCAATGACCCCCATTCTCAATATCTGATATTCTGTGTTAATAATGATTTACGCTTTCTTCAACGTTACCCAGAATACGCTGCCAGCCCCATCCGGATTATCTTCAACTCCGACTTCCCCGCCATGAATGTCTACTATTCTCCTCACAATTGCAAGCCCAAGCCCACTTCCTTTTATTTTGCAATCCCCCACCGCTCGTTTGAAACGATCGAATATCATGCTTTTGTCCTCGTCTGCAATACCTTTTCCTGAATCAGTTACTGTGACCTTCCAGTATTCATCTTGATCTTTCACGTCAATTTTGATATTTTCGTTTTCAGGACCGTATTTTACAGCATTTGATATCAGATTTGCAAAAACTTCCTCTATCATCGGGTTTACAAGTGCATCATACCTGCCTTTTGTTTCAAGCACGATCTCCATCTCTTTCTGGGCTGCTTGGTATTCAAAATGAGATCGGCAATCATTCAGGATCTTTGTAATGTCCACTGGTTCGAAATCGATCTCATCCGTCGATTCCAATTTGGCAAAAGCTGCCACACATTCGATAACTTCGATGAGCTTTTGATTTGTGTTATCAATTCTGTCCAGTTTCTGTAACTTATTTTCATCATCTTCCCCGATAAGCAAAAGATGAGTATATCCGTCTATGACAGTTGCATGGTTCAGAAGATCATGGCTCAGGATATCCGTAAAAATACCTTTAAATTCATTTGAGTTCTCAAGTTGCTTTGCATATTTCCTGAGCATTTCCTCAGTTTCCTTGATCTCGGTCACATCAAAAATTGCTCCGACAAGTCCGGCTTTCTCCCCGTTCAGATCTGTGAATAGCGATTTGTTGAACATCACTCTACGTCTTGAACCATCTGTTATTGATTCGGTCCATGATTCATATACCTGTATTTCACCGTTTTCGAAAAGTTCATTGTCCTTCTCATAGTATTGTTGTGCAAGATCCTCGGGAGCCAGTTCAAAAACAGTTCTTCCGACGAGTTCTTCTCTTTTTATTCCTATAAAATCCTCAAATGCTTTGTTGCATCCAAGATACATGCCATCTTTATTCTTGTAGAACACAGGTAAGGGGATAGCATCTAGAAGTTCCTGCAGGAAATGGAAATATGTTCTCTGGACCTTTTCGGCCTCTTTCCTTTGTGTAATATCATTCCCAATAGCTATAGCCCCAATAACTTCTCTATTTTCATTAACAAGGTTTCTCGAGTTCCATGATATTATACGTTCTTCACCATCTTTTCTTGTGATAGTGGTCTCAAGTCCGGCTACTCGCTTACCTTGTTCTAAAATAGCTTTAGCTTCTGCAAATACTTCATTACGATATTTTTCATCCGGATACAGTAGATCCCAGATCTTAGTACTGCCAATAATCTCTTCTCTGGCGTATCCACTTATTTTTTCTGCAGCATTGTTCCATATGACAACCTCTGCATCTTTGTTGAGAACGTCAAGCCATATATCTGCATTTTCAATAACGGTTTGCTGGAATTGCGTCAGGTTGCATATCTTTTCATCAGCCAGTAACTTTTCAGTGATATCCTCTACTGTAAAAGTAATTCCTGATGGTGGGTTCTTTGGATCTATAAGGGCAAAAGTAAAGGCAACGTCAATTTTCTTTCCGTCCTTGCGTATCCATTTTCCCTGTGCCTGGATCGGTTCTTTGTTCTCGACCAGTCCTTTCAATATATTGCCGACTCTGTAGTACTCTTCTTCATCAGGATAAAGGAATCTTGAATTAACTCCCACAATTTCCTCTCTTGAATATCCGACCAGTTCGCACATATTGTCATTAACATCTCTGAATGCCCTGTCCCAGACCACCCCAATTCCTATCGGTGTTGCAAGGAATACACTTCTGATCTTTGCTTCCTTTTCCTTGATCTCCTTCTCATAATTATTTTTCTCGGTGATGTCCTGCAATGTATAAATGATCCCTCTGGATGGATCTTCCTTATCCAGAAGTGCAAGTTTCATGGAAATATTAATAATTCTTCCGTCTTTGTGCCTGAATCGGGTTTCTGTTGTTCTTGTGCGTTTTTCCCTGATAACGGCCTCCATTTCTTCCCCGACGATCCTGTAACATTCATCAGATGGATAGAACATACGGGTGTCTTTTCCGATGATCTCCTCTTTTAAATATCCAAGTATGTGAGAAGCTTCTTCATTAGAATCCAATATTTTTCTGTCACACGTAACTCCCATTCCGATCGGAGCAACATCAAAAAGACGACTTATATGTTTCTCTTTCTGTTTTAACGTCTCTTCAGCACGTTTTCTTTCTAGTATATCTTTTTTGAGCTGTTCATTGGCTTTTTCCAGTTCAGAAGTTCGAAGTTCGACGAGCTCTTCGAGACGGTTACGGTACTTTTTTAGCTCATCTTCCGCGATCTTGTATCTGGTGACATCCCGGATCACGCCAATTATTCCCGGGGAATTACCCTCTTTATCGCTCTGGAAGTGTGGGTAGTTCTCGACCCAGTGCACATTTCCTTCACTGTCGAGCAATCGGAATGTAGTGGAAAATGCTTTCTTTTCCCTCATTCCTTTTTTGAAATCAGCTACTTCCTTTTCACGATCTTCCGGATGAATGTAATTCTCAAAATAGTTGTTCACCATCTCTTCAGGATCGATCCCATAGCGTTTAATTTGAGGACTTATGTAAAGTACAACACCTTCTTCATTTATGCTGTAGATTATATCATTGGTGTTCTCGATCAGGTATCGGTATTTTTCTTCCCCTTTATTCACCAGATCGTCTATGGAAACATAGTCTGCAGTAGCTGTCATTGTAGTTTGTCCCCTTGAGCAGTAAAAAAACAAAACAGGTATTATGTATGCCCTGAATCCATATATAACTATATTTGTCAAATCCAAAAAAGTAATACTTACCGGTTCAACAATACTTGTAAATTGTTTATCTTAATGATACAATATGATCTATAAAGTTGAAAATGAGTCTACAAAATTTGATAAATGATCGATCTATGATCTGACAGCTACTTTTGATCCATAGGATAATTGGAGATATTTCATACTTTTCTGAACGTTACCCCGAACACAGTTCCTCTGTTTCCTGGATTGTCCTCCACACTGAGATCTCCTCCATGGAGGTCAACGATCCTTTTAACAATAGCAAGTCCGAGTCCGGTACCTTTCACTCCCTTTTTGTCCACACGTTTGAAACGGTCGAACACCAGTGACTTTTCATCATCCGGTATCCCATCTCCATAATCGGTAACTGTGACCATCCAATCCCTGTCCTTATCCAGGATATTAACAATAACCTTTGAGTTATCGGGACCATACTTTATGGCATTCGATATCAGGTTTGCAAACACTTCCTCTATCATAGGATTAGCCAATGCATTGTATTCTCCGTGTATCGGAAGTTCGATATAAACGTTTCTCTGGTTGGCCTGATACTGGAAATGTTTCACGACATCTTTTAACATTCCTGCAAGTTCTATTGACTCGAACTTGATGTCATCGATGGTTTCGAACTTAGCAAAAGATGCTGCGGATTCTATGAGTTCCATAAGCTTACGGTTACTGAACTCGATGTTCTCCAGCTTCTTTATCTTCTTTTCATCCTTTTCCATCTCAAGAAGCATATATGCAAATCCGTTGACCACATTTGCATGGTTCAGGAGATCATGACGCATGATATCCGTGAATATTTCTTTAAGTTCATTGGAATGCTCAAGTTGTTCAGCATATTCTTTCAGGATCATTTCAGATCTGACGCGATCAGTGATGTCAAGAATTACACTTATAACTCCAAGGATATTCCCTTTTATGTCAGTAAAAACAGATTTATTGACCATAATGTTGTGCTTTTTCTGATCACTGGCGTAGATGACTTCCTTTTCATAGGTCTTTGATCCGCCTGTCTCGATGAGTTCCCTGTCCGTGTAATATGATTCACCGGTCGGGTCTTCAACCTGTAGTTCTGAGGTTATTTTTCCAGTTATATCTTCTTTTTTGATACCGGAAAAGTTCTCAAATGCTTTGTTGCATCCAAGATAACCCCCATCTTTATCTTTGTAACATATAGGTGCAGGTATGGCATCAATGAGTTCCTGCAGGAAATGGACATGCTTTATTTGCATCTCTTCTGCTTCTTTTCTTCTGGTAATATCATTACCGATGCCGATAGTTCCGATGTTCTCGCCTTTTGAGTTCAGGAGTTTCTTGTAGTTCCATGAAACGACACGTTTTTCCCCATCCTTTCTTGTAATGGTGGTCTCCAGGTCGGATATCTCCGATCCTTTTTCTATGATCCTGGAAATTGTTGAAAAGACCTCATCGCGATATTCTTTATCCGGGTATAACTGGTCCCAGATCATCGTGCTGCCGACAACCTCATCCCTTGTGTAACCACTGATCGTTTCTGCAGCATTGTTCCATATAACGACCTCTACGTCCCTGTTAAGCACATCAAGCCATATGTCCGCGTTCTCAATGACGGTTTGCTGGAACTGGCTCAGGCTGACGATCCTTTCTTCTGTTCTTTTCAGGTCCTCTATCTCCTGCTCAAGGGGTTCCCTGGACCTTGTAAGTTCCGCATTTCGAAGTACCAGGTTTTCATCAAATTCATCACGATATCTCTGCAGCTCTTTTTCCATTGCGATGTGTTCAGTGACATCTTTCATGATGCCGATGATCCTGGAAGGGCTCCCATTTCTACCGCTCTGGAATTCGGCATGGTTCTCAAGCCAGTGTTCTTTCCCATACTGGTCAAAAACCCTGAGCAATGTGTCAAAAGATGTGTTTTCCGTCATCATCTTCTGGAATCCGGATGCCAGATTTTCACGGTCTGATGAATTGATATAGTTCAAAAAATGAGTGTCATACATCTTTTCAGAGTCCAGCCCATATTTCCTTATCTGGGGACTGATGTAATCTATAACACCTTCCGAATCTAAGATATAGGATATATCGCTGATGTTTTCGATGAGGAAGTCGCATCTATTTTCTTCCACATTCAATGCATCATGCATGGTGACGCTCTCTATATGACCTGTCATTTTGGGCTGCCTACAAAAAAATAAATTATACTTATAATTATGAGTACTTAATTCTATATGAATTTTTTTGAGTATGTATTTATTTCTTCAGTTCTCAAGTATTTTTGAAACGTGTTTTAACATCTTTTGTATCGAAATATGTTGTGGACATTTCTGTTCACAGAGTCCGCATTCAACACATCTGGATGCTCTTTCCTCAGGTGGTACGAACAGATCGTAGTGAAGACGTGCTTTTTCAAGATTTCCGTACATGGAAGCACTGTTCAGGTAGGTAAATGCAGCAGGTATGTTCACTCCGGAAGGACATGGCAGGCAGTATTTGCAGTCGGTACAATCAACTTCGATCTTTTCAAGATATACATCCCGAACATTCCCGATGAGCTCATGCTCTTTCTCAGAAAGCGATCCTGCAACTCCTTCTTCTGCATAGGCGATATTCTGTTCCACCTGCTCAAAATTGCTCATTCCGCTCAGTACGATGCTTATCTGTGGCTGGTCCCAGAGATACTGCAGACACCAGTTTGCAGGTGTGCGTTTAACATCTGCACTGTCCCATATCTGCTGCACGCCATCGGGGATCCGGACAAGACTTCCGCCACGCAGTGGTTCCATGATGGCAACACCAAGGCCTTTATCGGCAGCGTACAGCAGACCTTCCTTTCCTGCCTGGTAGTTCTCATCCATGAAGTTGTACTGTATCATGCAAAAGTCCCAGTCATAGCCATCCACGATCTCCTTGAACACTTCGATATTGTCATGGAAGGAGAATCCTATATACTTTATCTTCCCGGCTGATATTGCATTTTCAATAAAGTCGAACATTCCCAGCTCTTTCATCTTTTCCCAGTGGCCTCTGGTAAATCCGTGCATGAGGTAGAAATCGATGTAGTCTGTCTGAAGCCTGCGGAGTTGCTCGTCAAGGAAGCGGTCCATGCCCTCTCTTTTTTCCACCAGCCATAGTGGCAGTTTTGTTGCGAGGTAGACCTTTTCACGATAACCGTTGTTCAGCACTTTTCCCACGAAGGGCTCACTTTTTCCTTCATGGTAGGGATAAGCTGTGTCAAAATAGTTCACACCCTGGTCGATGGCGTATTCTATCATCCTGGTTGCCTGCTCTTCATCGATCTGGTCGTCTTTTCCATCGATGACAGGAAACCTCATACACCCAAAGCCAAGTATTGAAACGTTCTCTCCTGTTCTTCCAAATTTGCGGTATAACATCTCATCCCTCTATTTTATGTATCATCAGCTATCTCTTGAGGTTGCACGGTATTGCATCGAAGTTCTTCTACAGTTTTTATGATAGATGTTTACCGCTATTAATATTCACTCGTTGTGCTGGTGATCCTTTGTATCGAACGGTCAGGTCTGATGGTGTTGCCCAAAAGGAGTTCAAGAACTCGGTCTTCATAGGCCATGCTGCTCCTATAAGGGATGAAGCCGCTGCAAAGACCTTTTTGCTTGCCGTTAAGGAGCGATATGGTGATGCTAACCATAACGTCTCTGCTTATCTGATCAAGAACGGCAGCACCCTTGTGGCAAAGTATGATGATGATGGTGAGCCCGCAGGCAGTTCCGGGAAGCCGGTCTTCAAGGTGCTGGAGCTTAAAGAGCTGAGCAATGTGGCAGTGGTGGTGACCCGTTATTTCGGTGGCATAAAACTGGGATTCGGAGGTCTTTCCAGAGCCTACAGGGAGGCAGCGGTAGCAGCTATCGAGGAAGCCGGTATCATTGAAGTGCATGAGATGACGACCCTGAAACTGAAGGTCACCTATTCCGACATCCAGCCTGTGAAGAAACTGATCGAAGAATATGGTAACCTGCTAAATGAGAACTACACCGATATTGTGGAACTATCTGTTGAAGTGAGAAAAGGCACCGAGGACGTTTTCATCTCACAGATCACGGACCTGACAAGGAACAGGGCTAATGTGGCATATATTAATGATTGATCCCAACTGCGAGTAAACTATTTATTTCAGGCAATCTATCTTTTTTGTGGGGATCATATGCAGATCAGAAAAGAAGAAGATACCGATTATATCGCGATCACAGAGGTGAACGATCATGCTTTTGGCCAGGAGTACGAGGGCCAGCTTGTTGTAAACTTAAGGATGCACTCCGATTTTGTTCCTGAGCTTTCACTGGTTGCCGAGGTAGATGGCAAGGTTGTAGGGCATATCCTGTTCTTCCCGATCAAAGTTGTTGACGATGGCAAGGAATATGATTCCCTTTCACTGGCACCAATGTCCGTTCTCCCGGAATTCCAGAAGCAGGGTATTGGCAGTACCCTTGTAAAGGAAGGACTTACTGTGGCTGAGAACCTCGGATACAGTTCGGTCATTGTTCTGGGACATCCCGAGTACTATCCACGCTTTGGTTTCAGGCCTGCATCTCAGTGGGATATCAGAGCTCCTTTTGAAGATGTGCCGGATGAGGCATTCATGGCAATAGAGCTTGTTGATGGCGCACTGGATAATGTCAGAGGTGTTGTGGAATATCCTGAGGAATTCTGTGAGGTCTGAAGTTCTTTAAACCAGGCTTTTCCATAATTCAACCCTCCAGTTATTCTCTCCTCTCCCCTTCTTTATCTATATACTCTATTTATTCTACAGTCCTATCTATATTCTATCCAGACAAGCTCTATATATCCCAATGTCTATTCCTCGCCTGAGGGTCGTGAAAATGGCTCCTCCTTCAGGCAACATTATGATAGACAATACAAAAGTATTTAGAAAAATAATCGATTCAATAACGACCCTTGTCCTGTACATCCTTCTCCTGACACTGGTCGTTGGAATGGCTAAAACAGTGCTGGACCTGAGGTTCACTATATTCTCATCTCTGGATGTTGGTTTTAATCACATGGTCTCCAGTGTCCTCACGATCTTCATACTGATCGACCTGTTCAACACTTTTGTAGATTACCACGAGCATGAGCGCATCAAACTGACATACGTTACTGACGCCACCATCCTGATCGTGATGCGCGAGATCGCTGTGGGCATGTACGCAAAGGAGTTCGAGTCCGGATTCATCCTTGCTCTTGCAGCACTGATACTGGTACTTGGAATTGTGCGTGTGCTTGCGATCAGGTATTCACCTGAGGACCTGCATGATATTGTGCCATCATTTATGACCGGAAAGCAAAAAGAAACAGGAAATGAATGAGGTTTAAGACAACAGGGATGTTTCTATATCTAGACAGGATCTCACTTTTCGGACCTATATCTGAACTCAAAACCAAGGTGATTCAACGCAAACAATGCCATCATCATCACAGCAATGAGATAGAAAACCGCTGCATAGGATGCGAGCATATAATTTATGAGATTACCACATGCCAATCCTACATCCATATACGAGAACACACTGATCGCTCTACTGGATATTGGATAAAAATAATGTATGCCGCCTCTGGCAAGATCATCCAGCAATAGATGCGAAAGGGACGCAGACTCGGCAAAAAGCCCCATATATACAGCCTTGCCAAATTCCCGATATAGCATATATCCAATAATCGCTCCAAACAGGAGTGCAAAGGAACTGAACAGCAGTGAATGCGTTGGGATTGGTCCGATCAGGGTGTGTTCCAGAGTACCATTCACAATGATATTATAACCAGCCGTAATGTCCGGGTACAGTGCAAAAAACGCTCCTATAAACAGCAGCAACAGGAGATGCCTGATATCTCTGGATGAAATATCTCTGCGAAGGAGCGCCACAAAGATTGTATAGACTGCTATTGCACAGATGCAGAACACGAAGAACATAACATGCGCAACTGGATATGGCATATTAATAGATAGAACACCTGAGGGTATAAAATTATCTGAGATATGCTGGTGGGGTGTTTAATGGCTCTACTACTGATCCAATGAAAAGATCATTCTCCAAAATTCCGCTTCACACTCTATGCCCTTTCACCATCACCACAATCACTTCTCCATCCGAATCGTTATACTCTCATTAGTATCTTCCAAAACAGAATACATCACAGAACTATCCCATTCTACATGTGAACCATCGGCATTAAAATCCCCGAAAATCATCACATTCCCACTCATATTCTCTCTCACAACCAGATACTCCAAATCATAATATTCAATCGTATCATTAGTTATTTTAATCAAAGACTCTTCCTTCTCGAAAACCTCTTCTTCCAATCTGTCAATCCTCTGGTTATCCTGCATCGTCAGATTCACATGATTGTTCTGAACATCTCCCATCAAAACAATAGTATCCACAACTTCCTCAACAAGTCCATTGCTCTGCAAAACCATGCCAATAGCCGCCAGCCCAAAGATCAGGCCAACTAGGCCAATACCCACTCCAATCTTTGCAATCTTGACAGCCTCCTCATTATCCTCAACACCGACCTCTCTCATTAAGACTCTCATACCTTCTTTTTGCTTATCGTTCATCTCAATCACATCCCATCTTAATCAATTTATTTGGGAAGCCTCTTTTTCAGCTACCTCTTTTATCCTACTGATGATCGACTCCAGTCCATTTGATCTTGCAGGGGAGAGATTTGACTTCAATCCAATTTTGTCAATAAAATATAGGTCAGCATTTAATATCTCTTGAGGGGCTCGGTTGTTTACTACCTTAGCTACAAGAGCAATGATCCCTTTAGTTATCATCGCATCACTATCGAGATCAAAGATCAATTTGCCATCTTTATTATAACTTCTGATCCAAACTTTGGATTGGCATCCGCTGATCGAATTGTCTTCAGTCTTAAACTCTTCATCCATCGGTTCGAGTTCTTTAGCAAAAGAAATAAGGAGACCATATTTGTCAAACCATTCAAGACCGTCAAATTCTTTTATAATTTCATCCTGAATAGCATCGTTCACTTGTACATCATCTCTACTTTATTTATTCCTTCAACCAGCATGTCAACATCTTCTTTTGTATTATACAATGCAAAACTTGCTCTCACTGTGCCTTCTACTCCGAGGAATCTCATCAGTGGCTGGGCACAATGATGTCCGGTCCTGACAGCAACCCCCATCTTGTCTAATATCAATCCTGTATCATAATGGTGAATATTGTCCAGATTGAATGAGACAGCTCCGCACATCTCATTAGTATTTCCATAAACTGTCACAATATCCATTTCCAGCAGTTTATCTCTTGCGTAGGAATGGACATCATGCTCATGCTTTTTTATTTTATCCATGCCTATTTTTTGCATGTGATCAATTGCTGCACCGATACTTATTGCTCCTGCAATATCTGGTGTGCCTGCTTCAAACCTCAAAGGAGGATCTAGATAAGTTGTTTTTTCAAGACTTACTTTATCAACCATGCCCCCTCCGCCTATTGCCGGCATAATATCACTGAAGCGATCGCTTGTATAAAGCACTCCAACTCCGGTTGATGCATACATCTTATGGCCTGAGAAAGCCAAAAAGTCGCAATCGATGTCTTTTACGTCAAGAGGTAAATGCTGTATTGACTGGGCTGCATCCACCAGAACCGGGATGTCGTGATCTTTGGCAATTTCAGTGATCTCTTTGATCTCATTTACAGAACCAAGAACATTTGAAACATGAGCTATCGCTATCAATTTTGTTTTATTCGTGATCTCCATTGAGTCTATCAGCAAATTGCAATCGTCATCCATCGGAATTGCCTTTACTTTTGCTCCTGCAAGCTGCCATGGTACAATATTTGAGTGGTGTTCCACACCGGTTACCAAAACTTCGTTTCCCCTTAAGGAAGATCCAAGCGAGCGTGCGACCTGATTAATGGAACCGGTTGTTCCGGAAGTAAATGTCACTTCACTCGGGTTGCGAGCACCTATGAAGTCACTAACTTTTTTTCTTGCTTCCTCATACCTTTCACTTGAGACCTCGCTCAGGTAATGCACGCCCCTATGGATATTACTATAATCTGTCCTATAGAACTCAGATATCGTATCGATCACAGAGTCTGGTTTTTGGGTTGTTGCTGCATTGTCAAGATAAACCAATCTTTTCCCGTACACCTTTTGTGCAAGTATCGGAAAATCTTTTGCAAAATCTGTCATCTTTTCACCATTTCAACAAGAGAGAACCATTTTTTATCATCGCTAAAGATATTCTCTACGGAAAGCCCTGCAGCCTCTGCCATTTTTTTGATACCATCAACAGTATATTTGTGAGAATTTTCTGTGTGGATCATCTCTCCTTTTTTGAAGATTATTTTCTCATTTAATATGGGGCTTGCTACTTCCTGATCTGTTTTTGCTTTCAGGTGCATCTCGATCCGGGAATATTCCCTGTTGAAGAATGCAACATGCTCAAATTCCTCCGGATCAAAATCGGTCTCAAGATGATCATTTGCAACCTTCAATATGTTCTTATTGAATTCTGCAGTGATCCCCTGGCTATCATTGTAGGCTTTCTCGATGATGCCAATATCTTTTACCATATCCACTCCAAGGAGAAGCCTATCGTTCTCATTCATGACCTTGCCGAGATCTGCCATGAATTCAATTGCTTTTTCTTCAGTAAGATTGCCGTTTGTGCTTCCGAAGAAACAGAAGAACCTTTTTCTTTTTCCCGGAATCTTTTCAATATGCTCAAGGAAGTCAGCAGTAATACCATGGATTCCCATTTCGGGATATTTATCCTGAAGGTTACAGGCAGATTTCTCTATAGAATCTTTGCAGACGTCAACTGGATAGTATACTATAGTCTGACGAATCTCTCTTGGCACTTCATCGAGAAATACTGAAATTTTAGAACAGTCCCCACTTCCAAGCTCCACAAGATCGCTTTCTTCCAGCTCTTGTTTCAATTTTTGAGCAGTTGACCTAAGCAATGGGATCTCGATCTTTGAAGAATAGTATTCTTCTAACTTAGTGATCTTCTCATACAATTCGGATCCATGATGGTCGTAGAAGAACATGGAAGGAAGTGTTTTAGGATCTGATCTCAGGCACGCTGCTAGTTTTTCCCTAATGGAACTATCTCCGATCTTTGGCATGAAATCTTCTATGATCATTGTTTGGGTACTCCCCTTTCAGAAGGAAGATCGTTATTGCTCCATTCAAGCCATCCACCATCATAGACTGCTGCTTTATCCCAGCCCATAAGCCATGCGTTAAAGAAAGCTTCACTACCCCTCCAGCCTGTTCCGCAGTAGAATGCGTTGCGCTTTTCGGGAACAATTCCGATCTTCTCCCAAATTTCTGCAACTTCCTGAGCTTCGCTCATGGTATGATCCAGGTTCCTGTAGTTTTCCATGTGGTAGGCATCTGTTCCGCAATCTCCGAATACTGCTCCCGGGATCCTTCCCTTCTCCTCAATATAATGATAACCACTTACTTCTCCAATGTATTCTCTCCAGCTTCTAATGCACACCAGGTTTTTGTCAGGAGAGGAAAGGATCTCTTTTGCTTCTTCAAGATCAACAAGAATTTCCGGTTTTTGAGGAATGTCAATTCCAAAAGATACTTTATTATTTTTAGCAGGATCCTTGGTGATCTCATAACCTGAATCAAGCCATGACTGAATACCGCCATTAAGTATGCGAACATCTTTTACGCCGGCATAAAGCATGATGAATGCGCACCTCATTGCACCCAGATGGCCTGCGCTGCTTCCTGGAAACGGATCATCATTATTTGGTGAGGAGAATCTTCCATAAAGAATGACTGTGGTATCATGTGTTATGCCTGCATTTTCCAGGACTTCCTTTAGTTCTTCAGGCGAGCGGCGATTCCATGTGTCCTCATATTCAAGGGAGTTGGTGTCAATAGATATTGCTCCCGGAATATGCCCTTTCTCATAATCGGAAGGGTTCCTGTAGTGAGAATGACATAACACGAACTTATTATTGTTATATTCCGGCGCGTTATTTGTAGTGATCAATTGATCGAGCCAATCCGCTGAGACCAGTTGACTGTATCTTTCAAGATGTTCCATGGGTAGATCTTTTTCCGCCCATTCAAGAAAAGAGTTGAAAACAGTTACATCAGGGTAGCCGGCCTTTTCAAATTGCCTTGCCACTTCTTCTGTTTTATGCATGTCATACCCATAAATGACCAGAGGATCTTCCGGCAGAATTCCTTTATTTCTGACGATCTCTATCCAGTCAATATAGTGTAACCATTTGTACGGTAGCGTTTTTGCACCTTTTATGTGTCCGCCTCTTGCCTCTCCACCTTCCTTCCATCCATTATAAGCATCAATAGGCCTGATATCAATTACCTTATACTTATGCAAGTTTTCAGCTAATTCTTTAGTTGTAATTTCCCCCATACAATATAATTTATCTTAATTATTATATTATTGTTTGGGATTTGACATTGTAATAATCCTTAGATGCCGGATTCATCCTTGCTCTTGCAGCATTGATACTGGTACTGGGAATCGTGCGTAGGCTTGCGATCAGGTATTCTCCGGAGGAACTGCATGATCTTGTACCATCATTTATGACCGGGAAGCAAAAAGGAAATGGTGAAAGCACATAAGGGGATTTTGTCAAGCTGAGTCAGCGTATTATAACGCCCTTCCCGACCCTGTGTACGGTATGTCAGGACAATGGCACTGAGGGTCGGCCCGATCCCTCCCAGTGCGAACAGACCGACCACCTCACAATCAACGAGTATCAAACCCTGCTCAGAGCAGTTGAGGTGAAGTATGATGGAATGGAAAGGAAAGGAAGGCTCTCAGGAACCTTCAGATTAAGGAAAGGAACAAACTCCTCTTGCAGATGATGTGGGTTACAGGAGGAAGGATTAGCGATGTTCTGAGTATCAGGACTGAGGATATTGATTTCAACAAACTGACAATCCGCTTCTATGTGAAAAATAGGAGGATTTGGCATACATTGAGTATTGATTCGGATATTGCATTGATTATTTCCAATTATATCAGGACATGGAAGGGTTGAAGGCGTGCTTTTCAAGGGCTTTGGCAAGGACGAGAAGGTGATTACGAGGCAGTATGTCAATAGGATGCTTGAAGAGTACTCGGAAATTGCAGGAATAAGGAAGATTCATCCACACTTTTTCAGGCATGGATTGGCGACGTATTTGCTGTCACAAGGTGTTCCTATGGAAGTTATTTCGTTCAGGTTGAATCATAGCAGTACGATGACTACTGCGAAGTATTGTGCGAGGATTACACCGGATATTGAAAGAGACTTTATTAAGCAGCATGTGGGGAGTTTGATGGGGTGATGGAAAATAGCTACAGTAGAAGGAGCATCTGTTTGACATTTCCGATTTTGAAGGAATAGGAGGTTCGGATTCCTCCCCCCATATTTATTGGTGGATACAATAACAAAGCCGATGTTGGAGGACTCGCATTCGAATGATTTGCTTTTGATTTCCAGTGGAAATGTGGGCAGTCACAACATATTAAAATATTAAAAAGTTTATATATGTTTAAAAATCCATTCCGAATATCCGGAATGAAAACTTATTCTTCCTCAGAGGGTGTTTCGATCTCAACTATCTCGGCATCCATAGCATTGTTCTTGACAGACTCTATACCATTCAAGCAGCCTGCTTTGGTCGAATAGCCCTGACCTGTTGCTATGATTTCTCCATTCCTTGCTTTGAGCCTGAACCTGTATTTTCCACTCTTGTCAGTATATATCTCAAACTTTGACATATTCTCACCCCTTTCAGTAAAATAATCTATTAACAATGTGTTACACAGCAGCATAACACCGATTATTGACTTCTATTAAATTCTTATGCGGGTTTGACCTAAATACTTTTCGTTCGGAAAGCCTTTGTTCGTAATCTCCCTCGACGAAAACTTCGATGGCGACATAAAAGTTATACAAAAAACTGACAATTCCGACCTCGAAACAAGAGTAGCTTCACTGGAACAACAGCTAAAATCGCTATCAGAAACCCATGCGACTGCCGGGATTCGAACCCGGGTTCTAAGCTTGGGAAGCTCCTCGAAAACGAGGTCAGTTGACTCATTTAACTCGTCAAAAATGGTTTCTGTTGGAGTTCCTAAAATTGATTACACATCTATAAAAATAGATTTTGAAAAATGGGTGTACAATAGAATTGGTGAACCCACTGCAAAATCATATATCAGATATTTAGATCGATATCTGAAAGGCGTAGTGATAGAAAATATAGAGGATTTAATTAACATTTCAACCACTGTTAACAAAGGTTGGAATTCCTTTGCTAAAAGCATAAGAAATCTCATTAATTATTCTATAGAAAAACGTTTGATATCAAAAGAATGGGGCATCGAATTAAAGGAAGTACTTAAAATCAAGAAAAATGGAACCGATACCTTCGTACCAAAAGACGAAACGGTTAGGGCTGTTTTAGATAAATGCGACAAAGAAGAAATGAAGTTACTTATGCAACTCATCTACTATAGTGGAATCAGAATTATAGAAGCAATCAAAATATTAACTGAATTTGACGATAAAAAATTACACTATGAAGAAGGTGTTGCATATTATGATCTTGATTGGGAACGCGGCAACAAAAAGGCCTTCAAAGCATTTATGCCTACAGATTTTGCAGGGCAATTGATGAAGGTAAACATAAATGAAGGTTATGCGAGAAGATACATTCGGGAAAGAGGACTTCCACTTAAATACGGACGAAATTTTTTCATAGATAAATGTGTAAAAGCAGGGATCCAAGAATCTCTGATTAAATACATGGTTGGACATTCTAATGGTTCTGTTTTGATGACAAATTATTTGGATAAGTTAAATAATTCGACTTTAAATTATAAAAAAGTCATTCCTTCTTTAATGGAAATCATAGCTATATGAATTTAAAAATACTGGATACAGGGCTGTGCAGCTACTACTGTTGGAAGCGCTCATTATCTAAATAAAGTGCAGCAGGCAAAAGATGAGTACAGGAGGATTATGGGGAAGTTTTCGATATGATTCATGTGTGATGTTCACAGTTTCCAAAGATTGAACACATGGAACAGTTGGAACACTTCTCATGTATACAGTGTGATGCATGGTATTTGCAAGTACAGTGTATTATTATCAAAAAATGATTTTAATAGAAAGGTAAAAGCGTACCATGTATTCTACTTCTCTGTATCTCTAGAAAGTGTTCCATGTGTACCAACCGTTCCATTTATGATTCCCTCTGCTGGGGAAGAAGATGGGGTTCTCTAAAGGTACTCTCCATTACATGAAGCAAAATACAAAGACTGATAAGCCGTTTGCTCTCAATGCTCATGTGAAGGAGAGGCTTGGAGTTGGCAGGAGTACGTTTTAGGGCATTAAAAAAAGGATAAGAAAAAGTAGAAATTTGATTTTGAATACTCGTGCTGTGAAGAGGTTGGTATGATTGTATAAAATGTAAATGTCACTAACATTAATCACATCGTACATCTTGAAAAGCCACATCACAAGTAGAACAAAAAGATTAATAGCTAGGTAAGCAGAGAGTACTCAAAAGAAAAATGTAAGTCCGAGGTATATGAATAACTTAAGTTTTTTTGTTTTCATATCATTAGATCCATTATATTTCTTCAAACAGTTTATCAGCTGCAGAACTTCGCGTTCCCGTGAGCTTTTTAAATTCTTTTGTTTTTTCAATATTCCATTGTAGCTTTTTTGTATCAGTATCGGCAATGAAGCAGCCATCGACTTGAACACCTGGATTGATTAAGCAAATTAAATTCTCACTGTCAAGGTGATTGTCATTTTCGTTATAGACAATTTCTAAACGAAATCTTGCAAGCATAAAAAGCAGAGGTGGACTCTCATTTTGTGCCATTTTAATAGTAAATCGATCAGTTCCATTTGGCTCAACAACCTGTGAAACATTACACTTTAAAATGCCAGGATTGCTTCCAAACATAACATCATACTCCCATGTAACTGGTTGCATTGAGTATTGTATTTCTCTGAATTCAATAGGAACAAATACATCTGATACGACAAACCGAACTGATTTTATGTAAGCCGGTTCATCGCCAACATTTCTTATTTTTATGTCTAACTTTGCATATTCGTCCGTTGATTCATCAAAATCTACTGATACAAGTTCGAGTTTAGAAGGTTGCTTTTTTGAGTTGGCAATCGTTACCCTATGATTGGAACCTGAAAGTGTCACTACTGTCCCACTTATATCTGCTGCCGCCGTTGTAGCGGAAGATTTCGTTTTTTGCATTTCAAGTTCAGTAGATTTCTTCTTATAAATGCCTATAGCAGCAGCTAAAACTGTACCAAAAGTTAAAATTATTGCAACTATTATATCTGTTTCCATAAGTCTGTAATGTTGTAGTGTCTTGGAACGAATCCATCAATCTATTGTTTTGTGATTATCAGTATAAGTTTAATGGGATAACAATATAGATAAAACTAATTGTTATGTTGAAATATTTAGAGAGAGAGTTTAGCTGATTTCATACAAGGCCGCGCACCTGCAACTGTTGGATGTGCCCATTATCTCAACAAAGTACAGCAGGCAAAAGATGAGTACAGGAGGATCATGGGGGACTTTTCAATATAATCGAATTTTGGATCTTAGGATTCATTCTCGTAGGAGGTTGTGAATTCGAATCGCACCTCTTGCACTCATATTATTAATTTCTACAAAAGTGCCTCACGTTTGTCATTAGACGTCTGAGGGCTTTGGTGATGCAGATGGTGTACGAAGTCTTAATCACGACATTGGGCACCTAGGTCAGTGTTCGGACGATGGATGTTAATTGTTGTCTACGGTTCCATCATTTTATTACAAGGAAAGCTAAGGATTAATTTATCCTCGCATCTGAAGAAGTATGATCAGCTCGATGATACGATCGTTGACCACTACTTGACAGGGATGGCATTATGTAGTCGTTGGATAAGGCATACTGTTAACTGAGATTCGTCTGACATCTGATTTTAATGTTCATCTCATGTTAAGTAGGAAGGTTGAGATACATGATGAAAATGAGTTTATTTTTGAGTTCTTCTTTTTAATTAAACATTTTGTTGTTTAATATAATTTAGTAAAGTTAATATTGTCGTATAGCCTTTTAACCAATGATTTTAATGGAATGGTTAAAAAGCTTGAATTGTCACTCTCTCTTTAAAAATTAATCTCGAGGTAATTTATATGATGGAAGAACTTCAAGATATCAAATCTCACCATTGCGGAAACGGTTTCAGAAAGGTTGACCTACATGTTCATTCTCCGGCTTCTAAAGATGGGGGTTGGGGAGATATAAATGAATATGAATTCTTAAAATATTTTGAAGATAAAGATTTTGAAATGATAGCTGTTACGGACCATAATAGTGGGCAGTGGATTGATAAACTAATAAGTGCAGCTAAAAATCAAAGGAAGAGAAATAATTGGAAAATTCGAATTATACCAGGTGTGGAAGTATCAACTGGAAATATTCATTTAACTGTACTATTCCCTGAAGACACTGATTCAAAAAAAGTTGGACATTTTTTATCTCAAATTAAAATAGTACCGGATAATTGGGGGAATCCAGAACCTATTTCCGAATTAAGTCCTTCTTCTGTATGCGATATAGCCCATAATGAACCTTTTAATGGAATAGTGGTTGGAGCGCACTGTAAATCCGATAAAGGAGTAATTGGGGGTTTAACTGGCCAAGATCGATTAAAAACACTTGAAAAAATTGATATTTTAGAATTAAATGCTGATTCTGAATCACCAGAGAAAACCATTGAATACGTAAGAAAAAACCTTAAATTTACAGATATTCCGTTTATCTTTTCATCTGATTCGCATAAACCTGATGACATTTGTTCGAAAACTTGTTGGCTTAAGATGGATGAATGTAATTTCACAGGAATACAACAGCTTGTTTTTGAACCTAATCTACGATGTTCTTATCTAACCCCTACAGAGCCTTCATTTCTGCATTTAACAGGTATTTCAATAATGGGAGGGCTTTATTCAGGTGAACAAATTTCACTAAATCCCAACTTAAATGTCATTATTGGTGGGCGTGGGGCCGGTAAATCCGCATTGATCGACTTAATTCGATTCACCTTTGGATTTGAGCCCAAGTTAATGGAAGATGAAAAATTATTCATTGATCGAATTACTAGCTTTCTTAACATAGGTGATAAAGTCAAAGTTTTCCTTTGCTTTAGTGGCAAAGAATATATTATTCAAAGAACCATGGACTTTTCAGAGAGTGGTCCAAAAAGTAAATTAGTTAGAAAACTAGATTCTGAACCCCAAATTTTTGAAGTAACTCCTATTGAGCCTTTGCGTATAGAAAAGTCCCCAATTGAATTATTTCCAATTGAAATTTTTGCCCAAGGGGAAGTGTTCGGCTTAACAAAAAGAGTTGATGAACAAAGGAAATTGATAGATGAGTATATCGGGACAAAGCCATACATCAAAGAAGAAGAAGCTATATTGTCGAAATTAAAGACAAATTCCGAATCAATTATTAAAACTCAAACAACATTAAATGGAGAAATTACAAAAGCTTCTAACGAGGAAGAAATTGTAAAACGTATTTCGGAACTTGTAAAACATACAGAAGATGACATTTTTTTACACCAAGATAAATGGGAAGATGAGAAGAGATTCTTTGATTTATCTGAACAAAGAGAAAAAGAGATTTGCGAATTATCTAAAAATATTATTTATGAGTTGAATTCACTCCCCAACCTTCCTAGTCAAACCCCCAACAATGATGATATTAAACAATATTCTCTATTATTCAATTCTCTGAAAGACTCTATTAAAGACATGGAAGAAACATTACACAAATCTTTGGTGGAAGAGGTAATTAAGCTAACAAAAATTAGAGATGATTGGAAAATAAAATATGATGGTGAATACGACAAGTTGGCCGAAAAATTAAAAGAACTCGGAGTGACTGATAGAGCCGTTATTTTTAAGGAATTACAAGAAAAGAAAATGGATTTGAAAATTATTACTGAAGAAATAAAACCGAAGATTGAAAAACTGGGAGGGATAATTCAAGAGCATAAAAAGAATAGAGATGAGCTAATCCAAAAACTTGATCAAAATAGAAGTGCCCTCAGTAAAAAACGGTTAGAGTTGGCTAATAATTTCAATGATCAATTAGAAAATAGAGTTAAAATATCTATCGATGTTGCATCCGATCCTGATCAATTTATTATGAAATTGAATGAAATATATGATGGATCAGGGATAAAAAATCGAGATAGATTGTGGGCAAATTTAATTGACAATAAGATTACTCCCATGAAGTTAGCTGATTTAATTTTATTGAAAGACAATGCAGCTATAGAAGCTTTGGGGATTACATCGGATGCAACTTCTAAATTAATTCAATATCCAGAATTAGAACAGTTATATGAAATTCAAACCATAAAGATGGAAGATGTCCCAAAAATTTGTCTTAAAAAAGAAGGAGAATATGATTTTACTCCTTTAAACGAACTTTCATTCGGAGAGAAATGCAGTGCCATATTGTCAATTGTTATGTTAAACAAGGAGAAACCATTAATTATTGATCAACCTGAAGATGAAATTGATCATGCCTTCATAATTGAAAATATTGTTGAGACTATACGCAAAATAAAACATAATCGTCAGCTCATAATTTCAACTCATAATCCAAATATTCCTGTAATTGGAGATGCCGAATTAGTGATAAAAGTAAAAAAGATACCAAGAAAAAATACCTGTACTGTTGAAAGAGCTAGGGGTTTAGAAGATAAAGAAATAATGAAACATTTAAAAGTACTTGAAGGTGGTCCTGAAGCTTTCCAAAAACGTAGTCAAAAATATGGTATAAAAGTCAAGATTTAATTTTTTTTGATCACAATTGATTAAAAACTGAATTGAATTGAATTTAAAAATCTCAACGTCATAATAAAGGAAGGAGTCAACGAGAGCCTCGCAGACTTCATCCAAGGACGGGGTTCTATGACCGTTGGAAGTGCTCATTATCTAAATAAAGTGCAGCAGGCAAAAGATGAGTACAGGAGGATTATGGGGGACTTTTCGATATGATTCATGTATGGTATTCACAGTTTCCAAAGCTTGAACACTTGGATCAGTTGGAACACTTCTTATGTATGGGGTATGATGCAGTGCATTCACCAGTACAATGTATTATTATCAAAAAATGATATTAATATAAAGGTAAAAGTGTACCATGCATTCTACTTTACTGTACATCTAGTAAGTGTTCCATGCGTACCAACTGTTCTATTTTTATTGTCTATTACTGAAAGTGTATCTAGCTTCATTCAAGATCGCTCGGCCACAACTGTTGATAATGCACATTTGGTCAGTGTATAAGTCTTCGTACCTACTTTGACAATCAGGAGTATGATGGAGTTGCCTTTGATGAGTGGTTTCTCGGATAGAAGAGTAGATTGAATTTGTGACATACATGAAGCTGTCACACCGGGATATAACAAGGAAAGTTGAAATATCGAAAAGCTTATCATTAAAAATACAGTTGTCTATTCTAAGATGTTTTCAATGTATATTTGATGTGAAGTAGGAGAGGGTTTTCATCCCATGCGAAAAATGTGGCCACGTATTGCTCGTAGGTAAAAGAATAGATGATACGGCATTATGGTGCCCCAGATGTGAAGGTATAGAATTACTGAGCAAAAGTGAATCGTTAAGTGATAGTGGAAAAACCCTATCAGAAAAGTCAGTTAAGAAAAACAAATTGTTTAAATCATATACTCAGAAATCAATAATTGGTTCTTTGTGTGCTACTTTAGAAGTAGCGACAATGTTGGTAACTAATCTCCGACATATCTGCTCAACAAGCTATGCCATTAAAGATGTGCTATCTAAAAATTCAAATAACTTTGGTCATAAAAAAATTAGTTATGAAGACCTTCAAGAATTACTTCACATTTATGAGTTTGAATTCCAAGAACTGTTTGTTAACCATTCTTTAATACAAGACGATTATGTAGTTGGTATAAAAATACCTAAAAACAAAATATCAGAATATGCAATGAATGAACATGATTTGCAGCAGCAAAAAGAAATTGCTGTAGGTAGATTCACCGAAGATTGGAACTTTAATAGACTTGTAGCTATTAGAAATGGTCTATACTCAGATAGAGAAATAATGCTGGAAGAAGGTGGCCCAAAGCAATGGTCACAAAAACCATTTTGGAATAGTGATCTAAACCGGTTTAGATATGGCTTCCAATTTGCAGCAGGCACTTCTAAGTTGTCAACAGGCCTAAAATCAAATGTTCAGTTCATTGGCGAAATTGAGCATATAGCTAGTATTTTTTCACATCTTTTTGTTCCTGAATTAATAAGTAAAAGTGAAAATTCGGGAAACATAATACCAACAACTAAAAATCAAATACTTAATTCGCTATCAGAAATTGATTATAATCAAGATGAAACTTATGATAAATTAGTGAACATAGAATTTCCATTGATTGTCGAAGTCGAAAACTTATGTTTTGTACTTCCTAATACATGCAAATATTATCTTCAATTATTATATTCACAAAAATATGACAATGAACTTATTCTAGAAAAAACAAATTTGGGGACTCAATTTGAAGAACTTGTTTTTATGTCTCTTAATTTATTTGGATATGACGTGAATAACCCAAACGACAACAATCCTTTACTTAATTTTGATGTTGTTGATGAAAACGATACAATAAATGGAAAAACACGTAGTTTTGAATTAGATGTAGCTGGATTCAATGAAAAAAAATCTGTAATAGTTGAATGTAAGCATTGGGATATTGGATATAACTTCTTTAAGAGAAGATCAATTGAAAAAAGAAAGAGAGAATTACAAAAACAATTAGAAAAATTCCACCATAAAATTGAATTACTAAAAGTAGATGGCAATTACAATTTTTTAACTGAAGACAAAACTATAGATGCTTATATGGTGACGCTACATCCCGAGCCAATAAACGAATATAAGGGTATAAAGGTAATACCTTTCACACAATTTAACTCCGAAAGATTTTGTGAACATTCTGACGATAGACCAATGCAAGAGATAAAGCTCAAAAAAGGAAACGTTATTACAACGAGAAAATATCAAGACGGTAAGATTCTAAGTGGAGTGGACTATACAAAGATGATTATGAATCCTTACGGATTAAATAAAATTTGCCTCGAGCCGGAAAATGAGTTGAAATCGCATGTGTTCATCGGAGATGGAGTGGTTAACCAGTTAGATGAAGACGAGTTGACAATAATCCCACCAGATGGCATAAAAGTGATAATCGATTTAATTGAAGCTGATATCCCATACCTAAAATCGAAAAAGATAAAAAAAGGGAAAAAGGTTAGATATCAAATTTATACCAAGGACCCCCTTTTTGGAAGCTATTACTTGCGGTTTATAAAAAGGTTCAAGTGATTATATTCTCTAAAACTCTGAACCTCCATCCCCTGCTTTTTATTTCTGGATTACATTTTCTCTTTTAACTTTTCTTTTGTCCGTTCTTCAGTTGCCATATGCTCAACTGCTTTTTCAATTGCATCTGTGTGATTCTTTGCTGCACCAACATTTACAAGATAGACGAGGTTGTCAATTGTGCGATTGGTCAGCCTATATGACTTGGAGGGTGGAGCTTTTGGGTTGTCAGTTTTCGGACTCATGTATATACTACTGTATATACCAACAGGGTTAAACGTTTGCAATACAGTAGTATATACTAGAGAGTTACAGGGAATTGTTAATATGACAACAAGAGCAAGATGGATTTGCCTAAACTGTGGAAAGACTGTCTACTACCCTTCAGTAGACGAGGAAACAAGAAATGTGATATGTACACATTGCAGGAAGCCTGAACTCGTTGAAGTGCCAGCCGAACAGCTTGCAGCAATGGGGCTGGCATAATGTACATCCCTGTTACAACTTGTGA
The DNA here is from genome assembly GCF_900111645.1 of Methanococcoides vulcani. Classification (GTDB taxonomy): domain Archaea; phylum Halobacteriota; class Methanosarcinia; order Methanosarcinales; family Methanosarcinaceae; genus Methanococcoides; species Methanococcoides vulcani. Next base: position 123,556 of record NZ_FOHQ01000001.1, read on the forward strand.
TAATCTGCTTGTGTATGTCAACTTCAAGTTTGGACTGGCTATAAAGGACGATCGGCTCACTCTTCATATATTGGAGAAAAAACTTGTCGCAAATGCTTAATTTTATGGGGATTTTCTGTTGCTTTTGTCGTTTTCCTATAGAAATTAGGCGACAATTCCAGGAGACAAATGCGACAAGTGGAAAGCGACATTAAAACGAAAAAATAAGGGCAGCAATCAAATTTTATCAAATATCTAAGGTTATCTGCCCAAACCGCTGCTGGCGTTTAATTGCGTCCAGTGTTTCGTCTTTTGCCTTTACTTTAATACCTATTCTCGTTCGTCCTGATGCAGATGGTTCAGTGGTCAGGGTGAAGTGTATGGGGAAATACTTCAGTACATCTGCTTTGATGTTGTGTCCTGGGCATATCAGCTGAACATTGTTCTTTTCAAGGATTGAACCGATTGCTTCCCATAGATATGAACCACTGGTGGATCCAAACGGATTGTCAATGATCATCATCTTGGACGTGTTCATATCTTTTCGGTCGATGACAATATCCCTGATATATGACATCAGTACGACAAGGAATACGATGAATATCGCATTTGTTTGTCCGTCAGATGCTTCGATCTGTTCCCATCTTAAGAATCTCTGTATACCATTCTGATCGATCTTTCGCATTTCCATCTGGATGGCCTTCATATCCAATACCCTGTTTAGCAGGAGTGCTGGGGTTAAGCAATCAACCAGTTTCATCTTATCGATCTTGTTGTCTTCGATGTCACGTATCAGGTCTCTGATATAATGTTGCATCTCCAATTCAGCCTGTTCATCTGCATATTCGCATTTGTTAAAGTTTATTCGAATCATGTCATGGGTTTCGTCCTTGAACTTGATCCTTGATAACATGGGGAACTTCTTGATGTGGTCTTTATACATCTTTGCGATTCCCAATGCCTGATCCACAACATTTTCTTCGATGTTCTTGAGTGCATCGATCTGTTCCTGCTGGTCCTCCATCCTCTTGAGAAGTATACTTGAGTATTTCTCGAGGGCATTTGCATTGAATTTTGCATCTTCGAGAGTATTTGCAACAGACAGCCTGTCTCGGATAGGGGTTTTGAAATATTCTCCCATATCGATGTTACCGATATTGGTCATGACCTTGTCTTTAGTGCGTCTGAACCTATCCTTATTCTGTTCGACGTTGGAATGTCTGCTCGTTAACAATGACATTAGTTCACTGTGGTCTTTGAGCTCGACATGTGTGTCTATGGTGGTAGTGGTAATGTGATATTGATTGCACAATATCTCATAGTTCTGAAGACTGAACTCGAGATGTTCAAGCTTTTCAGAGTTTGACTGGTGTAATGCTTCAATACCAGTGATTTTTTCGACCAGACGGTTGAGTTCTATCTGTTTAGTGTTAATATCACCACGGAACTGGGTTTCGTCCATAAGACTGGGATCTGGTACGTATGCTTCAGGTACACGTGCATTGTACTTGCTTACCATCGAATTGAACGTTGCTTTGAGGAGTGCCTGTTTTTCACGTGCTTCCGATAGTTTTCCTTCCGCTGTTTTGAGTGTTTCCTTTATATTTTCGATCTGTGTTCCCAGATCACGGATGTACTCTTCACTGAATGGTTGACTGCGACCACCTGCTTTGATTTCCTCGATGGTTATTTTATCGCGGTTTATTTCATTATACAGACTATTGACGAATCCCCTGTTCTTCTGGATGTTTTCCTGTAATTGTGTGACATTGCCAGCCACTTCTTTGATTATATTTTTTGCAGATCCATACTCTGCCCATAGTATAGAGGTGTCTCTTTCATCCAGTATTTCAACATCCATCGTCTTGAAATCGTTGAGCTCTCCATTTATGTCAGATTCAAGTTTATCTTTCTGCCTGGAAAGTGATGTAACTGCTTCCTCTTTTTCACTGATTTTCACTCTTATTTGGTTATTCTCGTTCTTCGTGCTGGTCAGTAGTTCTGAAAGCTCCTTGATCCGTGTGGTATTTTCATCAATACTTGTCTGCAGTTCACCGATCTTTTCGATTATCTGTATCAATTCGGTAAGTGCTGTAAGTTTTTCACCGAATGTAACCAGCTTGTTCTTTGTATCGGATAGTTCCGTCCTTGTTTGTTCAAGGGTTCTGTTATTGTCCTTGATCCTACCAGCTATCTCCGATAGAATGGTGGTATATTCATCCAGATTTGCCTGGTGTTGTTCAAGCTGGTTATGCAGTTCTGCTTCGCGTCCTTCTGGATACTGTTCAGTGAAGGTTTTCAGTGTACCCCAATCACGTTTTGTAACAGTGAGCGAACTTTCCTGTTTCGTGATCTCCTGTTCGACTTTCTGTATATCCGAATGGATGCGTTTTATTGTATTGTCCTTATCCAGTATCCTGATATAATGTTCAGTGTCTCTGGATGGTACGAACACATCACCAAGAGAGATCTTCTCATTTTTCTGGAGGCTCGATAAACTAACGAGTATTATGGATGAATCCATTATTGCCTTGGTCAATCTGCCTGTTGGGTTAGCGAGGACATGACTGAAATTATCGTTTGTCAAGATGATTGCTTTTGGTAACCATGGTGCTTGTTCTAACACTATCTCTTGCTTGTCGACCGAGAGGTCTTTCAGATATTCGGCACCACTTTTAGCAAATCCGAACTTGTCCGTGAGCCATATAAGTGCATTCTCGAAATCCTCTGTTAACACGAAACCATATTCTTCGACGGTACGTAGCTCATGTTGCAATTGCCCGAGACCACGCTTGCTTGATGATATGCTATCGAATGTCGATGCTATTTCGGCATCCAGTTCATAAAGACATGTGCCAATGTCCATGCTCTTACGTACATTGACAATATCTATGGCAATTGATTGTTGTGTTTCGAACTTTGATATCTCACCGTTCGTTTGCTTGATCTGGTCGTTTACGTTGTTTACCTTTTCCGTAAACTTGCTATCCTCTGCTGTATCTTTTGCAATGGAGGATCGGAGTTCATCGATCGTTTCGTTTAATGTGGTCTCCCTGTTTCTCAGGGTTTCCAGATGAGCATTTGTAGCATTGAGCTCATCTTCTGGTATCATCAGACCATTGTTAAGCTGTGGATATGTCTGACATCTATTGACCAGTTCGGTTTCAGCTGAATGTGCCTTGTCGATTTCAATGTTCAATTTGGCAAGCGTATCATTAGTGTTTCCTATGTCATTATCTATTCCACCAATCTTCCTCTGGAGTTCCTGGGACTCATTGTTGAGTTCCTCTTTTGCCGATTTCTCGTTTTCGTATTGTATCGTTACGTCGGCGAGTTCTTCGGACAAGACCGAATGCAGCGTCTTCCCGTATGTATTGAATGTACTGAATACGGTCTCATTGTCCTTGCTTATGTTATCAATGGTGCTTTGGTATTCCCGTATCTCTGTTTCGTACTTCTGAATATCAATGAACTTGTTTGTAGCAATCGCCAGCTTTGATGTATGCTCCAGACCACCCAATGTAGTTTCAATGCTGCCTTTTTCTGTTTCCAGATGGGATATGTTGCTTACACCTTTGTTTACTACTGCATTCTGTTGCATTACCTTCAGCTTGCTGATGTCAATATCAACTGCTTCTTGTTGTCCCCTTGCATCGTTTAGCCTGATCTCAATGTCCTGAATAAGATTCTTTTTGTCAACAACAGCTGATTTATGTGCAGTGTATTGTACTGCTGTCTGGTGTTTGGTATCCTCGAGTTCTGTATGTGCATTAATAAGCCTGCCATTTGCATCAGTGAGCTTCAGTATCTCGGCATGGTATGCATGTGTTTCCTGCATATTCTCCAGTTCATCATTGAGACGTTTGATGTCTTCCTGTGATTGAATCAACGTATCTGCAAGCAGCTCACTGTTTGTTTCATCATGTTCATGTCCACCGATTGCCCGTTTATCGTTCAAACACTCGATCGTGGTGTTGAGCAATAGTTTCTCGATCACGGTCCTTGATGTGCCATATGATTTCTTGAAGTGTGTTCTCAACTGGTTCTCACTTTCGTTTATGGATCCCATCAACCTGCCTTCGGCTCCGAGTATGCAGTATTTCTTGATCTGTTGTTGGTACTCACCCTTACCGTTCATCCTGCCGACCCAGATGTCATACTCATCACGATTTTCATGTAGCATTTTTCTCGTATCACTGAGCGACTTGGTGACGAACGTATTCCCGTCCATGTGGCAGAGTGGTATCCTGAGAATGTCCATATCATTGCTACTATCGTAGAGGTGTGTGTAGTTGAAATATTCCACACCGTCGATGGTGTCATTTTCATCTGAACTGGTTTTCTTTTTAGCACAGAATCCTGTCAGCAATGTTTTGTGTGGAGATAGTCCGCTGTCAAGTTCCCATTCAATGAGAACGTGGGTTGTCCTGTTTGGCTCACCACCTTTAAACATTAATTTGAACGGCTTGTCTGCATTGAGTGTGTAGTTTGGGATGATACATTGCATTATCAGCATCACGAGTACAGATTTACCACCACCGTTACCGAGTAGATATGTTGCACTAAGTCCATTCAACGGCATTACAAAATCCTGGTACATCTGTGTGCCGTTGTTGTATTGAGCATTGATTATTCTGACATTTTTAATCCTCGGCATTCGTATCATCTCCACCATACGTTAGGTTTTCAATAAACTCCAGTATATCGAGCTGGACCTCGGTATTGTTATACGCATCCGAAACCATCGCTTTGAAACGGTCCATTGGATAAACCGCGCCAGCGTTGAGATCTATAAGCTGATGTTTTTTCATGAACTTCAGTGTCTCGTATATCAATCCAACCTTTGTACTAATACCACTCTTTTTTTCCTGACCCGTTTCTATATCCACATCAGCTTTGAGTAAACTATCCCATAGATCTTTCACTTCTTTGAAGTTGAACTTATACTCCTTGCTGATCCCGTCGATGTCCTCGAAATCCGCCAATGACTTTATTTTTGCATCTACCGTATCCGTGAGATATGTGATAGGTAGGTTGCGTCGGGGAGAATCATACATCGATTCCGTGTAGAATTCTCCTACCATAACATGCATGATAAAGAATGCAGTGTACATATGGGCATTCTTACCACCACGGAACATGTCGTTCTTTATTTCTTCGTTTGTCATCCCGAATACCTTATTGCCAATACCTGGACTCAGGAAGATTGCATCTCCTCGTCCACATACGTATAACCCGAACTTTTCGGCACAGAAATCGAGTGCTTCCCGTATATCGCTTTCTCTTTCGTATTGCATGAAGTGGTTAGGGTAATCTTTCTTTTCGATCACACCATCCGTTAACATACAGTACATCATTTCAAGAGCAATTCCCAGGTGTTCTTTATCATAGTTCATTTGATCACTCCAGCCATAACGTCATGTTGGAAATCTGGATCCTACTGTCATCCTCGATTATATTCAGTGAATTGTCTGGGTCAGGTTGGATACATAGTCTGGTATACGGTAAATCCAATTTCTGATGTGCCCATATCAGAGTATTGCCCATTAAACTACGGGTTTCTATATCAGATCGATTGATCCTGTCGAAGTTAAATCTGGTGATATATGCTTCAGTTTTGTCACTGCTGCTTACATATTCGTCTTCATCGTGTTCATGGTTATTCAGGGATAGCAGGAATGGTATCAGATCAATGTTCCTGACAGCTTCATGGTTGTATGTGGTATCGACCATTTCAATGAACGTTTCCAGTGTTGTCTGATTTGAATTGATATTGATGCAATTCAGTAGTGCATATGCATATGTTTTAAAATTGCTTACCAGCGTTGCATCATATTGGTCACCAGAAATGATGATACCAGTCCAATCTTCTTCCTGTCTGGTCTCTGTGATATTTTCCTTCTTGTGGCTGATAACCTGCGGTTCAAATGCTTTGAATAGACTGAAGAACTTTGGGACATTGGGTTTTAGCATTGGCTGCAGGCTGATGATATGTGCATCATTTGGTCTATTGTTCTTGACATTGTTTTCCAGTACTTCCTTGAAATGCCATTTTTTATCGAACAATGAATTGACCTTGATCTGACAGATCTTCTCGTATTCCTGTGGGAGATCGGTATAGTCTTTAAGCAGGCTTGAATGTAAGTTGTATCCACGCTCGAGTTCGGTTGATATTTGTTTAAGGATTATGAAATCTTTCTCATCGATACGGGTACTGGAATTTGAAAAATCATATTGCCCGTCCGTGAATTCCATCAGGGTGATCCTTACCTGATTGAATAGTTCTTTTTCTTGCTGCAATTGGCTGAATATACCTTGGGTAAACACGGTGAAATCATCGGTGATGTCCGATGCATTATACATCATCTTGTCAAGCAGATGTTGTTTCATCTCCTTTTTGCGAATAACATCAAGATTGAGTTCCATGACCGTGTTCAATGCTGTTACAAATGACCTGTTCTTGATCTGCTGTTTGAATAAGAGTAGGCTAACGGATATCTTTGATTCTTCGGGCAGTTCCTTGGTACTGAGCATGAAACTAAGTCCAGCATTACTAATGTCGTATCCTTTGCTTTTTACGTTGTATTCGATCAAGTAGACATATTGTGGATCTTCTTTATTATGGATAGGATCCACATGTTTGAAACAATATGATTTCCCGTGCCTGTCAGTTTCAAGCAGTTTTAATATTGTCTGTGTAACTTCCCTGCTGTCAAGCTCAAGGTCTGGGCAAATATGCTTCAATACCAGTTTGATATATTCCTCGATCTCATCTATCATGACCGATCTGCCCATGAGCTTTCCTTTCTTTATCAGTAATGATAGGACCTCAATTGCGAGATATGGTGCATCATAGTTGAGCTTGTTCTTTGAGGTATATGCATATATCCTGAAGAATGGGTAATAGTTGCTCAAATGCCCGAATCGTTCATTGGTATCCTGGTATTGCTTAATGTATTCCGATTCCATTTAACCTCACCATATCCGTTTTGTTGATGACTTCCTGTGGTAGATACCGTTCCGAATAGACAATGTCCTTAATTACCATACCTGTTTCAGTATCGAATGTAGCAATGAACTGCGATACTGAAGTATCGTCCACTTTCTGTGGTTTTCGTAGCTTCCGTGCATCAGCTGGATTGACCTTGTTTATCATGTAACTGTACAATGATACTGCAGGAATGATGTTGTAATCTGGGAATGTGCTTTTCAGACGATGGTAAATGGATATCCCTACTGGATCAATGTCACCGAAATAATAATAGTTGTCATCCAGTTTACCATGTATACTCTGTATGAACTCGAACTTTCGTGTGATTGCATTTCCTTCCCCATAGATCAGGAGATGTACGTCAGGTAGCTGACCTTCCATGACCGCATCCATGAAAGTGTTGAATGTATCCTGGTTCTCCACGATGAGAACGTTTCTTTTTTCGGTCAGGTTGTGGTATCCGCTTGTTGCCAGATAGAAAAATGGCTCAAATGTTCGTTTTGCCTTGATGTCTTCTAATGTAAGTCTACCGAGCTTTTTCAGTATATCTGCACCATCAATGGATGCATCGGCTGGATACATGATGGCCTTCTCATCTCCGAATATCAAATACGACCTTTCATTTGCAGTGAGTATCTCGGAATCGTTGTCAAACAGGATATCATTGATCCTGTGTATGATGCCTTCCAATTCATAATATTCGGATGCGTGCTTTACGTAATAGCTCATGTTGAGTTTTGGGTGAAGGTCATTCAGCACGCTAGACGGGAGTATATCATCATCCGATTCAAAATAGTTGACATTGATGTAATATTTGCTCATGGCTCCACCGTATTGTGGAATAGATGATGAATTACCGAATGGTTTCACTGCTCCATCGTCAACAAGCTTTTGCATTGCCGCTGCAAAAGGTTTGGCAAGCGAAGAATCAGAATAAAGGTTGGTTCCAAGTGCCTTTAGTTCAGAAACGATGTACTTTGTTTCAATCGTTTTCTTCTTCTTCTTCTTGTGCTGCTCAATTATATTTCGAATCAGCGCTTCCATAATTTTGCCTCATTTTTATTTTGTAGGTATTATTCGGTAACTAATGCGCCACCATAAGATTTAACTTGAATTTGCCTTGTAGAAATACTCTATATTAATTAATACAACTATGTTTATTATATCGAAAGTGAAGAATGTTAATTTTTAAAGAATATACTCCAACATTATAAAAATATTATGCAATAATTAAGAATTCAACTACAAAATTATAAAGGAACTTATCTAAATTTTAAGTGTCTATTTATCCAGATGCTATTACCCTAGCTTACTGTTCAAAAGGCAAAATTCTAATTTAAAAATCAAAATTTCAAAGCGTACACTTTTTTCACGTTATATATATCCCCGAAAGATTGTGCGAGTGGTAAGATTCGAACCAGTGTATTGGAAAATTGAGGCCTTACTGCAACATACGCGTACTATCTTTTCAATTCTTATTAACATAGCAGAAAATACACAATGGATCTGTTTCTGCAAAGAAGTGGAATAGAAGTGCCTTATTTTAATTTGTAATCAACAATGTTCAAGTATCTGCCTGCTTTATCCTTAATCATTTGTCACAATAGTCACAGATGTCACAGTATAATATATTACAATTACATTTTTTGATTTGATAGATATAAAAACTCTATTATAATATATTATATTTTACCTGTGACAAATGCGACACCTGCGACCGCCTTTAATATTAATCTATAAATTTTTCCATTGCATTCAAATCAAAACGATAAACACTAGGACGGCATTTATCCCCATTTTCATCAAAATGAGTTGACTTATAGTCTTTTCTACCCTGATTTACACTCAAAATACCATCTTCAATCCATCTATCAATAGCACTTGAAATGTTCATGCCTTGATTCTTCATTGCAGCTTTTACAGCAGATGGAATTATGTCCAGATAGCCATCTTCTGTAATCCATCCATACTTCTTAGAAAATCTGTAATTTTCCACATTCTCATTAATGATGAAATAGCCTCGATTTTCTTCAACCCAGTCGTTTACAGCACGAAGAACTTTCACTGGGTAGGGTATAATTGGTTTTTCTTTTACAGTTTCATTAAAGAATGATTCAGTTAATTGCAAATTATCTTGCACTTCTATTCCTATTTCATCAAACACTTCTTCTAACAAGTCCCCGGCGACGGCAATCGCTGCAAAATTATTGCCCGCGCGGTTCATTGTGCCTGATTCATTATTTGTGAAATGCTCACGATAGTCCGCAAATTTTGAGATAAGCTCATCCTTATGGCTAAACACTTTTTTAGTATACAGGTCAGCGATATGGCCATAATTTCTTGAAATAGAATCTTCAACTTTCTCAACACTATCTGGCATATATGGCATGTTTTTTTGAATTTCAATGACTCGCACCTGCTGACCACCAAAACCATCTGCATCGGTAACAGGTTTTTCACCTGTCGTAAATGCAACAGTTTTCCATCGATCAAGCATCCGCACACCACCATCTTTTTTAGCTCGGCCTTTGCTGACTTCATTTGAAATTATGTATACCAACGCTTTCATGTTATCAGATGTCTGAGTACTAGTTTCATCAATGAACAGAGGTAAGTCCGAAAAAATACTTGCTACATGTTCCAGATAGGCCGCTGTTGAATTGCCTGCTAATTTTAGTGCATCTGGGTTTCCTAACATACTGAAGGCTACTTTGCTGCTTATCGTCTTTCCTGTGCTTGTGTCGCCTGTATGATCTACAAAGTAAGACTGTACACCTAATAACCTTAAAATGATCGAGGATGCTGCACAATAGCATTTAAATCGAGTGATGGGTTCAGCAATGATTTCCTCAACACCCTCCGCCCAATTATCGAGGGTACCTTTTTTTGCCAACCCCTTCACTTCTTCATTGTTAATCTGTACAACTGAACCGCCAGAGTCCTTGCAATAATATCGATTTCCAAGTACAAACATTTCATTCTGATATTTCCAGCCATTTTTCTGCACAAAGGTGATGCATGGTAGATCCTCTGCATTACTGTGTATTGATTCAGCGAAGTATTCGCAGAGATCTGCAGCTTTCTTTTCAGTTACATTAATGCCTTTATTTGCTAAAGTCAATAATGGACTTCTTTTGGTTAGATCTTCCTGCTTAACATACTCCTCTCTAAGTTTTCCAAGTGGATCTTTGAAAGTTATTCGATACCAGAACTCATCTTTATCTATATCATTTCCAATTGCAGAAACGACTACAGGCGTACGGCAGATGAGTGTGTTGGCTTTTGGACTTTCATTACAAAAATAAAGGCCGTTACCATCAATCCTATATTTATTAGGCAGTGCAATTCCATTCCATATGTTTCTGGAATTTACATATTCAATGGCTTTCCGGATTGTAATAGATAAATAATCTTCTCGATCCCATTTTGCCCTCTTAAGCCCGGATTTCCTGGCGAGACGGTCAATCTGGCTTTCATCTTGGGTTCGATAAGCCAGGATGCCGCACAGAGCTATATCGGCCTGGCTTTGAGATTCGTAATATTGTTCCCAATTTCCTTTAAATAATTCGATGAACTTTTCTCGGTTTGCAGCATTTCTGCATCTTGAAATTATTTCATCATCTTCAATTGTGCTGCTGATGGGGTCCGAATCAATGGAGGGGTCATCTGTTTGTTTATAGCCAATTTTCGCCTGTATAGAATCAAATGATTCATTAGTGTCATTTATTTCATCAGGTATGCCATCAATGATATTTCCGGTTACGGTAAAAAATCTCTTGCTGTCGTAAATTTCGCGAGTCTCTGATTTGTTTTTACCATTTTGATCTCTTTCTCCTCTGACGATTGCATGTGCACCTGTACCACTGGGAGAAATCTCTGCATAAGTATCGAGTTGCTGGATTTCCTTCAACACTTCTGGATCCCAAAAGCCAGATGAATTATCCCTTACATGATCCCAGTCAATACCAACAAATGGGTCGGAATCTGAGAATACAAATCCCAATCCTGAATATGTCTCAGGGAACTTAGTATACGTTGCGTATGTATCTTCAAAAGTCGACCATGTTGATGGATTCATGGGATTTGCTTTGTATCCTTTAGTTGTGTATGGTACTTTTGTTGTTTTCTTGTCGGTACTAGTTTCTAGTTTCCACAAGACCCATTGATTACAATCTTTGAGTTCTTGTGGAATATTTTCAAAATTGATTTCTTTCATAATAACTTTTCCTTATATTTTTTAAAGTTGGGTCTTGCCAAAAGCAAAGCTCATGCTTCTGATTCATATTAACAAATCTTGAGTTCCACGAATAGTAACGAGAACCGCCCTTCTTAAAATGATGAACCTTATCTAGAATGAGGGGGGTTTAATTTAATAACACTAATTCAATAAGTAGAGCCATTTTTTTGGCAAATGCCTCAAATTGCTTAAGTGGATAGAAAGATCAATTCACTTAAGCAATTTGAGGACTTTTGTTTTATGAGCAATGCATTCTTGCTCTTAATCGATACAGTGTTTTTTTGTTACTGTAAGTCCACCCGTAACCCGTTGCCAAGCGGCTTCTGCCTTCTAGTAGTCAATTTATCCTTCAGGCAGATTAAGGCGTCTCACACACTGTCGCATGTCTCTCAACATGACGCCAGAACTATAGTCAGTGTTGTCTTCACTGACACCTGCAACTTCGCAAGTTCGCACGGATTGAAGGGCAATAGCATGGCTATGAAATACCTACTGTTTCCAGAATGTCAGCGGAATTTCCGCCAGCACTTTCAGCATTTCTGCTACTGATACAATCCTCCCTCGCTGCATCTTAACCATGCAGGATTTAAGAAAGAGGTGTTGCGATCGATCATTGATCAACCACAAGGGCAGCCGCACAAAGAAACAAAAAGGAACACGCGACCACACAAAACACCTCACTATAGGGGCTGAAAGAGCGACTCGCATATATGTGTGTTGATTAAAACGGTATCAATAGAGGTTATATTAATTTCAAATTTGTGGCGAAAGCTATATATCTGCAAGAAGTATATAATAATGGTTGTACAACTATTGTATCTTTCAATATACTGAGGCGCTAAGTAATGAAATCTATAGGTAAATTCAAAGTTATAAAGCATAAACCAAAAGCAAATGTTGTGTACCCAATGATTAGGTTGCCGCAATCTTATGCAAATATTACTGGTGATGTTGCACACGTTTTTGAAATTGAAAACAACGGAAAACCTTTATTTTTGATATCTTTGGACGAAAACTTCGATGAAAACGTAGTTGTACAACCAACTACCCAATCCGACCTCGAAAAAAGAGTAGCTTCACTAGAACAACAACTAAAATCGCTATCAGAAACCCATGCGACTGCCGGGATTCGAACCCGGGTTCTAAGCTTGGGAAGCTCAGGTCATAGCCTCTAAACCACAGCCGCACACTGTACTATCTTTCTTTATTCTTTTTAGATTATAGCTGTTTTGGTTTGCTGGTGGCGATTTGTGGGGTGTTGTGACTGGCGGTTAAGTGAAAAAAGAAGAAGAAAAGAAAGAAAAGAGAAAGTGAGGCTACCCTCACTCGTATTTCTGGATGATCTCGTCGAAAGAATCTATGATGTAGGAGAGCTTTTCCCTGCCGACACCGAAGGTGCTGAGCTTGAAGAATTTGGTGAGGCCGGCCTTGATGCCGTGGATGTTCCTGCTCTTGAGCTCTTTGTAGAGGAAGTATCTGCCTTTCTTGACCCTTGTGGAGATCTCATAGAGGTTGGGGGCCTCGAAGAACATCAGGTCGTGGTTGTGGGGCTTCTCTCCCATCTGGATCAGGCCGAGGTTTTCGAGCTTTTCGGAGAACCAGCGAGCATCTGCAACCTCGTTGTCCCAGTTGCGGGTTCGTTTGACGACCTCGGGGAAAGATCCTATCATGGTCATCAGGGTAGCGCTGCGGGCGGTGCAGCCCAGAAGCTCTATTTCCTTGTTCTTGTTTGTCGGGGATTTCCTGAACACTGTCTCGGCATAGTCTCCGTTGACACCGAGGACTCCGATAGGTCCGCAGCTTGCCATTGACTTGTGTCCGCTTCCTACAATGAAGTCCACGCCCAGCTCTTTGGCGTTTACCGGCATCCTTCCCACGGAATATGCACAGTTGAGGAGCAGAGGGACGCCGTACTCGTGGCAGATTGATGCGATCTTTTTAGCATCTGCAAGGTTTCCGTAACTGCCGTCGGGGTATGTCAGGAGTGCCAGTGCCGGGGCCTTGCCGGTCTCACTGATGGTTTCCTCGATGGTGGTGCCGTAGCCTTCAGGATCGATGTAGTAGTCCGGGCGCTCGGTGTGTGGCACCTTTCTGATCTCCATGCCGACACGCTGTGCAGCGACCACTGAGGAGTAGTGTGCAAGGCCGTCCATGACCACCGTGTCGCCTTCCTATCCCACCGAATGCATCACAGCGAACTTTGACTCACGAGCGCCGTGGGTGACCCGTGCTTCGTCCACTCCCAGGAACTCCGGGAGGGCGCTGTGCACAAAGTCCTGCACCGGTGGTTTCTTGATAAGGTCAAGGACGCCTCCGCAGTTATCACAGATGGAATAACCATCTCCCCATTCGACCAGTGCGCGTCTGGCATCCTCTGTAAGTATTCCTCCGGTCTGCAGGGGGTCGATATTGATCAAACCCTTGGCCGGGCGTTCGATAAATCCAAATTTCTGTAATGATGCATCATCAAGTGTCATATATTCACATCAGGGTCAGGCTATTAATGCAGTAGTATTTTTTTGTAAAGTCTCAACTATTGCTGTAAGTTGCAAAAAGAAAAAAGGTTCATTGAACAGCCTTGTTAAAGACTGAGATGAACTCGTCGCACTCTGTGATCAGTGTTGCAACAGCATCTTTGACAACAGCTATAGGATCAGCGTTCTCTGTCTTGATGAACAGGATCGGTTCACTGATCGTAACGTGTTTCATGTCATATGATGCCGTATGGACACGTTCGTCTTCAAGAAGAATGATCTTGAGCATGTTCAGGAGGGTATGACTTTCTCCTGCGATCTCAAGTTTCATTTCATCTTCTGATTTCTCTAAGATCTTAAGTTCCATTAAATGATCTCCTGCAATTATGTGATCTGATCAAATTACACCTGTGCCATAGCCTGAAGACAACTTGCGTGATTCAATATGTCCGCACTCAGGGCACTTCAGTTTATTATCATCGACCTTAAGTGTGGTGCCACAATTGGCACATCGTGCGGTCATTACTCCAAGCTCATCTCCGGCAGTGGTCATCCTCATGTTCTCAGTATTGATGATCTTTGCCTTAACAACATCTGAAACGGAGAACTCCTGTGACATTTCCTTCACGTATGATTCCTTCACATTGGACACGTGGATCGCAGCGATGCCCGGATTGATGAACTCTCGGTCATCATTTCCTTTGATCCCGCCGATCTGGACAAGTGCCATGGAGTCGCGCACGTTCATGACCGTTCCGACGATAATATCTCCTCTGCTAATGGTTGGAGGTGTGCTTGTGGTTGGCTTGACAGAGATCTTCCTGCGTTTCTTGTTGACCATTACATGTCCGGTAGCAAGTGAGTGGATATCTCCCCTGACCGTAAATGTGTTGTCTCCGCCTTCGAACTCTTCTGTAGTACCGATAAGGTCTCCCGGCAGTACAAAGGTCTTCTCTTCAGGAGATATGTGTTCAAGTTCCTCAATTTCAGGCTCTGCTTCTGGTTCCGGTTTAGGTCTGGATCTGCCCCTGTTGTCTTTCCTGGAGTCTCTGCTGTCCTTCCTGGATCCTCTGTTGTCCCTTCTGGAATCTCGGTTGTCTTTCCTGGGGGCGCTGTCTCTCTTAGGAGCCCTGCTCTTTTCCCTGTCCCCGGTCTTTTTCTCTGCCACTTCTACCTTTTCGCTGGCAGCCTTTACTGTTTCTTCTTCGACCTTGGTCTCTTCAGTTGAAGATTTGATGTTCCTTCTGGTCGTTTTCTTACGGTTTCTTATTCTAATAGGAATCCCTCTTGTAGATTAGATATGCCAGGTTATTTTGCTCAATTGTCCTGGTCATTTTCCTTTGTTATCCTGTAGATTTCTACCTCAATTCTTTCTACATCTTTTTTATGGAATTTAAAGGTTCGTTTTATTGGAAACCCTGTATTATACCATTCTGTAATAACAGCAGGTTCTATAAATTTTTTGACAAAGGCCAGACTTCCACTATTATGTATGGAATACGTAACATCCCCAACTTTCATGGCAGTTGAAAGGAACGGCCTGTCACTGCCTTTGACCTGTGCTCCAAATGGCGGGTTCATCACAACGGTATGTGCATGTCCCCTGACCTGTCTTATATCAAGACATTCAAATTCCACTTCAACCCCGAGCTTTTCTGCGTTCTCCCTTGCAATATCAAGGGCAGCAGGGTCGGAATCAAAGCCGACCACCCTCTTTGCACCAAGGACCTTAGCACCAATTGCCAGCATCCCTGTGCCGCAGCCCAGGTCGTAGACGGTGTCATCAAGGTCGCCTTTCATGAACGCGAAATGAAGCAGTTCCGCAGCAAGTACGGACGGAGTCGAATACTGTTCGAGTGTGACATCCGGGGAATCAAAACTTCTCACCTTTTCAAGAAGTATCTCCAGCTTGCGTTGTTTCATTGCTTCCTTACTCTCCCCTTATCTCATCAAAGGTTATCTCTTCCCACTCGCGCTCTCCGATCACTATCTCGAACTCCTGCGGGGTCAGCATAGGTGCAGAGAACCTGCCAACTTCATCAACTGCAAGTCTTGGACAGGCGGTGCTCACAAAAGCATCCACCTTGAACTGCAGCATCTGGTCAGGTGTTATCAGGTCCATTGTAAGTATATAAGCGGTCTTGCCTCTCTTTTCAGCAAGCTCTTTCAGCTGCCTGGCAAGAGCCATCCGGTCCTGGCCGGGCTTTGTTGACACCAGTATCCCGAAGGTTTCCGCATCCAGGGAATTGGCAATAACCGCACTGCGCTGTTTTAGTATCCTTCTGGGATCGACCTCGCGCACCTCATTTGAGAACGGATCTGCGACCAATACCCTTTTTCCGGTAGCCAGTGAAACTCCAAGGGGGTGGAACTCCCCGCTACCGATGTAGAGGAACTCATCACAGTCAAGACCGTCAGCAACTGAGAAATTGCATCCGAGAACCTGGCCTGCATAGGCTATCTTGCTGTCCCCTCTTCCGATAAGGCACTCCTTTCCTTCGGATGCAAGGATCTCGCAAACATCCGGCAGCTTCTGTATATGCTGTACCGTGGTGAGCACTCCGACACGCTTGCCTTTTATCTCAGGAACGGCTTTCCTGACCACTTCCTTCACGTCTGTATCGGAGCGTGTTTCGATAAAAATGACCTTCTCACTGTATTTGTTATCATCAAGTTGAGCATGGCCGAAATGGAACAAAATGTCAACATTGTCAAGGATAGCAACATCAAGATCACATGCACCATAACAGGGGTTTGCAGAGATCAGTATGTCAACACCGGTAGCTTCACTTATCTGTGATGCGATAGCAGGTGCACGTCTTTTAAAGCCTTCAGGGAACTGCAATCCGATAATTGCAGGTTGTGCATCCTTTATGATATCAATTATATGTTCGATCCTGAAGTCGAAGGGTTCACTGCTGCTCACCAGCCACCTCCAGAATGGAGACTCCGTTTTGGTCAACATCGATCTTGACCAGGGTGTCGATCTCATAGCCCATATCACGCATCTGAATGGCACCATCGCCCCTGCTGATAACAACGATCACGTTAGTGATCTGTGCTCCCATCTTCTCAAGGGCTGGCAGAAGTGCCTTTAATGTACCTCCAGTACTGATCACATCATCGACCACAAGCACCTTTTCGCCCTTGTTCACACCATTGATGTACAGTTCTCCCTTTGAGTAGCCGGTGCTCTGGGACAGGATGACCTCTCCTTCGAGTCCGTATTGCCTCTTCCTTACAATGGAAAATGGGATGCCTGTCTTCAGGGACAGGGTCGTTGCAAGGGGGATGCCCATTGCCTCGATGGAAACTATCCTGTCATAATCGGTACCTGCGATGCTGATCATGTGTTCGGCGATCTCATCGAGCAGTTCGGGCTCGAGTGATGGTACGCCATCTGATATCGGGTGAATGAAATAAGGGTATTCGCCTCTGTTCACAATAGGTGCTTTCCGGAGTGATTCCTGAAGAACTTCTAACATATTATCGTGCCCTTTCAATTTAGGTCAGGCCAATTACAGCCCCGGACCGCTACGATCATGCTTTCGTCACTTCAGACGAAGCAGAAGATGCAATATCCGTCAGATCGTCACGTTCCTCTTTTATTGCAGAATAAAGGGTTTCCTTACTTAAAAGTACTGGATGGTAATACCTGCCACCGGCAACCTCTGCCAGACCTTCGGCAAGTACGCTGCCACTATTGCTGATGTCTACGACCAGCATGTTGACCTTGTGGTCTGCGACCCTCCTGCACACCTGCATAAGTTCCCGTTTGATGTTGCCTCCAAGGTGCATCGGGACGTTTGCCGTACCATCTGTGACAAGTATCATAATAGGGACTGCAGCAGGTTCACGTTTAACCGCCTGAAGCAGCGTCTCAAGCCCGGTAAGCATTCCTGATGCCATTGGGGTCGTACCTCCGAACGGGACCATTTCCAGATACCTCTTTGCAGCTTCCACCGATGATGTGAACGGCAGCACAAGTTCTGCTGACCTTCCGCTGTACGTGACCAGTGAAACACGGTCCCTTCTCTGGTATGCATCCTTTAGTAATGCAAGTACAACATCAGTTGTGATCTTTATCTTCTCGCTCTCATCCATGGAGCCGGACGTATCAAAGACGATGTTAATGAGCGTGGATATTCTCCGACGCCTTATCTTCTCCCGTATGTCGCTCTTTTTGACAACGATCTTCCCGTCCACAGCACGATGTGCTGCTGCACGGATGGTGGGTGCAATAGCAATATCAGTTATCTTGTCACCGGGCATCCGGTATCTTACATATCTGCCACGCTTGCTTTTGGTAAGTACTTCCGCACGCCTGCCCGATTTGAGCCTTCCTGTCACGACCTTCTTCTTTTGTTTGTTCCTGGCAAAATCGGTGAGTATCTTGCTAACGACCTTCTCATCCTCAAAGGAGTCTTCCCTGTTTCCATTTTCAGGTGTTCCTTTTACGGAAAGTTTTTCCACTTCTGATCTTATACCTGCATCCGGAACAGCCTGTACTTGCTCCTCCTCTTTTTTATCTTTAGGCGGTCGGACCTCAATCTGCATAGTGTCTTTCGAAACTGTCTGTAATGCGGTCTCAGGAGCCTGGATTACAGCTGTTGTGTCGTTATTGTTGTTGTTATTGTTGGCCTTTTTGACAAGTACCGGAGCCTTTTTCCTTATCCTTCTCGGTCCACTCTCTACGCATGGTTCGTATTCTGTTGGAACGAGATGAACCTGGATATCTTTATCACTGCATTCTTCAACCTCTTCGGTGAGCTTGATGTTCATAACTTCGATAGGGTTAGCAATGGGGAGAAATTCAGCTTCCTCTTTTAGTTCTTCATCAGGGGTGATCCGGACGTTGACCTCATCTTCAATTGAAGTGAAAAAAGATATCGGGTCTACAACAACATGGTCGTTATCCGAAATAATAAAAACGTCTTCCACATCTTCCGGATGAAGTTTTTCCGCCATGGAGAGCAATTTCTCATGCACTGCTAATGTATTCTCTCCGCTGATCTGTGAAAGTTCTTCCAGCGGCAATCTGATGCTGAGAACAGGTCTCCCTGGGTTGAAGACCTTTATATCATAATCCCGGTCAAGACCTCTTCGCATACGCGATGCCGTAACTTTGTCCTTCATCCGTTATACCCTTATCAGACAGTCCCGTTTACCACAGCGCGAAGCTGTTCTGCACTGAACTCCTCTTCTTCGAAAGGTTTCTTTCGCATCCTGTGAGGCAGAACCATCTCGGCAGCCTCGATAATATCCTCATTAGTGATCCTTTCACGGTTCTCATAAGCTGCATTTGTACGTGCAGTACGCTCGATCATGATGTCAGCCCTGTGGCCATCAACATTGAATGCCACGCATATCTGTGCGATGGTCCTGAGGTTCTCACGTGTGGTCGTGATCCTTCCAAGCAACTGCTTTGCCTTGATGATCCTGGTTCGCAGCTTCTCCTGTTCGTTCTCAAAGTCCCTTCTGAACTGTTGCGGGTCCTTGTTGAACTGGTTCCTTCTTTCAATGATCTCTATGCGCTGCTCGATATCAGCAATACCTTCAACTTCCACCTGCAGGGCTATCCTGTCCAGAAGCTGTGGTCGAAGTTCCCCTTCTTCAGGGTTCATGCTTCCAACGATGATGAAGTTGGCAGGATGGCTGACACTGACCCCTTCTCTTTCAACGGTGTTCACACCCATTGCTGCGGCGTCCAGTAAGGCATCCACAACGAAGTCATCCAGAAGGTTGATCTCATCCACATACAGGAGGTTCCTGTTAGCATTTGCCAGAATACCGGGTTCAAAGGCCTGCACTCCTTCCTTTACCGCCTTTTCGATGTCAAGGCTGCCTACTACCCTGTCCTCTGTGGCACCTACCGGCAGGTCCACTACTTTCATGGGTGCCTTCTCTATCTTGATCATCCCTTTCTTCTGCTTATCGTTGCATTCCCAGCAGAACTTTTCCGGGTCAAGGGGGTCGCAGTTGTACTTACATCCTCCAATGACCTCGATCTCCGGAAGGATCTCTGCCAGTCCCCTTACAGCGGTTGATTTTGCTGTCCCCTTCTGTCCTCTTATCAGCACACCGCCAATAGAAGGGTTAATGGCGTTCAGGATAAGTGCACGAAGCATCATCTCCTGCCCGACAATGGCAGAGATGGGATACATTACCCTCTTTGTTTTGGTCGCTGTTCTCTGTATGTCCTCAAATCTGGTCCTTTTCACTTCTTTAGGCTTCGGGACTTCCTTTATGCTGCCTGTGATATTGGTAAAGCTCATGATATTTCCATCCTGTGAATTTTTAGCATAGATGTTATTCTGGTCACATGTATCTCAGGATCAGGGCAGAAGTGAGTGCTATGAACAGCAGTATCAGCCCAATGATGAACAGTATGAATACGATCTTCATCCTGACAGTCTTTTCCGGTTTGCTCAATGCATTTAGCTCTATCAGGGAATATAACATGGTTATCAGGAACACTATCGATGAAAGTAGCAGCAAAGATCCTGCCACGACTATGAATTCAGCGGTCCATGTAAGGTCATTTGCGTTTATCAGGTCTATGAAGAAGCTCTTTCCGTGGCGTTCATAGGCGGAGGTTATCCACATCATAGTGTACGCGATCTCTGCAGCACCCAGTATCGCAGAGCATATGGAGGTTGCCAGAAGTGTGGCCATGGCTCCGATATCCGGCAATTTCAAGTCGATCTGCCATTCATTTTCCACTTTTTCACCTTTCTCTCTTGTTTGTAAATGAGCTCTTCATCCATCGAGCCATCATCATAATTATCAGTAATTTACTTCATTTATATTGTTGAATTAATAAAACTTTATCCGTATACTACCTTATTTTGCAGCTTGCACTACTTATTTATCCATATGGAACTTTGGAACTGTTGTGAGCATACCTGAAGATCCATCCCTGTTAGAAAAGATCGAAAAGATCAAAGGAGCGATAGCTGAAAAAGAAAAAGTACTGGTTGCATTCTCCGGAGGTGTGGACAGTACAACTCTGGCAGCCCTTGCTTTTGAAGTTCTGGGGGATAATGTTCTTGCAGTGACGCTTGATTCCTGTGCGATCCCCAAAAGTGAGCTGGAGGATGCAAAGAGGACTGCAAAACAGATCGGTATCCGTCATATTGTATTGGAACACGACATGCTGTCCAATGAAATGATCAGGCAGAACGACCCGGACAGATGCTATTATTGTAAGAAGCTCTTCATGAGAACATTGAAGGATGTGATGGATCAGGAAGGCTTGAATGTCCTGCTTGAAGGAACCAATGCTTCCGAGATCACCGGTCGCAGGCCGGGCTGGGCTGCAATAAATGAAGCGGGAGATCTGGTCTTTACGCCTTATACGGAGCTCGGGATCACAAAAAAGGAAGTGCGTCAGATGGCGCGCCATCTGGGACTTGAAGTTGCCGATAAAGTCTCTAATGCCTGTCTGTTATCAAGATTGCCTTATGGTGCAGAAGTAACAAATGCATCCCTCAGGAGGATAGAACATGCGGAGGAGTTCCTTCTGTCTCTTGGGATCATGCATGTCAGGGTACGTGAACATAATGACATTGCACGTATTGAGGTATTGCCGGTAGATTTTCCTGTTGTTCATGAAAAAAGGGAGGAATTGCTGTCCCGTTTCAAAGAACTGGGGTATTCCTACACTACGCTTGACATGGAAGGATTTAGAAGTGGAAGCATGGATGAGGTGCTATAAGAATGTCCGAATACATTGACGTGGCGATCAGGGAAGCTAGTGAAAAGGATGGTGAGTCGGTCCAGTGTCTTCTTTCAACATATTTCCTTGACATGGATGAAGTTCCGATCGATGATTTCATTGTTGCAGAGGCCAGTGGCAAGATCGTGGGTGTTGCAGCTGTTGCGGACAGGAGCTGCTGTGAGATCCACTCTATAGCGGTACATCCCAATTATCGTGGTAACGGGATCGGTTCAAAGATGATTTCCTGCCTTTTTGAGAATGTAGAAAAAGACAGGGTCTACGTCAGGACCACTTCGCCTATCTTTTTCAGAAAATTAGGTTTTATAGAACTTCCAATGTCCGAGAAAGCTAACTTATGGGATGATTGTCGGGAATGCGATAGATTTGACAGATGTAAACAGCACGTGATGTGCATTCAAACGGATGAGGTCTGAACTGTGTTAACGCTTGGCATTGTGAATACTTATGATAAAATTAAGGTGCTGGATGCCCATTACCGCGCAATTGCAAGGGCTGCGCCAATTTGCTATGCTTATGGTTTTACCCTTTGTCTTTTTGATTTTCCTTTCAAGATGACCCCGGAAGAACTTGTGGAATATGTGATGGACAAGACGACCATCGGTGAGTCCGGGAAATACCTGAAATTGCTTCATGAAAGCAACCGCTTGTTCGTTTTCGACCTTCCAAAGAAAGGCTTCCAGTCCCAGTTCGGAACTGCTGTGATAACCAGTTCAAAGCCGGAGGAAAAATACGCTGTAACTCCTGAAGAGATCGCGGATGGAGTGGAGCATAATCAGTCCTATCTTCTGCTTGTCGGGCTTGGCAGGAAAGGTCTGCCCAAAAAATTGTTCTCATTTTCGGATCACCATCTTGACATTACCGGTGAAGGGATCTCTCTTGAGACATGCACTGCCATCGGCACGATCCCCTCCTACATAATGGGTATTGTTAACACCAGAAAGAAGCTGAAAAATACTTGCAAGGACAGGGGTTACTAAAAGGCATGGGTTCAGGGACTCAGGTATCCATAGTGCGCTGTGAAGATTATTCGCACGCTAAAGAAGCTGTCAGGGAAGCAATTGACCTAATCGGCGGGCTTGGGGCTATTATATTCCCGGGTGCACGGGTACTTCTCAAACCTAACCTGCTTGCTGCAACACCTCCTGAGAAAGCGGTCACTACACATCCTGCCATTGTATCTGCAATGTGTGAACTTGTTGTGGAGGCAGGAGGTATCCCCATTGTAGGCGATGGTGCAGGCATAACCCATCCGGGAGTTACCGAGGAAGCCCTGGAGATCTCCGGTATAAGGGAAGCAGCCCAAAAAGCAGGTGCTGAAGTCCTGAGCTTTGAGACATCCGGCTATGAGGTTGTTGATGTTCCCGCCTCATCACATTTCCCTAAGCTCTACATTGCAAAGCCTGTACTGGATGCAGATGTGGTAATATCACTTCCAAAACTTAAGACCCATGAACTGACCCTTTATACAGGTGCTGTAAAGAATATGTTCGGTGCGATCCCCCTGAAGCTCAGGAAGGAAGCCCATCTGCTTGGGAAAGTGGACCTTTTCTCAGAAGCAGTGGTGGATATATATTCCGCAAGGGTCCCCCATCTTGCGTTAATGGATGGTGTTGTGGGAATGGAAGGTAATGGTCCTGCAAGAGGCACGCCTGTGAATGTGGGTATAGTGATGGCAAGTTATGACTGCGTATCCCTGGATGTTGTAGCATCAAAGGTCATTGGTCTTGATCCGATGGATGTCCCGACCAACAAGGCAGCAATTGAGCGTGGATATGGTACTCCAAATCCGGGAGTATCAGGAGTTCCTCTGGATGATGTACGTATGAAGTTCAAGCTCTCAGGTACGACTCATGTGGGAAGGTTACCACCATTTCTTGTCAGCAGGCTTGGGAAACTTTTCACTATCAAGCCTTTTATCAATACTTCACAATGCACTTTGTGCGGCACATGTGTTTTGAACTGCTCGCCACATGCTATCGAACAGAAAGACGGTCGGCTGAAGATCAACCACAATAAATGTATTCTCTGCTATTGTTGCCGTGAGCTCTGTCCTTCAGGTGCTGTGGAAATGAAACGTTCACTTGTTGCAAAGCTATTGCTTAAGATAAGGAACAGGGACTAATATATGATATGCTTAAAAAAGGGTTAAGCGGCACAGGGCCGCTTATGTAATATTAATTCTTATTTTCAATCTTTTAGCTGGCAGACCTGGCTCTTGCGTAACCATTCGATGTCTGACTGGTACAGCTCACGCAGGTCCTTGAGCCCGAGCTTAAGCATTGCCACACGGCTGACACCAAGACCCCATGCAAGAACAGGCTGTTTGATCCCGAGAGGTTCGGTGACTTCCTTGCGGAACACTCCGGCTCCACCGAGTTCTACCCACCCGAGTCCGTCAATGTATACCTCAGGTTCCACACTTGGTTCTGTGTATGGGAAGTATCCCGGCCTGAACCTTACATCCTCGAATCCCATCCTGTGATAGAACTCTTCAAGGCAGCCAAGCAGGTTTGCGAATGACATGTTCTCGTCCATGATCACACCTTCGAGTTGCTCGAACTCAGGTGTGTGTGTAGGATCGATGGTCTCACGGCGGTATGCCCTGTCAATACAGAATGCCTTTACCGGCGGGTTCGGGTTGTCTGCAAGGTACTTGATGGTAACAGCGGTTGTGTGGGTTCTCAATACATCGCGTTTTGCAATATCCTCACTCCACTTTCCACCCCAACCGGTGGACGGGAGGTCACCGCCATGTTCATGCATGTCCCTGATTCCTTCCGTGTAGTCTTCAGGAAGCTCTGAACGGCTTGAAAGGTGGAACGTGTCCTGCATCTCACGGGCAGGGTGGTCCTGTGGCTGGAACAATGCGTCGAAGTTCCAGAATGAGCTTTGTACAACATCTCCTTTGATCTCGGTGAATCCCATCTCAAGGAAGATCTGGCGCATCTGGTCGATCAGGCGCTGGTATGGGTGTACCTTTGCACCATACACTGGTCTTGGGGGAGTCTGGATATTGTAAGGCCTGAAATTCTTGTTCTTCCATTCACCGCTCTTCAATAACTGGGATGTGATCTGGTTGATCTCTTCCTCAATGGTGATGCCTGCTTTTACAAGTTCAGTTCCGTCATTTGTGATGGAGACCGTACGGTCCTTATCCTCGGTCTTTGAAACAAGCTTGCGTTTGATCAGGTCCTTTATGATCTTGTTATCGGTTCCAAGCTCTTCAAGGGTATGTGCTTCCTTTGTAAATCTTGCAAGCACTTTTTCGTCTTCTGCCTCACCTGCATCGCCGGATGGGACTATCATACCGTTCTCGATGTTAGCCCAGTCTTTCCTGCGGAGCCACCCGGTTGCGATACCCACCATCTTTGGTGAGAGCTTTTCTTTTAGCTCATCGATAGGGGTTGGTTCCTGGATCGCGTTGATCAGCTGGCGCTCAGGAAGCCCTTCCTTTGCATAGGTACGACCTTCGTCTGTCAGTGTGTAAAGTTCAGTAATTGTGTCATTTACTTCTGCCAGTCCGTTCTCTGAGAGCAAAAAGGCGGATTGCATTGCAGTTTCCACTTTCATGGATGCTTTTTCTGCAAGATCTTCCGGGGTTGTGGATGCAAGTTCATCCAGTGCGAGCAGCACATTTTTTTCATTCGTAGTAAGTTTATAGTTGCTCATGTCGGTCAGGGTCCTTTTTGGGTTTATAATCCGTAATCATCCAGCCGGTCCTTTGCCAGCTCACGCTTTTCCTGGTGTTCTGTCAGGAATTCGGTCATCAGTTCTGCAGCAAGGGCTTTGCAGGTGCCACACATACGTTTTCCGCAAACACATTCATCGTAGATCTCTTCCAGTTCTTTATCGTCTTCGACGAGGTGGAACATAAGGAGTTCATAGGCAGAACAGTTATTTGGATCTCCTCCAAGCTTCTTCTGTTCTTCAAGTGTCATCCTGCCGCCGGTCTTGGCACGTTTTACCTTCTTTGCAGCGGCCTTTGGATCGTCCTTTAGTGAAATGATACTTTCAGGAACGCTGCTGGACATTTTACCTCCCTGCAGTCCTGACATGAACCTGTGGTAGGTGGAAGCAGGCGGCACAAAAGCATAGCCTCCGTACTCGATCTCAACTTCCCTTACGGTGTTCAGGAGCTTGCTGTAGTCATCAGCTCCAAAGACATCGACATGTCCTTCGAAAAGCTTTGTATCCCATGGCAGTCTTTCCGCGACATCTGCAAGTGCACCTTCAGGAGCAGCCTTGCTACGAACACTGAAATACTTGTCTTTGTTCTTATCTTCGCGTCCTTCGATCCTGAACATGTTCATCTTGTGTGCGATACCACGTGTCAGGCGCATGTGTGGGTCCTGGTCAGCACCCACAGGAATGACCGTAGGCTTTGGGCCACCATACTCTGAAAGCTGTGGCTGGAGTATATCCGCACTCTGGGAAAGTGTGCTTGTCATGTGTGATACGCTTGTCTCTCCGCTAAATCCATAGATAGCACTGAGCTCGGAGAAGTTTGTCTTTGAACCGAGTTCGAACGTAAGTTCCTTGACATTGTCGGATTCTGACTGGAAGTATATGTGCCCGTTCGGCTCAAAACCAAGGGCTATCAGGCTAACGATGTAATCTTCAATTCCGATCTGACGGCATTTTTCCCATGAAATTCCTCTTACAGAGTAGGCTTCCCTGTCTGCGATGCCCACAAAAGCATCAGCTCCCATTTTCTGGTGCCAGATGATCTCTTCCATGACCATCTTGTGTCCGAGATGTCCGCCTCCGGTGGGCATGAACCCGCTCATGACCGAAAAAGGATCCTTGTTCTTCATTGCATCTGTGATCAGGTCATAGCTCCTGTGGCCGAAGATTATCTTCCTGCGCATGTACCTGTGTGGGTCAGGGAGTTCAGAGCAAATATCCTCGAATGGAAGGATTCCGAATTCATCGAACAATTTTGAGTAATCGTCAATATTGACTGAACCCCAGGGGTCAAGTTTCATATTCATGTGCTGCCTCTGTCAAATTCCGCTTAAATATTGTTATTATCCTTGAATCGCTTAAACGTATATATCGGTTACCTGATAAGATCAAAGTCGTATGGTGTTCCGGCATCCTCCGGTATCCTCGACACAAGCTTCAGGTAATCCTTCTCCTGCATAAGACAGGAGTGCCTCTCTCCTTTAAAGTCACTGACCTTGCGTATCCTGCTCCAGATCGTCTTGAGAGGGTCTGTTTTGATGTTCCCGAAACTGAATGGTATGTAGGGGCAGGGTTTTACTGATCCTTCCACGCAGACATGCAACCAGCGCTGGCCAGCCATACATCCCAGCATCTCCCCTTCGAAATATGTATTTGCGAATATTCGGGGTCCGTCCTCTGTGGCATTTATCCTGCGGTACATTTTCATTATGATTTCCCTGTCCTCATCTGTGATTATGGGGTCTTCGGGTTTCTTTGGCACGGACTCCCATAATGAGAACTCATGTACTCCGAGTTCTTTTGCGAATTGGTACATGGATGTCAGTTTCTCAATGTTCTTTGGGGAAACATGGGTGCACATTGTAACGAGCAGGCCTGCGTCGAGTCCGTATCTGATCGCATCGGTCGCCTTTTCAAAAGCGCCTTCCAGCTTTCGCACATCATCGTGTTCTTCAGGAACAGTGGAATATATGCTCACCAAAAGGTTGTGAAGTCCGACTTCCTTTAGCCGTTCAGCAACTTCCGGTGTCATATCTGTGCCTGGTGTGTACATGTTGACAATGGCACGGTCCTTGTCAACGTAATCAATAAGTTCGAATATATCTTCTCGAAGAAGGGGATCCCCTTCGGTAAATGTGATGACCACAGCGCCCATGTCAAGGGCTTCATCGATTGCCCTTTTTACAGTATCGACATCAAGGTCTCCTTCACCGCCACTCATTAAACAATGGTCACAGTTGCATTTACACTGCCTTGTGATCTCAAAAGAGACCGTTTCGGGAATATATTTTCCAAGTGCGATCTGTGTTTCTGCAAAAAGAAGTCTTTTGAATACCTTACCCGGTATGGGTGGTAACCATGTGGATGCTATGACCCTGTCTTTCTCAACAAGGGCTGGTTTTTCAGCTTCAAGGGTGGAATTGAACTTTTTCAGGAAAGGAGAGCAAACACCACGTAAATGTCCTTTTGCTTCCAGTTGTAAAAATCCGTTCTGATGCTTCAGGTCAATGGTAAGGCCTGGAACCGAAAGTACTGTAATGTCTTCTTCACTTTGGTCCGAATCTGTTTTTCTGTCAGTGTTAGCCATTTCAAACTCCTCTCTATGTCAGGTCTTACAACCTTTTGCATCATGTTTTATGGAATGCCTTTTGGATATGTATTATATTGATGATCTTTAAAAAATCTCTTTTACATTTGTATAAACCATCGGTTAGGCATTGCTGATATTTATTATGTGCAAAAAATGAACTCCGAAACCGGGTTTGCCAGTTTCGTTCTGTAAAGAATATAACATCATTGTTTGGAAAACCGCTTTCAATAAGTCCATCGAACTCTGGCCTTGAAATTGGTTCCCGGTCCATCTAAACCCTCTTTTAGATCATGTTTCCTTCGTTATCTGCCCTTAGATAGGATCGTTCCGGGCAGACATTTCGGAAAGGGTGTAGATCAATGATGTTCTGATCAAAGAACGCTGCTTAAGCGCGTTCTGCAAATGCAAGGTTCCCGCTGATCCTCTTGATCTTGATCTTTACGACATCGCCTTTTGCAGCGCCTGGGACAAATATGGTGAACTTGGCAAGTTTAGCGATTCCGTCTCCTTTTGAACCAACGGCATCGATCCTGACCTCGTACTCCTCGCCTTCTTCGACTGCATCGCGGGGTGTTGCAATTGTGGTCCTCCTCTTTTTAACAGGACGGTGTGCACCACAAGCTGCGCATTTTAATATAAGTATCCTACCTGATTTGACAAGCTCGGTATCCGGGCGATTACATTCGGAGCATATGACATACTCTTCAACGTAGGCGTCGATATTTGATTTGATATTCTCTCTTGGGAATTTTCCCTGGAATATTGCACGACTTCCATCAAGCTTTCCGGCAGTTCCCATTTCCCTTGTGAGGAATTTCATAAGGTGGTCCGGATCTCTGTTCAGTACGTCCGCAATGTTCCCAAAGTTCTCAAGGACGGTGGTCTTACCTTCCACAAATATCCTGGGTTCGGGAATTACGAAACGAACATCCGTAGTTTCCACATCTGGCAGGTTTTCAATTGCCCTTTCCAATAGCGCTTCGTAATCATCCATTTTGATACCCTCTTGTTGATCTATGTTCTTTTTACTGTACCAGTTCCATACCCTGATCGACAACGATCCTTACAGGGGTTGGCAATTTCTGGCCAGCTTTTCGGAGAGCATCCTTTGCGCTAGGGAAGTGCTCTTTGTTCACAGATATTGTGAATACCTTCTGTCCTGCAGAAACTCTTGCTGCAGTACTTACATTCTTGCCCCATGCTGCTCTCATTCCACTTGAGACACGGTCTGCGCCTGCTCCTGTGGCCTGTTTGTTCTCTCTGAGAACCTCGTGAGGATATACCCTGAGCTTCATGTGGTAGCCGGTACGACCTGCTGCTGTTGTCATTGCTCTGTTTGCAGTGATACGTGCAGCTTCGAGAGCTGTGTGCCTGATCTGGCATCTTTCTTCTGAGATCAATGTGATCTTCACCGGGAATTCAGCTGTCTTGTTTCCATCATCGTAGTGGATTACGTGGCTGCCTGGAACACCGCCCATATATTTTCGTCTTGTGTTTGAGCGTGATTTTACGTTTCTGTACATACTTGCTGGTTTTCTTACCATGAGATTGAACCTCCTTAATATGATCAGTGTGATCTTAAGAACGCATTGAGTTTCCTGCTTTTTTGATCTGGTCGCCAGATCGCTGTTCTGGATATGTTGGCAACGCGTCTTGAAAATCTTTAAGTTGTAAATGTGTCAATGGTGCATCCCCCTACTACTTAGGGGTTTATAAGTCTTATCAATAGAAAATCTATTTTCATTTTTTCCTGTGCAGTTCTAACTTACATCTTATATATCCGGGTTTTGGGAGTATTTTACGTATTTATATTATAACAGACACCTTCTGGAAATCAATATATATTGTATGTGTATAATTTCCCATATGGACTCTGTTACTCAGAAGCACAGGAAAGATACCAGAAAAAGTCTTGATTTTTATTTGATCTCAATATCTACTTCAAGGTTTGCCAAATATGGCTCAGCCCGGTCACCTGAAGATGCTGAGGATATATCCGGGGAATTGATGGAAGAACTTGTGAAAAAGAATGGTCATCATGTACTGGGCTATGAGCTTGTTTCCGATGAACCCTCATATATAAAAAAGGCTGTTATGGATGCCCTGCAAAAAGAAGCAGATGTTATTGTTACCACTGGTGGTACCGGTCTGACCCCCGCTGATGTTACCCTCGAGTCCCTGGCACCTATGTTCGAGAAACAGATGCCCGGATTCGGGGAACTTTTCAGATATAAGAGCATTGATCAGATCGGTTCTGCAGTGATACTGACCCGTGCAGCTGCTGGAACTATAGGGGATAAAGCGATCTTCTGTCTTCCCGGATCACCAGGTGCAGTGGAACTTGCACTCTCAGAGATCATCCTTCCGGAAGCAGGTCATATTGTAAAACACATAAGGTAAATCTTTAATAATTTCCGGGATAATGCACTCAATATATTTGCATAGTCCATGCAAAAGATATATTATTAATATGATTATCCCTTAGATGTATCCATAATACATATGGTTTAATAGGTACGATTTGGAATGTGGATTAAATTCCACTTAAGTTACTGTGAGGTAATGCAAAGTCAAATCAAATACCTGTGATTTATGTGTTGACAGGAATTAATCCGTCGTAGGAAGGTTTACATGACTGAATATTTGTTTGGTATCAAAGAACTTGACGATCTGATCGGTGGTGTTAAAGAGGGCACCAACCTGATGCTTATCGGTCCTCCTATGAGTGGAAAAGATGATCTTGTTAATACTATCATATACAACGGGCTTAAAGAGGGCGATTCTTCCATTATTGTCTCTACCCGTGAGACCGGGGAACGTGTACTGGACTGGTTCTCGAATAACGGCCTGGATACTGACACTGCCAATCTCGGTGTTGTGGATTGTGTAACGAAAACACTTGGTATCCCTGCATTGGACAAAGACCACATAAAAAGGGCAGCGAGTCCTGTGGATCTTACAGGGATCGGGGTAAGGATTGGTCAGTATTTCGAGGAGTTCCTTGTTCAGAAAGAAGGCCCTGGTTTGAGATTTTGTATCAATTCCCTTTCTACTATATTGATGTATTCCAATCTTCAGACATTGTTCAGGTTCTTACATGTTTTCACAGGTCGTGTTAAAGCATCAAATTCCTTTGGTATCTTCATTGTGGAAGACGAAATGCATGATCCACAGACAGTAGCGACCCTGAAACAGCTTTTTGATGGGATGATAGAAATAAAGGAAACTGATTCCGGTTATTCTATCAGGATATTGGGCATTACTCCAAAACCTACTCCGTGGTATGAGTTTGAGGTCGATGGCAGCAATGTACGTATCGAGAAGCCTGAATAAACCTTTTCTTAATTAAAGTCGGCTATTTTGCATTATCATATGCAAATACTGCCGCAAGGTATAATTGACATAAATTTTGTGTAGGTTCATATGGATAAAGAAAAGCTGTACAAACTAAGGTCCGAAGCAACCCACATAAAACCTATAATAAATGTAGGCAAAGGCGGGGTTTCCGACCAACTGATAACCGAACTGAAAAAACTCATTAAAGATCGGCATCTTGTCAAAGTTAAGGTCTTAAAGAGTGCTTCTTACGAGGAAGAGGATGGAATTGACGGCATTGCTGAAAAGCTTGCAGATGCCACAAGGTCGACCATCATTGATGTAAGAGGTCATTCTGTAGTACTTTACCGCTAATGTTCAGACATTCTCTCCTGAAATGATCTCAACTTTTTGCAAGGTGATAAGTTCTTTTGGAACCATCCTGCAAAGTTCAGGGAGAATCCTTCTTATCTTTTCTTCGGAATCGACTGCTTCCACAATAATTGGCAGGTCTGTGCCGAGTCTCAGGATGCTTGTTGTATGTATCTTGCTATGAACTCCGTATCCTTCGATGCCATGAAGAACGGTTGCGCCGGCGATCTTTGAATCCCTCATAAATTCAAGTATCTCCTCATGTGCAGGTTTTCCATTGCAGCAATCGTTCTCACTAAGGTATATCCTGAGAATAGCTGATGTCATATATCAATCTCTATTTTCAAATTAGATTAAACTTGTTATCTGCTGTCCGATGTAAACCCCTGAAAGACAAAGCAACAGGTTGAGTGTGATATTGGACACAAATAGTGCTGTGCGGCCCTCTTCGAGCAGCTTGAAGCTTTCATATGCAAAGGTTGAGAACGTTGTGAAGGAGCCGAGGATCCCTATGTTGATAAGGTGAAAGCTGGCGTATGGTTCCGAAAGAAATGTCAGTGTGGATAATATTGTGCTTCCGATAACATTCACAAGAAGGGTTCCTGTGGGAAGCCCTTTCAGAAGCGGTACGGTCCCTGATACAAGATACCTGAGGCAGGCTCCTATGGAACCTCCAAGCCCCACCAGCAGTAATGCTTCAATTCCTATGGCCATGTCCTTTCCTCCTGAACAGGTAGACGATAATGCCTCTTCCGAGGAACACTGCCAATAGGGTCAGTACGAGATTGCTTCCGATATTAAAGATCGCAGAGGTCCCTCCAAGCGTGTAGGTTTCAACGGCGAAAGTAGAAAAGGTCGTGAAAGCCCCCATAAAACCTGTGCCAAATGTCAGTCGTGTTCTCTGGCTTATGTGGCCAAGGTAATCATAATCATACATCATCATTCCCAGAAGAAGGCTTCCAAATACATTCACAACCAGTGTTCCATTGGGTGAAATGGTGCTGGATGAAACTGCATATCTGGATACAGCACC
This sequence comes from Methanococcoides vulcani, assembly GCF_900111645.1. Taxonomy (GTDB): domain Archaea; phylum Halobacteriota; class Methanosarcinia; order Methanosarcinales; family Methanosarcinaceae; genus Methanococcoides; species Methanococcoides vulcani. Next base: position 155,972 of record NZ_FOHQ01000001.1, read on the forward strand.
TAAAAATCCTCCGAATGCTATACTTGCCAGGTCCTGTGTTTGTTCCGGGAGTGTCATTTATGAAATTGAAGTTCAATGCAGGAAGCGTCTTAAGAAGATCAGCCACCTGATACCGGTGGGAATATTGCGATCTCATCGTCATCATTGACAATGGTATCCAGCCCTTCAAGATGCAGGATGTTGTTTCCATTTATGAGTATGTTGATGTAGCTTCGAAGTTCCCTGTTCCCTTCGACATCGTTGAAGATCAGTTCCTGAAGCTGTGGGAATCTTGTGAGAAGGCCATCAAGGATCTCCTGTACGTTCTCTCCTTGCATCTCCATTTCAGATTCTCCTGCTGATTCCCTGAGATTTGCAAATAACTTTATTTTTGCCATAACCATGAGAATTTCTGACTACTGCATATTAAATAAAACTAATCCAAATACGTCAAAAATGACTTCTCAGTAGCATGTTGTAAATGTTAATGATAAGTGTTAATTAAAAAAGTTTGAAATCTGGTGGGATAGCGCGGATTTGAACCGCAGTCCAAGCGTCCCAAACGCTCGAGGATCGACCAGGCTACCCTACTATCCCATCATGTTCATTGCATGCAAAATACCTCGCATGCAGTGCCTTTGGAAGCACGTTCCCCTAAATAGAAGTCATAGTAGATATACTTAACTATCCGTGGGCGAATCTTTGGCAATTTATTGCTTAATTTCAGTGATCTTTGTACGAATGTTGTTTAGTTGTTATTGATGCGGATGTCATGTTCGATCAATATCCCTTACCTGGGCCGGATATGTGAAAATTCACTTCCAGCGTTTGTAGGCATCATTCTCGACATCCATGAGGTCGAGTGCTCGTCCTGCCATGAAATTGATGAGGTCGTCGATGGATCCCGGCCGGTTGTAATATGCAGGACAGGCGGGTAGCAGGATAGCTCCGGCATTATGTGCTTTCAGCATATTCTCGATATGGATGCCACTGAGCGGGGTTTCCCGGGTCATGAGGATGAGCTTTCTCCTGTCCTTAAGGCATACATCCGCTGTGCGTGCAATGAGGTTGTCTGAGGTTCCGTTTGCCACTGATGCAAGTGTTTTCATGCTGCAGGGCGCTACGATCATGCCTGCGAAGGGGTGTGATCCACTTGCTATGGGTGCGGTGAAGTCATTCTCATCATGGACCGATGTTGCCAGTTCCTTTATTCCTTCAGGTGTAAGGTCGGTCTCCACTTCGATGATCTTCTCTGCAGCCTTTGTGAGTATCAGATGAGTGTCTATATCCATATCTGCCAGAAGCTCAAGCAACCGGATACCATATTGTGCACCGGAGGCTCCACTTATCCCGATAACGATCTCCATTCTTATTTCTCCTTAAGCGATCCCATGAACTCATCTATCAGTTCGTTCGAAGCGGATAACACTTCTTCGATCTCTTCAACTGTAATATTCTCGAAATTTATTCCTACGGTAACAACTGTTGTGCTATGAGTGACCGAGCTTATACGCCTTGCAGCATCAAGAGCGATAGCGTCATCTCTGTGGGATGGAAGGGTGATCACCGATGAGGATGCATGTCCAGGTACTCTGTCATAGTATCCCACCGCTACTGCTCCAATGTGACCTTTACCGCCTGTAAGTGTTATCACCAGGTCTTCACCGATGATCCGATGTTCAAGTAAAAGTTCTCCTCTGCTTGTTTGTGTTCTCATTTCCTGCAAAGTATCACCTCATAGGTCTGTAAGTCTGAACTGCTTTGTTCCCTTCTTTGTGTCAAAGAACTCCTGTGCAGCCTTCCTGACAGTTTCCCTGTGTTCCTTAATAGTGTATACACCCATTCTCCAGTTATCCTGATGTGCATTCTCTATCGTTGCCACAATATTGGAGGCTTCATCAAGCCTCAGCATCTTCCCGTCAACCTTGATCAATGCCTTCATTTCTGCGATCTCTGGTCTCTTTGGGATATCGATCAGTATCTCGCTGCTGTCGATACCAACCATCTCAGCGATCTCATTTTCCACCCGGTCGACCTTTCCCCTGTAACGCAGGACGTTCTCACCAACAACATCAATACCGACATGAAGGGCACGTTTGTAAAGCCTTCTTTCATCAAGTCGTTTTCCAAGTTCACCTGCGTATCCATCGTCCGCCCTGATCATCTCGAACAATCTGGCATCTTCCATCTGGCGCAGTTTGAACGGGTCGAGTGTCTTCTTGTTGATAAGGTCCTGGACCGCCCTCGTGAACATCGTTTCGGCTATCCTGGATACGTGATGGTAATAGACCGATGGGTGCATAAGGAAACGTGAGACGAGAAGTGATTCTGCAGCTTTCAGGCCTCCCAGTCCGACAACCAGATTGTCCTCATAGAACTGCATTTCATGTATCAGGCGTGCATGGTCCACAAGTCCGAACGCAACACCTGTGTAATGGGCATCCCTTACCAGATAGTCCATGCGGTCAACATCGATCTCGCTGTTCACGATCTTTCCCAGTGAGGTCTCACCCTTTATGTGGTCTGCAATGGTCACAGGATCAAGTCCATGTTCGTCCAGTATTTCTGCGATCTCGCCTTTTTTGAGGATGGGTTTCACATCTTCATGTCTCTGGCGAGTATACTGTTTTATGATACTCTCTGTGACATGTGACAGTGGCCCGTGGCCGACGTCATGAAGAAGTGCAGCTGCACGAATCTCATCCTTTTCATCTTTCTCGATCGAGTTTAGTTGGGATGTCAGGGTAGTTGCAAGGTGCATTACTCCAAGGGAATGTTCAAAACGAGTATGGTTAGCTCCGGGATATACAAGATTGGACAGACCTAATTGCTGAATTCTCCTTAAACGCTGCATTTGAGGTGTATCTATCAATGACAATACAAGCTGGTCCAGTTCTATGTACCCGTGTACCGGATCCCGAATGACTTTCATATGCTTTAAATAGTGTTCATTGTATAATGATGTTCCGTTATTTGAAGGAAACCGAGGTTGTTGTATGATCGTATTATCGGGTGGAACCGGAACTCCCAAATTGCTTGATGGCTTAAGACATGTCCTTCCTGAAGAAGATATAACGGTGGTCGTGAACACAGCTGAAGACCTGTGGGTATCTGGAAATCTGATCACTCCTGATATTGATACTGTGCTCTATTTACTATCTGACAGGATCGATAAGGAGAAATGGTGGGGTGTAAGAAATGATACCTTCAGTACCCATGAAGCAATGAAGCTTGCCGGTCATGACGAGGGAATGATGATAGGCGATCTTGACAGGGCCACTCACATCATGCGGTCTGAATTGCTAAGGCAGGATCTCTCTCTTACAGAAGCTATACGGAAAATGACCTCTTCATTCGGGATCAGGTCCCGTATATTGCCAATGTCGGATGATCCTGTATCTACAATGATAACAACATCATCCGGCAGGATACATTTTCAGGATTTCTGGGTAAAACAACATGGTGAGTCAGATGTGTCAGAGGTTTCACAGGATGGCATCGAGGACGCATCCATATCTCCGGGGGTAATTGAAGCTCTTGAAAAGGAGGATGAGGTTCTGATAGGACCCAGCAATCCGATCACAAGTATTGGTCCGATCATTAACCTGCCTGGTATGCGCAAGATCCTCAAAGAAAAAAAAGTAGTTGCAGTAAGTCCTATTATAGGACGGGAACCCATAAGTGGCCCGGCAGGAAAACTAATGAGTGCATGCGGGCTCGATGTTTCTTCAGCAGGAGTTGCAGAGTGCTACAATGATATCCTTGATGCTATGGTCCTTGATGTAAGGGATGAAGCAGCAGGGGATGCCATAAAGGACATGGGAATTGAAGTCTTTTTTAAGGATACTTTGATGAGATCGGTGGATATAAGCAAGGATCTTGCAGAAAGTATCATCGATATTTTCAATACTATCTAAAATTTATATAAATGTCCGGCATACAATAATGCATTAAAGTATCCCTGTTAACATCTTCAGAAAAACAGTTTATTTCATAAATAATTCATGAAAGGTGGTATGAGCGGGTTGGGGAGTGGGGGTACTTGAAAAGAAATTAGGGTCCCGCTCATTACGCAATGAGTACTACTTAGTAATTGTATATACACTTTGCGGCAGAAAAGTTTCTTTTAATGTATTTTCTTATCAAGACTACACCTTTTGAGAATATGTTATGGCAAAAAAGAGCTTGATAATTTATTTCTTCTCAATGTGTTGAAATTGCCTCTACCGGATCCAGCCCGGCTGCGCGCTGAGCAGGGTAAACACCTGCAATGAGATTAAGTGCAAATACGACGACAACAGTTATAAGTATATCTGATATGTTGATGATCACTGGTATCTTCTCTATGCCATAAAACTCAGCAGGAACCGGATAACTCCCTATCATCAGGGCAATGGCAGCTCCGAGTATGGATCCGATGACCGCACCGATCAATCCCAGGATGCCGCTCTCCAGAATGAATATCCTGCGTATGACGGAAGCAGGTGCTCCCATGGCCATCAGGACACCTATTTCTTTTACCTTCTCCATTACCACCATGTTCAGTGTGCTGACCACCCCGAACGATGCTATCAGGAGTATGAGTGCGAGTATTATGTTATTGGACGTTGTTTCAATGGTGATGGTCTGGAGGATCTCAGGATTTGTCCCTGTCCAGCCCGATGCTTCGTAACCGAGAGCTTCGATCTCTTTTGCGATATTTTTGTCTTCGTTATAGTCTGCCAGACGGATGTTGATCACATTTATGGCATCACCAGTATCATAGAATTCCTGTGCTGTTTTTAGGGATGTGTATGTAAGGATATCATCTGCAGGTGTTCCTGTATCAAAGATCGCTACTATTTCATAAGAGGCCGGGTTTGCTGTGGGGAAGTTTACGGATAGCTTATCGCCAATCTTCACATCAATATCCTCTGCAAGGCTGTCACCGATCACAATTGTATTCTTGGAGTGGATAAGCTTGTAGAGATCTCCTTCTACTATATCCTCTGAGATGTGGGATACAGAATCTTCCTTCTCGGGTTCTATCCCTCGCATAAAGACGTTGAGTGTCTGCTCCTTGTATCGAAGTGTAGCTTCCCCATCCAGTGCAGGCGAGGCTCCCACCACCCCCTCAATACTTTCTATACGTGGAATGATGCTATTGTAGAAATGGATATATTCCTGTTCCTCACCAGGAGTTACGACCACATGAGGCAGGTTCTCGACGGTCACATCATAGATCTCTTCTGTAAATCCTGCCATAAAAGCGTTCGAGATCACGAGTATCGTGACCGCAATCCCAATGGCACTTATGGATATGAGCGATTGACGACGCCTGCTTTTGAGATGTCTCAGGGCAATGAACAGCTCGTATGGCATTTGAATTACCCTTTATCATGCATCTCTTCTGCGGAGCACAAATGCCACAGTAGCAAGAACAAATGCTGCCTGTGTGATCAGGAATGATGGTATGCTGTTGTCCTCTTCCGCTTCTTCAGGAACATCATTTGATATGGTCACACTTTCTTCCACATCGATAATGGTTTCCTGGATGTCGAGGCCGTCTCCATCATTGCCTATGATCTCGATCACAAGTTTGTATTTGCCTTCCTGGAGCCTGTTCTCCCAGATGGCTTCTACTGTTTCGTCATCATCTGTGAGCAGTATGGGTGATCTCATGATCGCGGATTCGACGACATTCTCCCCATTCTCATCATAAACTGTGAATTGTACATAACCGTCGAAAGGTACCTGGGAATTTCCTGCAATGGTAGCACTTGCACCGATCTCATCTTTGTACACATCGGTGATCTTTGCATCATCCCGTGAAATGAATGCGTCTGTTACCACAATAGCAGTTTTTTCATTGGATGGCCTGACCTTTACAAGTCCGGTGTATTCCTTATTGTTCAAAAGAAGGGTGTTCCATCTCTTATGAACTGTAAGGGGGGTTGTATGCACGGATACTTTCTCGTCCTTTGCAATGTAGATGACATCAAAACCGTCCACAAGCATGTATTCTATATCTACAAGGGTTGCATCAACAGGTCTTATGACTGCGGTCACACCTTCGGAATTGGCGATAGTACCTTCTATTACGACCTCCGGAATTACCTGCCTGCCGTGAACGAACTCATATTCGGTGGAACTGAGCTCCTTTTCATCGTTAAGGACCTGTACACGTACTTCATAGGCACCATCCTCGGCGGTCTTTGTTTCCCACTGGATAATTTTTATGACCCTGGAATTCACGCTGATACTGTCAACAGGGATGGTGGCACTGTCGATGATCCTGTCTTCACGTACAAGCTGCACTTCAAGGATGAGGTCTTCTAATGTTGAAGAAGATGAAAGTGCGATATCACAGGAATCAATGCTGCTGTATATCTCTTCGATCTCGATCATTGTATCAGCATCATTCCCGGTGTTCGCTGATGCAAGGGCTGTTGTTGCGAACAGTATTATCAGAACAAAGATAACCAGTTTATTTATTCCGTTCTTCATGTTGTTTCCCCTTCTTACTTAATAAAAAAGTATCTTCTAATCATATTTAAAAACCATCCACACAATGTACTATATAACAAATTAAAAACATGGGGACTGTTCTTGTGGGTACAACAGAAGAAATCTTTGATGAGATCATCACTAAACTGGAAGAACTGAGCGATCCTGAGGCTATAGAAGGCATGGCAACTTTCTGGATCACTCCTGAAAAGTGCTATGGTGTATCAATTCCGGAGCTGAGACACCTTGCAAAAGATACCGGTAAGGATCATAAACTGGCTCTCATGCTGTGGGATACGGGCTACAGGGAGACGATGATACTTGCTTCCATGGTGGATGATCCAAAGCAGGTCACAGAGAAGCAGATGGAGGCGTGGGTCAGGGACTTTGATTACTGGGAAATATGTGATCAGTGCTGTATGAACCTCTTCCAGAAAACCCCTCACTCTTACAGGAAAGCTATCGAGTGGAGTTCCCGCAAAGAGGAGTTTGTAAAACGCTCGGGTTTTGTCCTTATGGCAAGGATGGCTGTGGCGGACAAGAAGGCGGATGATTCAGTTTTCGAGGACTTCTTCCCGTTGATCGAAAGGGAATCCAAAGATGCCCGCAATTTTGTGAAAAAAGCCGTCAACTGGGCTTTGAGGCAGATCGGCAAACGCAATATCGAGTTGAACAAAAAAGCCATTGAAGTTTCACAAAGACTTACCGGCTCGAATCTGGCCAGTGCCAGATGGATAGGCACTGATGCACTAAAAGAGCTTACAAGTGAAGCTGTCCAGAAGCGTCTGCACAAATGAGTGTTTGTGCTTCCTGTGTTGTATAATCGTTATTGGATGACTTCAAATCAATTCGTAGCTTAAGTAATGGCTATATAGCTACGGCCCATTCATTTGTATAGATACAGGAGATAAATTATCATGTCAAAATATACAGGTATGGGCATTCTGGTCCTGATAACGATTGTGGCAGTTACCATGGCTGCTTTTTCTATGGGTTGCACGGAAAACGGGGAAATTGATCTTGCCGACGAGGTGGAGATTGTCGAGTCGGGAACAGTGTTCACTGAGGATGCAAATGCAAGTGAGGTTACAATGGAACAAAATGATCTCATTGTGCTGAAGCTTAAAGAGAACCCTACAACAGGCTATTCCTGGAATCTCACAGTTCCTGAAGGTCTGACCCTGGTCGGAGATGATTTTGTAATTGCTCCGGAGGATGAAGATCTGGTGGGAGCAGGTGGCATCCATGAATGGAAGCTCCAGGCAGAAACCGAAGGGACCTATGAGATCTCTGCGATCTACAAGAGACCCTGGGAAAACACTACCGGCGAGGAAGATACCTTCAGCATGACAGTAACTGTACTTGCTGAAGGTGAACCTGATCCCGATGGAGATGATACGATCGCGGATGAAGATGACACTGAGTACATCATTGGTGATGCTGTGGTCGATGACATCGAGATCTTCATAATGGAATCATTCCCACTGCAGGTAAGTGTGAATGCTGTAGGAAACCTTCCTGATGGATGCACTGTCATCGATGAGGACAACATCGAGGTCATAAGGGATGGAAATACCTTTAATGTAGCCCTGAAGACCAAAAGACCGGCAGATGCCATGTGTACCCAGGCACTTGTGCCCTTTGAAGTGAACATCCCTCTGGATGTGTATGGTCTTGAAGCAGGTGTCTATACGGTGGATGTGAACGGTGTGACGGACACTTTCGAGTTTACTGTTGACAATGTGATCGAGTGAGGTTTAAGGAAAACCTCATTTTTTTCAGATAGATCGTTCTTCTTCCTCTTCTTTTTTCTTCAGGGAACATTCGAGTTCTCATCTGATAAAGTCATACATTTCCTGAGCGATGTCTGTATCACAGCAACTTTCTCTTCCAAAAGCTATTTGCAGCATCTGGTCTAAAATTAGTATGTGGGTATCAATGTCTGAAATCGAGATCGGTTGCTGTGGGGCGTGTTGCAAGACCTGTCGCGAATTAAAGAACAAGAACTGCCGCGGATGCAAGCTGGGCTATGAGGATGGGGAAAGGGACATCGATCGGGCGAAGTGCAAGATCAAGCTGTGCTGTTTCAGGGACAGGAAGTATGAGACCTGTGCCGATTGCCCGGAATGGGAATCATGCGATATTGTTCAGGAATGGTACAGTAAAGGCTACCAGCGCGGTAAATGCAGGGAATCGATTGAATTCATCCGAAAGGAAGGGTACGGGGAATTCATTAAAAGAGCTGACAGGTGGAAGAACCATTACGGGAAGCTGGATTGAATTTTCAGAAACTGTTGGGCAAACCCTTTTTCAAGAAAAGCTTTAAGAATCCGGCAAACCCATTATTCATGGGGAGTATGAAACTAACAAATCCTTGTATTAAAGAGGCACTGCTTTACAAGAAACTTGATTCCGGGGTCAGATGCGAGACATGTGAAAGACTCTGCAAGATTGCTCCGGATAAACTTGGTTTCTGCAAAACACGCAAGAATATCGATGGGAAACTCTATACTTTGGAATACGGTGATGTGGGTTCGTTTATCAGTGCAAATCCAATGGAAAAGAAGCCTTTCTACCATTTCTGGCCAGGAAGCTTTGCCCTTACAGTGGGTACCTGGAGTTGCAATTTCCGGTGTCCCTGGTGCCAGAACTATCATATGAGCACACGTCCGCCTGATCCCGAGAGGTGCAATTACCTGAGTCCTGAGGATTTCATCGGACTGGTGAAAGCTTATGACTGTCAGGGCACCAGCATCTCCTTTAACGAGCCAACTTTGCTTCTTGAGTATTCCCTGGATGTTTTTGATCTTGCAAAGGAGGAAGGGTTCTATAACACCTATGTGACAAACGGTTATATGACGCCTAAAGCCCTGAAACTGCTGATAGAACACGGATTGGATGCGATGAATATCGACATCAAGGGTGATGATGAGGCAGTCCGGGAATACTGTGGCGGTGTGGATGTCAACAAAATCTGGAGGAATGCTTCGCAGGCAAAGAAACAGGGGGTATGGGTTGAGATAACAACTCTGATCATCCCCGGTGTTAATGAGGATGAGGAGTGTTTGCGAAGCATTGCCAGCAGGATCAGGAGGGAACTGGGCGAGAGCACACCGTGGCATGTAACCCAGTACTATCCTGCCTACAAAGCCATCGAGATCGGGTTGTTTAGGGGAAGGACGCCTGTGGAATTACTTGAAAGGGCATGGCATATTGGAAAGGAAGAGGGATTGAATTACGTCTATGTGGGCAATGTTCCAGATCACAGGTATGATAATACCTATTGTCCTAATTGCAATGAACCTTTGATTGAACGCTCCATATTCGATGTGGTTTCCTATCGGATTACCGAAGATAAAAAATGTCCCATCTGTGGAGAATCAATTCCAATAATCGGAGAAGGTAAGGAGAGGATAACTTCTGTTTTCTAATCGTTGGTTATTTTGAAGATTTGCACAAAATCTGTTTATGTGGCTGAAAGGGATGATTCAGATCTTTTGAGGAAGAAGATCATTGACATGCCTCACACTGAATGGAAGAAGATGGGATTCTCCAAAGGTAATTTACATTACATGAAACAGAATGCCAGAAGTGATAATCCGTTTGCTCTCAATGCTCATGTGAAGGAGAGGATGGAAATTTGGGGAGACATTAATTGATAATTCACTATCTTATTACTTAAATGTAAAATACTGTCATAGTGTAAGATAGAACAAGTGGGACGATAGATAGCATTTTCATCAGTAGTTGTTGTAAATACAAGATATGCTTTTATACTTATGAGAGTAATGAAAAATGTATGTATGAAATATTTAACTCTCGTGAAAATTGTAAAATTGAAGTGAATTATCGTGATTTGAAACCGAAAATCATTTATTTGCAGACTTTTTCCAACGATGATCAACTTTATTTTGTGAGAAAATATGCAAACATATGTGAAAAATCTGTTTTGATTTTATCAGATAATGATTCATTTAATCGTTTTAAAAGTCTATGCTTGAGTAGTCCTATATGGGGATTTCCTGATTTATCAGTTTATGATGGCAGTATTGAAAACTTTGATTTACTTTATGAAAGAAAACCATTTCAAAAATATATTAACATTGAAACTTTAAGTGATGGTGATTTACATCGTCTTCTATTAAAATTAGAAGGTCATGGTAGGAAAAGAAATGAAATTTGTTTAATCATCGATGATTTTGCTTCAATGTTATATAGACTTAAACGTGATTTAAAAAATGATCGTTCTAAAAATATGGAATATAAAATTCTTGCCAATGGACTTGGTTACAATTTTTCTTTAATTTGTAGTGGAAATCCTATTGATAAGAAACTACTTGAGTGGATAGATAGTTTTACGATCTTAATTGAAAATCGACATGAAAAATCCTATGATGTGACTTATGAAAGCAAGGGTGACAATTATGAAGATGAGCGTGACACTTTTAAAAATACACCATTAGAAAACATAAATTTATCATTAAACAGGTAAATAAAATTCCGATCCATCACTAAAATTACTGAATTATTTATTTTCTTTTTTCTCAAGACCACGAGCATTTTTGTTTGTTTCTCTAAACTGTACATAAGTGCAAGAAGATACCATTGTTGGAGCATTAATGATGACAAAAGAAATTATTAATCTGAAAAACCGAATATCTCTAGGCCCAGAGAACCGAGAGGATATTGGATTTGCTTCCATCTATTATCTCCCATTTAGATTCGAAATTGGTAAAATTATTAAATATAATTGTTCTTTTGGGAAAAATATCATTGATATATGGATATATAATGAGGTATCGTCTGACCTTCCAGATTCCCAGTCATTTCTTGAGGCAATTAAACCATTAGATTCGGGCTTGAATCGATTAACATCAAAATTGCTGATTCATTTTAAGAATCCAACGATAGAGAACGAAGATTTTACTAAAATAGTCGAGTGTGTCAAAACAAATCAGACACAATCAGAGATAGAAGAAACGTATACGTATCTAGTAGCAATTTCGGCATTAGATCGTCTTATGATTGCCTGCAACGGCGCAAGCCCTCACATGTTCAGCGGAAGAATGTATGAGAAAATACCCATTGAAGAATTGTTTAACGAATTTTTACATTCAGAATATATTATCATTTCTCCGAAAGGATCCTCGTTATCCACAAAACAAGCCGAGACTATCTTAAGTTCTGTTCCAACTAGAAGGCAGCGATTGGATAGCTGGACTCGTAGTGTGCAGATGGAAAACGACGAAGTCATACAAGATGTCCAGGAAATCCTCACCAAGTATTTAGATAGGATGTTGTTATATGAATTGTTATTCGAGGCAAATTGTAAAGCAAGAGCACAGGACTGGCGATCTGCCTTTATTCAAATGGCAATGGCTTTTGAAAGTGCTATTTGGTTGATTCTTGATTTCGAATTCAGAAAAAAGATTTTAAAAGTCAAGGATTCGCTCACAGATGATACTGAAAAAAAAATATTGACAGAAAAATATATTGAAACAAGTATTAATAAATTTGGATTGAATCTTGGTGTGACACTGCTTACTACTACATTGCCATTTTTGTTTTTTGACGGTGATGAGATTTTAAAACCAAATGAGATAAAGGATGCTATCAAGGCAATCTCCATACGAAATAAACTAGTTCACTCAAAAAAGACGAAAGGTGGCGATTATCATTGGTCTGTATATGGATCTAAAGATTTAACAGAATCCTATAGGACACTAAATAAATTAACATTAAAACTTGCAGGATTAATTAGAAAGAGAATCGATGAATTGCCTGAGAAAAAAGAGGAAAATTGACTTCAAGGCACCCACTTACACGATTGAAGACAGGATTCTGATGATATCAGAAAGAAGATTCTTGCTATCAGTTATACATAATGGAAAGAAATTGAATTATGAAAAAGGTTCGGTAAAGATGTTGATTGATTACTCAACAAAAATTCTCATCTAAAAGTTTGTTGCTATTCTGCTAGTTGCTTTTTTATTGAAAGTGTCAAAATATTTATAGTATCTAGTGTATACTTTTTACATATTTTAAGATAAAATGTGATTTTTATGGTTGATAATGAAATAATCAAAGTAAATGCTGAAATAGTTCCATCTGAAGATTATGAAATCGACAGAGATGTTGATGGATTTTCCAAAGCACTAGAATTCTATCTCACATCTTTAGGATTGCCTGCCAAGAATGTTCTTGCTGAAATTAAACAAAGGCAAAAAGTCATTGCAAACATGCCTGACGTCATTGAATCATTGCCTAATTCAAATATGGAAGAAGCATATTATATTTCTAAATTTATTGCTTCTTGTGGTGTTGGTTTATTTGATGCAGCTTTGAACTATCTTTGGAATGAAACAATTGTAAATTTAAGGCAAAAAATTATACTTTTTGATCTAAATTACTTCTTTGATGCATTAAATAAAGAAAATTATAATGATGCAGACGATTTAACGAAATTGAAGATTGGGAGTTAATTAGTGGTTGCCAAAAAGTAGGTATCCTTTCTGATATTGGATACAAACATTTAGATTATATAAGAGATATGAGAAATTTTGCAAGTGCTGCTCATCCAAATAACACTAAGTTGACTGGTTTGATGTTGTCAGCTTGGCTAGAAACATGTATCTTGGAAGTGCTTTCAAAAGAACCCTCTACTTCTGCTTTACAAATCAAAAAGCTATTGCCGAGTATTAGAAATGAGATATTGACAGAATCAGATGCTGCCCCAATAAATGCAAATATTGAACATCTTCCACAGGATCTAGCAAATTCATTATTATCAGCATTATTTGGGATGTATACAAAAGAAGATGTTGAAACTAGTGCAAGAAGAAATATTGCATATATTGCAAAAACCGCTTGGCAGAAATCAGACCTAAAAAGCAAAAAAAATATTGGTTTAAGGTATTCACATTTTTCAGCAAATGCACAAGTTGCTCGAAAAAGGTTAGCCAACGATTTTTTAATTTTAGTTGATGGGTTATCATATTTAACGGATGATCAAAGAAGTATAGAATTAAGAGAATGTTTAGAAGCACTCCAAACGGCGCATTTTAGCCGTAACAATTTCTATAATGAAGAACCACATGCGAAAATAATCTTTTTCTACATACGTGATAATCCAAATATACCTGAAAATGTCCGTTCAATATATGTTTCTTCTATTTTAACTTGTAAATTAGGAAATTGGTATGGATACTCTTACGGGGCTGAAACTTATTATGATGAAATGATTGATAGGTTCAATGACAGTGAAATTGTCGAATTATTGTTGCTATTAAAAGACAAAGAGTTTACTATTGCATTTGAAGACCCGGATCGAGCACTTCGATTTAGAAATGTTCTATCGAATTTAGAAGAAAATACTACAAGTGAAGTATTAAAGCAGGCTCTTGAAAAAGTGAAAGAGAGTTCAAACAATGATTTACAAAATGGAAGAGCTTATCTTAACATAAGAACCATGCTAGAATCTGTTTAATTCAGTTATCCAATTGAATTAAACATAATTTTTTTTGTTTATCTTATTTTCAAGTATACTTTGTATCATTGTCTAAATCAATGATATCCAGAAGTAATGTTTTTGAAATGGATTGGCGAAATAAAATAGCTAAGTTTCAACTTGTCTGATTGTGTGATTGTGCGACCTATGTGCAAAACCCCGTTGCCATAATTTCAGTTGTATATATCCCGGAAGATCATGCGAGGGGTAAGATTCGAACCCATGAAAAATTAAATTTTTAGAAAAGTGGCATTTTTACGAGATACCTATAACCCTAAAATAGCACGCCGGGGTTGGGATTTGAACCCAAGCACTCCGTTAGGAGAAACAGGTCTCGAGCCTGCCGCGTATAGACTCCGCGGCTGTAAATTCACCGTTGGATTAGTCCGCTCTGCCACCCCGGCATTGTTGTTTCTGAAGGTGTTTATGGGTTATATAGGTGTCGAAAAAGCGGATCAGAAGTCGAAAAGGGAACTCTGGTTCTTGGGCTTTGCCGGATTTTGCTTTGGCTTGTTTTCTGAGTCCGGAAGTTCTATCCATCCGTACTGGCCTCCGCCTCCGGGGTGGATAATGACCTCGCCGTTTCTAAATGCCATTATGGCATCGACTATTTTCGGGTTTACTATGTCGAGCTGTTCCGGTCTGGCATCCAGCAGTACCGCAACCTCGTTGCCGAACTTTTCCACAAGGGTGTCCCATGCTGTTCTTACGCCTTTGGTCGTGATGCTGGAATGGCCCAATGCCATCATGATGATCTCTGCAAGGGGTGCCAGGTGGAGGTAGTCAGGACGGTGGTCGGGGTGTACCGGGGTTTCCAGGTCTGCTAGCTCGTTCACCCTGTCGGATACGCCTTTCTTGACCTGTCCCCTGCACTGGGGGCATCGCCAGTTATTCTGAATAGCTTCCTCAAGGTTGTAGTGGGTGAAGCACTTGATGCATGCGGATTCGTTGTACTTTCCTTCTTCGGGGAAGAATCCCACGTTCAGGGTGGCTTTGTAACCTTCCTTGCGCAGGATCGCTTTTTCCAGTCCTTCAAAATCGACCGAAGGGACTTCAAATCGGGTAAATTCGCGTGCGAGTTTGTTGGACCAGGGTGAATGTGCATCCGAGTTGGTCAGGAAGGTGAGCCTGTGAAGCTCACTGATGCGGTCTGCATAATCAGTATCAGCGCTGAGTCCCAGTTCCACGAAAGAGATGTAGTCTGTCAGATCTCCGTAGCAGCTTTTGAGCGAGTCATGGTATGCATACAGGGCTGTCCAGGGGGTGAATGCATGGCAGGGTCCGATCAGTGCACCGACGTCCTTTGCTATCTGTGCGATCTCACTGCCGTCGAGTTTGACCGTGGGTCTGCCATCCACTGCCAGGTCGGCATATTTTGACATGGTCTCTGCCAGCTCCTCGGCTTTTGAGATGGATGGCAGGATCAGGAGATGGTGGACGCGGTTCTTATCCTCGATCTCTGTGGTAGGAATAAAATAAGTGTCATTGATGAGAATTGTCTCATCATCCGTAGCTGCCGTTTTAATGTCATCGAGCCATTTCGGGTGGATGCAGTCGCCTGTAGCCACAAGGTCGATGCCTTTCTTCTTTGCCTCTACGGCAATTGTTGGCAGCTCCATCTTATTGGAGCACGCCATGGAATATTTAGAATGGAGGTGGAGATCAGCATTGATCTGCATGTTCCCACCTTAACCAATGTATCTTAGGTCTTCTTCAACGGCCGTATCTCTCAATACGCCCTGTTGCTGCTGTTTTGCTTCAATGAGGTTAGCAACGATCTTCTCCATGTCCTTTGCACGCTCTTCGAGTTCACTTACCTCGACCTCTATGTTCAGGAGCTTGCTTAAGATTGCTAGAAGGGATTGTGCACTTTTCGGGTCAACCAGGTATCCTGAGGTCAATCCCATCAAGCATGCAGCTTTTATGTCCTTGAACTTACTAAGTCCAAGCAAAAGACCTGATGCACCTACGATACCTCCTCCGGGTTCGTTAGGTTTGAATGTAACTCCAAGTTCCTTCAGTTCCTCGATAAGTTCTGTATCGTTGGCAGCACCCATAACCTCGTCGGTGTGCTCCAGCTTGCCTGTAGGGTATCCTCCAAGAGTGTATATCTTTGACACGCCCAGTTCGGCGGCAAGTTCGATATAGATGCCTCCAAGTTCATAATGACCATCTGTAGTTGTGCTCTGATGGTCTCCACCCAGAAGTACAAGGTCCCTTTCGTCAGTCTTGCAAATGTGCACTTCGTTATTGACAAGCTTAACGGTACTTTCCTCGCTCACCATGACCTGTGGTGGAAAATGAGGGGAATATATCTCAAATACTTTTTCTGCTTCAAGCTTTTCGATCAGGTGATCGACAACAAGCTTTCCAACATGCCCGACTCCCGGAAGGCCAACAAGTAGTATGGGGTCGTTTAGCTGGATATCATCCTTAAGGCGGATCACAGTTGTTTCACGCATGTTCCATCTCCCTCCTTTTAGATATTCGGCGGTATTTGCCATAGGGGTCAAGCGGGGAAAATCGTGCCGGAAGTGGATTTCCAGAAGGTTCTCCACACTCCGGACAGCTCTCTTTCAATGTGTAAACATTGCATTGAGCACACTTTCTGATCTTGTTTCCCAATGGAACATCACGCCTTTGCTGTTTCGATATGTCGGTGGAAAATTCCTTTTCCGTCCTTCTTTTCGATATAGTCAATAGCTTTCTCAGAAGCTTTCTTCAAAACAGCTTCCGCGGTCTTGTAGTCAGGTGCGATGACCTTTATCCGGTATCTTGGTGCGCCTGTGTATGTGACGTCTATCCTGACATCATCATCTTTCTTGATCTTGGTAGCTGATTTGAGGGATTTCTTGATAATATCGATCCCATCAGGGCTATTGGAGGTAAGGTCCACGTATCCTGCGATGTCTACGAATGGAAGTTTAATATTTTCTTGAGCGATGTCTGCTATCTTTGCGGCCAGTTTCTTGCTGATAGCCATGCCTTCGAAAGCTTCCTTTCCGTTGATGGCAGCTTCTTCAAAGCCAGTGTAGCAGCTTCCGAACTCTTCCATGAAAAGGGACTTTACTTCTTCCATCTTTTCCGGGCTGGTCTTTGTGTCCTCAGCTACGAACTGGAGCCACTTCTCAGCTTTCTGTTCGTTCTTCCAGTCCTGGATCTTCGCACGCTTCTGGTGTTCGTTGACATCCTTTAAGGACAGGTCGATGTGACGTCGGTTCGGGTCTACGTCCAGCACTTTGCAGACGATCTTCTGACCTTCCCTGACGTAATCACGGACATACTTGACCCATCCGGCCTTGATCTCGGAGATATGGATAAATCCCTCTTTACCCCCGTATTCCTCAAGGGTGGTATAGGCCCCAAAGTCGACTACGTTCTTTACAGTACAAACTACAAAGTCGCCGCTTTCTGGCCAGTTATTATTATCCATTCTACACCACTTTATTCAAGGACTTCCAGGATATGTGTTGTAATTGTTGACTTTCCGCCGGTGGATTCTGCAAGTGTTCTTCCGCATACGAGGCATGTGACCTTGCGGCTTGCACTGCCGAAGATGACCTGCTCGTTGGAGCAGTCGTTGCATTTTACGCGTAAGAATCTGCTTTTTGGTTGTGTCATTGTTATCATTCCTTAAACTCGAATTTCTTTGCTCTGAAGCATGGCCTCTGGTGTGACTTGTTGCACTCGGCGCAGCGGTATTTGAGCTGTACTCTCTTGGTTGGTTTGTCTCCTCCAGGAACCTTTGAGAACTTTCCACTGTTTCCGATGCCTGTTTGCCTCTTCTTCTGTCTTGCAATGCGTGTCATAGCCGATGCTTTGCCTTTCTTCACTCTCTCTGCAATGTGTTCAGTATGTTTTTTGCAGGATGGGCAATATGTTCTGAACCTCTTTGGAATTTTCATTATTTACACCTTTTATCAATTTGAATCTTTTATTTTGTGATAAGATGAGCAGCACCTCGTTTTACCAGAACATTTGCGTTCATTGCGGGCAAAACAACGACATCTTCTGCATGGGTAGTATAATTTCGCTTATCTACGGCATTAAATGTCGGTAGGTCTTTCAATATTCGGACAACAAAGTATTCTTCATTTATATTCCTTTTGGCTATCTCTGTCTTGTCCCTTACCTCATCATTGGTGACAATTGCCGGTGCTGATGCTTCTTGTACTAATCCTGTGGCAGTTGGTTCACCTGTGACTTTTTGTGAGGATATTTCCTGAGCCTTTGCAGGGGCTGCGGATGACGATGGGTCCAGTATCGGTTCGAGCAATCCGTTTCTTGCTACCTGTATTGCCGAAAGCGTTGCTTCATATACCGCCTGTTCTGCAGGAAGAAGTTTGTCAAGGTCCTGTCTTGGTGAGCTGCTTGAGAATGCATTGGAGGTGGCTCTTGAAGTGACCTTTCGTACCCGGCGAATGAATATCGTTTCCACATCATTGATGGCACTCTGGAGTTCATCCTCCAGTATCTTCGATTCGGCAGAGCGTGGATTGTTGATCTTTCTGATCTCTTCTTCAAGCTCATGGATATACTCATCCACAAGACGGTAGAACCCATTTGGCAACGACCTTAAAGCCGAACTGTTCTCTTCCCTGAGTATGCTTTTGAGCTCATTACGATCCATATTCTGCTGCACCTCTGCACATAAGATACACGGCTGCGTATTCAGGTAATTCCTGTGTACCTTCCTCTACATAGAGGTCATTACCTTTCATTTGTACTGCAAAAGGTCTTATCACTTTTAATTTTACCGGCTTGTCTGAGAACACGACAGCATCGGTCAATGGTTCAAAAGCCTCAAGCTCTGAAATGGAGAGTGTTGTAACACGCATTCCCGATTTTCCATGAAGGGACCCGCCCAGGCGTATAAGTCTTTTAATGTCGCCGGTAACAGGTTCATCCACACTTGCTGACATGTCATTCACTGCCTGCAATGCGAGGGTCTGTATAATATCCTTATTGACCTTTGAAAGGGCTTCCATATTTCCTTTGCGTAGCAACTCGACCTGCGTTTCGTCCCTTAATATGTCGATCATCTTTTGTGCGGTCTTTTTGCCGATACCCTTGAAACCGGTGAAGAGCTCTTCTGCATCTTCCTTACTTGCAAGATCCGTTAGATAGGATACAAGGTATCGGTTGATCCTTCCTCCCCAGCCACCCTCGCTCTCCGGTGAAAGCATGTTCATCCTTACGTTCTCACTACCTGCATCACCACTGATCGCTTTCTTGTAGAATATCTTCTCAATATTGAGTCCCCTTCCACTGATATAATCCACGATCTCCCTTCTTTCTGCGCTTTCAAGGGAGCGAACACGCGGGTCACTTATGTGGAAATGGTAACCTCTGCCACCTGAAAAGACCGCCCTGATGTCTTCTTCATTAAAACCGAAATCATTTATCAGTAGGTCATAGAGCTTTAATGTCTCCTTCTTGACATGATCAAGCATTTCTGAATATGAGTTGGGTGCACCGGGGATGTGGTCTGCATCAAGGTCAAAGATAAGGTCTGCTTCCTGCCATTGTTTCTCTTTCATGGTAGGTGCACTGGGATAAGTATAGTATGCAACAGAATGGTATGCATGTGCAGGTGCCATACCTGCAAGATATTCCTCGACCTCTCCGCGTGATCCAAATGACTTATGTCTTCTCATTACGGTTTCCGGCATCTCATCAAAAGAGATGAATCCCCACTCGCGAGCTTCCAGTCTGGACGGGATATGTATCTCCGCTGTCTTGTAATATTCCTGGAACTTCGATTTGAGGAAATACTTTGTCTTAAAGTTCATTGCTTGTTTCCTGCTGATATTGTCTGCTGCTCAAGACTCCAACCAATTGATGTGTTTATCCTATTTCTTTATTACTTCAACCTGTTGTTGTCAGATGCGTCAATATGGATAAACCTTAAGTCAGGTCGAACTCTATAAGCATCTATGAAGCAGGAGATGACGAGTGCAGATGTGGCTGCTCTTGTGTCCGAACTTGGTAACGTCGATGTTGAAGGCTCTCTCATCGATGCAAAGATCGGTAAGGTGTACCAGCCAGTTCCGGGTGAGATCAGGATAAATCTTTTCATATTCGGAAAAGGACGTGACAATCTGGTGATACAGGCCGGCAAGAGGGCACACATGAGCAAGTATTTGCGCCCAAGCCCAAAACTACCCCATGCATTCCCTATGCTGTTGAGGAAGCATATAACGGGTGGCAGAATAACTTCTGTAGATCAGTATGACTTTGACAGGATCATTGAGATCGGTGTGATCCGTGGTGGTATTGAGACAATACTTGTATGTGAACTGTTCTCAAGAGGTAATATCGTTCTTCTTGACAGTGACCGTAAGATCATTCTACCGATGAATCCCGTGACCTTCAGAGGGCGCAGGGTTCGCAGTGGTGAAATATATGAATACCCTGAAGCACAGCTAAGTCCGCTTGATGTTGAAGAGGCCGGAATGGCAGATCTGTTTGCATCTTCCACTTCAGATGTTGTCAGGACGATAGCAACCAGTTACAATCTCGGCGGTGTTCTTGCAGAGGAAGTCTGCCTGAGGGCAGGCGTTGATAAGAAAACAGCAGCAAAGGATGCCACTTCCGATGATGTAAAAGCACTTTGTAAAGCTGTAAAGATCGTGTTTTCCCCAATTGAGGAACATAGTCTGAAGCCCTGTATAGTCAAAAAGAAGGTGAATGGCGAGTTAGAGGCAATTGATGTCGCC
Organism: Methanococcoides vulcani; assembly: GCF_900111645.1. Taxonomy (GTDB): domain Archaea; phylum Halobacteriota; class Methanosarcinia; order Methanosarcinales; family Methanosarcinaceae; genus Methanococcoides; species Methanococcoides vulcani. Next base: position 176,663 of record NZ_FOHQ01000001.1, read on the forward strand.
CCTATGGAGCTTGAGCAGTATTCTGCCGATGAGAAAGAATATTTCCCATCTTTCAATCAGGCCCTTGATGAATTCTTCGGAAAAAAAGCATCTGAAGAAGTAATTGAGGAAGTAGTTGCTAAAAAGAAGGAAAAGGTTGACGTCTTTGAAAGAAGGCTTCGTAAACAGCAGGAAGCTATCAGGAAGTTCGAGAAGGACTCCGAAAAGTACACTGCCATTGCAGAGAAGGTCTATGAACATTACCAGAGCATTGAACAAGTGCTTGCTGTTCTGGAGAATGCACGCAATAAAGGCTATTCCTGGGCTGAGATCCGTTCTATACTCAAAAAGGCAAAAGATGACCTGCCTGCAGCACGCTTGATCATAAGTATCGATTCAGCGGAAGGATTTGTCGTAGTTGATCTTGACGGTATCAATGCGAGTATCAATATTCGTAAGACAGTTCCGCAAAATGCTCAGATCTATTATGATAGAGCTAAAAAGTTAAGCAAAAAACGTGATGGTGCTTTGCGTGCGATCGAGGATACGAAGGTTGCAATGCAGAAAAGGGAGAAGAAAGTATCCAAAAGAAGAAAGGCTTTCTTCAAGAAGCACTGGTATGACCGGTTCAGGTGGTTCTTCTCGTCCGACGGTTTCCTTGTTGTTGGTGGAAGGGATGCCGATACCAATGAGGAGCTTGTGAAAAAGTACATGGAAAAACGCGACATCGTGTTCCACACGCAGGTACCCGGCGCACCTATTACAATTATCAAGACCGAGGGTAAGGATGTTCCGGAAACGACCCTTGAGGAAGCTGCAAGATTCGTGGTTTCCTATTCCAGCATCTGGAAAGCAGGACAGTTCAGCGGTGACTGTTACTGGATAAAACCTGAGCAGGTCTCCAAGACCCCGGAATCCGGTGAATACCTGAGGAAAGGTTCCTTCGTTATCCGCGGTGAACGTAATTATTACAAGGATGTTCCTGTAGGTGTTGCTGTTGGCCTGGAGCTTGGTGCGGAAACCCGCGTCATAGGAGGTCCGGTGTCGGCTATCGAACGCTCCGGCAAATATGTGGTCGAGCTGCTTCCCGGTAAGTTCAACCAGAACGATATTGCAAAGAAGGTCTATCGCATTTATGTAGATGAATTAAAGGATCCTTCATTTGTCAAACAGGTAGCATCTCCTGATAGTATTGCAAGGATGCTTCCGCCAGGGGAATCGGATATCAAAAAGTGACCTTTTGATGAGTATGGATATATGACTGTCTAAATTGCTGGGTATTATCATGAGAGTAACAAAAAGAGACCTTAGAGGAAATAAGGAAGGTGAGATAGCCCTTACTCCGGAGACACTGGATGATCTATGGCATTTGAAATACATCATCGAGAAAGGCGATCTTGTATTTGCTCTCACTAAAAGGAAAGCTGATGCTGCCAGCGATAAGCTCAGGCCGGAGAAGGTCGAGAAAAAGAACGTGAGACTTGGTATCAGGGTAGATGACCTTGAGTTCCATAAGTTCTCCAATCGTCTAAGGGTCCACGGTCTTATTGAACATGGGATGGATGCCGGTTATCACCATACTCTCAATATTGAGGAGGGAACTGCCCTCTCTATAATAAAGCACTGGAAAAAGGACCAGGTCGAGCGTGTGAACGAGGCAGAAGCTGCATCCAAAAGGCCAAAGGTCATTATCGTGGCCATTGAAGAAGGCGATGCAGACATTGGTTTTGTGCGCCACTATGGCATAGAGCTTTATTCCCATATCCGGCAGTCATCCGGGAAAGGTGAAGGCACGCTTCGTGAAGTGTTCTTCAGCACCATCCTGGAGCAGTTAAGTCATGCCATGTGCGGGACGGAGTCGGTCGTTGTTGCAGGACCGGGTTTTACCAAGGATGATCTTATGAAGTACATCTCTGCAAACAATTCCGAGCTGGCAGCAGGTATCCTTGTTGAGGATACATCTTCTATAGGCATGTCCGGTTTTCAGGAAGTGCTTAGAAGGGGTGCAGTTGACAGGATAATGGAAGAGTCCAGGATTGCCAGGGAGTCTTCACTTATGGATGAACTATTAAGAGAGATGGCTCTTGGTGGCAAGGTTGCGTATGGTATGGATGAAGTGAAAACAGCGATAGATTATGGTGCGGTCGAAACGCTCCTGGTCGCTGATGAGCTGCTTCGTCTGGAGCGGGAAGCAGGTAACATCGATGCTATGATACAGGAAGTCGAGCATGCACAGGGTAACATGGTGGTATTCAGTACAGAGTTCGAGCCGGGGCAGAAATTGCACTCTCTTGGTGGTATAGCAGCTTTGTTGAGATTTAAGATATGATCGAAATGTGATCCTCAACGCTGTGGTTTGCCACTACGTAATGAAGGTCGTTCGATGTAATCAAGGCAAAGTAACTCCTTGCCATCCATGTAGACTCTGACAGTACCTCCGGATTCGGATATTGTGACCGCTATTGCAAAAGTGTCCCTTGTGATCGCAGCTGCTGATACATGTCTTCCTCCAAGCCCCTTTTCAATGCCAATGTCCTTTGCATCAACATCGAGATATCTGCCTGCAGCATTGACAATGCCAGCTTCTGATATCACAAAAATACCGTCAAGAAGAGCAAATTCCTTGACGGATTCCCAGTTCATCCTGTCCAGTATGTTCCTATGTTCGTCCTTATGGCCTGCATAGGGATTGAGTATCATCTGATGGGAACGCTGCATGACCTCTTCAGTATCGCCCAGGATAAAAGCAGTTCCTATTTTGTGTCCTTCTCTTCCGCTTGCAGCAATATCAAATGCTATGGTGAGCGCTGCACGCATGACCTCCGGTTCTATTCTTTCTTCACATTCCTGAAGTGTTCTGATAAGGGGGCTTTGTGAGATCTCGTGGATCACTATTGCGCTGGATTCCTTTGTCTGGATCACCCCGACGATAGTGCCTTCCCTGAGTTCACCGATTATATGTTCGATTGCAGCTGCTTCTTCGATATACCGGACATTTCCGGACGTTTCCCTGTTAATGGGTTCAATGATCTTTTTCAGCTTTTGGCCTTCATCGGGGGTGTCGGATATCAGGTTATCAATAATGCTTTTTTGCCGCCGGGTCACATAATATATAGGAATGTCTGTTTCAATACTCTCAAGGTCAATGTCCCCGGATACTATTATGGCTGGCGCTCCCAGTTCTTTGGCGATCTGAACTGCATGTCCTGCCAGTACGGTTGCTGTATTGATAGTATCCATCCATTCCCTCAGATATTCTGTATTATTAATTATGGTAATTATCGATTATATATATTATCTATAAAACATTTCCGTCTGGGTCCAACGGTACCATTTAACAGACATACCGTCTATTTTGTTTATATGGCCAGAATATTTGTTGCAGTCGATCTGCCAGAGGAGTTCCGTGATGAGGTCCGGGTCATACAAACACGTTTTTCCGGGCTGAAGTTGAAATTGGTTGACCCTGATCTTGTGCATATTACCATGAAGTTCATTGGTGAGGTTAAGGAATCAATGGTTCAGGAGGTTGCAGAAGCGCTGGAGTCCATTGAATGCAAACCTTTCGATGCTCTTGTCGGCGGTATTGGGGTTTTCCCAAAGCCTAAAGCTCCAAGGGTTGTTTGGTTGGGTGCAGAAGGGAACTTTGAGCTTCTTCATGATGAGATGGAATCAAAGCTTTCAAAGTTCAGGTTCAAGAAGGATAAAAAGAAATTCACCGCACATGCCACTCTGGCAAGGGTAAAATTTATGCCTGCAGGTCAGATGGATGAATTCCTGGGATTACTTGATGAGCTTAATGATATAGAACTTGGGAACATGGTAGTTGACAGGATCAGTTTGAAGAAAAGTACTCTGACACCACAGGGTCCCATCTACGAAACACTTCATGAGGTCATGTTAGGGTAATAATACTACACTACAAAATAATATACTATAATATTAACAGGAAAATGGCTTTTGGCCACTGTTCCTGTTAATCTCAATTATTCCAGGGTTGTTTCATATTCCGCAAAGCCAGTTGATCGAAGTATCCTTTTGTCCGATGTGATTATCAGGCATTCGACCCCGTCAAGGGTTTCTATGAGCTCCATTCCTTCATTTTCTCCAAGTACGAACACCGTGGTTGCCAGGGCATCGGCATCCATAGCTGTTTCCGCAATAACCGTTGCGCTGATCAATTCGTTCACTGAGTATCCGGTCCTTGGGTCGGATATGTGGGAAACCTTTGCAGCATCACTGAAGTAACGCTCGTAGTTACCGCTTGTTGCGACAGCCATATCGTCCAGTTGCATCAAAGTGATGAAATCTCCCTGTTTGTCGGGGTTCTGGAGTCCTACTGTCCACATTGTCCCATCGGGCTTTGTTCCAATGTACCGTCCGTCTCCGCCGGCATCAACAAAACAGCTGGTTATGCCTTCTGATGCCAATGATCCTATGGCCTGGTCTACAGCATATCCTTTTGCTATTCCTCCAAGTGCGATCTTCATGCCTGGTTCCATGGAGATGTTCCCATCTTCGATGGTTATCATGCTGTAATCAACAAGTTCGAGAGTGGTGTCTATTTCTTCCTGTGTAGGTGGCTGGTATGTTCCGCCGGGACTGAACTTGCTTGCCCAGAGGTCAAGTACTGGCATTATTGTGATGTCAAATGCACCGTCGCTTATAGTGGAATAATACATAGACCGTTCAATAACGTAGATAAGGTCTGGTGAGGCGCCCTCCAGTCTTGATCCTTGATTCAGGATACTGGTCTGGCTATCATTTTTGTAACTGCTCATGACGTCATCGACATCCTCTACTCTTCCAAAAGCTTTGTCAACAGTCTGTACCGCATGTTCTTCATTAAAATCATAGATAGCGATTGTAACTGTTGTGTCCATTATACTGCGCGAATCAGTATAAAATATTTCATTTTTGGTAGTTAAATTGTCCTCCTGCTCCTCATATAATACTGTGAATGAAATGGAAACTATAACGATTAATACTAGCAATAGAACTGTTTTTTTGTCCATGCTGTATGGATAGATATGCTTAATATTAAGCTTATTTCGAAACCTATAAATATTCACAATCAATGATTCTGGCAATTATATTAGTCGACGGATGTTAATTATTATTCATGATAGGACGTGTTTGTATGAGTAATTCTAGTGCAGGAATTGCATCGGGTGGGAATGCCGGTAAAGACAAGTATCTCGCTGTTGCAATTCATCAGATCATAGAAGAATATGGTTGGAAGGGGATAGAAAAACACTTTGGTGGCGATCATCACATGATCTACGTGAAGTCCGGTTCTCCATTGGACAAGGTAGAAGTGAAGGCACACAAGGTTGGAAATCGTCTTGATGTAAACTTTTTAGGCATAACGCCAAAGAAAGGTCTTTTTGATAAGATCTTTGATTTTAATGTAAGAGAGATCCCCAAGAGCTTTGAGCTGCACAAATACGTTTCTGATGATATGACTGTTCTGGAAGAGCAGCATATGACTACGATTATCGGTGTTGTCCTCAAGGAATTGGAGGACGTGGCAGAGGATTAAGAGGGGATCATATGGCAAAATTAGAGGTAATATTATTGGCAGCCGCCATTTTCATCTTCGCATTTGCAGGCGTTTTCGCAAGCATGGGTTATAGTGGTAATGAAGCGATCGCTCATCACTATATGACCGAAGGAGAATGGTCGGACTCAAGTTGTGGAGGTTGTCACTTCACGGTATCTGATCATGTGGAGACCAACACCCATATTCAAAGAGATATCGATGAATGGGATCCACTGACAAACTTTGATATTGAGGTAGAGGGCGAAGACGAATGGGTCAAACTCTATGGTGCTTATCATCCTGGTGGCGGAGCACTGGAAGAGTATGGCGTAGATGTGGATTGTATGATCTGCCATGAGCAATATGGTATGTATGATATCGAAGCACGTGCTATGAAGTTCACTGAAGGGGATTTTGAAAATGCAAATGCAGCAGCAATGGTGGATGCAAATGTTGCAGTGCAGACCGATGCTATCAGAAAGTTCACTTATTTCTCCAATGCTGTTACTCCGCTTCCATTGTTGTTGTTGTTCCACGACACTGTAAATGGAGCTCCTGTAAAAGAATCATGTTCAGACAATTGCCATGTGGCAAATATACCTACAACGGCTGTAATGTGGTCTTCACCTGATTATGCAGACTATGATGTACACGCTGAGGTCAATTGTGTTGAGTGTCATGAGATATCACATTCAAGTCTTCTGTTAAAAACAGATGTTGAAGATATCCATGAATTAGAAGCCGAGGTCCGCAGCTGTGATGATGCAGACTGTCATGCAGGCATCTCACATGGACCTATCGTTGATGCTCACCTTGAGACCGTAGAATGCGAGTCATGTCACATTCCTGCGCTTCCGGGAGGGGAACTTCCAGGTGGAACTACCCTTGGATCCTTCGACTGGTCAAACGGTGAACGTGTCAACTCTTACAAGATGGAAACTATTATTCCAGTGCTTGCATGGTCCAATGGTGTGGGTGAGGATGAACTGAACATCCCTGATGTTAAGGATGATTCCGAGGTTAAACTTGCACCTTTCAATATCGTAACTGGTATCTGGTGGGATGAAGGCTTGAACCCTGAGGTTGCAGAGTCACCTGACACAAGCAAGGAGATCGGTGACCCGATAGCTGTGTCATATGTGGAAGCTGCTGATTCAGATCAGGATGGTGCTGTTACGGTCGATGAGATGAGAAGCTATGACGGAGATAATGACGGTGAAGCTGATTATCCGAATGCTGTACTCAGGACCGTTGAGCTTTATTACAGGCTGAGCCACAACATCGCAGGTTCAGATGTAGGAATGGCAGATCTATTTGAATGTGCTGATTGCCATGGTTCAACTGCAACAGCAATTGACTGGGAACTGGTCGGTTATGATTCCGATCCGGCACAGACCGATCCGCCAACAGATTTCACATTAAAGACGATCGATGTGACCATACCAGGAGCAAAACCTCCTGAAGTTGACAGGGAGCCTGCGTTCTAAGGAGTTGGTGTTTGTGACAAAGGTCAATATTATGAAAAATATGCCTGAGAAGGTAATTATTCCTTTAAAACAGCATGATGGTAGTATCTGTGAACCACTTGTGAAGAAAGGGGATATGGTCTGTGAAGGGCAGAAGATAGGTGAATGCGGATCGTATGATTCCGCATCTGTCCATTCAAGTGTATCCGGGGAAGTCGTTTCCATTGAGGAAGCTCCCCATCCAAGTGGCAATAAGGTGAACAGTGTTGTGATCCAGCCATCCGAAGATGCAGAATGCGTTGATTTTAAACCAAAGGATGTTCCGGTTTCTGAACTTGCGAATCTGATAAAGGACGCTGGTATCGTTGAGCATTATGGAACCCCTACCCATATGGTCCTAAAACCCGAGGGTAAAAATATCGATACCGTTCTGGTAAATGCTACTTCTTCAGAATGGATAGGCGGGCATTACGATACACCTTCACAGTATTCATCACAGGTGCTTGATGCATTGAAATTATTGATGAAAGCAGCAGGTGCTTCCAGGGGTGCGATCGTTCTCAGGAATGATGACCTTGAATCCATTAGCGCGTTTGATGGATTGAACTTTGATGGAAAGAACATCACTGTTGCTCCATTGGTCGGCAAGAGGAAGGTCAAATACTACTTTAAAGATATGGCGTCAGATATTGTGGTCGTATCACAGGACCACATATATGGAAGAAAGATCCTTGACCTTTTCACTTATAATGTGACCGGAAGGAAGGTTTCTTTCGGTTGTGATCCTACTGATGTCGGTGTTGCTATCTGCAGTGTAAAATCTGCAAAAGCACTTTACGATGCAGTGAATGCGGGAAAACCATATATCGAGACCGTAGTTTCAGTTTCCGGAAAAGTTAAAGATCCGCAGAAGATCCTTGTAAGGATAGGCACGCCTTTCAAAGATGTAATTGAAGCATGTGGTGGCTACATAGGTGAAGCTGGCAAGCTCATTGCAAATGGTGCGATCACAGGTGTGGCACAGTACACTGATGATGTACCGGTGAGCAAGACAACGACATCTATATTCGTCCAGTCGGTCGATGAGGTCGTAAGGGGTGAATCGGTTGCATGTATTCACTGTGCAAGATGTGTTGATGTATGCCCTGTGAACCTCGTGCCAAGCAGGTTAACAGCACTTGCTGACCAGGGTCGTTTTGACGAGTGCCGTCAGATGCATATTATGAACTGTGTGGAATGTGGCAGATGTGCAGCTGTCTGTCCTTCAAAGATACACGTGTTGCAGCTTATAAGGTATGCAAAGAGCTCTATTGAAAAAGCATATGAGGATTTTGCTCCAAAACAATCATCTACTAACCTTAAGTTAGGATGCTGTGGAGGCGAATAAGATGACATTTACGATTTCAGCTCCCCCTCACAAGAAAGAATCTATTACTTTTAACAAGCTGACCCTGGCTAAGATAATTGCTCTTATGCCTGTGGTCCTGCTATCTGTATATCTATTTGGTCTTCCTGCACTAGGAATAGTCATTGCGGGCATTCTGGCAGCAGTTGTGACAGAGGTCGCAATACAGAAAGCATTTGATCAGAAGATAACAATTGCAGACGGAAGCGCCGTTCTGATCGGTTTAATGATCGCGATGGTGGTCCCGCCGGAAGTCCCATTGTGGATACCGATGATCGGTTCTGTCTTTGCGATCGGAATAGGAAAGCATGCTTTTGGTGGAATCGGGTCCTATGTGTTCAACCCGGTCCTTGCTGCATGGGTATTCCTTAGTCTTGCATGGGGTTCAATAATGGCTCCGGCATCCTATCCGCAGACGACGGCTTTGTCCGATCTGGTACTGGAAACCGGTGCAGGTGTAATGGCAGGAGTATCTCCGCTCGCATTGTTGCTGGCAGGTTGCATACTCATATTACTTCGATATGTGGAATGGAGAATTCCAGTTTCCTTCTTCGTGACCACAATTTTGCTTGCAGTGTTGTTGGGTGACAGTTTATCATACGTTATTCTTGGTGTTGTCCTGTTTGGAGTACTGTTCCTGGCAACTGACACTTCAACTTCTCCTGTAACAAAGAACGGTCGTGTGATCTATGGGATCGTTTGTGGTGTTCTGGTTGTAGTATATGGCCATTTTGCAAATTATGTTGATGCGACCTTCTATGGCCTGTTCCTTGCAAACTGTGTTTCAGCCCTGATCGATAACAACACGCTTCCGGGGTCGTACGGTTCAGAGACTTACCTGCAGCGTAAGTACAAACGTATCCTTTCAAAGGTCCCTTTCAAGGATCGTCTGGAGGTGTTATTAGATGACTGAATCAAATAGAGACATCGTGATTATCATAGGAAAATTGGTGCTGATCTCAGTAGTTGCTTCAGCACTTCTGGCCATAACATATGTGCCTACAAGTGAACAACTGAAGAAGAACTATGCAGAAGCGAGGACTGCAACACTTGCTGAGCTAATGCCCCAGGCAGCAGAATTTGAGGCAGTATATGGTGATGAGATCATTAACGATGAAGGTGACAGGGAAATATTATACTACCGTGCGAAAGATAGCTCCGGTAATCTGATCGGATATGCTTTCTTCAGACAACATCCTGGTGCACAGGGTTTGTTGGAAGTTGCCGGTGGGGTTGATGTTTCATTCAATGAGGTTACCGGAATGAGTGTCATGAGCCACACCGAAACTCCCGGATTGGGTTCCAAGATAACTGAACCTGCCTTCAGGGATCAGTTCAAAAACGTAAAAGTAGCAGACCTGAGTTTGTCAAAGTCTGGTGGTGCAATTGATTCAATTACCGGTGCCACGATATCATCTCAGGCAGTAATAGATGCCCTGAATGCCCAGGTTGAAGTTATACAGGTAGCAGAGGGTTAAGAGGTGATGTTATGAATGCTTTAAGTGAATTTATTCGTGGAATTACAAAAGATAACCCTATATTTGGTCTGGTATTGGGTCTTTGTCCTACATTGGCAGTTACCACGTCTATTGAAAATGCTATTGGTATGTCAGCAGGAACAGCTTTTGTACTGATCTGTTCCAACCTGCTGATATCGGCTCTGAGAAAGCAGATCCCCCCTTCAGTGAGATTGCCAATATTTATTTTGATAATAGCAACGTTCGTTTCGATCGTAGAGATGGTAATGAAGGCTTATTTCCCGCCAATGTATGCAGCATTGGGTGTGTTCATTCCCCTTATTGTTGTAAACTGTATCATCATCGGACGTGCAGAGGCATATGCTAATAAGAACAACATGTTCTATTCGCTCATTGATGCATTGGGTTCATCGACTGGTTTCCTTCTTGTTCTTGTTCTTATTGGAGGTATCAGGGAACTTCTTGGAACTGGTCAGATCGTGACCTTTGGTGTGCAGATCATCCAGCTCCCTATTAATCCGATCACTTACATGATCCTATCACCGGGGGCTTTCCTTACAATAGGTGTTTTGATGGCAATAGTCAATTATAGAAAAGCAAAGAAGCTCGCAAGAGGTGGCTAAAATGGCTGCTGACGTAAGTCTTTTCCAGATATTCATGGATGGTGTGTTCATAAAGAACTTCCTCATCATCCAGTTCCTTGGCCTGTGTTCATTTGTGGGCGTTACCAAGGATACAAAGAGTGCTGCAGGAATGTCAGGTGCTGTTATCTTTGTAATGGCACTGGCAGCAACCGTATCATACCTCATATATTCTTTCGTATTGATACCGTTGAAACTCGAATTCCTTAGCCTGATCAGTTTCATTGTAGTGATCGCAGCTCTTGTACAGCTTGTGGAGTTCGTTGTCAGGAAGAACATTCCTTCACTATACCGTTCACTTGGTATCTATCTCCCGCTTATCACAACCAACTGTGCAGTTCTTGGTGTTGTGTTGCTCAATGTCCTGAACGAATACTCTTTCATACAGAGTGTTGTGTTCGGAGTTGCAGCAGGTATCGGTTACACCATAGTCATGTTAATGATGTCCGGTATCAGGGAGCGTAGTACTCTTGTTAGTGTTCCGTCTTCGGTTCGTGGTCTTCCTCAGGCTTTCTTCATCGCAACAATGCTCTCAATGGCATTTGTTAACTACTTCGGAGTGATCCCATTATGACCCTTACCACTTTACTTATCCAGGCAATGGCAACACTTGGTGGGCTTGGTCTTGTGATCGGTATCATGCTGATCGCAGCATCAAAGTTGTTCAAAGTGGAGACCAATCCTCTTGTTGAAGAGGTCGTAGAGGTTCTTCCAGGTGCTAACTGTGGTGCCTGTGGGTTTGCAGGATGTGCAGACTTTGCAGAACGTGTTGTGAATGAGAATGCTCCTCTTGACGGCTGTCCTGTAGGAGGGTTTGAGACTGTAAAGGAGATCGGTGGAATTCTCGGACAGGAAGTTTCAGAGGCAGAGAAAGAGTATCCATACCTCAGGTGTAATGGTGGCATCCACTGTGTTGACAGGTTCGATTATGTAGGTATCGAGGATTGTACTGCTGTGATCATGCTCTCTGACGGTGAGAAAGGCTGTAATTACGGATGTATGGGTCGCGGAACATGTGTGCGTGCATGCCCGTTCGATGCTATTACGATCGGTGAGGACCGTCTTCCTATTGTGAACAAGAACCTCTGTAAAAGCTGTGGTCTTTGTATTGAGGCATGTCCCAACGAGGTGCTCATGTTTGCAAAGGATTCCGAGAAGGTTCATGTCCAGTGTAATTCTCATGACAAAGGTAAGGCTGTAAAGGCAGTTTGTGAAATCGGATGTATCGGCTGTAAGATATGTGAGAAGAACTGTCCGGAAGAAGCTATCACGGTAACGAAGTTCCTTGCAGAGATCGACCAGGATAAATGTACTGCCTGTGGGATCTGTGTTGAGAAATGCCCGCAGAAATGCATTGAAATAAAGTAAGGAGTGGAGTGATTATATGACATACAAGACTTCCATTGGACTGAATGAGAACATTGTAGGGATATTGTGCTATCTGGGATTCTGGATGACTGGTGTTCTTTTCCTCTTTATTGAGAAGGAGAACAAGTTTGTCCGTTTCCACGCGATCCAGTCAGCAATGGTCTTTATGATCCTGACATCGATCGTCTTCCTGGTCGCATGGATCCCATACGTCGGCTGGCTGCTTGCTGATTTCGGAGGATTCTTTTCTCTCTTCGTCTGGCTTTCTTTCATGTTCATTGCCTGGAGAGGTTCAAAGGTCAAGGTTCCGGTGATCGGCAAGATCGCTTACAACTATGTATATAAGTGAGTTCGGACAATTCCGTTCTCATCGTTAAGGGATCATGTATCCGGGAAACATGATCCTTATATTCTAGTTTCTTTTTCCTGTCACGTCACGAAAGATTAAAAAGTAAAATCAACCTTATTCTTCCTGCATCGATATCATAGATTATCAGTTATGACTGGAGGGTTCGAAATAAAAGAAGAGATATGGATCGAGAAATACAGGCCTTTTAAGCTTGAAGACATTGTGGGTCAAAAGGAAACCACAGAAAGGCTGATATCATATGTAAAGAGCGGTAATCTTCCTCACTTGTTGTTCTCAGGTCCTCCTGGGGTTGGAAAGACCGCAACTGCTGTGTCCATTGCAAGGGAATTGTTCGGGGATGGCTGGCGCGAGAACTTCACGGAACTCAATGCGTCAGATGAGCGCGGTATCGATGTTGTGAGAACGAAGATAAAGAACTTCGCGAAGACATCTCCAATTGGGGGTGCCGATTTCAAGATAATTTTCCTTGATGAAGCAGATGCTTTGACATCCGATGCGCAGTCAGCACTGCGCCGTACAATGGAGCGCTATACCAGTAACTGTCGCTTTATCCTGTCCTGCAATTACTCTTCAAAGATCATCGAACCTATCCAGTCAAGATGTGCTGTTTACCGATTCCGCCACCTTACTGAAGATTCTGTAGCTGAAAGGTGCAGGCATATTGCAGAAAAGGAAGGTCTTTCAATTGCTGATGATGGTATGGAAGCATTGAAGTATGTTGCCCAGGGTGACATGAGAAAAGCAATAAATGCACTTCAGGCAGCAGCTCTTTTTGATAAGACTATCCACAGGGATGCTATATACAGGATAACTGCAACAGCTCACCCGGAAGAGATCATGGAACTCCTCAAGACTGCACTATCCGGTAATTTTGTACTGGCACGCAAGAAACTTGATACTTTGATGCTGGAAAAAGGTCTTTCAGGAGAAGATGTCGTCGGGCAGATATATCGCGCTATCTTTGACATGGACGTATCCGGCCAGCGTATGGTTGATCTTATGGACATGATCGGGGAAGTTGATTTCAGGCTTACCGAAGGTGCTAACGAAAGAATACAGCTTGATGCTTTGCTGGCACATTTTGCGTTGACAAAGGAGCAATAAGGCAATGCCGTTCGAAGAGCATTTGCTGGATGCACTCGCAAGCGTTCCCTCATGGTTGGCAACGGTAGTTCTCAGTGCATTGCCGGTCTCAGAGCTTCGTGGTGCTATCCCTATTGCTATCGGGGTCTATGGAATTGATCCGATAGATGCCTATTTGCTTGCAATTGTAGGGAATATGCTCCCTGTGATCCCTCTTTTACTTTTTTTGGATCCTGTGTCTTCTTTCCTCAGACAGTTCAGGATAGGGAATTCTTTCTTCACCTGGCTTTTTACAAGGACCCGTCAAAAGCATTCTCAGAATATGGAACGTTATGGCACACTCGCACTTACGCTGTTCGTGGCAATCCCATTACCGGTTACAGGGGCATGGACTGGCTGTGCAGCTGCTTTTGTGTTTGGTATAAAGTTCAGGCATGCAATGATGGCGATCGCAGCAGGTGTTATGATCTCAGGTATTGTGGTAACGTTGCTGACCCTTGCAGGAATGGGTGCTATTGACCTGTTAAATTAAAAAAAGGAATATGGCATTAGTCACGGGGCTTTGTGAGCATGTCATATGCCAGCTTTATATCTTCAGCTTTTACAGTTTTTCTTCCTGCATGGTTTGCATAGATTATAGCTTCCTTTGATATTTTTATACCGTAATCTTCCAGTATCTCTAAAAGGGCAGATGCTGCAGATTCGCTGACCCTTTCTGAGCCTGCACTGCGAATTAAACGTTCTACAGAAGCCAATGGTAGTATGGGCATTTTTTATAACCTCTTTTTATCTCTATTATGTCTAATTAATTGTATTTGTATCCTTAATTTAGTTAAAAATCTATAAATATGTTTTTATTATCTTAAAAAGCCACAAAAATATGTTTTTTGGAATTTCTTCCTTTTTTTTCCTTTTAATGATTCAGGTATGCCTTATTTATGTATGTATGGCTTAGATTATGTAAACATCTCACACGTGAGGGAAGACAGCATGGACAAGAAATTCGCGCCTCATATTGAAGAGCTAACAAAGGCGCTAGAAAATATAAGCAGATCAACTATAGAAGATGAACTGGAACTGTTGCTAAAGTACCGTGTACCTATAGATGAAGCAAAGAGATCAATTCTTAAGAAATTCCAAAACGATTCTCTGGTATCAAAAAAGGTAAACGATCTTGCCATCGGTGACAAAGGGATAGCTCTTGAGGTTCGTATTCTTAATATCAATGAAAAGAATGTCAATTTACGCGGTGATACTGCTACTATCTTTTCCGGTGCACTTGCTGATGAGACCGGATTATGCTCTTTCACATCATGGAAACCGATCTCACTGAATCCCGGGGATGCTATTAGGATCCGGAATGCCACTGTAAGGGCCTGGCATAACAGGGCGGAAGTTAGTATAGGGGATCGCTCGGAAGTGGAACTTCTTGAGGAAACATATCTTCCTGATATCTCAGAGCTTTCAGTAACTCCTGTTAAAAAACTGGATGAAGTTGGCTATTCGGATATGTTCATAAGTTCAGTGGCGGCAGTCATTGAACTATATCACAGGGATGTTAATGTAAAAGGAAAAGATCTTACTATTATAGAAGGTGTAATGGCTGATGAGACCAGTCGCTTGCCTTTTGTTTCGTGGTCTCTTCTCGATGGTGTTGATATCGGCACCATATTGCGTTTCGAGGATGCATCGGTTAGCATGTATAGGGGTGTACCTTCCATACATCTGAATGAATCGACCTCGGTTCATATTGTAGAGCCTGATGAACACCTGCCTTTCACTTTTGCATCAGTGAACCTGCCACCAAAACCATTGCCTATAGGGGAAGTTTTACAAAACGAAGGTATGTTCGATGTATCGGTAGAAGGGAACATTGTTTCCATACGTCCGGGTTCCGGTGTGATCGCCCGCTGTCCGGAATGTAATCGTGTCATCATGAAGAACACCTGTCGCTCACATGGTGTGGTGGAAGGGATCCAGGACATGCGTATCAAGCTCATCCTCGATGATGGGACGGGTTCGCTTCTTGTTATGCTTAATCGGGAACTTTCCGAGATCGTTTATGGTAAGACACTTCAGGAGTCTGAGTCTCTTATGGGTAAGGCAATGTCTGCAAATGTTGTTTATGACGATATGAAAAGTATCCTTACAGGGCATTATCTCGGTGTGCGTGGGAATACTTCGAAGATCGAGTATGGTGTTACATTCGTAGCAAAATCAGTGTGGGTTCCGTCTGAAGATCTTGATAAGCGGGTATCAGCTCTTCTGGAGCGACTTGAAGGGGTGGAGTGATCTTTATGGTGGAGCGTGAAATTGCACACAGGATATTTGCAAAAGAGTTGAACGATTCAAGTTCTACAATACATTCTACTATCGACGAGGCGATAAATTCAGAGGGCCATACTCCAAATTACCTTCTTACTCCAGTGGGAACAATGGTCAATCGTGTTTTCATTGTTGGTGTTATCACGGAGGTTGATAATGTAGGCACTGACACGGATACATGGAAAGCCCGTGTGGTTGATCCTTCAGGTGCTTTTACAATATATGCCGGCCAGTATCAACCACAAGCAGCTATATTCCTCTCGTCTGTTGAAACTCCTGCATTCGTTTCCGTAGTGGGGAAGGTGCGTGTATATAAGCCGGATCCCGGAAGTCCGATCATATCCCTGAGGCCCGAAGAGATCCATCTGGCCGATGAAGGTATGCGCAACTGCTGGGTAACTGATACTGCAGAACTGACTCTTGACAGGGTTGATGCTTTTTCAAAAATGCTGTCCTTATGCGAAAATGACCCTAATTCGTGTAATTGCATGGAAAATATGGTTATTCCATCGAACTTATCAGAGGGCATCTGCCTGGCCATTGATAATTATGGTACTGATGCTGATTATCTGAATGAGCTGAGGTCCGTAGTTAAAAAGTGTATCGTTTCCATTGATCTTGCATCTTCTGCAGATGGCGATAAATACCTGGATGTTGTCGTAATGGAATTGCTGGAAGAGCTTGATAAAGGAAAAGGTGTGGAATATATGGATCTCCTTTCAGTTGCAAATTCCCGCAATATAAATGAAAAAGCAGTGGATTCAGCAGTCCGGTCTTTGCTTGCAAAAGGACAATGTTATGAACCAAAGATCGGCATCATTAAGCCGATCTCATAACATCATTTTTATTCTGGCCATGTCGGTCGGAGCGTATTATATCGATATGTTCCAGTTCACTTAAACTCGATGCTAAGATTGCCGACATCTTTTGCAAGTTTTTCGGAGATAAGTCCCAGTTCAAGGTTGCAAACATGGAGGATTCCGCATGGTACCAGGCATGTTGCGCAACAGTTTCCTTCCTGTGCTTTAGCGGTGACAATATTCTCTTTGATCCCAAAGAGCTGCATCATTGGTACTTCAAGCTCGGAAATGTTCCTGACCTTTGGACATTGGGTTTCTATCTTTATTTTAACGTTCTTTCCGTCCTTGGTTCCGTGTATTTTGTGTGTAAAACCACAAATTCTTGAATTCACTGTGATGTCTGTCATGTTGATCCTCTATATGGGTAATGAAAGCAATTAAAAGCAATATTTATCGTCATTTCGACGGGCTATTATCTATTATGGTAAACTTTGTATATAAGGGTTTTGTGAAGCATATGCAAAACCGGGACATCTCGATCGATTTGAAATCTTTTTATGCTTTGTGTTTTCAATTATTTTTCTTCACTTAATTTTTGTTACTTCTAATCACTTTGATTTTTTAAAGTGTATTCGATATACTTATATAAGCAAAGTGGAATAGGTAATTTCGCTATTGTATCTCTTCAAATTGCCTCTGTGATCATGTTAATTTGAACCTACAAGCAGGTATAGGGATTGTCATGGAAAAAGATGAGATTATCAAAACGGTACGAGACGGATTAGAATGTATGGTCGGTGTTGGTAAAACACTGGTACTTAATGAGGAGGACCGTAAGACCATAGCTCAACTTGAGGAAAAAGCAGACCAAATGACCTTGATGGGACTTGGCAGGGGTGACAATAAAGGTGTAAAGACCGTTCTTCAGCGTGATGTCATTATACCTTTCCAGACAACAATGGATTATAAGTGGCCGTGTGGTCCTAACGTGGTCCTTATGCATGATGAAAAGGTTGTTGGTGAGGACATTGATGATGCGGATAAAATAAAGTCACTGGAACAAAGCAGTGATTCCCTTGTGATCGGGAATATTGTAATATATGATAAATCGGTACTGACATCTCTGAATAGTAAGTCCGAACCTCTTGTTGTGGTATTACCGCCCAAGCCCTGTAACGAGATCGAAGAGTTACCTCATGTTTGCAATGCGACCCTGGCATCACCTTCTCCGCCAACGGATGAGTATCTGAAGGAAAGAATGGGTCTTGAAAGCGAACATGGTACCGGGAGCTTTCTTCTTGGGTTCGACATTGAGTGCGAATGTGAGTAATTAATTCCCTCTTAAATTCTTTTAGAATTTTGCTTTTTTTACTTTTTTATTTTCTTTTATGTATTATTCTTTCTCTCTTGTTGTCGAATGTTAACGCACGTTAAGGGGTTTTGCATGGTTTATACAAAGCCCTTATATATCATTAACTTGTTTTTTTTAATGCATATGTCTATCTATTACTGAAATAAACTATTACAAGTCAGAGGTAATCAAAATGTATGGTATTGCATTGGATCTGGGAACAAGTGGTTTTCGTGCTCAATTGATCGATCTGGAAGCTAAGGAGGTCTTAAAGACTGCTATTACCATGAGGCATCCGCTTCCTGGTGGAAATGTAATGGATCATCTGGACTTTGCTATCCAGGTGGGTGCTGATCTTGCACACGAGATCATACTGGATACTGTCAGCAGGATATTTGATGAACTGGATGTGGACACCAGTCTTATCAAGAGGCTTGCTGTATGTGGTAATCCTATTCAGTTGTCTTTATTCCAGAATATAGAGATCAGGGACCTTGCCTATGCCGGTGAGAACAAACAAAAGAAACTTGGTGTTGAGAATGTTTCTCGTGATGCAAGGGTATTTCCTGCAAGCGAATTGTTCGAGGGCATCGTGGATCTTCCCAATTGTACTTTGATAGTGCCTCCTGCTATCAAACATGAGATCGGCGCAGATGCGCTGGCTATGATGATCAAGACCGATTTCATGGACATGGAAGTCCCTTCGATGGTAACTGATTATGGTACAAATGCAGAAATGGCCATTAAAGTAGGTGACAAGATCATAACCGGAAGTGCTGCTGCCGGACCGGCAATAGAAGGCCAGGGCATGAGCTGTGGTATGCTGGCAAGTCCCGGTGCTATCTCTGATGTTAATGTTGAAGGTGACTACTGGAGGGTCACGATCCTCGATGGGCTTATGAACGAGCGCAAAGGGCATTTGATAGATCCGCTTACCGGCGTGATCAAGGAATCTTCAGAAATTGTTGCAAAAGGTGTGACCGGTACAGGTGCTATTGCTGCACTTTCTCTGGCTATTGAAACTGGTATTATTACAAAGATCCCTGAGATACCAAATGGTAAACTTATACTTGGGGATAGAATTGAAATTACTGAGAAGGATATTGAAGAGGCAGGAAAGGCAATTGGTGCTATCAGGGCTGCACATCTGACCCTTATGCTAGCAGCTGGTACTGAGTACAAGGACCTTGAGAATATGTATATGTCCGGTGCTACCGGTGCGTATGTAAATGCAGACAAGGCAAGAAAGCTGGGTTCATGTCCTAATTTCGCACACAATATTGTGCAATTTGGTAATACTTCAGTTGCTCTTGCAAGGGATCTTGTAATGGATGAGTCCAAGTTGGACGAGGTTATCGAGATCGCACATAAGATCAAAGCAGATCACCTGATGATGGCCACAAGTGATGAATTCTCTAATATCTATGTTTGTGAGCTTTCCTACTGGACCCAGGGTATGCCTCTTGATATGTATAACCAGATGCTTGGAATGTACAATCTGCCTGAGCTTCCAGAGATGTTCATGAACCCGCGGATCGAAAAGAGGGTTGCAAAGGACATTGATGAGGTTGGAAAAGAAGGGTTGAAGATCGTCAGTGATCTTGGAATTATCATTGAAGAGGAAGCTCCGGGGTGTATTCTTTGCCACAAGTGTGAGGAAGAATGCCCTGAGGATGCTATCACCATGATTGAACGTGATGGTAAGCTTTTTGCAAACTATAATAGTGAAAGGTGTCTTGGCACCAGTTGCAGGCGATGTGTCTCGATCTGTCCGGTGTCTGCGATCCATTACAAGAACATTTCTATTAAGGAATGATCTGTGTCTTTCTATTGTGATGCACTATTTTCTGTCGCCCGGGGTCAGGGCGGCGTTTCTTTTTGCTATTTAAGCCTTTTGCATAAATGGTTTTCTTTTTTACCTAATACATGTCTTTTGAAAGATGGTGTTATACGCCAACGATCATCTTTAATATTATTGTACTGTAAATTGGCACATGTGTATATTCCAGTTATAGGGGCAACTTTTCTTGTGTTATTTTTTCCATATTCTTCATTTATTTATTATCGGGCTTTCATGTTTGTGTTTTTTAATTCAATCCGGCTATTTGTGTGCTATATAATTGGCGGGCAAATATGCTTGATTTGTCAGTATTATAAAAAAAAAGCAGGCTTCATATTCCCGAAAATTATCCTCATCCGGACATTGTATATGATATATTTTTTGATAACCAGACCAGTAAATATATATACGCGTGTTGAAAACAAGGTACTATCAGTTAAATCGAAGGTGTGTCTGACAACGGATGGTGGAACGACTCAGATAAACATCCTTTTGGCATGGATCTCTTGTAGATATTTGCCTGGGATGCAATGATGGGTTTCCACGGGATGTTGCAATACGCCATATGAAATGCTGTATTATGGATCTGCATGTATTCCTGCGGGATTGGCATTATGCTGCATGCATGAAACATTTTGCAGGGTTTCATTTCGAAACATTTAATGTTGGCATGACTGCATTCATCGTTTCGTCTGTGTGGCGATATGACCTTCATGGTCTGCTTTTGGATGCGATCTGTCAGTATTATGGTCAGTATCATTCGATTCGGATGACCTGACCTTACTAAAAAAAACAAATAAAGGAGTTGTAAAGAAAATGGTAGAAGGTTTTTACCCAGCTAGATTCCCACTTCAGGGTGTACAGTTAGAGTTGTTCTCCGATGATGATATGAGAGCTATCCACTACGCTTCAATGGAAGTATTCCTTAACCCTGGTATCCAGGTATCTGACCCAGAAGCAAGGGCAATCTTCAAGGAAGCTGGTTGTGAAGTCGACGAGAAGACCCAGATCGTAAAGATCCCGGAGTTCCTTGTGAACAGGGCACTCATTGACGCACCATCAAGGTTCCTGCTTTATGGTCGTGACAAGAAGAAGACCGTCGACATGGTACACAAAGGTAAGGTCCACTACATACCTTTCGGTACCGGTGTCAAGATGTGCAACTACGTCTCACCAGGCAAGTACGAGACAGTCGACTCTGTTGAGCAGGACATTACAGATACCGCAAAGGTCTGTGACTACCTCGATGGATTCAGCTACTTCTCACTTACCGTTTCCGCAAGGGACTGGGCAGGAAAGGGAGCACAGGATGTCCACGAGACCCTCACACCTCTCGCAGGCACTACCAAACACTTCCACCACATCGACCCTGTCGGTGAGAACGTCGAGTACTACAAGGGAATTGTCGACGCATACTATGGTGGCGACACTGAGGAAGCTCGCAAGAGGCCAATCATGTCCATGCTTCTCTGCCCAACCAGCCCACTCGAGCTCAGTGTGAACGCATGTCAGGTCATAATGAAAGGTGCAAACTTCGGTATGCCAGTGAACGTCCTGAGTATGGCAATGTCCGGTGGATCCTCCCCAGTATTCAGAGCAGGTACACTCGTTACACACAACGCAGAGATCCTCGCAGGTATCGTACTTGCACAGCTCGTTCAGCCAGGCGCATCAGTATTCTACGGTAGCTCAACCACAACCTTCGACCTGAGGAAAGGAACAGCTCCAGTCGGTGCACCAGAACTCGGTCTTATCAGCGCTGCAGTCGGTAAGATGGGTCAGTTCTATGGCCTCCCAACCTATGTTGCAGGTACCTAGGCAGATGCCAAGGTCCCAGACACACAGTCAGGCCACGAGAAGACAATGACCACCCTGCTCCCAGCATTCGCCGGATGTAACACCATCTACGGTGGAGGTATGCTCGAGCTCGGTATGACATTCTCCCTTGAGCAGTTCGTGATCGATAACGACATCATCAAGATGACAAGGTCCGCAATGCGCGGTGTCCCAGTATCAGACGAGACACTCGCTGTACCATCCATCCAGAAGGTCGGAATCGGTAACAACTTCCTTGCACACAAGGAAACCAGGAACAACCTCAATCTCGTATCTGCTCCAGATCTCTTTGACAGGGACATGTTCGGAGACTGGGAAGCAGCAGGTTCCAAGGATATTGCAACCGTCGCACACGAGAAGGTTGTTGACATCATGAAGAACCACGAGGTAAAGGCAATCGACGCTGACCTCTTAGCAGACATGCAGGCTGTAGTGGACAAGGCAGATGTTGACTTCAGAGCCAACATGTAAATTGTACAATAATAATTTACAAAATTAAAGGAGTTTTAAAAATGGTATCACAGGATGAAATTAACGCAAGAGCAAAAGCTGCAGTCATGGATTTCGATGACGAAGCAGTAGAAGAAATATGTGAAGAAGCAATCGAAGCAAAGGTCGATGTAGTATCCCTTATTCAGGACGGTCTTACCGCAGGTATGAACGAAGTGGGCGACCAGTTCGAGCAGGGCACTCTTTTCCTTCCACACGTCATTGCAGCATCCGAAGCAATGAGCGCTGGTGTCGCAGTACTTACCCCTGTCCTCGAGGCACAGGGCGGAGCTGTAAAATCCAAAGGAAAGATCGTCATCGGTACCATTGAGGGTGACATCCACTCCATCGGTAAGGACATTGTTGCAACAATGCTCAAGATCGCTGGATTCCAGGTCGTTGACCTCGGCAGAGATGTTGCAATCGCTACATACGTCGATGCAGTCAAGGAACACAAGCCACTTGTGATCGGTTCTTCTGCACTCATGACCACCACAATGGTCCTTCAGATGCAGATCGAAGAACAGCTCAAGGAAGCTGGCATCCGTGACACTGTCCTGACCATGGTCGGTGGCGCACCTGTCACACAGGACTGGGCAGACAAGATCGGCTCAGACATCTATGCTGAGAACGCAACAGACGCAGTCGTAAAATGTAACGCAGCTGCTGAGTAAATTTGCTTTGGAAGAGCAGTGGAGTGTTCGTAAGAACTCTTCACTGTAATTCTTTAAGCTGATCTATCTGTATATATTATAACTTGTGTCAATTATCATCATTATAAAAGAGTTGGAGGAGGAGTTATTTTGGACATAAGAGAGTTGAAGAAATTAGAAAATAAAAGGAAAATGAACAAGGGTTATATGTGGGCCCTTTTCTGTGCAATCTTATGGGGTATATGGTATATTCCAGGTACTATTATCTGGGCAGTACCTCCATTTGATGCAATGTGGATCACGATCGCAGATCCAACTGGTGCAGAATTATACGAAAATGCAACAGCTGCAACGCTTGTGGTTGCTGTGTTGATATCCGCATTCAATGCTCTGACCGTTATTATTGCACTTTTGGTATGGAATGGTGTACTTGGTAAGTTCGGTGAGATGAAGAGGACATTGAAAGAGTTCCACCCATGCAGTAAATGGTTCTTCCTTGCATCTATCTTTGGTGGACCTATCGCTATCCTTGGTTCATTTATCGCTATAGGATTTGTTGGAGCAGGATTCGCAGCAGTAGCTGCTTTGTTATACCCTGTGATCGGTTCAATCCTTGCTTACTACTGGTATGGTGAGAAGATAAGCAAGCGCGCAGCTCTTGGTATCTTTGTAATCATTGCTGGTGGTCTTACTATCTTCGTCGGTGGTGCAATCGCTGAGATACAGGCCGGTGACATCGCATGGATCGGATACATTGGCGGTCTGATGGCAGCATTAGGATGGGGTATTGAAGGCGCAATTGCCGGAAAAGGTCTTGACATCGCAGAACCTGATGTAGGTATTACACTCAGGTTCCTTGGTGAGAACCTTATCTGGTGGATAATCCTCGTACCTGCAGTCGCACTGGCTGGATATCCAATCTTCGAGTATGCAATCGCAGCATTCAACCCACTGTCAATAATGGTACTTGGATTTGCAGGTATCACATTTGGTTACTGCTATGTTTGCTGGTATAAATCATTCCCACTTGTTGGTGTTGGAAGAGGTCAGGGTATCGGAAACCTTTACGGTCTTTGTGCTGTGATCTTCATGTACCTGTTCCTTGCACAGGTGCCAGCATGGACAGTACTTGTCGGTGGTGCACTTTGTGTCCTCGGTAGTTTTGTAATGATCTCTGAAGAAACAGGTGAACTGGAATCTCTGAGAGGTGAGTAATATGGCTGGACAACGCCCAATAAAATTCAGGTTGCTTGAGCTATTCTCTGATGAGAAGGAGCACTGGAACAACGAGATCGTCACACAGATGCAGAAAGAATACAACATGAACAGCAACTTCGGCAGGGATTCGCTCAACTTCGATATCCTCGAGCTTGCTTCAGGTGGTATGCTCAAATCTGTAGAGTCAAAGGTCGATGAGGATGGTGTATACAAGAAAGGTTTCCTTTTGCACAAGTATGTCATCACTGATTTCGGAAAGGTTCGTGCATCCGATGCATGCCTGGAGTACGTATAAGGAGGTTTGAATATGGGAGTAATGAACGACTATATGGTAGGTTACTATGGCGAAGGCTTTGATATGACCATGGCCCCTGTACCAGCAGCAGAATACACCTGGATGATCGCGATCATCGTTATTGCTTTGGTCGCGTTGTGGCAGGCAAGGACATTTGTGTCCCAATTCTAAGGACGCAAAACACAAAATATATATATGTAGTTGGGCTTTTGGGTAAGCACCGGGCAATATTCCCGGTGCATATCCGCCAACTACATTTACATTTTCTATAAAATCCCTGTGGGATTATCATAGAATTGTTTTCAAAGGAGGTTTTAAAACGACAACAGAAGAATTATTCAAAGAACTATCCGATGCGGTAGTAAGTTGCAAGAAAGATGATGTAGTAGCTGCAGTAAACAAGGCAAAGGGCCAGGCTCCAGCAGTAGAACTTATCGACAACGGTCTCGCAGCAGGTATGAACCAAGTTGGTGTACTCTTCGAGAGAGGAAAACTCTTCCTTCCACACGTTATGATGGCAGCTGATGCAATGTCCGCTGGTGTTGAACTGCTTCAGGATGAGCTTGCATCTGGTGAAGGATCCGCTAAGCTCGGTGTTATTGTAAACGGTACCGTCGAGGGTGACGTTCACGACATCGGTAAGGCAATCGTATCAACCATGCTTCAGGCAGCAGGCTTTGAAGTCCACGATATTGGCAGGGACGTTCCACTCCAGAACTTCATCGACAAGATCAAGGAAACCAATGCTGATATGGTCGGTCTCTCCGCACTTATGACAACCACACTCCAGGGCCAGAAAGAAGTCATTGAGCTTCTCAAGGAGAACGGTATGAGAGATGATGTCAAGGTCATGGTCGGCGGTGCTCCAGCAACAGACGCATGGGCAAAGAAGATCGGTGCAGACTGCTATGCAGAAAATGCAAGTGAAGCTGTAGTAAAAGCAAAAGAACTCCTCTTATAAGTTCCTATAATTAAGGTGTAAACATGGCAACAGAATATTTCTTAAGAATGGGTGACGGCGCAAAGATCTTCATGAGCAAGGAAGACATCATGGCCGACATCGAAGCAGGTTGTGCTGACGCAGCAGACCTTGGTGACATCCCATCCCTTTCAGAAGATGAAATGGAGAAGATGCTCGATATCATCACATCTCCTGGCAGGATCGTTGGTGTGGAGCCAGGAATGGAAGTTCCGGTAACACACGACATCGGTGCGATCAGGATCGACGGTGACCAGGGTAACAGTGGTGTAGGTATTCCTGCAAGCAGACTCGTCGGTTCCATGATCCACGAGCGCGCATTCGGTGCAGACACAATGGAACTCGGTCACATCGACTACAGTTACAAGCCTGTCAAACCAGTCATCTCCCAGGAACAGCAGACAATGGAAGTTTGCCAGCAGAACATGGTCATTCCTATGCTCTACGGTGCAATGCCAAACATGGGTCTGTACTACACACCTGATGGTCCATTCGAGAACCCAGGTGACCTGATGAAAGCATTCAAGATCTCTGAAGCTCAGGAATCCATCAAGAGCGCTGGTGACCACGGTATTCGTGACATGGTCTGGATCATGCAGAGACTCCAGCACGTCGGTTGTGACGGTGTCAACTTCGATACTATCGGTGCAGCCGGTGACGGTGACATGTATGCATCACTTAATTCTATCGAAGCACTGAGGAAAGAATTCCCGAACATGTACATCAATGCAGGTATGGCAGGAGAACTCGTTCTCGGTATGCACGGTGAACTTGAGTATGACGGCACAGTACTGGCAGGTCTCTGGCCACACCAGCAGGTAGGACTTGCTGCAAAGGCAGGGGCAAACATCTTCGGTCCTGTATGTAACACCAACACCAGCAAGACCTCCGCATGGAACCTTGGTCGCTCAGTTACCTTCATGAAGTCAGCTGTTGAGGCATCTCCAATACCATGTCACGTAGATATGGGAATGGGTGTCGGCGGTATCCCAATGCTTGAGACCCCACCAATAGATGCAGTAACCAGGGCAAGCAAGGCAATGGTCGAGATCGCAGGCGTCGATGGTATATAGATCGGTGTCGGTGACCCACTCGGTATGCCAATTGCACACATCATGGCATCAGGTATGACCGGAATGAGAGCAGCTGGTGACCTTGTTGCAAGGATGCAGTTCTCCAAGAGCATGAGAATTGGTGACGCAAAGGACTTCGTATCAAAGAAGCTCGGTGTCTCAAACGCAGACCTTTCCGACGAGTACGTCATGAGGGAGATCAGAGAAGAGCTCGACATTGGTGTAATCACATCAGTTCCTGGATGCGCAAAAGGTATTGCAGCTAAGATGAACATCGAGAAACTTCTCGGTATCAACATCAACTGCTGTGACAAGTTCAGGGAAACCATCGCATAAATTCAATAAACAGACCCGGGGTTTACCCGGTCTGTATTTCTTTTTTTACTAAGTATATTAAGACCATTCTATAGGTCTGTCAATTTTATAATGTGACCTCAATTAGGGTCAGGTTTTGAAAAACAATTTATATTTTAATTGCGTTATCTCCACAATGTTATTTTGGTATGCGTATAATAACGTACATTCTGGAGATTGATCGTGGAATCTATATATTTGTTGCAGATCGTACTTGCTGTTCTGGTAATGAGTCTGCTGGCCCAAAGCCTGAGCAAATTGTTCAAGATGCCTGTTCTTATCTTCCTGCTGGTTGAAGGTATTATCATAGGGCCTGAAGTTCTTGGTATACTGGACCCGGCACTTCTTGGTGAAGGTCTGACAGCGATCGTTTCATTATCTGTGGCAGTGATCGTATTTGATGGTGGACTCCACATCGATGTGAAGTCTATAAGGTCTATCCATCAGGGTGTGCTTAGTCTTGTTACGGTGGGTGTGATGATCACATTCATCTGTGCAACATTTTTCACCTACTATATAGTTGGCCTTCCACTGGAGATATCTGCTGTATTCGGAGCATTGGTCACTGCAACGGGACCAACTGTGATAACTCCTGTTGTGAGGCAGGTGCGTGTAAACCACAGGGTCAGCAAAGCGCTTGAACTTGAAGGAGTGCTTAATGATGCCGTGAGTGTTATCCTGGCTGCACTTGTGTTCGAGGTAATTATTTCCCAGCTTTCAGGCTTTGAAGTTGTGGGCTTTTTGCTCTACAGGGCTATGATAGGGCTTACTATGGGTGTGGCAAGTGGCTTTTTGCTAACTCGCTTTTTGTCAAGTTCCGTCCTTTCTGAGCAAGTGGTCCGTATTGTGACATTTACATCCGTGATCGCAACTTTTGTCATAGCTGAATCATTAGGTGCTGAATCAGGAATTCTTGCAGTAGCGCTGTTCGGTATTATTGTAGGTACTTCTAACATTCCTCACAAACCCGTGCTGAAGGAATTCAAATCAGACCTTGTGGCCATGATGCTATCATTGATATTCATTCTCCTGGCTGCAATGCTGAAGTTCGAGGACATCTTTAGGATTGGAGCTGTCGGGATCATTGTTGTATTGCTGCTGATATTCTTTGTCAGGCCGCTTTCCGTGTTTGCCAGTACTGCAAGGACAACTTTCAGGACAAAGGAAAAACTGTTCATTTCATTTGTAGGGCCACGAGGTGTTGTTCCTGCATCGATCGCAACCTATTTCGCAATTAAGCTCAATGGCCTGAATATAACAGGTGGTCAGGAACTTGTTGGTCTGGTATTCTTAACTGTAATTATTACTGTGTTCATGACAGGTTTCCTGTCAAAACATGTGGCTAGATTTTTAGGAGTGATACCTATGGAAATTCTTGTAGTAGGTGGAGGGGAGGTCGGAAGGATCCTCTCTGAAAGGTTTGAAAAGAGGGGTGAAAATGTTGTTGTTATTGAATCCTCTGAAGAGAACTGCCAGCGTTTGATGAGATCCGGAATACGCGTGGTTCATGGGGATGCCGAAGATGTTAATGTGCTTAAGAAAGCAGGTATCGAAAATGCAAAGTATTTCATTGCAAGTACTGATCAGGACAATACTAACCTTCTGGTCTGCCAGATAGCCAAGACCAAGTTCGGTTTCAAGGAAGGTCAGATCATTGCAAGGGTCAACAACATGGAGAACCTTCATGCGTTCTGGGATCTTGAGATCCGTGCCATGAGTCCGGCCATGAGTACCGCTCTTTTCCTTGACAATATGGTTGGAAGACCACATATGTTCTCGATGTGTGAGGTAGGGGAAGGCGGTGACATCCTTGAGGTCAAGGTCACGAACCCAAAGATTGCCGGTAAGGCCATCAAAGAGCTATCACTTCCTGAGGATAGCCTTTTGTTGATGGTAAGAAGAGGTGATGAGTCATTCATCGCAAACGGAAACCTTGTACTGGAGTTCGATGATATGGTCACGGTCATAGGCGAAGGGGATGCTGCAAAGATCGTTGCAGACCTGTTGGGCAGATAAGTAAGGTGAATACTTTCACCTTGCTAACTTTACTTTTATATAGTTATGAGGTATAACTTGACTTGCCTCTCTAATCAGATACAAACAAGAGGCTTGAGGAATTAATATGGATAAGACAGCAGAGAATATCAAGAACAGATTTTTGGAACTTGGTGTAGAAATACCCATTGAGAACATTACTGAGAGACTTGACAAACTTGTCACAAAGTTCAAGGTTCCTGTGGACGAAGCCCGCAGGAGTGTTATAGCATATTTCTTAAAAGAATACAATATTGACAGGAATGATTTTTTCACAGGTCAGGCATCAACACCTCTTGTAAAGATCAATGAGGTCAACGAGGGTGGTAAATGGGTGAACATCAGGGGGAAGGTCGTGCAGCTCTGGGACAGCACCCATGAATCCGTATCTCAGGTAGGCCTTATAGGCGATGATACCGGAACGACCAAATTCATTAAGTGGGCACGCGACGATGTCCCTGATGTCCAGGAAGGTAAAAACTACCAGTTCAACAATGTTGTCATCAATGAGTGGAACGGAAGGTTCGAGATAACGCTTAACAAGAACACTGTTATCGAAGAGATATCTGAGGATATCGATGTGGCATCCACTGCACTGTCTTCTCCGGGAGATGGCCAGCCTGCACCTATGGTAAGTGTTGCTGATATTACCGAAGATGGTAAGTGGATCTCCCTGAAGGTAAGGGTGTCACAGCTCTGGGACAATACTCATGAATCCATATCTCAGGTCGGTCTGATAGGAGATGGAACCGGTACCATCAAATTCATAAAGTGGACAAGTGCTGGTCTTCCGGATATCGAGGAAGAGAAAAGCTATCTTTTCAACAACGTGGTTGCTCAGGAATGGAATGACCGATTTGAAGTTACCCTTAACAAGAACAGTACAATAGAGGAGCTTGATGAGGAAGTGGATATCGGCACATCTTCTGTTACTTTTAGTGGTGTAATGGTGGATGTTCAGTCCGGATCAGGTCTGATAAAACGCTGTCCTACATGCAACAGGGCATTGACCAAAGGGGCATGTATGGAACATGGCAAAGTAGATGGCGTTTATGATCTTCGTATCAAAGCGGTTCTTGATGACGGGAACATTGCCCAGGAAGCACTTCTAAAGAGGGAGCTTGCGGAACAGATATCTGATATGACCCTCGACGATGCGATCTCCATGGCAGCAGATGCTCTTGATCAGGGTGTTGTTCTTGATCAGATGAAACTCAAGCTTCTCGGAAAATATTTCATTGTCACAGGTTCCAGGATGGATCGCTATATTCTGGTTGATTCTATCGAGCAGCAGGCGGAGTTGAGCCCGGAAACGATCGATGAACTTATTTCAGAGGCGGAGGTGTTGTAAATGGCTGGATATGTAAGAGAAGTTTCACGCCGAATTTTTGCACAGGAGTTCAGGGAATCCAATTTGACATTCAAGGATGGCGATGATCAATATTCTCCACAGTATCTGTTAACACCCACAGGTGCAAAAGTAAATCGTCTCTTTATTGTGGGAACACTTATTGAAAAAGAAGATATCGGCACCGATTCCGAATATTGGAGAGGGCGAGTGTCAGATCCCACAGGATCCTTCATGATATATGCCGGACAGTATCAACCCGAGGCAGCACAGTTCCTTGCGGAATGTGAAACACCTGCCTTTGTAGCCATTGTGGGAAAACCAAGTACATATACGACAGCAGAAGGCACGGTCCTGACATCTGTCAGACCTGAATCCATTTCCCTGGTAGATGGTGCTACACGTGATCTATGGGTTGCAGACACTGCAAAAAGAACACTTGAACGTATCAAAGACCTTGATAGTATGGATCCAAATGTTATCAAGGCAAAAGAGCACTATGGTGCTGATAATACACAATATTCTTCAATGGTAAAGGAAGCCCTGAGATCATTGAAAGAAGATATTTGATCTGTATTTTGATATGTATTACTGCACATTACGTGCAGTAGCTATCTTTTTTTAACCACAAAAATGATAAGGAAGTCTATCTTTGTTATTGATTGGGTAATAATGAAGACATACCTATTGATATGGTTCAGCAGTAATGGTACCAGTCCTTCAGATGTCAATAGAAGATCGATGTCAATGGGTTTCAAACCAATTCAGGGGGCATATGATTATGTCTATGATCGGAGCAACAACGTTGATCTTGATGAGATATTGAGGTTTGGGGACAAGGTCCACTTAAATCTTCATGATACAGGTAAATGTTCAAGATCGAAACTATTAATGGGGCGGATGAATAAACAGGAATTTCCCATCTTCTTTTTACTTCATACCTTCAAGCTTACGGGAGAAATCAATAAATCCGCATGAATGTCCCTCTATCTCCACTATCTCTGCAGAGATCTTACCATTATCAACGTTTATCTCTACTATGGAAGGGTCAGACATACGGGGATTCGTAGGTGATCCCGGGCAGATAAGTATCACATCGCTTGTTTCCACCAGTGGCCTGTGGATATGGCCAAATATCAAAACATCCACTCCCATCTCGAGTGCAAGATAGCGTAATGGGGTGGTATCCATAATTGATAGGGCTCCTTCATGTACAAGACCTATTTTGACACCATCAGCATTAAATACCAATTTTTCAGGCAATAGCTCTTTTAGTTCGCTATCATCAGAATTCCCATGGACTGCTTTGAGCTTGCCAGTATCGGCAAAGGCCTGGTAACATTCCATAGTTGTAAAATCGCCTGCATGGGCTATTATATCACAGTCATCAAGAAGGGCTTTGAATGTGGGGGGGATCTTCCCTCTCGTAAGGTGGGTATCAGAAAGAGCAATTATCTTCATATCGATCCCTTATCTATTCATAACCTGCTGTTGCCAGTTCACTGCAGGTTAAGGTCAACCAATTCGTAATCCAGATTTTCCATTTCCAATCTGCTCATGATCTGGGGTACTTCTTCATCAATAGCAAGCACAAGAGATGATAATCCGTGGAAAGCTGCTTCAACAACGGATTCTTTAGCTCCGTACATGACATCAGGGACAATGTCGATCTTCTTCAACGCAACAAGGGATTCGACGCCTATCGCTGCTATATAGGATTTTGAACTGGCAAGTTTTTGTAACCTCTCCAGGTCAACATTGCGTGATCCTCCACGTTCACTACGTGGAACCTTGCAGACCGTAATACTGGCATTTTCAAGATCGATCATGCCTAAAAGGTTGGTGACGCCCACATCATCGCCTTTCTCAGCAGCAGATATGGTCATGCCCGTTGCACCGGTTTCAATACTTTTGCTCACATAAAGCAATCCGCTTCTCATCTGAAGATATACATTTTCCCCTTTTTCAATATCTTCATCCGCGATAGCTGTCCATGTAGAAACATGACTGATGATGTCACTCATGACAAAATTAGCATAACGTTTCATATCAGCGGCATTTTCCAGTACCCATTCCACACCCTTTTTCGTGATCCGATACCTTACCCTTCCATCTGAATAAATGAAACCTTCGGCTGTAAGGTCTTTGATATATTCAGATACAGCTTGTGGTGTCACACCGATCTTTTCAGCAATTTCTTTTTGACGAACGTTAGGCTGATGAGCAGCAACTTCTGTCAGGATCTGGAATTTAGTGATGCCGCTTTTGCTTTGGAGAATATCTATCATTCAGTTTCCTCATTGATCTTGAGTCTTTGTCCCATAACAGTGAGTTTAGGTGACCTTCTTGCTAAAGAACGAACATATATTGGACTTTTGTTCATTGCACGTGTCAAGCTGCTCATTGAGTGATTGCCCTTTTCCACAAGTTCTTCCAGTTCCTCGATCATGTCTTTTATTTCTTCATAAGGATGGAATGTGAGCATTATAATTTCGCTTAGATCTTCAAAAGAACACTGGAAATTTGTCTGCACTTTGGAATAGGATGAATGGTACTCCTTTTCAGGTTTTTTACCCGGTTCTGGCATATGCCACTGGCTTTCGAGCAAGCCACATTCTTTCAATATTGTGATACTTTCAGAAACATCACAACCCATTTTTTCTTCCAGGTCTCCTTTTGTCATCCATTCAACCAAAAGAAGATTGAAGACCTGTTTATGTTGTCCTGACTGAAAGGTTTGGAGAAGGGGAACTAGTTCTGAGGGATCATTTATAATTCGAGTCCTTTTGGGCATCATTAATACCTCTTATTAGGGTACGTAGGGGGGATAATACAATATGATAGATATGAATCCAGTTCGATTGTTAACTTAGCTTTGGTACATATGCAACTCTAACTAAATAAATGTGTTGTGGCAAGGTTGTTTACAGGCCGGATCTTTTGTTGTTATAGGATGCTTTTGTTGGTAATTCCACATCATTTTAATTGACCGATACATTTATCCAACTTTGTTATCAATATTGGTTAGATATTATGTCTGAAGACCTCTACGCGAAGATATGCAGAATACTTGAAAAGAAGCAATTGTCCATCAGTGGGATCAGCAGGGAGCTGAAAGCAGAGGGTTTTGATGAGCATCGCCTTATTCTGACAGGTTATCTTCGTGCACTGAGGGATATGCACAAGCTCAATGAGGTGGAAATACCTCCATCAAAGATATATGTGTGTGTAGAAGGGTCTGAAACATTGGATAATGATATTTATTCCCTGATGGCCAAACATCTTCATGCACTTGATCCGGATGCTCGTTTTCCGGCAGCAGTTTGCATCTTATCCTCCATATTTGAGAGACCTGTCTTTAAGGAAGAGCTAAAGATGATGGGGATCAATGATTCGCATATAAGGAATTATCGTCGTTCTCTGTTAATTGTCAAAGAAACAACCGGGAAGGACATTCGTGATCTTCGAAGGTCTATTACAAGGATACGGGTCCCTGATCCGGATCCTGCATATGAAGCGGACAAAGATTCAGCCACAGACGAGTTCATTGCACTGAAAGGTTCTGTTCTCATTGCACTGACAAAGGACATGTCCGATCTGAGCGGCCTTATACCTAAGACCAAACAGGTAACTCTTATCTAAGTGGATCTTCTCTGTGAGTCGTTCTGTAAAAATTAATAGTGGTGAAAGGATGCCCCTTTCACCTTATTCCAGATAGATCGCTGGCCTTAATGGGAAAGCGAACCTTGCTTTGTTCTCGGGATCATATTCTGCATTGTCAGCTGAATATACTTCTACCGGGCATCCTATCTCCTTTTCAAAGAAATCGATGTTCTCTTCAAGAGCGATCTTCTCATCAAGATCAAAGTTTATCAGTGTGTTGAACGTATCCTCACTCATGGATGTGATGTCTGCAACAAGTTTCTGTGCAAATTTAGACACTTCTTTTCCATAGCGTCTCATTTCCGGATCGCTCATTAATCCTTTTATCAATGCACCGGGGTTAAGTGAGCCTTCCTTCTGCATTGAGAGTGCTGTCTTGAAGGCGTTTGTTTTCCATTCAGGTGCTGTGTAAAGGATAGCTTTCTGCGGGGTGAGCTTTGTAACCCTTATGATCTCGTCAACATCTGATAGTGTGCTGCCGATGAGTTCTTCTGCAAACTCAGCACGGTTGTCGACAAGTGTTTCATCATATACCGGATATGCTGCAAGAGAAACCATGTTGTCCTTGCCCATTGCTTCCCATATTTCTTCACAGACGTGAGGTGTGAACGGTGCCATAAGGCGTACCCATGTCTCAAGCACATCGTAGAGAAGTATGCTTCCACCACGCTTCTGATACCACTTCAGATCATTGAGCAGCAGGAAGAACGAGTTCTGCAATGCATGTCTTGTCCTTATGGTATCCAGGGCTTCGTTCGTCTCAAGGATGCGCTGTTGCAGTCTGCTCAGCATCCACCTGTCGATACCTTTCATGTCACTGCCAATGCCTGAGGTTGCACCGGACCCAATGATGTCCTTTGCAAGTTTGTAGTACCTGTCGATCTGCTTTCTTGCGGATTCTATACCGCTGTTCTTCCAGTCAGCATCCTGCATCTGTTCAGCACTGGACAGGATGTACATCCTGGATATGTCTGCACCATAGTTGGTTATCGCGTCATTAAGGGTAAGCAAAGGTCCCTTGGACTTGCTCATCTTCTTCCCTTCCAGTGATACAAAGCCGTTGATCGCGATTGCACGGGGCCATTTATCCTCGTCGAAGATCGCAACATGGTGGAACAGGAAGAACAGAAGGTGGTTTGGTATCAGGTCTTTACCTGATGATCTCAGGTCAACAGGATACCAGTATTCGAAATCATTGCGGATCTGCTCAAGGATATCTGAACTGACACCACTCTGTGCCTCAGCATCCTCAACAGTTCCTTTTCCAAGAAGAACATAGTCGAAGAGTGCAGGAACCAACTGTTCCGTTCCAATGCCTTCTGCTATGAACTTGGCAACAATGTAGTAGGACATGTAGATGGTGGAATCTCCGAGGGATTCGATAAGCCAGTCCTTGTCAAATGGCAAAAGTGTACCAAGGCCTTTCTTCCTGGCGCATGCTTTGTCCTTGAGCCAGTCGACCTTATTATTGAACTCGACCCTTAGTTCCTCAGGGATGATGTCCATGTTCTCGATGCAACGGTATACCTTATCCTTCCACTCCGGACTGGAATAGTTCAGGAACCACTGTCCTTTGACCATGTTGACAACACAGGGAGTTCCACAGCGACAGACAACAGGCTCGCTGAACTCATAGAACACTTCCCCAAGTCCCTGCTCGATCAGGTCTCTTGTAAGTACATCCTTGATCTTGGAGACTGCCATTCCCGCATACTTTCCGGTGTTCTCTTTGAGGATACCACCGTGGAACTCACGGCGATAGACTACCTTTGTTGCTTCCTCTGCTTTAGGGTCTTTTTGGTCCTTGACATTGAACTGTTCCACAGCTTCTATAGCTGGAAGTTCCCCGAACTCGGGGACCTTGATAAGTGAAATGAACTTAATGTCACGAAGGTCTTCTGTAATGCCATATTCGCTGAGGTCCTTGTCGTAAAGGTCACGTACAGCGAGATAATCGTAAGGTGCATGTGATGGTACACTCATGACGATACCGCTTCCGTTCTCACCCTTAACAAAGGATGCCGGAAGGGTGATGATCTCTGCTCCTGTCAGCGGGTTCTTCACTTTGATGCCGATAAGTGACTTTGCATCCACATCTTCAATGAACTCGACTTCCCTGTCAGTAAATGTGAGCTTGTGGTATGCTTCCTTGCTGACGACCCAGAACTCTTCCCTGCCTTCGAATGTGACCTTGATCTTGACATGTTCCAGATCAGGATTGATCCAGAGATTCGTTACACCGAAGGTTGTTTCAGGCCTGAGGGTGGCACAGGGCAGTACAATATCGTCGTACTTGAACTTGATAAGGGTATAATCGACAATTGTTGCTTCTTCACCGTGGAGAATGTCATGATCTTCCACAGGGTTGTTGTCATTTGGACACCATTTTACAGGGTGGGAACCCTTTACGATCAGGTCCTTTTCGTATAAGAGGTTGAACTGCCATTCAATGAACTTCTTGTAAGTTGGATCGGTGGTCGTGAACTTGCGTCTCCAGTCAACAGAATAACCTATGGAACGCATGGATCTCTCAGCTTCCACGCTGAAGTATTCCACGATCTTCTCAGGGGTGTCAAGTCCCGTTAATGTTTCCATTGGTATGCCGTGGAACTGGGAATAGACCTTCATGGTCTGAGGGTCCTGGTTCTGTATAAGTTCAGCAAGCCCGACTATAGGTGTTCCTGTTACATGGAATCCCATTGGGTACAGGACATTATATCCATGCATCCTCTTGTGCCTTGCAACAACATCTCCGATGGTGAATGTTCTTGTATGTCCTGCATGCAGGTTCCCGTTCAGGTAAGGGTATGGGATGGTTATGAAGAACTTTTCGCGTTCATCTGGTTCAGCTTCAAATACACCGCTTTCCTTCCATTTTTGCTGCCATTTCTGTTCGATATCACGTGAAATATAATCTTGTTGCATGAATAACACCGTTCCAACAATTTTTTATCATTTGGAGAAAACCGCTTTGCGGACAGCTTCAATATTAGCATCCACTGTAATTGGTTCTGCAGATATATTAATAACTTCTTCAGGGTCCTTTAGCAGGTGACCTGTTGTAACACAAACAACCGTTTCATCACGACCAATGATGCCTGAATCTACAAGTTTTTTAAGTCCTGCCACAGAAGTTGCACTCGCAGGTTCGACGCCAATCCCCTCAAGCTGTGCAAGATCCTTTTGTGCCTGTACAAGTTCTTCGTCGGACACTGCTTCAGAATTACCGCCTGACTCATAGATCGCCCTTAAGGCCTTTTTTGCATTGACCGGGTTGCCTATGCGTATTGCCGTTGCAATGGTCTCCGGGTTCTTTTCAGGAACAATCTCTTCAGCGCCTTTTTTGAATGCTTTTGTGACCGGGCAGGCTCCTTCGGCCTGGATTCCAGTCATTTTCGGGATGCTTTCAGTGACCCCAAGTTTCATGAACTCCTTGAAGCCCTTGTAGATAGCAGCAACATTTCCTGCATTACCTACCGGAACAACGACCCTGTCAGGAACATTGAAACCAAGCTGGTCAATGATCTCATGTCCAATGGTCTTCTGGCCTTCAAGTCTGTATGGATTAATAGAATTGAGCAGGTAGATCTTCTCTTCATCACAAAGCTGACGTACAAGGACCACCGCCTCGTCGAAATTTCCTCTGATGCTTAAGATCTTTGCACCATGTATCAATGCCTGTGCTACCTTTCCAAGAGCTACCTTTCCTTCCGGAAGCAATACTATAACAGGCAGACCTGCTTTAGCACCATAGGTGGAAAGGGATGCAGATGTGTTCCCTGTGGATGCACATGCCAATGTTTTCATCCCCAGCTCGATTGCCTTTGAAACTCCGACAGTCATTCCACGGTCCTTGAAAGAGCCGCTTGGATTCAGCCCTTCATGTTTGACGTACAGCTCCTTGATCCCGATCTTCTCAGCAAGGCGATCGCAACGGTAGAGTGGTGTGCCACCTTCATGAATGCTGACATGGTTTGCCTCAATAGGCAACAATGCACTGTATTTCCAGACAGATGGTGCTTCTGTTCGGAGCTTTTGCATATCGAGCTCAATAGTAGAATAGTCATAGATTACATCGAGCAACCCGCCACATTTGCAGGTATAGATGACTTCTGACTTTGTATACTTTTGACCGCATTCTATGCATTCCAGATGGTACATCAAAGGTCTCCTCAAAATAAGGGCATCAATGGTCTCATTACAGTGTCTGATTATAATGTGTTTAATAAATGACAACCTAAATAAAAGAAGCGGAATGAACGTTCAGCTTTGGGAAATGTTCTTTTCATTTCATGATCCCGACCGTTATACTTATTGAATGAAAATAGCATCCTTTACACCTATGGATATCCGGCTTGTAGAAGGTTCACTTTTCATTGATGATCTGCGCTCATACCTGGGAAGACTCTCCACAATGGCATCAGAACATGATGTCATCATACAGGGGATCAATGCAGACAAGGTTGCAGGTAAGGACCATGTGGACAGTGCCATCAGAAAAGCCATGCGTTCAATGGACAATGGTACAAATGTGGCCAAGGACCTGGGTGTCGAGATCATGCGCTACGCTTCCGGGAAGAGACAGATCGGGGAAGCTTTTTCCATAGGCCTTACGGAAGGCCAGATGAATGTGTTATTCATCGTCATCGGGGAAACTGTTTCAGTAGAAGGCATTATGGAAAGTCTTTCCGGATCAATAAAACCAGCATCTGTACTGGATTACTCGGATTCAAAAAAGGATGCTATCGTTTCACAGTTCTGCATCACCGGGGATGAGCTTGAAGCTGTGGGGGATGAAAAGATCCCTGAGCTGGTACTGGAACGCGTTGCTCTTGTGGATGTCCTGAAATAAGTGTACTCCGGAAGAAAAGTGGAGCCGGTGGAAAATATTAATAACTTTGGAACATTAGTCAGCTACATACATTTATTGGAGATGATATTTTGCCTCACCCAAAGACAGCAGAGAACATGATGAAAAGTGCAGGCCCTATTGAGACTGCCTTGTTACCTAGCCTCATTCACATTACAGAGGCTGCAGCTATTGCCGCTTCCTATCAAATGGGAAGAGGAAATAAGAACTATGCCGATCACGTTTCTGTGGAAGCCATGCGCAGGATGCTGAACTGTCTTGATATCAAAGGTGTTATCAAGATCGGTGAGGGAGAGCGCGATGAGGCCCCTATGCTGTACATTGGCGAGGAAGTGGGTACAGGAGAAGGCGACATTGTAGTGGATATCGCTGTAGACCCGCTCGAGGGTACGAACCTTACTGCGGATGGAACACCCGGTTCGATCTCAGTCATGACAATGGCAGAACCCGGTGGATTGTTCCATGGTCCTGATGTCTATATGGACAAGATCGTGGTAGGTTCCCAGGTCGTAAAGTACGAGAAGGAACACCTTGATGAGATGATCGATCTCGATGCTCCTGTTGCAAAGAACCTTGAGATCGTTGCAAAGGCACTTAACAGGGACATCGAGGAACTGGTCGTAGTTATCCTTGACAGGGAACGTCACAAGAACAAGATCGAGGAGATCCGTGCAACCGGTGCTCGTGTGAGCCTTGTTACTGACGGTGACCTGATGCCAGGTGTTTCAACGGCTATCAGGGGTTCCGGTGTGCATGTTGTCATGGGTTCAGGCGGTTCAGGTGAGGCAGTCCTGACGGCTTCTGCCATAAAGATACTCGGTGGCAAGGTCCTTGCAAGGCTTGTCCTCCCATCGGTTGCTAACGGAATGTCTGATGAGGAGATCGAAAAGGAAAAGGCAGAGAAGATGCCAAGGCTCAGGACCATGGGTATCACCGAGGAGAACATAAATGATATACTCGACACGGACAAACTTGTGCCTGGTAAAGATGTTATCTTTGCAGCATCAGGTATCACACCGGGTCAGTTCCTGCATCAGGTCAACCTCTTTGGTGGCGGCGATGCAAGGGTGAACAGCATCTCCATGGGAAGTTCCGGTGTTGTGAAGTTCACTGATTCGATCTACATCGGAGACAAAGAGGATACTCCGCTTCGTCTGTAATTTTTGTAAAAAATGAAAGTGCATGTCCTAACATACGGATGCTCGGCAAACCAGGCATCGTCCGAGATCATGATCGCATCGGTCAGGGATCTTGGACATGAGCTTGTTGATGAAAAGGATGCCGATGTTGTTGTGATCAACACATGTACTGTGAAGTATGCCACCGAACAGAAGATCCTCTTCAAGATCGAGAATCTCGGACACAAAGGCGTAGATGTGGTTGTCACCGGATGCATGCCACAGGTTCAACTGGAAGCTATACTTGAGAAGAACCCTGATGCACATATCCTTGGCGTGAATTCCATTGCAAAGGTCGGCAAGGTCCTGAATGTCATCGAAGATTCCCGTAATGGCGGTTCACGTGAAAGGGTACAATTGCTAGGTACCGAACCGGAAGGGTTCCTCAAGACTGCTCATTCAAGGTTCAATCCCAATATTCATATCTGCCAGATATCACAGGGTTGCAATTACAGCTGTGCTTACTGCATCGTGACGATCGCAAGAGGTAAACTAAGGTCCTTTGATGCGGATTCGATAGTTGAGGATGTTCGTATGGCAGTTTCTGAAGGATGCCGTGAGATCTGGCTGACCTCGCAGGATAACGGGCAGTATGGCACTGACAGGGATGTGCTGCTGCCGGAACTTTTGAGACGCATCGTGGCGATTCCAGGTGATTTCAAGGTCCGTGTGGGCATGATGAACCCTTTTTCAGTGACGCCTATACTTGATGATCTCATTGAGATTTTCAAGTCTGATAAGATATACAAGATACTTCACCTGCCGATACAGTCTGCATCGGATGCTGTCCTGAAAAGAATGAACCGTTTCCACACCATAGAAGAAACCAATAACATCCTCGCACGCTTTAAGGAAGTCTTCCCGGAATTGACGATATTTACCGATATTATTGTCGGTTTTCCCGGTGAGACGGATGATGATTTCGACAGGACACTTGAATGGGTGAAGGATATCAGGCCGGATAAGGTGAACATATCCCGCTACACTCCACGCCCTCTCACGAAAGCACTTGAATATCGTAATATCGACAGCCGGATCGTTGTGAACAGGTCCAATAAGCTTCATCATCTTTGTGATGATATCAAGTTAGGGTCGAAGAAAAAAATGGTCGGCTGGAAAGGTGAGGTGTTCGTATCCATGGATGCCAAGGTCAAAGGAGTGATGGCACGCACAGCTTCTTACAAACCTGTGGTGATCCCAGAAGGTTCTATTCAGCCTGGCAGTTCATGCAATGTTGAGATCTACGATACCACTTCAGGATATTTCCTTGCAAGATTGATCGATTGACTTGCGATTGATTGATTGATTGATTGAATAACTATTAACTGAATGATTTATCCTTTATTTTTTTGCTTCCTTTTCACGAACACTCTTGACTATTTCTTTGTTGTAGGATTTGACAACATCACTTCTTGTGATTATTCCCAGTAGTTCGGTCTCATCGGTCCTGGAAACCACAGGCAGTCTTCCTATATCCTTCATTGCAAGTCTTTTGAGTACAACGTCCAGTGATTCATCAGGATATGTCACCACTGGCTCAAGGGTTGCGATGTCACGGATATTTGTGTCAAGTTCTCCATACTTCACCTTTTCTCTCATGTCTTCCAGGGTCACAATGCCGCGTAGCTTTTTGTTTTCGTCAAGGACAGGGAATCCTGCATGACGGCTTGACTGCATAAGGTCAAGCAGGTCCTTTGCAGTATCGTTCATTGAGATCGTATGGACATCGTTTCTCATATTGCCTCTTACAAGCATGGATTCCATTACGTTGATCTCTTTTCCCCGGCGAATGGTGAATCCGCGTCTTTTGAGAACTTCTGTGAATATGGATTCTTCATGAAGGCTATTTGATATCGAATTACTTACAACGCAGGCGAACATCAGTGGGAGAATTAGATTATAGTCCTTTGTGAGCTCAAAGAGGATCAGCATGGATGTAAGAGGTGCTCTCGCAGTTCCGGCAAGGGTCGCTGCCATCCCTACAAGTGCATAAGCTCCGGAAACGGCGGTAGTTGCGGGAAAAAGCTGATGCACGATAGTTCCGTATGCACCACCCAGCATAGCGCCTACGAACATAGAAGGAACGATGGAACCTCCTGCATTTCCTGATCCGATGGTGAACGAAAAGGCAAGGATCTTAAGGACAAGAAGTATCAGCAGCAACTGAAGTGTGAAGTTGTTAGCCAGAACTTCTGTGATCACATCATATCCTATGCCTCTTACCTGTGGGTAGAAGTATCCAATGATGCCAACAAAAAGTCCGCCAATGGCCGGTTTGAATGCCGGATGCACCGGTATTGTCCGGAAGGCATCATGGGTGATGTAGAGGGTTCGTATCAGTATAACAGATGCGATGCCGCAAAGGATGCCCAATACAAGATACAGGCCGGATTCCCTGATGGGGTCTACAAACCCGTAATAGGAAACCTCTATTGGATGTACTTCGAAAATAAGGTTTGCAACAAGTGTCGCAAAGACCGATGACAGTACGATGGGTATGAACGTCCTTGTTTCAAGTTCTCCAAATATCACTTCTACGACAAAGACAACTCCTGCAAGAGGAGCGTTGAATGCGGCAGCTATGCCTCCGGAAGCACCACAGCCAAGAAATATCCTGTAACGGTTGTCAGGTGCATTGATGGTTTTGGCAAAAATAGTTCCGATACCTGCTCCGGCAAGGATCCCGGGTGCTTCTTTTCCTACGGAACCGCCTGTTGAGATCGATATTATGGATAGAAATACTTCCCGGAAAGCCTCACGTATCCGAATCCTTCCTCCGTGTAATGCAGTGCCTTCGATAACTTCAGCTACATTGCATCGTTTCAGATCTTTGTAGAGGTGGGTAACGAGCCCGACGAACAGTCCTCCGATTGCAGGGATAAATATCACATAATATTGGCCCGAAACCCCTCCATTCCAGAACACGCCTTCTGCATATTTCAGGCAAATATCATATGCAACGATAGTAAGTCCTGTGAAGATACCTATCAGTACTGCCAGATTATTTGATATTCCTGGTTCTGAATGCAGTCTTCTGAATATTGCATTCCTTATGTTCCATTTGGTGAACCTGTTGGTCAAGAAGCGCCTCTTAGAAACACGAAATGGTTCTTGGAAGAGCCATTAAGAACAAATTAAAAAGAACAGGGTCTGCCTGCTCTTTTGCACGAACTTTTAATGTAGACTTAGTTTTTTAGGCTTCTATCCTTTCCAGCGTCTCACAAAGGTTCTCGATGGTGTCAATGACCGTTTTCATTCCGATCTCGTCATCGTCCACCGGTTTCTGTGCAATACCTCCAAAGTGTGCACCGTCTCCCACAGGCATCATACCGTGGACGAGCATGCTGTCATGGATTCCCTGGATGGTCTTTTCCTGCCCACCGTTGCGTGATCCTCCCACTGCCATGGCTGCACCGAACTTGCCTTTGAGCTGGAATCCCTGCCTTCTGAGAAGGACACTCCTGTCTAATAGTGCTTTGAGCTGTGCTGTCATTCCGCCGAAGTAGACCGGGGATGAGATCACGATAGCATCTGCTTCTGCGAGTTTGGTGTATATCTCCTGCATGTCATCATTGATAGGACATTTCTCGCCGCGTGCACAGGTCCCGCATGCGATGCATGGGTTGACCTTCTTTTCGGAGAGCAGTATGCTTTCTGTTTCAAAACCTTTTGTTCCTGCGATCTCAAGAACTACGCTTATGATCTTCTCATTGTTGCCTTCTTTTGTAGGGCTTCCGGATATTCCAAGTATCTTCATATGATCACCGATACGCATAGTCAGTGCGGTATTATTAGTATTTGGGTACCGT
This sequence comes from Methanococcoides vulcani, assembly GCF_900111645.1. Lineage (GTDB taxonomy): Archaea > Halobacteriota > Methanosarcinia > Methanosarcinales > Methanosarcinaceae > Methanococcoides > Methanococcoides vulcani. Next base: position 220,110 of record NZ_FOHQ01000001.1, read on the forward strand.
TTCCGGGCTGTAACTTCTTAAACCTGTTGATGAACAGTTTTTACAGAAGTCCTTTTGGAGGATCCGGTTTATTACTTAACCTTAAAGGTCATGCTCTATTATTGTTATATTGTGGGATGAAATGGGGTGAATTGCAATTAACGGAACGACTTCTATTGTGAGCGAAAAGGCGGGACTGAAAAAGATCCTGTATATTGGCATGAGCCTGGATGGGTACATTGCAACCAGGTCAGGGGATATTGACTGGCTGGTAGAAGATCCGGGTTATGATCTTTATGAAAGGTTCATTGAGAACATCGGATCTATAATAATGGGAAGAAAAACATATGAAAAGATACTTTCCTTTGATATCGACTGGCCATATGGATCAATTCCCTGTTTCGTTCTGACCAGCAGTGATGAATTTAATGATACTGATATTGTCAGCTTTACTAACTCCCCGGTCGATGAACTCGTTGATGAGATAAGTTCCAGGACAGAAAAGGATATCTGGATACTGGGCGGAGGGGTAGTGGTCAGTGAATTTTTAACTTCCGGCTTGATCGATGAGATCATTATTGGAATTATGCCTGTCCTATTAGGCGATGGTATTCCTCTTTTCCAGGAGGGGTCAGGTGAAACTAAACTGGAACTGTTGGATATAAGCAGCTATCTAAAAGGCATGGTACAAGTGCATTACAGAGTAGTTGATGGTTCCTGAATCGATAAGCTATCTTCATTGAACATTTTAAGCAATATCTAATAAAAACCATTATCTACCTTTATCTTCAATATTAGGTAGAAAATTACAGGTATAACAATGCTTGAAAAATTATTTGAACCAACCTCTGTGGCGGTAATTGGTGCCTCCCGTACGAAAGGGAAAGTGGGGCGGGCGGTACTTGATAATCTTATCGAGAGCTACAAGGGCGAGATAATTCCTATAAACCCGAAGGCTGATGAGATCCTTGGCCTGCGCTGCTATCCGACCATTCTGGATGCTCCCAATGCAGCAGAGCTTGCAGTCGTTGTCCTGCCTGCAGCAATGGTTCCTGATGCACTGGAAAAATGTGGCCTTGCAGATGTAAGCAACGTTGTTGTTATCTCTGCAGGCTTCAAGGAGTCGGGTATCGAAGGGGCGAAACTGGAACGAAGATGTGCTGATATCGTCAGGAAGTACGGGATGCGAATGGTCGGCCCCAATTGTCTTGGTATCATTGACACCGGATCCGGTCTGAATGCTTCCTTTGCTGCATCCATGGCAAAGAAAGGCAATATTGCAATGATGTCTCAGTCCGGTGCGATATGTACTGCTACGCTTGACTGGGCAGATGCCAGAGGGGTCGGGTTTTCGAAGTTCATCAGTCTCGGGAACAAGGCAGACCTTTCAGAGAACGATTTCCTGCTGGAGATGGCTGATGATGACAGCACTTCGGTGATAGCTGCTTATCTTGAAGGTGTGAAGGACGGTCCAAAGTTCATGGAGATTGCCCGCGAGGTATCACACAAGAAGCCTATCGTTGTGGTGAAATCCGGTAGAACGGCAGTAGGTTCAAGAGCAGTATCTTCTCACACCGGTACTCTGGCGGGTTCAGATGAGGCCTACAATGCAGCATTTGCGCAGAGCGGTGTGATGCGGGCAGATTCCGTTGAGCAGATGCTCGACTACATACGTGCATTCTCCAGCCAGCCAGTGCCGGATGGAAAGAACATTGCCATAGTTACCAATGCGGGCGGTCTGGGCATACTGACAGCCGATGCCTGTCATTATGCAGGTCTTTCACTGTCATCGTTTGATGAATCCACGATAGATCGCCTTCGGGAGATGTTATCTCCTGCGGCGAATTTCTACAATCCGGTGGATGTGCTTGGTGATGCACATTCGGATATCTACGGGTATGCACTTGAAACGATCCTTGATGACCCAAATGTTGATGGCATAATCGTACTTACATCTCCACAGGCAATGACGGACGTTAAGAGCATCGCTGAAGTGGTTGCAGAGAAGGCCGTTGCCTCCCGAAAACCTATCCTATGCAGTTTTGTTGGCGGTACCAGGATCGAGGAAGGCGAGGACATACTTGATCAGAATCACATCCCGAACTTTGCTTTTCCGGAAAGGGCAGTTTCAAGCATGGCAGCGCTGTGCAATTATGGTGTGATAAGGAAACGCGTTCATCTGGAACCTGAGAACATCAATGCGGATAAGGAATCTGTATCTTCCATATTGAAAAAAGCACGTTCTGAGAAAAGGCACACACTTGGACTGGAATCCTTTGATATCCTGAAGGCATATGGGATCCCCACAGTGGGAACTTCCAACGTGAAGACCTTGCAGGAAGCAATTGATGCCTCTGAGGAGATGGGATATCCTGTGGTAATGAAAGTACTTTCTTCTGATATTTCCCACAAGACCGATGTCGGAGGTGTTCGCATTGGTCTTAAGGACCGGGATGATGTTGAAAGAGCATACCATACCATGATGTCGGATGTAAGGCGATACATTCCAAATGCTGTCATATCCGGTGTGCAGATACAGAAGATGGTCACAGGTGGGAAAGAAGTGATCATTGGCATGAACAGGGATGTCCAGTTCGGTCCCCTGCTAATGTTCGGCCTTGGGGGTACCTATGTGGAAGTTCTTAAGGACGTATCTTTTAGTGTTGCTCCCATAGGGAAGGATATCTCCCGAAAGATGCTCTCTTCAATCAAGACCTATCCGATATTGACGGGTGTGCGTGGTGAGAGCCCTTCTGATATTAATTCAATAGTTGATACCCTTTGCAAGGTGTCACAGCTCGTAATGGATTTCTCCGAGATCCTTGAATTTGAGATCAACCCGCTTATGGTGCTGCCTGAAGGTCAGGGCTGCGTTGCAATGGACATCAGGCTGACCCTCGGGAGCGAATGAACATGCTAACATTGACATTTGAGATAATAGAACAACAAAGGTGGTTATTGTGGCATCTATATTGATAAGTTCCTCTGAAAAATACTCGGGTAAAAGCTCCCTTTGTACGGGAATTGGTATCATTCTCCAGAACAAGGGTTATTCTGTCGGTTACATGAAACCGATAGGTAACATGCTGGTGGATGTTAACGGTGTCCTCTCCGATGAGGATGCGGAACAGATGCGCAGGGTCTTCGATCTGAAGGACGATAGAAATCATATCACTCCTATATTGCTGACCGACAACCTCGCGGAAGATGCTCTTGCAGGTGTTGAGAAACATTTTGATAAGACCCTTGCTGATGCATTCTCTGAAGTTTCGAAAGACAAGGATGTCGTTCTCATTGAAGGGACCGGTGGCATCGGGGGGGGTGCGATGTATGGTCTTTCCGATCCCCAGGTCAGTTCTATACTTGGAACAAAGATGCTTCTGGTGACACGCTATGATTCTGTCTATGCTGTGGATCGTATCCTCTGTGATATTGAGTTGATACACGATCCTGATATGCTTGCAGGCATTATACTCAACGAGGTCGACGAAAGCCAGATGACGTATGTTTGTGAACTGGTGGTCCCTTTCCTGAAGGATAAGGGCATCAAGGTCGTTGGTGTTCTGCCAAAGGACTCAACACTTCGTTCAGTTCCTATCTCCGAGATCGTGGAAGACCTTCATGCGGAGGTCCTTGCCGGTTCAGAGCACCTTGAAGAGCTTGTAGAGCACTATCTTGTAGGTGCAATGGAGGTCAACTCGGCTATCAAGTATTTCCGACGCAACCCTGGCTCAGTTGTCATCACCGGCGGTGACAGGGCAGATATTCAGATGGCTGCCATTGAAGCGCGTGTAAAGTGTCTTGTACTTACCGGCAATCTCCAGCCAAGTGGTGCGGTATTGGGAAGTGCGGATGAGGCAGGAATTCCTGTAGTACTTGTTCGCGGTGATACCATGTCAACCATAGGCAGGATGGAAGGCCTGATCGGACATGCAAGGTTCAGGAAAGAGCATAAACTTGATCGCATGGTCGAGCTTATCGAGAACAATGTGGACGTTGATGGTTTGTTATCAATTATAGGTTTATGAGCTTTAGTAAATTTCAGATGGATATAGATAAATATAGAATTGCTATATAGTGTCGTGCATCGCATTCGTTTCGATTAAAAACAAAATTATCTTACAAATCCAAATATTGATACTGGTGATGAATACCTTGACTGCTAAAGATTTTCTCACGATCGACGATTTTGACATTGAGGATAGAACAATTCTTGTGAGGGTGGACCTTAACTCCCCAATGGATCCGGAGGGCGGCATTCTTGACGACATGAGGATCAATAGCCATATTCCCACCCTGAGGGACCTTGAGGATGCAAAAGTCGTACTTCTTGCCCACCAGAGCCGGCCCGGGAAGAACGATTTTTCCACCATGGAGGCACATGCGCGGATAATGTCCGGACACCTTGGTCGCAAGGTGACCTATATTGATGATATCTTTGGCACGTATGCAAGGTCAAGTATATCTGCAATGGAGAACGGAGATGTTATACTTCTTGAGAATGTGCGTTTCTATTCGGAAGAATCCCTGAAAAGACCTGTAAGCGAACAGCAGGGTACTCACATGGTACGACAACTGGCTCCGCTATTTGATATTTTCCTTAATGATGCTTTTGCAGTGTCCCATAGGTCACAACTATCCATCGTTGGCTTTACCGGACTGCTTCCATGTGGTGCAGGGCGTTTGATGGAGCGGGAGATCACAGCTCTTGACAAGAGCCTGAAAGGGAATGAGTGCCCGTGTATATTCGTACTTGGGGGTGCAAAAGCGGATGATTCCATCAAAGTTGCAGAGAACGTTCTCTCCAGTGGCGGTGCTGACAGAGTGCTGGTCACAGGTGTTGTGGCAAATGTCATGCTTGCTGCATCAGGTGTTGATATTGGTGAGCCCAATATGAAGTTCATAGAATCCCAGGGATATCTGGACCAGATCGATAAGGCAAAACAGGTCCTTGACAGGTTCGATGGGAAGATCGGCCTGCCTCGCGATGCTGCACTGAACGATAAGGGCAACAGAATCGATGTCAACATTGAAGAGGTTGGTTCAAGGAACCTTCCGATAAATGACATTGGTCTTGAGACAATTGTTGCATATGGCAGTGAGATCGAGAACGCAAAGACCGTTGTCCTGAACGGTCCTGCAGGCGTTTCGGAGATCGATGGATTTGAGATCGGGACATTTGAGATCATAAAAGCTGCAGCTAATGCCGAATATTCGATTGCCGGTGGCGGTCATATCACTGCCGAGGTGCGCAATATGGGCTATGAGGACAAGTTCTCACATATCAGCACCGGCGGCGGGGCATGTATCGATTATCTTGCAGGGGATGCACTACCCGGTATAGAGGCCTTGAAAGTGGCTGCAAAGAAATATCTTGACACGGAATGAATGTGATATGGGGGGTTGAATATGCTCAGTGGTTCCGAAGGTGAAAAGGCTGTAAATCTTGCAAGGGATACGATCGAACTGTTCCTTGGAAGTGGTAAGAAAATGCAGGCATCCGGATTGCCGGAAGTTTTCGATGAATTACGCGGGGTCTTTGTGACATTGACCATCGAAGGTGACCTGAGGGGCTGTATCGGTCATCCATATCCCGATTCTCCTTTGAGTGATGCAATCATTGATTCTGCTATCTCGGCAGCAACAAGGGATCCTCGTTTCCCTGCAGTGGAGATCTCAGAGATGGATGATATTATTGTGGAGGTCACTATACTGACACAACCGGAGCTTATCGATGTGCCTCCTCAAAAGCTACCGGACGTTATTGAGATAGGTCGACACGGTCTTATTGCTAAAGACGGTCCATACCAGGGTTTGTTGCTTCCGCAGGTGGCACCTGAGAATGATTTTGATGCTATTGATTTTTTGACCCACACCTGCTTAAAGGCTGGTCTGCCGCACGATGCCTGGCTGACAGGTGCACAAATGTATTGGTTTGAAGGACAGATATTCAAAGAGATAAGCCCGCGGGGCGACATTGAAGAAGAAAAGTTCAATTCATGTTGTAAGTGAAGAGGGTGTGGATTCCTCTTATCTGTATTTTTCCATCTTTTTCAGAAGGGCTTTGACACTGGTCTCAAGCTCATTAGCAGATTCCCCTATCATAAGGTTTACAAGACCCTCAGGTCCCAGTGTCCTGAAATCTGTTTTAATGCCTATTATCGTCTTGTTCTTTGCATAGGCATATCCGATCTCCCATGCGGTCCCGGAGTCCACATCAGTGCCACCATCAAGAACAGCGACCAGTATATCACAGGCATCGATGGCTTCAACATTTAATTGGAAGATATTACTGGAATCCATGTCCTCTCTTGCTGCTTCTGTATCGTTCGAATCCTCCTGGGGTACAAAGACCGAGAACCCAAGCTCTTCCAGTGCAGTTTCCAGCTTTTTGTTGAATCCCTGTTCAGCTTCAGAGAACAGTGGCGCTGCAAGATATATTTTTTTAGTTATGCTCATTTTATCTCCCTTGTCTTAATTCTGCCCTCTGTTTAATGTAAGTTAAGATTCATAATCATTCTGGAGACTTCAACTGTAGTTGAACTTTTGGGGGAATGATTTATATTTTTAAGTGTTTTAATAGAAAACATTGATAATAAAGAAATAACCAAGTTTTAGATAGGGTTATATTAATTGATACTGTATTTACTGTAAATACTTGATTATTTGGTTAGTTGCGGGAGAGCAAAAGGTGGAATTGATGAATCTAAATAAGGTCACATTTACTTTACTTGTATCATTACTGATGACGTTCTTATTCGTTACAGCAGCATCTGCGTGTTCTCTGAACGATGAATACATCATGGAAATTAATATTGACGAACAAAATATCAACATTGCTGATCATTCCGATTCTGCCACAGAAGGGAATTGGATAAGCCTTAGTGGAGGTTCTTCCTTTAGCCTTCCTTCCCCACTTACATTCACATATAATGGTGTAAACTATACAGAAACGACCATTAATGAAAGAAATATCAATGTTTCTCTTAACGTTGATAATTTCACTGACTATGTGATAACTTATCCGTATGCTACTCACCAGATGTATACTAATGTAAGTGGCTTAAATAATGTTGAAATTGAGTTTAGTGGTTCTGATTACTTTGCTGAAGAAAAAGTAGATGTATACTTATTCAATTCCACAATTTCAGATGTCAAGCAAACGATGTTAGACTTATTGGAGGGTGATACATCAAGTCTAAATGGAATGTTCAATTCTGTAATGCAATTGTCTGAAGGTGTTGCTCTTGACAGTAATGGTGATATGTCCATGGATTATGGTACTCTAGATGCTGGTTCATACTGCGTACTAATAATTCTTCCCGATGAAAATGTATTACTTTCCGCGACTGCATTTGAAGTACTTGATTATAATTCGGATGTGGTCGTTTCAAGTGAATCCGAAAATGTTACACTGGATGTTCAGTTGGAAAATGCACCTGCTACCACTTACACTTACGGTGCGATCCTTGTGAAAGAAAGTGAATACAAGGCTGACGTTCGGGTAGAGTTTGATGGTACAAAGGATGGTTTTAACAGCTCTGTAAATGGTCATCTGGTGGTTGATGGGTTTGATCTCATCGGTATGGAATTGAATGATATGCATAAGAGCAATGTTAGCGATCTGCTGACAGATATCTATGGTTCCGACAATATATCTATCGTATATAGTACAGTGCCATTTAGCAATGCATCATTGTTGCTTGATACATCTGATCTTTCATCAGGTGATTACATCCTCTTCACAGGTGCTATGTCAGATCACGATATGGTGGCTTTTGATGAAAAGAAAGGTTCTGTTTCCAATGGTCAGTTCCAGTTGGCAACTTAGGCTGTTAAGCCACCTGCTAAGAAAAAGAGCAGTGGCGGTGGAGGCGGTGGTTCTGTTTCCAGTGGTGAGAGCTATGAGAATATCATCTTGAAGAATGTTCTTTCAATGTATATGTACAAGGATACGAATGTAGAATGTTCCTTTATCGACGATCAAAATCCGATCAAGTTCGTAAGATTTACACCATTATTGAATGCAGGTTCTATGAAATATGTAGTGGAAGTTCTAAAGGAAACTTCTAGTTTGGCAGCCGATGAACCATTTGGTCTTGTTTATAAGAATGTCAATATTGCAGTGGGTTCTGGTTGGGCCAATGAAAGAACGGTCAAGGATGCAACTGTGGGGTTTGCTGTAGAAAAAGAATGGCTTGAAAGTAACAATGTAGATGTTGCTGATGTAAGGTTATTACACTATACAACAGAATGGGTGGAACTTGAAACAAATCAGGTAAGTGAAGATGACGATTTTGTTTACTTCATTGCAAAAACTTCCAGTTTCTCACCTTTCGCAATTGTGGGTGTTTCTGATGAGGTTGAAACGTTTGAAGATGAGGTTGAAGTTATTTCTGAAACCCTCTCTGATGATCGACCTGTGGAAATAATTCATGAGGGTGCACCGGAATTGGATGATCAGGCTTTATCTACAGATGGTAAAATAACAGGCAAAGTGATTCTTGCTTTGATCTTTTTGATCTTATCGATAGGTTTGATCGGAATTGCTGAACTGAGGAGGAATAAATAAGTCAAAGGAAAATATTTCCTTTGACCGATTTTCAATATCAGTTCTGCTTTGATTGATGGTCATACTTCGAAAAGTAAATGTGTAATTAATAACGTTTTTATATTAGACTAACATTGCTTAAAATAATAAATGGAGAATGTGTGTAAAATGCTGACTAGCATAATTTCAACTACTAGCGCTGTATCATCCGCGGCTTCAAGCGCTGCATCATCTGCCGCAGTATCAATGACAACCGGTATAGGATTACCAGAATATGGTGTACTTGCAGTTATCGCTCTTATATTCCTATTGTCTGCAAAAGAGATTTTATCTGCTTCAAAGTACTGGAAAAAATCATTATGTGCTTCTCTTAATATGAGCATATTCCCCTTGCTGTTAGCTTTTGCAGGAATTGTGATATTCAAGGTCGCAGAAATAATTTAAAATTAATATCATATTAGTAGTAAAGGTCTTTCCTTTACTCTCTTCTATATCTTTTTTATCGTTTTTTACTTTCATATGTTATGCTATATGCGGGAGTACTCCAAAGAGTATGATGTTCACAAATCCGTGTGTCAGCGTCACAAGTAACAGATCTCTTCTTATTATATACATGGCTCCCATTATAAAACCTGCAAAACCAGTAAATGCCATCTCATATGGTGTACCATATCCGGAGTGCATAACACCGAAAAGAATACTTGCAAGGATCAATCCCTGATACTTACCTAACATTTCCTCCAGTTTTGTTTGCAGTATTGACCTGAATACAAGTTCTTCAAACAGGCCGACGAAAAAGATCATAACGATAGATAACTTAAGCAAATTAAATACTGAAAGATCCGGTATAAGGTAACTGGGTTTGATGATGAGGAATTCCCCTACTGCGATCACAGTACTTGCTATCAGGGCAAGTGGCAGTTCATAGTATCTTATATTCCTGGTAATTCCAAGATCTGAAAGTGAGAGGTTCTGATCCTTTACAAGAACATATATTGGAATTGCCAGCGGTGCATAGATGAATGCATAGGAATAAAGTGTCATCTCAAAGAACACAGGCATTGAAAGATTTAGTATCCTTAGTAAGGAAAGGAGGATGAATGCACGTAATATATGTTGCTTGTTCCTGTCATCAAATATCATTGTAGACAAGGTCAAAATAATTAGCAGGATCAAATGTGTCCATATCGCGAACTTTGTCCTGCCAGCAAATAATGACATCTCTGCAATTATTATCATTAATGAAGGAATGGCTATAGCAAGAAGATCTATCTGCGACTGGTTCATTGTCCTTATCTTGTAAAAGAGATCGTTTTTCACGATAATATCTTCAGCTTCAGTTCCTGTCTCCATTTCACATCTCCTTCATATCTACCCATAAATGGAGGTCACGATATGGTTCTGTCATGTTTTTGTCTTTGTAGAGCAGGAATTGAAGTTTCATATCTTCCCCTGCAGATGCAGGTGTGAATGTTACTTCTTTCTCCCACGTTTGGTTGTGTTGAAGGATTATTTGATGTAGATCCTGTTCCATCATCTGTGAACTATTCTCAAGCATTAGCTCTATGGAATATTCAGTATCTGTATATTCATGGTTCACAATCCCAACGATAACGGTACCGTTTTGACCAAACTGGAGATCAGTGGGATAGTTATCAGCCATTCCATCAAGTCCGAGTATGTAGAATTCTGTGAATTTTTCTCCTTCTTTTGGTGTAACGACAACGTATGCAAGAGTTACTATTGAAGCTAATATTGATATTACGAGAAGAATTGTCAGTATCCTGTCGATCTTGTTCTCCGGTTTCTTTGTGATCTCTTCCTTTGCTGAAACATATGCTGAATAAAAGGGAACAGTGAACTTATCATCTTCCGGAAGATTATTCCTTCTGAACACTGCTACTGCACACATTATGACGGTGAAAGCTGAAAGTGATATCAGTATGGGAAAAAGCCTTATTCCCCATGGTGTATAGTTGAGGGCAAGGCCAATAAGGGGAACTACTGCAATACTAAGACCAAAACTAAGTGCTAATCGCTCTATACCGTCCAGGTCATCCTTGCCCGGGAAAAGTGCTGCTATCAATGCATAACCTGGCAAGAACAAGACCATTGGAAGCCCAAGGGCTGTTCGTATGGGCGTATTACTCAAGGTTGGGATCGTTATGAATATGCAGGTAAGTAGAACAAGTGCTATGACAACCTGAATATCGGATGGAATCTTATTCCTATGGAACATTGTTATCTCTCAACTGTTTATGCTTTGGTACATCCCTAAAGATATGTCATGCTTTATAAATATGTTTGAAAGGCTTTGTACAGCATTCAACGGTTTCTGATACATTTTTGTTAGATCCTTCACAATAAACAATTTCAAATATTTTTACGACTCCGTCTGGAAATCCTTGTATAGTTTGCAACTGACTCAAAAGTAGTTGACATATTAGTGGATAGTTCAGAAATAAATATCTGTGTTTAATATCTGTAGTTGAACTTTTGGTGATAAGTTCTATTTCCGATTGTCAGTTTTAGTTGATCACTGATGTTATTAATCCGCCTTCCTTTCACAAGGTTAGTGTTTCCAATGAAGTTGAAATCCAGTTGAAAATAGGGTTGAAGTTATTCTAGAGATCACCCTTGAAGATGTACCTGTAGGAACTATTTCTCAAGATGCTTATATGCAAGGAAAAAAACGCTAAAAAAGATGGAAGTGGGCAAAGGAAAAACTTTTCCTGCTTTCGATATTTATTTTAAATTATTTCTGTAATCTTGAAGATCACAATGCTTACAAAGACTACGAGAAGTGCGAATATGCTCATATTAAGAGACGTACCTAACGATTTCGTCCAGTACTTTGAAGCAGATAAAATCTCTTTTGCAGACAATAGAAATATAAGAACAATAAATGTAAGTACACCATATCCAGGTAACCCTATATCTATCCTCATTGCTATTGCAGTGGATGATGCAGCACTAATAGTTGAAATTATGTTAGTTAGCATTTGCTACCCTCTCCCTTAATTGGTACTGAAGCTGGGTCAAAGGAAATGTTTTCTCTTGATTCATCTATTTTTCCTTAGTTCAATAAATCTGATTGCGACGATGGATAAGACTAAAAATATGAAACCAACGATCAACTTTCCATTTTCCATAGCTAATTCCATAGCTAATTCCATAGCTAATTCCATAGCTAATTCCATAGCTAATTCGGGAGTTGCTATATGGGGGAGTACTCCAAAGAGTATGATGTTTACAAATCCATGTGTTAACGTCACAAGTAACAGATTTCTTCTTATTAAGTACATGGCTCCAAGTATAATACCTGCAGAACCAGTAAATGTATCATATGGTGTACCATATCCAGAGTGCATAACAGCGAAAAGGATACTTGCTAGGAGAAGTCCCTGGTACTTGCCTATAATCTCTTCAAGTTTCGTTTGCAGTATTGATCTGAATACAAGTTCTTCAAACAGGGCGACGAAAAAGATCATAATGATGGATAACTTAAGTAAATTCAATATTGATATGTCAGGTATAAGGTAGCTGGGTTCGATGACAAGGAATTCCCCTGCCGCGATCACAATACTCGCTATCAGGGCAAGAGGAAGGTCATAGTACTTTATATTCCTGGCAATGCCAATATCTGAAAGTGAGAGGTTTTGATCCTTTACAAGAACATATATTGGAATTGCCAGCGGGGCATAGATGAATGCATAGGAATAAAGTGTCATCTCAAAGAACACTGGCATTGACAGATTAAGGATCTTTAGCAAGGAAAGGAGAATGAATGCATGTAATATATGCTGTTTGTTCTTGTCATTAAATATCATTGTAGACAAGGTTAAAATTATTAGCAGGATCAAATGTGTCCCTATCGCGAACTTTGTCCTGCCGGCAAATAATGACATCTCTGCAATTATTATCATTAATGAAGGGATGGCTATAGCTAGAAGGTCTATTTTGAATTGGTCCATTCTCCTTATCTTGTTGAAGGGATTATTTTCCGTGACAACATCTTCAGCTTCAGTTTCGCTCTCCATTTACATCTCCTCCACATCGATCCATAAATGAAGGTCTCGATAATGTTCTGTCATGTTTTTGTCTTTGTAGAGCAAGAATTGCAGTTTCATGTCTTCCCCTGCAGCTGCAGGTGTGAACGTTACTTCTTTCTCCCACGTTTGGTTGTGTTGAAGTATTATTTGATGTCGATCCTGTTCCATCATCTGTGAATCATTCTCAAGCATTAGCTTTATGGAATATTCAGTATCTGCATATTCATGGTTCACAATCCCAACGATGACGGTACCGTTTTGACCAAACTGGAGATATGTGGGATAGTTATCAGCCATCCCCTCAGGTCCGAGGATGTAGAATTCAGTGAATTTTTCACCTTCTTTTGGTGTAACGACAACATATGCAAGAGTTACTATTGAAGCTAATATTGATAGCACCAGAAGAATGGTAAGGATTCTATCAAGTTTATTCTCCGGTTTCTTTGAGATCTCTTCTTTTAATGAAATATATGCTGAATAAAAGGGAACAGTGAACTTATCATTTTCCGGAAGATTATTCCTTCTGAACACTGCTACTGCACACATTATGACGGTGAAAGCTGAAAGTGATATCAGTATGGGAAAAAGCCTTATTCCCCATGGTGTATAGTTAAGGGCAAGGCCAATAAGGGGAACTACTGCAATACTAAGACCAAAACTAAGTGCTAATCGCTCTATCCCGTCCAGGTCATCCTTGCCCGGGAAAAGTGCTGCTATCAATGCATAACCTGGTAAGAACAAGACCATTGGAAGCCCAAGGGCTGTTCGTATGGGTGTATTACTCAAGGTTGGGATCGTTATGAATATGCAGGTAAGTAGAACAAGTGCTATGACAACCTGAATATCGGAGGGAATCTTATTCCTATGGGACATTGTTATTTCTCAACAGTTTATGTTTTGCTACATTCCTAAATATATGCGATGCTTTATAAATATGTTAGGAAGGCTTTATACAGTATTCAACTTTCTAGACTACATTTTATCCTTTGGTAAATTCTTCATAACAACCATTTTAAATATTTTTGAGAATCAGTCCGGAAATCCTTATGTAGTTTGCAACTGACTCTAAAGTAGCTGACAGATTAGTGTATATTTTTGTGAAAAAATCTGTGCTCTAATATGTTTTTCAATGAATTAATTTACAAAAATATCCGGTTGTTGCCATGGTGATGCATTTGACAAAAAAATTATCTCAATCAGGTCTTGTGGTCTTTGCAGTTATTCTTATCTTCCTGTTGGTTCCTATGGCAGGTGCTTTTGAAGTCTATCCTTCAAACCCAACAGTTGGTGATCACATTATTGTAAGTGGTTACACGGATAGGACTGGTTCTGTTCCTGCTAAAGTTGTTTTTACTTCTGATGTGCCGGTAAATGATGGTACCTATAAATATACTGTCAGCGGCGTGGAGATACCCTCAGGTCCAAACAGTTTTTTAGTGGAGGCCAGCGGAGTCAATGATCTTAAAGTAGAAATAAAGGCTGTTTTCTGGTGGACGGTGGGACATCCATCTGCTTCCAACGGAATAGCATCCGTATCAGCATCTAATGTGCCTGAACACACATATTCTGTGAAAATGAGCGGTGAAGCACAACCTGATAAAAGCAACGTGGAAATAAAGATCTCAGCATCAAGTGCCATTGATGTCACAGATGGGTATTATGAATATGAATATTCCACCAGTTCGATGCCTGAAGGTGACTTCACTTTGACCGTCGATGGGGAAAGCAAGACAATATATCTTGCTGGCACTTCCACTCCTTCCGGAAGCAGTGGAGGAAGTTCCGGGTCCGGTGGTAGTATTGGAACAAGTCCGGATATGGCTGCAAAGAACGTTGTAACTTCGGAATCTACTAATCTCAGGGTTGTTAGTGGCATGCCTGCAGGATGCAATTTCGATGACCCTTTGAATCCGGTGACCTATATTGGTTTTACATCCGGTATAACATCAAGGAATGTTCCAATAACCATCGAAATATTGGAGCATACTTCTGCATCTGTTTCGGAGTCCCCTGAAGGTATTGCATATAAGAATATTAATATCTGGTTAGGTTACACTGGATTTTCATCTTCTGAAAATATACTGAATGCATCTTTGAAGTTCAAAGTTGATTCTACCTGGCTTGAAGAGAATAGCATTGATCTGGGTGGGGTGGTGTTGATGCATTATAATGCGTCCAATGATGGCTGGGAAGCAGTATCTACTGAATTGATCGAAGTTCGTGATGGCTATGCATACTATAAGGCACTTCCTGAATCATTCTCGCCTTTCGCTATCGTTGGAATGGAGGAAATTATTCCTGAAGATGTGGAAGATCTACCAAATGATGTTGATGTGCTTACTGATGATGATGTGGCAACTGAAGTTGAGGTGAATACTGATGACACCAAAACTTCCTCAATAGATGACCTTATAGAATCAAAAAGTGGGATAACCCTTCTTTCTATTGTAGCAGTTTCAATATTGGGATTATTCCTTTTCTTCAAGGCAAGAAAATAATTTTGGACCAGACCTTAAAAATCTGATCAATTTCTCTTTTACTAAGGCTGATCCATGAACTCTTCTATTCACCTATAGTTCGGTTCTTTCTCACATAATTTCTCGTAAAAATAACAACCTTAATTAATCTTGGAACTATACATAAATGCATGACCGATATGATCAATGCAGGAATAGTCGGTGCCTCCGGTTACACAGGTGGCGAACTGATGCGCCTGCTTTTGAACCATCCGAACGTTAACATTGAAGCAGCAACGTCCCGCCGTCTGTCAGGGGAAGCTATAAGTGTCACTCACAAACACCTGCGTGGGTTTGTTGACCTTAAGTTCGAAGATCTTGATCCGGAAGAGATCAAAGAGCGGTGTGATGTTGTTTTTGTGGCCGTACCACATGGAACCGCAATGAACATAGTTCCTGAGCTAATTGACAATGACGTGAAGGTAATTGACCTGAGCGCAGATTATCGTTTGAAGACCGATATTTTCGAACAGGTCTATGGAATGGAACACGCTGATCCCAGAGATGCGGTCTTTGGTCTTGTCGAGCTCCATCCTGAAATAAAGGACCAGTCATTCATCGCAAATCCGGGATGCTATCCCACAGGAGCAACTCTCTCTGCAGCGCCGCTCGCTGCTGCCGGGCTTCTCAAAATAGCGATCTTCGATTCCAAATCAGGAATTACAGGTGCAGGGATCAATCCAACACCGGCATCCCATTATCCTAACATGGCGGAGAATGTGCAGGCATACAAGCTGACGACCCACAGGCACGGGGCTGAGATCTTCCAGGAACTGAATTGTCTGGACAGCAAACTGACGGATGTAAGCTTTACACCACACGTTATTCCATCTATTCGTGGAATTCTGACAACAGCCCACCTGTTCGTAAACGACAGCTTGTCTGTGGAAGATGTCAGGAACATTTATGCAGATTTCTACAAGGACAAACCTTTTGTCAGGGTGCTGGAAGACATCCCGTCCCTTGGTGCTGTAAGGGGCTCGAACTTCTGCGATATCGGATTTGAAGTGGATGCTAATAATGGTCGCATCGTTGTGATCTCAGCGATAGACAATCTTGTGAAAGGTGCTTCAGGGCAGGCGATCCAGAACATGAACGTGATGTGTGGGATTGATGAGACCACTGGTATCTGGATGCCGGCAACTTCACCGTAAATAAAGAAAAAGGAGATATGATTATGAAAGTAAAGGATATTATGAGCAGTAGCGTCATTGTATGCAGTCCTGAAGATTCCATCAGTAGTGTTGCACAGTTGCTGAAGAAAGAGGATATAAGTGGCGTTCCTGTGGTTTCTGCCAGTAATGTTATGGGTATTGTCTCAGAAGGTGACCTGCTGAAACTTCTGGAGATCCCGGAACATGGTGGTCTGTGGCTTCCCAGTCCATTTGAGGTCATAGAGATACCCATACGTGAACTTATCAGCTGGGAGGATACCAAGAAGATGCTTTCAGATGTCGGTTCAAAACCGGTCAGTGATATCATGGAGAAAGATATTTTCACTGTGAGCCTTGAAAGTTCAGTTGAAGATGCTTCCAGATTAATGACAAAGCA
Source organism: Methanococcoides vulcani (assembly GCF_900111645.1). GTDB lineage: Archaea > Halobacteriota > Methanosarcinia > Methanosarcinales > Methanosarcinaceae > Methanococcoides > Methanococcoides vulcani. Next base: position 236,759 of record NZ_FOHQ01000001.1, read on the forward strand.
TAAAGTTAACAGGCTTCCGGTTCTCGATGGCGATAAGCTTGTGGGTATAATCACACGTGGGGATATAATCCGAGGTCTTGCAGGTATTTAATGTGGTTTAAATGAAAATTATAGATGGTGGGATCTGTTCAGTAAAAGGTGTACGTTCTTACGGAATCAAGCCGGGCAAGATGGGGCTTGCGGTGATCGTAGGTGAAGGCAATGCAGCAGGTGTTTTTACCAGAAATAAAGTGATAGCTGCTCCTCTGGTCGTGACCCGTGAAGTACTTCAGAAGAACGGAAAACTGGCTGCTATAATCGCTAACAGTGGCAATGCAAATGCTTTTACCGGCGAGGAAGGTCTGGCTGATGCCAGGAAGATGGCAGCTGTTCTTTCGACGAAACTTGGGGTTGACAGTGAGCTTATTGGCGTGGCATCCACAGGTGTGATCGGAAGGAAACTTGATGTTGGCTGGATAAATGACAACATCGATGAAGTTATGGATTCGCTTACATCATCACCTCAGGGAAACAGCCATGCTGCACGCGCTATTATGACAACGGACACTGTTCCGAAGATGGCTGCTGTTGAACTTAGTTCCGGCATTTGTATTGGTGGTATTGGCAAAGGTTCAGGAATGATCGAACCGAATATGGGTACTATGCTCGGTTTTGTCTACACGGATGCTGAAGTTGATACCGATGTTCTTGACAGTTGCCTGAAAAAAGCAGTGGACAAGAGCTTCAATATGGTGGTAGTGGACGGGGATACCAGTACCAATGACATGGTGTTGCTTACAGCCACAGGTGCTTCCGGGATAAAGCCTGATATGAACGAGTTCCAGCAGGGACTTGAGCATGTCCTGACGGACCTTGCAAAACAGATCGCAAAAGATGGAGAAGGCGCTACAAGGCTGATCGAGGCACAGGCCAGGGGTGCAGCTTCAGAGGACGATGCCAGGCTTGTTGCAAAGGCTATTGTCAGGTCTCCGCTTGTCAAATCCGCGGTTTTCGGCAAGGACCCCAACTGGGGGAGGGTTGTGGCAGCAGCAGGTTATTCCGGTGCGGATGTTGACCAGGGTAAGATCTCGCTTGCATTTTCCAATGGCTCGGATTCTGCAGTTCTGGTTGATAACGGGAAGATCGTATCAGAGGACAGTGAGCTGCTAAAACAGCTGGGTTCGATCATGGGTAGCCCGGAGGTAATTATCAAGGTGGATCTCCATATGGGGGATTCCTGTGCGACAGCATGGGGCTGTGACCTGACGTACGATTATGTGAGGATCAATGCTGAATATACTACGTAAAATGGCCGATCTGGCAGTTTGAATTTGAAGGTGATCTTATGGAAATAAGGGAGTGGGATTCTATTTATCATAAGTCCTATGAGGACATTCGTTCGTCTATTGGAAATGTCAGGGGGATATTTGTTGCATATAACAGCAATATCGATGCCATCAAGCACATAGGCGCGGAGGATATTGAGCATCTGCTGATGAATGTGGATATCTCAGAGGTTCGGGAGAAGGTTTTCGAGTATCCGCGCCAGATCGATTCTCCTTCTGACCTTGTTGCAAGACTTATCATCGCTATGCGTGATGGAAAGGCCGCCGAGGTGCCGACGAATACAACCGATATCCATGACTGGCTTACTGACCATCTGGTGTTTGATTCTGCAAGAATGGGCGGCCAGGCTGGCATCATCTCCAACCTTCTGGCATCCATGGGAATAGAGAAAGTAATTACCTATGTCCCATGGCTTTCTGAGGAGCAGGCAGAATACTTTGTTGATTCCGAGAACCTGCTGTTCCCTGTGGTAGAGGATGGGGAGCTTGTGCTGAAGCATCCTAAACAGGCATTTGATCCTGATAACAGACCAAAGGTCAACTGGATACTGGAATTCTCAAAGGGAATGGAGGTGAAGTTCGCTGGAGAGCATTTTGTCATTCCAAGGGATAATCGTCTGATCATCTCTTCCCGGCCAAAGTGGATCCGTATCGAGATGGATCCTGAGCTTTACGAGAGGATTCCCCAGTTGCAGGCTGACATTGACGGTGCCATACTGGCAGGCTACCAGATGATAAAAGAGGAGTATGAGGATGGCTCTACCTATATGGACTATGTCGAGAAGGCCGTAAATGTCATCGAAGAGCTCAAGGAAGGCAATCCTGACATACGTATACACGTGGAATTCACTTCAATACAGAACAAGGTCATCAGGAAGGCCATACTCAAACATATAGTCCGGCAGCATGTCCATTCCCTTGGCCTTGACACCGTTGAGGTTGCAAATGCCCTGAACGTTCTTGGTTATGAGGAACTGGCCTATTCTGTCATCAATAAGGGCGAGAATGCTATCATTTCACTTTATGAGGGCGCTGTGAAGCTTTTGAAGGAGCTTGAACTTGAAAGGGTGCACATCCATTCCCTTGGATTTTACATCTGCCTTGTGTCGAAGAACTGCCCCGTATCTGTTGAGGACCACCGCAAAGCCCTGCTTTTTGGATCAACAGTTGCAGCTGCAAAGGCATCTCACGGTGAGATAGTTTCCCTTGAAAGTACAGAGTCAGGTCTTGATGTTCCAATCTCCGATGAAGGTCACAAGGAACTTGAAAAGCTCGAAAAGCATCTTGTGAGGAGTGGAATATGTGGCATGGAAGATTTCGAGAATGGTTGTATATGCACACCGCAGTATGATGCTCTTATCATCCCTACAAAGGTCGTAAGTGAACCCGTTGCCACTGTTGGTATCGGGGATGCGATATCAGCTACTGCGTTTGTGGCATTTCTTTCAAAGCTTAAGTGAGGTTTTCCCATGAAGGTCCTTTGTGGATATAATGTGAATCTCGATGCTGTGTATACGATAACCGGGGAGGAGATCTCATATCTCCTGAAGAGGGTTGATAAGGAGGAACTGCTTGAGAAGATACACGATGCTCCGGGTGAGATAAGGTCACTCGTTGATCTTGTGGCAGGATTGGTCCTGCATATGCAGAAAGGCACAGGTGCGGAATGGTTCATCTATTCTGGTGATGTTTTTCATTTCCTGAAAAGACGATATTATGAAAAAAGTGAGATACGCCTTGGGGGGAATATGGGAATAATGGCAAACGTCATGTCTCACATGGGTGCAGATCAGGTCGTCATGAATGCGGTTGGTGATATAGAAACTATAAAACTATTGATGTCAGGTGGGAACATTGTTTTTTCGGGAGAGTCCGTTCCACAGGATGCTTCAACCTCCAAAGACGCTAATGAGATAATCCATTTCGTTTTTGATTTTAGCAGTGGGACCAGTTTCGATCTTTTCGGTACAGAGGTAATAGTGGCCAGGGAGAATCGTTTCATTGCCACTTATGATGATATCAATACGGAACTTACGATCACTCCTGAATTCGAAGAATACAGTCTTGAGCATGTAACTGAGATGGATGGAGCGATCATTTCCGGTTTCAATCAGTTGCAGAAATGCTATCCTGATGGTTCCGGATATACTGAGCGTTTTGAAAAGGCACATTCACAATTAAAGGAATGGAAAGAACGATACCCTGATCTGCCGATCCATGTTGAGTTGGGGCATTTCATGAGCATGGATATGGGTGTTTCCATTTTCACCGGACTTTCCGGTACTGTGGATAGTATCGGAATGAACGAGGATGAACTGGCAATGCTTACTGAATTGCATGGTGTTCCCTCGGACATGATACAAAAAATGGATGCCTGCTCTATTATGGATGCCTGTGTTAGATGTGCCTCATCCACCGGCCTTAAGAAGATCATCCTGCATACCCGTGATTTCATGATGAGCATTTTCAGGAAAGGAACTTCCAGCCCGATTCGTGAGATGCAGAGCATGCAGTTCGGCGTGATGTGTGCGGCAGCTTTTGCAGCATCAGGAAAACTGCCTGAGCGATCACAACTTGAAGATTCAGTGAGAGGTCTTGCCAGAAGTGAAGAAGGGATGAAGCAGACCACCAAGTTGCAGGATCTTATCGCTGGTGAAGAGTTAGAGAGCGGTGTATGCGGGGAGTACAGGGATCTTTCGGTGTGTATCCTGCCGACCATCATCTGTGAAAAGCCGGTGTCCACTGTGGGGCTTGGGGACACTGTGTCTTCAGCTACTTTTTTGAGGTGGCTGGAGTTGTATAACGTTTGTCAGTAACCTGGAGTTATTACTCTGTAGAGATTTGCGATTAACTGCTGATTTTTTCAAAGCAAATTTTTTGACTAATTTTTTGAGCATTTTTCTTTATTTCCAGTAATTTCCTAGTATCTGTTTATGTATTTTTCAACTTTTTTGAATAGCTACCGCTATTCATCCTTAAGATTTTCTTCTTATTGCCTCAATTGATAGAGATTATAACTGAATGCTGTAATTGCCATTTTGACATTTGCTCTTGCCAACGTTGTTACTCTTACAAATCCTGACGTAAACACATTTTTGATAATAGCATAAGGTCTTTCTCCCTTTGCTCTTTTACTGCTGATCCTTCTGTTTCTCACCTTATCCCGAATACCAATAGGATGCCCCCGTACTCCCCTTTGCATAGTTGTATCATATCCTTTTGAAATTGCACCAAAGTAACCTCTATCTCTGTAAACAACCTCTCCTTCTTTAGAAAGCTCCACCTGACTATCATGAACTGAGGCAGTAGTTGTCTTAAATCTCCTTATCAGATCATCATCAGTATCTTCAATGGTATGTAGCTTATATCCAAAATGTGATTTAGATGCCTTTTTTGTCCATGTACCATCTTTACATCTTCTGGTCTTTGCATCATTTCCACGAGGTGTCTCCATATTTTTTCTTTTGTGTCATGGAGTTCGCTTAATTTGTTACAAACTGGACAAAGGGAATTTAGAACCTTTTATGAAATCAAGATAAATGTCCATTCTTTTTTTAGATGTATCAAGATTGATACCTTTTACAAACCAAGGAGATGACAGACCTAATGCAATTTGAATGAGTTCTTTATCTTCCATATCAATTGAATTGGAGAAAACAAATATTAAGTTACCCACTCAATGTTGAGGTAATCCTTTTTTTGGGATCTCTTCAACATCGAGTGGGTAACTAAATTTATTTACATCTACCTTTCAAGCGTCATGGAATTCAAAGAACTAATGCAAATCACAATCGAATGAGCAAAAACACCACATCACAATTAAAGGATTGTGCAGGGAGATGATTTAGAATTGCGAATATTTACTTGCAGGACGTTAAAATTACCCACTCGATGTTAAAGAGAACCTTCTTTTGTTACTTTTATTAGCAATTTTTAGCCGTTTTACTTTTAAGTAGTTGATACTGCATGGAAGATTTTTTAGTATATTGTAAGCAGAGATCGCTTCACCTCTGCGCAGAAGGAGGTCTATAATAGATATTTGCAATACCAGGCGTCAACATCATTGCAGTCGATCTCAATTATTTTCTCAAAGGCATTTAGTGCATGCTTGAACTCTGAAATATTTTCAAGTTTCACACCAATCTCAAACCACAGATCCTTGTCAATTGAATTTTCTTTTAATGCTTCTTTGTAGAGATCGATTCTCTCTTTTCTTTCAACATTACAAAGTTCATCTTGGTGTTCAACCATGTTTTCAGCTGCCTTGCAGTTTTTAGGATGTTTGCGTTTCTACTTCTACTTCTTTTCTTTTAGGATTTCTTCTTTTGTTCTTCAAAGTCCTTTTTAGCATTTTCCAGATACAATTGAGAGTCTTCGAAAAGACCTTCTTTAAGATCATGCAAAGCGCTATCCAGAAGGTGACTTATTTTCTGATACTGTGACGGGTCCTTGCCTGTTATTTTGACCTGAAGGGTCACAATATCTGTTAATAGATTATTTTCTTTCTCAACAAGTTCATCAGCTATTTTAAGCAATTTTTCAGCGTTGTCGTGATTTGCAGAGCTGATTTTGATTTGTGCTTCATTGAGTATTGTTTCGGAGGTACCGCCTTCCAACAATTTATGGTTCTGAAGGCTTTCCAGTTGTTTTTGGTAGTTGTTGCTCAAAGGAACTTCATCTTTTGAGCCTTCCAATTTAACTGGCAGCGACCCTCTAACGGGTTGGTGTGCAATTCTGATTTCCCGTTCGTTAGTTTCTTTTTTAGCATTGCTATCTGTTTTTTCATCCGTTTTTTTCTTTTTCGGGAAAACTTTCTTTTTCTTTATTGTGGATACAGTTATTGCAGCCAGTAAGACAAACATGATTCCACTTATAATGTATATCTTAGGCATTTTTTCATTAGTATCTGCATCCGCATAGTCTTCTGGGGGTTTCTGGATATGGTATTTGGATGTGTTGGACTTAAAAGCATATAGCTCGCTATTTTCTGATAATAGGTATACGATATTATCCGTGATTGCCAATGAAGCTTTTATACCTTCTTCAATCTCGATCTTATCTTCCAGCTTTCCATCTTCAGCATTAAAAATGTAAAGATTTCCATCCATTGAAGCGATGAAGAGGTAATTGCCGGCTAAAGCAGGAGATGAGATTATCTCATCATCGGTTCTATATTTCCACTTCAGTCTGGATGTGTCTTTTTCCAGAGCATATACATAGCCATCGTTTGACCCTATGTAGATCGAATCATTGCTTATTGCAGGTGAAGATCGGATTTCGCCCCCCGTCTCATATTTCCACTTAAGGTCTCCGGTTCTTATGTCCAGTGCGTAGATATTTTTATCAAATGAACCGATGTATGCTGCTCGTTGGTCAATAGCAGGGGATGAGGTTATTTTTCCTAATGTCGTATATTTCCAGATCAGCTCTCCATTGCTCATGTTCAGTGCATATATGAATCCTTCTGAAGAAGCTGCATAGACGCCATCCTCTGAAACTGCCGGGGATGAATATATCATTCCATTGGTTTCGTATTCCCACGTTAAAATTCCATCATCTTTTCCAAGAGCATAAATACCGGTTCCTGTACCTATGTAGATCGTATTGTTGTATATTGTTGGTGATGAGTATGTTACTCTTCCAGCAAAACATTTCCATTTCAGTTTTCCCGAGTTTTGGTAGGCGTATAATCTGTCATCATATGAACTTATGAATATTGAGCTGTCAGTTACCAAGGGAGTTGATGCAATTGTGGCATATAGTGGATATTTAAATGTTTCATAGTTATATCTCTCCTCTCCTGTTTTAGCATCAAATGTATGGAGATAACTGTCCTTTGAACCTACGTAAACGAGGCCGTTAGATGCTACTGGAGATGAGTACATTGAGCCCTCTACTTCAGTTTTCCAAAAAAGTTCAAGGGGGAGCTCGATATCTTCTTTTGAATGGCTTGTATGATTACTATCATGGCCCCACATGTTCCAGTCATCTGCGTGGGCTGCTGATGGACAGAGAAAAATTATCAGAATTGCTATCAATAGATATGCTATTTTATTTCGGGAAGATTGTCTTTTTTCACTCTTCAACTTTATCAACACCACTATGCTCCGGGTCAGCTCGATCTTATGTTTTGATGGTAATTATTAAGTATTGGAATTAGGAAGTGATCATCTCATCTGGATGATCCTTTCAACTCGATTAGTTCCCTTTTGCAGATGCCGATAATAACTTTGTATTTTATGTCATTCTATCTTTGATTCTGCCATATCTGCTATTTCGATCGTGGTCTGTTCACCTTTCTCTTCCAGACATCCGCTTATACATACAGCAGTAACGAGCAATAATGATATGAACAGGAGTTTTGTTGGATATGATGTGAACATCATATCCCCTCTGAAAAAGCAGGTTCATGATTGCCCAGTGGTTCCAGCAGAGGGATCACATAGAGGGAATTCGTGATGCTATTATTGATCACTTCCACATCGATGTTATAGGTGGTCTTTATGTTGGATGGTGTCAGTACTTCCTTGGGAGTCCCGCTGGATATCATATCTCCATCCCGGATAAGGTAGATCTTGTCACAATAATAAGCTGCAAGGTTCAGGTCATGCATGACCGCTATGACAAGCATTCCTTTTCTGGAAGCATCTTTTACGAGATTCAATATGTCTATCTGATTGGTGATGTCCAGGTGGGAGGTTGGTTCATCCAGAAGCAGTATCTTTGGATCCTGTGCAAGTGCACGGGCAATGATGACTTTTTGCAGTTCTCCACCGCTTAACTGTGTAACGAACCTATCCTTCAGATGAAGTATTCTCGTCTTTTTCATCGCATCCTGCACAATTTCCATGTCCTCATGAGTCTCAGCACCTTTGATGTATGGGGTGCGACCCATCAGGACCACATCTTCTACGGTAAACTCGAAGTTAATGGATATTACCTGCGAGACCATGGCTATGTTCTTTGCGATCTCGATACTGCTCATCGTATCCAGACTTTGGCCATCGATCGTTATGCTTCCTGCAGTTGGTTTTATGAGATTGTTGATCGTTTTTACCAGTGTGGTCTTTCCTGAACCGTTCGGGCCAATGATCCCTACAAATTTTCCTTCTTCTGCATGGAGGTCCACCTGATTGAGTATCTGACGGTTCCCATATTTTACGATTATACCATTTACTTCAAGCATAGAGGCTTTTCCTCCTTTTTCTTAGAAGATATACAAAGAAAGGAGCACCAAAAAGGGCGGTAACTATACCTACCGGAAGGTCCACTCCCTGCAGGGATCCGACCCTTTCGAGTATTACCTGGAACAGCATAATGTCGCTTGATTCTAATACTGCCTGCACCTTGGAGGGGAATGTCCTTGCAAATGTGTCAGAGAGCACCAAAAACGTGGCTCCCATCAATGTCGAGGCAGGCAGAAGACCTCTGTGATCCGGTCCTATTATGTTGCGCATGATGTGGGGGATGATAAGGCCCACAAATCCTACGATCCCACTGACAGATACTGCTGCAGCGGTGATCAATGCAGAGATCACCAGAACCTGCTTTTTAACGCTCTCAACATTCACTCCCAGGGATTGTGCCTGCTCTTCTCCAAGTAGCATTGTGTTCAGGTTCCATGCATGTCTTTGTGACAATCCGATCCCGGCAAGCACTATGATCATGGTGATCTTCACTTTATCCCAGCTTGCATTCCAGAAACCTCCCATCATCCAGTAGATGATCTGGTGAAGGGATTCCGAGAAGAAGAGGAAAAAGGATGTTAGTGCTGACAGGAAGAAACTGATAGCTATGCCTGCAAGAAGAAGTGTGTCGACAGGAACCTTCCCGCCAACCTTTGATATGTTATATACTACAAATATTGTGATGGTGGCAATGATAAATGATATGAGCTGTGTTGGCAGCATCAGTGTAAACCCAATGGCTGCACCAAGGGCTGCACCGGAAGACATTCCTATTATGTAAGGGTCTGCCAGAGGGTTCTTGAGAAGACCCTGCATGGAACAGCCGGCTGTGGCAAGTGCTGCTCCAACAAGTGCTGCAAGAATCACACGTGGAAGGCGGATACCCATTATGATCTTTTCCTGACCGTCGGTCCATGTGTTATCAGGTACGATGCTGCTGAACAATGCTGAACTGTCAAAAGGGATGCCTATCAGGGACAGAGTCCATGATATTGTTCCCCTGACCCATTCAAGCAGACCCATATAGATTATCTTAGCTGTCAGGACCGGTGAAATATTGGTGGTTCCAATTGCGGTATTACTGACCACCACGACCAGCAGGATCACTGCCAGTGCAATAATTACGCTTCTTATGGAACCACTGTATTTAGGCATGTTATCTGTTTCCTGTAGATGTGATGCTTTAGTTTCGTCTGATTCCTATACACCCAAGGATCATCATGCAGGCGGCAAGCAACACTCCGAACCCGGGTGCGTTTGCACTTGAATTATCAGTTTCGCCATTCTGCACGATTTCCTCGTCTTCAGGACCTTCATCTGCTGCATCTGCCTGTGTCTGGCTTGCTTCAGAAAGGCTGGTATAGTCCTTCTGCTCCCAGTCGGCTCCCATGTATATGTGGAGCACTTCCAGCCCCTGAACTACCCTGGGACCGGACCGTTCGATGGTGTTCGGATCTTTTATTGGGTAAACCCTGTCGTTCTTAATAGCAGATACGGTTTCAAAAGCATCGTTGTTCCTTGTGTTGTTCGCTATCTGGTAGGACAGTCCCCCCATTCCTGAACAGATTATTATCTGCGGGTCAGCACTGACGATGTTTTCAAGGTTTATGGTAGGCCAGCCGTCTGCTTCGATTATGTTCTGTCCTCCGGCCATGATGATCAGATCACTTGGGTATGTGTCTGTTCCGGCTGCGTATGTGGGATTATCCCATACTATGTACAGGACCCTTGGTCTTTCTTCATCAGCAATTCCTTTGGTACTGTCAGTGACATCACTGATGGTTTGTTCCATTCCATCTACTACTTCCTGTGCGTTGTCCTCATTGTTCGTGATGGTCCCCACAAGGAGTATGGTTTCCATGATCTCGTCCACTGTATTTGGTTCGATCATTACTGTCTGTATGTTGAGCTCTTCAAGACGGATGATAGTATCTTCCCCGTTGCCTTCAGCGATCAGAACAAGGTCAGGCTCAAGATCAGCAACCGTTTCATAGTTGACCGTGGTGTACCTGCCAACCTTGGTCAGGTTCTCGGCTTCCGGTGGATAGTTGTCATCCCCGGTCCCGCCAACGAGCTTATCACCAGCGCCTACACTGAAAACGATCTCTGTGATGCTTGGCATCAGGGATACGATCCGTTCAGGTTCATTTTCAATCGTCACGCTGGCACCGGAAGAATCCGTGATTGTTATCGGATATTCCACTGCACTGCCTGATGCTGCCTGTACGTTCGATATCAGCAACAAGATAGAGATGAATAGTATAATGGGAGTTATTCTTGACATGTCTCTTTCCTCATAATCATTTATGATGCCATCTAATAAAATATCTGTATAAAAGCTTTGTGCAGTATACTTATGTCTATAATCTTTATGGAGATCTATTGTATGCCGCAACCCATACATATGTCATTTAAAAAAATTATTATTCAATTGGAAACAAATTTACACCTTTTCTTTTTTACATGCAATTTATATACCAAATGCCGATTTTTGAGGTTTATCATGATAATGATGAGGGTGGTTCAACAAGATATTCGTTGTATATACAGTAGATTGTAATCTATTCTACTAATATTAATTATCCAAAAGCCAATATTTATATAGTACTTTGGAATATGCCCATCACTGTTTGGCTAAGAAGCTGAATTCAAATCAAGTATGCTTACTTTTACCCAACACAATTCGATCCATGAGATACACTTGATGTGTTCAGTGGAGAAACGGGTCGACTCAAAGGTGAATACATGAAAATAGAGAATATGTTCAATAATGAAAAAGGAACGTCCCCTGTCATCGGTGTAATGCTGATGGTAGTGGTGACCGTGATCCTTGCAGCAGCTGTAAGTTCTTACAGCAGTGGTATGATTGAAACAACAGAAGCTGCTCCAATGGGAGTTTTCGATGTCACAATTGAAAAGGATGCAGCTCCTGTTAGTGGTATGACACCTGTTTCTTACATGGAAATTAAACATGTTACAGGCGATTCTATGCAGACTAAGGACATAAAAATAATGACCATCGATGCAAATGGAACAGTTACCGAAATCCTTCCAAATGTTATTAATGCGGAGTATTACTATGTTTGGGGTGGTACTGTATATGATAAGACTGCTGGAATTCCTCACTGGAACAACCCGGCATATGGTTACTCTGGCTCTCCAGAAACAAATTTCGGAAATTACACGCTTAGGCCAGGTGTTACAATGAGTGCTGCTACATATGACAACTACGTCGCAGATCCAACTACACCTATGGATGTAATGTTCAGTGACTGGGAAAATGTAGAAGAAGGTGACTTCGTGAACGTCAAGATTGTACACATTCCTAGCCAGAAGGTTATTTTCCAGACTAATGTCGAGGTGATCTGAAATGAACTTTAAGAGGTTATTTTCAAACGAGAAAGGAGTAACACCTGTTATTGGGGTGATGCTGATGATTGTCGTGACTGTAATTCTTGCTGCTGCTGTGAGTTCCTATGCAGGGAGCATTAAGACTCAGGAACTTCCTCCTCAGGCAACATTTGCAGTATCCGCCGACGCTTCTGATAACCTAATCTTCATTGAAGCTCTTGGAGGGGATAATGTGTATCAGGGTAATTTGAAAATAGAAATCGCATCTGGAGTTCCCTTAATGTCGGGATATGCGAACATGTCAAATGTCGATTTCACACCAAATGTTGATTATCTGGGAGCCGGTGGCGTAGCTAAGCTTAGTGTAGAAGACTACAATGATTGGTCAACTGGTGATAAAATTGGTATCAAGTTTACTGGTGATGATATCAAGCAGTCAGTTGCTATCGGTGATTCATTCAGGCTTACCCTGATTGACGCAGACTCAGGTCAGACAATTTTCTCTACGAATGTAGTCGTGGACCCATAATCGGGTCCATCCTTCCTTTTTTTTAAAAACGTCAATAAGTATAAATATCAAAAAACATTACTTCGGAAGATTATCATGGCTGGGTTCAAGGACAGGATGAAGGCAATCTCTTCAGGTTTCAAGAAGAATAAAACGAGTTCTGATGATGGTGGATCATCGGGTAGTCTACGGTCTGTTTCTTCGAGGTTGCCATTTTTTTCAAAAGGTGGGAATGAGAGGCGGGTTTATGATCCTGATGTTGATGGGGATCTAGCGACTTTTCATTTACCTGATAACTGTGAACAGCTGGAAATGTACTGGACGGATGAGCCTTATTCGTTCGTATGTATTATTCGTGACCTGCGGGAACATAACATAAGCTATCATGTGGTCGAGCCGAAATTGACTCAATTTGAGAAGCTTCTGCTCGAGGAGATATATATGATGCTTCAGGATGTCCTGAGCATCAAAGGTGTCTCGGACATCGATAATATGGATGTCCAGGAAAAATACCGTATCATCCGGGAACAGACCTTGGAGTTGCTGGATTACTACACGGAACTGGATGCACAGTCCATAGAAAAGATATTCTACTACGTCAAGCGGAACTATGTGGAATATGATAGGATAAGTGCGATAATGCGTGATCCATATATCGAGGATATATTCTGTAACGGGCCACAGATCCCTGTCTTCGTGCACCACGCAGCATACGGTAACATTGACACTAACGTTGTCTTCGACAATGATGAGGTGCTTGATTCCTTTGTTATGCGTATATCACAGCAAAGTTCCCGTTCCCTCTCCAAATCGACTCCAATACTGGATACTACCATGCGAGATGGTTCACGTATCAATATCACATTCGGTCACGACATCAGTCCTAAAGGAAGCTCATTTTCTATACGACGGCAAAAGAAGGTGCCATTGACTCCTCTGGACCTTATCGCATGGGGAACATTCTCTTCTGAGGTTATGGCGCATTTCTGGCTTTACATGGAGAATGGAAAGAATATTCTCATGTGTGGTGGGACTGCTACTGGGAAGACCTCCGCATTGAATGCTATCTGTATGTTCATACCTTCAAGTACCCGTATTGTTACACTTGAAGACACACGTGAGGTCCAGCTACCTCATGTGAACTGGATCCCCACCGTCACAAGGGAGAGCTTCAACCGTGATGAAGTGGGAAGTATTGAACTTGAAGACCTGCTAAAATCCTCCCTCAGGCAACGTCCTGATTACCTCCTTGTGGGGGAGGTGAGGGGCCGCGAAGCACAGATCCTGTTCCAGGCCATGAATGCCGGGCATGCCACATGCAGCACATTCCACGCTGGAACAGCAACTGAGGTCATCAACAGGTTCACCAATGCTCCAATTGATGTCCCATCTGCCATGTTCTCTGCTCTGGACGTAATTTGCATGCTACATAACTCCTATAATATGGGTGTGGTAAAACGAAAGGTAATTCAGGTCGCAGAGGTCATGGGTCTTGATTCCGACGGTGTTATTCTAAAAGACTGTTTTCTATGGGACTCGAAGATAGATGGCCTTGCCAACCATGGTTCTGCTATCCTTACGGACATTCGTCATAGGCGCGGATGGTCTGAAGATGAATTGCAGGATGAACTTGACAGAAGACGCCTGGCATTGGAAACCCTGATAGATATGGGTGTCCGTGACTACTATGATATTGTCGAATGGATTAATAACTATTACAAAGACCCCATGAAAGTGATGGTCCCACTGACATTGCACAAAATGTCGCAAAAAGGATCTAGCTTAGTGGAAGATGCATGAAAGGGGGTAGAGAGTTTGAAGTTTATCAGGGATTATGCAAGAAAACATCCTGAGAAGTACACTGAACTTCGAAAGAACCTCAAAAGTGCGCGGATGGATATATACTATGATGAGCACGTTGAGAAGGCTTTCCTGAATGCCGTAGGTATCATGGTTCTTACGCCTGTAATAATGTACCTGATACCTTATGTGGGGAAATTACCTGCTTTTTCAGTTCTATCGCTTCTGGATCATGTTCTGTCTTATCCCCTTGTTTATTTGATCGTTCCACTAATAACTGGATATGTTACATATTCTCTTTATATATACTCTCCAAAGTTCAAAGCCTCCTCCCGTAAGACCAATATCGACTTAATGTTACCTCATGTCGCCTCCTTTTGCTATGGTATGAGCAAAGGGGGTAGTACTGTCTATGATATTTTCAAGGAACTATCTGGCAAGGTTCACATATACGGGGAGGTAGCTATCGAGGCCGGATATATTGTAAGGGATGTGGAAATGCTGGGCAGTGATCTGATCACAGCTATGAGGGAAACCTCTCGCACAACACCATCTCCGACATTCAGAGAATTCCTGGTAAACCTGGCACCTATGGCAGAAGGTGGAACTAACATACATGAATTTTTTGCCGTCAAGATGGACCAGTACTTTGATCATGCTAAAAAAACACAGGAACTTTTCATAAAAACACTTGAACTGATATGTGAAGTTTACGTAGTAGCTTTCGTAGCAGTTCCTATCTTCCTGCTTATCACTCTTATCACAATCGGAATGCTGAATGCATCACAATCCCCATTCCTCTATCAGATGCTGTATATTGGTCTGCCTGTCGGGTCTATTGCATTGCTCGTGATAATTGATGCTATTTCTCCCAAAGAAGATCTTGGAATGAAATATCGTACACAGCATGTTCTCAAAAAGAGCTTCTCTATTACAGAGGAAGAAATGCCATATCACGAATTCAAAAAAATGGTAAATGGATACGAAAAGAAAAAACGACTCAAGAGCATTACCAGAATATTGAAAAATCCATTTGCACCTATGGTAGAACAACCGCTTTATGCTTTGATCATAGGTGTGCCATTGATGCTCCTTCCTTTTTACCTGTTGGACGAAGCATTTGATAAACAGGCAATGCTATCAATAGTGCTTGTGCTTTTACCAACTTCAGCGGCGTTTGAATATAAGCTCAGACGCCTCTCAAAGATGGAGAAGTCCATTCCCGATTTCCTTCGTCGTCTTGCTGAGGTCAATGAAATCGGGCTTACTATAAAGGATGCAATAGGCATGATCCTTAGATCCGATATCGGTATCCTTTCTACAGAGGTCAAGCGCATCTGGTTGGATCTTGAATGGGGAACTGAAATGAAAGAAGCCCTCGTAAGATTCGAGAATCGCGTGGGAACTCCTGCTCTAAGACGTGCAGTCACACTTATAGTCAAAGCCAGTGAAGTCAATAATAGTACAAAGGATGTGCTCTTAATAGCTGCTGAAGACGCTGAGAACATGATGTCCATGCGTGCAATGCGGTTTGAGACGAGTTTTATCTACCTGTCAACCGTATATATCGCATTTGGTACTTTTCTCTATGTTTGCTATTCTATTTCCATGGAATTCCTGCCATCGGTTGTCAGCATGGGTGAATCCCTCATGAATGTTGAAGAGGTTGTCTCCACAATGTTCCTGACATGCGGTGTACTGGGCTTCTTTGCAGGTCTTGTTACAGGGCAGATGGCTGAGGGGCGTATAATGTCGGGTCTGAAGCACTCTATTATCTGTTTACTGCTCACCTATGCAACGTTTACATTGTTAATGAATTACTGAGGTAGTATACATGGTCTCTGAAATAATTGGTGAAATGCTTAAGCTTTCGATAATGGTAGTACTTGTAACACTCTTCTCTATCGGTGTTTTCGAGATGCTTCCCGAGGAGCGTGTACCCTACGTAGAGATCGAGATAATCAACGTGAACGGCTCAAGCCTTGACATCTCGCATGTGGGTGGTGATGTGCTAAAGGCTAATGAGATCTCAATTCATATAAAAAATGCAAGTGGTTCGTTCATCTATGAACTTCCTGATAATAATACTATCTGGATGTATAATAGTACGACAAGAGTGCCAGACCCGGACCAGAAGATACCGATATGGAAGTTTCCTGAAAGGATCCATGTTAATTCTGATGTTATGAACATCACCGAAGTATCTGTAGTGCACCGCCGTGCAGTACTTGCCACTTCCGAGGTGAGTTCGAATGCATAATGGTCTTTCTATTGATGATCGTGCTGTATCCACAGTCATCGGTGCCATATTGGTACTTGCTGTGCTCACCACTTTTTTGACAGCTCTTCAAGCTTATTATATTCCTTCTCTTGCTGCGGATCATGAAGTGCAGCATATGCAGGATGTGAAACGAAGTTTTAGTGAAATATCTTCCATAGCAGTATCTGAATCATCTGTAGATATGATAAGCCTTCCTCTTGGTGACGGTGGGCTTCCTCTATTATCTTCCCTTTCGTCAAGCGGAACTCTCACAATGGATCCGGATGCTGGATGGACAGAGGTTATGTTGACAAATGTTTCCCGGAAAAAGGAAAAGATATACCTTGATGGCAATCCAAAAACGATCGTTAACGTGTTATCAGTTTCTGATCTGGTCCTTGAATCTGATAATACGGGACAATATTCGGTTACAATAAGTCCTGATAACAGCACTAACGACACGATCGAAGTTCAGGTTGGATCGGTTGATACTGTAAACGTTACTTTACATAAGAATTCCACATTCCCTACGTCAAAACTAATATCTGCTGCGACATCTCCTCCGGGTAGTAATGTTGTTCTGGACCTATTGAATCCTGCATTTGGCTTTAAATATATGCTTGAAGATGCCGAAAATACAGGTCCATTCACACTTACATTTGATGGTCCTGCCTCAGGTATGTTCCATGTATTCTATGAAAAACCGGCTTATACTTTGCAAGACCGGGGGTCATCGGTCGGGAACGTATCACTCAATTTCTCTGCAGGATATTTCAGGTACAGGGCAAGCAATAATTTCTGGATAGATCAGGAACTTATCTTTGAGAATGGTGCTTTGATAATTGGTCAGGGTGGTTGTTCTGCGGTCCGTTCTAACCCTTTCATCAAACTGGATGAAGATGGTAGTGTACTCACATTATGGTTCTTTGACCTGGTCGGAGAAAAAGAAAGTGTTAGTGGTAACGGTATGGCTACTGTTACAATGGAGTCTAAAAATCATCGTGAATTGATCTATCCTTATGTGGAGAACACCAGTATAACTATGCATTCCTATGCTCCTGATGCTTTTGAGACTTATATGTATGACCTTTCCGGAGGGAACATATACAGAAACAATGACACGATTACAGCATGGTTTGAGAACAAGACGGTAAGGATAATTCAATCGGATATGTCGATAAGCTTTGTATAATTTATTATCCCATTATGGCAGGATAGGTTTGTTCATGTCAAAAATAAAAGGTATCGTTTGCACATTTGGGGAAATTGGGAATCATATGTTCAGATACTTTAGTGTTCAGTTTAAAGGAAAAAATACATGAAATATTATTATGAAATAGAGGAGTTGACCATATGATAGGTGTATCATCCTTTGCTTTTCACGAGCTTCCACTTTCGGAAGCACTGGAGAAAATTGAACCGATAGCAGATTGTGCAGAGATCTTCTCTGAAGGATCGCATGACCTCTTTCGTGAGGAAGAACTGGCGTTTTCCTATGATCTGAAGTATACTGTCCATGCACCAAGCACTGATATGAATCTGTCCAGCCTGAGGGAACCTATCCGGCTTGCAGCTATCAATTTGGTCGAAGAGATGGCTGACATATGCAATGAGCTGGATTCCGATGTTCTGGTGGTTCATCCCGGATATTTTTCCTATCCTGTGGATATGATGCATGCACAGACGTCATTTGAGAGTTCAATTGTTGACCTTGAGAGGATATCAAGAGATACAGGTGTCAGGATGTGTATTGAGAACATGCCAAAATGGGACTGTTTTTTGCTCAGGCACCCCGAGCTTGATCTTGGAGGGAATGGTTTTACTCTTGATGTTGGGCATGCGAACACATTGGGGAACCTTAATGATTTCCTGGAAATGGGGGACTCGATCTCGCATTTTCACTTGCACGATAATAATGGGGAAATCGATGACCATTTCTTTATTGGTGGAGGAAATATTGATTTTCCATCATTTTCCGGTTTGCTTAACAAAAGTAAAGCAACTAAGATCATCGAAAATAAGTGTGAAGAGGATGTTCTCAAAAGTCTGGAAGCCCTTCATAGAATGAGTATTAAATAAATCTGCATTCTCACTGAATTATACAATTAGGCTACCCGTTAACACTGTAAACAAAGACTTATATATCATGAAGTTACCTTTTTACTTATGAGTCAGTTAGATAATAAAGTATTCCATGCCCTGGGAAGCGATACACGTGTCCGGATGCTTGAATTGCTTGATGAAGGGGAGAAGCACATATCTGAACTTGCTAGGCTGTTGGGTATTTCCGTACCTGTGGCTGCAAAACACGTTAAGATATTAGAAGAGGCTGACCTTGTTGAGCGAAAGATCTTCGGGAAAACACATGTGTTGAAGCCGAACAGGGAAAATATCTATCTCGCTATGAATGTGTTCGCACCTACAAAATCAATAGAGGTAGAAAAAGGTACAACGTTACTTGACGCTCTTCGAGGGGTTGCGGCTATCAAGGTCCAGAAAAAAGGCGACAGGGAAGTTATCGTTTCAACCGATGGCGAAGAAGGTCTTTATGTCTATGAGATAAACGGCGAGTTCTCGGAAAAATCCGTTCAGAACTGTGTTCTTGATGAAGATACGACAATAGAATGGAAGAAGCTGGAGCCTGTCACAAAGATCAAGCTTGACATACATGTGAAGGAATGATCTTCTCTTTTTTTGGAAATAATACTTTCACTCCGCTTGGCTGGCGATTATATAGCTACGCTGCAATCTATCAATTGATGATTGCTGAACGAAGGAACGAACAACACCTGACACTATCGGAGAGAATGAAATTACTCTCCTCAGGAACTAAATATGACAGTTGCAACCAGAGTGCAGTCTGCCATGCGTTCGGTCCCGATGGAAGATGCATACAACTTTATAAGACATTATTATCAAATTCCTGTGCAGGGGAGTGTGCTTATTGCCCGAACCGCTGCGAACGACATACTATGAGGGCAACACTTGATCCCGAGGAGATCGCAAAGATCACCTGGTCCTTTTACAGAAGGAATGCTATCGAGGGTTTGTTCCTTTCTTCCGGCATAATGGGTGATGCCGAGCAGACCTCACAGAAGCAATTGGAAGTTGTTGAGCTTTTGAGAGGGCAGGGATTCAAGGGTTACATCAACATACGGGTGATGCCAGGCACTCCTAAATACTTACTTGAGCAGATAGCCGAACATGCAAACAAGTTCGGTGTAAATGCAGAGACCACAAATTCAGTGAACTATTCGGAGATATGTCCGAATTTCGATTACAAGAACGATGTTCTCCAGAGACTCAAATGGACAAAGGACCTCATCCAGAAGAAGAGGAGTGAGTATGGGGGAATGGGTCGGCTTGTCGGAGCTAACGATACTCAGTTCGTAGTTGGTGCAGTGTCAGAATCGGATAAGGAAATTGTGAGGACCGTTGATAAGTTCATGGACAAATACGAACTTAGAAGACCGTATTTTATGAGTTTTGACCCGGTTCCTGATACTCCGTTAGAGGATGGTAAACCTTCTCCAAAATGGCGTGAACAGAGATTGTATCAGATGTCTTTCCTGTTGAAGGATTATGGGTTGAAGGCAAATGATTTTGATGATGTCTATGATGAACATGGTTTTCTTGGTAATTATGATCCTAAAGTAATGCTCGCGCAATCACAACCTGACCGATTCCCGGTGGATATCAATTCTGCGGATATGTCCGATCTGCTTTTGGTACCCGGGATCGGTCCGGTAAGTGCAAACAGGATCATACGTACGCGTCCCATAGCCTCTGAGCAGGAACTCGCACGTATGGGTGTTGTTGTAACCCATGCACGGCCCTACATCTCGATAAACGGTTCAAGGCAGGCAAATCTGGCATCTTTCATGGGGGCATGTTCATGATAATAGCTTTCAGTCCTACTGTGGATGGCATCCTGCTTGCATGCTCCTGTTTTAGGGACTATCCTGGTGCTGAACTGGTCTTTGCAAAGGATGCACAGGAACTTGATCGCAAACTTAGTTTTTCAGGTTCTAATAGGCAAGTCCAGAGATTAGGGTTCCTCCCTTACGGAAGGACCGAATCGCTTTCAAAAGAGATCTTCGGCAAGCGAAAAGCACGAATGGCACGTTTCGATCCGACCCCCTTACGTTATGTGGACCTTCTTCTCAGGCACAAGGACTGTGACCCGGTTGAGCTGGTACAGTTGATCGTTTCATGCAATGGGGATACTGATCAACTTTATTCCGGAAAGGGGAGGCTTGCAAAAAGGTACTACAATTACATGCGCGATGTATCAAGGGCATATGAAAGACTATGCATGTTCTCACGACCGGATCTCAAAGGTGGGATACTGTCTGTTGTGATCGATCCACCACATGATATAGGCGAGCTTTTTTGCGGTTGGCTGGCAAGGAAGAACCCCGATGTTCCTGTTGCTGTTATAGTGAATTCAACGGCATGGGTGGGCAATGGTGATCTTATAGGACTTGATCGTTTTGCAAAAATAACGGCAGCTTTTATTGAAAGTCTCCAGTCAACATCGGGATCCGATGATGTTGATGATCTGTGGGATATCTATTATGATTCACAGATGATAGAATCACGTCGAAATATCGGTCTTGCAAAGAAGATGCAGCCAAAGTTCTCAGCTTCCATGAGCAAGATGGCGAAGAGGGATCGATACAAGGTCGAGAGAGGTATAGCAAATTGCAGGCTTGACAGTTTTGCATGATCGATGGGCTACAAGGTGAAATTATGAAAGGTCTACAGGATATTCCGCGTATAGGGGAGAAGATGGCAAAGAGGTTTGAAGAGCATTTTGGCAGTGAAGATGCTGCTCTTGAAGCTATTCTGGGTGGGGATATTGCAGGTATATCCGAAGTTGAAGGTGTCGGTCAGCGTTATGCTATCTCTCTTGTCCATGAGGTTCGGGCGCAGCTCGAAGGGGTTACCATGAATGATTTTCTAAAGACAAAAGAGGGTGTTGATATCTATGAACGTCTTCTTGATATCATTAAGCAGTTCAGCCATACAAGGTATGCAAAGGATAAGCTGCATGTCTATATACCCTATCCGGAAAGTAAAAAGGATAAGATCGAGGAAGTACGCAATGCTACAGCAGGCTATATGGGAACAGCTCGTATAATGGGCGATAATCAGGATCTGATTTCCCTGCTGTCTTGTATCAAGACCCTCGAATGCAAATATGCGATCCCAAAGATACGTGATCGTGCCATACTGACGACCGAGAGCAAACAGTATGAGGTCGCAAAGCAGATATATGGTGATCTGATGGATGTACAGCTTGTTAAGGGGGGCGGGGAATTTGTGGATGTCGCAAGAGGTTATTCACATGTTGTAGCAGCAGATGACAAGTGCATGCTTTTCGATCTCCCTGAAGACATTGATCCTGAATTTCTGACAGATATTCAGAAAGTTGATATGTGGTATATGGTGCCGGAACTTGAGATCGCATTCTTCGCAAAGAATCTTGGTTCCCTGGAGAGCACTATCCTCATGACGCAGATGTTGCGTACATCAGGGATCGGTTTTGTGGAGGAAATCGGGGGCAATGATCTTGAGGATCTCAAAAGCACACTTTCTCTTATTGATAGTAGCGGGGATGTGAAATCCGGGTCGGATGCTGCGATCGATCGCCTTGTTCTGATCTCTGATCAGGTGGACGAGTGTGTTTCGAAAGTAATATCCGATGCAAACTCGACCCTTGATTCCTGCCTTGAACAAAGCAAACTTACGCTCAGCGGCCAGGATATGCTGAAGGTCATGAATGGTAAAATAGAGATAAAGGACCTGCTTGAAAAGGAGCTTTATCATTCCTATAATTCTGTTGTAAAGGAGGCAAAGGGAAGGCTTGCAAGTGAGCTTTGTCTTGAGAAAGGGGAATTATTGCTTCTGGAATCTTTCTTCCCGGATGAGATATCACATCCGCTGGAAGTGCAGCAGGACCAGCTCTATGCCTTTAAGCAGCAGATATCCAACCAGATACAGAGAAAGAAAGTCCAACACAAACGCAATATTGCAAAGGCACTTTCAACTTATCATGATATTGCACAAAAAATGGTGCGTGAAGCCCTGGATTTCGATGTTGGTTTTTCCATAGGTTGTTTTGCCAGGGAGTTCGATCTCCAGATGCCGGAATTGATCGACAGTTCCGGTATTGCCTTTGAAGATGCTACGAACCTTTTCATAAAAACACGGCATGGTTCGGTAGTTCCTATCGATTATTCAGTTGGTGGGACCACACGTGATCCCGATGGGAACAAAAGCGGTGTTGTATTATTGAGTGGTGTGAATTCCGGTGGAAAGACGTCTATGCTCGAGTTGGTGGCACAATGCATAATTCTGGCTCATATGGGTTTCCCAACTCCGGCAAAGTATCTTGAGATCGGTTTGACAGAAGGTTTCTATTATTTCGGAAAATCCAAGGGAACACTGGATGCAGGTGCATTTGAAACCACACTTGTTGATTTTTCGGTAGTAGCTAACGATTCTCCAAAGATCGTGCTTGCAGATGAACTTGAATCCATTACCGAGCCGGGTGCTTCTGCAAAGATAATAGGCGGTATTCTTGAGGTCCTTTCAGAGAACAGCAATAGTACCTCTATATTCGTATCCCATCTATCGGAGCTAATTCTTGAGAATACAAAATGCTCTGTGCGTGTTGATGGAATTGAGGCAAGTGGTCTTGACAAGGACCTTAATTTGATCGTGGAGAGGACTCCAAGATATAACTATGTGGCAAAGAGCACCCCTGAGCTCATAGTTGAAAGACTGTCAAGAAGGTCCGAGGGTATTGAACAGGAGTTCTACAGAAAGTTAAAGGAAAAGTTCCAGTAAGCCTCTGTTCTTCAGGGCTTACCCGGAAATTAAATCTTAATAGTTAGATTTTAAAGCACACCTTTTGTGCTTTTGATGCCTTCGCCTTCTATTTTTACTGCACGGCGTAGTGCATAGGCAAAGGCTTTGAAAAGTGCCTCTATCTTATGGTGATCATTGTAGCCTGTAACAGTTGCATGCAAGTTCATTTTTGCATTCTCTGTTAAAGACTCAAAGAAATGCCTGACCAGCTGTGTATTCATCTCACCCACGCGTGGTGATCCAAATTCAGCATTTATCACAAGGTAACTTCGACCGCCCAGATCAAGGACCACATCTGCCAAGGCTTCGTCCATGGGTATGCGTGCCTCTCCGAATCTTGCGATCCCGTTCTTATCGCCGAGTGCTTTTGCGATCGCCTGGCCCAGAACAATGGCAGTATCTTCTATGAGGTGGTGCTCATCAACTATCAGATCACCGGTTGCATCGATCTTCAGATCAAAGTTTCCATGCCTTGCAAAGGACGTGAGCATGTGATCAAGGAATCCTATCCCGGTATTGATCTCTGATGATCCTTTACCGTCCAGGTCAAGTTCCATCCGAATGTCCGTCTCTTTTGTCTTTCGTGCGATCTTTGCATTTCTCATAGTGTTCCTCTTGCCGATCTGTATTTAAACTTCATCAGTGATCGTATTTATTGCTTCCGTCAATGTGAACTTTTTCTTGTAGAGGGCACTTCCGACAACAACCCCACTGGCTCCTGTGTCTTTAAGGGTCACGATGTCCTCAAGTGTTGTGACCCCGCCAGACGCGATCACTGGTATATTAACTGTATTTACAAGCTCTTCAGTAGGTTTTGGGTCAACTCCGCTCAAAAGCCCTTCTGTGTCGATGTTGGTGAACAGTATAGTGCCTGCTCCCTTATCTTCGAACATGGATCCCATCTCAACTGCTGTATGTTCGGATTCTTTTGTCCAGCCTTCAATTGAGATCTTTCCATTCTTTGAATCCAGAGCCACATTGATGCGATCACTTCCAAATTCATTGGAAAGCCTGTTGATAAGTTCTGGATCCTTTAATGCAGCAGTGCTAAGGATAACCCTGTCAACACCGATCTCAAGTAGTGCAGCAGCGTCCTCAAAGGAACGTATGCCTCCGCCAACCTGTATATAGATCCCCTGAGGCTTGCATTTTTCCACGATGTTCCTGATGATGGGCGCATTTGTGCGCGTTCCTTCGATCGCACCGTCAAGGTCGATAAGGTGCAGTGTCTTTGCACCCTGTGATACCCAATCAAGAGCAACTTGTACGGGGTCATCAAGGGAAACCATCTCGCTTCCAGGAACGCCCTGGACAAGCTGGACACATTTTCCACCTTTCATGTCAACTGCGGGGATAACTTCAAAGCTCATCTTGTAACCTCATCAGGGGATCATTCTCTCAATAGGCACGACCAGTATGTCAAACGCACCTGCTGCCTTGAGCCGGGTTATGGTGGCAAATATTATGTCGGCATCGACTACAGCATGGACTGCCATGATATCCTTCTTGGATTCCACTTTCATCACCGTAGGGCCGGCAAGTCCCGGAAGTTCTTCTTTTACGGTATCAAGTTTGTCAGAAGGCACGTTCATCATGAGGTATCTCTTTTGCTTGGCATGGAGAACGCTTTCAAGAGCTGTCTTGATGTGCTGGATCTTCTCCTCTGCTTCCAGAGTCTTATGGTTGGCTATGAGGTAGATGGATGAAGTAAATACTTTTTCGATCATCTTCAGATGATTCATGGTTAGTGTGGTTCCGGAACTTGAAATATCCACAATTGCATCTGCGATGCCGACATGTGGTGTCATTTCACAGGCGCCGCTAACCTTTACAATATCTATATTTACTCCCATGTTCTCAAAATATCTGGCTGTGATCACAGGGAACTCGGTTGCGACCCGCATACCTTCGAGGTCCTTTGAAGATGCGATCTCCGAATCTTCCGGAACCGCGAGTACAAGGTCTGCTCCTCCATATTTCAGATCAAGCAGGATCTCGACATCGGAATCTGTCTCTGATATGAGGTCCAGTCCGGTGATACCTACGTCTGCGGCACCATCCTGTACATATTCGGGGATGTCTGCAGCCCTTGCGAAAAGGAATGTTATCTCCGGGTCTGTGGTCTTTGCGAACAGTTTTCTGTTAGATCCTCCGAGTACCGGAAGGCCTGCTTCTTTGAACAGTTCCACTGTGGGGTCGTGTAATCTTCCTTTGTTGGGTATTGCAATGCGTATCATTTGAAGTCCTTCTGAAGATCAGAACGATCGGTGTTTTGATGGCCGATGATTAGTCTAACTTTTTTGGAATTATGTTCTGAAATACATTTATCCTTTATAAGTATTGCATGGATGGTCCTTCCTTCCTTCCTTTCTTGGTTCTTTCATTTGTTATAATTCTTGTACATGCGCGACTTTATAACTGGAGGTAATTAAATGAAACTCGAGTAGTAACGATTATATATAATTTATTCATCTTATAGGCTAATTCCAAAGACCATTCAATTTATATGGATCTCAATCTTGTTCGTCTTAAACTTATTAAATGAGGCTAAAAATGATGCGAAATATCAAAGTTGAACACCTTCACGAGACCCCCATCGAGAAGCAGGAAATCGAGCTTGTAGAAAGAAAAGGTATGGGCCATCCGGACAGTATCAGTGACGGTCTGGCAGAGGCTGTAAGCCGTGCCCTCTGTAAAGAATACATCAACAAGTGTGGCGCAGTCCTTCACCACAACACCGATGAGACGCAGATCGTTGCAGGAAGGGCCAACCCTCAGTTCGGTGGTGGAGAGGTCACCAAGCCGATCTACACTCTCCTTGTAGGAAGAGCAACCAAGACATTCGATGGTATGGAGATCCCCGTTGAGGCAGTTGCTCTTGAAGCCGCTCGTGACTATGTCCGAAACACTATCGTTGATATGGATATGGAGCGCGATATGATCATCGACTGTAAGCTTGGAACCGGTTCTTCTGATCTCAGGGACGTTTTCCAGAGGGACCACGTGCCTATGGCGAACGACACATCATTTGGTGTAGGGCATGCTCCATTTTCAGAACTTGAGCAGATCGTTTACAATACCGAGAGGCAGCTTCTTACAGATCTCAAAAGGAAGAAGATCCCGGGCATCGGAGAGGATATCAAGGTAATGGGCCTGAGGGACAAAGACGATATTTCCCTTACCATCTGCTGTGGTATGGTGGGCAAGCATATTGATGACATGGACCATTATATCAGTGCAAAGGAAGAGATGACCGAGTATGTGCTGGACCTTGCTACCAAGTACACTGAAAGGAATGTATTCGCCCAGATCAATACTGCAGATGATGTCAAAGGTGGATGCGATCGTGTTTTCCTTACCGTTACAGGAACATCTGCAGAGATGGGTGATGATGGTTCAGTAGGACGTGGTAACCGTTCTAACGGTCTTATCACTCCAAACAGGCCAATGAGCATGGAAGCAACAAGTGGTAAGAATCCGATCAATCACATTGGTAAGATCTACAACATCCTGTCCACACAGATGGCAAGAGATGTCGTAAGTGCAGTGGATGAGATCAGCGATGTTCATGTGAAGTTGCTCTCTCAGATAGGGCAGCCCATTGACCAGCCATTGGTTGCAAATGCCCGTATTATCCCTGAAGAAGGTGCAAACTTCGCTAACATAAGGTCTGAGGCAGAAGTTGTCATTGATGACTGGCTTGAGAACATCACAAAGATCACTGATATGGTCGTCAACGGCGACGTCATGACCTTCTGAGAAGGACTGGATAAGTCTTTTACAAGTGGGCAGTTACCGGGAACAGGCTTTGTAACTGCCATTTTTTTTCATTTTTTGTATTTTGCATTCTTTTCTTTTGTACTTAACACTCTTTTTTGGTAATTTTCATTGCTATTTACCCCATTCTTTGCTTTGTTTTTGCTCAGGCGGCGAAAAGAATAAGTATCATTATGGATATGGAGGGGTTGCATCTCACAGTGGTGGGGTGTAATGGATGCTGTATTCAGCGGAAGGCCCGCCTTAACTCAGTGGTAGAGTGCGCGGCTGTAGTATGGTTCATGCGACTTGTCGCACATACCGCGCAGGCACCGCGATGTCCCCGGTTCGAGTCTGGGAGGCGGGACTAAACATCCTAAAATCGCGAAAGGCTTATATACCTGGCAGCGTATTAGGGTGTGCTCACAACAGCAATCAAACGCAATGTCCGAATAGTGTAGAGGCCTATCATGGAGCCCTGTCGAGGCTCCGACCCGGGTTCGAATCCCGGTTCGGGCGTACAATTTTACCGGCAAATTATGCCGGTAAAAATTTCTAATTTTTACAAATGTTTATTAACTTTAGATGACCGTTAGCTAACTCCAGCTCATCTTGTAATTCTCTCAAGAACACGCCTTCTGGTTATGTTTTCTGTTTTGGACCGAAAACTTAAAATAAGATGAATATTTCTTGGGTAACATTAATATATTGGTGAAAAGTACGCGTACTTCCTATTGTATTATGAAAGTGATCTAATGGCATACAAAATAGTAGAGAAACGTCAGTTGGTGCCGGATGTGCACCTGATGAACATCGAGGCTCCTGATGTGGCTGCGGCTGCAAAGGCCGGTCAGTTCATTATTCTTCGTATTGATGAAGAGGGCGAAAGGATCCCTCTGACAATTGCAGATTATGATACCGACAAGGGTTTTGTCACCATTATCTTCCAGGAGATGGGGAAAACAACAAAACAGCTTGCTAAGATGGCTGCAGGGGATGAGCTTCAGGACTTCGTAGGTCCTTTAGGAAAAGCATCCGAGATCGAGAAGATCGGCACTGTAGTTCTTGTAGGTGGGGGAGTTGGCATTGCTCCTGTTTATCCTCAGGCCAGGGCATACCGTGAGATCGGCAACAAGGTGATCTCCATAATTGGCGCACGCAATGAGGGCCTGCTTATCCTCGAAGATGAGATGAAGGCTGTAAGTGACGAACTTCTTGTGGCAACGGACGATGGTTCTAAAGGTCACCACGGTTTTGTCACAGACCTTGTCAAGGAACTTCTCGACGGTGATGAGAAGATCGACAGGATAGTAGCTATTGGTCCTCCTATTATGATGCGTGCAGTTGCAGGTGTCACCGATCCTTATGATGTGGAGACCATTGTAAGCCTTAACCCGATCATGGTGGACGGTACCGGTATGTGCGGCGGATGCCGTGTGAACATTGCCGGTGAGACCAAGTTCGCATGTGTGGATGGTCCTGAGTTCAATGCAAAGGATGTGGACTTCAACCTTCTCATGAGCCGTTTGTCACTGTATCGCAAAGAGGAAATGGACTCTCTTGAGAATTACAAAAAAGGTTGCGGGGATGATTGCAAATGTCAGTAACACAGGAAATGCCGGAGCAGCCTGCTGATGAGCGCATCCATAACTTTGAGGAGGTTGCATTAGGTTATACCGAAGAGCAGGCTATCCTTGAAGCAGAACGTTGCCTCGAATGCAAAAAACCAAAGTGTGTGGAAGGCTGCCCTGTGAACATCGACATTCCTGGTTTTGTCTCAAAGATGAAAGAAGGTAATTTCGAGGAAGCTATCGGTGTGATCAAGAAAACGAACACCCTTCCTGCAGTATGCGGCCGTGTCTGCCCTCAGGAAGAGCAGTGTGAGAAGCTTTGCATCCTCGGCAAGAAGAGCGAACCTATTTCTATTGGACGCCTTGAAAGGTTCTGTGCGGACCGTGAACGTGAGTCTGGTGTAAAGGATCCAGTTGTTGCTGAGCCAACCGGCAAGAAAGTGGCTATCGTAGGTACCGGTCCTGCCGGGCTTACTGCAGCATCAGATCTTGCAAAGGCAGGTTATTCTGTAACCATGTTCGAAGCTTTGCATGAGGCCGGCGGCGTATTGATCTATGGTATCCCTGAATTCAGGCTTCCAAAGGCGATCGTGAAGGAAGAGGTCGGATACATCATGAAGCTCGGAGCAGAGCTTAAGGTCGACTATGTGATCGGTCGCATAAAGACCCTTGACCAGCTCGAGGATGAGTTTGATGCAGTTTTCCTTGGAACCGGTGCAGGTCTTCCAAAGTTCATGGGTATCGAAGGAGAGAACCTGAATGGTGTTTACTCCGCAAATGAGTTCCTGACACGTGTGAACCTGATGAAAGCATACCGTTTCCCTGAATTTGACACTCCTATCAAGTGCGGCAGCCATGTCATCGTAGTAGGTGGGGGTAATGTTGCAATGGATGCAGCACGCAGTGCTTTAAGACTTGGTGCTGATGAGGTCAGCATTGTTTACAGGCGCAGTGATGAAGAACTTCCTGCAAGGCGCGAGGAGATCGAGCACGCAAAGGAAGAGGGTATCGTCTTCCGTCTTCTGAACAACCCTGTTCGCATCCTTGAGGGTGAGAACATGTCCATCAATGGTGTGGAATGTATAAAGATGGAGCTTGGCGAGCCGGATGAATCAGGCCGCAGGCGACCTGTGCCGGTGGAAGGTTCCGAACATGTGATCGATGCAGACATCGTGATAATTGCGATCGGTACTTCACCTAACCCGATAATCTTCGACGGTTCAAAAGGTCTCGAGGTCACCCCATGGGGTACCATTGTTGTGAACGAGGCTGGTATGACATCCCTTGAAGGTGTATGTGCAGGTGGAGATGCTGTGACCGGTGCGGCTACAGTTATCAGTGCAATGGGTGCAGGCAAACTGGCTGCACAGACCATCGACGATCACCTTTCAAAATAAGGAAAATTTGCAGCAGGTCATACTGATCTGCATTTTCTCTTTTTAATTTCTGTCATTGTCAACGATCGAGAATTGTAGATTTGGATATCTTTCAAGTGTCGATCTTATGGATATTTCATGGAAGTATTTATGAACATCAAGTCCTATTTTTATGGCAATGCACTTAAAAAAGGCCGATTCCCGGATGCACAAAAGTCCTTCTAAAAAAGGTGTTCGAGATCATAAAAAGGGTTTCAGGAAACCTGCCGGGCACGATAATCCTCGTATCTTCTGGTGTAAGGAATGTAATATACCCCTTATCAAACCAAAATGTGATTCATGTGATGGTGAGATACTTGAAGTGAAACTTTCAGGTTCAGGTGACATACGTTTCTGTTCGCCCTATGAACGTGAGGTACTTGGGGGTCTGCTGTTGTCCGAATATGATTGTGATCCCATTGGTCTTCATATGGTCCTTTTGAACAAGATCCCCGGGGACGATAAGACTGATGAGGTGATCGTTGACGGGCTGAAAATTGGTGTGTTGTTCTATGACATGCATGTGATGGCTTATCGATTCGAGCCATCTGCAACTGGTGCACAGTTACTGCATTCGGTGACCGGTAGCAGGACGGTTATTCTGAAGAAGACGAGGTCCCATCTCAATGGCAAGAAAGTGCAGGCAGAGATGCTGGAGCACTTTAGTAATGACATCAAAAAAGGCGATCCTGTCATTGTGGTGTCAGGTAATCTCGTTGGTTCTGGTATTGCTTTGTGCAACAGTGATGACATGGGGCATATCGAAGGTCCGGTTATTCGGGTAAGAAAGATCCTGACCAACACTATGGTGCTGAATCAAAGGATATCCGTGATGGATGATGTGATAAAGGCCAATCTGCCTCACCTCAGGCAGTTTGGGAAAAATGCAATGAACACCATCAAGGGTATTGCAAACCAGAAAGAATACCGCGATCTACCTGTACATGTGTCTTTCAGTGGAGGAAAGGATAGTCTTGTGGTCCTGGACCTTACATTGAGTGCTCTTAAGAACCGGGATGTGAGCGCTTTCTTCCTGAACACGGGGATAGAGTTTCCGGAAACAGTAGATTTTGTGCACGACCACTGTGAAAAACGGGGTATCGAACTTATCGAAGCAAAAGCAGGAAATGCTTTCTGGGACAATCTTGAAAGTTTCGGTCCTCCTGCAAAAGATTTCCGCTGGTGCTGCAAGGTCTGTAAACTTGCTCCTGCCGGAAGTATAATCGATCGTTGTACTGAAAATGGTAGTGTGTGCCTGACCATTGATGGAAAGCGCAAACATGAGTCGTTCTCAAGGGCCAATATTGCTGCCAGTGAAAAGAATCCCTTTGTTCCCGACCAGCTGAACATTTTCCCGATAAGGGACTGGCGTGCTATTGAGGTATGGCTCTACATACACTGGCGCGGGCTGGAGTACAATCCTCTCTACGATACAGGCTTTGAGCGGGTGGGCTGCTACCTGTGCCCTGCGGAACTTTCTGCAGAGTATGAAAGATTGCGTGAGATCCATCCCTCGATGTATGGTAGGTGGAACGACTATCTATTGAAATGGGCACGTTCCAGAGGCCTTTCGGACGATTATGTGAAGCATGGGTTGTGGCGCTGGAAGGAGTTACCACCTAAGATGGTAAATCTTGCTAAGGAGCTTGGAATTGAGACTGAACAGGTCCGGGTGGATGAGGATTTTGCTATCATTCTCACTTCAGGTTTTTCTCCTTGCAGGGAAGGCGGTTACACCGTTGAAGCAGCTGTCAGTGGAGTGCTTTTAAGCGAGGCTGCTGCAGTGTTGAATATAATTGGGACCACAGTTCTCTCAGAAGATCTTGGCATGTTGCTTGTCAGGACGGGCAGGGATTCGATAAAATTCTTCTCTTCCGGAAGTCTCAAGGTTACTGCAAGAACTGAGGATGATGCAAGGGAATATCTCAAAAGGACAGCAGAACAACTGATGCGCATAAACAAGTGCACGGAATGTGGCATATGCCTGAAGGTCTGTCCTGTGAATGCCATTACTCTTGGATCTGAAAAGGGGAAGTTGTTCATAAGTGATGCTTGCATACGGTGTGGCAGGTGTACGGATGCCTGTGTTGTCCTGAAATATTCGGACAGGCTTCTCTCCGATATTCTTAAACTGGATGGAAGGTCAGCAAGAAGAACGTCTTTTGAGTGAAGTATTAATAGTGTGTTACAGTTATATTATATGCTAAATAATATTATTATTCGTTAAAATTACTGTACGTGTGTTTGATGGTCACAGATATATCGAATGAGCTGTCCCGGCAGATCGGTTCCAGATGGAAGGTCCTTGTAATCATAGCTTTAGTTATACTTTTTTCCACTTTTGTTTATATCTTACTGCCGCTTGCTGATGGTATAATGCTTGGCCTTGTGTTTGCATATATAGCACGTCCTATCTATATGCCATTGAAGAAGAAACGTCATATGGGTGCTTTCATTGCTACGATGTTCATTGTGGCACCTATTATTCTGATACTTGGTATGGGTATTGTCGAGATCGCTAACCAGATAATCTGGATAACCGAGAATCAATCTGCTGTACTTGGATCTCTGTTCGATTTTGTACGCAATCTCAATATACCTCAGGCATACTATGAACAGATACAGCAGACTATATGGGATTCATCTCTCTCTGTCCTGCCTCTTCTTGGCAATCTTGTATTTGTTTCCTATGCGCGTGGGATCGCTATGTTCATGATCAATCTTTTGATCGCGATTTTTATGTGCTTCTTCCTTCTTGCAGACGGTGATGCGCTCTACCGTTCAATGCTCAGGATCGTTCCGGACGGGGATCAGAATGTTGTCAAAAGGTATGTCCATCACATGGATGTGATCCTTAGCGGTGTGTTCATTGGCAATGCGTATGCTGCACTTTCAGTAAGTACGCTTTCTGTTATCGTGTTCTATGCATTTGGTCTGTCACATGTTCTTGCGCTGGCAACCCTTATCTTCGTTGCATCTGCGATACCTATGTTTGCCGGTTACATGGTACTGGTAGTTCTTTCCATTGTACGCTATTTCAACCTTGGACTTGAGAGTGCTCTGACATTCTTTGTTATATGTTCGATCGTCATCTATGTACCACCTGAATTGTTCCTGCGTCCATATCTTGCAGGTATAAAATCTCACATTCATCCGTTCCTTATTATGGTTACATTCCTTGGTGGTGCATTTGTCGGGGGAATTGCCGGTTTCTTTGCAGCCCCGATACTTCTGGGCTCATTGGTGGCAGCCTACCGCGTCTATGTGGAGTGTCAGGATAAGGCTGAAGCTGAGCAAGTAGGCATAAGGCAAGCTGAAGAAGAACAGACAGAAGAAGAGTAAATCCATCTTTAATTTTTATTCAAGTTTTGTTTCCGAGCCACTTACTTGAAAAAGGTTAATAAGGATTGGTTTAATTAAAGCACAGGATTATTCAACCGGTGAGATCATGCAGTTATTACTTATCCATTCAGATTACATTGAATATGAGGTAAAAAAGAGCACTCCTGTGGCCGAAAAGATCGAGGAGTCCTTCAAGCAGGGCCGTCTTGAGGAAGCACTTACGGCATTCATGGCCGTTGAGAGTTTCGATGAGGCTGATCCGCAGCAGGTAGTTGAGCGTGCTGTTGCTGAAATAGAGAAGGTAGCAGTTCAGGTAAAAGCTGAAAGTGTGATGGTCTATCCTTATGCACACTTGAGCTCCGATCTTTCATCTCCGAAGGTAGCGGTCTCTGTGCTCAAGAGCATCGAAAAAGAGCTTTCTGGCAAGTATAATGTCATGAGGGCCCCATTCGGCTGGTATAAGGCATTCAGTATCAGCTGTAAAGGCCATCCGCTCTCTGAACTTTCTCGTACTATCAGGCCGGAAGAGTCTGCGACCTGCGGTGAAGCGGTTGTAGTTGAAGAGAAGAAGGATGAAGTTGTCTCTGAAGCACTGAAAGCAGAAAGCACCGCAAAGTCCTACTGGCGCATCCTTACTCCTGATGGAGAGCTTCATGAAGCAGAAGGCTTTGATTTTACTGGCTACGATAATCTCAAAAAATTTGTGGATTATGAAATTACCAAGAACAGGAATATCGATAAGGCCCCACCTCATGTGGAGCTGATGCGCAGGCTTGAGATCGCAGATTATGAGCCAGGTTCTGATTCCGGTAATATGCGTTTTTATCCAAAGGGAAGGTTGATGAAGTCACTTATCGAGAATTTCGTTCTCGATGAGTCTGCAAAGATCGGTGCAATGGAGGTAGAAACCCCGCTGATGTATGATATGAACCATCCTACTTTGAAGAAGTATCTTGACAGGTTCCCTGCACGTCAGTATTCTATTGAGTCCGACAAACGTCACATGTTCCTCAGGTTTGCTGCCTGTTTCGGTCAGTTCCTGATGAACCATGACATGACGATCTCCTACAGGCATCTTCCTCTTAAGATGATCGAGCTTACCAGATACAGTTTCAGGAAGGAACAGCGTGGTGAGCTCGTGGGACTTCGAAGATTGCGTGCTTTCACAATGCCGGACATGCACACGCTCTGTCCGGACATGGAAGGTTCTGTGTCCCAGTTCGGTGAGCAGTATAGCATGTGCATTGATACGCTGAACAAGATCGGTATTGATGTAAGTGACTTTGAAGTTGCTATCCGCTTTACACGTGACTTCTATGAAGGCAACAAGGACTTTATCACAGACCTTGCAAGAAAGGTTGACAAGCCTGTCCTTGTGGAAATGTGGGATACAAGGTTCTTCTATTTCGTCCTTAAGTTCGAGTTCAATTTCGTGGATGCTACAGCAAAGGCAAGTGCATTGTCTACCGTGCAGATCGATGTGGAAAATGCAGAGCGCTATGATATCAATTACACTGATTCCAATGGTGAGATGCAGCATCCTGTTGTCCTCCACTGCTGCCCAAGCGGGGCAATTGAGAGGTGTATATATGCCCTCCTTGAAAAGGCAGCAATGGATACAGAAGCTGGTAAGGTTCCAAACTTCCCTGTATGGCTGTCCCCAACACAGGTCCGTGTTATTCCTATTGCTGAAAGGCATATGGGATTTGCCAATGAGGTTGCAGATGCTCTTCAGTGTCGTGTGGATATTGATGACCGTGAGGAAACCGTGGGTAAGAAGATACGCGATGCAGGCCGGGAATGGGTTCCATACGTAGCAGTTATCGGTGATTCTGAAGTGGAAAGTGGTAATGTCAACGTGACCATCCGTGCTGAGTCCGAACCAAAGAAGCCAAAGAAGGTCGAAATGACTGCTGAGGAGCTCAATGAACGGGTTCTTTCCGAGATAGGCGATATGCCATACCGCAGTTTACCTCTTGCGAAGTTGCTTTCCATGAGGCCGAAGTTCCTCTAAGACAGTAATAGAAAGTGAATTATGTCAGAAAATAGTGATAACGTCTGTGCGGAGATGTATGTTTCCGGCAGGGTTCAGGGTGTGTATTTCAGGGGCTTTACTCAGAAGGTGGCGACCAGATTGGGTCTGGTCGGATACGCCCAGAATTTACCTGATGGGCGTGTAAAGGTCATTGCACAGGGTAAAAGATCTCTTATATCGGAGCTATTGGACAATCTGAGTATCGGACCTGAGCTTTCCAACGTTGAAGGCATCGATGTTGACTGGATCGATGCTTCTGATGAATTCACTGAATTCTTTATTAAAAGATGATTTTCTTCTTGATAGTTCCATACAGTTGAAACTGCCTGGACTGTCTTCTTTTTATTAATTTATGCTAAGCAATTAATGTCTTTCAGTGTGTGGTCTCTTCAAAAATTTCGTATTCGGTCTCAGCGAGCTTCTTTTCAATTTCTTCAATATCAAGGATCTCTTTTAACTCTGCCAGACAATCCAGGCAAATGTGAGTATGCCCGACGATGCGACCTTCAGCAACCTCTTTCCCATATTCGCCTTCCACTCCGGCTTCTGTACAAACCTTTCCACAAAAGATGCAAACCATGTATACACTCCTTGATGGCCTGGTCGATCATACCATCTGTATAAAGTTTAATAGACATTTGTATATAACATTATCGATGTGTATGGTGTGCGGAGCCTTATTTTTGTGGGATGGTTATTTAGGTTTGAGTTCCAATATTCTATCTTAATGTCAGAACATGAGCAGACTGGAAATGTGCCAGTGGGCAGGCCTCACCTGAAAGCACCTATTTTTGTATACCAACGAAAGCTTGAACGGATCGAGGAACTTATTGATGAGATGCTGGAATGTTCGAATAAAGGTGATCTTATTGTTGTTGAAGGGAAAAGGGATGTCATTTCTTTGAGAAAGTTAGGCTTTCATGGGGCTATTGAACTTGCAACCCACCGGCCTCTTACAGAGGTTTCTGCAAGGATCGTTAATACTGGTAAAAGGGTAATAATCCTGACCGACTGGGATCGTCGTGGTGACTTACTGGCATCAAAGATCTCGGAAGACCTCCGGTATTTTGGTATTGATGTAGATATGTATATGCGTGAACGCTTGAGTTCAATGGTAAAAAAAGAGATTAAAGATGTGGAAAGCCTTTATTCCTATGTTACGAAATTGAGGAAGATCGCAGGCAGTTCACATCAGGCGGTATAAGCGGATTGTTCTGAAATATTGTAGGTAGCGTCAATGGATGTCGTTCTTCCACATTTCTGGCAATAATACATTGCGTTGTCGCCAATCCTCATGATCTTCAGGTCAACATCACACATGTGGCATTTTAAAGTAATTTCCAAGATCTCACCTCACTCAAGAATTGTAATGGAGTCAAGTCTTGCAGTTCCTGCTTCTGTCCAGTATTTACAGACACTGCAAACCTGTATGTTTTCCCCTTTCAATTCCAATCTTGAACTACATTTTGGACATTTGTGTAATGTTTTCATGTTACGTTTTCCCCCTAATTTCAAATTCATTTCACACCGCAGGATCTGATCTACAAAGATTACTCTAAATGTTGTGTTGAGTTTCCCACTCCCCAAACACGCCCATATCTCTTCTGATGCCGAAATTGACATTGTGCCCCACATTTCTGGTAGGACAGTAAACCTATATAATCATCTCATCAATATATATAGTTTTCGGCATTTTGATTTTTTTGGTCACTTTTGCCTTTACCAAATAGCTTAAAAAAGATGTATGAATAAGTATGCCTCATGTATGACGTGGTTATTGTAAGATATGGCGAATTGGCTCTCAAGAGTCCGGGTGTCAGGAATCTGTATGAGAGGGTTCTGGTTCGTAACCTTGAAGCCATGCTGAAGCAGGAGAATATATCGTTCTCCAGGGTCTACAGGGAATGGGGCCGTATTTTTATCGAATCTGATGATCCTGCCGCCGCAAAGGCAGCCGCAGATGTTTTTGGAGTCGTGTCCGCTTCGTCTGCTGCAAAGGTCGAAGCTGATATTGATGTCGCGGCAAAGGTGTGTGCCGATATTGGTGCTGATCGGATCAAAGATGGCGAATCATTCGGCATTCGTGCACGCCGCTCGGGTAAAACTGGTCTTTCATCCACTGATATTGGACGCCTTTGTGGAGATGCGGTATGGGGTCGCCTGGAATCTCTTGGAAGGACTCCGAAAGTGGACCTTTCTGATCCGGATCGTGAGATCTTCGTTGAAATGAGGCAGAACAGGGCATATGTATTCACTGACATCGTGAAAGGTGTGGGTGGATTACCTCTTGGGACTCAGGGTAAGATGATCGTTCTAATGTCTGGAGGCATTGATTCTCCGGTAGCAGCCTGGCTTATGATGAGGCGGGGTGTGAAGATAATACCTGTTTATGCTAACAATGAGCCTTTTGCTGAGGAAAGTGCGCATGAAAGGGCGAGGAAATGTGTGGAAGTGTTACAGAGGTGGTCTCCTGCAGATCGTATCAAGATGTATGATGTTCCACATGGCAAGAATCTTGACACAATCATTAAAAAATGTAATGAGAAGAACACCTGCCTTCTGTGCAAGCGCACTATGTATCGCATGGCATATGAAATAATGAAAAAAGAAGGCGCTGACGGCATTGTTACTGGCTCTTCCATCGGGCAGGTCGCTTCACAGACAGCTGCTAACATGCATGCTGAGATATACGGCCTTGGAATACCTCTTTATCATCCTTTGATCGGACTTGACAAGACTGAGATCATTGATCTTGCAAGGCGTATTGGTACCTATGATGTCTCCATTATGCCGACATCCGGATGTGGTGCAGTTCCTGCACGCCCGGAGATCAATGCTGCATTCGATCTAATTGTCAGGGAAGAAGAAAAGCTTGATATTGAAGAAATGGTAATGGATGCGGTTACGAACGCAAGATCTTTCTTCATAGGCGATGAGTGACCGGCTTTTATTTTTTTTCACTCATGCCATGTTGTATGATGGTTGTATGAGTGCATAACATCCTTTACTTCTGCATGTGTATGCTCATGGATATGCAGATGCACATGTCCGTTCTCTTTTTCAATGGTTCTGGCAAGTACCTCTACAGCTTCATCAAGTGAGAGTGGCAGGTCTTCGCAATTGTATCCGAAACATCCCAGAACCTTGAAGAATTTAAAAATATCCGGAGCCTCGAGGTTATTATCTTTCAGCAGGTCCCAATCAGAGAATATTTCCATTGGTGAACCTTCAGCAATGATGCCCTTGTTGAGCACATAGACCCTGTCTGCAAGATCGGGTAATGCATTAACATCATGCATCGCGATCATTGTAGTAATTCCTTCTTTGTTCAGGTTGTTGATAACTTTGATAAAGTCTGCCCTGCTCTTCGGGTCAAGATTTGCAGTAGGTTCATCAAGGATTAGTATTTCCGGTTCCATTGAAAGGACTGCTGCAAGTGCTGCCCTTTTTTTCTGCCCGTAGCTCAGGTTGTGTGGAACTCTTTCTTCAAATCCTTCAAGCCCTACTTTCGAAAGTGCCTTCTTTACTCTCTCTTTAACTTCTTCTTCAGGCATCCCCATGTTTATGGGTCCGAAAGCAACATCATCGAATATTGTTGGCATGAATAGCTGATCGTCAGGATCCTGGAATACGATCCCTACTTTTCGGATCCTTTCACTATTGCTCATTCCGTTTATGTCTTTTCCTTTTATCAGTATCCTGTTATCCTGGCTTTTGAGAGTCCCATTAAGATGTAAGAAGAAAGTGGTCTTCCCAGCACCATTTGGTCCGATGATCACTATCTTTTCCCCTTCATTGATGGTGATGTTAATGTCTCCCAGTGCAGGGGTTCCGTCAGGGTATGAATATGTAAGTCCTTTTACACAAATCGCTTCTTTCATTATAACACCAGGTGATAGGTATGCATAAAAAGTGCAATTAGGATCATGGGCAGGGCGATAGCATAGTCCTTTGCTTGCAGTTTGAAGTTCACTATTGTCCCGGGGTTACCAGTATAGCCTTTGGATATCATTGACTGGTAAACACGCTGTGCTCTGTCATAGCTTTTTATGATCAGCATCCCTATCATGTTCCCGAGAACGGATAGCCCATACCTGTTCGCTTTAAGTTTGAATCCTTTTGATTCCATGGCTTTCCACATTCTCTGGAACTCATCCATTATCACGAATATGTATCTGTAAGTGAACATCAACATTTGTATGAGCGTTCCCGGTACCTTGAGCATATAGAGTGCCTTGATCGTGATGTCAAAACGTGTGGTCCCAAGCATTATAAGTGCAAGTGTAACAGCTGAAAGTGCCCTTATTATGACCAGGGAGGAGTACTGGAATCCTTCCAGTGTGATCGTTATGCTGTGATACTGTGCGATGGCCTGTCCGTCAACGGTAAGTGGCATGATAATAAGTAGGGGGAACAGGAACAGGAAAACAACTTTCAGGCGATGTATTACAAATGCTTTTGGAAGTTTTGCTATAATGTATATCAGGCTGGCTATCCCCAGGCCAACAAGGGCTTTTGTAATGCTGTCCAAAAAAACAAAGGAGAATATCATTACCATGAACGTAATGATCTTAGCACGCGGGTCGAAATTATGTATGGGTGAATCAATTGAAGCATACCTGTCTATTTCGGGGTAGTCCAATGTGTTATTCTCCTGTATCGTTTTTTAGTAGTTGTTCTTTATTTTGTTTTGCGCGCTGACAGGTACATTCCAAAACCAGCAAGCCCCACAAGGTACCCAAACCCTGCTACAATTCTTGCTGAGAGTGGGAGTTCAGCTTCTTCTCCAGAGCCTTCAGAACCTGCAACGTTGAAAGTGATCTCTTTCTGGTGTCCGCTTTGGGAGACCACTACTCTATATTCTACAACACCAAGTTTTGGTTCGAAGTAGTATAGTCCCTCCTCATCGGTCACATCTGTGATATAAAGATCTTCCTCGCCGTTCTTTATGGCATAAATGTTGATGTCGGCATTTGGCATTGGGTCTCCGCCTCCATACCATGATCGTATTTGTACCTCAGTTACTTGCTCCTGTGCATAGACGCGGTGTGCGGACGCAGCAGGTGCAATTACTGTTAAAAGAACACATGCAAATGCCAGTGCCCATATTATCTTATAATTGGCCATTTTTATTTCTCCTTGTTGATGGGTAGCAGTTCAGGCCTGACCTTCAGGAGGAATGTGACTACAGATCCTGTCAATATTCCTTCGATTATCATTATCGGTATGTTGGCAGCAGCAGCCGCGTAGGCAACCTCTGTGAATTCTTCTCCTGTGGATATGAGCACGATGGCGAGCATTATTGCAGAGATCAGTACTGCCATTGAACCGCAAATTGTGCCAAGTATGGAGGGGTTGATCCCAGTCGAATACCCTTTTTTGAATACCCCGTAGACGATCAGTGCAGGTATGCCCATATTGATGACGTTGACACCAATACTTGTTATGCCTCCATGCTGGAACAATAGCGCCTGAAGGACAAGACCAATGAAGATCGCAGGGTATGCGAGGGTTCCGAGGACCACTCCAAGAAGCCCGTTGAGCACAAGGTGTACACTGGTAGGTCCGATGGATACATGTATCAGAGATGCCACAAAGAAAGCTCCTGTCATGACAGAGATCTTTGGTATCTCCTCGGCGATGTCTACATCCCTTTTGCCCCACCAGAGGGTTGCAAGAAGCAGAAGGACCGTTATTGCCCAACCTGCAGTTATCACTGCGGGGGATAGTACGCCGTCAGATATATGCATACTTGTTTTCTCCTTTGTAATATTTGTTATAACGAGTTTTGTGTTTTATCTAATTTAATATGGATGACTGATAATCAAATATAAAAAAAGATTGATGGGGAAGTCATCCCCATGATTAATTTTATAATTTTCTTCCTGCGATAAACAATGCTGCAAGAAGTCCGGCAACTGCGAACACAGATTCAAATCCGGGTGTGGCTGGTGTAGTTTCTTCTTCTTCTTCTTCTTCTTCTTCTTCTTCTTCAGGTTCTTCGCTAACTGCAATTTCTGTCTCTTCTGCAGGGAATTCTTCAAGTACCGGAATTATGAACACTCCTCTTACAGGTTGTCCTTCTTCAGGTTCCATGGTAGCACCAACGAACCAGATGCCAGGTTCATCGAGAGTGTACATGAACTCTCCGTCAGCATTAGATCTTGTGAGCCTTGTGAATACCATTGGCGCATCATATGGGTAAAGTTCTTCTGCTTGTTCTACGATCTCAATTCCTGCTTCAAGGTCGTGGTATATCTCAACCTCAACATCGGCGTCTGCCAGGGGTTCACCATTGTAAAGTGCTTTTCCTGCAAAGACGAATCCTTCTTCCATACCATATGGGCGCATGTATGGGATGATCTCTGTCTGCTGGTCAACCATTGAATCCCAGCCGAACCACATTTCTTCTCCACAGTGGATTACTGCTTTGGTGTAATCGATCATGTCTTCGTCCGCATCTTTATACTTGACTGATACAACAGTGTCGCCATACTGGTCGACTGTGAATGATGCTTTGTATGAAAGGAAAGTCCCCATGTTACCTTCCTCATCCATGCTGTCCATCATGACTTCTTCCGGAGTGAGAACTTCGACTGCACCGTCAGGTTTTGTTACCTTGATCTCAGGTACGTCTGACATGTCAAATGAGATGTGTTCATAAGGATGTCCCCACATTACATAGATGGTCTTTGTATCGCCAAGTTCTGCAATGTAGTCTTCCGGGGTGATATCCCATACACTATCTTCACTGTCACTTGGAAATATCATCGTAAAATGTGCACTTGAAAGGCCTGTAAGGCAGATAAGTGCAATAATTGATCCGATAATTATTGTTTTCTTCATGTTTCATCCTCCTTTTAGTATGAATCCTCATAAACATGAAGTAACACGAACTTTAAATAAATTGTGATTATTTAGCCCAATATGTGTTTATTTTGTTATCATTTCATGTGAATTATTTTACTTTTTTAAATTCTGAAGTATTGTATTTGCCACATCTATAGTATAAAACAGCTATTGAATAAAAAAATAAAATTAACTTGTTAATGCAGAAATTTTATGCTAGTCCAAGATGGACTCGGCGGGATTTGAACCCGCGGCCTTTACGTTGCGAACGTAACGATCTCCCCCTGATCTACGAGCCCGTGATGATATTTAAAGAAATTACTAGAAATTAAGGGAAATCAAAAGAAAAGAAAAAAGAAAAAAGAGGAAAGAAAAAGTTCTTTGCGATTATACAGGTCTGCCCAATTCGGTAACCTGCACGCTCTCGACACCCTCGACAGCTGCAAAAGCTTCTTCTACAGGTTCTGTGCCACCTTCAAGGTCGCCTACAAGAACTACTACCTTAAGTGCCTTTAATCCAAAAGCAATTGGTTCTGTTTCTGATGCATAGATCGATGAACCTTCTGGCAATGCTGCTTCGAGTTTGTTCTTCAGGTCATCCAGGTCGGTCTCGACGCCTGCTGGCATGATCTTCATTGTTGCTGCTACTTCTCCCATATTGGTCCCTCAGGGTCCTACAAAGCCGCATTTAGGGCATGTGTAAGGGTTGCTCTGTTGTCTGCACTTGGTACATCTTCCAAGCTCGGTGTCACATGCTGGGCATGGGAATCTTGTGAATCCCTTCTCAACAAGGCGAACTCCACATGATGTGCATTGTTCAACTTTTGCCATTGTAATACTCCTTTTGATTCTGTAAATATGTATAATGCTTGAACGAAACGCTTCGTGTCGCGATAAGCTATAACGGTTTCTGTACATACGCGGTATATAATTTAAATATTCCCCTTGATGTGTGTACTCCTTACCATTTTCCCTTCGATAGCAGCAACCACTCTTTCAGGACAGGTTCCGTTAACGATGACACAGTCCATACCATATTTGTCCAATATATGTGGTAGTATCCGGTCAGTGCATGTCTCACCCATGCTCTCAAGTTCTTTAGCAGTGATCTCTTCGATAAGTTCACCTTCATTTAGCACGCCATCAACATCTGTGGCTTTGACAAGTATTGCATCGATTCGATGCGCAGCCCACGCAGCTATGGTGTCTGATGTGACATCCCATGAATGTTCGAGTTCGTCAGTGGTCTTTAGCAATTGGTATGGCAGCAGGATGGATATTCCTTCAGGCACATCATCCGTATCATCTATCAAAGGCACCCCGCTCTTGTCCATAAGAAAGTATGCATATTGTTCCATTGCTGCCACAGCCATCCAGTGGGCAGCCTCATCACCGATCGAATGTGTCCTGCTTGCTTCTCTAATGCCATTGGCAAAGATACCTCCTCCTGGCACGACCACTATCTTTACTTTGCTTCCTGTGCTGGCAATGTGTTCCGTGACTGCTTTTAACAGACCATCGGCTTGTTCTATCAGGCTTCCACCGATCTTAAGGACTACTTTCATTTCTTATCGCAGGATCTTAGTTCACATTTTCTTCTTCAAGCAACTTTGCAGCAGCGTAAGCAGGGAAAACCTTTGAGATCTCCGGTCCCCACTTGTCGGAAGTGGAGAAGCAATCAAGGCCAAGACGCATTGCAGCTTCTTCTATCATGAATTCTCCCAGTCCGGCGGAGACAATAGTGTCAAGACCGTTCTTCTCAGCCACGGTGGATATAGCTTCACAAAGCAGGGATATCTGTGTTTCTTTCACATCTTTTGCTATCATTAGCAGGTCTTCTTCAGAGATCTCTGCAAGGTCGGCACATACGACACGTGCAAGTCTTCGCATGCAGTCGATTCTGTCCCTGCCGGCACCATCTGAGGTCTCGCATGTGAACAGGTCCCTGTCTATATCGCCAAGAAGCATGTATGCATCAGCAGTGGTGGCAAAAAGTTCGGAAGAGACGCGACATGTTCCTTCCTTCAGTTCTACGGTCTTAAGCAGGGCCGCAAGGTTCGTGCGCAAGGTTCCTGCATATACCAGCTCACTGCGAAGCAGCCTGAAAAAATCGGTAT
Organism: Methanococcoides vulcani; assembly: GCF_900111645.1. Classification (GTDB taxonomy): domain Archaea; phylum Halobacteriota; class Methanosarcinia; order Methanosarcinales; family Methanosarcinaceae; genus Methanococcoides; species Methanococcoides vulcani. The sequence continues at coordinate 281,151 of NZ_FOHQ01000001.1, forward strand.
ATCCTGCCACATGTTTGCCGTTCTTAATAGGAATTATATCACTGGTGGTGCTACCCACATCCACAAAAATGCAATCTCCGACCTCTTTTCCTATCAGGCGGGCAGATGCAGCCCAATTGGCAGCAGCAAGGTCCCTTGTGTTCCGGGTGGTGTCCTGGAAGTGTCCACTGTTGTTCACGTATTCTATCTTGCAGTCGAAAGCGTTGTTCACAGCGTTCATAATAAAGCTGACCCCCTCATCCTTGTCCGCAAAACAGTCTGCAAGTTCTCCTGTCATCACAACAGCCAGAGCATCGGGTTTGAGTCTTTTTGATAGGTCCTTAAGGGCTGATGGAAGTGTGGTGTCCTTCCATAAAGGGATGTAGAGCAGTTCTTTGATTTCTCCATCAGAGGAGGCGACCTTTGTGTTAGCTCCACCAATGTCTATTCCAATATATCTCATATCAATTCCTCTTTGGTGAACGAGTAATTTCCTGTAATATTTATCTGTGGGAGTGGTTGCCCAAGAGCATTAGCTATCAGAAGTTCTGCTATCTCCCTGTCCATTATCTTAGTAATACCCACAAGGGACGTTGTGGGTCTTGGATTTATGTCTATTATATATGGCCTGTCTCCCAGTATTATGTCCACTCCGGTATATCCATTGCATTCAAGTATTCTGGTTGCCTCGATGGCTGTTTCATAAAGCTCCTGCTCCCTTTCGGTAGGGTATGGCGTCGTACAGCCGCAGTAAACAACAGAAGATGCATCCCTCTCGGGATCGATATCTATCATCTGCTTGTTCACTGTTAATGGGAGTGTCTCCTTTCCACAGATTAGGCTGACACTTAGGTGTTCTCCTTCGATATACTCCGTTGCGATCTGTCCTTCTTCCAATTTCGGGTCGTGGCATACGAATGTATCTTCTGATGCACAGCCGTATCTTGGCTTAACGATCCAGCGTTTACCTTTTGGTATTGCTTGGTCAGCAGAATAAGTTCCCGGGATCGCAATTGATGCGGCTTCCAGTTTTCTGGTACATTCCAGTTTATCCGAGCAAATAGTTACTGACTCAAAGGAGCAGCCGAGGTTCAGTGTGTTATCATCGATTATGGCTGTGATCCCGGGTAAAAGCTCTTCAGGTGCGATCACAAGGGCTGCATCGCAATCTTTTGCCTGTTTCTCCAGAATTTCATTGATACTGTCCTCGCTGGAAGCAACAGAACTGCCATATTCTATCGATGGTCCGGACGATGTGTATATCATCTCATGGCCAAGGCGTGAAAAACTTGATGCCAGGGTGTGGAGCATTGCTTTACCTTCTAATAGGTAGGTTCCACCCATGCCGGTGCTGACAGCATATTCCGAAAGAAGTATTTTCATGTAAGGTGAGATTCTATCATCTTATTTGTTATTTACTGTGGATCATGGTGACCTGAATATATTCTTTATTTATTGTGTGTCCTCGACAATTACTATATATATCAGCAATACAAATTACAACGCGAGGGATACAAAGGATGAATGCGGAAATTTCAGATAATCCTTTTTTACAGGCGCTTGCTGTTTCAGGTACCATGTCCATTTTTATGATAGGTATGGCTCTTGGAGTTATGAACATTCTTTCTAGCGGCATCAGTCCAATGCCTTCTTCTGTCATATTGCTGATCTTTGCTGTGGTTTTCATAGTGGGTTCGGTATTCTTTGAGAAGAGGGGTGCCGACCAGATCGGTGCGCTTATCGGTGGATGTGTCGTGTCACTTGCAGCTACCATCTCTATCTTTTCGTTCTTTGGAGGCGTTGATTTTGTCCTGAAGGACGGTCTCAGTGTATTGGGATGGGATCGGCTGGTGTCAGCACTTGCGATCTGTATGATAGCAAGCATGTTGCTTGTCAAATTGCTTTCCTATAAGATGCAGGCAGAATATGCCTGAGCCATTTTGGCCAAAGGCGCTTGTTGGAGCTTGTTTTTGGTCTGTTCTTTTTTAGTGTAGCATGCACACAAAACCGTAACGTATTTATAGAACTTCAAACAATCATCTGCTGTTATGTTATACCGCTGATAAATTATGGCGGAGTCGTGATCAATGGCAGGTAAATCTGGAAAGAAATCTAAAACTAAAGAAGAGAAGGATTCGTGTACTGGCTGTAAAGGCGACGATTTGTCGGAAAACCTGGCCGGTGGCCAAAATAAAGATGGCACTCCTGCGGATTCTGATATCATGGAACTTAAAGAACAACTGGTTCGCCAGAGGGCTGAGTTCGAGAACTTCAGAAAGCGAAGCATGCGCGAGAAGGAAGAGTTCCGCAAGTTCGCTCTGGAGAATATGATGGTCGAAATGCTGGAAGTATATGATAACTTTGAGCGTGCTCTTGAATCTTCAAAAAAGGCTGATGACGTGAATTCAGTTATTGAAGGTGTTGAGATGGTATTCAGACAATTCGTCTCTATACTTGAAAAGGAAGGCCTGAAAAAGATCGATTGCACCGGTAAAGAATTCGACCCGCACCTTCATGAAGCAATGATGCATGTCCAGACCTCAGAACATCCTGACAACCATGTTGTTGATGTCTGTAAACCCGGATATGAACTGAACTCGAAGGTCATACGTCATGCAATGGTAACAATTGCAGATAATCCGGATGAGAACTAACATTTGATATTATGGGGTATATCTCTTTAGTAATATCATAAAGAAAACCAAATTGCTATTAACTATTTAATAATCAAAGACAAGTGAGGTATTATCATGGGAAAGATATTAGGTATTGATCTTGGAACTACTAATTCATGTATGGCTGTTATCGAAGGCGGAAAACCTACCGTTGTCCCTAATGCAGAGGGCGCAAGGACCACTCCTTCAGTAGTTGGTTTTTCCAAGAAAGGGGAAAAGCTTGTAGGACAGGTCGCAAAAAGACAGATGATCGCCAACCCTGATAACAGTGTAAGCTCCATTAAGCGTCACATCGGTGAGGGAGACTATAAAGTAAATCTGAACGATAAGGATTACACTCCACAGGAAGTTTCTGCAATGATCCTTCGCAAGCTCAAGGATGACGCTGAAGCATATCTTGGTGAGACCATCACACAGGCTGTTATAACTGTACCTGCTTACTTCAATGATTCCCAGAGGCAGGCTACCAAGGATGCCGGTACGATCGCCGGACTTGAGGTAATGAGGATCATCAACGAACCTACAGCTGCATCTCTCGCATACGGTCTTGACAAAGAGGAAGGCGACCACAAGATCCTTGTGTACGATCTCGGAGGAGGCACTTTTGATGTATCCGTTCTTGAGCTTGGAGACGGTATCTTTGAAGTACTTTCCACAAGTGGAGACACACATCTTGGTGGCGATGACTTTGATCACAGGCTCACTGAATTCCTGATCGGTGAGTTCAAGAAAGCTGAAGGTATCGACCTGTCAAATGATAAGGCTGCACTCCAGCGCCTTAATGATGCTGCTGAGAAGGCAAAGATCGAGCTTTCGGGCGTTGCTTCAACTAACGTGAACCTGCCTTTCATTACAGCAGATTCTAACGGCCAGCCAAAACACATTGATATTGATGTTACAAGGGCACAGTTCGAGAAGATGACCGAAGATCTTGTGGAGAAGACACTTGTTTCCATGAAACAGGCTCTTAGTGATGCAAAAGTAACTCCAAAGGACATTGACAGAGTGCTTCTTATCGGTGGTTCTACCAGAACCCCTGCGGTATATAATCTTGTGAAGGATTTCATTGGAAAGGACCCATACAAGAACATCAATCCTGATGAGGCAGTTGCAGTCGGTGCAGCCATTCAGGCAGGTGTACTTGGTGGAGAGGTCCATGATGTTCTGTTGCTCGATGTTACTCCTCTTTCACTCGGTATCGAAACCCTTGGAGGCGTTGCAACACCGCTGATCGAAAGGAATACTACCATTCCTACAAAGAAGAGCCAGATATTCTCAACTGCTGCAGACAGCCAGCCATCTGTGGAGATCCACATCCTGCAGGGTGAGCGAGGAATTGCTTCTGCTAATAAGACCCTTGGTCGTTTTGTACTGGATGGCATACCACCTGCACCAAGGGGAATGCCACAGATCGAAGTGACCTTTGACATTGATTCCAATGGTATCCTTCATGTGAATGCAAAAGACCTTGGTACCGGTAAAGAACAGTCTATCTCTATCCAGAAGCCTGGTGGATTGTCCGACGAGGAGATCGACCAGATGGTGAAGGATGCTGAATCCCATGCAGAAGAGGACAAGGCACGTAAGGAAGAGGTAGAGATCAGGAACAATGCAGAATCTCTTGTCAATGCTTCTGAGAAGACCCTGAAAGAGGCTGGAGATGTCGCAACCGACGAACAGAAGGCCACGATCGAAAAGTCTATGGCTGATCTTAAAGAGGCTCTGGAAGGCGAAGATATCGAAGCTATCAAAGCTAAGACCGAAGCATTACAGGAAGCTGTTTACAAGGTCTCCGCTGCAATGTACGAGAAGGCACAGCAGGAAGCAGCTGCAGGTGCTGAAGCTTCCGAAGATGCAGGGGCATCCACTTCAGACTCCGGATCCGATGAAACTGTTGTCGATGCGGACTATGAGGTTGTCGACGAAGACAAATAAATATCTTGAAGGTATAGGTGCAGATGCTTCCCATCTGCACTTTAATTTATCCATAAAGGAGATTTAATGTCGACCACACGTGATTATTACGAAATACTTGGTGTAGCCAAGGATGCCTCTGAGACTGATATCAAGAAAGCATATCGCAAACTTGCGATGAAATTCCATCCTGACAAGAACAAGGATGATGGTGCTGAAGAGAAGTTCAAGGAGATATCCGAAGCTTATGCTGTGCTGTCCGATGATGAGAAAAGATCACAGTATGATCGGTTTGGCCATGCGGGTATAGACGGTCGATATAGCACAGAAGATATTTTCAGGAATGCTGATTTTGGCGGTTTCGAAGACCTTGGTGATATCTTTGGCAGTATCTTCGGAGGCGGCTTTGGTGGTTTCGGTGGCTTTGGCGGTGGAGGTCGTCGCAGGCAGGGTCCGACAAGGGGCTCTGATCTTAGATATGACTTGGCCGTAACTCTGGAGCAGGCTGCTTTCGGTGAACAGGTGAAGATCAATGTTCCAAGAGCAGAGAACTGTGAGACCTGTGGAGGTACGGGTGCGAAGGAGGGCACAAGTCCGACCACCTGTCCGAAATGTCGTGGCAGCGGTCAGATGACCCATTCACGAAGAACCCCACTTGGTAACTTCATGACTACTACTACATGTGACAATTGTCACGGTAGGGGTCAGATCATCGAATCTCCGTGTCCTGTCTGTAAAGGTTCAGGTAAGCAGAAGAAAGTACGCAAGATCGAAGTAAGAGTTCCAAAAGGTGCTGATACCGGTCTGCGTCTGAAGATCAGCGGGGAGGGTGAAGCAGGAAGTCCGGGTGCACCATCGGGTGACCTTTATGTTGTGATCCATATAAAACCTCATGAGAAGTTCGATCGCATAGGTGATGATATTGTCTATGAGGTCCCTATTACGTTCTCTCAGGCAGCTCTTGGCTCTGAAGTAATGGTCCCGACGCTTCATGGCAAGGTCAAGATGAAGGTCAAAGCAGGAACCCAGACACATTCAATACTACGTATGAAAGGCAAGGGAATGCCACATCTTCATGGACATGGCCAGGGTGACCAGCTTGTGAAGGTCGTTGTTGAGACACCTACAAACCTCACTGATAAACAGAAAGATCTGCTGGAAGAGCTCGATAAGCTCAGTGGTAGTAAGTCCAAAGGATCAAAAGGTGGCAAAGGATTCTTTGACAAGATGAAAGACGCTTTTGAAACTGCTATTTCTAATACTATTCCCGGTCCTGTTGACTCCTGATAACAGGGCGGGGACATTTCTTATTTTTATATCGGTCGTCATTTATGTGGAGTAAACTTTAACACTGATACCGGGTATTAACCATATCTTATACTTCCAATTTATTTTCATAGGTTAGTGTGATCTTTATGAAAATCATAATCGTCGGAGCCGGTGAGGTAGGGTATCATATAGCAAGTTCCCTTTATCTCAACAATGATGTTATCGTCATTGATAATGATGAGGATGCATGTGCACGTGCAGATGAGCTCGATGTACAGGTCATTCATGGGAATGGTGCTAATATATCCATATTAGGTCAGGTGATCAACGATGCTGATCTCCTTGTTGCTGTGACCGGTTCAGATGAAGTGAACATTGTTGCATGTACAGCAGCCAAACTGCTGGCTCCTTCTTACAGACCGTTCAAAACAATGTCAAGGGTCACAAATCCAGATTATATTGACAGGCCGATTGCAACTCGCACACAGATAGGTATTGATGTCATGATCTGTCCGGAACTCTCCCTCGCTTCAGAGGTTGCCGAGATCCTTTCTATCCCCTCGGCTATTGATGCTGAGGTCTTTGCAGATGGCAAGATCAAGATGATGGAATTCGTTGTATCTGAGGACAGCGATCTTGTGGACAAGAATATGAAGGACCTGGATCTTTCTGATTGCTGCATAGTTAGTGCTATTTACAGGCAATCAGACATTATTATTCCTCATGGGGACGATGTGATACATAGTGCTGATCATGTTGTTGTCATTGGAAAATCTGATGCCATGGCCAATGTAGGAAGCCTCTTTGCAGGCCATGAGGAAAACGTCAGCAGGGTGATGATCATCGGTGGAGGTACCGTTGGTTTCTATCTTGCAAAGCTTATTGAAAAAAGCCATGCCACTATAAAGATAATCGAAAAGAACAGGGACCGATGCGAGTTCATTGCTGAAGCACTTCCAAAAGTACTTGTTCTGAAAGGCAATGGGACGGACATCAACCTTCTCAAAGAAGAAGGTGTCCAGGATATGGATGTCGTTATCTCTGTGACGGACAGTGATGAAAAGAACCTGTTATGTGCTCTGCTTGCAAAGCAGCTTGGTGCCAAAAAGGTCGTTGTACGTGCTGATCATCTTGATTATGTTCCACTGTTCGAACTTGTAGGTGTGGACCGTGCTGTAAGTCCAAGGAAAGCTACCATTAATGAAGTATTGAAACTGACCATGGGTACAGGCATTGAAGCCCTGACCATGATCGAGGGCGAAAAGGCGGAGATCATTGAATATACTGCATCAAGCAAGTCAAAGGTAGTTGGAAAACCTTTGAAGAACGTCAAGTTCCCTGAAGGTGCACTTGTCAGCATGGTGGTCCATAAAGGCGATACTTTCGTACCTCGCGGTAACTATATTATCAAGGAAGGCGACCGTGTGCTCATATTCTCATTGCCTTCTGCACATCAGGATGTCGAAAGATTGTTCAAGTAACTTAAAATAGGCGTGTTTTGATGAACTTCGGGATCGTATTTAGCGTATTGGGCTCACTTCTTCGTTTTCTTGGCCCGATGATGCTGGTCCCTCTGGGAGTTGCCCTCTATTATGGTGAATCTCCATATCCTTTTGCAGTCGCGTTTTCATTTACTACGATCGTTGGATCTATACTTTCATTTAGGTATTCCTCATCAGATGAAAGGGAATGGGAGAAACGTGAAGGCTTTGCTATAGTTGCTTTTGGATGGTTTGCCGCAGCACTCTTTGGTTCTATTCCGTATATGTTCGACGGAGTAACGTTTCTTAATGCCCTGTTCGAGTCAATGTCAGGTTTTACAACGACCGGGGCAACGGTCTTCGTAGATATTGAAACCCATTCAAGAAGTCTTCTGTTCTGGCGAAGTATGACCCAATGGATTGGTGGCATGGGGATTATCATGTTGTTCATTGCAATTCTCCCAAAGCTGGGAGTTGCAGGGCGTCAGATGTTCCGTGCTGAGGCCCCGGGTCCCAAGGAGGACCAGCTAAAGCCAAGGATAAGGGAAACCGCAAAGATACTCTGGGCTGTCTACGTATCTATTTCCGTAGTGGAGCTTCTTCTACTGCTCATTGCAGGTATGTCCTTCTATGATGCCTGTATGCATACTTTTACCACGATGGCTTGTGGAGGTTTTTCACCTTATGCAGACAGTGTTGCAGCTTTTAACAGTCCTCTCATCGAAGGTATCATCACGCTTTTTATGTTCATTGCAGGTGCGAACTTTGCCCTGCATTACAAGACCTTATATTCTGATAAAAAAAGCCTTCTAAAGGACAATGAGTTCAAGTTCTATTTTGTGATCGTAGGTCTTGCGACGGTGCTTCTGACATTGATCCTCTGGAGGGACACGCCCGATTCTATCCCCACATCTTTCAGGTATGCTGTTTTCCAGGTTGTCTCTATACTGACGACAACAGGGTATGCGACCACTGACTTCAACCTGTGGGCCGATTCGGGAAAGGTCGTCTTACTGGCGATGATGTTCATTGGTGGCTGTGCTGGTTCTACTGCAGGTGGCATAAAGGTCGTACGTCTTCTCCTTTTGCTGAAATACGCACGTAGTGAGCTTTTCAAAGCTATTCACCCTAAAGCTGTGAGGCCTATCAAATTTAACGGAAAGAGCGTTCCAGTTGACATCATGCATGCGATAATCTCATTTGTGGTGATCTATTTCCTTATCTTTTTGATAAGTTCAGCTATCCTTTCCATATTTGGAATGGACCTTACCAGTTCCGTCACAGCATCCATAGCAACTCTTGGCAATATCGGTCCAGGCTTTAATATGGTAGGGCCAATGGCAAACTTCAGTACTGTTCCTGCTATTGGAAAGCTAGTGCTGATCGCCAATATGTGGATAGGCAGACTTGAAGTGTTCACTGTTATAGTTATGCTTACTCCGGAGTTCTGGAGAAGATAATTTAAAATAAGATTTTGTTCCATTCGTTTTCAGGATGGAACAAGAATAATATGATCAGGATCTATATTTAAAGTCAACGTCGTTCTTAACAATGTCCTTAAAGAGTCCCCTGAGGTTCCAGAGAAGTTTTTTGTTTGCTTTGAAAAGAGCAAGTAAGAGGTCCAGAAGGCTCATGCTTGTGAAATTAACGTTCTTGAGTGAGTTAGCAAGTGAGTTCAGATCCTCATCTGTGAAATTGACAAACGTCTCCTTGACTATCAGGCTGTTGTCGATCTCCCTGCCAATTGTTTCTCTCCAGAGGTCTTCGTATTCCTGCAAGGTCGTTGTAGAATTATCTCCTTTCCTTATTGCTTTTACAGCAACCTCTCCGGCGATCTTTCCCGCATCCATGGCATTAATGATGCCTCCGCCGGTGATAGGGTCGGACTGTCGGGCAGCATCGCCGACGAGCATAAGGCCATTGGCGATAGTCCTGTCTATGGTACCTGATACCGGAACTCCTCCGACGACCATCTCGATGATCTTTGCGTCAGGCATGTTCTTTTCAATAAATTCATTCAAAAGATCAATAGGTCTATTTTCACCGGATTTACTACCCAGTATTCCAATTCCAACATTGGCTTTGTTGCCACCTTTTGGGAACAACCATATATATCCTGCAGGTGCGATCTCATTTCCAAGGTAGAAATAACAGAATTCCTGGTCGATATTTGCATTGGATACCAGATATTGTGCACATGTTTCTATGTCTGCGGGCTTTACCGATGTGTCGATACCTGCCCAGCGCCCGACCTTTGATTCCATTCCGTCAGCACCGATGACGATCTTTGAGCGCACTTCATATTCTTCACCCATATGCATGAGCTTGATACCGCAGACGGTCTCATTCTCAATTATAAGGTCAGTGGCCCTGGTCTTAACCATCACTTCTGCCCCGGCAATAGCACTTTCATTTGCAAGTGCCCGGTCGAATATCTTTCGTTCAAGTACATATCCAACCTCTCCGCCGGCGATCTCCTCTGCCATTTCGATCTCAGTTCCATCCGGCGAAAAGATACATGAGCCTTTCAGATCAGCACATATCCATCTGGGATCGGGCTCGATATGTTGTTTCAGGTTGTATTTACCCACACCTTCAGCACATCTGATCGGATCTCCTATCTCCTGTCTTTTCTCTATTAGAAGTACGTCAAGTCCTTCCTTTGCAGCTGTTTTAGCAGCAATGGATCCTCCGGGACCGGCGCCGATTACAATAAGATCATATTCCTTTTTCATCTGTCCACCTCGATAGCTCCAAGCGGGCATATCTTCTGGCATATGCCACATCCAGTACATTTTTTACTGTCTACTTCTATCCATGTTTCGATGAGCTCTAATGCTCCAGTTGGGCAGACGCCCACACATGCACCGCAGTACCCACATTTATATTTATTTACAATGATGCTCATTCATTATCACCGATAGTCAGATGTGATGTACCATTATTACTTTGATAATAATATAGGTTTCGTGAGTTGCTCACTGGCTTATGGATATTCTTATATGTGATTATTCATGGCAAGCTAAAACAAAGAAAAGAATATGCCTTTTTCGGATAGCTGTACTAATATGTATTACTTAATTAGCATATTTTCGTTCGTATTGATGTCTGTTGATGACCTCATGCCCGATACCATATGGGATCTGCAGATGAACAGACGATATCTAGATATGTTCTCTGCCAATATTTTGTATTATGCAACATATTATAGTTTACATTACAGCCGGAAGTATGGACGAAGCGCGCATGCTTGGAAAAGAGCTGGTGTCAAGGCGGCTTGCCGCATGTGCTAATATCCATCCAATAAATTCCATCTATATGTGGAATGATGAGATGGTGGAGGATAATGAGGTTGCACTTATATTGAAAACGACCTCTGAAAGATTCAAGGAATTAAAAGAAACTGTTGTATCGCTTCACAGCTATGATCTTCCATGCATAATTTCATGGGAGGTCACTGGTGAGAAAAAGTATCTCCAGTGGATCTCAGATGAAACCGGAAAGCTTTGAAAGTGGTGATATCTTCACGCGCCCTTTTCCGGTCTCGGCACAAAATCTTTTTTCAGCATATTCCTTTGAAAGACCATTTCCGTATAAGAGTAACTCTACAATATCATGAGGTTCATCGATATCGATACTTGCAAGGAATGAATCAAAGATCCGTATGCTCTTCCCAAGGTCTTCTGTGATCTCATAATGGCTTATAAAACTGCATCCATGGTATTTAACGGTAAATTCCTTTGGTTGCCGGATGAACAGTATGTTCGTACCGCCACCTTTTCCGGGAACAATGACAACGTCTTCGGGGTATGATATTATCTTTTTGATGTGACTGCTTCTGACAAGGGGCAGATCTGCCATGATGATCATGGTTGGCTCATCGACATTTTGAAGGTATGAGTTGATAGATGCATTAAGCCCGGGATCGGTTACAATAAGATCCAAATCTAGATCGTCGGGCACTCCTTCACGGGAGGTGGTAAGGATGTCTATTTCTTTGATCCCTGCGGAGCATAATGAGCTGACCACATCCCTTAGCATGAGTTCGACGAATTCCTCACGCTCTGTCTGTGAAAGTACCGGAGATAGCCTTGATTTGGCATTCTCTTTTTTATATGGGATCACTGCCCGCATATTAGATCTCCTCGTATAATGCATTCCTTCTCATCGGCTTGCGGCCTTCACTTGTGATGATCCATTCCAGCTCTTCCGGTGATAAGTATTCCCCGTTCGCTCCTCCGGATGCCAGGGTGATCTGGTCTTCCATAAGAGTGCCTCCGAGATCATTTGCCCCACAGGATAAAGCTACCTGTGCAAGTTTCTTACCGAGCTTGACCCAGCATGCCTGAAGGTTGTCCACGTGGTTGTTGAGCAGTACTCTTGCAATTGCTATGAGTTTGAGGTCATCCATTCCAGTGGTCATGAACTTCCCTGAACTCAGCATCTCCTCGCCAACACGGTTGTTGTAAGGCATGAAAGGCATTGTTATCAGTTCGGTGAACGCTCCGGTCTCTTCCTGTATATTGCGCACTGTCAGTATGTGGTCGAACCGTTCTTCCCATGTTTCCACATGACCGTACATAATGGTGGCATTGGTACGCAGTCCAACTCGGTGAGATGCCTTAATGGTCTCTATCCACTGGTTGGTTGTGATCTTATCATCACAGATGATCTTTCGTACACGGTCTGAAAGTATCTCTGCAGATGTTCCGGTCAGTGTGCCCAGCCCGTTCCTTTTCAGTTCTGCAAAAGCTTCCTCAAGAGGTGTTTTTGAAATGGATGAAGCATAGTGGATCTCCATTGGTGAGAATCCATGTATGGTCATATCTGGATAAGTGGTGTGTATGCTCTTTACGATATCATTGTAGAATTCAAGGTCAAGTTGTGGAAGGTAACCGCCCTGGATGCAGATCTCAACAGCACCGGCTTTTTCTGCCTGGCCGACCTGCTCGAGCATCTCTTCAATGGTCAGTATGTATCCTTCTCCTTCCCTGAAAGCACAGAATCCGCAGTTTCCTTTGCACATGTTGGTGATGTAGATATTCCTGTTTGTGACATAGGTCACTGTATCGCCAACTGCCTCTTTGCGCAGGTCATCTGCGAGTGCGTAAAGCTCGAAGGGGTTAACATTCAGAAGTGCAAGTGCATCTTCCTTTGTTGCGTTTCCCTTGTATGCCCGTTCAATGATATCTTCGGGAATGGTCATTATAATATGCTCCTGTAAAGTGTGTCTCTCTGAACCGGCGTTCTTTCTGCAGCCCTGATGATCCATTCCAGTTCTTCCACTGTGATGACTTCCCCATTAGCTGCTCCTGCTGATCTTGAGATACTTTCTTCCATTAGTGTACCTCCAAGATCATTCCCGCCGCATAAAAGCGCGACCTGTGCAAGCTTCTTTCCAAGCTTTACCCAGCTTACCTGAATATTCTCTATATGTGTATTGAGTAAAATACGTGCCAGCGAATAGACTTTCAGGTCTTCTGTTCCTGTTGTCATGAACTGACCACTTTTAAGCATCTCGTCCCCTATCCTGTTGTTGTAGGGCATGAAAGGCAGTGGCACGAACTCTGTGAAACCCCTGGTCTTTTTCTGGATGTCACGGATGGTGAGTATATGATCAATGCGTTCTTCCCATGTTTCCACATGTCCGTACATCATCGTGGCAGTTGTGGGGATCCCTGCCTGATGCGCGGATGTTACTATATCTACCCACTGCTGTTTCGTGATCTTTTCAGGACAGATGATATCGCGTACCCGGTCTGCCAGTATCTCTGCAGCGGTCCCGGGCATGGTGTTCAATCCATTCTTCTTAAGTTCAGCAAGAGTTTCTTCAATTGTCAGGCCACTGGAAGTGGCAGCATGGTAAACTTCCATTGGTGAGAAACAGTGAGTATGAATATGGTGGTGGTCTTCTTTTACTGCCCTGAGAATGTCCAGATACAGGTCGAGTTTTACATCCTGCATCAATCCTCCCTGAATGCACAGCTCTGTAGCACCTGCTGCAACTGCCTCATCAATTTTTTCCCTGATCTGTTCAGGTGAGAGCACGTATCCTTTTTTATTCTTGAATGCACAGAATCCGCATGTTCCGATACATTTGTCTGTGAAATTGATGTTGCGGTTGACAACATAGGTAACGTTATCTCCAACTGCCTCATATCTTAGCTGGTCTGCCAGTGCATATAGTTCAAAGGGTTTCACTTCCAGTAGTTTAAGAGCATCTTCTTTGGTCGTGGTGCCCTGGTATGCTCTTTCTACGATATCTTCAGGGATCATTGCTGTTTCCTCTTGAATCCGTTTTTATCGGTAAGTGTTTCTATCAGCTTGGAAAGGTTGCTGCTGTACCATCCTTCCTTAATATGCTGTGGATAGATCGGTAATCTTTCTTTCAGGGGTATTTCTCCTGTCATCTGCTGAAGATCGACCACACTTGGCCATTCAGCTTCGGGATTGATCCAGTCGATGGTGGTAGGTGATATTCCTCCAAGGTCGGTAGCTCCATATTGTATCAGTATATGGGGCTTGATAAGGTTTGGTGCGACCTGAACTGCGACATCATCCGGGAGTATTTCCCTTGCAAGGGAGACTGTCTGGATCATCTCTTCCTTTGTAGGTGGAGCATGATCGGCCATGGGGGTATCCGGTTTAGGCATAAAGTTCTGAATTATAACTTCCTGGATATGTCCGAACTCTTTATGGATGGATGCGATGGTTTCCAGAGAATGCTTCCTGTCCTCTATGCTTTCTCCGATGCCTACCAGTATACCTGTTGTGAAAGGTATCCGCAGTTCACCGGCAGTACGTATCATCTCGATCCTCTTTGAAGGAGCCTTTCCGGGAGATTCGCAGTGGGCTTTCAGTTCTGCAGTGGTTTCCAGCATAAGGCCCATACTAACGTTGAGTGGTTTTAGCATCTCTAGTTCACGGCGATTGAGGATGCCTGCATTGGTATGCGGCAGTAGTCCTATCTCGATGGCAAGTTCACAAAGTTCAGTGACATACTCGATGGTGCTGGAATACCCCATCTTTTTGAGCTTCTCTCTGTATTCGGGAACCTCTTCGGTATATTCTCCAAAAACAAAAAGCGCTTCAGTACATCCTGCTTCTTTTCCATTTTTCAGGATCGGTATTATCTCCTCTACACTCATGAGGCGGGCTTCCGGATGGTCCGGATCGCGCCTGAAGGTGCAGTATCCGCAACGGTTCCTGCAAATGTTCGTAACAGGAATGAAAACATTGCGTGAGAAGGTCACAAATTCGGGCATAATTGGTGAATGAATGAAGGAATTAGTACATAAGTTTAATCGAAGATACAGTTGTGATGCAGATCAGACCTGAAGGGGCAAAGTGGCTCAAAGGTTTGGAAATTCTGCTAAAAAGAAATAATTGTTGGTGGGGGACAGGTCCACTTCTGAATATAGGGGGTAAATATTGATGACGGACAATAAACCGCCATCAAAAAGAGTTTTTGTCAGTTTTTAATTGTCCAGAATGAGTTTCATGGTGTTCCTAACACCAAGGGCTACGCCTTCAACTTCAATGCCGCCCTTGCCTTTTGCACCATCGCCCACTACATACAGCCCTTCTATGGGTGTTGTATTGCCGATGTCTGAACCTGATGATGACCTGTTGACGGGCCAACCGTTATAATATGATTGTGTAAGGAGCACTTCGAAGTCCTTGCCTGCAAAGATCTCTTCGAGATCCTTGATACCCAGGTCGATCTCATCCTCAAGATAAGGGGTCCTTTCCCATTGGGTTGTCTGGTGGGCCATAACAAGGTGTTTACCTTGTGGTGCCAGATCCGGATCGATGTTGGTCACCTCGTTAATACCATTTACAAGTCTGGCCGAGGGTGTGAACAGAACACCTCCATGTCCGATCAGCGGCTCATTTGCAGCAAGGCAGATCTTAACTCCTGCAGAAGGCTTTGTTACTTTTATCCTGTCCAGGTACTGCTGGTGTTCCTCGCTGATATCCACATCTTTGCAAAGATCATGTGTAAAATTATGTCCTATATTGCTGATCACAAGGTCTGCCGGATATTTTTGACCATCTATAATGACGCCTGAAGCTTTTCCATCTTTGATGATGATCTCTGATACCTCTTTATCGGTGTACATGGTTCCACCGTTGCTCCTGACGACATCCGCCAGTGCATCAGTGACAGCTTTACAACCTCCGATAGGTACTCCGGGGCCACCGTAGCGGTACAGGTTCTCAAATATTTCAAATACTTCTTCTGCAGGAACATCAGCTGCTTTCAGGCTAAGGGCCCAACCGCAGAAGGAATCTGCCATTTGATATGCAAGAGGTGTATCAAAGTTCCTGGATAGCCATTCTGCAAAGGAACAGTCCTTTGGGGGATTTTTTCTGGTAGTTATCATGAAAAGCGCAAGCTTGATCCTGTTCCAGAGTGAGAATGTCTTTCCGAACTTTCCAAAAGGCACATCTTCATAAATGTTGTTCTCAATATCTTCGAAGATGCGCATGAATGCCATTCCTTCATCGCGCTCGATGATGACATCTGCACCCACTTCCTCGAGGAGTTGTGCCAACGGTCCGGTTGGACCATGTGGTATCATGTGGAGTGCGCCTGTGGTCAATTGGTAACCTTTGATATCAATATTGGTGAACCTGCCTCCTGTCATGGGCAAGCGTTCGAATACCTCAACCTCATATCCTGATCCTGATAATTTAGCCGCGCTTAGCAAACCGCCAAGTCCCGCGCCTATTACTATGACCTTCATTCCGCTACCTCGATAGCTTTCATGGGGCAGTATGTTGCACATATCCCGCATTCTACGCATTTATCTGTGATATATGCCTTACTTTTAACAATGATCGCATCTTTTCTACAAAATGCAGTGCACTGGCCACATCCAACACAGTTTTCATTGACTTTCATTAATTTCCCTCGAGTTTTGTCCTTCTAAGTCCTTCAATACTCAAAAGGATTTTGTTCAATTCATGTGTCAGTAATTAATTGAAGCTTCATTTTTGACCCTGCTCTTTTCTATATGGTAGTCTTGAAGTAATTATTAATATTGAAATGCCATAGTATCTTATAATTATTATTTTGGGTACTTGGGGGTGGAAGTTATCATTAAAGTTCCGGGAGTGTCAACTCTAAATTGTTCATTAACAATAATGACAATCTATTTATACTAAAATGCCAACATCTATTATGGTGATTTTATGTCCACGGAAACGATACAAGTAGTAGCTCGTAAAGACGGTGAATTGATTTCAAAGAAGTTCAAGGCCGCACCCTATGAATTCACGATCGCCACCCGTGCAAAGTGGGGGATGATGATCGCTGATGAGGATGTGGAACTTCGCGCTGGCGAATACAAAAAGATCGCTATACAGGAGGTCATATTAGATGCGGACACTCTTGCAATTCCGTGTGCTTTTACTTACCATGCGGTAGCTTCTGTCCTGAAGGTATCTTCCAAGGAAGGTAATTGTCTTGTGGAGAAGCCACGAACTATCAAATATGTTTATGCTTTCGGACAAGAGACCGGAAAGGTCCGGGCAGGAGACCTGCTAGGTGTGCTTAACATCTTCCCTATCATGTTCACAAGGGAAGCTATGAAGCCTGTCCTGGTCAAATAAGAAGAGCTGCAGGGGGTATCCTATATGGAAAAATGCGTGATCTGCGGAGAAGATCAGGACTATAAGCAATATGAGGGCTATAATATCTGTACTGCATGTGCAGATATTATGGAAGATGTAATGGGCGAGTATTTCATGAAGACCGTGCAGGATGCTTCAAAGCCAAAAGCACATGAGGGATATCTGCACTATCTGGACAATACTACCCGTTATGTAAGCGATTACAAGAAGATAACCTCTAAATCCCAGAAGTATACAAAAGATGTCAGTGAGCGTGCTGATGATGCTATTCAAGAGAGCAAGACACCTTCAAAACAGCGTTATTTTGAGCGCATGCATGAAGTTCTTGACTGGCTTGAGAAGACTCCTCAGTTCTATCATTACTACTTTAAGGAGCATTATATGTGCCCCAGTTGCGGCTCATCCATCTTTGACAAGTATGAATCGGAAGAAGTTGGGGAATGGCTCGTTATCTCCTGTTCGAACTGTGGTGCCATGATTAAGAAATATTTCTCGCCAAAACTGGTCTGACAATCGAGAGGGCAGGTCATTACCTGCTTCTCAGCATTCTTATTTTAATTACTATTTTTTAATTATTTTGTTTATATCTTCTATTATTTGATAGAGGAATCTTCATTTTATTCAAAATATAAACGCAAACAACTCCTTTTATATTTTAATTCTGTATGGTTTTGATGCAAATATATAGTCATGTTTTATCATGAATGACTCTTTTTTGGAAATAGTTATATAGAGAATACTATATCTACGATTGTAATATCTACGATTAGTAATCATCAGGTGATTCATCATGTCAGTAATAATCGATAGTAGCAATATTATCAATAGTTACATTCCGGTTGCTGTGTTTCTTGTTGTTTCGCTTCTGATGCCACCTGCAACAATGGCCATGGTCAAGTTGCTAAGCCCCAGAAGCAAATCACCTAATAAATATGCGACCTATGAATGTGGTTCCGATCCGTTAGGAGATGCGCGAATACAGTTCAATGTTGAGTATTATCTTTATGCGATCGCATTCGTTGTGTTCGATATCGAAGTTCTTTTCCTTTATCCATGGGCTATGGTTTACATAGGCAATGGTGTCGATATGGTAACGGCGATCGTTGAGATGTTGATCTTCATTTTCGTTATGTTGTTTGGATATGCCTACTTATGGAAGAAGGGTGCTCTGAAATGGATGAATTAAACGATAATGTAACGGTCGAGGATCAGGAGGAGTACGTGGAAGAGATTCCAGGTGTTATTACCACCACTTCCATGGCTATTAATGATTTCTTGAAAAAGACAAAAGCACAGGATGTAATAAACTGGGGTAGAAAGAACTCCCTATGGTTCATGACTCAGCCAATGGGTTGCTGTGGTGTGGAAATGATCGCTACAGGTTGTGCTCACTATGATACTGACAGGTTCGGTATCATCCCACGTAATTCCCCAAGGCACGCAGATGTCATGATCATCAGTGGATACGTGACAAGGAAATACCTTCCTGCACTTCAGAAACTGTGGGGACAGATGGCTGCACCAAAGTGGGTAATATGCATGGGTGACTGCTCTATTAGTGGCGGTCCTTTCTATGAATCCTACAGCACAGTGCAGAACATTGACAAAATGTTCCCTATAGACGTTTTTATTCCAGGATGTCCACCAAGGCCGGAAGCCCTGCTTCAGGGATTCCTTGAGCTTCAGAAGAAGATCATGGCCAAAAAGG
This sequence comes from Methanococcoides vulcani, assembly GCF_900111645.1. Classification (GTDB taxonomy): domain Archaea; phylum Halobacteriota; class Methanosarcinia; order Methanosarcinales; family Methanosarcinaceae; genus Methanococcoides; species Methanococcoides vulcani. The sequence continues at coordinate 299,816 of NZ_FOHQ01000001.1, forward strand.
ATCATGGAACGGATTATTGAGGTTATATCATGGATGCAAAAAGCATTATTGATTCATTGGTCAACAAGTTCCAGGACTCCCTTACGGACGCAAAGGTCGATTCCGACATAAGGATCTCTGCTTACCTGGAACCTGAAATGATCAAAGACGTTTGTCAGTACCTGAAAGATGAACTTGCATTTGACCATCTTTCAAGCGAAACTGCAATAGATTATCCTAAAAGGAACGAGATCGTGGTTGTTTATCACATAGCTTCATACAACCATCCTGTATTGCTTACCATTAAGGTGAAGCTTCCAAGGGATGCTCCTGAGATCGAGTCCATCGTTCCTGTCTATTGGAATGCTAATTGGTACGAAAGAGAAACTTACGAACTGTTCGGTGTTAAGTTCAACAACCATCCGGACCTCAGACAGCTTGTTCTTCCAGAGGAGCTGTTAGGGGATTGGCCTTTGAGAAAAGATTATGAAGGCTTCCCGAACAGGACTGCCAGAAATTTGGTGTGAGGTTAAAATATGGATGAAAATGTAGCCCCATCAGAAATGATAGTCCACCTCGGACCACAGCACCCAATGCAGCCAGGACCTTTCAGGTTGAACCTGAGGCTCAGAGGAGAAACTGTAGTTGATGCTGAGATCGAGTTAGGCTTCATTCACAAGGGTATTGAAAAGATTTTAGAGAGCAAGACGTATCTCCAGGGTATTCCTATCGTTGATAGGATCTGCTACCTAACAGCAATGACCAACGAAGAAGCATATGTTGGTGCTGTAGAGAAACTTGCAGACATCGAAGTTCCGGAAAGGTCCCAGTATATAAGGGTCATCCTCGAGGAGCTCTCAAGACTTCAGAGCCACCTGCTTGGTATGGGTGAGTTCGGTGAGTTCATTGGCTTTGTATCAATGTTCATGTACACCATCAAGGAAAGGGAAGATATTCTGTCTTTGATGGATATAGTAACAGGAGCACGTGTTACACACACGTTCCTCAAGTACGGCGGTGTACGTGGCGATCTTCCTGAAGGATTCAAGGAAAAATCTGCTGTCGTCTTCGCCGGTCTTAGGGAACAGATCGCTGACTACAGAAAACTGTTCAATGACGATGAGATCTACAAACAGCGTTGTTTCGGTGTCGGTATCCTTGAGGCAAAGACTGCAAGGGATCTGGGTGTATCCGGACCTGCCCTCCGTGCAACAGGTGTTGCCTTTGATATAAGGAAAGATGAACCATATCTTGTTTACAAGGACCTTGATTTCAAGGTGTGCACAGCTACAGATGGTGACATTGCAGCCCGTATCGATGTAAGGCTCGATGAGATGTTAGAGGCCATGTACATTATAGAACAGTGCCTGGACCAGATGCCAAGCGGACCTCTCTTCTATGAGGACTCCCCGTATGGCGTGAGGACCCCTGTAATGAGGGTTCCTGAAGGCGATGTGTTCCACAGGGTAGAGGATCCACGTGGAGAGATGGGCTTCTATGTCGTTTCAGATGGCTCAGATAAACCTCATCGTGTAAAGATAAGGGGACCGGTCTATCCGACCATGCAGGCATTGCCTCCACTCATAACAGGGACCACTGTTGCTGATGTGGCAGCTATTGCAGGTAGTATGGACGGTTGTACCAGTGAGGCGGACAGGTGATAACAATGTCAGCAGAAAGTATTGATATTATATTCAACCCCTGGCTTCGTACGTTACTTGGCCTCTGTATGATCGGCGTAGTTTTCGGCGGTGCAATGGTCGTTGTATGGTTCGAGCGTAAACTATCAGGTGATATTCAGTTCAGGCTTGGTCCTAAATATGTAGGTCCTTTTGGATTGTTCCAGCTTGTTGCTGATGCTATCAAATTGATGACCAAAGAAGATCTGATCCCTTCAAAAGCTGACAGGTTGCTTTTCGTTTCTGCACCTATCGCTCTCATGGGATCTGTATTCATGATGCTGGTTGCGATCCCATTCGGTGCTGTTGTCGTTAATGGCGTAGAGTACCCGATCGTGGCAACTGAGATGGATATTAGTCTTCTTTACATTGAAGCGGTATCTTCGATCGCTATAATCGGTGCGTTCATGTATGCATACAGTTCAAACAACAAGTACTCTCTTCTGGGTGCTTTCAGGAACTTTGCAAGAATGATCGGATACGAGGTTCCACTCGGGATCACTATGGTAAGTATAGCTATCATGGTAGGTTCACTGAACATTGTTGAGATCGCACAGGCACAGAGCCCGATCTGGTTCATATTCCTTCAACCTCTTGGTTTCCTTGTCTTCTTCGTTGCTTTGATGGCCGATATGGGACGTCTTCCGTTCGACCAGAACGAGTCTGAAGAAGAACTGGTAGCAGGTTGGATCACTGAATATAGTGGTATGAGATTCGGTCTTGGTTTCTTTGCTGAATATATCCATCTGATCCTTGGTTCAATGCTTGTTGTATTATTGTTCCTCGGCGGCTGGAATTTACCTGCAGCCCTGACCAATATCACGATACTGGGAATTTTCCTTCCAACAGTGTACTTCCTGTTGAAGTCTGCTCTTGTTATCCTGACAATCATCATGCTAAGATGGGCAGTTCCAAGGTTCAGGATCGATCAGGTTGTTGACCTTAGCTGGAAAAGACTTCTCCCCTTATCATTATTGAACCTTGGATGGGCAATAATTTTGGGTATTTATCTGGGAGTGTGATACCATGGTATTGAAAAATATTGTTAGAGCGGTTAAGAACATCTACAAGCCACCTATTACCAGAAGGTATCCTGAGGTACCCACCGAGTTGCCTGACAGGTTCAGAGGGCTTCAAAAACTTGATAAAAGTAAATGTATAGGCTGTGGTATTTGTGCTAACACCTGTCCTAACAGTGCGATAAAGATCGTAAGGGCAAAGGTTAGCCCAGACAGTGAAAAGACAAGATGGTTCCCCGCCATTGATATTGGTCACTGTCTGTTCTGCGGTCTCTGTATAGATCAATGTCCACAGGGTGCTCTTTCAAGCACAAAGGTCTACACAACAGGTGTGATCAGGTGGACACATGAGGAATTACTGTATACTCCGGACATGCTGGCACGTGAAGTTCCGGTAGGGGAGAATGGTGAGTGAAATGACAGGTATAATTGAAGGTGCCATTTTTGCTATTGTCGCTCTTGTGCTGATCTCATTTGCGATCCTGACAGTAGTATCAAGGGACATAGTACGTGCAGCACTTGCACTCGTTCTCTCGATGTTCACAGTGGCTATCGTATACATCATGCTCAATGCACAGTTCCTGGGTATTGTCCAGATCCTTGTGTATGTCGGAGCAATTGGAGTTCTGATACTCTTCGCAGTTATGCTGACTAAGAAGAATATGGGAAGTGAGAACAATGACTAATGAACGTCCAACTATCATGGATTCAATTGTCCATCAGTTCAACCCAAAGAGACAGATCTTAAGGTTGTTGGATATGGAGGTTCCTTCAGTCGAGACCATCCTTAAGGCATTTACAAGGATGATCATTGCAGGCTTGTTCCTCGCAGTGGTACTGGTTTCACTTTATGGTACAGGATGGACAACTGTTGAACAGCTTCCCCAGAATATCGCTGATCCGAGTAACATCAAAGGATTGGGTGTCCTTATCTTTACAGACTTTGTGATACCATTTGAGATCCTTTCAGTAGTGTTACTTTCCTCACTGATAGGTGCTATCTATTTGGCAAAAGGAGATGATAACTGATGATCCCATTAAACTGGTATCTTGGTCTTTCAGCTATCGTGTTCTCCATAGGTCTCTATGGATTTATGTCACAGAAGAACGGTATCAGGATGCTTATGTGTGTGGAACTTATGTTAAACTCCGCAAACATAAACCTAGTCGCCTTCTCAAGTTACAACGATGACATGACAGGACAGGTATTTGCACTGTTCTCTATTGCAATCGCTGCAGCAGAAGCAGCTGTCGGATTTGCGATACTCATGTCAATTTACAGGATGCGAGATATGATCGATGTTGATAAACTTAACATACTGAGGTGGTAAAAATGGCAATGGAAAACCTTGCATTTTTAATACCACTGCTTCCCGCACTTGCCTTTGTGCTTACATTCTTCCTTGGGAAGAAATTGCCATCTGGCGGTGCAATTATTCCGATCGTGGCAATAGCCATTTCATGTGTGATATCACTAGCTATCACTGTGGGCCTGTTGCAGAACCCTGAGCATTTTGTAACTCAGTCAGTTCACTGGTTCGCAATACTCAATCTCGGAATATTGATCGACCCGCTTGCAGCGGTAATGCTTTCAATGGTCAGCTTTGTGAGCTTGCTTATCCACATCTATGCTGTGGGTTACATGTCACATGACCCTGCCAAGCCAAGATACTTTGCAGAGACCGCTCTCTTCACAGCAGCTATGCTTGGTCTGATCCTTTCAGACAACATCCTTCAGCTGTTCATCTGCTGGGAGCTTGTAGGTCTTAGCTCATACCTGCTTATCGGATTCTGGTTCCACAAACCTGGAGCAGCTTCCGCAGCAAAGAAAGCATTCCTGACCACCAGGGTCGGAGATGTTATGTTCCTTGCAGGTATCGTCCTGCTCTTTTCAGACATATTCACAGTATTCAATGGAAATCTTCCGGAAGGGGTATATGTCCTTCAGTTCAACGAAATGTTCAAACTGATCCCTGACCTCGTTGCTATCAATTCAACGATATTGGGTATGGAAGTAAGTCATCTGACACTTGTTACACTGTTGTTCTTCGGTGGTGCAGTTGGTAAGTCAGGTCAGTTCCCGCTTCATGTGTGGCTGCCTGATGCAATGGAAGGTCCAACGACCGTTTCAGCTCTCATCCACGCAGCAACAATGGTTACAGCTGGTGTCTATCTCGTAGCACGTACTTTCCCAATGTTCATTGCAGCACCTGATTCATTAATGGTCGTTGCATACCTTGGTGCTTTCACCGCACTGTTCGCAGCTACAATGGGTATCGTGATGAACGATTTGAAGAGAGTACTTGCTTATTCAACAGTAAGTCAGCTTGGATACATGGTCCTTGGTCTTGGTCTGGGTGCAGTAATCGGTGCAGAGGCAGTTGGAGTTTCAATGTTCCACCTCATCAACCACGCATTCTTCAAGGCATTGCTCTTCCTCTGTGCAGGAAGTGTCATCCACGCTGTAGGTACACATGACATGAGGCTGCTCGGCGGTGTCGGTAAGGTAATGCCTATTACATTTGCCACAATGACAGCTGCAGCACTTGCGCTAGCAGGTTTCGGTATTCCTGGTACAAGTCTCGGTTTCAGTGGTTTCCTGAGTAAGGACCCGATAATCGAGGGTGCATACCTTTTCGCAGAATCTACCGGAAACTGGTTGCCATACCTGTTTGCTATCTCAGCAGCATTCCTTACATCCCTGTATATCTTCAGGTTGATCTTCATGACCTTTACAGGGAAACCAAGGACAGATTATGGTGGACACGAGTCCCCTTCATCTATGACAGTGCCTCTGGCGATCCTTGCTATTCTCGCAGTGGTTTTCGGTGCATTGACAAGGACTTCGTTCTATCACTTCATTGAAGATAACTTTGTACACCTGGATATCGAAGCACTTGCTGAGCTTGGTGGATACCATCTCGCACACCACGGACATGAACCCCTTCTTGTTCTCTGGATGCCTCTGATCGTTGCAGTTGCAGGTCTTGTCATTGCCTACCTGATCTATAACAGGAGAGTAGTTGACATGAGCAGCATTGTTTCAAGGAACAACCCTGTTTACAAGTTGCTCTACAACAGGTACTATCAGCACCAGATCTTTGTTGAGTTCTTCTCTATAAAGATAATCTATGAGGGCTTAGCACTCGCAGGGTTCTATTCAGACAAGATGCTGGATTGGCTTGTCAATGGTACCAGTACCTTGCTTATTGAGGCAGGTGACTCCCTGAGGAAATTCCAGACAGGTGTCATACAGCACTATGCAGCAGCAGTTGTTGCAGGTGTAGGACTACTGGTCATACTGATCAAGTTGGTCATGGAGGTCTTCTAATGTTACCAATATTATCTTTGATCGTGCTGATCCCGATTTTGTTCTCAGCCGTGACATTCTTAACAAAAACAAAGGAACAGGCAAGGATATCCGCTTTAGTGGGTACTCTCATCACGCTGGTCCTGACCCTCTACATGTATTTCTCATTCGACAGTACGACCGCAGCTATGCAGTTCGAGGAAATGGCAAACTGGATCCCATCTCTGGGTATCAGCTATCACCTTGGTGTTGATGGCGTTTCCATGCCTCTTATACTGCTCAATGCTATAGTGATCCCACTGTTGATCATTTATACATGGGATGATGTCAGATCAGCTTCTAACAGATTCTATGGTCTGATGCTTGCAATGCAGGGAGCAGTCATTGGTGTTTTCGTATCACTTGACTTCTTCGTATTCTACATATTCTGGGAACTTACCCTCGTACCATTGTTCTTCATGGTGAACATCTGGGGTGGCTCCAACAAGAAGCATGCAGGTATTAAGTTCTTCATCTACACCCACGTTGCATCCCTTGTGATGCTTTTGGGTATCTTTGGACTATACTTCAACGCATGGGCACTTACCGGTTCTCCGAACATGGGCATTGATCACCTGATCAGCCAGTTCCAGTTCTTTGAATCCGGAATTCTCAGAGATGCAATATTCCTTGCACTGCTCTTTGGATTCATTGTAAAGCTTCCTGTAGTTCCATTCCATTCCTGGTTACCGGATGCATATTCCGAGGCACCAACCGCAGGCAGTGTGCTTTTCATACTGCTCAAGATCGGTGGATATGGTCTGTTCAGGGTAATGCTTCCAATGTTACCATTCACAGCAACTCCAAGCCTTATGATCACGATCATGGGAGCTCTTGGTGCAGTGAGCATCCTCTATGGTGCATTCCTTGCACTTGCACAGAAGGACCTGAAGAGAATGATCGCATACTCCAGTATAAGCCACATGGGATACGTTACCCTTGGTTGCGCTGGTCTTGTGAGCCTCTCAGTATCCGGTGCAATGTTCCAGCAGTTCTCACACGGTTTGATCATGAGCATTATGTTCATGTCATGCGGAGTGATCCAGACTGCAACAGGTACGAGGATCATCAACAATCTCGGAGGTCTGGCACAGAAGATGCCAAAGCTCACAGTGATCATGGTACTCGGTTTCATGGCATCACTTGGTTTGCCAGGACTTACCGGCTTCATTGCAGAGTTCCTTGTGCTGACATTCAGTTTCATTAATGTGCCAATCTATGTGATCATTGCACTGCTGGCTATCGTGATAACAGCGGCATATCACCTGTGGGCATTGCAAAGGGCAATGTTCGGCACTTTCAATGAGAAGCTTGGTGAGATCGTGGACATTTCGTCCTACCAGACCCTGTCCATGGGAATCATCGCCCTGCTTATACTGTACTTTGGACTGTACCCAAGTCCGGTGCTGGATATGATGATAACGAATTCAGAAAAGATCGTCAGCCTTATGGCTGTAATGGGGGTGTGAGATTATGGCAGATCTAATGTTACTCGCACCTGAAATAACGCTCCTGGTAACAGGACTTACTGTACTGCTGTTAGGATTGTTCCTTTCAGCTCACTCTAAGAAAATACTCGGATACATAGCAACACTTGGTTGTCTTGTTGCCTTTGTGTTGACACTCAACAGCTTTGGCACAACTGCAGTCATGTTCTCGAACTCACTGAGCATTGATGCACTATCACAGTTCTTCAAGCTCGTGTTCCTTACAGTTGCGATACTCGTGTCCATAGCATCCATCAAATATACTGATGGTAACGATCACGCTGATGAGTACTATGTACTTGTGCTCTTCGCAACCATCGGTATGATGATGGTAGCATCAGCAAACGATCTCATGGTACTCTTCGTTGCATTCGAGCTTGCAAGTCTTGCAACATACGCTCTTGCAGGTTTCGAGAAGAAGAACCCTGCATCCATTGAAGCCGCAATGAAGTACTTCATGATCGGATCCCTTTCAGCTGCTCTGCTGCTGCTCGGTATCGGATATGTTTACGGTGCAACAGGAACCACTAACATTCCTGAAGTTGCCCAGAACATCGGCCTGCTGGCAAGCAGTCCAATGGGAATTCTTTCCCTCGTACTGCTGATCGCAGGATTTGGTTTCAAGATCGCACTTGTACCATTCCACATGTGGGCACCTGACACATATCAGGGTGCACCTTCCGTGGTATCTGCACTTCTGGCAGCCGGTTCCAAGAAGATGGGTTTTGTTGCAGCTTTCAAGGTCTTTATCACAGGTCTGATAGCCCTTCAGGCAGACTGGCAGATGGCATTTGCTATCCTTGCAGTTATCACAATGACCTACGGTAACATCGTGGCTCTGTCCCAGACCAGTGTAAAGCGCATGCTTGCATACTCATCCCTTGCTCAGGCAGGATACATTTCAATGGCATTTGTGGTCATGACCCCAATGGCATTGACCGGTGGTATACTCTATGCACTGTCACACGGCTTTATGAAAGCAGGAGCTTTCATTGCAACAGCTGCTGTGGTCTACATGGCAACATCAGAGAACAAGGATATACTGAAAGCTGACCATCTTGACAGCTTCAAAGGTCTTGGTAAGAGAATGCCTATAACCGCACTCTGTCTGACCGTCTTTGTATTGGCATTGGCCGGTATCCCACCAACAGCAGGTTTCATGAGCAAATTTGTCCTGTTCTCATCAACGATTGAATCAGGACTTGTCTGGCTTGCAGTGATCGCTATTCTTAACAGTGCAGTTTCACTGTATTACTACGCGAGAGTTGTCAGATACATGTATGCTATGCCAGCAGAGGGTGAGAGGATCTCAGAACCAGCACCATATGTCGTTGCACTGCTCCTCGCTGTTGCAGGTGTACTGGCAATTGGTCTCTGGCCGGAACCATTTGTGAACATGGCAATGGAAGCCGCAAACGTTTTGATCCCAGGGGGAATGTGAAATGGCAGATTGTGATCTTTGCGGAGTAGCAATTCCAACAGTATGCCCGGTAAAAGTGTTCTCACCAAAGTTCGAGAACTCCTATCCTGAAGGTGTATGGAAAGGTCTTTGTGGCGGTTGTCTTGAGAACGCTAAAAAAGCCTATGACGAGGCTACCGAAAGCAAAACAACAGGAACATTTGGTAAATGTGACCTTTGCGGAGCAGAAGAACAGTTACAGGATGTGGAGATAAACATCCCCTCCTTCTCAAAAGGTTATGAACTTGAGAGGAAAAAAATATGCATGAAATGCCTTGAGCAAAGCAGTGAAGCCTATAAAAATAAGGATGAACTGTTAGGTGAACATCACTAAAGGTCAGTCAGACTGACCTTTCTTTTCTTCTTTTTTGATCAGTTCTCTAAATTTCAGTCGTTTTTCTTTCCTTTTGATCAACTTTCTGGTCCATAACTCATATTCTTGCTATGGATAACAATACGATCAAAAGTATGAGTCTTATAAGCATGCTCATTCCGGTCGAAAAGGCCACTATCCTCAATCCTATCTTTGGTCCGAAAATAGAGACGTAACGTGGAATAATCGCCCTGACACTGAATATGGGTAGCATGAACATGCTTCCGAGCATAAGTACTATCATTGCCTGCAGGTGTGATATCCCTCCATCACTGATCATAGGTCCAAGCAGTGATACTCCAAGGATGGGACTTGCGACATATGTTGAAAGGGGAATTATGCTTTCAGGTGGTATGCCGAAGATGTCTGCAAGTGGGAGGACGTTGAACATCTCAAAAACACCTCTTTCTCTTAAAGCAAAGACCAATGTTGTCATTGTCAGGTAAATGATGGCTATCTTCGTGAAAAGGCGTTTCTGTCTTTTGAATGCCTTTCCTATAGCATCCTTTACATGTGGGCGTTCTGTTCTTTCCGGCTTGGGTATTGCACACGTGTGCTCCTTGAACCAGATCCTGCTCAGGATGATAACAACAGAGACCTTCACAAAGGCACTGAGTATGAAGACCATTACATAGAAACCACCTACAACGGGACCAAGTGCCGGTAGTACGATCGGTATCTGGTAGGTCAATATCTCCCTTATATATGCAGGTGTGCTGTTCAGGATCGCACAAAGCATTGTTTCACGCTCATCAAGGCATCCTTCGTCCTTAACTTTCACAACCATGCTGTTCGCCGCAACGGTCGATCCAAGTGATACAAGGAACGCAGATGCACAGGCCTGTGGAAGGTGAGTATGCTTGAAAAGAGGTTCTGTGAACCTTGAGAACTTTTGCATAAGTCCCATCTCAATAAGGAAGCCCGTTCCAAAAAGTCCTATAAATATAGTAATTATTATAGGGAATGCAAAATCAAGCACCCTTATAAGCAGATCGAACATAATCCTATAATGAGAATAACTGATAGATTAATCTATTTGAATGAATGTATTATGTTTTTGTGAAAAACCAAAACCTTGATATGAATTGTAATACTTTTTTGTCTGGTGATCGTAAATGAAGAAAGATCTCATGGATATTCTGGCATGTCCTATATGCAAAGGTGATCTTGTCCTGAATATCTCAAAAGAAGATGAAAAGGAAATTATCTCTGGAACACTCTATTGTTCAAAATGTAACGAGTATTTCCCGATTGAGGATGGCATCCCAAACATGCTCCCTCCTGAGCTGAGGGAATAATCTAAACACGAGGTTGAGTACACTTGCAACAGGTACATATAAATCGTCTTGGTGTAAATTCCATTGAATTTGAATCCGATATAGTGGAGATACCCCTATCTCCCGGTGGAGAACACAGTTTTGAGATAGTGATCATAAATTACGGTTCACCGACCCATGTACATTTATCTGCCAGCGACGGGCTTCAGGACAACCTGACATTCCTGGAAGACAATCCCTATGTTTCACATGAGGAATATATACCTGTCATTGCACGCATTCCCTTTGACGGGCGCCTCCTGAACAAAGGCAAGATATTTGTAACGGTAGGATATGGTTCAAAAACAGAAAGTTTCACTGTAAATATCGGAATGTCGGATACTGGCAATGGTCCTGCTCCGATCGATATAGATGAAAGGTTGTCATCACCTGCTCCGGTTGTGACCAGAAATAAAGAATCTGATTCCGGAAGGCACTTATCAGATATATTTCCGGGAATCTCCGAGTCTTTTGTTCAGATATTTGACGCACGTAATCTTGTACTGTTCTCGGCATTAATTATTATTTTAGCTCTGATCTACATAGCTGTACGCCTGGTATCAGGCAACAATATGGAAATTGGACTTGAGGTCGACTTTTATACAGCATTAGCTTTTACCATAGTATTCACATCTTTAATCGCTTACCTGTTAACGAGGCTTCCAATATTTAAAAATAAATGAGGTAGTTGAATCCACATGAAATATATCATCGTCACCGGTGGAGTTATGAGTGGTCTGGGGAAAGGGATCACCACAGCATCTGTCGGCAGAAATCTAAAAAATAAAGGTTACAATGTTACAGCCATAAAGATCGATCCTTACATCAATATTGATGCAGGTACCATGAGTCCTTATCAGCACGGTGAGGTCTACGTTCTGAAGGACGGTGGGGAGGTTGATCTCGATCTTGGGAATTATGAACGGTTCCTTGATACCGAACTTACAAGGGATCACAACCTGACCACCGGTAAGATCTACGAGGCAGTCATAAACAAAGAGCGTAGGGGAGAGTATCTTGGCAAGACTGTACAGATCATTCCTCACATAACCAATGAGATAAAGGACCGCATACGCAGGATAGCAGCAAAGAGCGGCGCGGATGTCTGTCTCATCGAGGTAGGAGGTACTGTTGGTGATATCGAGAGCATGCCATTCCTCGAAGCATTGAGGCAGATGTACAGGGAAGAGTCTCCTGAGAACATTGCATTTCTTCACGTGACCCTGGTGCCTATGGATTCACAGGGTGACCAGAAAACAAAACCCACACAGCATTCTGTTAAAGAGCTAAGGGAATTGGGTCTCACTCCACATGTGATCGTTGCAAGATGCAAAAGTGCACTTATGGAAAGCACTCGTTCCAAGATCGCCCTTTTCTGTGATGTTCCGGTCGAAGCGGTCATTAGTGCCCATGATTCTGCGGACATCTATGAGGTCCCACTCCAGCTGGAGAAAGAAGGTCTCAGTGATTTCCTTTTAAAGAAACTTGATCTTAAGTCCACTCTGGAAGATACAAAGTGGGAAGAGATGGTTCAGAGAATGAACAACCCAACCGGCAATGTTAAGGTTGCAATTGTCGGAAAATACACTCACCTTGAAGATTCCTACATCAGCATTGTGGAATCTCTTAAACACGGTGCTATTGGGTGTGGTTGCAAGTTCGATATTACATGGTTTGATGCAGAAGCTTTTGATGATGGTCCAAAGGGTGTTGAGGATCTGGCTGGTTTTGACGGAATACTTGTTCCGGGTGGATTTGGGGAACGTGGGACTGAAGGCAAGATCCTTTCGATCAAATTTGCAAGGGAGAACAATATACCTTACCTTGGACTCTGTCTTGGTATGCAGCTTGCAGTGATCGAGTTTGCAAGGAATGTAGTTGGATTGGAAGGTGCAAACAGCAGCGAGTTCAATGAGGACACACCTTATCCGGTTATAGACCTGCTGCCTGAGCAGGAAAATGTGGTAGATATGGGTGCAACAATGCGTCTTGGTGACTATGAAGCCACCCTCAGGGAAGGTTCACTTGCAGAGAAGATATATGGTGAAAACACCATTATCGAGCGTCACAGGCACAGGTATGAGGTCAATCCGAACTATGTTGATCGTATTGAGGAAGCTGGTATGATCTTCTCTGGAAAGAACAAGAACAGGATGGAGATCGCAGAGGTCCCTGCGAACGATTTCTACTTTGCATCCCAGTTCCATCCGGAATTCAGGTCAAGACCCGGAAGGCCATCCCCGCCGTTCAAGGCATTTATGGACGCAATGCTTAAAAAGAGCAAGGAAAGAAAGGACTGATCTAAAAACCATTCCTTTCCTTTTTTTTATTTTATACTTTTTTTTGATCTTGTTTTTTTTGGTCCTTCTCTGATCAGCTCATTCTTGAAGGTTCCACTTTCATATATTCTCTCAGAACAGTTGTAGCGTAGCTTCCCTTTGGAAGGTTAAAATCAAGTGTAACGCTGTATTTTCCAGCGTTCAGTTCATCTTCGCTGATGCGATATTGCGGCTCCACTCCAAGTAAGATCTCCCGTCGAAGACCTTTTGATCCCATCTTCTCCATGGCAGGTACTTTAAATCCTTCAAGAGGCACATCCAGCTTTTCCAGCACATCTCTTTCGATCTCTCCTTGTATCCCGGATGCAATTTCCGTGTCATAACCGATCAACGGTGCTGTCACAAACGCCCTTTTCCTTTTGACAAGATTGTTCATGCCATCGATGTTGTCCTCGGTGACCTTTTCAATACGGGAATTATCAGGAAGACCTGCCTTATTCTTAAAGCAGACAATATCTCCCACGACAGCCTTGTTAAGTGGCAGACCTTTCTTTATGCGCTGGCAAATAATGGTATTGTAGATGTATGATTGGTATGCGTGGACGAACATTTTCCTGATGTTCATTGGTAAGGTTTCAATGGCTCCGGCAAAATCATCCGGATCAGATACCAGATGATGCATCATGGCACGCTCATACCTCAATTGTAATGGGTAACCTTTCAATCCCTCAACATAATCCCGATTGTTAAAGACCATTTCACGTACTTCTCTTGTTTCTTCCGGCTCATCGGGATAGGCAGCTGCTATATAGTCGATCGCTGCTTTTTCGATATCACCCCTTACGATGGATTCCCCGACAACATGTGTGATGGGTCGGAATGCACCAAAACGCTGTATCCCAAAGAAGTTAGGGACTCCTCCCTGCTCCTTTATGGATTCCGTGGTCTGTTGCATTCTGCTTTTCAGCTCATCCTTCTCGAGATCGATATCCCTTACAGTTATAATGAACTCGTTTCCTGTCAGGTCCCCAAGTTCCACACTCCTGTTAGATCTTCCGAGGACCTTTAGTTCAACATCCTTGAGTTTGATCTTTTCTATGTTTTCCTCGGGGACATCGTAGAAGCTTATTTTTTGCGTTGTAACTGCTCTCTTATCCTTGGTACCTGCAAAACCAATGCGTTTCTGGCTGATTCTCAGTATCCTGGAGATATCCCTTATCAGGTGGTGTGTCTCCCAATTATGTTTGGTAAGCTCAACAATAGTGTATTTCCCGTTATCCCCTTCTTCACGGTTTGTGATCTCAATGACTCCGAAATCCTCTATCTGTCTTCGAAGGGCTCCTCCTATGCCGGGGGTATTGCTGCTATAAAGTTCAATTCCTATCTGTTCTTCTACAGGTGGGACTTTGTACATATTTTTCTCCTTCAGTCAGGAATAATATCTATTATATTAACTGTTTCTGTGTTCGTAAAGACCCAGGCATCGTCTGTTGGTATTGCTCCGGCTGGAAGATCTCCTGCATAAAGACCGGATGTTGTGTCCAGTATCAGCCATGACCCATATTCATCGGTTGTATAATACACGGGAACACATCCATTGTATTTTTTTACTGCATCAATGTTCTCCCTTGCTTCCTCATCTTTTCCGATATATACAGTTGTAAAGGCATGAGTGTCGGTAAAGTACATCCGGGTACTTCCTCCAATGGCTTCTATAAGTGAAGAAAGCAGGATGGCCGAATCGTCGCAGTCACCTGCACATACTTTTAGTGTTTCATCAGGCGTAGCCCAATAATCCTCTCCCCTGGGGTCGCTCATGTATTTGATCTCGCTCTTCACATGGTCGAAAAGTGAACATACCTGGTATATATTGTACTCTCCCGGATAAACCATTGCACCGGAGGCGGCAAGTGCACGCACATCTTCACTTCTTGGGTCCACCTTGTCATTTGTGATCGTGAATAGCGGTTCTTCGTTAGATACGTACTCTATAGTGGTTTCATTCACTATGGGCATTACTTCAAGACTGATCTCTTCCAAAAACTGTAATCCATAATCATACCATTGGTCAGAGCTCGTTCTAGCAAGGATCCCAAATCCCAGTTTCACGTCCATGGAATCGACATTTGCAGGAATATCAATACAGATAAATCCGATCTTTTCTTTTTCGCCGGGTTCTATAGTATGTCCTGTTTCCTGTCCCTTAAATTTTTCATCAGATAATTCGACGCCATAGCTATAAACGAAGATAGGTGTGTCTGCCCGGTTCTCAACAAAGACTTCTATTGTTGCTGGGCTATTCTCATAGAAATTAGTGTAGTAATATGAAGTAGCGATTCCCAATGCAGGAGACCTGGTCGAGGTGGCATGCGGTTTGTCTTCGATACGGTCAGCTTTCTCATAAATGACCTTTGGAACTGTCAATTCTTCGGCATCGATAACAAAATTGCCCCTGTCGGCTGCTAAATAGTTGTATATAGGCAGCTCTTGTATGTCCTGGGAATCAATTGGAATGTTGGATATAGCAAATGCTCCTATAGAAACCACTATCAGGAAATATATTATGGTTATTAACAGGCAGTGACGACATACCATTGCTTTGCCTCATAAGATTATAACAATTTCAAGGAACCTGTGATCTTGTCAATAGCTTCCGCTTTTGCCGGTCCGATCCCAAGGGCAGTAACCGTTCCAGGTGCTATCTCGGTAAGGCCTGCATCTGTGATCAATGCTGTAGCTAGCCCTTCACGTCTTGCTTTTTCCTTAAGCTCAAAGAGGTCCTGAAGTTTCTCTGCCCTTAAGACCACTTTCTTCTGTCCTCCCTCTTTCCATTTTTCAAGGTCGGATCGGCCAGCCCATTCCGCAGCCGATACTGCAGCGTGGGCTACCTGTACTGCAAGTTTCCCTTTTGAGAGCTTCAGATCATCCCTTATCACGATACACTGTTTATATTCTGCCATTTGAAAGTTCCCCGATGAATATGAATTATTATGTTATATCTCTTTGATAACATCCCTTATTATATCGTCAGCAGCATTAATTCCCCATGCCTTATATATCCCCGCCACCGAGGGTGTTCCATTGACCTCTAATATGAGACTCCCGTCTACTTTAATGTTACTTGTATCTCTCTTTTCTACAAGATCAACTCCTGCAAAGAAAGCCCCGATGGATCCGGCAGCTTTTATGCAGATATCTTCCTGCTCCGCGGATAATTTGCATTGTGATACAGATCCACCCTGACTCAGATTGTTGATCCATGATCCTTCCGGTGCAGTCCTGTATATCGCCCCGATGAGCTTTCCATTGACAACAAATGCACGGATATCCCGACCCGGATTCTCGATAAATTCCTGTATGTATAACATTCCTCTCTGTTCCAGAAGCTGATCGATCTGTTCCGGAACAAGTTTTGTCTGGTCTGTTCCATTGGCAGGCATGATCATGCCGTTCTTTATCCTGTGGATCCCCATGCCCTTATATCCGAAAACAGGTTTTATAACGGCATCCTTCATTTCTTCAAGTACTTCTATTGCACTTTCAGTATCCTGAACAACTTTTGTTTTTGGTATAGGAAGCCCTTTGTTGGACAGCAGGCAGGATGCATAATATTTGTTAGCAGCATTTTGGATTGCAGAAGGTGAATTGACAACGAGGACTCCTTCTTCCTCGAGCTGTCTGAGTATGTCGAATCGGAAAGAGACTCCCTCGAACGCACCGGCACCGACATCCCTTACAACGATAGCATCGAATTGCAATGGATCTATCTTTCCAATACGCCACTTGGTTCTATTTTCAATTGACACTTCTGCTTTCTGAAGGTCCATGATCTGATGCCCAACCTTGTTCTTTTGGCAAGCTTGTCCAAAGGCAATAGCTGTGGGGTCATCAGGATCTGTTACAATGATCCCTATCTGTTTCATCATAAATAACTAATATTAAAAGTACATCAAGATGTCGCAAAATATGGCTGAATGCACTAAAGGAATACAGAAAGTTTATACGGCCTGTTATCCATCTATTAATGGGTGATATATCTTGGAGATTCTATGGCTGGACCAGAAAGATGTCAGGTCATTGCTTAATATTCCTGATGCAATGGATGCTGTTGAGAAAGCATTTGAACAGCATGGTCGGAAAAAAGTTCAGATGCCCTCGAAATCCTATCTATATTTTGAAGGTCACAATGGTGATCTGCGTACGATGCCTGCATATCTTGAAGAGCAGGATGTGGCAGGTGTGAAGGTCGTGAATGTCCATCCGGATAATCGCCAGAAAGGGCTACCTACGGTTATGGCACTTTTCGTCCTGAACTCCACTGAAACAGGTGCTCCACTTGCAGTTATGGATGCTACTTATCTGACGGATATCAGGACTGGTGCAGCAGGTGGTATTGCAGCAAAATATCTCGCACGTCCGGAATCCTGTATTCTAGGAATTGTGGGGTCAGGTAATCAGGCAAGAACACAATTACTTGCTATTGCTAATGTTTTCGATCTTGGGGAAGCTAAAGTCTATAGTGAACATAGAGATCGTGCTGAGCAATTTAAGCAGGAGATGGAGTCTAAAGCAGGTTGTAGTATTACTGTCTGTTCATCAATAGAGGATGTGTGCGATTGCGATATCCTTGTTACTGTAACTCCTGTAAGGGAACCCATTGTGAAGCGTGAGTGGATCAAACCGGGCACTCATATAAATGCAATTGGTGCCGATGCTGCAGGTAAGGAAGAACTTGAAGCTTCTATACTGATACGATCCCGGGTAGTTGTGGATGATATTGCCCAGGCATCACACTCCGGGGAGGTCAATGTTCCTTTGTCAAGTGGAGTTATTAAGGTCGAAGATATCTGCTGTGAGCTTGGTGAAGTTATCGCAGGGCTAAATCCAGGAAGGTTGGATGATTCGGACATAACGGTATTTGATTCTACAGGTCTTGCGATACAGGATGTTGCAACTGCACTTCTTGTCTATAATGCAGCAAAGGAGAAAGGTGTAGGTAAAAAGCTCCCGATGTTCTGATGGCAGGATAAATTGCCGCATCTCATTCGATAAGACGCTTCAGCGTTCAAAATACACGGAATTCACTTGCTGATTCTTCTATCTTTTTTATTTTTCAATATTGATTCTGATCTTGATTTTGTGAATTAGTATTCCTTAATTTTTTCTTCATTTGATTTCCGTGTTAATGCATGCGGTTTGCTTTGTTTTGGCTATTGTTTGATACTTACAACTGTCCTCATTATGATAATAATTATATACCTATGCATAGATATATTTATATATCGTTGTATTTTATACCTCTATTTATATACAATAATATAAACGGTGGCGGTTCGGTATGCATCCAATAATCAAACCATTAGGTATCCTACTCTTTATCACACTGCTAATGAGTGGTCTCACAAGCATTTCAACTAATTCTCCGGGGCTTGCCCCCGATCCTACAGATGATCGACATGAGAGTACATACTCTGAATGGGAGGATGCTTTTATTATCTCAAATGATAAAGGCGTTGGAATCACAAGATCAAGTGGTGGCGGTCCAAATGTGAGTCCCACTCCTGATCCTGACGATGGTAAGATCTCTATCGATATTGAGAAGCATACCAATGGTTATGACAGCGACAATGCTCCTGGTCTTGAGGTTCTTGTAGTTTCTCCCGTTGAATGGACCTATAACGTCACCAACACAGGTGACCTGCCCCTTCAGGATGTCGTTGTTTTAGATAATGATGGCAGTGTCAATCCTGTGTACCTCAGCGGTGATGCTAACGAAAATGAGATTCTGGATTCTGGTGAGGTTTGGGTTTACAATGCTTCAGGTACCGCTGAAGAAGGTCAGTATGCTAACATTGGTAATGTAACAGCTTACCATGGAATCATGATGGTATATGATGAGGATCTTAGCCACTATTTCGGTGTCACTGAACCTGTCTTTGAGGCTTCACCTTCCATTGACCTTGAGAAGCATACCAATGGTCATGACAACGATACTGCACCTGGTCTTGAGATTCTTGTAGGTTCTCC
>NZ_FOHQ01000001.1:319467-642934 GCF_900111645.1 Methanococcoides vulcani
TCAGGTACTGCTGAAGAAGGTCAGTATGTGAACCTTGCTAATGTCACTGCATCTTACGATGGTGACGAAGTCTACGACGAGGATCTTAGCCACTACTTCGGTGTGAATGCATCAATTGATATTGAAAAGTTCACAGATGGTCATGATGCTGATGAACCCATAGGTCCATATCTTCTACTTGATTATCCAGTTGAATGGACATATGAAGTTAAGAACACAGGTAATGTGAACCTTACCATAGACGTGCAGGATAATGACAGCAGTGTCACTCCGCTGTATATGGATGGTGATGATGGCGATGATGTTTTCGAACCCGGCGAGGTCTGGATATTCAATGCCAGTGGTACAGCTGTTCAATACCAGTACTGCAACATTGGAAATGTGACTGGCTCTTACGTAGAATTCCTGACAACAGATGAGGATCCAAGTTACTACTTCGGTATAACCAATGAAGAACTCAAAGATATGGTCGGCGGTAAAGGCTACTGGAAGAAATCCAACAATTGGCCGGCAGGAGTTACTAATGTCACTATAGGCAATGTTACTTACACAAAGGAAGATGCTGTAGACTACCTTAATTCTCCAGTTCAGGATAAACCGTACATCATGTTTGGACAACTATTACCAGCCAAACTGAACGTCATGGTCGGTAATCCGTACTATCCTCATGTAATGGATGGTGAATTGGTCTATTTCATTGAAGCAGCTGATGCCTGGATGGAAGATTATCCATTAGGTAGTAGTGGTCCTGAAGTTGATGCAGCATGGGCTGATTCCGGGGAACAACTCAAAAATGTGTTAGAGATGTATAACGAAGGGACTCTGTACCAATAATTGATTCTCGTAACTCTTGATGTTTAACTAAATCGAGTTTAAGAACAGGTTTCATTTGATTTCCTGTTCTATTCTTCTTTTATTCCTTCTTCCAATTTGTTTCCTCTCAAAAACACCTCATTATTATGAGCATGCACTTCTCTATAGATATATTTATATACAAATCCCGCCAATATCTTAATTGGGTACAAATGGAGGTGGTGGTGAGGATTCAAACGTTTCCGAGTTTGTATATGTTTATGTAAAACCGGGAGTTTACAATGTATCCCTGACCGCAACAAATGAGAATGACACTGATATAAGTCCATAGCTGAATATGTGGGGTATATTCACCTAAGGAGGATCTAACTAAAGAAATGCAGGAGATTCTCGAATCCCGACAATTGCAATTCCAATTATTAGTATTTGGAACTAATGTTCCTTTTACAAAGAAAAAAAATAAACCGTGGTGGTACAAATGGAACTTGTAAAAGTATATTGTGAAAACTGTGGAAGCGAGATCATTGTGTATGATACTCATGTGAAGAAGCACATGTATTGTACTATACACTGCCTTGAATCTGCAGGTGGAAGTTCTTCAGGGAGCGACCAAACCGCATCGACCTGATCAACTTCCTCTTTTTCAGTTTTTGAAATTACTGTTACTTTAATGCATCACTACTTTTAGTATTCTATCCTCTTCTTTTGATATGTCAATTATTATAAACAAATCCTCTTGTGGATTTGATCCTTGGATCTTCGGCAGTTTTAAATAATACTGGGGTATTACTATGGTAATACCCGATTGATACTTTGGAGTTTCCTCATGAGATCAATGTCATTATTAAGCAGCGGTCTGGATTCGATCGCTGCTCTTGCAATTGCAAAAAAGACCTCCGATGTTGTTCTGGCATTGACCTTTGACTATGGTCAGCGTTCTGTTCAGAGGGAGATCGATCATTCAAGGGTTATTTGTGAACATTATGGGATAGATCACAGAATAATCCATCTGGACTGGTTAAAGGACATTACGAATACATCTCTTGTGAACGAGGACATGGATGTTCCTGAGCTATCGGTCGAAGATATTTCGAAAAATACAGGTGCCGTTACTGAAGAATCCGCAAAGAGTGTGTGGGTTCCCAACAGGAATGGTGTCTTTTTGAATATCGCAGCAAGCTTTGCTGAAAGCTATGATTGCGATCATGTCATTGCAGGATTCAACGGGGAAGAGGCAAAGACATTCCCTGACAACTCCAAAGAGTTCGTTGATGCGTCTGACAGGTGTTTTTCCTACTCCACTGCAAACGGTGTGAAAGTTCTTGCTCCCCTTATTGATATGGACAAGGCAACTATAGTGCATGAGGCAATGGATGCAAAGGCACCACTTGAGTGGAGCTGGAGTTGTTATCACGGTGGAGATGAGCCATGCGGAGTATGTGAAAGCTGTGTAAGACGTGCGCGTGCTTTCCATGAGTCCGGTTTGAAGGACCCTCTTATGGTTAGACTGGGGTTGGATGATCAAAGGTGCTAAAGGTGTTTATTATGGAATGTATAATTCTTGATGAAATTATGGATTATGACGGAAGCCAGATCTCTTCCTTGTGGGCATACAACCTGAAAGGTATCCAGCAGGATTCCATCGTTGCTTTCAGAGGTGGATGTGATGTGAAGCTCGAGCATATGATCGATCTTGAGGACAAGAGGATGGGAGACTCTATCTATTCTCCTGATATGCTTCATTTCCTTATAGAACACTTTGATTCTACTGACCTTAAGCTCATCTATGCACGACAGAGGCTGTTCACTGCAATTGTGGCAGAGGCACTTCTGGAGAATGGTGTAATGACCACAAGGCAGGGGGATGACCTGTTTGTGAATGGCAGGAAACTGACAATTTCGATTGCAAGTACTTCTGCAGTATCCCAGAAGATCCACTTCGGGATCAATGTTTCCCATGATTTTTATGGTAATCTGGCGGATATTGGTGTCGATGAGGTAAAGGCGGTAGGACTTCTTGGAGCGATATCTAAAAAATATGTTGCCGAGATCGATGATATTGAAAAAGACCTTCGCAAATCCCGACCATTGGATGTGGTATGATGCAGGTACCTGTCAGTGAGATATTTTGCTCTGTTCAGGGTGAAGGTCCTCATGTGGGCGTGAGGCAGGCTTTTGTAAGGTTCGTCGGTTGCAATCTTAACTGTTCATATTGTGACACGAATGTTGAGACGCCAGCTGTCTGTAAATTTGAAAAGGTTCCCGGAACGAACATATTCCAGGACATACCAAATCCTCTTAGCGTAGAGGATGTTAATGAACTGCTGGGCAGTTATGAGAATGTCCATTCTATATCCCTTACAGGCGGAGAGCCTCTCCTTGAGGCAGATTTTATTGCAAATCTGGATGTTTCAAGGCCTCTATACCTTGAGTCTAATATGACCCTTCCACATATGGCAAAGAAGATCAAGGACAAGGTCTCCTATGTTTCAGGGGATGTGAAGCTTATTGATGAGTTCGAGGGTGAGGATTTTGCGTCCCACCTTGACAGGACCATAGAATGTTTCCGCATGCTTCGGAATACAAAGAAAAGGGAATGTTTCTCTAAACTGGTTATCACAAAGGACACAGTAGCAGATGATGTTCTGGGTATTGTTGATGCTATTTCAGGTTATGTTTCCTGTGTGGTACTTCAACCGGTGACACAGAAACATCTTGCTCCTGATATTGATGTTATGCTTGAATTACAAAAAAATTTGCTTGATTCAATAGATACTTTGATAATTCCTCAAACACACAAGATGTGGGGTTGTTTATAATGACAAAAATGAGACTTGGAATAATAGAATACATAGATAGCGCACATTATTTACCTGAACACGAGACATGTGGCATTGTCCATGGTCACACTTATAAGATAGAGATAGTTCTCGAGGGTGAGAAAAAGGAAAACGGCATGGTCATGGATTTCTATGAGATCAAGAAGACCGTACGTGAAACTCTAAAGAACTATGACCACAGGCTCCTTAATGATATTCTCCCATTCCCAAGTGCAGAGAATATCTGTGAGCATATTCATGCAGACCTCTCAGAAAAGCTTGGTTATCCGCTTTCTGTGAAGGTATGGGAAGGCCATGGTAAGTGGTGTGAACTGAATGGTTTGGAGTGATCTCTCCACAACCTATATCTATAACGGTTCTAATTGAATTGCAGACTTCGTATTATTAATGCTGGAGGACAAACTTTGCCTGATACTGATAAAATCCCTGAAGAATGTCACGATGAGAATGGCGTTGATCTTGATGTTATGAGAAAGATCTCAGAACATCCTTGTTATAATAAGGACGCGCAGCATAAATATGGCCGCATTCACCTGGCTGTGGCTCCAAAATGCAACATCCAGTGCAATTATTGTGATCGGAAGTTCGATTGTGTCAATGAGAGTCGTCCGGGTGTGACAAGTGAAGTATTGACCCCTCAGGAGGCACTAGAAAAGACAAGGGATGTTCTCAAGGATTATCCTTTCATCAAGGTAGTTGCAGTAGCAGGTCCTGGTGATCCTCTTGCCAACGATGAGACCTTTGAGACCCTTGAACTTATCAAGAACGAATTCCCTGATGTGACCCTTTGCCTTAGTACCAATGGATTGGCACTTCCGGATAAGATGGATGATCTTCTAAGGGTTGGCGTCAGTACACTGACTGTTACTCTCAATGCTATCGATCCTGAGATACAGGCAAAGATCGTGGACCATGTGGCTTACAAGGGTAAATCCTACACAGGTGTGGAGGCTGCGGAAATTCTCATCAAGAATCAGCTTGAAGGCATAAAGATGGCAGTTGAAGCCGGACTTGTTGTTAAGATCAATACGGTACTTATTCCTGAGATCAACAAGAATCACATTATAGAGGTCGCAAAGAAAGTACGTGAGCTTGGTGTTTTCATCATGAACATCATGCCTCTTATCTGTCAGGCAAAGTTTACAGACATGGAACCACCTTCCAATCAAGAGCGCAAAGAAGTACAGGCTCTCTGTGAGCCTTATGTACAGCAGATGCGCCACTGTCGCCAGTGCAGGTCTGATGCATATGGTCTTCTTGGCAAGGACCTATCTCAGATGAGCGAGGAGCGCAGGAATGTTATCAAGATGGAGTCTATTAAAAAGAAGGAACATGAAGAATGATCTTCTTCTGTTCTGCCTGAACCACATAAGGGAATGATATACTTGGATATTGAACAACTGGCTGCAAACCTTCGAAACTTTGAAGGTGTGACCCGCAAGAAACCCATAGCTGACATTGTCAATATGTTCGATGAAGTGCGCAGTGAATATGGTGAGACCATCGTGGATTTTGGAGATGATGCAGCAGTACTCGATACTGGCGGGGATGAGGTTATACTGTTTGCTGCCGATGCGATATGGGGTAAGATCGCACTTGAGAGCCCCTGGTGGACAGGATATACTTCCGTCGTTGTGAACGTCAATGACATATCAGCAATGGGTGGAAGGCCTGTTGCAATGGTCAATGTCATGTCCTCCTGTGATTCTGAAGCATGCAAAGAGATGATGCGTGGTATCAAGGACGGGGTAAAGAAGTTCGGTGTCCCCATGGTTGGAGGACATGTTCATCCTGATACTCCATATAATTCACTTGGTGTTGCTATCATTGGTGTTGCAAAGAAGGAATGCATTGTCAGAAGTGATATGGCAAGGCCAGGCGATGCAGTGATAGTTGCCTATGATATGGACGGCCGTGTGGGCAAGAATTCCCCTTACAGCTGGGATACTACCTCTTTTAAGGATGCTCAAACCGTTCGTGACCGTTTCCTTGTAATGCAGACGATCGCTGAGAAGAATTTGCTGACAGCAGGAAAGGATATCAGTAATCCGGGAACTGTGGGAACGCTTGGTATGCTATGTGAGACCAGCAAAGTTGGTGCATCTGTAGATATTACAAAGATCCCTATGCCGGAAGGCCTTGAGCTGGAACAGTGGCTTAAGATCTATCCTGCAACCGGCTATATTTTAACTGCAAAGCCAGAGAACTGTGATGAGTGTATCCGGATATTTGAGGATGTTGGAATTGCTGCGGTTGTGATCGGTGAGATCAACGATTCCCAAAAAGTAGATATCTATTCAGGTGACCAGAAGGCAGTTGTCTTTGATCTTAACACCGATACCATTACAGGTATCGATATGGAAGCAGGAGATATAGGGTCCGAAAATGTGGAATGAACCTGTTATCAATTCAACAGGTTCTCTTTTTTAAATATCAGCATTATTCAATGTATGCTTCCATTTCCTTGAAGTAGTATTCTTCTGCCTCTTTAACGACATCAAGCTTGCCTCTAAGAGCAATAACTTCCCTTTTGTCACATTCTACAATATCAACGTTGAGATTTCTTTCGACCGGTTGCAGGCCAAATTCTTCTACAATATCATAGATGATGTATGATGGTGTTCCTGGAGGCATTACCAGGTCGAAAAGCTCCTCGATCTCTTCTCCAAATTCCTCTTCGATCTCTTTATTCTCTTTCCTTTTTTCGAGGTCTTCAATTGTCAGCATTTTTGGCATTGTAATCACCTTTATATGACAGAACTGATGGTACATTTTACATATATAGTAATCGCTGGTTCCTATATACCGGGTATCTGAAATTAGAGAACTTTTCGATCAAATATACGAATATGTCTTTCCTGTTCCTGTATTGCAGAAAAGTATTATATGTTCAGATGACGATATCTTTTTAGAATTATTCAGGGTGAATCATAATGAGACTGATAGGCCTATCTGATAATCTGGGACAGTTACGTGTGGAATTTGCCGGATGCAATATGAGATGCCCATATTGTGTGCACATCCGCCAGCCCATGAAGGAATATTCCATCGGGGATGTTGTGGACCTTGCAAAGAGGTCTGAAAGTGAAGATGTTTATCTGGGTGGTGCGGAACCAACACTCCAGAAGGACCTTCTTCCCCTGATCGAAGGACTCCATGCTGCTGGCAAAAGCATACTGCTTAAATCCAATGGCATGAAACCGGATGTCCTTGAGAAGGCACTTCCCTTTGTCAAGGGGTTTGTTATTGAGATAAAATCTCCTCTTGATGATATTCCTGCGATCATGGAGCTTACAGGCCTGTCGGAGGAGCGCAGTACCAAATATGTGTCTTTACTGCGTGAATCCCTGAATATTGCAAAAAAGAAATGGCTGAGGGTCTGGATAAGGGTCATACCGGAGTTTATCGATACTGGAACGATAGCTCGGATCCTGCCGGATATAGAGGATGCATCAGAGGTCATGCTGTACCAGTTCATGAGCAATCCTGATTTCGACCTGCCTTTCAAAGGGCATGATAAGCCAACTCCGGAATGGGATGAGGTCCGAAAGCTTGGTGAGATGCTACTCGAGAAGGTGCAAAAGGTCCGGATCGTAGGAGTTGGTGGAAAACTGCTTCTTGAGAATAACTGAATTTATCAATGTAGCCCAAAACCAAAAGCTTCTCAAATGGGTTACCATACCGGAATATTTATTCGTGTTAATAGCTATCTGTTATACGATAGCAATGCAAGAATATAAATTGAAACGTGGTTTTTCCCCGGACATCGAAAGAATATATGAAGAGATTGAAAAAAGCTTTCCTAGCGAGATCAGACGCGAGGAAGACAAGCTTTTAGTTTCTTATGGTGTGATCACAGAACTGTCCGTATATATGGACGGCAAGAAGCTAGTGGTAGATACTGTCACGGACGCTACTCTCGGCGATGATGAGATGATCCTTGACACGAACAAGCGATTCAGGGATTTCCTTCTGCTGGCAACAGGATATACTGCTAAGGAACGCCTTAAGCAGGCCAAGAAGGCAGTATCCAAGTAAGGGCTTTGATCCAGGGGATATTGATCATCTGTGACATTCGTTAATAAGGAATTCCTTAAGGCCCTGAAGTCATTTGACATACCGACGTGCCTGAGGGTGTGTGCAGGTACCGATGGGTCTGTGACATTCCTTCTTGAGATAATGACCCGCAAGGATGTCTCCGTGGTCACTGAGGCACAGCATCTCATACAGGCAGATGAGGAGACAGCATCCCTTCTCGATATTGCTGTGGGATCTGATGTGAACTACAGGCTTGTGACGCTTTTTGCAGGCGCAAGACCCTTTGTCAGGGCACTATCCCTGTCCCCTATTGAGAGGATGCCCGAAGACATCCGTCAGGACCTCATGCGCGCGGATATCCCCATCGGCAAGATCCTCAGAAACAGCGGCATCGAAACTCGCCGTGACTTCGATAACATCGAGATCAGCGAAGATGAACCGCTTTTCGACAGCAATAAAGCACTTTCCAGGTCATATCGCATAGTACACGATAACAACACCCTCATGTGGATAAATGAGAAGTTTCCGGTGGACGACCGCTGGAATTTATAAACCCGACCGAAAGGTTCATAATTGATTCTGTGTATCTGGGAACCACATCACAACCCCCATTTTTGAAGGTGCCTCGGTGGCTTAGGGGTATAGTGCGTCCTTGGTAAGGACGAGGTCGTGGGTTCAAATCCCACCCGAGGCTTTCTTATTACAAGACTAACCAGTCATTGGTTCTATTTTTACCATAATGTAGTTAATTAAAATCGGGTCTAATTTTGGCTTTGTAGAAATCCTCAATATTTGGACGAGAATTTAAGTTAACAATAATTCAAAATGTATGGCAGATATTGATGCTTATTTCCTATATTCACCTGTTGATGGTGATTTTGATATGTTTTCTACAGAACCGAAATAATAATAAGGGGAATCAGATGAAAATAACTGACAAGTACAATGAGATAAGATCAATCCTTGTTCCAGGGTTTGACGTGGATACACCAAAGGAAATCAATTTCGGTATTCAGTTCAGCGTATCAAAGAAACAGTTTTCCCGCGTAATAAGAATATACGATGGAAAGAAGGGAATTAAAGTTGATCTGTCCCAGTTAGGCACCTCACCTGAAGCAGAAGAAATACGTGTTGCAATCATAGAAGGTGTAGTACCTTCACCTGTAAATAAGAACATTTCAATTCCCGAAGAAAAGATAACAGCATCTATAGACTTGCCTGTTACAAATGGACATGGTGTAATTGGCTCTGATGAATCAGGTAAGGGTGATTTCTTTGGTCCTCTTGTGGTAGCTGCAGTAAAGACCACTCCAGAAATTGAATCAATTCTTGATGGGATCGGTGTCAGGGATTGTAAACAGTTGAACGATTATCAGAACATTTCTATTGCAAAGCAGATAAAGAGCTCAATTTCAGCTGATATGTTCTCCGTGAAGATCCTTGAACCAGTTGCATACAATAAATACTATGAAAATGTTCAGAACCTGAACATTATACTTACCGTAAACCATGTAAGTGCAATCAGAGACCTGTACCAGCAGGGCGATAGCATCATAATTGATAAATTTTCATACCACGACAGCATGGTCGAGGATGAACTTCGCCAATGGAACATCGATGTGAAGCCTGTTCAGATACCCAGAGCAGAAGACCAGTCAATTGCAGTGGCTGCAGCATCAATCCTTGCACGTGCAGCTTTCCTTGAGGCTATACAGGAAATGAACGAGAAGTATATCGGAACATTTCCAAAGGGTGCATCGGATAAGGTTAAGAAGGTTGGTGCAAAGTTCATTGAAAAGTATGGCAGGGATAGGTTACACGAAGTTGCAAAAATGCACTTCAAGACAGCATCCGATATATGGGGACGCTAAGTCAAAAAAGAAGATCCAAAACGGCAAATAAGATCAAATTGGATAAGCTTTTTTAATATCTGTTAGGTTTAGAACCTCATTTAGATCATTTCAACTCTGGAGATTTTAGAGAAACTCGAAAATCCCAATTTAATTTATTTTTATTTACAGGTGAGAAATCACATCTGATCATCGCTTCTTTAAACTGCTTGTTTGTGATGAAGAAACCATCTGGTGTTTGTTCAAAAAGAAGTTTAAGCGCATAACTGGTGTAATTTTTATTTGATATTTTTTGTGGGAGTATATTTAACGCTATCCAATTATCCAGGGCGTTTTTTTGAATATCGGGTAATTCGTATTCACTCGTATCTTTCTTTCTTTTTGTCATATTGATACTGAATGATTTGGAAATATTTAATTCATATCCTCTTTAACTAAGAACACTTCCTCTATTATGGGACTTTGGAATCTTTGAAGTAATGGGTGATAAATAATCTAAGTGCTTTTTGATAGCGTACACTTTTTATACGTTGTATATATCCCCGAAAAATGATACGAGGGATATGATTCAAACCTCAGCCTTTAACAAAATTGATCTATATGGAAAATTCTATAATAAAATCGATTGTTTGAAGATCTATAGCTAAATTGATAATGAATAGTTGTGCCGATGGCACAACTTAAAATTAGTATTTCAATTTACAATAACAACAGGACCTCGCATCATTGTAGCTTTTGGTCGATCGATCTGTTCTGAAAAATCGAGTAAAATAGGCATGCCGTGTTTTTCAGAATTTGCTTTTGCTGATGCAATAAGAGATACAATGTTATCGACTTGCTCTTCTCCATTGATGGCCTTTCCAGCATATATGCATATCATAGCTCCGACGTCTTCAGGATTTAAAGAAAGGAACACTTTGTTCTCTATGCAATGTATGTATTTAATGGCATCAACATTGACATTGCAAGGGGTGAAGATATTTTCATCTTTAACTGCTTTTATATATACTGTGTGCATTATTTTTCGTCCTCCGATGAGCTATAAAATGCATTATTGCATATAAAGTGATTTCAAATGTAGGTGATAATCTTGGTGGATCTATCAGTTGTTGGCAAGGCGCCTTAAATCGTTTGCCTTTAGCTAAACGTCCGAAATGATGCTTATCTAAATTTCAAATGGAGATTTTGAAAGGTAATTTTGAGTAATTTAAAGGTGAATGTCGCAATAGTGAGACATAGCTCTTAAGAGTGTACCTAAGGGAACGGGGTAAAAAAGCCACATGCGGCACTACGTGCCGCAAAAATTGCCGAAGGCAAGCACAAAAAATTTTTACTGTTTTTTGCTTATCGATATCAGACGGCTTTGGTGAATAGTACCACAGACACATCTCTTTTCCAGTAGTTCCACCAGAAATTAAAAGGGGTCTGAAGAAAAAAGAAAATTGTCGTTTTGATTCATTTCAACTAATAAACTAAATCCCTTAATTAAACACCTAGCAATGAAAGCCAGTCCTCCCCCTTTAATGTATTAGGAGCGCCTGGTCCTAATTCAGAAATAAACCTACTAGAACTTGTATTACAATAATTTCCTGAAGGGTTTAGTCCAAGGTTTAATCTTTGATTTTCAGTATACTGTACTTGCCTGAAAGAAGATATTATCAATTGTTTTTTTGCTCTCGTTAAAGCAACATAAACAAGCCTTCTATCTTCCTCCAATTTTCGAGTATCTTCCATAGTTCTTGGGTTTGATATCTTTGGTAGAAGACCATTAATGAGACCAGCTAATATAACTGTATGACTTGTCAAGCCTTTTGCTCCATACAACGTCATTATGTTTACTTTTGCTTCATCATTGCTATTGTCATGTGAAACAATTGTTTGAGTTAGTAACTCACTAAGATTTATCTCATCATCTTCATTAAGA
Source organism: Methanococcoides vulcani (assembly GCF_900111645.1). Taxonomy (GTDB): domain Archaea; phylum Halobacteriota; class Methanosarcinia; order Methanosarcinales; family Methanosarcinaceae; genus Methanococcoides; species Methanococcoides vulcani. The sequence goes on from NZ_FOHQ01000001.1 coordinate 330,933, forward strand.
GAATGTTTTAATGCCCGCACTTGCTCTGAAACTTCTTTCATTGGCCCGTCTACAGGTAAAAGTTGATCCAATATTTGATTATCATTCAGTTTTTTTAGTTCTGTGAGTTTAGTTTGCAATAGAGTCCATTGCTCTCTTAGACCCTTAAGTTTTAATTGTTTACAGAGATCTAAATTATCCAATACATCTGTTGGAAATGCGCCTGTTTCTTTGCAGTAACCAACTAATTTCTTGTATTCAGCATTTCTCCATTTAGAATGATTAAGGCCTAACCAATACCTTAAAGCAACACGATCAGTAGGTGTGTCGTGTAAAATTAGTAATGCCAAATTTTCACCTATATCTTGATCCTTCCAATCTACTTTAGTATGGCATTTTACATCTGTGACTCCAATATCAGTTAGAGATTTTAATAAATACTCCCCAAACTCACGCCTTGGAACTAACACAAGTATTTTTTCTCCATCTGGCACTTGTCCATTCTCAAGGATTTTTTGAATTCCTTTCGCGATTCCTTTTGTTTCATTATTTCTTGTATTCCACTGAATTAACTCCACATCACCAATATTTTCTTTCTCAGACATGGGTTCTAAATCGCTATTTGTCCGTCCTGAATTATGATTAATCAACGAATTTGCCAATGAGATTATGTTTCCATCACATCTTCTGCAAATGTTTAGATGAATATCTTCTTTAGGATCTGGCTGATGTTCTAGCCATCTTCGAATTCCTTCTGGCTCGGCATGCCTGAATGAGTATATGGACTGATCATCATCTCCAACTATTAACATGTTTGAATTTTCCCCGAGGATGTTTATCAGGGTTTGATCAGCTTTATTGAGATCTTGATATTCGTCTACAATGATATATTCAAAAGCATCAACAGCATCATTTACAGGATTTTGATTTAGGAAAGTGATTGCTAGTGGAATTAATTCTCCTACAGTCATTGCTTGATGAAATTCCATCCAATTATGAAATGCGATGTCAAACTTTTTCTCATTCGCATTCGACGAAGCTCTGACCGATTCATCATCATTCTTTGCCCACATCGTATCAAACGCTTTCATCAACTGCTTAACTGGCTTAACGTGACCACTAAATTCAATGCTTAAATCATGACGCAATGGTTGAATTTCATGCTCAAAACAAATGCGTGGATATCTGCCTAATGCTTCTATTGCTTGTTCATGTCCAAGAATTTTCAGTGCATGTGAATGAAGAGTTGATGCCGTGATAGACTCTGCATTCTCGATTTCCATATCAGTGAGTTCAGATTTTAATTGTGAGGCAGCAAGTCTTGTAAATGTGACTGCAAATATTTTGGATCCGTCTACACCTTCTTCAACCAATAGCCGTTCTACTCGATTTTTGATTGACCATGTTTTACCAGTTCCAGGTCCAGCTAAACAACGAATTCTTGGATGAGGACAATTAATTAAATCTTCTTGAGTCATAATCTATCACGCCTATTATCAATATCTTCAATGAAATTATACATCCTCATCTTATGCTCATCGTCTAAAATTGCAGTTCTATCTTTCATACGACTTATCATTAGGTTTTGTTCCAATTATAATACATTACTTCACCGGATTTTATAGTATAACCTTATATGACATCCTATATAAATTTAAAGTGAGCAAGGTGAAAGTATTAACCATTATTTAAGTCAAAAAAAAGAAATGTCAATAACTATGCACTTAATGACTTACTTAGAGGTATTCGGAGTTAAAATATACTTCCTGTGCCCGTTCCTTAATACTGACATTTCTGCACTTCACAAATTTAGTTATGCAAGTCATCCTATGAATGAATGTGAGAATTAGCCATATCCAGGATATGAAGGAGACAAAACGGTCCGTATATACTCTTCAGGATATTGAGGACCTCCTGGCTCATACACATAACCAAAAAGTTTAGTTTTAACATATACAGGCAGAGCTGTTTGTTTATTTCCCACAATTATTTTCTTAACATCACTTTTATCAAACACACATTTTGTTACATTATAGTCTACAAGAAAAAGAGCTGTTTCAGGATTCAATACATTTAAAAGAAAAAGTCCACCTAGGGCATTAAGAATTGCTTCAAGTGTTGCAGCTTCTCTGTTTACAAACCTGTCGTGTTTTAGACTCGTGTAAGCATTCCACCAGTCTAAACGTGTATATGTTTCATTCCAATTTGAAAAAGGTTCTATAGACTCTGATTCATGAAGCTCATATACTACTTTAGAAGATAATTTATATGTGGGTTCGAATACATCAAAATAATCAATTATATTTATCTTATTATCTGAATACTTGCTTCTATAATTGTCAATGTTTTCTATATCATCAGAAGATTCGCAAAAAATTGCTCTTTTTAAAAAAGAATCAAAAACACTACCAATCCTTATAAGAAGGTCTGCAAAATGTGCTGACCATACATCATAATGCTCAGGAACTAATGGTAAATACCTAACGCTTTTCAAAAAGTCATCCTCTAAATACCTATATTCATTCCAAACAAAAAAGGGATCAATTTCCACACTATAATCCATATATATCCATAAGATTAAAATTCATATATAGTTGACGAAATGATATCCCTCCTAATACTGACAATTATGTGTAATTCGTTTATTCTCCCGATCTGTCAAAATATGAAGGAATGTCCTTAATCAAAATGTCCCTCAGTTCCCACAAACATCATGCAGTTTTCGCACCGTGTTCCAACCTTATAAAAGTGGAAGTCACCAAAAACCTCAGCCGTATAATACATCTTACCACCGCAGTTGCTACATTCGGTTTGAGAATACTTTTTGCCTATTACTGAATAGCCACGGTCTTTTAGTTCACCTATCAAAAGCTGATCATCTATTTCTTCTAATGATTCCATATTATCAAAAATACAAGTCATTATATATACACCACGCAGGTCCAAACTTGGCCTATTCATCATCTTTTATTGTACTCAGCCATGATTTAATTTGTATCTCAAATCTTCTAATATTTCAACAAATCCCTCTATATCTTACCTTTATGTGTAAAACCGAAACGTACCTATGCGTTTCTACCCATCTCAATAGAAAAGATTGGGGAAGTAGGATTTAAAGTTAGTTTAATAATCAGTTCAAAAAATCACAGACATTTGTTGTTTTATATGGAATGCTTTTTCAAATTCCTCTAAGTTGAACAAAAGCTCTTTCTTTGCATCCCAAGCGGCATAATTATTTACGTTTAATTCTATTGCTTTGTTGTAATATTTCATTGCTAATTGAATATCACCATTATTTTCAGCTTTTACCCCTGCATCGACATATAGTGCTGATTTATCAAATCTATCCAGATCCATATTCATATCCTCCTTTCAACCCATTCCTAAGATGTCAGGCACACATTGTAATAATTAAAGCTTAATCAATAAATAGAATGATATCCATCTTCATCAACAAAGACGATACCTGCGTTCATCAGCCGCTCAAATTCTTTAACTCGCTTATAAAAATCTCCGACTTGGATTTGCCTACATATTTCAGAAATAGACCAGTTTTGTCCATAATTTTCTTCATTAATCTTTTTTAAAATTTCATGCTCAAATAATTCATGTTCTTTACGCAGTTTCTCATTAGACCAACTCATATTTTTTATCGATTCTTCCTTTTCTCTTACGACATGTTGGTGAATTTTTGAAATATGCAATTTAATATCAAACAATAAATCAGCATAATCGCTTTCTAGATCTGAATAGTTTATAGAAAGCTCATGAGCCATTCTTCTAATTTTAATTATCTCTTGTATGTAAATGTTTGAAATTAGCATCTGTTTTGTTGTAATATAAGGAACACTACAACCACTATAAAGAAAAGTATATGTAATTTTTGAAGGTAATTTATTAGTGCATTTCATCAATAAATTATATTCAGACTCAGAAGGTACGAATATTTTAATTACATCAATGTTATTGCTTTGATAATATTTTGTTTTTTCTTCCGAATCATCATGAGTGTGCACAATTTCAATTGCTTTAATTAAGGTTCCATCCTTTAAAAGAGATATATCTGGACGATACCCACTCCGGTCTTGTTTTTCCAATACGACTTCATCAATTGTTTCTGTGACTTTATAGTAAAATTCGTTTGCCGGTTTTATGTGTAGATTACTATAATCAAAATCATAATAATTCATAGGCCAGTTAATGTCCATGGGATTAATATTTGGATAATTATCAAGTAATACGGGGTATGTTATGTCTTTATAGGCTGTTTCACCAAAAGGACATTTTTTAAATAATGTAATGTGTCGTTGATTGTTTAATGCATTTTTTAGAAGATCGTATACCTTGCATTTACTGTTGGAATGTAACGCTGACTCTTTTGCACCTACCCCACCCCCTGCATGAGCTTCAATGTTTTTGTGAGCATAGTGATGTGCATTAACATCACCTTTTCGAGGAATTAATTCAGATTCACAGTCTGGACAATAATATACCCTCTTTGAAAATGCCTTCGAAATATGTATTGGATCTCCGCACTTGTCCAGTGCATATTCATACTCTACCATTGTTGATCATATATATGTAACAGAACACATTATATAAATTTAAGGTATGTGGGGTGAAAGTATTCACTGTAACTCAGTAAAGTGGGAGTCCTCTCATGTCTGGCAACAGCTATTCCATAGCCTACTAACATACCTATAACAAGGACAGAAGCAACAATTACAATCAATAAATCACTTGTAATAGGCATATATTCCACGGTCCGTACAAATTCTGTTTCAAATGATGCTAAATCATTCATGGTTTCACTTCCATAGCTATCGCTCATCCAACAACCCGGCTATACCTCATTGTGTTATGAGCAGACCGAACAGATGCACGCTTGTTAACTCCAAGCTCCCTAAACTCCTTGTTCAGCGGTTCAGCTTCCCGAACAGCTTCAACGACTACCTTTTCAAACTCTAAAGTCCCCTATCCCTTCTTCTCCCTCCACAAAATTATAATCTTCTTATCAACTAATTGTACCGAAAACCCACTGGAACTAAAATTAGAAATAGTAAATCGCCTAAATAACATATGATAGTTAGTACCAATAACTAACATGCACATAATAACGGGAGGGAGTAAATGAGTCTATTTAATAGAATGGAAACGGTCCTTAAAGCGAAGATGAACAAGATCGTCAATCGTATGGAGGACCCCAGAGAGACACTTGACTATTCCTATGAGAAGCAGCTGGAAATGTTGCAGGGTGTAAAAAGAGGAGTAGCTGAGGTAGCGACGTCTAAGAAGAGGTTGCAGTTGCAGCGCTCAAAGCTGATGCAGAGCATTGACAAGCTTTCCAGGCAGGCAAGGGATGCCATCAAGAGTGACAGGGAGGACCTTGCAAGACTTGCACTTGAGCGCAAGGGTGCACTGGAGATCCAGGTACAGGGACTTGACCAGCAGATCGCGGACCTTGAAAAGGAGCAGGATAAACTGGTGGCTGCTGAGAAGCGTCTTTCGACCAAGGTGGAGATATTCAGGACGAAGAAAGAGACCATCAAGGCACAATATACGGCTGCTGAATCCCAGGTGAAGATCAATGAATCCGTATCAGGGATCAGTGAGGAAATGGCGGATGTCGGTCTTGCTGTTGAGAGAGCAGAGAACAAGACCGAAGATATGAAGGCACGTGCCTCTGCCCTTGATGAGCTCATCGAGACAGGTACCCTTGATGACATTACAAGCAGTGGTGATGACATCGATAGGGAACTTGCAAAGATCAGTGCGGAATCGAATGTCGAGACGGAGCTGGCAAAACTCAGGATGGAGGAAGGAAAATGATAATCAGGATAATGGGTGAAGGGCAGTTTGAGGTCCCCGGAAGTCTGTTCGACGAGCTCAACATCATTGACAACCGGATAGTGGACCTTGTAGGCAAGGAAAATGAAGCTGATTACAGGACTGAGCTTTCAAGGCTCATTAATGTGATCAAATCGAACGGGAAGCAACTTGATGATGCAAGCATTGTGGAATCCAACATCATTGTCCCGCCTGAAGACCTGAGCCTACAGGAAGCAAAGGAGATCTTTACCGGAAGCGGTCTGCTCGAGGACTGAACTTACCATCTTTAATTTTTAGAATGGCATTCCCCAGAGGGGATACCATTTCTCCACATTTTTCTCAACCGGAAGCTCGTTCTCTATAAGGGCTTTGAGCCTGAGTTCCGTAGAATTGTCCCGTTCCTGCTTACCCCGGGGTACGAAAGGATAATAGCTGCCTTGCTTGAAATTATAGATCCAGTAGACAGGTCCCTCGCTCTCAAAGCGGTATACTGCGCACAGGATCTGTTCTGAGAAACCCTGCTCGATCAGGGTCTGGCTGATCATATGTATGTTCGTGACAAGGTCCTCGAAATCGGGATCATCCAGTATCACCCAGAGGAAGTTGTACTTATCCTTCTCGATGTGGAACTTCGTTCCGGTTTCCTTTGTACTGTAACTTAACAGCTCCTCTATCTCCTTTCTGGTGTTCTCATACTGGGAAAGGGACATGGACTTAAAACAGATGCCTGCCTGACCGGACGGGTGCAGGTTCAGGCTCACTTCCATCGTGACCACTGCAGTTGAGATCGCGAACAGTCGCTCCGTATTTGATACTGGCAGCTTGCTCCTGCCGAGCAGGGAATCGAACATGCCTTTAAGTCCCATCAGAATTCAAGCTCCTTTTGTAATTTTTCAAGTGCTGCGAGCCTTTTTTCCGTGGACGGATGGGTCGAGAGCAGGCTCATGAAAGAACCTGATACTGCAGGAATTATGAAAAATGCATTCATGCCCTCCACTGATCTCAGGTCATCCTGGGGGATGTGGGGCATGATGCCGCTTATCTTCGTAAGTGCCGATGCGAGGTTGGAGGGCTGGCCTGTGATGACCGCTGAACCCCTGTCCGCTGCAAATTCCCTGTATCTTGAAAGAGCGCGTATCAGCAGGAAACTTATGACCCATACAAGCAACGAAACGATCCAGATCGCAATAATGCCGCCTGACTCCTTTCGTCTGCCTCCCATTCCACCGAAGCCGCCAAAGTAGAAACTGTACCTGACGATATAGAACGCAAGGGTCGATATGAAACTGGCTATGGTGAGTATCGCCATATCCCTGTTCTTGACATGGCTCAGCTCATGTGCAAGGACCGCTTCCAGCTCTCCCTGGTTTAGTTGGTCCATCAGGCCTGTGGTCACAGCAACCACTGCATTCTTTGGACCTCTGCCGGTTGCAAAGGCATTCGGGATCGATGTGTTCACCACTGCAATTCTGGGAATTGGCAGGTCCGCTATGGCACATAACCGGGTTATGGTCTGGTGAAGTTCAGGCTCCTCATGCTCGGAAACGATGGTTGCATGCATGGTCCAGAGGACCAGACGGTCTGAGTAGTAATATTGTGCTCCCATGAATACGCCTATGAACAACAGCATAAACATCTGGGGAGCACCCGAATAGAACAGGAATGCCAGAAATAGTAGGTACACTGCCGCCAGCAGGAATAGTGTCAACAACATCCTGCCCTCAAGTCCCCTGTCATGTTTCCATTTCAAATTGATAACCTCTTATCTTCACATAAAATATATTCGATATAGTATTCATAAATGTATCTTAACGTAAACTTATACTGAGCTGACATATTATAAATATATGCAATGTTTTTGCATTTTGATAGTAAAAGGTGCCATGGATCACAATCTTAAGAATATAGACCTGACAATTCTTCGTGATAAGCTCATAGTCATCACAGGACAAAATAAGATCATTAGATCGTCCTGATGAATATGCAAGCACGGTCACTTCTGCTTTGATCTTCACAAAGCATGTCGTGAGATCTTGTCAGTAAAATTGTAAAAAAAGATTCACGGGTCTTGGGAGGCCCAACAATATTTCTCTTAAGAAAAATCCAAACTTCAGAGCACTCTGGTAAATCCACCTATCTTTTCATCGCATATTTTTTTGTGTCTTTCTTCTTCTGCGACTAGGTGCTTCATATCTTTTATGAATTCTTTACTGTTCTCTTCATCAGGGAATACTTCTTCCAGGACATCGGCATCTGCTCCAGTTATGTTGTGATACATGTCCCTTGCAAGGACTTCATATTTCCTTATCTCACTGAACATCTCGTAGATATTTGTCCGGTTAAAGTCAAACATTCTGTGGGGAATTCCTCGGGGTGCAGTTCTTGGGAGTTCAATGTTTGCCATGTTGAGCCATTTTTCAAGGATCAAGGCGTGGTTGTCTGAATCATGAGACAGGGTTTCCAGTGCTTCCAGATGTTGTCCTTCAAGCTCGATTCGTGCTTCCCATGTTGCAAGCTGTTCCATTTCAGTTTCAATCCAGTACATTCTTTGAAGCTGCAGGACTAGAATTTCTTTTTGATTGATGTTTTCCAACCGGATCTCTCCAAAATAGCTGATCTCGTGAATATCTTTTTTCATCTTATATATAATCCTGCGGGGAAAGTGCATTGGATGGATCGTTATAATGTTTCTAATTCCTCGATTTCAAACAAATCCTTTAATTTATTTGCCCTTTGTAATTATATATTTAATTTTAAACGTAATATAGACCGCAGAATATTTATTTGATTAGTAGGAATTGGTTTGTTGGTTAGATATTTTATTTTTGTGCGTGGTGTGCGAAATGAGCAAAATACTGAAAGCTGTAGATGCTATGTTCAATTCTGAAGAATTGATCACTGATGTGAAAACATTGCAAGATACGCTATTTTTTAAGTATAATCAAACGTATGTATGGTCAATACAAAAGGAACTCGGCGACTTTTATCTAATTTATTATGTAAATCATGATGAAGTAAAAAATGTTATTGATGCTATCAAGTACATGCCTAATGACCCGGGACCCTATATTTCATACAGTTCAAAAGATTATAGATCCACTGAAAATGGAGATAATTTTGCCGAATTATATCAGATAGTAAAAGAAAAGCTGTATAATATTGATACGGTATTGGATAATATAATAAGTGGTGAATAACTTTCACTTATTTATTTTCTTTGATAAATATTCGGGTATCTTTTTCTTTTCTTTCTTCTTGATCTATAATTTATCCTGACTGCAGTTTATCCTTTACTGATGTTTCATCAAAATGACAAAAAACAGAATCTGTCCCTTTTCTATGGGTTATAATATATATAATAGCAAAAACAATCCCTCTATGATGTAACAAAGTTGCATCTATTCGATGCAGTTCTCCACCTCTGGAAGTTGCACTACATCATTTCAATTATTACTCACATAGCATCAGTATCCGGGATACTGGAAAGAAACAATGGATGATCAAGTAAGAAAAACGGACAAAGACGTGTCTGTCATTTCTAATGGCTGTCATTTTTGCTTTGTGTATAAGGATACGGCACAGCTGGCCGATTTTCTGCAGGATTACGTCATGTCAGGTCTCGATGGCAACGAATTATGCGTATGGATGACTCCTGATGCGGAAAGTGCTACAAAGGCAAAAGATATGCTCAAAGAAAGGGGCATCTATATCGATCCTTATCTTCGCACATCCCAGCTTGAGATCATCCCCATCCCGGAATTACCCGGAAATGATCTGAAATTATTGCCCTCTCTTCTGCTTGATCACTGGAAACTTATGCAGGATCAGGCTATACTGAATGGTTTCGATGGTCTTCGTTTTAATGTGGATCTGCACGACATTGAAGGTTCCGGGCTGGAATACCTTACATCTTACACCGATATTGTAAAAGATACGGTCAGTGAACTTGGGATGAGGTCGCTTTGTACTATCTCTTTTGATGTTTTCTCTCGTTCTGAGGTCATCGACCTGATGCACAGGAATGACAACATTATCATGAACGTGGATGAAAAGAACCTTTCACTCGAGAAAGACACATTGGTTATTAAGCCGGAAACGCCAGTATCCCATAAACCAATACGAAAAGATGGAGAGCTCAGTTCCATCTATCACAGCAGTCCGGCCATTGCATTCCTGTGGAAGACCGAGAAAGGATTCCCGGTTGAGTTCGTGTCGGATAATGTGAGCCAGTTCGGATATGATGCAGCGACCCTGATGTCTCATGAGATCCTCTATGCTGATATTATTCATACTGATGATGTAGAAGGATATTATTCCGATCTTCTTGAATGCTTAAAAGAAAATAAAAGGCATTTCTCCAAAGAGTATCGTATTCTGGATAGAAATGGAGATGTCCATTGGATATCTGAGCATTCTCAGCTGGAAATTGTGGAAGATGGTGTTAGTGATCGCTATCATGGCATCGTTCTGGATATTACTGAAAAAAAGTCTGCTGAGAACGAATTGAAGGAATCGGAAGCAAAGTACAGGACACTGTTTGATGAATCAAGTGATGCTGTTTATCTGCAAAAGCCCGATGGAACTTTCCTTGAGGTTAACAAGGTCGGGCTTGAACTTCTGGGTTACACGCATGAGGAATTTCTTTCTCTCAATTCAGGATCCCTTTTACTTCCCGATCGTTTTGAGGAGTTTAAAGCCCATATAGCGGAAGTGCTCGAGAATGGGCATTCGATCTTTGAGACCCTCCTCCTGAAAAAGGACGGATCCAGTGTACCTGTAGAGATGAATGCCAGTCTTATGGAATACAAGGGCAAAGACGCCATTCTCATTGTTTCCAGAGATATCACTGAACGCAAGAACAAAGAGGAAAACGTGTCAGTTGCAAAGGCTAATGCTGAAACCGGGATTATTGCAAAAAACGAATTCCTGGCCAATGTGACGCATGAGCTCAGGACCCCTTTAAATGCGATCATCGGTTTTTCCGATGTTATGCTTGAAGAATCATCCGAGGCTCTTAATGAAAAGCATGTGAAGTACCTGCAAAACATTTCAGACAGTGGTAAGAAGCTTCTTGGTATTATCAATGACATTCTGGACATTTCAAGGGTTGAATCCGGGAATATGGAATTGCACTACGAGCATTTCCTTGTTTGGGAATCGTTTGATGTGGTTTGCTCTCTGCTTGCTCCGATGGCTGAAAAGAAAAATGTTGATCTGCATTCAGAATTAGATCCTCGGGGTATCGTCATTAATGCTGATAAGCAGAAGTTCGAACAGGTCCTGCAAAATCTGGTGAGCAATGCAATAAAGTTCACTCAGGCAGGTGGTTCTGTTGATCTCAGTGCAAGATTCGTTGAAAGCAGGTTAGTGGTTCAGGTAAAAGATACTGGTATTGGTATTTCTGAAGAGGATCGTCAGTCTCTTTTTAAGTCCTTTAGTCAGGCAGATGGCTCCCACCGTCGGGGTTACGGTGGTATCGGTCTTGGCCTTGCAATTGTCAGGCATTTTGTGGAAATGCATGGTGGAAATGTCTGGGTCAAAAGCAAACCTGGCGTAGGAAGCACTTTTTTCTTTGATATACCCATTGCAGTCACATCGCCTCGTGCAGCGAAGTCTATAGCTCCGGAAACCGTTCAGGAGATCGCTCAGGATAGTTCCGGACATATTGATATCGATGCGATCGATGAACTGGCTGAAAAGGTCGCTCCTGAAATAATAGTTCCAGATAAGTGCACGGATCGTGATCCTCTGGTACTCGTTGTTGAGGATGATGAAAGATCACGTGAGCTTTTGATGTTAACTTTTATTGATGGTGGTTATCGTGTTGTGTCTGCTGGAAATGGTGTGGAAGCTGTGGCTCTTGCCAGAAAATTGAGACCATTTGCTATTACCCTTGATGTAATGTTACCTGAGATGGACGGCTGGGAGGTACTTCGCCATTTGAAAGAGGACGTATCTACCCGTGAGATACCCGTAGTGATGATCTCTATGATGGACCAGAAAGAAACTGCTCTGGAACGTGGTGCAGTGGATCATCTGACCAAACCATTCGATCGGGAATATCTTTTAAAATTGATGGACAGGTACAAAGAGAAACTTGAACGAAAGAACCCGAAGATCCTGTTAGTTGACGATGAGCCTTATGTTGTTGAGCTTCTCTCGTCCATGCTGGAGCCGGAAGGCTTCTCCATTTTACGTGCATATTCAGGCACGGATGCAATTGATATATGTACGGAAGAACAGCCTGATATTGTGATACTTGACCTCATGATGCCACAGGTCTCCGGATTTGATGTGATCTCCGTATTGAGTTCAAACCCTGAAACCTGGAATATTCCGATCGTGGCATGCACTGCGCGTGATATCACAGCTAAGGATCGTTTATTCCTGGACAGGAAAGTAAATTCCATTATGCAAAAAGGGGTTTTCAGCAAAAAGGACCTGCTTGATACTATTCATCGTCTAAGTTCGGATGTTGTGTCCAAATAAATATATATTTTCGTTCCAATTGTACTTTATGACATTCAATGAAACAGTATCCATATATGCCCAGCAAATATTCGGGTCACTTTTTGGTGCAATTGAATACAAGTTAGCATTGGCAGCCTCGATAATGGTATTATCGGTGATACTTGCTTATCTGGTAGATATTATTTTCAAGAAAGTTCTTCTGCATTTTACCTCTAAGACGAGATTTGAGATCGATGACCTTGTGATCAAGGCAGTAAAACGTCCTATATATTACACTGTGATCCTGATGGGAGCATTCCTTGCACTTTCCGTGATAAGTGGTGCAGAAAGTTACCTGTTATTTTTCAATGACATATTGCTGACCATATTGGCATTGATCTGGATCTTTACATTGATCAATATCAACAAGATACTGTTTGACAATGTCATGCCATCGGTAGTAAAAAAAACAGAGACGAAGATCGATGATGAAGTTCTCCCACTTCTGAAAGGCATCTCAGATCTTGTAATTGCTCTGGTCGGTATTGGCATGATCCTCGAAGGGATATGGGGAGTGAATATTATTCCTTTGTTTGCATCTGCAGGTATTGTGGGTATTGCTGTGGCATTTGCTGCCAAGGATGCTATTTCACAGTTCTTCGGCGGTCTTTCCATCTATTATGACAAGCCTTTCAAGAATGGTGACCGCATTGAGATAGGGGACGGGCAGATCGGGATCGTAGAAGAAGTTGGTATCAGAAGTACCAGGATCCTTGATTTCTACAATAATATGATTATTATCCCGAACAGCATAATAGCAAACAACAAGATCATAAATTATACGTCACCTCAGCCCAAAATGATGGTGAAAATAACCATGGGAGTTGCGTATGGTTCTGATGTCGCAAAGGTAAAAAGGGTCCTTTTGGACATCGCAAAGAGCATAGACCTTGTTCTGGACTATCCTGAACCATCGGTACGCTTTGATAACCATGGGGATTTCAGCCTTGATTTTGCATTGATCTTATGGGTGAGGTATCCTTCAGAGAAGTTCAGTGTCATAAATGAAGTTAACACGCTGATAGACTCAGAGTTCAGGAAAGAGGAAATTGACATACCATTCCCCACATACACGATCCTTAAGCAGTAATAAGTTCATTCTTTTCATTCTTTTTTAGTGAGGCAGTTGCAAAATTATTTATGTTCATGCCCCCATTTTATTTTTGAGGTGATATTGTGGATTTTGAAGGTATATTCAAACGAGCATGGGATGTTTTCAAGGAGAACATTGCTGCTTATGTCGTAGCTACATTGATAGCTTTTATTGGTTCTATATTCATTGTGACCATTGCACCGCTTTTCTATGGTCTTGCCTACATGGCTGTGAAAGGCATGGGTGGGGAAAAGGTCGAGATCAATGACCTGTTCGAAGGTTTCAATAATTTCGTGAAGAGCTGGGTGTTCTTCATTTTATTTGCCATTATAGTGGGAATAGGATTTATGTTCCTGGTACTTCCGGGAATCGTGCTTTCAATCCTTATGATCTATGCCCTCCCTCTTCTTGTGATAAGGGGTTATGGCGTAATGGATTCCATAAAAGAAAGTATTGAGATCTCCAAGAACAATTTCGTCGACACTCTTGTGCTGGCAATCATCCTGTGGGTGATCAGTGCAATAGGTGGCATGATCTATGTTGGTTCTTTACTGACCACGCCCTTTTACTTCCTCGCATTGGTGGCAGCTCTCGAATCACAGATGGGTGCAGAAGGGTCCTATACTGCTGAGTATACGGAAGTCTCGGATGTTGAGTGAGGAATTTAAAATATTATTTTTGGGTCATAGGTTAATTGTTCTATGACCCGGTTTGATTTTTGACTAGGTTTTTTGAGGTTCAATTCACAGTAACATCTAGCTCATTTTGAGTGATGTGCAGGTAGGTAATGTAATTACCAAGCCCATCATAAATCAGAGTAACTGTGGAAGTGCCGTAGTCTACTGGGTCACTCCCACCCTTACCATTATCCAGATAGATTATGACAGAACCATCTTCTGTTATCAATTTCATGTAGTGTTGTGTCAGATCATTTATCGAAAAGTTTTCATCATTTTGATATATCTCGACATCAGGAAGTTCTGTTGTAGGTCCTGAAGAGCCCCATGAGAAGTCTGGATTGGCACCATCGTTCGAAGGAGGAACATATCTCATCATAAAGGAATCATTTAGTAAATCCACAACTGCACTTTCTTCAGCTTTTTCGCCACTTATGGTGTATAGGTCTATTCCCGTCCATTCTTCTATATAACTAGAACCTACGGCAGGATCCTCATCCTCATAGGTGACAGAATGAATATCAATTCTATCTGGCTTCTCTCTTTTCTGAAACTCATATGTGAGTGTCCGGGTTCCGGAAGTTACTTTCAGTTCAGAATTCATTGATTTTAGTCCCTTAGCGGTCGAATCTCCAGCTTCAAAATCATAATGGAATTCATGTATTGGTTCTTCTGGTTCTGGATCAATTTGACCTACTTTTAGGCTGTTAGTGAGTGGCTGTGTTCCCATTGGGGGTTGTGTGGTGAAAGAAACGATGGCTGTTTTGTTTTCATCATCCAGTGTTGCACTTGTTTGGGTCATCGAGTTTGCGTAGTTTGCCCATGCTTTATAGTAGTCGCTTTTAATATAGACGACAACTTTATCGAGGTGCTCAGTAGGATTTGTTCTGCTGACGGAAAGTGAAGTGTTCGGGTACAAAATATATGGCTGATTGTCAGATGTGACAGAGATCGCGGTATTACCATTACCAGTAACAGATGAGTTACCATTTACGGTCATTATTGGCAATGTGAGCGTTTTTCCATTATAATGAAACTCAGGTGGTGACACCATAACAATTCCGCCTTTTGATCCATAGTCTGACCATACCCCACCACCTTCATAAGCTACTGTTCGATCATCTTTAACATATTCTACAGTACCCAATGAGCAGTTGAACTCCTCTGTCATATTAGTTGTAGTATTGATGAGTTGGATCGTCATGGTGCCCCGTTCAGCTTCACCGGGGCTGTTTACATTTATCTCACCACCCATAAGGGACACAGACGTTGTTTGGCGTGGTGACTCTCCAAGTGCCACTTTACTAATACGCGAATCCATAACGGTAAAAGCCTGCTCTACTTTCTGTGCCTTTGCACTGTCCTGCATATCATTGAGTACAGGGACATTATATACTAATATAATACCAACGGCAATGATGGCAAGTGAGTACATCAATAACAATCCAACAACTGAAGAAACCGCTTTACAAGAGTCAAATGATCTTTGTTTAGTCCCCATATCCACCAATCCCTAATTGTATAAACTTGGTCATCAAACGTTTTACTACATTAATTTATACTCTCAGCATACTTATCTTTTTGTGCAGTATACTGGAATTTTTGTTGTATGATATCCAGTATTTCTATTATGTAAAGTTCAATTTACTACGTATGCATTCAACTCATTTTGAGTGACATGTAGATAGGTAATAACATTTCCCAGTGAATCATAATTGAGAGTAACCTTGGATGTACTATAATCCATAGGATCCTGTGAACCACCATCCAGACTGAATTCGATTGGATCTTCTTTTGTCATCAGTTTTATATAATGCTGTGTGATTTCATCCAGTGCGTATTGATCAGAAACGTTAATATCAACATTTGGCAGTTCACTTGTAGTTCCGGAAGGTCCCCATGAGAAATCTGTATCTGCACCATCCTGGGTGGGTGGACTATATTTCATCATGAAAGATTCATTCAGTAGATCTACACTTGAGAACTCATCTGCTTGTGCTCCTTCGATTGAAAATACTTCTATCCCTTCCCAATGTTCTATATAGTCAGGACCTACCGATGTATCCATATAGGTGACATAAAGTTCTAATTGATTAGCACCGCCCTTTTTTTGCAAATTATATGTAAGAGTCTTTGTTCCAGAAGTTGCTTTCATTTCATACTTTTTTGGGTTTAATCCCTGAGATTCTGCAGCTTCAAAATGAAAGTTGAAATCGTGGACTGGTTGCAAGTTGGACTTATTTACCTGGCCCATTTTTATTTTATTTGTGAGGCTAAATGTTCCCATTGGAGGGGTTGTATGGAATTCAATGATGGCTGTTTCGTTTGCATCATCAACTGTTGCACTGGTGTAGATCAACGTATCTGCATAATTAGCCCATGCATCGTAGTACTGGCTTTCAATGTAGACAATGACCTTGTCATGTACAACGGGATTCTTTCTTAGGACAGAGGCTGAAACATTCGGGTACAATATGTGTGGTTTGTTGTCAGAAGTGACCGCAATGTCAATATCACCTTTGCCACTGGATGATGACCTGCCATTGATAGTCATTATTGGTAATGTGAGAGTTACTCCATTATAATGAAATTCTGGTGGAGATACCATAATAGTTCCACCCTTTGATCCATAGTTTGACCATACTCCACCACCTTCATATGCTATTTTTCGATCATCTTTGATATATTCTACAGTGCCTAGTGAACAATTGAACTCTTCTTTTGTATTATCTGTTTGATTGATGATCTGGATCGTCATCCTTCCCTTTTCAGTTTCATCCGGGCCGTTTACATTTATACTGCCTCCGCCAAGGGTTATGGATGTTGTCTGCAGGGGGGATTCTCCAAGTGCCACTTTACTTATACGTGAGTCAAGAATTGTAAAAGCCTGCTCGACTTTTTGTGCCTCAGCATCGTCCTGCATTTCAGCAATCATGGGAACGCTGTAGAGAAACATCACAGTAATACAAATGATTGTAATTGAGAATATGAGCAATGATCCAACAACAGATGAAACGGCATTGCATGAAGTGTATAATTCTTTTAGGCATTTCATCTGTTATACCTACCTCATTCGATACTCATATCGAGTGATGATTTTAGTACATGTACATCGATGTTTTCAGTATAATCTTTATGTGCATGTACACTGGATTCTGTATTGTTTACTTCTACCTGCATTTCCAGGGTGTCTCTCAGGTAGTCTTCCCAGGCGGTATAGTATACACTCTTGATAGTAATGTCAACTGCTGAAACATTTTGGTAGCTGTAGACCGAAGGCACCCCATCTTCTCTTGCTATTACTCGTATAAGTCCTTCTCCTGCAATTCCATCTGTTCCCCGAATTGGGGCAAAAGGTATCACAAGCAGATTATCGTTAAAGACAAACTGGGGTTCTCGTACCATTACAGCATCGCCGGTTTGGTATTTTGCCCAAACTCCAGTATTCTCGTATGATATGGTTGTACCTTCAAATTCGTTCTGTAAAGATCTCATTTGACTGTCTATCGCTGTCTGATTTTCCTTTGCAGGAATAGAGGAATTCCATGTTTGCAATGTCATATTCATATGGCTGTCACTGGTGACCCAAATTCCGCCTCCGTACATTTTTAGTTCCACGGACTGGGAGGGTGCATTGTCAAAGACGACCTTATTTACGTTCTCTCCAAGAACTATGAAACTTTGCCTGATGTTCTCTTTGTGTCCACTTTCCTGCAGGTTTTGAAGGGCAGGGAATCCTGCAACTGTTATTACAGTTATTGCAATGAGCATGATCCCAAGTATGAGTACTACATCAACTACTTCTGATACTGCATTATCCGATTCAATTATATTTTTTCTTACCATATATATCAGAACCTTTGAGTTGATCAGTAGATTTCGACCATATTTGCTGTGCTGTTATATATCATGTAATGCTCCTCTGATGCACTGCTTATGGTAGTACTCATTAGCTGGATGTTTCTCATTTCATAAGGTATTTTCACTCTTGTTTCGTCACGTCCATGAGACTCAAATATCATCTCATTGGTCTGGTTTGAAAATTCAACAGAATAATAGTCATTTGCTACTTTCAGAGGCAATAGCATCTCATATTTTATTTCATCAACCTCTCCGCCTGCAGTGTTGGTAATGTTCACTATAGTTTCCATCTCTGTAAGCTGTAGTGCAATGTTATTTCCATGGATCTCAAATTCTTCTCTCATGACCGTATGCTCTGCCTGGTCCATCATATTGTAGGATGCATTCATTACAAGTACAAAAGTGATGACTGTTATTGAGAAAGTAAGTATGAATCCAACAGATGTTGCTACAGCTTTGTTGTCATGGAATATTTGCTTCATGTTAGATCCTCATGGTACTGTGATAGGTATTGAGACATTGATCTTGTTATTGCTGGAAGCGACACTTATTGTTGCATTGACCACTTTGTATCTTTCTTCAACAAACGTGTCTCCATCTGCAAGTCCACCGGAGATTGAGTAATATCCCATAGCATTGCTTGAGTTCACAAATTTGATCTTATAGATATCACTTGCTGTAGATGCACCAAAGTTGAAGTCCGATGCACCGCCATTGATCTCATTGCCAGTAATATTCAGGTATATGTTTGATCCGGTCTTAGAGTATGTCTGACCTGGTACAGTTATAGTGATATTGCTACTATCATTGTATACTTTCATGAACCAGATCGATGTACCGGATTGGTTTATTGCACGCACTTCATATGCATTTGATGCATCTCCAAGTTTGGATGTATTTGTCAGATCGATCATGAACTTGTTCGTTTGACTTATGTTTTTGACAAGAACCCATTCAGGGTTACCTTCATAGAGTCCATTCTCGGTAAAATATGCATCACTGAGTGTACTGTTATCGAAAGAAAACGAATATCCTTGGAATGCATACAGGGCTGATGCTTCAGTTGCATAGCTGTCCATATATTGTGTAAATACAGACTCATTGATCGGTACTGTTCTATTATTTGTAGCATTATAGTAAGCAGCCCTTGTCGCCTCATCTGCCATCTGGGCAATGTTAGATATCTCATAATTACTAATATCACTGGTGGATTCCGATGCCATGTTGCTTGCATAGATGATATTGCTCAACAGTATTGTTGAAATAACCAGTGTGGACCCTATGGCAAATGCAGCAAGTAACAGCAATTGTGCGGAATCATCGAACTTTCTCATGTTAACATCCCTTATTTATTTTACATACGCCATAAAGTAAGTTTCACATCGACTATATTGTAGAGGGCAGTTGTAGTATCAATGTCTGGTATGCTGGTAGTGGTTTCATAAAATGTAGTATTTCCAACATCTGAATCAGACAGTAATACTTTCCTTGAGATAATTACAGCATTGTCAGAGGGATCTCCATTGTATATATAGTAATTTTCTCTTCCTGAAGCCGTGGAATAACTGAATTGGATATTGTGAGCTATTCCATTCTCCACTGCAACGAGTTCCAGCATATCTACTACAGTTCCATTAAGCGAATTGCTCTTATTATCATCGGACTGGTAATTTGTGCCGTTCCAAACATACATTTCCCCATTCCAGTTAATGATCTCATTTTTCAGGTCGGAGTTCTGTCCATATGGTGCATGGTCAAGTGCAGTTAGCATATCCTGGCCCATTATGTATATCTGGGATTCAATGTGGGCATTTGCAGTTGATGAAGTGAGTGGTGTAAGCGACGTTGCCTGGACTGCGAATAAAAGTATAGCTACCATTATGGTTGCAGCCATTATGGCTTCAAGTGTATGCATCTGTGCGCCCTGATCATTCCCAATATCAGATATTCTTGGAGTCCACATATTACCACACCCTTACTGATAGTATGGCTGTTTCAGTTTCTCCAGTATCAGAATCTTCAATAAGGACAATACGTTTGGTTTGTCCGATATTATCGGAAAATGGAAGTGTTTTTCCTGCCATACGTACTTCTGTACTGTTATCTAATGTTACATTAAGTTCATATCTATGATATTCTCCTCTCAGCCCCAAGGCATCTGCTTCATTTTCATAATTGTTGGAAAGCAGATCAAAATAATCATTAGTCTTGTCTCCATCAATAAGGTTTGGTGTATTGATGTTACCTGCACTGATCTCCTTCTCAGTGATGGATGTAGCAACGCGGTCAGCAACAAGTGTGATCTCATCAGAATTGGACTGGAACGGTGTGAAGAGTCCTGCTGAATACTGGAATATGAAGAATAATGCAACAATGAATATGGTAATTCCCATCAGGTAATCGATGGTTACCTGTCCTTCGTCATTTCTTCGAAGTTTTCTATTAAGCAGATTAGGTTTGTTCATATTCTTCATTGTTCCTTTCTGGGATATTTCCTGATGCATGGATTATCATATACCATATATCTCTGTACCCTTCTTAACTTTTTTGATATTTTTTTCGATTATTGACAATCGATTCTTATCTACTTTAAGTCCTGCGAGCTGTTCGATGAACCAGATGGATTTCACATGATCATCAGGTGCGAGCTTCCAGTCGGATTTCTCGATGTAATAGTCGATACCTTCTGCATATCGCATAAGTTCAAGGCGAATATCTTCGCTGATCCACCCAAGTTCCTCATAGTAGGAAAGGATGTCTACGAGGTGGTTACATCCGACAAGTTCCATAAGGAATTCAAGCCATTCCATACAGAGCTTCATATTAGTGGAGTTTTTGATTATATTGTTCAGCTGGACATTTTCACCATTTGCACGATAGCTTCTTGCCCCAAGGTTCTTGAACTCTTTCTCAACAAAATCTGTTAGTGATAGCAATTCATCTTTGAGCAGTTGATCTTGTGCTTCACTGTCTGTCCTGAGTTCCTTGTTAGCATTATGTGTGTTTTCTACACTTCTTATCAGGTCAGAAGTTACTGAATGGAGTTCAAGCATTCTTTTTTGGGATTCGACCTGTATGGTGTTCATTGTGGTCAGGGTCTGGTCCAGTTCATCGATGCGGTTATTTGTCTCAAATATCTCTGCAGACCTTGAATTGCCGAATTCAGTTAATTTCTGCATCTGTTTTAGCATAATGCCGTAAGAGCCTGTAAGTTCCACAATGTTCTGCTCAATGGTATTAAGTCCGGTCTTAAGCTCAACATTATCAGTGTGAATGCTCTCCAGTGTGATCTCAAACTCATTGAGACGTTCTTCCAGGAATTCTATCTGTTCTGCAGACTCATCGACCCTCATATTGATAATGGAACTGGACTTATCCCCATCCCTTTTTATGGAATTGATAGAGCTTTCCAGTGTATTTATCGTGCCAGAGATGTTTTTAATATCCTTGCTGAGGTCTCCATTACCCTGCTTTGAATACGCAAGTTCATCTTTTATTTTCTGGATCTCTTTGGAGGAGTATCCAATATTAAGATCGTTATCCGGACCAATGGGAGCATTTGTATGTTCCGTTTCCCCCACTTCAGTTGTTCCTTCTAATGATAACTTGTCAAATTGAATGCCAGGTGGTTTCCATTCGGGAGCATTCTCAATATTTTGCGGGTCGATAGGAATTACCGTTCTGATCTCTTCTAATGTCGGAGTATTTATATTTTCATAAGGTAAACTTCCTTTTTTGCCGGAAGTGAGATCCACATTTATTTTTACTGGTTCAGTAACGTCTTCCTCTATCTTAACTTCTGATGCCGGAGGTTGCCATTCTTCCATTCTATCAAGAAGTTTTCTCTTGTGAGTGAATCGTTTGAAGGTGTTTGTAATTAATGCCAGGATCCCTTTCTCATTTTTGTTAACTTTATCCTCTGATTCCTGTGATACATTTTCCAGGTTTGAACTCATATCAGGTGTTGCTGGCGGGAATAATGGTGTTCCTGATACAGAATTTCTTTCTGTATTTGTATGGGATTGCGTTCTGGGTTCAGGTGGTTTGAATGGATCATATGTCGTATTTTTCGGTATGGCTTCGAAAGGCTCCCTTTCTAATTCCTGAGGCGGTTTATTTGAATCAGTATCAATGGATACTTGATCTGCGTAAGGTAAAACTGGGCAGCTGTTGTCATCCTCTGCCGGGAACTCCGGTTCAAACAAGGGTAATGACCTCTTCCTTGATCCAGTGCCTTTTTCAGGAGTGATTTCTTCATTAGCTGTGGCAGTGATCCCATTGATCGGACCTTCAGCTGTATTTTCCTGAATATTGATAGCTTTTTTTAGATCCTCGTCTTCCCTTTCATCGTTAATAAAAAGTGGTGTGTCAATATTAACCGAGTCCAAGCTTCGATTCTCAATTCCATCGATGATAGAAACTTCTGGTTTAAGATCGTGTTGATCTACTGGATTAATATGGATAGTACTATCTGCAACAGTCCCTGGATCTTTATTTTTCGGGTCGCCTATCGGGGTAACAGTTGTATTTGCCAGAAAAGGAGCGTCCGCTGTAGCTTCTGTTCCAAAAGGAGAAGTCTGTTCCTTTTCTTTTTTATTTCCCCACGGCAGTTCACTCATTGCAGACCAACTTTTGAGTTTAATATAATTGCTCTCCGGAGCCTTTGAGCTTGTAAGTAAGCTCTTTATGTTCCTCAGAAGACACAACGATTTTGTTAAATTTGCATAGCTCTGCTTATTATATGTTTGATTTTTATTTAAGGCTTACTGATTATAATGATGGTGATGAGTCCAAGTTCTTTGCATTAACTGACACTTTCACTACTTACAGGTTTATGTAAGACTTAAGGTTGAAATAAATCAAAAGATAGCCCAGAACCAGCATGCCAAGTGAAACTATCCATGCCCATCTCAATATGCGAGCCAGATTCTCGGGCTGTGTTAAAATAAAAAAAAGTCTGTCGGCCAGGTTTGGCCGATCAGAGGATTTGTGCTGCATGAGAAAGCCTTATGCTTTGATCCTCTTCAAGCGGAACGTGTTTTCTCTTTCCATCTCTTCAAGACGAAGACTGATGAAGCTCATACCTTCCTTCAGTTCAGGTATTACCTTGAACTCAAGTGCATTGACACGCCTTTTTGTCTTTTCGATATCATCAAGAAGCTTTTTCATGGTTGTCTCGATCTCTGCTGCCAGAATGATCTTTTCAACCAGGATCTCATATGAATCGACGGCTTCATCAATGTAGGAGCTTGTTCCGAGAATTCCGTATCCACGCTTGTTTATGGGTTTACGCACACTTGAGGATTCGATCTTTGGCACTACTACACCCATGATGTTGTGGCTTTCGAGCTCGATCTGTGGTGCATCCTTCATTGCGAATGCTGTGGATTTGACAGTCATCCTGCCTTCCACAGATTCTGCGATACCGATCTTCTCATTGGCCTTTTCATAGGCAGCATCCAACTCTGAACGTACATCCTTTGCCTTGCTTAAGATATCAAAGAACTCAAGGATAAGACCATCCCTCTTCATCTTCAGCAGCTTGTGGCCACCTTCTGAGAGCTTGATCTTCTTCTTCAGGTCAATGAGTTCTGATCGAGTTGGTTTAACGTCTTTTGCGCCCATTATAGATCCCTCACTATAGTATCACTCACTGGTCTTCTGGTGAGCAGGGTGGTACTTTTCAATGTACTTGTTATCGATCCTTGTGAGTTGTGCTTCAGGCAGCTCTGAAAGGATCTCCCATGCGACTCTTAATGTATCGTCGATGGTACGGTCCTCATCCCTGCTCTGGCGAACAAATCTGTCTTCGAACAGATCTGCGAACTCAAGGATCTTCCTGTCTCTTTCGGACAGTGCTTCTTTACCGACGATAGCAACCAATCCACGAAGGTCACGACCTTCTGCGTATGCTGCATACATCTGGTCAGACACTGCCTTGTGGTCATCTCTTGTCTTTCCGTCTCCGATACCGGAGTTCATAAGACGGGAAAGGGATGGCAATACGTTGATCGGTGGGTAGATACCCTTCCTGTGAAGTTCACGGGAAACCACGATCTGTCCTTCGGTAATGTAACCTGAAAGGTCAGGGATCGGGTGAGTGATATCGTCACCAGGCATGGTAAGGATAGAGAACTGGGTAACAGATCCCTTTAAGCCTTTGATAACACCTGCTCTTTCATACAGCGATGCAAGATCAGTGTACATGTAACCTGGGTAACCACGTCTTCCTGGAACCTCTTCTCTTGCTGCACCCATCTGACGCAGTGCTTCACAATAGTTTGTGATATCTGTCAGGATAACGAGTACGTGCATGTCATGCTCGTAAGCAAGGTATTCTGCAGCTGTAAGAGCCATCCTTGGAGTGATGATACGCTCGACAGCAGGGTCGTCTGCAAGGTTAAGGAAAACAACAGCCCTTTCAAGAGCACCTGTCTTCTCGAAGTCCTCCATGAAGTACTGCGCTTCTTCGTTGGTGATACCCATTGCAGCGAAAACCACTGCGAAATCTTCATCGCTTCCTGGGACCTTTGCCTGTCTTGCGATCTGAAGTGCGATCTCGTTGTGTGGAAGACCTGCTCCGGAGAAGATAGGAAGTTTCTGTCCTCTCACAAGGCTATTTGTACCATCGATTGTGGAGATACCTGTCTGGATAAAGTCCTCTGGAGGCATCCTGGAATATGGGTTCATTGCTGCACCGTTGACGTCCACTCTCTCATCAGGAACGATACGTGGTCCACCATCGAGTGGTTCACCGGCACCTGAAAGGATCCTTCCAAGCATGTCCTTTGATACTGGCAGCTTGATAGTCTCGCCACTGAAGACTACACCGGATTCTTCGTTGAGTCCGACTGTACCTTCGAAAACCTGGACAACTACCATATCTGCAGATGTATCAAGAACCTGACCTCTCTTGGTGGTTCCGTCCGGCAGGTTGATCTGAACAAGTTCACCATACCCTACAGGTTCTGTCTTATCAAGGAAAATCAGAGGTCCGGAAACCTCTACGATCGTTTTGTATTCTTTGGTCATGTTCAGTTGCCTCCGAGCTGAGCAAATTCTTCATCCATCTTTGCCATGACTACATCCAGTGCAGCATCGAAGTCCTCTTCGTATTTAACTTTTGCCAGTTCATCCTTTGACTCGATAGTAATGATCTTGTTCATTGGAACTCCTGACTCAAGTGCAGCTGTTGCCATCTCACCGTACTTTGTGATAGATTTGAGAAGCTTGTACTGCTTTTCAAATGGACAGTATGTGTCGACAGGGTGGAACGCATTCTGCTGGAGGAAGTATTCCCTCACCATACGTGCGATCTCAAGGGTCAACTGCTGGTCTTCCGGAAGTGCATCTGAACCTACAAGCTGTACGATCTCCTGCAACTCGGATTCCTGCTGCAAAAGGTCCATTGCATTGTCCCTGAGGTCGGTCCAGTCAGGTGCGACATTTTCGGAGAACCAGTCTGCAAGACCCTGAGTGTATAGACTGTAACTTGTCAGCCAGTTAATGGATGGGAAGTGTCTTCTCTGTGAGAGCTTTGCGTCAAGAGCCCAGAACACTTTAACGATACGAAGTGTGTTCTGTGTGACAGGCTCGGAGAAGTCACCACCGGGTGGTGATACTGCACCAATAACTGTAATTGAACCGTCAAGTCCTGCAAGTGAGTTCACGGAACCAGCACGCTCATAGAACTCTGAGAGCCTTGCTGAAAGGTATGCTGGATAACCTTCTTCACCAGGCATCTCTTCAAGTCTGGATGAGATCTCTCTCATTGCTTCTGCCCATCTTGAGCTTGAGTCTGCCATGAGTGATACATCGTATCCCATGTCTCTGTAATATTCTGCAATTGTGATTCCAGTGTAAACTGATGCTTCACGAGCAGCTACGGGCATGTTGGATGTGTTTGCTATAAGAACTGTCCTTTCCATAAGTGGACGGCCAGTCTTTGGATCTTCGAGTTCAGGGAACTCGTTCAGTACCTCAGCCATCTCATTACCGCGCTCTCCGCAACCAATGTAGACCACAATATCTGTGTCACTCCATTTTGCGAGCTGCTGCTGTGTAACTGTCTTTCCTGATCCGAATGGACCTGGAATTGCAGCGGTACCGCCTTTTGCGACAGGGAACATTCCGTCAAGGATCCTCTGACCTGTGATCAAAGGCTTGGTTGGCATGAGCTTCTTAGCTACAGGACGTGGACCTCGTACCGGCCACTTCTGCATCATTGGAAGCTCGGTTCCATCAGCGAGTACACATACAGTTTCATCGACCCTGAAGCTTCCGCTCTTGATCTCTTTTACTGTGCCGGATACTGTTGGTGGGAGCATGATCTTGTGCTCGATGTTTGCAGTTTCCTGAACAACACCAATAACACTTCCACCTTCTACAGCATCGCCGTTGCTTACTGTTGGCTTGAACTCCCATGTCCTTTCACGGTCAAGTCCGTTTGCAGTTACTCCTCTCTCAATGAAGTTGCCCATCTTTTCCTGCAACACCTGGAGAGGTCTCTGTATACCATCATAAATACTTTCTAATAATCCGGGTCCAAGTTCCACGGATAAAGGCATACCAGTGTTCACTACAGGTTCTCCCGGTTTGATACCGGACGTATCTTCATATACCTGAACAGTGGCCTTTGCGCCCTGGATCTTGATTACTTCACCCATCAGTCCTTCGTGACCTACCTTGACCACATCGTACATTCTCGGTTTAATTCCTGTAACTGTGACGACCGGTCCTGCCACACGATAAATTTCACCATTTACTTCCACAGATCTACACCTACCGATTGTTTTATCTTTTCCCTTAAGTTTGAGCTTTCACCAGTTCCTCCGAGAGTAACGACTGTTGGCTCAACAGACTCACTTAGAGTGTCTCTCAAAATTTCCGGTAGTTTGTTAACGTCATCGCCATGCATGACAAAAATGCCGACATCGGAATCCTTTAGGACCTTTGTGACCATGGATTCCAGCTCATCATCTTTGGCTTCGTATATTTTTTTGACACCAGCCAGTCTGAATCCTGTAACAAACTCGCTGTTACCTACTACTGCTAATTCCATTAGATCACCAACTGGTTCCTGATTATTTCCTCATCAAGATTCGCTGCTTTTCCACGCAGTATAATGCGCAGGTTGTTCACTTCATTCTTCTTGTTCAGGACATAGTCCATGATCGGAACAATGGATAGTGGGTACATATGTGAAAAGCTTGCAGCGGATTTGATGCTGTGTCTTGTGAGTTGAGTTTCCAGATCGACCAGTGAATCCATTTCCGGGCTCACTATGTCAGAGATGTCTTCCCAATATGGATATTTTTCAAGTGAATTGATAAATTCACTGAAAGGAAGAGGCAATAGCTTTTCGATCTCTTTCATGCTTAAATGAAGACCGCCCTCAAGAATGAGGTCTGCAATTTCGTCCTCGCCGACACCTGCTTTCTTTAACCTAAAAAGTGTACTGAGATTCTTTATATCGATCTCCGTGCGGATGAACTTTGAGAACAGCTTGCGGTCATTGGACCCCGGAGTGCCGATCGCGTAGAACATTCCGTTATAGTACTCTTTGTCAAGCTGGTTTTCAATAGCAGAGAGGTTTGTCCCATCATATCCTTTTAATGTCGGGTAATAATCGGTCCCACTGAGAGCATCGATGACACTTTCATAGGATTCTTTTTCTGCAAGGCTTGACAAAAATGTATAAGACAGTTGTCCGGCTGCTACGAGACTATCGTTGATCTCTTCTACTGATGCATTACAATACTTTCCACGTAGGATCGTTTTGATGCTCCATATATCGTATTTCTTTAAATATTCAGAGATCAGGTAGTTCAACTCGCCTTCTGATATATTGATGATCTTTGTAAAAGTGACACCTAGGTTTCTGTTCAATGCATGCTCGAACAGATCCACGCCGTCATATACTCTTGCCAGTTCGTCGACATCCTGCTTATATTGTGATTCTTCGATGAAACGTGTGATCTCATCAATGCCCATGTTCATAAGTCGGGGATAGGTCTCCCTTGGAAGAAGATTGCTCTTCATCGCTCGAACACGTGCTGTCGCATAAGCATAATTGGAGCCACTTCCGCGGTGAGTCGGACTACTTTTCCTTTTTAATTTTTGCAAAAGCCGCATTTTGATATCACCCGAACAAGATATCAGATGTTTGTTTCAATGATTGCTCATTAACATTCTTCAGGATTATGTCATATGTATAATCCAGACGAATTGTCCCATCATTGTTCTCAATGACCACGCCACCAATACAATCAACATTGCCAGCATATTCCAATGAAGAGAGTTTTCGGACAAGTTCCTCAGAGTCTTTGTTAGAATATATTTTGCTGCCGTTGCCTTCATTCTGTTCAATGATGGCCTTCAACAACTCTTCCTGTTTTTTGGCAGGCAGGGCTACAATAGACTCTACTGAATTGTCGTATACTTTATCAAGGACTTCTTTGCGGGCATTAAGCGTTGCACGTTTGACTTCCAGGTTTGCACTGGATGTCTCCTGTTGGCGTAATCTTTTGATATCATCTTCAGCTTTTGCAAGACTGTCTCCCATGATCTTTTTTGCAGACTGCCTAGCTTCATCAAGTATCTGAGATACTTCTGCATCAGCTTCTGCATTGACCATGGTAACATTTGCTTGCGCAGCATCCATGATATCTTTTATAACTGTTTCGAGTCCCATGCTCTGACACCTTCAGAGAATTTAAGAGCAATATAATTGCTCTCAAATTAACTTAGCTGATAAGCAGTGCGACGACAAGTCCGAAAATGACGATTGTCTCTGGAATGACAGTAAGGATCAAACCTTTACCAAACAGGCTCTCGTTCTCTGCCATTGCACCTACTGCTGCTGCTCCGATATCTTTTTCTGCAATACCTGATGCAAGTCCTGTGAGTCCTACTGCGAGTCCTGCTCCAATTGCTTTTAATCCTGCTGGGTCCATCATTGCTGTTGTTGCTACTGGGTCTACCATTTATTCATTCCTCCGTGTATTTTCTTATATATCCGAATGGGTTGTATTTTCTTCCGCCACCTTCGTAGAATTTACCGAAAAACTCTACATACTGCAATCTGAGTGCATGTAATCCAGGGGCTATTATACTCAGGACTGTGTTTAACGCATGTCCGAATATGAATACTAGTATTGCGCCTACTGCTGCTATGATTCCGCCCTGAGGCAGGATCATATCAAAAGCTATGAGATTGACAGTAGATGCAATATAAATTGATGACAATCCTACTGCTATTAAACGAGTGTAGGAAAGTGCATTACTTAATAGTGCAGGTAATTCGATAGGTCCTTTTACGCCTTCTCCTTTAACGAGCATGACGAATCCTATAAGGAACACTATGATCCCTATTATTTGTGTAGGTGCTGTACCGGTGTAACCAAGTACTGCTAAGATTATTCCAAGTTCTACTACAAGCCAGCTACCTTTTTCAAACATTGCTGCAGCAAAACCGTGGTTTCTCTTCTCGTTTATGAATCCAATCACGTATCCGAAATTGATATGAAGCACACCGATAAGTGCTGTTGCAGCTATCATTGTCATAACAATATGTGTACGGTGGATTGGATATGTGATCACTTCTCCGGCGATCGGGGAGGCGAACAGTGTTATTGTTTCGAATCCTGCGATCAGTCCGGGCACTGTACCGTGATCTGTGTGCAGACTTGCAAGTGGGAATCCAAGGAACTCGCCGTAAAGGATACCAAATATCAATGTTGATACCTGACAGTAGATAAGTACATTCATCAGAGGTTTGACTGCATCTGATTTGACCATCTTTTTGATTCCCATGGCAAGTGCCAGAAGGATCAATGCGTATCCGATATCACCAAGGATCATTCCATAGAAAAGTGGGAATGATATGAATATCAGTGTTGTTGGATCGATCTCATTGTATTTTGGACGTGCATACAGGTTCATTATTTCCTGGAATGGCCTTGCGACCTTTGGATTGTCATACTCGATTGGTATGATGTCCGTATCCTGTTTGGTAATTTCCTGCACTGATACAAAAGCTCGTCCGTTTGTTGCAGTGTTAACGATGCTCTCAAGTCCTGCAACACCATCTTCCGGAACCCATCCATCTATCATGAATGTGTGTTCAGATGTTGCAATTTTGACTGGAGCTTCTGCTTTTTCGGATTCGATAGCAAGCAGTTCTTCACTGGCAAGTATGAATTCAGAATATTTCTCTTTGATCGATGAAATATCTGTTTCCAGTGATTCGATCTGTTTAAGGATGTCTGCTTCTTCCTTTTCAATGCCTGCAAGTAAGGTTTGTGGTATGCCACTTATTTCAGGGATCCTGAGCTCTCTGAACTCAAAGTTTGAAAGGATCTCTGAAACTGTTGCTTCATCCTCTTTCTTGACAAACAATGCTACAGTTCCGGTATTCTGGTCATACTCCATCTCGTAGGTCGATGTAACCTTTGAGATAGCAGGACCAACATTTTCCTTGACAGTACCTGCAAAGACTGCGATGTTCTCATAATTACGATACAATTCCATCTCAATTGGAATTGCTGAGAATGGCGCAAGGTCTTTCGCCAGTGTTTCAAGTTCCTTTAATCGTGATTCCAGTTCTGATCTCTGTTCTGTTTTCGCAGTAACCTCTTCATCCAGTTTATCAAGTTTGGATTCAAGGTCATTTAAAACAGTGTTAACCTTCTGTTTAGGTGCATCTGATTTCTTGACACCAAGGAAGGATGAAATAGATCTTAACTGAATAAGCTTTTTAGAAACATCACCTGCGTTTTCGAAAGGTCTGCCAAGTTTGAGTCCGGAACCATCTTCATTGTAATTCTCAAGGTGGAATAGATTGCTGCTATGGAGAGCCTCAATTGTTTCTTCCATAATGTCCTTGTGACCTACAATGACGGCACGACTCATCTGTTTTGGCTTAAGCATGAATTGCCCTCTCGAATTCTGTGACTAGATTATCAACGGCTTTATGAACGTTAGCTTCAGCTTTTTCACTGATGCTTTCTGCTTCACCGTTGCCGTTAGTAATAATTTCTTCAGATTCCTGTTTAATTGTTTCTTCAGCAGACTTAAGTGCACTCTGTGCAGATTTCGCTGCATCAGCTTCTGCCTGTTTGATGATCTCTCTGGCTTCAGCACGAGCATTCATTATACGCTCGCTCTTATTTTTGAGCCCTTCCTCCACCATTTTGGCCGCACTTTGTTCTGCTTCCTTTATTTCGGATAATATTTTGTCTTTAGCCATATAAATCCTCAATATATCTATAAACTGTTACTTAGCGCGATTTACTCACCCCTATAGCAAGCATGCATATAAGTTATTCGGTTCCGTCTTTCTGATTGTGGAAATGTTAATAATTTATCATGGGATATTTGCAAAAAATACTTAAGTTCTGACTATCTGCAAACCTGATGTTCAGTTTGTCAGAACCTTTTTTGAGATTCCTGTCTCTCAATATAGGGGTAAAATTAGATTCAGTTCTTTTCCTGGAGGTCGATCCTTAAAGGTATATTTGCATCCTTGGGGATCGTATGGATGTATTCCTTCCTGAACTCCGGGTTTCGCATCATACAATACTCTGCAGAACCTTTGTATGCACGGTGTTTGCCCATACGCTTCCATATGTCTGCAAGACTGTCCTCTCTGATGTTGCCAAAGGCAAGTGGGGTGTAAGCACATGGCATGACGTCGCCACCGGATGTCACGTGGATCCATCTTCTACCGGCAAAACAGCCAAACTGGTCAGGTCCCATGAAATAAGGGAATGCTGTAACTCTTGGTCCATCTGCTGCCATATTCTTTTCTTTCTGGAACTTCTCCAGCCTTGAAACATCCTTCTGGCTGATCGTTTCATCTTCGCGTTCAAGCCATCTGCCAACAGCGATGATCTCGTAGATGGACATCTCATGCATTCCAAGGCTCTCTGCCAGGCCATAGAAATCTTCGAGGTCGTCAATATTGTCCGGGGAAACCACAACGAACATATCTGTAAGAATACCTGCATCAAGACTATTTTGAATTCCATCCATCGCATTTTGGTATGCCCCCTCTCTTCCGCGAACACGGTCATGCTCACTTTCAAATGGACTGTCAATGCTAATATGTGTCGCAAAAAGACCGGCATTCTTAAGGTCCTGTGCTCTTTCAGCTGTTAACCTGAAACCAGAGGTAAAACATGTGGCAATAGCCTTTGTCTTATCGACACTGGCAACCATGTCCGCAATATCGGTTCTGAGCATTGTTTCGCCACCATCGAATTGTACAGAATATGTTCCAAGTTCAATAGCTTCTCCTACTACCCTGTTAATTTCATCAATGCTCAGTTCAGGGTCGGCAACGATTCCTGCAGCACCGCAGTGAATGCAATTGTAAGGACATTTATCAGTGATCCCGATCGAGAACTGGTCCGGAATTCTTTTTTTCATAATGGCACCGATCTGTGCACTTATGAGCCTGTTGAACGCAGTGCTTGGTATCGGTGGGGACCATGTGGAAAAAATGATGTTCTCCTCATCTGCTCTGATCGGTTTCTCTTCCTGGAATATCTTATTGATCCTTTTGATAACAGGACTTGCTATTGTTGAAAGAGGTCCTTCTATATCCAGAACGACTTTTCCGTTCTCTGTACTTGCATTTACTTTGATTACTGATTTTTCATATACCCGCATATCTTCACCTGGGTTTTTATGATTGATTTTATTTTGGAAGCATCTCAATGGTTATGTAGTCGGTGATCTCAAGAAGTTTGTTTCTTGCATCCGATGGCTCAAAGTTTGAAAGTATCTCTTTTGCCATTTTCACATATTCCATTGCAATTTCGGTTGCTTTTTGCACAGCCTGCCCCTGTGTCATCTCCTTCTGATATATCTGTAGCAGGGAAATGGATTCATGACATGATCTTTTATCATCTGTACTCTCTGTATATTCCAGCAGATCATCAACGATCTGGTATGCTATTCCCAGTTTTCCCCCATAGTCTTTTAAGAGTTCTGCTGTAGCTTCATCAGCTCCTGCGATATAAGCTCCCATGGTTGCGCTTGCAGCAAAAAGGGATGCTGTTTTCTTATCAATGCAGTCAAAATAATTATTGTCTTCAAAGGTTCCGGTTGTGCTTTTTATGTCAATGGTCTCCCCTTCGGCCATTGCCATTCCTGCACGTCCGAATGCCCTGACCACCGGGGCATCATATGATGATATAAGCTCGATGGACTTTGAGATCATATAGTCACCTGCAAGCATTGCAGCTGCGGGTCCGAATTTCTTGTGCGCGGATTCAACACCTCTTCTTATGACTCCCTCGTCAAGGATGTCATCGTGTATAAGGGATGCCGAATGGATAAGTTCGATGGCAAGGGCAGCATTAACTGCATCTTCAGAATTGCTTCCGCATATTTGGGAAGAAAGCATCAGTATAATTGGTCTGACCCTTTTGCCGCCGGATCTGCAAATATGACCGACCACTGATTTCATCTGGGATGAATCGTCCATACTGTTGATCATATCGTTCATAGCATCGTTGATATGTTGGTATTCTTCCCATTCTTCGATGTTCATCGCATGCCCTCATATATGGAAATTTTGTTTTTGTTCTGGAATTTTATTTTATTCGGAGTACTTTGACGGACAGCCCATGACTATCTGTTCTGCATCGATCATTGTTTCAGATACCATGGTTCCTGTCAGACTGATACTTTTTCCTTCTGCCAGGTTTGCAGGAAGGTCTGCGGAATATTCTACATTTATCTCATAGTTCTCATCTTCTGCATCTGCCAGTGTGAATGTGGTCATTTCAGGTGAAATGCTAAGGCTTCCATTCTTCACAATTCCCATGGTGTTGACCTTTTGGCCTAAATGTTCCTGTGGATTGGCTGTGATGTCAGATACCGTGTAATATCCCTGCTCGACATCTACACCCCAGAGTCCGATCGCCATCACTGCTATTATTGCAATTATGGTGAAGATCGTCTTTCGTTTTTTATCCATGTGCAAACACCTTTATCATTTAAGCTTCCGAATTTTGGAAACCAATTGTGAACGGTTGTATATCAGATAAATAATGTATGATATTAGCACTATCCATGTAATTACAAAAGCTGTCTGAAATGCCTGTATTCCCAGTGCCATGCGCGTTCACCTTGCATCGATTTTTGTCGTTGGAAATATGTGGTTTCCTATGTGTGATCCATGCCTTGACGACACGGTTTAATATGGGTTCTGTGTAGTATATTGCCATACTATTTAAGTAAATTGAACGAATGTTCTATTGTACTCTTACATTATATATATTGCATAAAGGAGAACTGTCTGATATGGTAAAACCTCCACGACTTATCGCATGGGAACTGACATGGGGTTGCAATCTTTCTTGTGTCCATTGCAGGGGCTCATCAACCTCAGAAATACCCGAAGGTGAACTTTCTACAGATGAGGCAAAGCACTTCGTTGACGAGATCGCTGAAATTGGCGATCCGATCCTCATTATAACCGGTGGGGAACCACTTACCCGAAAGGATGTTTACGAGGTCGCAAGATATGCGACTGATAAGGGGTTACGTGTTGCTCTTGCCACGAACGGTACCCTTCTTGATGAGGACGTTGTGAAAAAGCTCAAAGATGCCGGGGTTCAGCGAGTAAGCATTAGCATTGACGGGTCGACAGCAAAGACGCACGATGAGTTCCGTGGAGTTCCCGGTGCATTCGAAGGTGCGATGCGTGGGATCGAATATCTCAAAAAAGGTGGGCTTGGGTTCCAGGTAAACACCACGATCACAAAAAGGAACATTAACGAGATCCCTGAAATACTTGACCTGGCAACTGAGATCGGTGCAGAGGCTCTTCATATATTCCTCCTTGTCCCCACAGGCAGAGGCAAGAACCTTGAAAAGGAAGAGATACCTCCGGTTGAATATGAGCGTGTTCTCAACTGGTTCTATGATCAGCAGAAGCATGTCAGTATCCAGCTAAAGGCAACCTGTGCCCCTCATTATTTCAGAATAATGCGCCAGCGTGCTAAAAAGGAAGGCGTAGAGGTCACCGTCAAGACCCATGGTTATGAGGCAATGACCCGTGGTTGTCTTGGAGGTACAAGTTTCTGTTTTGTTTCAAGCACAGGTGACGTTCAACCATGTGGTTACCTGCCTGTTGTTGCAGGAAACATAAAGGAGCAGAGCTTCAGGGAGATCTGGGAAAATTCCAAATTGTTCAATGACCTTCGGGATTTTGACAGTCTGGGTGGCAAGTGTGGGAAATGCAGCTATAAAAGAGTGTGCGGTGGCTGCCGTGCTCGTGCTTATGCTGCTACAGGCGACTACATGGCCGAAGAGCCGTACTGTATATATGTACCCAGATAAAGGCTGCATGTATCTGCTCCGGTAAAAGGTCTGCCTTTACAGGAAAACATTATAATCTAATGTCGTAGATGTTTTAGGTTCCATTCTTTATGTTTTCACTGCAGTCTTTTTGTCAGAAAAGATATTACAAAACAAATAGGAGTGCCTTTCGAAAAATTTTCATAGAAATTAAAAAAAGAATTATAACGATGGAAAATCTTTGTTCCCAACCTCCATGCATTTATGCAAGTTTAATTTCTATTTTAAACAGTCTTGGATTACATTTTCTAAAAAACATTTAAAACAAATTCATCATCATCAAAATCTTCAGCTTTTTGTAATTAACAGATTCACCTTATACATCATCAAAAATGTCAGGAAATATGCAACAACCGCCAAATACGAGTTCCACCAGTTCATATACTCCAAATAATCGACAGAAACAAGTCCAGCTTCAAGCATTGCGCCCACAACAGCAATCAGAAAGCTTGTAGATAGGGCGGTAGCCGTATCCCAGGTCCTAGGGAACAGGAGATAATAGGTTGCTCCTGCAAGGGTTGCAATGAAAAATACCTCTATCGGTACAAAACCCAGGAAAAGAACACTGTTTTTGGTGGTCCACAGGCCAAAGTGACCACCCAGGTTCTCGAAGAAAAAAATCAAAGATCGCAAGATACAATCCAAGCTTCAATGCCTCAAACAGGTTCTTGTGCAAAAGCACCGCAAGAACGGAAAAGATACCTATTGAAAGCATGAGCAAAAAAATCCAGATACTCATCAATGCCAACATCAACTCCCCCTATTAACCTCTATTGATATTTATCAATAGTATACTACTTAAAAAAATCGCATGTCAATGTCAATAACTTGTGCAGTTATCGTAGTCGCACTCTTATGATGATCAAAAAGATGCCTTGTTTGCTTCCTTGCCAACATACTCAAAGTCATCAACCTTCAGATGCCTTCGCTGAAGAATTTCACCCCTTCCCTCACATGAGCATTGAGAGTAAACGGCTTATCGCTCTTGACATTTTGCTTCATGTAATGCAATGTCAGCAGTTCACTAATATTTAATCCTTTAATAATAATCCTAAAAGCAATTTAAAGATTCCAATATCCAGCTTATTTACATTAATTCTCGGAAATAGATATTTTTAATCGGAAATCGATGCTTAACTCTGTCGTTACTCCAGTGATCTTGCTTTCTCGACAAAGGCCATGACAGTTAGTACAAAAGTGGCATGTGCCCAGGTGAGAGGACTCACACTTAAAGGACTCCCATCAAACGGATTCAGCTGCTCTGCCAGCATACCGGTCTCTGTGGCTCTATCTGTGACCCACAGTATTATCTCCCTTGCTTTTTGCAGGTCACTGATGCTCTTTGCCATCTGTATATACCATTGTGCTACCCATAAGGTACATATGAACCAAGGATTACCTGGAATGATCTCCGGATCGTATTGCGCAACTTCTTGATATTTATCCTTATAGAAGCGAGCGATACCCCCTACCTCAGTCTTCACCGATAGTATGCTTTCTATACTTTTCATAGTGCTAACCACCCTGGCATCGTCGGGGGGGAGCACCCTGAACTGGGATACGGCGTAGAGGTTGGCATCGACGGTCTCATCCCTAGGGTTGATGCTTCGCAGGAACCTCCCCAGTTCCTTATCATACAGGTGATTCTCGATCCCCCGTTTTATTTCCATGGCAGCCTTGTTGTAGCTCTCTGCGAGGTTATTGTCTCCATACATTGCTGCAAACTTGGCAGCACATATGAGCCCCGCATACACTGTTGAACATGTATAGCTGTGAACCGCTCTTTTCTCCTCCCACAGATTATAACTGGGTTTGGGGAGTCCAGTAGAAGGATCCCTGTACTTGGTCATGAACTCGGCAGCCGGTATTATCATTGAGTGATAAACCGGATCGATGTTCTCGATCGATCTTGTAATTTTATAATGATTCCACAAAGCCACGATAATAAGTGCTGTGCTATCTTCCTGTATCGGAAGTTGGATCTGTCCATCAGGTGTTACCCAAGGCATCCAACCACTTGCAAGGGTACCTGTAGGATTGTATTTTTGCAGGAAATATCCGTGATCATGGAGAAGTCCCTGGGAGTATTTAAAGAATTTTTGCACAATCCCTGAGAAACGTGTTATGTCCAGTGCCATGGCGACAAATGCACTGTCCCGCGGCCACATGTAACTGTATGAATCCATGTTGAACCTTTCAAGAATATCACTGTCATTGGCAGCTATGATCGCGCCATCGTTATCGATCTGTGACCTTATAATAAGCAGACTGTGTTTGAATAGGTCTACCACTTTTGGTGGAAGATCAAAAAAATCGTACTTTTCCTTGTTCACCCATGAATAATAGTACTGTCCTGCTTCACCTATCATCTTTTCAGGTGTTCTGTTAAGGACAAGTTCGTTGAGTCGCTTGACTTCAAAGAAGGTCTCACCTGCTGCAATCCAGTAATATATCGTTTTTGTTTCCCCCGCTGCCAGATGCCGGGAGAAACTGATGAAACTGTTCACCGCCCCAATTTGAATGGGGTTCATGTTAAGCTCTCCGGACTTAATAACACCAGATTCATCCGTCCCTTTTGGACCTACTTCATACTGGTCAAAGTTTGGTGAGCCACTAATAAGGAAGTAGCGCGAGTCCTGATAATGTATTATGGACTGCAATGCAGGGTCAAAGATAGCCGTATCACCATTCGGGTTCTCGTAAAGGGCAATATCATGGCTGAAAAGTAGCTTCAGGTCCACATCTATGGTGTCGGTATTGGTTATTGCTATCTTTCGAATGAATACATTCTCAAAAGGGTGTACACATTCGTTGAGCCTCAACTCAACTTCAAGACGATCATTGCGATAGTAGGTATCAGTTACCAACCGATCTTTCTGGTAACCAAGTTTGTGGCTCCAATCATCCCCGATCAGAGAGACCATACCAAGATTTTTTCCTTCCACTTTCACCCCTACCCTGCAATGTCGTCCATTCACATGGTTCTCATTTCCTATATGGGGGAAGTACATGTCCCGGATGCTTGCATTCATATCAAGATTCACCAGCAGTGATCCGTTTCCAACAACGAGTGGTTTAGGCATTTGAGCATCACCTTTAACATAAATTCACACGTATAAATGTACATCATGAGCTAAAGTAGTTTCCTGCTTTATGGGAAACGAGAAATGACGCCATTAAATTATCGGGGTTCTAATTTTAAGGGTCAAGATATCCAATTAGCTGTGATATTATAACAGAATGAAGTGTGGGGGTATAAGTATGGGTTTTAGTCTAAAAAAGCCCGACTTTGGTGCGAACATAGGTATCCTTTCTTATGAGTATCCGCCAAATTTTTTTGGTGGAGTGGGTATCCATGTAGATGAGCTAACCAAAAGTCTTGCAATCGGAAATGATCAGGTACATGTGTTTACATCCAATGTACAGGGATTGAACGAACAGTTGATCAGAAATTTATGGGTACATGGACCACTAGGACTTCATTATCAGGCATCTAATGATTTCAGTGCGGTATATAAAAAGATACTGACCAACATCAATGTGGCTGCGATGGTGAAGAAACAGTTTTTAAATGGCAGTCTGGATCTGTTGCACTCGCATGGTGGTTTGATCCAGTTAGCTGCTGCATTGTCAAAGCAGAGCACCCGGCTGCCACTGGTGATGACAGCTCACAGTATAGATATCAACAGAACGAAGCCAGACGGGCTGAGTGTTATGATGGAGAAAAATGTGGTGGGTATGGTGGACAGGTTCATTGCAGTATCAAAGTCCATACAAGAAGAACTTGAGCAAACATTTGAAATCGAACATGATAGGATCACGATCATTCCAAACGGTGTGGATACTGAGACATTCAAACACCAGAATGCGGACGACATCCTCAGAAAATACAAACTTGATAACCGATTCGTTGTGCTGTTTGTTGGAAGGGCTGATCCGCAAAAGGGTGTGAGGTATCTGGTTGATGCCGTGCGAAAGCTCCGGAGACACATTCCTGAGATAATGCTGGTCATGGTTGGCCAGCCGGATATATATCATGACAGGCATATCCTCTGCCTTCCGCATGTGGGGAAGCATGAACTCATTAAATTATACTCTCTCTCCGACGTGTTCGTGCTGCCCAGCATCTACGAGCCTTTCGGCATTGTGCTCTTGGAGGCCATGGCATGTGAGACCGCGTGCATTGGGGCACGGGTCGGAGGGATACCATATATCATTGACCACAACAGGACCGGGCTTCTGGTGGAGCCGGAAAGCGGTGCAAGTATCGCAGAAGCGATCGATAGATTATATCATGATCCGGAAAGGAGGTGCCTGATGGGAAAATGGGGGCGTGAGAGGGTTATATCATTATTTGACTGGCAAGATATAGCAAAGAAGACTGGAGAGGTATACCGGCAGGCACTTAATTAAAACCAGAGTCTGCTCTTGATGTACTCAATGTTAACCTATCATGGATTCGATCCGCACATGTGCCTCTAGATTCACTCTTTCTATGTTGCATACGAAACCCAGATAAATCTCTCCCACTCGCACCTAATGTCGAACCAGATATGATTGCCACACAAGCATCTCGGAGCAGAAATGTACAAAAAGGATAGAAGAGCCATCACAACAAACAACCATCATCGAATTGTAGAGAAAGTGAAACTGCACAATAAACTCAAGACAATTACAGCAGTTCGCTAATATCAGTTTAAACTCATATAAACGACATCATACAATACATTTATATGTGGTAAAATTCCCTCCGCATGGATTTCCAATCGCAAAAGAAAGCCTCTCCAATTCGATATTTCTATGCTTTGATTTCATTTCTTCTTAAAAACGTGTGGTTAGCATTGCAAAGAAAACATTTTATAATTGATAAAAGAGGTCCTCATACTATCAAAAGTGACTTGTTCAGATTTGATATATTCATCCATTTTGTTGCGGAATGGGTGAGACGGAAGCTAAAACCGATGTTAACAGTTGAATGTTGTAGATAAAGGAGGATTATTATATAAGGGGTTGAATATTGGTGAACTACTGTCCTTGGGAGCCCTCCTTCCTGTCAGAACTA
The DNA here is from genome assembly GCF_900111645.1 of Methanococcoides vulcani. GTDB lineage: Archaea > Halobacteriota > Methanosarcinia > Methanosarcinales > Methanosarcinaceae > Methanococcoides > Methanococcoides vulcani. Next base: position 371,317 of record NZ_FOHQ01000001.1, read on the forward strand.
GTGTTGTCTCCTCCGGGATATCCTCCAACAGTTTGAGGATGTCTTCAGTCTTCAGAATGCCGAAGTGGGCCGCAAGGTTCATCTTGTCCAGTATCAAGAGCCTAGGTCCCCTCTTGATGGCTTTCTTTGTGAATTCCAAGGCCTCTGCCGCCAGCTTATAGTCCTCAGGATCAGGATTCTTGAAGTTTATGAACTCCTTCATCCCGAACTGGTGAATCTCATACTCTGGTGACAATCTATCCTTTATCTTGTACTCCCCTATGTATTTTCTACCTTTCATGAACTGGATAATTATGACCTTGTACCCGTGGCCCACCGTCCTAAGAGTCAATCCAAAGGCGCTTGTGGTCTTCTCCTCACCTTCCCCTGTGTAAGATATACCATGCCTTTACCCACTTAAACACCTCAGAGGGGACACTCCCCGGTAATACAATCTCCAGAGAATTCTGAATCCGCCACAATTCCCTCCTCCTTATCTTTTCTTAAACCACCTATCACTAAAACCTGCTTGGTCTTGCTCCCGTAGCGGTAGACCGTGATTCCCTTGCACTTCAGCTGATATGCCATCATATAGATTTTTCTGACGTCTTCTAGGGTGGCGTTGGCTGGCAGATTAACTGTTTTGGCAACAGCATTGTCCACATACTTCTGGAAAGCCGCCTGCATCCTGACATGCCATTCCGGGGCAATGTCCAAAGATGTGACAAATACACGCTTAATATCCTCGGGTATCTTCGGGATGTTCTTAATAGACCCTGTTTTGGATATCTCTATCAGGAGGTCGGTGCTGTAGAATCCCCTCTCCTTTGCGATTTTCTCGAACACCGGGTTTACTTCCAGCAACTGCGTCCCCATGATATTTCTTACAAAGGATAGGGCAAAGATGGGTTCTATACCGGAACTCGTATTGGCAATTATGCTTATGGTCCCAGTGGGAGCTACGGTATTTACAGTGGCATTTCTCATGGCCTTGTAATCATTCTCCCACATGCTACTCTTGAAGTTCGGAAAGGATTCCCTCTTCGCACCAAGTTCCACTGATTTCTTCACCGATTCGTTCCTGATAAACTTCATAATTTTTTCGGCGGTGTTTATGGCTTCCTCCGAATCGTAGGGTATTGCAAGTATGGCGAACATCTCAGCAAACCCCATCACACCCAGGCCAATCTTACGGTTATTTTTTGCGATCCTGTCAATCTCTTTCAAGGGATACCTATTGGCATCAATCACGTTGTCCAGAAAATGCACACACAACCTCGTGGTTTCCCTTAGCTTCTCCCAGTCAATCTCACCGTCCCTTACCATCTTGGACAGATTGATAGACCCGAGGTTGCAGGATTCGTATGGAAGGAGGGGTACCTCACCGCATGGATTGGTGCTTTCAATGATACCAACATGAGAGGTGGGATGTTTTCGATTAATCTCATCCAAAAAGACCATCCCCGGATCCCCAGTACGCCAGGCCATGGTTACTATCAAGTCAAAAACATCCCTAGCCCTCAGCTTTTCTGTGGATTTTCCCGTCCTAGGGTTTATGAGGTTATATTCCCCGTCCTCTTCAACCGCTTTCATGAATTCGTCTGTAATGCCCACGGAGATATTGAAGTTGTCCAAGAAACCCTCCTTTTCCTTAGAGATTATGAATTCGATTATGTCCGGATGGTCAACCCTCAGGATTCCCATGTTAGCCCCCCTCCTCTTCCCACCCTGCTTTATCACTTCAGTAGCCTAGTCAAAGATTCTCATAAAGGACACCGGCCCCGAGGCCACGCCCTTGGTAGACCTTACTATGTCCCCCCGGGGCCTTAATCTCGAAAAAGAAAAGCCCGTTCCACCCCCCGACTGGTGTATCAGGCTCATGTTAGTCAAAGCCCCAAAGATGCTCTTCAAGGAATCCTCCACAGGCAACACGAAACACGCACTTAACTGCCCCAGGTCCGTACCAGCATTCATCAGGGTTGGAGTGTTGGGCAGGAACTCCAGATCTGCCATCATCCTGTAGAACTCCTCTTCTGTCTTTTTCACGTCCCCTCCGTATCTTTTATCAACTGAGGCTACAGCCTTGGCCATCCTCTTGAACATCCCGGCAGGGGTCTCTATGATGTTGCCTTCCTCGTCCTTCAGTAGATATCTTCTCTCCAGTACCCTAATGGCATTGACACTAAGCTTGAGATCATCTTTTTCCACACCCAAAAGCTTCTTTGCTTCCCTCACCTCTGTCCTTTTCTGGCGATACAGAATGTAGGCTTTGGCCACCTTGGCGTATCCATTCCTGATTAAAATCTCCTCAACTATATCCTGTACATCTTCTACACCAAGAACCCTGTCTTTGAACTTATCTTCAAGAGCTTCCACCACCTGCCGGGATATTTTCTTGGCCAGGTCGCCGTTATTTTCCCTCACCGCCAAAATGGCCTTCTGTATTGCTAAAGTAATCTTTGCAGAATCAAAGGCTACGATTCTACCGTCCCTTTTTCTTATCTTTTCCATCTTGTACCCCAATTAGAATTGATAAATGTTCCAATTAAATATTTTCCCATTATATTGTTAAGAGACTTCAGCTCTGTAGAATTCCTCTATAAATGACAACAAAAATTCAATACAATGTAGGTGGCAATCAAAAACTATAACAAAAACTACCTGAATAATACATTAGGGGTAAATAAGTGAAAATATGTGTAACAGCTACGGCTGGCAGTTTAGATGCTGTCGTTGACCCGCGTTTTGGAAGATGCCAGTATTTTGTCATCGTTGATTCTGAGACAATGGAATTCGAAGCTCTTAAGAATCCAAGTATTTCAGCACCAGGTGGTGCAGGAGTACAGGCGGCACAGGCTATAGTGAACAAAAGCATTGATATATTGATAACAGGAGAAATTGGTCCCAATGCATTACCAATCCTCTCTGCTGCTGGTATCAAAGTGGTAACAAGAGCCAGTGGTTCGGTTGCAAATGCAATCGAACAGTACAATAAAGGTGAATTGCAAGCAACCACTGGCCCAACTGAACCTGCCTATGCTGGTATGGGTAGAGGTGGAGGAATGGGGCGTGGCAGAGGCCGAGGAATGGGTAGTCGCAGATAAAAAAATACCAATGTCTACAAAATTTCAATCAATTAAATCTGTTATTTGATAAAAATAGTTACTCCTATAGTGGGACAAAATGGTTTAGAAGATTTCGTTGTTCAGCATTTTGGCAAAGCACCGTATTATATCATTATAGAGCTTGAAGATGATAAAATAAAAAGCTGGGATGTCAGCGAGAGCCCTACTGCCGATCTGGATAGGAAAAGGGGTGTGAAGACTGCAGAGTTTCTGAAAAGTCGGGGTGTCAATGTCGTAATCGTGGGCGAAATTGGCGAGGGACCATTCCACACGCTTCGCGATAGTTTTGTGAAGATGCTCCAAATGCCGGAGGCAGTGGAAGATGTTGAAAAGATTGTGGGGAAGATTTCAGAATTGAGTACACTCACATCACCTACAGAGTAAATCAACCAAAAAAAATTAAGGGTTAAGTATATGAAAATTGCAATCGCAAGCGGGAAAGGTGGGACAGGGAAAACAACGGTAGCTGTTAATTTTGTCCTTTCAATTGAAAATGTGCAGCTGTTTGATTGTGATGTGGAGGAGCCTAACTGTCATTTATTTTTGGGATTTAATCTTGAGAAGGTTGAAGATATAAATATTTTAACACCTGTCGTGGACAAGACCAAATGTGATTTCTGCGGCAAGTGCTCTGAGTTTTGCCAGTTCAATGCAATCGCTGTACTGCCAGAAGATGTACTTGTATTCCCTGCACTCTGTCATGGATGTGGTGGATGTGCCATGGTCTGTCCAAAAGACGCAATCGTTTATGAGAACAGAAGCATTGGAATAATTGAAAAATCCAAAGGTGGGAACATAGAGTTCTATCGCGGAGTGTTAAATATCGGAGAAGCGATGGCATCTCCTGTTATCAAAGCTTTGAAGAAACATGTCGATGAAAGCAAAACTGCAATATTCGATGCGCCGCCTGGCACAGCGTGTCCGGTTATTAGCTCTGTCCAAGGTGCGGATTACTGCATTCTTGTTACCGAATCAACGCCTTTTGGATTCCACGATCTGCTGCTTGCTCTTGATGTTTTAAGGAAATTGGAAATACCTTTTGGCATAATAATCAATCGCTGCGACATCGGTGATGATAGGGTGGAGAAATACTGCGATACGGAGGGAATTCCTGTTCTTATGAAGATACCACATGACCGAAAGATTGCGCGGTTGTATTCTGAAGGAATCCCTTTTGTTAACAGGATGCCAGAGTGGAAGGTAAAATTTGTACAGCTATTAGATAAGATACAGGCACAGATTTAACTCATAGAGGCAGGGATATGAAAGAGCTTACGGTAATAAGTGGAAAAGGTGGCACCGGCAAAACGACTATTGCAGCGGCATTAGTCTCGCTTGCAGAAAATGCTGTGATTGCTGACTGTGATGTGGATGCTGCAGACATGCATCTTATTTTGCAGCCTGAAATAATTGAGACCATCGATTTTAGCGGATTAAAAGTCGCGTCTATTGATGAAACACTCTGCATCAAATGCGGCATTTGCAAGGATGCCTGCAGGTTCGATGCAATAACCAATGATATCAGGATTGATATTTACGGATGCGAGGGTTGTGGTGTCTGTGCATATGTCTGTCCGGAAAGAGCAATCAGTATGATCGAGAGAAAAGCAGGAGATGCCTATAATTCCGAAACAAGATTCGGGCCAATGGCACATGCAAGGCTTGGTATTGCAGAGGAGGCAAGTGGCCTGTTGGTCGCAGTTGTTAGGGACAATGCCAGAAAGCTTGCAGAAAAATATGATAGAGATCTGATCATTATAGATGGGCCTCCGGGAACCGGGTGCTCTGTGATTGCTTCTATTGCTGGTGTCGATATGGTTCTGGTCGTTACTGAACCGAGTGTATCTGGCATTCATGATCTTGAACGAATACTGGATGTGGCAGATCATTTCAATATTCCGGCTGTGGTTTGTATAAATAAATACGATATAAACGAGAAGAACTCTCTTATTATCGAGGAGTATTGCAAAGACCGTGGAATTGAGGTTGTGGGTAAACTGCCTTATGACGATGCACCAACCAAAGCTATGATTCAAGAGATGACTGTTATAGAATATTCTGATGGTGAGTTTTCGAACAAGGTCAAAAATATCTGGGAAAATGTCAGGGAAAAGCTTACATGATATGTTCAAATGAGGAAATAAAGGACCGACTTATATCATACTTGGATTGTGTATTGGTCATGATGCCCTTTTTACTCAACACTCGGATGCACCTGTGACAACTATAGCGGCTAAAGATGGAATTGCTTGCACATAATCCATTGTTCGCACTATATCCCGATTATTATCTTAAAAACAGATCCAATAGGGAGTGGAAAAGCTGAAATTGACAATAGTTTATGATAACGAAGCAGAAGAGGGCCTCATCAGAGGTTGGGGATTTTCCTGCCATATCAAGACAGAAGAAGAGAATATCCTTTTCGATACCGGTGGAGATGGCAGAGCACTGCTTCATAATCTGAGAATGCTCGACATCTCTTCACAGGAGATTACAAAAGTAATATTATCTCATGAGCATGGAGACCACACCGGGGGACTCTTTGCTTTGTTGAATACAAATCCAGAAATTGAGGTCTATGTACCTGTCTCGTTCTCGAAACGTCTGAAAAACGAAATAGCTTCACAGGCAAGGTTGATTGAGGTTTCTGAGGCACAGGAAATTTGCCGCAATATCTATACCACAGGTGAACTCGGCAGCGGTGTGAGGGAACAGTCCCTCATTGTGGATTCAGGCAGCGGTTTATACGTCATTACCGGATGTTCTCACCCGGGACTCACTGAAATCATGGGCACGGCATCAAAATTTGGTACAGTAGTGGGTATAATCGGAGGGTTGCATGGAAGCACGGAGTACGATCTGCTCAAAGGGTTGAACCTGATTGGGGCAGGTCACTGCACTGCTCATAAAAAAGAGATTGCCAGGAAGTTTCCAGATGCATTTTTAGAGATTGGGGCAGGTCTTAGTCTGGAATTGTGAGAAACTAATAAGAATGACAAAAGAAGGCTCTGTAGAATTCCCATTTCAAATGAGAATCAAGACGTAATGGATTAATTTTTGTGTTATGATAGGCATGGTAACTTTTTGGAGATCGTTGTTTGGTGAATCTCTTTTATCATAATCCCTTTCTCATATTCCTTTTGTGGAATAAGCTTGCTATAAACAAGAAACTACAAGTAAAGACGATTAAAACTAGTAAATCAATTGTCAAGGGGAAAAACGATGTTCCATTTAAGCTTGCATGAAATATATCTACAAGATATGTAAGGGGAGAAATGTATGATAAAACCTTTCCGGATCCTGATAGCTCAGGTAGAGGAATGAAAATACCACTAATAAAAATTAATGGAAAACGCACCAAACTAGAAAACATCATTATGTGAGAAGGCGAATGAGTAGATGGAGATGCCAAAAGAACACCTAATGATGCAAAACACAGAGATCCTAAAATTATAGCAATCAATAATAATGTAATACTGGTAATCACAATATTCAGGAAAATAGCGCTGACTACTATAGCTATGGAGGTAATAATCAATCCAAAGATTGAGCCTGCAACAACATCTCCCAAAATTATAGTATTGATGGTTACTGGCTAAGATAATAACCTTTCATAAGTTCCTGCTTGCTTTTCCCATGGGGTGATCAGCGGCCCTACGGATGAAGCAGTAAAAAACAAAGCCATAGCAAGAAATCCAGGGAAGAAGATAGACATGTCGATTTTTCTCCCTATATAAAAAGCAAAGAATAGAAAAAGAGGTAACAATAAACCATATATTATTACTGGAGCTTTATTATAATATATTTTGATGTTTTTTTCAGTGGTGACTACGACACCTCGTATAAAAACAGAATAATTCATCTATCCACCTCAGTAAGTCTGACAAACACTTCTTCAAGACTCGGTCCATATGTCTTCATAGAGATTATTTTTAAGTCATTCTTTTGCGCCAAAGTTACAACATGTTTGATTGTTTTATCTAGATCATTTGTGTATAATCGCCATTTATCCCCATAAAGATCGATCTTAGATATGAAATCGGACACGAACAAATTTCTATTTATTTTTTGGTCAAAGGATATCTCTATGGATTGGGTCTTTTCAAAGGTACTTTTTAATATCTCAGGTTTATCTATGGCTACAATCTTTCCTTTATTGATGATACAGACCCTCTGACATAATTTATTTGCTTCTTCAATATTATGGGTTGTTAGAAAGATAGTGCTCCCTTTTCCATTCATATGTTTTATCGTTTCAATTACCAGTCTTCGACTTTGAACATCTAATCCTTCTGTAGGTTCATCCAAGATAAGTATATGTGGATCATGAATTATTGCACATGCGATGCTAACTCGTTGTTTCATCCCTTTTGAAAAGGTTCTAACAGGATCGTTTCTTCTCTCATAAAGTCCAAGAGTTGAAAGAAGTTCCTCAGACTTTTTCTCAAGTGTATTTTTTGACAAGCCATAGTACTTACCTGCCAGATACAGATTCTGTTTAGCCGTTAAATCCGCATAGACATTTCCAATTTCAGGTATCACACCCATCATCATCTTTGCCTTGATCGGATTCTTTACCAGATCAATCCCCTCAATAAACACATTGCCAAAATCTGGCATCAAGATTCCTGTAAGTAGCCGTATGGCAGTGGTTTTTCCAGCTCCGTTAGGTCCTAAAAAACCGAAAATTTCTCCTTTTTCAACATTAAAATTGACATTATCAACAGCAATGATATTTTCAAATGTCTTTTTAATATTTTTTACTTGGATTGCAAACATGTGCCTAAGCATCCTGGAATAATCAACTAATAGTAGAGATTATGAATGGATTTAGATGAAACATGTTATTTGGTATCGTTGCATTATATGATACTTTCCACAGACATTTGATCAAAAGTGGTCTTTTCTATTGCTATCGTTTTATTTGAATCGAAATTTAATAGAAAAAAGAGAGTCAATAGTAGGTTTTTATAGAGTTTAAAAAACAAAAATCATTATTTATATCGTTGGAACCGAATATTTTTGAAAATATATATGATATTCTAACGTAACAGAAACTTCTTATAATAAAGCCATCTACATTATATATGGGGCTGTAAAGGGAAACACGCTATTTCAAATTAATCTACAATATTTTACAGTCTTGTTGAATACCAAGGGGAGAACTAACAGGGGGCTACATTTCAAATACCAATATTTAGCCAACGGCTTGAAAAGCAAACGACAGCGTCTCTCTTTGGGTAGAATAAAGGGAGTGATAAAATATAGCATACGGATACGGGCGTGGATATAGATGGTGGTATCGGGCAACGGGTCTTCCAGAATGGATACGATTTAGGTATAGTCCATGGCACGGTTTTTATCCCCGGATGACAGCGGCAGAAGAGCGACGGATGTTAGAAGAGGGAAAAACTTTAGAAGGTCAGATTGAAGAAATTAAATAATATCTAGAAAAACTTAAAACCGAAGAAAAATGATAATAAAGATTTGATGCTAATGTTTGTCAATTTAACCTGTACAAAGCATTTTAACAATATATTGGGGGAAAATCAGTGAAAATATGTGTAACAGCTACAGACAGGAGTTTAGACGCTTCTGTGGATCCATTCTTTGGGAGATGCCGATATTTTATTATTGTCGATTCTGAGACAATGGAATTCGAAGCGCTTGAAAACCCGAGTGCCTCGGCGCCAGGTGGTGCGGGGATTCAGGCGGCACAGGCTATAGTGAACAAAGGCATTGATGTATTGCTAACAGGAGACATTGGTCCCAATGCATTACCAATCCTCTCCAATGCTGGCATAAAAGTGGTAACAGGCACCAGTGGTTCGGTTAAAGACGCAATCGAACAGTATAAAAAAGGTGCACTGAAACCAACTACTGTTCCGACTACGCCTGCTTACTTTGGAATGGGTAGAGGTAGAGGGCGAGGAATGGGGCGTGGCAGAGGTTTTTGGTGCAGATGGTATCCACATCCAGTACCCTACCATATGCCAGTACCCTACCATATGCCAGTACCCTACCATATGCCAGTACCCTACCATATGCCAGTACCCTACCATATGCCTGAACCATACATTCCTTACGAAGTTCCTTATGAAGTTCCTTATACAGAGCCTTCTAGGGAAGAGGAAATTGCTCATATTAAAGAAATGCTCGAATCCTTGGAAGACGAGCTAAAAGATGTGAAGGAAAGGTTGAAAGAACTATCTAAAGAAGCTAAATAATAGATTGGTTTATCCAATCTATTTTTCGGTCAAAGATCGGAGGATGCTTAAGGGGATAAATGATAGGTATACATATTGTAGTCTATTGATTGAAGCTGCTAAAGAAAAGAACATCAGGTTATTTTGTCTGTCTCGATTCAATCATAAAAGTGCAGAGATATAGCAAAAGAGATTGGAAGTTATGTTGCACCGATAGAGCTTCTGACAGAAGATATAATGATCTAATTCAAGTTTCAAACAAATTTATTCAACTTTGATATGAATATGAATGGTGAAGCTATCGTTCTTAAGGACATTTGGTTCCATTATAATGGCACACCAATACTTGAAGAGGTAAATCTTGTTGTAAAAGAGCACGATTTTCTTGCTATCATAGGCCCTAATGGAGGAGGGAAAAGTACTCTACTTAAGGTTATTTTAGGATTGATAAAGCCTAGCAGAGGAACTGTTACAGTTTTTGGAGAAACTCCTCGAAAAGCAAGGAAGCTTATTGGATATGTCCCTCAATACAGCCTTATCGACCTGAATTTTCCGATAAGTGTTTGGGAAGTTGTGTTGATGGGTTGCTTAAGTCACATCGGATTGCTAAAAAGATATGACGAGGACGACAAAGAAAAGGCTCTTGATGCTCTTAAGATAGTGGACATGTTCGATTATAAGGATCGGCAGATTGGGAGTTTATCAGGTGGACAGCGGCAGAGGGTTTTCATAGCCAGGGCGCTGGCAGCTGATCCAAAATTACTTCTGCTGGATGAACCTGCAGCAGGTGTAGATATTATAAGACAAGAAGAATTCTATGAATTGTTAGAAAAACTCAAAGAAAAAATGGCTATTGTTATAGTATCACATGATATCAGTGCCGTTTCTGTCCATGTTGATAAGATTGCCTGTTTAAACCGTAAGTTGTATTACCACAACTCAAAAGAATTACTCCCAGAGGATCTGGAAGCTGCTTATCAATACCCGATAGATTTGATTGCTCACGGTATTCCACACAGGGTTTTGAAAAAACATTGAAGGGTTTTTGCATGATGGAGCTATTGAAATATGAATTTGTAAGAAATGCCACCATTGCTGGAATACTTGCCAATATCACCTGCTGCATCATCGGAGTTTATGCAATGGTTCAAAAGATAATTTTTATCGGTGGCAGGACATGGCTCTCGTATTGTTTAATGTAGTCTCAGGCCATGATTTTTGTTATGTCTGCAGTGCCTACACAATTTTCGTTGGTAAACGGTATTGGCAGCCGAGCACACAACATAATTGCATTATAAGGTGAAACAACATGGAAACTGTAACTGCTGCTTTTATCCTTACAACATTCGCAGGACTTTCAACGGGTATAGGAAGTCTGATAGCCTTCTTTATTCCAAAACCAAAAATGACGTACTTATCTATCCTACTTGGATTTGCAGCAGGTGCAATGTTATATATCTCATTTGTAGAACTTTTATCAACTTCCATAGAAAATGTGGGGTTTCTCGTGGCAAATGCCGCCTTTTTCCTTGGAATGGTTGTGATCTATTTCTTGGATCGTGCAATTCAGCATGTTCATTTAGATACTTTGCCGGACAGCCATGTTCATTTAGATACTTTACCTGACAGCCGCCAGAAGAGACTCCAAAAAGCAGGTATATTTACAGCAATCGGGATTGCTATGCACAATTTTCCAGAAGGTATGGCAGTAATGGCAACATCCTTGAGTTCTCCATACCTTGGCATGTCAGTAGCTGTTGCCATAGCAATCCATAATATCCCAGAAGGGATCACAGTTTCAGTGCCTATCTATTACGCCACCCAAGATCGGAAAAAAGCTTTTGCTTACTCTTTCATATCTGGACTATTTGAGCCTGTTGGGGCAGCTTTTGGCTATTTATTGATCTTTCAATTCTTAACTGCAACCCTACTGGGCATAATTCTTGCCTTTGTTGGTGGAATTATGGTTTTCATATGTTTTGATGAACTATTACCCATTGCCATAAAATATGGGGATGAGCATTTGATGCTTTCGGGTTTACTTTCAGGGATGGCAGTAATGGCTCTAAGCCTCCATCTATTAGGTTGATGTTATTAACAAACTTATTTATTTAAGAAAATAAGATTGAGATTAAAGGGGGAATTGGGAATTGATTAGCCCAATATATAATAGCTTCTAGATTAGCATATGAGAAAACTCTTAAGGATAATCCAAAAAGAGTTGAAGAAATATGAGATATCTATGTTAACAAAGATGCTGAGGTCTAGAATGATATCACAACAGGACGCAACTCATGAAGTGCTAATGCTTTGCAGGAGCTGCACTTGATACAATTTAAAGGGAGAATTGGAATGGCAGAGGGAATTCCAGAGAATAAGAAAAGGCATAATACATCATCAAAAGAAGAAGTTAAGATACATATAAAATCATCTGCTAAGTTTATCGCTGTCGCCAGTGGGAAAGGAGGAGTTGGAAAATCCACGGTAGCGGTAAATATAGCTGCAGCCATTGCCAGAAAGGGTTTTAAGGTGGGTATTTTCGATGCTGATGTCTATGGGTTCACCATCCCAAAAATGCTGGGCATCACCGGACAGCCTAAAGCAATTGCTGAGGATCAGATCCTGCCCCTTGAAAAACATGGAATAAAAGTAATGTCAATGGGGTTTATCGTCAAGGAAAATCAGCCGGTTATCTGGCGGGGTCCGATGATCCATAAAGCAATCAAACAGATTTTGACCCAAACTTTGTGGGGAGACCTTGACTATCTGATAATCGACCTACCTCCAGGCACGGGAGATGTTGCGATCACTTCGGGAATGCTCCTTCCCAATATGAGTATAATTATCGTCACAACACCTCAGGACGTTTCCTCAAAAGTTGCATGCAGAGCCCTGAGGATGGCAAAGAAGACAAACCTCAAAATACTGGGTGTTATTGAAAACATGTCCTATTTTATTTGCCGAAAATGTGGCGAAAAAGCGTATATCTTTGGTCAGGGAGGGGGCGAAGATTTAGCTAGGGAGGAAGGGGTTCCGTTTCTGGGAGAGATTCCGCTGGAGCAGAGCATTCGAGAAGGGAGCGATAGCGGTAGACCGCTGGCTTTTGAGGAGAGCGATTCACCTGCAAAGAAGACTTTTGAAAGAATAGTTAGTAAAATTTTAAAGATGTAAACAAGGAAAAAAGAAAATTAATAATCATCTAACACCAAGGAATCAACATCATGAAGCCGAAAATTATCTATGGCCCAGTCCTTTCAAGAAGGCTTGGGCGCTCACTTGGAATCGACATCATTGGTCCTGAAAAGACCTGCAATTTTGATTGTGTGTATTGTCAGCTGGGGCGTACAAAGAATAAAGTACAAAGGCCTGAGGATATTTGCGGAGTCTCGACAGAAGATGTTGTGCAAGGATTGAAAAGTTATCTAAAAAAGTAAGCCAGATTGACTACATCACTTTTTCAGGCACCGGAGAACCTACATTGAACCTTAGACTAGGTGAGATGATACGCGAGGTAAAAAAGCTCAGTGATATTCCGGTTTGTGTTATCACCAATTCATCTCTTGTAAATAGAACAGATGTGAGAGATAACTTAACAGAAGCTGATCTGGTAATCGCGACTTTAGAAGCGGGGGATGAAAAGATATTCAGGTCTATCAACCGTCCAGCATCAGGAATAGAACTTGAGGATATTATTCAGGGACTGACAGCACTGAATAATTTAGATCCAAGACTTGCAATCGAAATCCTTTTTGTGGATTCCAAAAGGGAATACCCGACCAATATCAGCGACCAGGCTATAAGTGGATTGATCAAAGCATTGAAAGTCATCGATCCTGATGAAATTCAGGTTCATACTTTGAGCAGGCCTCCAGCAGAGGATTTTATCATTCCGGTTTCAGAACAAAAGCTTACAGAGATGGCACAAAAATTCGATGATGCGTTAGGTAGAGAGAAGATTAGACTTGTTTTAAAAGGACTTCGAAGAAAAAGCATTGATGTCAAACATGGGGATTTGAAAGAGGATGTTTACGATCTAATACTTAGAAGACCTTCCACTACAAGCCAAATCAGTTCAACACTTGGAATCGATGCAAAAGATCTTGCAGTTATTATCAAAGAGTTGCTTAGGGATAAAAATATTGTGGAGATAACCGCGGAGAATGAAAAATATTACCGTGCAGTTAGTTAACTCAATTCAAATCAAGTTCTTGTGCTCTTCTACCCACACTTGAAAAGATTGGAATATTGGCCTTTGTAGAAAGGCTATAAAATAGCAAATAATAATTCTAATGAACATGTTTATACTGCATGTTATAACATAATCTTGATTCTCATGTGGTTGATTTAAGTAGGATTTCTACAGAGCCAATGACTCCAAATCTACATCCACATTACAAACATTTTCATATCGGCAGAGGTGTATGTGGCTTACATTTGACAGAAAATGCACTTATTACGTAATTGTGGATTAATATTTCCCACAGTCCCACCTCATGTAAAAATTAGTATCGAATCAAGCCTTGCAATACCTTGTTTTGTCCAGTATTTGCAAACAGTACAAAACTGTATGCATTCACTGTTCACTTTCAATTCCGAATTACATTTAAAACATCTTTTCAATGTTCAATATCTAGACCCACTATTATTTTAAACTCTCAATATTGTTAGCCATATCGCCTGATAGCTAAAAATTTTCATAGAACTTTTCTAAAAAGTATGCTACCCTGTAATACCTACCATTTTCAGATTTGATCTCGATTATCCTCCCTCACCAACCAATTTCTTGATTATTGGAGGTTAATCTCTCTTATCAATATCAAGAGAGAAAATTATCTGTTCAAATGCACAGGGCCTTCTAAGTCAGGCCATTTCAAAAAGTAGTTATTGTTTTACAGCTCTGACAACCACAAAGGACCCTTTCCCATGGCCTGACACTACAGGTTCTAAATACTGTACATCCTTCAGATCCCTGAAGAGGGTCTGGGTGAAAAAAAGGTCATCAAAACCCGAACTTTTAAGCAGCTTCACGACCTCCTCCACAGAATAGAAAGTGGCAATTTCATAGAATACACTTTTCTTCTTTTTCTCCTGATATGATCTGCCAACAGAGCTGTTCTTATCTATAAACCCTATAATAAAAGAACCACCAGGATCCAGGATCCTCTTCACTTCCCTGAATGCAGATTTAATATCATCCAGAAAACAGATAGTTGTGATTATCAGTGCAAGGTCGAAACTGGAATCTGCAAAAGGTAGTTGTTCAGCCACACCATAGACCGCTTGGATGCCCCTGTTGCGGGCGATATTTGCCATTCTGGGAGATGGGTCCACACCAAAAAGAATGCCCAATGGAACTGCAAACCTGCCTGATCCAACACCGATCTCGAGTCCTCTTGCATATGGTGGCATATTAGCCCTCAGTGCCCCAAGCTCTGATTCATAGACAGGTCTGTTCTCCTCGAACCAGTTTTCATATCTAGATGTGTACCTTTCAAAGGTTTCGATCCTTGGCATGGAAGACATTCAACCTCGTAATGATGTTCTTGTTAAGAATAGAATAGAGTGGTGATAAATTTTATTGTAAGCCCATTTCAAAATTCGGCTTTGTAGTAACCCCCATAACTAATTCCAGCAGTTCACTAATATTTGACCCCTTCCATATTAATCCTCATTTATCTACAACATTCAACTGTTAACATCGGTTTTAGCTTCCGTCTCACCCATTCCGCAACAAAATGGATGAATATATCAAATCTGAACAAGTCACTTTCGATAGTATAAGACCCTCTTTTATCAATTATAAAATGTTTTCTTTGCAATGCTAACCAGACGTTTTTAAGAAGAAATGAAACCAAAGCATAGAAATATCGAATTGTAGAGGCTTTCTTTTGCGATTGGAAATGCATGCGGAGGGAATTTTACCGCATATAAATGTATCGTATGATGTCGTTTATATGAGTTTAAACTGAAATTAGCGAACTACTGATAGTGTCTTTCCAGAAATATTGCGAAACCTTCTGATTAATTGAAACCTCTGGTTCATTAGCACTCCCCCTGCCAAAATGAAATATGTATTGAGAATTCCGATAAACCTCCACAAGAAAAGCAAATTTTATAACCCATTGTAATTATTTGATATTATGTCTTTAACAAACTTTGCTTATGTTGGAGAGGTTTATCGGAATTCTCAATAAAGATTATTATTGTAAGAACGCCGTATTTTGTAACTTTTTTATGAAATGAATTGAACAAGTACGTTTCAGATGATATGATGATCATGAATGAGCAACGTTTAAGAAATGCTGTGAGTGTTGTAATTAAAGAGCCTGGAAATGTTGTAAAAATTAGTATAATTAAATTCTGATTTTAGCAGATCCTTGGTATCAGATCACCTGTAGGTATATCCACGTACCTCATACTTCCAATTATTGTTTTCATCAAGACTTTACCTGAATGACCGTCTGTTGCTTCACCTATGATAGCAGCATCTCTACCATACTTATGGTTACGAATTATTGATAGCGCTTCCTCTGCATGTTCAGCCTTGACACAAATGATCGCTTTACCCTCATTTGCTACTTCAAGAGGGTCGATACCAAGCATTTCACAGGCAGATGAGACTGATTCTTTTATAGGTAAATCCCTTTGATGAATGATAATTCCTGTTCCGCTTTTTTGTGCCATTTCGTTTAGTGCACCAGCAAGTCCACCTCGGGTAGGGTCTTTCATAGCTGATATGGCAGGTTTGCCTTCGACATTTCGTATTGGAATAACTGCTCTTATCATATTCCATAAAGGTGCTACATCAGATACCAGATCCGTACTAAAATCGAATCCTTCTCTATGAGCCAGAAGTGATATCCCATGGTCACCTATGGTACCTGTAAGGATTATCTTGTCACCTGGGCACAATCCAGAGTCGCGGATCACATCACCCGCAATGCCGATACCTGTAGTATTGATTATAATTGAATCAAGTCCGTTTCTCTCGACCGTTTTTGTATCACCTGCTATGATGGGGACACCAACCTCTTCTGCAGCTGCATTCATGGACTTTATTATTTTCTCAAAAGACTCAAGCTCAAATCCCTCCGGCACCACTATTGCACATGTAAGAGCAAGAGGAGCAGCTCCCATTACTGCAAGGTCATTAACAGTACCTGAAACAGCAAGCCTGCCAATGTTGGAATCCGGAAAAAAAGGTGGTTTAATGACGTGACTGTCGGTGGTGATAACGATTTCATCACATTTTTTGCTGCCATCCATAGTATTTGCGATGTTTATTGTTGCACCATCATCGAGATCATCAAGTCCCACAGGTCCTGCAGATTTGTTAGTTATATTGTTGAGGATCAGATCACGTATCAATGCTTGCATCGGCTCTCCTCCAGCTCCGTGTTCCATCCTTATGACTTTATCTTTTGACATGATTCTCACTACCAGAAATAACAATATATTTATTCAAGATGCGATTCGATGTACTCTATCCATCTATCAATGCTTATCGCATCATTTTTAGAAGTTAGCAGTACGGGTATTGATGGATTTAACTGATTTATGTCACCTCTCATTTTTGAAGGATCGGCAGACACAGCTTCACTGATGTCCACTTTATTCACGATGGCAAGGTCAGAGGTCCTGAATATCATTGGATGCTTCAAAACAGTATCTTCCCCCTCACTTACACTTACAATTACAACACGTACGTGTTCACCAAGTTTATAGTCCACAGGACAAATGAGATTCCCTACGTTTTCAATGAACAAGATATCAATATCTTTAAGATCTATATTTGCTAATGATCTTTCGATAAGTTTTGCATCCAGATGACATTCACGTCCGGTGTTTGCAGCTACAGTTTTCACACCAAGTTTTTCAAAACGGGATGCATCCATCTGTGCCACAACATCACCTGCAATAACCGCTATTCTGTACCGCTCTTTGAGTGCATTGATAGCCTCTTCAATAAGCGTTGTTTTCCCGGAACCTATGGCTCCCATGATATTCATAGTAAAAATTCCGTGTTTAACTAAAAGCTTCCTGTTGCTATATGCAAGTTCATTATTGGCTTTTAGAACATCTTTGTTGACGTTTATTACGTGCATAAGCATTGATTCTACCCCTTTCTAATTTCATATTTCTATATCTATCGTATGAATAATGAGATCATTACCACCGACCAGCTGAAGCAACTTGCCGCATACAGGACAGGCAAGTCTTGTATATTCATAAAGGGGTGGATAATCTTTACAACGAGCGTTATCTGAAATTTCGGCATCTCCCCGGTATCCGCATTCACACTCCCCACATGGTGAAATGAAATTCACATTGATCTTTGCACCTTCGGCAATACTATCTTGAGATAAAACATCAAAGCAGAATAATAGCTGGTCCGGATTCACATGTGTAAGCCTGCCTATTTCCAGTGTTATGGAATTTACTGCCAATGCTTTATTTGTATGTGCTATGGAAATAACATTTTCAAATATCTCACAAGCAAGTGAATATTCATGCATATTATATTCCTTTATTATGTGTATATTTGTACCAGTTATAGCATGTGCCTTCCAGGCTTACCATGCAGGGTCCGACTGGATTTTTTGGCGAGCATCTTTTGCCAAAGAGTGGACATTGAGCAGGTTGGGCACGGGCTGTTAATATTTCAGCACATATACAGCCCTCCCACATCTCGTTTTGATTATTGTCAATATCTGATACTTTTTTCTCATGCTGAGCTTTTTCGTATATATCGGCATAAACATTCACAGCATCGAATTGCTCAAACTCTTTTTTTAAAGCAAGGCCGGATTTTTCGATCATGCCAATTCCTCGCCATTTGCTATCGATCTTTTTAAAGACCAGATACATCATTTCCTGAGCCTTGAGATTGCCCTCAACATTCACACAGCGTGAATATGCGTTTTCCACACAAGACCTGCCGGATTCGATCTGGTTCTGAACCATGGCTATACCGAGTAGAACATCTAGAACTTCAAACCCTGTTACAACTATTGGAAACCCCCTTTCTGAAACGGAATTGTATGGATATGTGCCAATAATTGTTGACACATGCCCTGGTGCCAGAAATCCGTCCACAATGGTATCTTCTGTGAGGATTTCCATTGCAGGAGGCATAAGTTTATGGGATGTTAACATGCTGAAGTTTTCAGGAACTTCCCTCAATAATGCAGCAGCATTGGCAGGTGCAGTAGTTTCAAATCCAATTCCAAAAAATACAATATCCAGGGTCGGATTATCTTTTGCGATCTTTACAGCATCATCGATACTGTAGACCATACGAATATCATATCCATCCGATCTAGCATCAAATAAACTTCCCCTAGTGCCCGGGACCCTCATCATATCTCCAAAGGATGCTATCACCTTTCCGGATTTTGCTAATGAAATTGCAAAATCGATGTCCTCTGCAGGCGTTACACAAACAGGACATCCAGGGCCGCTTAACAACTGAACATCTTTAGAAATTATATCGCGTATTGCATATTTTGATATTGTTCTTTCATGGGTGCCACATACATGCATTATTCGAATAGGGGCTGCATGTTCATTAATTCTTGATATAAGCTTTTGTTCAATATTTTCCATTATATCAACTGGGGTCCATCAAATCTCTTAGTAACTTAAGTATTTCTTCGCTTTCTTCATCAGAGATCAATGAGATAGCGTACCCGACATGAACAAGTGCATACTTGCCTATAAGCGATCTATCAGCCCCTCCTATAAGATCCAGGTTGACCTTTCTCTTTATACCCCCGATATCCACAGTAGCCGTATTTTCATTCAGGATTGAAATTATTTTCCCAGGAATGGCTATGCACATACTATAAAAGAGGGATTTTTTTGTATTTAATGTATGTTGTCTGCTTCTAATCATGTGGGTCGATATTTATATCTGGAAGCAAAATAACTACAATTATGGGATGGGTTTTATCGATTAATTTTATGGGAGACTATCAGGATCCATTTTCACAATCATTCAAACTGAGATGGTCATTTGATTTCAGGAAATACAAATTCAAGTAATAGTGTCAAAGATTTTGATTTTCTCAGGATGGACTGGCACAAGTTCCTTGAGGCTACAAGATCAACCGGGGTGTTCGATCTTCTGGAGTCCTACAAGAAAGATACACTGTAGGCTCATGACTTTCCGAAGACCCGGGTCTTCTGGATCCAGGGTGCCCAATGTACAGGATGTTCTGAATCTTTATTGAATGCTGCCAATCCGGCGATCATTAAAGCATTTGAAATACTCAACATCGATCTGGAATGTCACGAAGCATTCCTTGCACAGCAAGGTCTATTTGTCGATGGGGAATCTGTCAACACATCAGAACTTAATTCAGAGATCTTGATCGATGAGATAAGTGAAAAGGGCGACTATATTCTGGTTGTTGAGGGGGCAATTGCAAACGGTCCTGAAGGTTCGGGAAGATATTGCATGGCTGGAGGCTGTACCTGCAAGGAAATGTTCAAAAAAGCAGCTCAAAATGCTAATTTGATAATAGCTGTAGGCACGTGCGCTGCATACGGCGGTATTAACTCAGCCAGTAGCGATATAGTTGATCTGCTGGACTTCAGGGGTGTTGCTTTTACGAAGAAAGATCCATCTAAAGGAATGCTAAAGGTTCTTGGGATAGATAAACCTGTGATCAATATTCCAGGCTGTCCGGCCCATCCTGACTGGATAATATTTACATTAAGTGCATTGATATCCGGTAATATCAAGGTACCAGAAGATCTGCCTGAAGTACTGGATGAATTTGGCAGGCCAAAGGTGTTCTATCCGCCAAATTATACAGTTCATAAAGACTGCCCTCGTTATGTATTTTTCAAAAAAGGGGAATTTGACAGTCATTTGGGGGGAGATAAATGCCTGTTGAAACTAGGCTGCAGGGCTCCATCTGCACATGCTGATTGCACACTGCGTAAATGGAATGACGGACATAGTTATTGTGTTCAGGCGGGTTCTCCATGTATTGCATGTATAGAACCGGATTTTCCTGACAACGCAAGACCTCTGTATTCAATTAGTATAAAAAAGAAAGAGGAGGATTGAAAATGGTTCGCGTAACAGTTGATCCCCTTACAAGAGTCGTAGGACCCTTAAGGTTGGATACTGAGGTGAATGAAGAAGGTATTATAACGCAAGCCAGAAGTTCCAATATGATCTTTAGGGGGTTTGAACGTATATTTCAAAATCAGGACCCAAGAGATTCCGTACTACTCTCTCAGAGGATCTGTGGCGTATGCCCGGTAGCACACTCTATGGCTTCAGTTAATGCACTTGACGAGTTATTTGGTGTTGCGCAGTCTGTTCCAAAAGATGCACTTGTTTCAAGAAATATTAATCAGGGCTTGAATACGATTGCAAACCATATGCTTCATGTCAATATTCTATGGGGTCCAGACCTTGCAAATCCTGCATACGGTAATGTATTATCAACTTTTGGTGATATGGGAGGTGCGATATGGAAAGAATTGCTGGGAAGATTTGCACCAATCAGCTATAAAATCGATGGCGCAGCTATTCCGCCGGGGAGCTCATATGTTGATGTCATTCCGGTGAAGAAAAAAATACATGACGCCTGTGCTGTAATTGGTGGTAAAATGCCCCATCAGACTGTAACCTATCCTGGGGGAGTTACAAACAAGCCAACAGCTTCAGACATTAATAGCCTGTCATCGATCATATCAGATGTCATCAATTTCTTTAATAGCCATACCATAGGCGTACCTTTTGAGTTTTGGGTTGAGAATACTTACATGGCAACTTCGCCAAAGAAGGCAGTAAACTTCTTTATTGAACATCTTAATGAAATAACTGAAAAGTCGCTTAAGACAAATGATCTTTCACGTTCAAGCGGATGGGGGGATGTAGAGCTCTATGCCGCGTTTGGTTCAGAACTGATTGGTGAAAGATTGCTAGGACTTCCTATTAGTCTCAAACACGATAAAATGGGCGGCTACCGTGATCTTTCAAAAATAGGATTCCTTTCATATGGTGGATTCTATAATGTGGAGCATGAAGGTTATGATCCAACAAGCCCTTCTGGTGATCGCTTCCAGACCTCTGGTTTTATGAGCAGTTCATTTGAGTATCATAAATTCGATGCAAATAAGGTCACAGAAAGCGTTAAACATGCTTTCTATAAAGGTGATGATAGTAACAAGCACCCATACGATGGAGTTACCGAACCTTACAGTGATCCCAATTTGATCAATTATCAGGATTCACCTGATGATAAATATACATGGTCTAAAGCTCCACGTTATGGTGGTATCCCATGTGAAGTGGGTCCACTATCTCGTTTACTTATAATGAAAGAGCCACTGGTTATGGGTCTTGTAAACATGTTCCAGGACAATGGATATTCTCCTTTTAACAGTTTTACCAGAATGATAGCACGCATGCAGGAAATGTTTGTTATTACTAATGAACTGATCAAGTGGATCAAAATAGACCTTGATCCAAATGGAAAATTCCATGTGGATATTGATCTGTCAATGGCTAAGGATTCCAGAGGAATTGGTCTTTGGGAAGCTCCTCGCGGTGCATTGGGACATTGGGTTATAACCGATAGCAATTCTAAAGTTGCCAATTACCAGATAGTTACACCAAGTTCCTGGAATCTGAGTCCAAGGGATAGTGAAGGAGTGCCAGGTCCTCTTGAACAGGCACTTGTGGGGTCCAGAATATCCGCAGTTGAAAACTGGCTTGGGGTTGATTTCAGTAATCCGACTGGTATTTTACATGTGGGAAGGTCTTATGATCCCTGTGTTACATGTGCTGTTCACACCATAGATCTAACAGGGAAAAATTCCCCTGGTACAATAAGACTTGTGTAAGAATATTAGAATTCATCAAATAATCCGAATATTTGCCGGGGACCTAAATGCCTGAATTAAATCCATCTGTTCGCATAATCGGATGTGGAAATACTTTAATGGGGGACGATGCTGTTGGCGTAAGGATTGTCGAGGCTCTCAAAAAAATGGAACTTGAACCTTTGGAGGGTATTGATATTCTGGATGCTGGTGTATGTGGACTGGATATCCTGAACCTGCTGGAAGGTGTTGATAAGGTCATTATTGTTGATTCAATAATTGGTAATACGAAAAAAGGTTCAATTCTTCGTTTTGAGGGTGAGGATCTTTTGAATAAAGACTATGAACATGGTGGAATATTTTCCGCTCATGATATATGTATATCTGATGTCTTGGTCATTGGAAAACATGTACAGGACCTTCCTGAGATCCTCGTTTTTGGGATAGAGATTGGTGGCATAAAGGAAGAGCTATCAATGGATCTTAGTCTGGAGACTCTTGCTGCAGTGGATAGGGTAATTCCGTATATTATTGAGGAAATAGTCGGAACATCTCAAGACTAAAACACTGAACGTGTTTCTACGAGGCCCATTTATATTATTTTGAACCAGGTACATTAAATATGCAAATTCAATGCAGAATGATCAATGTTAGCGGGGTAGTACAGGGTGTTGGCTTTCGCCCATTCATATATCATATTGCGATAGAGAATGGACTCTGCGGTTACGTGAAAAATGCAGGGAATGACGTAGAAATAGTCACAGAAGGGGAAAAAGAAGATATCGACCGATTTCTCCACGACCTTTATTTTAAAAAGCCACCGCTATCACTTATCGATCAAATCAAAACAAACGTTTTTCGTGTATCAGGCTTTTCCGATTTCTCGATACTTACCAGTGAACAGGATGAAACTGCCAACTCCATTATCCCACCTGACAGTGCAATCTGTTCCGATTGCCTTCGGGACATGTACGATAGCAAAGACAGGCACTATCATTACCCTTTTACATCCTGTACGAACTGTGGTCCGAGATATTCTCTGGTAAGCTCTCTTCCTTTTGATCGGGAAAATACTAGTATGCTTGAATTCCCGATGTGCTCGGAATGCAGCCTTGACTACAAAATGTCTTCTGATAAAAGATTTCATGCACAGACCATGTGTTGTCCAAATTGTGGCCCTGTCCTTTCACTTACCAATGGAAACTGTGATGTTCTTGCATCCGGACATGATGCCATTATCAAATGTGCTGAACTCATAGATGGGGAATCAATTGTTGCAGTCAAAGGATATAGTGGATTCCATCTTGTATGTAATGCTACTTCAGACAGAGCGACCCTAAAACTCAGGAATGCCCTTAACCGTCCTGCACAGCCTTTTGCAGTGATGGCAAAAGATGTTGAAACGGTATGTTCTTTTGCCAGTATCAATGCAGATGAAAGTTCCCTATTGCTCAGCAGGCAGCGTCCAATAGTTGTTCTGGACAAGAGTGATGAGTTTCCTCTATCTGAGCAGATAACTCCGGATCTTCATAATATAGGGGTAATGATACCATATTCAGGTACACACCACCTTCTTTTTGACAATAGTGATGCAGATGTTTACGTAATGACATCTGCAAATCTTCCAGGTCTGCCAATGGTGATTGATAATGAGGAAGCATTGTCACATCTTGATAAGATAGCAGATTATTATCTACTCCATAACTATGCGATCAAGAATAGGATCGATGACACGGTAATCAGAATCGTTAATGGAAGAATGGCTTTTATAAGGCGCTCACGCGGGTTTGTGCCTGAGAGGATAGAACTTCCATTTTCAATAGAGCCGGCGATTGGTGTGGGTCCTGAACTAAATACTACTGTAACGATTGCAAAAAAGAACAGTGCATATATTTCACAATATATTGGGAACACACGGCACTTTGAAACAGATCAGTATCACAAGCAGGTTGTTTTGAATTTAGAACAATTGACAAAAATTACGCCCAGGTTATGGGGTTGTGACTTGCATCCAGAATTTAATACCACCCGTTTCGCACAGGATATAGGTGGAGAGGGCACGGTTTTCGTGCAACATCATCATGCACACATCGTATCGCTTATGGTGGACAACTTTTTGCCAGTTGATTCGAGGATAATCGGAATTGCTCTTGACGGATCAGGTTACGGGGAAAATGGAACCATATGGGGAGGGGAGGTCCTGGAAGCTACATATTCTGGTTATGAAAGAACTGCCCATCTTATGGAACAACCTATGCCTGGTGGGGATATGGCTGCAACTTATCCGTCACGTATGCTTCTGGGAATGCTACATGATGCTCTTGAGCCGAAAGAATTGAGAGAACTACCTCTTTATTTTAAGTATGGTGAATCAGAACGTGACATTGTATTGGATCAACTGGAAAAAGGTATAAACCTGGTTAAAACAAGTAGTGCCGCGCGTGTACTTGATAGTGCAGCAGCACTTCTTTGGATCTCACATTATCGCAGTTACCAGGGTGAGCCCGCAATGAAGTTGGAATCTGTTGCAAAAAAGAGTATTCATAATATAGATTTACCTGTTGTATGTAAACGAGGCGTGCTTGACACCACTAGTTTACTATATGAACTTTATGAAAGGATTGATACACATGCAGTTTGTGATCTGGCATACTCTATAGAAGATGCACTTGCACGTGGGGTTGCAGAACTTGCCATTTCATCTGCCAAAAAACGGAATATTGATGTTATAGGACTTAGTGGGGGAGTTGCATACAATGAACATATAACAGGACGCATCAGTGAAGCTGTTAAAGATGCAGGATTTGAATTTATTACACATAAGAAAATTCCCTGTGGCGATGGCGGGGTATCTTTGGGACAAGTGATGGTTGCAGGGGATTCTGAAGGAATTTCTTGAAAACATCAATAGCATTAGATACTGAAAAACAGGTAATTCTTGCATTTAAAATCACTCAAAGTCCTGTGCATGACATCAAACATGCTGAAACATTACTAAAACAATGTATTGGATAAAGAAGACTGATTATTATTTCATAGAGAATTCCGATAAACCTATTCAACCGAAGCAATATATTATAAATTTTGCTTCTGTTGTAGGGGTTTATCGGAATTCTCATTAATAAAAAAATGATTGCCAGATTTGAGAATGAATCTGATTTTATATCCATTTGCAACAGTCAATTACCAAATATTGATTGATGGGGCATTTTTACCATCGAAGATAAAGTCCTATGGAATTATTTTTTAATTTTAATGCTTACGCGAAAGGAAACAAATATAAACACATACATCAAGAGGATGGATGCAAAGATTATTGATATTATATAATTGTGAAAAACGTTTACTGTGTAAACAAAGTTTGGGTATTAGCCCAACCATATCACACAATAATCTAATGATCGCATGAAGTCTGCATAGCATGCAGGAGCCTGCTAAAAAAACATTTGGTGTTCATTTACATGATACAACTTGATGATATTGATAAGAATATCCTTAATCTGATCCAGCTGGATTTTCCACTTGATGTTCATCCATTTGAAAAAATGAGCTTTCAACTGGGCATCTCTGAAGAGGAACTGCTGGAGCGCATGGACCGTTTGAAAGAAGAAGGTGCAGTGCGCCGAATTGGTCCTGTTATCAACACAAAAAGGGTAGGTGGGATCAGTACTCTTGTCGCATTGAAAGCTCCTGGATCAAAGATAGATGAGATTGCAGAGCTTATCAATCAACATCAGGAAGTTTCCCATAATTATTTGCGCCAGGCAGATTATAATATATGGTTCACAGTGTCTGCTGCTAACAAGGAACGTCTGGAGCAGATCATAAATGACCTTCAGGAAGAGACCGGCTGCCCGTTGATCGATCTGCCTACAAAACGACTTTTTAAGATCGGGGTGAAATTCGATGTCAAATGATAATGTCGTCATGGATGAAGCTGATACCCGTCTTCTCAAGCTTACTCAGGATGGTATACCATTTGTCCATTCGCCATTTGCTATGATCTCAGAAGAACTTGGGATGACCGAGGAGGAGGTTGTTCATCGGATAGAACAACTTCAGAAAAATGGCTTTATTCGCAGATTTGGTGCATCCATCGGTCATCGTGCAATTGGGATTACTGCAAATGCAATGTGTACCTGGAATGTTCCTGACGAGCGTGTTGAAGAAGTAGGTGCCGTTATGGCAGGCTTTACAGAGGTGACCCATTGTTATGAAAGGCCACGTTATCCTGATTGGCCTTATAACCTTTTCACCATGGTACATTCCTATACAAGGAAGGATTGTGAATACGTTGCCCAGGAGATATCCAGGGCCACCGGAATTACTGATTATAAGTTGTTGTACAGTGTTCGCGAGTTCAAAAAGACAGGTGTGAGGTTGTGAATGGCAGAGCAGACCGATAGTCACAGGTATCTGCCACTTTTCATTGATCTGAGTGACAGGAAAGTGGTGATCTTTGGTGGAGGCTCGGTTGGTCTTCGCAAAGCATCGCTATTTTCGGACTATGCACATACAATTGTTGTAAGTGCGGACTTTGTTCCTGGGCTTAAGGACCTTTCGTCCTCAGCTTCTGTGGAGCTGGTTTCCATGGACCTTTTGTCCGTATCAGATGAAAAGCTTGAAGAGCTTGTCATGGATGCGTTCCTTGTCATTCCCGCAACCAATATTGTTGAATTGAACGATCGAATAAAGGAATTTGCCCGAAGGTCAGGTGCATTGGTCAATCGTGTTGATATGGCGGATGGTGTGGTAATTCCTTCTGTAATAAAGAGGGGTGGTCTGACCATTGGAATATCCACACTTGGCTCAAGTCCGGCAGTATCCAAATACACTCGCAAGAAAATAGAAACTTTTATCACTCCTCAGTATGGGGATATGATCAAACTGCAGGATGAGATGCGAAATCTGCTAAAGGGCAAAGTTGCAGAGCAAAAGACAAGAAAGGCTATTCTCTGGGAGATCCTTGAAGATAGGTCCGTATGGGAAGCTCTTGAAGTTTCATATGAAAAAGGGTATAAAATAGCATATGATATATTTCAGGAGCACATAAGCAAGAAAGGTTGATGTTATATGGGACATTACATTAAATTTAAGTCCGATGTTCGTGTTCATGAAGGTATGCTACATCTAATGCACGTTCATTGTGGAGGTTCACTTTGACAGAGATATCCAGTATGGTCATTACGCATGCCAAGGCTACTGTTGAGGAAATGGAGGATTCCTGGCATGGGGACCTTGATCTTGTTCTGAATCAGCTATACTCAAATGAACTTGTTTATGAGTGCGCGGTCCTCAAGACATGCAACCGTGTGGAAATATATGTTGTTTCCTCAAAGGGTAGCAGTGTTCTGTTCCATTTTGCAAAGGAGATGGGCGTGTCGGCAAAGATCGTGGAGTTCTATGACCACGATGAATCTTTAAGACATCTGCTCAGACTTGCTTCTGGTCTTGAGTCCATGATAATTGGAGAAGCTCAGATCCTGGGTCAGATAAAGGACCTGTTCCTGGTAGCAAAAGAAGCCGGTACTGTAGGAAAGATCCTGGATACTGCTTTCAGCAAGGCTATCCAGGTTGGCAAGAGAGTACGCACTGAGACCTTCATCAACAGGGGGGCGGTTTCCATTGCTTCTGCAGCTGTTGATCTTGCTGATGATATCCTGCATGGTCTGAATGACAAGAATATCCTTGTCATTGGTACCGGAGAAATGGGAACTCTGGTCACAAGGGCTCTTGCACACAGGGATATGAATGTGATCTATATTGCAAATCGTACCTACGAGAAAGCGAAAGATCTTGCAGTAGAGCTTGGTGGCGAAGCTGTCATGTTCGACCAGCTTGAGAAATATGTTTCCGCAGCTGATGTGGTAATAAGTGCTACTTCTGCTCCTCATTATGTTCTGAAGAAGGATATTGTGGAAAAGGTAATGGATGGTCGTACGAACGAACTTCTGCTTATTGATATTGCAAGTCCGAGGGATATTGATCCTTCAGTAGAAGAGATTCCGCATGTAATTCTTCGCAATATTGACGGTCTGCGTGTTATCAATGAGAAGAACCTTCAGATGAGGATGGTAGAGGCCAAGAAGGCAGAGGTCATAGTTGGACAGGAGCTCGAACTTCTTCAGGCCCAGTATAAGCGTCAGAAAGCAGATGTTATTATTTCAGAGCTTTATAGCAATTCCTATACTTTGAGAGGAACCGAGATGGAGCACGCCATTAACAGGTTGAGTGCCTATCATACGATGGGTGACTTTGAGCGCAAGGTGCTTGTGGACCTTACGCGTGCTATTACTAACAAGATCCTGGCAGAGCCGACCAAAAAATTACGTAATGCCGCTGAATATGATGATGAGGATTTTTTAGATTCTGTATCCCGTTTATTTGATATTAGTCCGATCAAGAAGAGCAATGATGCTACAAAATAAGAGTTGATACTATGTTCCCACAGGTTAGAATGCGAAGGTTAAGAAGTGGTAAGATACGTGATCTGGTTCGGGAGACCGAACTTAGCGCGAACGACTTGATATATCCTATGTTCGTGGATGAGGCCACTGATTCTATTGTGGATATATCATCTATGCCCGGTGTCCAGCGCTTGCCTCTGGATAAGGTTGTTGATGATGCAAAGGATGCAGCAGATCTTGGAATTCCTGCAGTGGTCCTTTTCGGCATCCCGGAACACAAGGATGAGACTGGTACCTCCTCTTATGGCGATGAGGACATCGTCCAGCAGGCTGTCCGTGCTATCAAGGAAGACCTTGGTGAGGATATGGTGGTCATCACTGATGTTTGCATGTGTGAATACACAAGTCATGGTCATTGCGGTATTGTGGATTTTGAGACCGAGGATGTTCTCAATGACCCGACCCTTGACATACTGGGCAAGATCGCTGTAAGTCATGCAAAGGCAGGTGCTGATATTGTGGCACCTTCAGGTATGATGGATGGTATGATCGGTGCTATCCGTACAGCACTGGATGAGGACAACTTCAAGAACACTCCTATAATGTCCTATGCAGCCAAATATTCTTCAGCATTCTATGGTCCTTTCAGGGATGCAGCAGATTCCGGATTCCAGTTCGGTGATCGCTCAACATACCAGATGGACCCTGCAAATTCCGATGAGGCGATCCGCGAAGTTGAACTTGACATACTGGAAGGTGCTGATATTGTGATGGTCAAGCCTGCACTGCCTTATCTTGATATTATCTATCGTATCAAGCACGAGTTCAAGATGCCCACTGCTGCATACAATGTCAGTGGTGAATACTCAATGCTCAAGGCCGCAGCAGAAAAAGGCTGGCTGGACGAGAAGAAAGTGATGTACGAATCATTAATGTCCATCAAGCGTGCAGGTGCTGACATGATACTGACGTATTTTGCAAAGGACCTTGCAAGGATGTTGAAGTAAGGCAAGAGAACAGGATCACTATAATTCAGTTATTCAGCTTAATATTAATCTACAGATCAAATATCAAATGGTGTTACTATGGTTACTTTAGACAAATCCAAGGATATATTCGACAAGGCAAAAACGCTTCTTCCAGGCGGCGTGAGCAGTCCGGTACGTGCTATCAAGCCTTACCCCTTCTACACAGAGTCAGCTAATGGCTCCCATATCACTGATGTTGATGGTAATGAGTACATAGATTACTGTCTTGCATATGGTCCCAAGATTCTGGGACATGCAAATCCGATAATCAGGCAGGCAATCATTGACCAGCTCGATAAAGGCTGGCTATATGGAACCCCAACTCAGCTTGAGGTGACCCTTGCAGAGAAGATCGCTTCTCTCTATCCAAGCATCGACATGCTGAGATTTATCTCGACCGGTACGGAAGCAACCATGAGTGCTCTAAGGGCTGCCCGTGGATTTACAGGCAAGGACAAGTTCATCAAGATCGAGGGCGGTTTCCATGGCGCACACGATGCTGTGCTTGTAAAAGCAGGCTCAGGAGCTACCACACATGGTGAGCCTGATTCCCTTGGGATCCCTGAGGACTTTACAAAGAACACTCTCCAGGTCCCTTACAATGATATCGAGGCAATGACTGAGGTTATCGAGTCTAACCAGGATGATATGGCTGCGGTTATTATGGAACCGGTACTGGGTAACATAGGCCCGATACTTCCTGAAGGTAATTACCTTAAGGAGGTCCGAAAGGTCACAGAAGAGAATGATGTTGTTCTTATCTTTGACGAGGTTATCACCGGTTTCAGGCTTGCTATGGGTGGCGCACAGGAGTACTTTGGTGTCACACCTGATATGACGACCCTTGGAAAGATCGTGGGTGGCGGACTTCCGATCGGTGTTTTCGGTGGTAAGCGCGAGATAATTGACATGATCTCTCCATCAGGTTCAGTTTATCAGGCAGGTACTTTCAGTGGAAGTCCTGCATCAGTTGCAGCTGGTATTGCAGCCCTTGATGTACTGGAGAAGGAAAATGTCCATGAAAAGCTTGCAGCAACCGGTGATATGATGCGCTCCAACCTTTCTGACATCATTGCTGATAAGGGACTTGATTATAATGTTGGTGGTATTGCTTCAATGTTCAAGGTATTCTTCGGTGACATGCCTCTTAACTATCAGGACGTTCTCAAATGTGATAAGGAAGGTTACTTGCAGTTCTTCCACAAAATGCTGGACAGCGGTGTGTTCTTGCCACCATCCCAGTTCGAGACGAACTTCCTTTCAATGGCACACACAGAAACGGATATTGAGAAGACCCTCGATGCATATGCAGCTAACCTGAAATGATACTAGAGGAGCAATACAAGATGATACTAGGAACCCGTGGAAGTGCTCTTGCCCTTGCCCAGGCAGACCTTGTGACCAAAATGCTTGAAGAACGCGGCTGTGATCTGACAAGAGAGATCATTAAGACATCAGGGGATGTTTTCACAGATCGCCCGCTCCATGAGGTTGCCGGTGTGGGTGCTTTTGTCCGTGAACTTGATGACAGGATGATCGAGGGTGAAGTGGACATCGCAGTCCACTCAATGAAAGACCTTCCAACAATAAGACCTCCTGAGCTTGCTATTGCAGCAGTTCTGAAGCGCGATTCTCCTTATGATGTGCTCCTTACCATGGATGGTTCGACACTGGATGACCTTCCGGATGGTGCAGTGATCGGCACGAGCTCGATGCGCAGGCGTGCACAGCTTCTACGTTTTCGTCCGGACCTCAATATACAGGACCTGCGAGGCAATATCAATACTCGTATAAAGAAACTTGAAGATGGATTGTATGACGGAATATTGCTTGCCGAGGCAGGCTTGCAGCGCATGGGATGGGAAATGGATGTTTATCGCCTTCCTCCTGAGGCGTTCTGTCCTTCTGCAAATCAGGGAACTATCGTTGTTGTCACAAGGACCGGGGGAGAAGCTGAAAAAGCATGTTCTGTTCTGAACCACGAGATATCAAGGATCGAAACTGAAGTTGAACGTATAATGATAACGGATGTGGAAGGTGGTTGTGTTGTCCCGATCGGTTCGTTCGCACGTGTGAGCGAAGACGGGGATGAGATCCATGTGCTTGTTGAAGTGCTGTCCCTTGATGGTACAAATGAAGTACGTATCGACGAGATGATACCTATGAAGAACTACCGTGAACATGCTGCAAGCATTGGAAGATTGCTGGTGGAAATGGGCGGTAAGGAACTCGTCAGTGATGCTGTGTGTCAGCTGTCTGGCTGTGGCGATGAGTGATCCGGATCGGAAGTGAAATGTTATGGTAAAGATCACAGGCATTGAATTCAGGAATCCCACAATACTTGCATCAGGTATCATGGGGACAACAGGTGCCTCTCTTGTACGTATGGCTAATTCCGGCGCAGGCGCGGTCGTGACCAAATCGATCGGACCGGAGCCGAAGACAGGACACCCAAATCCCAGTATGGTCAAGCTGGACTGTGGCTTTTTGAATGCCATGGGTCTGCCAAATCCTTCCTATGCAGATTTCGATAATGAGATTAAGATCGCAAAAGAAGGCGCTGACGTTCCTGTGATCGCAAGCATCTTCGGTGGCAATGCCGAGGAATTCGTCAGAGTTGCGGAAGGTCTGACAGAGGCCAAACCTGATGCATTTGAACTTAATGTCAGCTGTCCCCATGCGGAAGGTTACGGTGCTACTATCGGGACCGATTCCTGCATGGTGGAAGCGATCACTGCTGCTGTATGTGATGCAGTGGATGCGCCGGTCTGGGTAAAGCTGACCCCCAATGTCACTGATATAAGGTCCATAGGCAAGGCCGCCGAGAATGGCGGTGCTGATGCAGTTGTCGCTATTAATACCCTGCGTGGAATGGCAATTGACATCAATTCCGGTTATCCTATACTTGGCAACAGGTTCGGTGGACTTTCCGGCCCAGCGGTCAGGCCCGTTGCTATCAAATGTGTCTATGACCTTTATGAAACACTGGAAATTCCTGTCATAGGTGTCGGTGGAGTATCTTCATGGGAAGATGCAGTGGAAATGATAATGGCAGGTGCAAGTGCTGTTCAGATCGGTTCTGCTGTCCATGAAGGTATAGAGGTCTTTGGAAACATTGCAACAGGTATAGAGCAATTCCTGCAGGACAACGGATATGCTGGTGTCGAAGATATTACAGGCCTTGCCCATGAGGTGATATGATGCGTCCGATAAATGCAAAAATAATACAGATCATAGAAGAAACTCCTTCTATCAGGACATTTAGGTTCGATACATCTCTTAATGATGCCCAGCCGGGCCAGTTCGTAATGGTATGGCTACGTGGAGTGGATGAAGTTCCTATGGGATGCTCTTTCAAGAATGGTATTACTGTACAGAAAGTAGGTGATGCCACATCCCGCCTTTTTGAGCTTAAGGAAGGCGATTCCGTCGGACTTCGTGGTCCTTTTGGAAAAGGCTTCACATTACCTGCAAAGGATGAGAACATATTGATAATTGCTGGCGGTGTGGGTGTCGCCCCTCTGGGTCCGCTTGCTGACAGTGCTGCTTCTGTCGGTGCAAAGGTAACAACGATACTCGGTGCAAGGACTGCATCAGAGCTTGTTTTCGAACAAAGGTTCTCTGAGGCCGGAGATATACACCTGACAACAGATGACGGTTCTGCCGGTACATGCGGTTTTGTTACAACTGTGCTGGCAGATATGGATGTGTCTGCTTATGATCGCATATGTGTCTGCGGCCCTGAGATCATGATGTTCAATGTCCTTAAGATGCTACAGAAAAAAGGTGCGCATGATCGTGCAGAGTTCAGTCTCCACAGGTATTTCAAATGCGCAATTGGTGTGTGTGGTGCCTGCTGTATGGACCATGAAGGTCTAAGGGTATGCAAGGACGGTCCTGTGCTGAACGGTTCCCTTCTATTGGATTCCGAGTTTGGGAACTACAAAAGGAGTTCCAGCAGTCAGAGGGTTAAGGTCTGACCACAAACCCTTTGACCATTTTTAATGTGCTACGATCTTCTCTTCAAGATGTTCCATTGCTTTTGAAAGCAATTCGTTGAAAAGTACCAGAAGATTTCCTTCAAAGACCATCAGGTCGATGTTATACTGTTCTCCTCTGGAAGCGTAAAGTGTGGTCAGTTCCAGGTCCTTTTCAGCTTCTGACCTGATCGATTCAAAAGGATGATCCCAGTCTGCGGATCTCTTGTAGGCGATAATATTTTCCAGTGTATTCTCATCAAGATAGGTTCCCACCCACTGGAAAAGTTGTGTTCTGTACCTTTCAGTAATTTCGACATTCTGCAGGTAAGTTACTGCATGGGTCTTTGCACTGTCACTGATTTCGATATCCTCAATACTGGTCATGTTCCCCACCATTCCGAACATATCCGGATATACATATCTTGAAATTTGAAATTCTGGGTTGCAGTATTTCAATATTTATATATTACTCTGATCGGAGATAAATCCTTTCTTTATGGAAATATATTGGACACCTCCTCCATATATTTATTCTGTTGCGATTTTGTCTTTTCGTACATTACTTATATAGAGATAGACATTAGGGCAGAACATGAACGAGATCGTGAATAAAGATTTATTGAGGGAATTAGTGATCTTTGCCATTGCATTATTGCTTGCAGTAATGTTCTGGGAGAACAACATTCTTCTTACATCATTGCTGGTTCTTCTTTATCTTACAAGGCAGTACCAGTGGTCTGCAAAAGGTGACAATATCATCTATATTTCAGGTATCCTTCTTGGCTGTACTGCCGAATTTATCGGAACCTATCTTGGTGTCTGGACCTACTCAGCACCTTTATTTTTGAACATTCCTCTCTGGCTTCCCTTTGCATGGGGTCTGGTATCTGTGATTATTATCAGGGTATCGCTTCCATTTATTGAATCCTGATCCCGTAAAAAGTTGAATCAATTCAATTTGGATGCCTATAAATAAGTTCAGCACAATTATTTTGTGGGGTATTAAAATGTCTGACATAGGTATCGTTGAAGTAGAGCCACAGCTGGTTATTGGTATGAGGAAGACCGGAAAGTATGAACAGATCGCAGTGATGCTTCCTGAACTTTTCCAGTATACATTTGATAAGGGAATTGAGATCACAGGTGGTCCGATATTCGTCTGCCATGAAGCAGGTGAAGAGGAGGCCATGAAAGCTGATCGTGAAGGGACTGCTGACATAGAGGTTGCGATTCCGATAGCGAACAGGGTGGAAGATACTGAAATTGTGAAGTGCTATGAACTTCCCGGTGGGAAGATGGTAAAGACCATCCACAAAGGTCCTTATGAGGAGTGTGGTCCAACGTACCAGGAACTTTTCGCCTGGATAGCTGAAAAAGGATTGAATATTACAGGACCCACAAGGGAAGTCTACCTGAACGATCCGGCAGAGGTTCCACCTGAGGAGATCCTTACCGAGATATATGCACCGGTGGACTGATCCACCTTCTTTTTTCGTTCTATGGGTTTAATTTTCTTTACGATAACTGATTTAAATCATCACTTACGATGCTAACCCATGGACCAGCCTGATAAATCCGTCAAGATCCCTGAACTTATGATGGGTGTAAAGAACCGTGCAGCCCTTTCTGCATGTAAGGATCATGCAGATGGTGTTTATTTTTCTATTGACAGGTTCAGCCTGAGGGCAAGGGCCTGTGATATTACTCTTGATGACCTGAACTCATTTGTTACTGATGTTAAAGAGCAGGGCATGAATGCTTACCTTGCACTGAACACTGTGATCTATCCTGATGATCTTCCTGAACTTGAGGATGTGATCGAAGCAGTGGCATCATCTGATGTGGATGCTGTCATTGCCTGGGATCCTGCGGTGATCACAAAAGCTGTGGATGCGGGTTTGCGGGTTCATATTTCCACACAGGCGAACGTGTCCAACTGGCAGGCGGCCAATTTCTATGCATCTCTTGGGGCTTCCCGTGTGGTGCTTGCAAGGGAACTCAGTCTTGAGCAGATTAAGACCATCCGACAGAATACCGATACGGAACTGGAGGTTTTCATACATGGTGCCATGTGTCAGGCAATATCGGGCAGATGCTACCTTTCAGCCTACATACTTGGCAAGTCCGGCAATTGCGGAGAATGCTCCCAGCCATGTCGCTGGGGCTGGAAACTGGTAGGTGAGGATGGAAGTGAAGTTGATGTTGAAGGTAAGTACCTGCTGAGTGCAAGGGATCTCTGCATGATAGAACATATTCCTGAACTCATCGATGCAGGTGTGGATGCTTTCAAGGTTGAAGGGCGTTTAAGGGATACGAGATATACTTCAACAGTTTCCCGATGTTATCGTGAAGCACTTGATGCATACAGGGATGGAACGTATGGTCGCGAGAAAGCCGCTGGCTGGAAAGAAGAGATGGCATCGGTGTTTAACCGGGGCTTTTCTACGGGCTTCTATTTTGGTGTTCCAGGTCCCGATGGCATGTATGTCGAGCAGGATATGAATGTCTCCGTTGTTAAAAGACAGGCTGTAGGTGTAGTGACCAACTACTACAGGAAACAGGGTGCTGCAGAAATAAGACTTATGGAGTCTGGTCTTGAGGTGGGTGATGATATTATCATTGAAGGCAAGAATACCTATCTTGAACAGAAGGTCACAGAGTTAAGGAATGATGATGGTCCTGCCCGGAGAGCTGAACCTGGGGATGAGGTAGGTCTTGCTGTCGAGGACAAGGTACGCGAGAATGACAGGGTTTACAGGTTGGAAGTCCCGGATTAAATCCAATTGATACATTATTTCTAATATTAACGTATTTTTGTTTGAAGTATCTGGATGTGAAGCTATGGATAAATTTATGCAAGTAGCAATAGATGAGGCAAGATCAGGACTTAAGGATGGCGGAATTCCGATTGGTTCAGTTCTTGTCAGGGATGATAGTATCATTGGTCAGGGTCATAATTTACGTGTTCAGCAGGGTGATCCAATGGCACACGCTGAAATTTCATGCCTCAGGGATGCAGGAAGGATCGGACACTACCGGGATTCAATTCTTTATTCCACTTTGATGCCATGCTATCTTTGTGCTGGCGCTGTCGTTCAATTTGGAATAAAAAAGGTCATTGTTGGCGAATCCAGAACCTTCCCGGGTGCAAGGGCGTTCATGGAATCCCATGGGGTTGAAGTGGTCGACCTTGATGCCGATGAATGTGTATCCATGATGGAAGATTTCATTACTAAGAATCCGAAACTCTGGAACGAAGATATTGGTGTGTGATCCTGGCATGACATGGTCTGATATGATATGACATGATCTGATCTGATCTGACATTATGGTCTAATGTAGTGATCGGTACAGTCTTCATCGATCTAACCTTTTTGTGGAAATATTTTGAAGAAATCGTTTTGTAGTACTCACACCGAAAGTTGTGATGGCTGCAAACTAATAAATATCTTGTATTCCTTTTTTTACTGATTACAGCAGTAGGTCCTGAAATTTCTCAGGACATGTACAGTCGTTATTCCGATCAGTTTTTACCAGAGCAGGATGAATATTTTATGGCAGCCCCAATTGCAGAAGAACTTGCAAAAAAGCAACAAGCGATAAGTGTTGCGGAATTTTTTGAAAAGAACAGGCAGATCCTTGGTTTTGATTCAGCTCCTCGCAGTTTGATCACAACCGTAAAAGAAGCAGTGGATAACTCCCTTGATGCATGTGAAGAAGCGGAGATCCTCCCGGATATCCTGCTTCATATTGAACGTGTGGGAAAAGATAATGTTTCTGTGATAGTGGAGGACAATGGTCCGGGTATCGTTAAAGACCAGATCCCGAAGGTATTCGCAAAACTGCTTTATGGTTCACGATTCCATGCACTGAAGCAGAGCCGTGGACAGCAGGGTATCGGAATATCTGCTTCTGTTCTTTATGCCCAGCTGACAGCAGGTCATCCTACCAAGATCATCTCCAAGATAGGTAGTGGTTCCCCTGCTCACTATTATGAGCTCATGATCAATACCAGTACCAATGATCCTGAGATCCTTCGTGATGAGGTCATTGACTGGGACCGTCCTCATGGTACACGTGTGGAACTGGAAATGGAAGCATCCTATGTCAAAGGACGCAGGCAGTCCATCTATGAATACCTGAAGGCTACTGCCATTGTTAACCCTCATGCCAGGCTCACATTGATAGAGCCGGACGGTAATGAAGTGGTCTTTGAAAGGGCAACAGACAAACTTCCTGTGCCTGCAAAGGAGATCCTGCCACATCCCCATGGTATCGAACTTGGTACACTTATGAAGATGCTTCGCTATACGGAGCGTCAGAAGCTTGCACCATTTTTGCGATATTCTTTTTCCAAGATCGGTTTGCTCACTGCTGAGGAGATCTGCAAAGCAGCCGGACTTGATCCCGAGCTTCCTCCTTCGGAAATATCAAGGGATATGTCTAAGAAACTGCTGGATGCATTCAAGAAAGTAAAGATAATGTCTCCTCCTACCGATTGCCTGTCTCCTATCGGTGAAGGCCTGATTTACAAAGGTCTTGAGAAAGAATTCAGTGTTGACTTTATCGCAACCACCACCCGATCAGCTTCCGTGTTCTCAGGAAATCCTTTCGTTGTGGAAGTGGGTATTGCATATGGCGGTGATCTCCAGAAGGATGATCGTATCGATATAATGAGGTTTGCTAACCGTGTTCCCCTTCTCTACCAGCAGGGTGGTTGCGTAACAACCCATGCAGTGGAGGGTATCAAGTGGAAACAGTATGGACTGAACCAGCCCGGAGGCGGGATGCCTACCGGCCCTGTGGTACTTCTTATTCATGTTGCATCCACCAATGTTCCTTTCACTTCCGAGTCCAAGGATGCTATTGCGGAGATCCCTGAGATAAGGGATGAGGTGGAGCTTGCTATCAAGGAAGTGTCAAGGAAGTTGAACCGTTACCTGAACCGCCAGGGTACATTGGAGAAGAGGCGGGAGAAAGAGGTCATAATTACCAAAGTGCTTCCAAAGATGGCACAAAAACTTGCTGATACCCTTGAGCGCGAAGTTCCTGACATCAATCCTGTGGTTGCAAAGGTCATGGGTAATCTCCTTGTGATGCGAAAGGTTGTGCAGAATGGTGATGGAGGGGCGAATGTTTCCGTAACGGTTAAGAACTATGGTAATAAGCTTGCTGAATTCAAGTTGCACGACATGCTTCCCTACGAGATCAAGGATGTTGTGCCCGAACCTAAGATCATCTCAATGGGAAGTGATTTTGATTATGTGTGGGCCATGAAACTTTCTCCTGAAGCTTCCAAAGCAGTGACCTACGATCTTGAAACCATTACCGAAGCTGAGATCGCAAGGCTTCCACAATTGATCGTTGAGGGTCTTGAGGAAGAACTGGTTACAGGTGCAAAAGCTATCAAAGGGGTGATCTGAAATGGCAGATGATGTAGCTTCCAAATATTCACAACAGAAAAAACAGCATGATCTGCTGGCAAAGAACCGCTTGCTCGGGCTGACCGAGAATTTGTATGACCAGTTCGTGGACGAGATCGTCCCGAACGTCAGTATTTCAAGTCGTACCAAGAACAACATCGAGTATAGTGAGAAAAGTGATGTATGGGTCTATGGTGATCGTGAGACCCAGAGGACCGCCAAGACCGTCAAGGGTGCTTTCCAGCTTCTCAAGACCGTGCATTCGATCGATTTCCTGGTAAAGAACCATCTGGCACAGGACCGTGGTTCGACCTTGAGGGAGTTATATTACATCTCAGAGAACTGGGACATTGCCAAGTTCCGTGAACAGGCTGAGAGTAACAGGCTGATCGAAGACCTTGAGATCATAACAGCACTCCAGAGGGAATATTTCCACATGCGTCCTGAGGAGGATGGTGCTACCATGTTCGGTCCTATCAGGATACGGGAAGAAACAAAGCGTGGTGCACGTGTCATACATTGCCAGGAAGATATTGGCGAAAGTGGTTACCAGATACCATTCAATGTTGAGAATATAGAATTCCTTGATCACGATGCCAAGTTCATTATTGCGATCGAGACTGGTGGTATGTACGCGAGGCTTATTGAGAATGGCTTTGATGAGAAGTACAATGCCATCCTTGTACACCTTAAAGGACAGCCTGCAAGGTCAACACGCCGTCTTATCAAGAGGATGAACGAAGAGCTGGGCATCCCTGTAGTGGTCTTTACTGATGGCGATCCGTGGTCCTACAGGATATTTGCATCGGTCGCTTACGGTGCTATCAAAAGTGCTCACCTTTCAGAATTCATGGCAACACCTGCAGCCAAGTTCATTGGTGTACAGCCATCCGATATCGTGGAATATGAACTTTCCACGGACAAGCTTACCGATAAGGATATTGATGCATTGAGAAGTGAGCTGACAGATCCGAGGTTTGCAAACGACTACTGGAAAGAACAGATAAGCCTGCAACTTAGCATTAAGAAAAAGGCTGAACAACAAGCTTTTGCAGGAAAAGGACTTGATTTTGTGACGGATACTTATCTTCCGAACAGGTTGAGTGAGATGGATATAATTTGATCCATCCTTCACTTTTTATCCCTTTTTTAATTAGTTTTTTGATGAAATAATCATGATAGGTTTGCTTCAGATCGTCTCACTTCAGATTGTCTGAATTTAGAGTGTTTTACCTTTCAGGATCTTTTCCACAACAGCTTTTTTGTGAAGGTTACCACTGATCCTTGCTTTGTCGATCCACATATCTGCTGGTGACTGTAATCCGGCTGTCTTATGCGGCATGAACTCAATTCCATCAAGGGCAGGAAGTTCATCACTTAGTGATGGTGGTATGTGTGTTCCAAGATGTGGCTGACCGATGTTTTTCAACAGTTCCTCGGTAGTGATCTCTGGTTTACTGGTTGTTTTGCTCTTCTCTTCCATGATGGTGGATTGGTTTGCTAACTACTAAAACGTTTCTCAACTGGTAAGTTATATGTAAGGAAGCAAGGTTAATACACACAAAAAACGACATTACTTTTCAAGGAGACTTATTTATTGACCACAGTTCTTGGTATAGAAGGCACTGCATGGAACCTGAGTGCAGCTATTGTTAACGAAGATGATGTTATCGCAGAGGTCACGGAAACATATCGTCCGGCGACCGGGGGAATTCATCCCAGGGAAGCTGCCCAGCATCATGCGATGTATGCATCTGCTGTTATCGAAAGGCTCCTGAAGGAATTCAGGGGAAAAGGTCATCATCCACAGGATATTGATGCAATTGCATTCTCACAGGGCCCGGGCCTTGGTGCATGTCTCAGAACGGTTGCCACATCTGCAAGGGCACTTGCAATGTCACTTGATGTTCCTCTGGTAGGGGTGAATCATTGCATTGCTCACATTGAGATCGGAAGGTGGAAAACACCTGCAAATGACCCGGTCGTACTATATGTAAGCGGGGGCAATTCCCAGGTCCTTGCACACAGGGCTGGAAAATACCGGATATTCGGTGAGACCCTTGATATTGGCATCGGGAATGCACTGGATAAGTTTGCAAGGGGTGCGGGCTTAAGCCATCCCGGAGGACCAAAGATCGAGGAATATGCAAAGGAAGCTACAGGCTATGTCAGGCTACCTTATGTCGTCAAAGGTATGGATTTCTCCTTTTCCGGACTTTCAACAGCTGCTAAAGATGCGTTAAAGTCCTCGTCCCTTGAGGATGTCTGTTATTCTTTCCAGGAGAATGCCTTTGCAATGCTTGTGGAAGTCACAGAACGTGCACTTGCACATACCGGCAAGAACGAGGTGCTCCTTGCAGGTGGGGTGGGTGCGAATATGAGACTCAGGGAGATGCTGGATGTGATGTGTGATGACCGTGGTGCCCAATTTTATGTTCCGGAAAAGAGATTTATGGGTGACAACGGGGCAATGATCGCATATACTGGGCTCCTTATGTTCAAGTCCGGAACCACCACTCCAATCGAAAATTCACATGTTGATCCAAGCTTCAGACCGGATACTGTGGATGTAACCTGGATCGCGGATAAGCATCAGGAGGTGCTTTGATGTACCTGAGAAGTGGTGCTGAGGCAAATGTAAGCCTTAAAGGTGGCTTCGTGGTCAAGGAACGCATACCTAAACGGTACAGGGTTCAGGAACTGGATGAACGGATCCGTAAGGAAAGGACGCGAGCAGAAGCACGCCTGATGTCAGAAGCAAGGCGATGTGGTGTTGCGACCCCTATAATACATGATATCTATGATTTTACCATTGAGATGGAATTTATTGATGGCAAACCATTGAAGTATATGGTGGATGCTGACCGGTGTGAACTTGTGGGTGAGGTTATCGGAAGACTTCACAGCGGGGGGATCATTCATGGCGACCTTACCACTTCCAATATGATCGTAAAGGATGATCGTATCTACCTGATAGATTTTGGTCTGGCATTCGTTGACAGTTCAGTGGAATCCAGAGGCGTGGATGTCCATGTGCTGTTCCAGACATTTGAAAGTACACATACAAATTATGAAGATCTGATAGAAGCATTCTGTCGCGGTTACAGAAGGAAACTTGACAAAGCAGATGATGTTCTGCTTCGGATAAAAGAGATCGAGAAGAGGGGTCGCTATGCGTAAAATGGTATTCGTTACTGGAAATAAGGGAAAGTTTGGAGAAGCAAAGGAAATACTGGCTGCAAAGGAGATTGAGCTGATACAGAACACTGATGGCTATCCCGAACTTCAGGAGGATGACCTTGAACCTATTGCTGCATACGGTGCAAAATGGGCTGCTGAAAAGCTGAAACATCCTGTCATGGTGGATGATTCCGGTCTGTTCATCAATACACTGAATGGTTTTCCAGGTCCATATTCCGCATTTGTGGAGGACAATCTTGGAAACCAGAAGGTCCTTAAACTAATGGAAGGCGAGAAGGACAGAAGTGCCGTTTTCAAATCGGTGATCGGCTATTGTGAACCTGGGGGAGAATCTTCTGTATTCACGGGTACTGTGGAAGGCAAGATTGCTTTTGAGGAGCGCGGCACCGGTGGGTTTGGTTATGATCCGATATTTGAGTACGAGGGTAAGACATTCGGTGAACTTGGAACTGAGGTCAAGAACACTATCTCCCACAGGCGCAGGGCGCTTGATAAGTTCTTCGAGTGGCTGGATTGATCCTTCTCGATGTGTTTGTTTTATTAGGTGAGTAATTGTGGACTACCTTCAACGTTTTCTCGCAGATACGCGTGGTGTGGATACCATCCCACTGAAAATGGTGGTCTATCTTACAATTACTGCTCTTGTGGTCGTGCTTGCAGCCGTTTCATGGAACAACATTTCTCCTGTAATGGATGATGCGGATGTTGACAGGCAGCTGGAAGATGCTGCCTTGAAGATCTCCTCCATTCAGCACGGTTATGCAAGAGATATTACTTCAAAGGGCACGGATGGTTCGATGTGCACTGTGGAATTTTCCCTGCCGGAACATGTGAATTATGTTGCTTTCGGAGTTGATCCTGACCCTGATTCAGATGGGGATCTTACGAATTTAGAATGGTCTGTAGAAGAGAATACAATTATTTGCAGCTATTCCAGTGGAGTAAAAACACGCATTCTTATCGGTGGTGATCCGGTGGAGTTCAGGAAAGGTATTCAGGATGAAGATGGCAAATGGATATTCCATGAAGATTTCTATCCTGATGGCAGCCTGAGCGAGGGTGTAGTGATAGAAGGTCCGATAAACGGAGATTTCACCTTCGAACTCGTTTTTGATGAAGGGAAATATACTCTCAGCCATTTTTAATTTCAGCAGCTTTCCAAAAGAAATGGCAATTTCTGCTTTGTAAAAATGTACTATTCGCAGAATGCCAATTTTGATAAAGACCCGCTATTATCTTAAGCTGGTTCCACTTGAAAAAAGGTAGAATTAAATGAATTATTGTCGGAATATAAGCCGACACGAATGTATGTTGTTCTTACAGCCGGCAATTCGATCGTCCCGGCATTATTCGATGAAGCGGACAGAGTTCTCAAGGACTTTCTTTGCCTGGTCTTCGGTCAGTCCGGCTCCCATGGCTACTTTCAAAGCTGTCTCTTTTGTGATGAGATTTTCGGGACTGTGGGCGTCGGTATTGACGACCATGGTGGCACCGACCTCAGTACCGATCCTGGCAACGTGTCCGTTAGTTCTGTTGTGTCCGTTCCTTGCGGTGATCTCAATGCAGATATCGTTATCCACTGCCATCTGTGCTTCCTCGATGGTGAGGAATCCCGGGTGTGCAAGGATGTCGACATCTTCACAGACAACAGATGCGGCATTGGTTCCAGGTGCAACGGGTTCTACCGGTGATTCTCCGTGAACTACTACGATCTCTGCTCCCAGCTCCTTTGCCATCTTTGCAAGAGGTGCGATCTTTGCAGGGGGGACGTGTGTGAGCTCAACTCCCGGCAGTATCCTGATGTCCATGACCTCCTCCATGTATTCTGCTTTCTTTACGCATGAGAGTACATGTTCTATGTTAGTATAATCAACGTGGTCCGTTATTCCTATAGCCCGGTATCCGAAGGTGACCGCCCGACGGACGAGTTCGCTTGGGATGAGTTCTCCGTCACTGAAAACGGTGTGTGTGTGTAGGTCTATCATTTGCTCACCTGCAAAATTCTATATAATGAATGGTCTCTTAAATGTCATTCCAATATAAATCGTTTATGTACGAACAGTATTATAATCAATATTTATATAAAGTTTGCTGACAAAATCTAAGATATGATCATCATATTATGTTGTCTGTATTTCTATAATTCTCCGTAAATATCGGAAACTTTGGGAAGGATGAACAAATTGACAGGAATAAGAAGATTGGTTCTGGATGTGTTGAAACCTCACCATCCCTCTACCATTGAACTGGCAGAAAATTTGAGTGTTATTGATGGTGTTACTGGTGTGAACATCGGTTTGTATGAAGTTGACCAAAAAACAGAGAACATCAAGATCACTATTGAAGGTGATCAGATCGACTATAATGTGATAAGGCAATCCATCGAAAATCTTGGTGCAGTTGTGCA
Source organism: Methanococcoides vulcani (assembly GCF_900111645.1). GTDB lineage: Archaea > Halobacteriota > Methanosarcinia > Methanosarcinales > Methanosarcinaceae > Methanococcoides > Methanococcoides vulcani. Next base: position 415,919 of record NZ_FOHQ01000001.1, read on the forward strand.
CAGCATAGATGAAGTGGCTGCAGGCAATCGGCTTGTAGAAGAAGTGGAAACCCTTCAGGATCGCTGAAGGGATGATTTTTTTGTTATTAATTCAACGAATTTAACCTTTTTATTGGAGTCATTGCTCTTCATAACGTTCAATGACCTTTGCAAAAGCAAAGTTCGGTTTGACATCTGTGATCTGGATCTTCACAGAGTCTCCTTTTTCTGCCTCTTTAACAAAAACCACGAAGTCCTCAATATAGGCAATGCCATCTCCAGAGGCTCCCATTTCCTTGACCACTACATCGAACTCATCGTTCTTGTGCAAAGGTGCGGTGAGGAACTTCTTACCGATCACATATATCTCTGCGCTTTCAGACCTTGATGCCTGTGGTGAGTATGCCTTGGTAAATGTGAAACTGTCGCGAACCTTGTCAATGAAGTCTTTGAACATATCTCCCTGAAATACCTTCACAACAAAGTGTCCATTGGGTTTGAGTATCTTCTTTGCGCATTCCAGTGCAGATGTCGTAAGGTCTATGGACCGTGCATGGTCAAGGCTCCAGTTACCTGAAAGGTTTGGTGCGGCATCACAGATGACAACATCGGCTCCATCTTCACCGACCATGTCTATGATCTTCCTGATAGTCACATCGGATGTAATATCTCCTTTTATGGTGTCCACGCCTTCGATCTCTTTGATGCGTCGAAGGTCGACTCCGACGACCTTTCCTTCTGAGAGCTTCTTTGCAACCTCAAGCCATCCGCCAGGTGCAGCTCCAAGATCTACAATGGTGTCCCCTTCCTTTATGACTTTATATTTCTCGTTGATCTGGAAAAGCTTATAGGCTGCCCTCGAACGATATCCTTCTTCTTTTGCACGCCAGTAATAGGTATCTTTTCTATGCCTTGCCATATCTATCTTCACCTCTCATCGCATACAAACATCAAATATCTTGTGCTGTTCCCAGGGCATCGATCTGTTTGCTAATATCCAGTATCTCAGTCTCCATCTCTGTGATCTCACCTTCAAGCCACGAATCATAGTCATAGTAGAGATTTAACAGGTCGCTGTATCTGTGTTCAAGCACAGGGACATCAATACTATCGTCTTCTCCTTTAGCAAATGTCTCTATGTTATGCCTGAGCTTTGTGATCCTTGCCTTCAATCTTCTGGAGAATCTCTGTGTCAGTTTGTGTGGATCTATCTCACGTCTGTCCAGTTTCAGGATGTCAATGACCTCGCTCAGATCGAATGGGAAGTCCGGGAATGCATGTGGCCCTACAATATAATAGTGAACATCTTCACTGTCCTTAGCATCAACTTCGCTAAGCTCTTCCGAGGATATCGTCTCAAGCAGGTGCTCGGAGACTGCTTTTTCCAGCAACTTCGTGATCTCCTCCTCATCAGGTATGTCCTCCTCCCTTGTGTAGGCAAGTTCCTGGACGAGTTTTACAAGTTCTTCATGTGTGACAGCCCTAAGTGCGTCTACCATGCCTTCGATCTCTTCCGGTTCTACCATATTTGCTCCTGTTATAGTTTATATCGGCGGCAGCTGAAGATACTTCTTATTATGCTGTCAATATCATGTTTTTCGATCTTTGCATCAATGTTCCTTTCCATGATGGGTATGTCAGTATCGATATTTTCAAGGATGTAATGTGCCAGCACAGTGTCCCCGCATATTATCATCATGTCAATATCAACTGTAGCATGCTCAAGCATGTTCTTCAGTGCGTTCCTGACCTTTTCCACATGATGGTCAATATCTTCATCCCTGAGTCTTTCAAAGCGCCTCTGGCTGAAGCCACCCTTTGTATGTTTAGCTTTTACACTGCTCCGGATGATCATATCTTCCTCAAATTCGGTCTTATCGGAAGATATGCCGATAAGTGATTCTCCGGCGTGGGCCGCGAGGATACATACGTTTATGTCCTTCATGAGAGTGTTCTTTAGCGTCCCGGTTCCAAACGAACTGGACATCTCTACAGAACTTCTTTCAAATGGAAGTGCAGGAACTACTACCTCTTTGACCATCTGCATCCTGTCATAGAATAGTGCATATCCGGTGTCGCTTTTGATCTTCTGTATCAGGTACTGGCTATTCTGGTCTATCTCCCTCATACCATCTTTTAAGATTCCGACATTCAAATTCATCTCTTTTTCAGTAATGTATGCACTTATCAGTGAATCGCGGTCAGATCTTATGGATGCCAGCTGGTCAATATAGGATGTTATCTGTGACGGTGTGACCTCTTCAATAAGGGCAAATGAGATCTCTTCTGAGACTTCCGTTCTCTTCTCTTCAAGCTGGTGTGTGAGTGTTTCGATCTTTACGTTAGCAGCTTTGAGTTTTTCCTCGGCTTCCTGTTTTGCAGCAAGGGCACGTTTGGCAGTGGTCTCGTTCTTCTCAAATCTCTTCCTGTCGATCTCCAGCTCAAGGAGATGTGACTGGAGCTTGTCGATCTCATCCTCCAGTTTTTCCTTTCCTGAATACTTGTTGAACAATGTGTTCAGGTTTCCTGTGACTTTCTTTTTTCCAGCCATTCATCACAAGTTAAGTGTTTCAGGAATAAAAAGAATGCCATTTTTGAAAAAACTTTCAGTAAGCTACTTATCATTAGAACACAATGTGGATTTGATGAAAATGTCACGTCATCCTACTATGTGGATAAAAGGGTAGGGCAGTGCTTCCCTTTCCGGAAAAGTCATCGTTATTGCTGTTACTGGCAGTATAGCTGCAGTACGTGTTGTTGAACTTGCACGTGAACTTATACGCAACGGTGCAGAGGTTTATGCTGTAATGAGCAAAGAGGCACAACATATCCTTCATCCTTATGCATTGCATTACGCCACTGGTCACGATGTTATCACTGAGATCACCGGTGAAGTTGAGCATGTGAAGTTCTTCGGTTCAGAAGGTTGTGCAGATCTTCTTCTGGTGGCACCTGCAACTGCTAATACTATCGGCAAGATGGCATATGGTATAGATGATACTCCTGTTACGACGTTCGCGACCACAGCAATGGGCTCCGGCGCTCCTGTGATCGTTGTTCCTGCAATGCACAATTCTATGTATGAGCACCCTGCTGTGATGGAGAATATTAACAAGCTCAAAGACTGGGATATCACTTTTGTGGGTCCACATCTTAATGAAGGAATTGCAAAGATAGCATCCAATGACCAGATCACACTTGCAGTAGAACGTTCCCTTGGCAGCAGTACACTTGCAGGGAAAAAAGTGCTCATAACAAGTGGTGCAACTGCAGAAGCCATTGATCCTATCAGGGTGATCACCAATCGTTCATCAGGTCGTACCGGCAGGGAGATAGCTCTGGAATTCTACCGCAGGGGTGCGGAAGTTACTGTAGTCCACAATGGCAGGCTCGATTGTGAAGGTGTGAACGAGATCCTTGTCGAAAGTGCAGGGGAGATGATCGATGCAACTCTCAGGGAACTTGAACATGGATATGACATGCTGATAAGTGCGGCAGCTATCTCCGACTATACTCTTGATGCCCAGGATAATAAGATCAAATCAGGTGGCGACCTGACCCTCAAATTCAGAAGCACCCGTAAACTGATAAGGGAAGTGCGTGATGCTTACCCTGATATTTCCATTGTTGGATTTAAGGCAGAGGCCGGTATCACAGAGGATGAACTGATCTTACGTGCAAAGGAAGCTTTGAGAGCTACTGAACTTGATATGGTGGTTGCAAATGAGGTCAGCATCACTGGAATGGGTACTGTGGAAAATGACGTTCATATAATATCTGCAAGGAATGATGAGATCACCCATGTCAGTGGAAATAAGCGGCTGATCGCTGAAACACTGGCAGATAATGTAGAAGCTATTTTTGGGAACAGAGAATCCGATGTCAATTGAAAGTTCTGCTGGCAGGGCCTTTGCTCCTGGCCACATTACAGGTTTTTTCGAGATGCATGATGATCCGGATCCACGTAGGAAAGGATCAACTGGGTGTGGTGTTGTCATTGATGGAGGCATAGATACTATTGTCACCAGGGGTGTGGGAAAAACGGAGGTATATCTTGATGGTGCCTCTGTTAAAGCAGATACTACCTGCTCATTGATAGAACAACTAGTGGATTTTCCTGTTCATGTAAATTGCACCTCATCAATTCCTATCGGTTGCGGGTTCGGTGCATCAGCTGCCGGTTCTCTAAGTACTGCTTATGCGCTCAATGATGCCTTTTCACTGGGCCTGACTTCCAATCAGCTTGTGGAAGCTGTTCATATCGCAGAGGTGAGCAACGGCAGTGGCATGGGGGATGTCGAAGGTCAGTATTTCGGAGGTGTCCCTATTAGAAAAGTGCCGGGTTGTCCTCCTTACGGTGTTCTTGATCGTGTACCTTCGCCATCTTTTGAGGTTCATTGTATAGTACTTGGTGAACTTTCCACCGGTTCGGTGCTAAATGATGCTGGACTGATGAGGGATATCAATTCTGCAGGCAGGTCAGCATTGCGTTCTTTGCTGGCACGTCCCACAGTTACGAATTTCATGGAGATCTCAAAGCAGTTCACGTTAAAATGTGGTCTTGCGAGCGATCGTGTAATGGATGCTATCGAGGCAGTAGGTGCAGCAGGTGGTATGGCTTCCCAGGCAATGTTGGGAGATACCGTTTTTGCCTGCTCGGTCGAAGAGACAAAAAAGGATGTGTTCGATGCACTTTCAACTTTTGCTGAGGTTACTACTTATAATGTAACGTCGTGTTATGAACATCCTGTAAAATTTTAAGTGTACTCGTACTACTGTTCGTAACGTCACGAAACATATATCAATAAAAAGGATGTAGTCTTCAATTCAGTTAGATCATATCTCAAATAAGGAGTAAAATACTATGGTAATGGAAGATGACTGGGATATTAAAGATCCCAAAGAGGGTAAGGAATCCCCTATGCCTGAAATTAAGATCCCTCCAATGGCAGGAGTGGTTCTTCGTGGTGCAGCTATTGTTCTAACGATACTGATCATCTTTTCTGTATTGTTCGGATCGATCTTCGTATCTATAGGTGCTGGTGAAGTTGGTGTGAAGTTCAGCCAGTTCGGCGGTGTTCAGGAAGATGAGCTTGGTGAAGGTCTGCATATTGTACCTCCGTGGGTAAGTGTCACCAAGTATTCTGTCAGAAGCGAGATGTATACAATGAGTGCCAAAGCTGCAGAAGGTGAAGTTTCCGGTGATGACCAGATAAACGCATTGACCAATGAGGGCTTGACGCTAGGGCTTGATATCTCTGTCAGGTACAGGCTTGTTTCGGAAGATGCAAGCGTTGTTCATACAAAACTTGGTACTGCTTATGCAGAGAAGATCATCAGACCTACGATAAAGTCCGTTATCAGAGAAGTTGTTTCCGGCCATACGGCCATGGCAATATATGGTGAGCAAAGAGAGCTTGTAGCTACTGAAATGCAGGTAGAGATGGAAAAGTCTCTCGTTGGCGATGGTATAATCGTTGAAGAGGTTCTGCTCAGGAATGTCCAACTTCCAGCAAAGATCGCTGATGCTATTGAATCCAAGCTTCAGGCGGATCAGGATGCCCAGAGGATGATCTTCGTGAAACAGAAAGAGCAGCTCGAAGCTGAAAGGAGGATCATCGAAGCTAATGGTATCGCCAACGCTACGATCGTTCAGGCAACGGGTGAGGCAGAGGCTCTGCGTCTAATTAATCAGGAGCTTGCAAAGAACCCGAAGCTTATCAACTACAAGTACATCCAGATGCTCGACGGACAGGAAGTGCAGACTATAATAGTGCCTTCCGATCAGGGAATCATTCTTGATGCTACTACGTAAGATCAGTGGTATCTATGAGTGATATTCCTAAGGATCACCCTCGATATGTTTCCCTTATGACAAGGGAGAAGATAGTCGAAGGTGTTGAACTGGGGATCACGAGTCAGCAGGGTCTGGTCGCACAGGGTCGGGGTGAATGTTTCGATTACCTGACCGGTGAACAGACAACTGACTCTGCTCTTATAGCAGAGAAGGTGGGTGTAGCCATGCTGCTCCTTGCGGAGCGACCGGTACTATCGGTGAATGGCAATGCTGCTGCACTCGTTCCTGATTCTCTTGTAAAGCTCTCTGAAGTTACAGGTGTCCCTCTTGAGGTGAACCTGTTCCACAGGAGTGAGGAGCGTGTCAACCGGATAATCAACCATCTTAAAGATCACGGTGCATTGGAAGTCCTTGGAAGCAAAGCAGATGCCCGTCTTGCATTACAGCACAGCAGGGCGATCGTGGACAGTGAAGGCATCTACAATGCAGATGTGGTACTTGTCCCGCTTGAGGACGGTGACCGATGTCAGGCGCTTGTGGGTATGGGTAAAAGTGTGATAACGATCGACCTGAATCCACTATCACGGACATCCCGTACTGCGAATGTGACCATTGTGGACAACGTGGTCCGTGCTATGGATAACATGATCGATCTGTCCTATGGGATGAAAGAGCTTGATGAGGCTGAACTACGCAAATTGGTCGAAGAGTATGACAACTCCCGTACACTTTCTGATGCAGTCCGGCAGATGATAAGAAAGCTTGAAGAACTTTCAGATACGTGATGTGTCTCATGGATCTGATCGACAGGACTCGGGAATTTGTTGCAGGCGTGCTCGCCGATGAGCCAAGTTCTCATGAGATGTCACACATCGAACGTGTGGAGTCCACCTGCATGAATATACAGGCTGAGGAAGGTGGTGATCTTCGGGTCATCAGACTTGCAGCTTTGCTTCATGATGTGGGTGTTGTCAGGGAGCATCGGGAAGGTGGCGATCATGCTGACTACAGTGCAGAGATCGCACGAGATTTTCTTTTAAGCGAAGGTATGGATGCTCCTACAATCGATCACGTCGTTTCCTGCATAAGGACTCACAGGTTCAGCCGCGGGTATAAAGCGGAATCTCTTGAAGGCCGGATATTGCAGGATGCAGACCGTATCGATGCTCTTGGTGCTATCGGGATATTCAGGGCAGTGATGTCCATGGGTGCATTGCGATGTTTGAAGCATGCAAGTGGGGTGGAGAAAACCTCTTCAAAGAATGCATATGCAGAAGATCCTCTGGATGGGTTTGCCGAGTATATGGAAATGAAACCTTTTAAAATAATGAATAGATTAAATACTGCCGCTGCAAGAGAGATCGCAGAGGATAGGCTTAAGATAATGCATCAATATCTTGATGCATTGGAGGACGAGACGTCCTTCCGATAACGTGTATAGGTGTCATAATGGCTGATATCATAATAAAGAACGGTTATATTTTGACGATGGACCCGTCGTTGGAGAACATCAAGAATGGTGTTGTTGTTATAGAGGATGGCAGGATCGCAGATGTATGTGAAAATACAGAAGAGACGGCTGATACTGTAATAGATGCACAGGGCAACGTTGTGATGCCTGGTTTTGTGAACACTCACACCCATGCAGGAATGACACTTTTCAGGGGATACGCTGACGACCTCGCTCTCTCTGACTGGCTCGAGAACCATATCTGGCCGGCAGAGGCTGAACTGACAGCTTCTGATGTTTATGCAGGTACTCGTCTTGCATGCCTTGAAATGGTCAAAAGCGGGACCATCGCGTTTGCAGATATGTACTTCTTCATGGAAGAGGTTGGAAAAGTAGTTGAAAGTTCAGGTCTTCGTGCAGCTCTGTCCTATGGCATGATCGAGCTATGGGATGAGGAGAAAGGCAAAACCGAACTGAAGAAAGGTAAAGCGTTCGTTAATGAGTGGAACGGGAAAGCAGGTGGCAGAATATCCGCCATGTATGGTCCACATGCTCCAAACACATGTTCAAAGGAGTTCCTTATGAAGGTAAGGGAGCAGGCGACTGTGGACAATGCGAAGATCCACATCCATGTCCTTGAGACTGAAGCGGAACTGAACCAGATGAAAGAGCAGTATGGTATGTGCTCTGTGAATATGCTGGATAGCATTGATTTCTTTGGTCCTGATGTCCTTGCTGCACATTGTGTGTGGCTCTCTGATGGTGACATGGATATTCTGCGCAACAATAATGTCAATATTTCACATAATCCTGTAAGTAATATGAAGCTGGCATCTGGTATTGCTCCTGTTACAAAGTTGCTCGATCGTGGGGCTAATGTCTGTCTTGGTACGGATGGTTGTGCTTCCAACAATAATCTTGGTATGTTCGAGGAAATGAAGGCTGCAGCGTTGCTCCAGAAAGTTGATACTATGGATCCGATGGCACTCCCTGCAAGGCAGGTGCTTGAGATGGCTACGGTCAACGGCGCAAAGGCACTTGACATTAACAGCGGAATGATAAGGAATGGCTATAATGCAGATGTTATTATTGTTGACATGAACAAAGCACATTTGAGCCCCTTATATGATGTTCCTTCTCACCTGGTGTACTCGGCTGGTAGCAGTGATGTGAGAACTACGATTGTAAATGGTAAAGTGCTTATGGATGATTACAGGGTCATTTGCATGGATGAGCAGAATGTCATCGATGAGGGCCGGGATGCAGCAGAGGAACTGATATCCCGCGTGGATGCGAAGAAATGATGCGATAATTCGTTACATTACATTGTTCCCATTACATTATATATTACGCTTTAAATTGGAGATTCGAATATGAGTGAAAAAGAACTGATAGAATCCGGCGATATGAAGATCGGCTGGGTGCGTAATCACATGCCTGTGCTATCTATCATCAGGGATAACTTTGAGCGCGAGCAGCCTCTTAAAGGGCATAAGATCGCAATGGCGCTTCATGTTGAAGCAAAGACCGCTGCTCTTGTAGAGACCCTTGCAATAGGCGGTGCAGAGGTAGCTATTACTGGTTGCAATCCACTGAGCACACAGGATGATGTCTCAGCTGCCCTCAATACAAGGGATAATATTGATTGTTATGCTAAGTATGATTGTTGCGGCGATGAATATTATGAAGCTATTGACAAAGTGCTTGATATGAAGCCTGATATCACCATCGATGATGGTGCAGATCTTATTTTCAAGCTTCACACCGAGCGTCAGGACATGCTTCCTGAGATCCTTGGTGGCTGTGAGGAGACCACTACTGGTATCCACAGGCTCAAGGCAATGGAAAAGGATGGTGCACTGAAGATGCCGGTAATTGCTGTCAATGATGCAATGACCAAGTTCCTTTTCGATAACCGCTATGGTACCGGTCAGTCTTCATGGGATGGTATCATGAGGACAACCAATCTGCTTGTTGCAGGAAAGACCGTTGTCATTGGTGGATATGGCTGGTGTGGGAAGGGTGCAGCAATGCGCGCATCCGGGCTCGGTGCAGATGTCGTTGTGACGGAGATCGATCCTATAAGGGCACTCGAGGCACGTATGGATGGACACCGTGTAATGTCAATGACAGAGGCTGCAAAGTATGGTGATATATTTGTGACAACTACTGGTAACGTGGACGTCCTTACAAGGAAGCACTTTGAAGTTATGAAGGATGGTGCAATTCTTGCAAACTCCGGTCACTTCAATGTGGAGATTAATCTTGAAGAGCTCACTGCAATGGCAGGTTCTATCAATATCGTCAGGAAGAACATCAAGGAGTACAATGTTGCCGGCAGGAGAATAAACGTACTTGCTGATGGAAGGCTTGTGAACCTTGCAGCAGGTGATGGTCATCCTGCAGAGGTCATGGATATGAGCTTTGCAAACCAGGCGCAGTGTGTTAAGTACATTGCTGAGAACAAGCTGGAGGCGGGTGTACATCCGGTTCCTCGTGATCTTGATATCCATGTTGCCGAGCTGAAATTAAAGTCACTTGGAATAGAGATCGATGAACTTGAATCCCATCAGACCGAATACCTGGAAGGCTGGGAATGTGGGACATAATTGTCCTGCATTATTTTTTTATGATAGTGTTTCCCTTCTTTTTTGAATTGGCTCATATGTCTTTAAAATCTTTAAAATAATGATTAGAATAAAGAAACTTATGGATTCATTGGTGGGAGAAGCTGCTAAATTGCAAAAAAAGGTGTCGGAGAATTTTGCTTACTGAATTCAGGCCTGCAACTTTGTAAAAGTCATAAATTATATTATATATATGTATTGAATTGTTTCATGTCCGATCATTGATACAATCCTATATTTTTTATATGTCTTGCCTGTTTATGGGGCAATTACAAAATTCAAAGGCGCTTCCATAGGAATCTTTATATAGTATCATTCCCTTGTTGACCCGTCGTACGAGGCTTGCAATATGTGGCACTCGTACAATGTATCGTCATGGGCTCGTAGCTTAGTCAGGCAGAGCGTCTGGCTTTTAACCAGACGGCCTAGGGTTCAAATCCCTACGAGCCCGCCAGCAATCCTGGAATAATTGCTTGCATGTTTTTAAGGAGGAGTAAATTTGAGTAAGTTCAGCCTGCTTGACCACGAATTGATCCCCAATCATGAGATTATGGATGATGATGAATTAAGGACTGTCCTGAAGCACTTTAATGTGGAGAGGGAGCAGTTGCCTAAAATAAAAGTAACGGATCCTATTGCACAGGAGATCGATGCGATGCCTGGTGATGTTGTTAAGATCACTCGCAAAAGTCAGACTGCAGGTGAAGCACTGTATTACAGATATGTAATGGAGTGAACACGAGGTTTTCAAATTTGAGGTGTTTCGCTTATTTTTTATGTACTTTTTTTGGCCGCAGTATAATGCATATTTTCCATATTACGGCCGGTCTAGTCAATACTGCGTTCATTCCATTGAACGCTACTACTAATCATAATCGCTTTATTACTCTTAAATATCCAATTAACTAAAAAGAGGGTGCCATCATCGCATTAGATACAAGCATACTATCAGAGGCCTATTTCACAAAGGACAAGATTGTGCAGCATCACATTGACTCTTACAACAAGTTCACCAGATCTGGTCTCCAGAAGATCATTGATGAGCAGGGTATAATCGAGACAGATCTTGAAGATATCTATGTAAAGCTTGGTAAGATAAGGGTGGAAAATCCAGTAGTTAAGGAAGCTGACGGTGCAATTGAGAAATTGTATCCAAATGAAGGAAGATTACGTAATCTTTCTTATTCAGCTCCCCTTTTCCTGGAGATGTCTGTTGTACAGAATGGTGAGGAACAGGAACCAAGGGAAGCCAAGGTCGGACAACTTCCTGTAATGATTAAATCGGATATCTGTAACCTTGTTGGCATAAACGACGCTGAAATGATACAGCATGGTGAAGATCCGCTCGATCCGGGAGGATATTTCATAGTAAATGGTACCGAGCGTGTTGTAATGACCCTCGAGGACCTTGCACCTAACAAGATACTTGCCGAGTTCGGTGAGCGTTACGGTGATACTATCGAGGTTGCAAAAGTATTCTCTCAGAGGAGAGGTTACAGGGCTCTGGTAGTTGTGGAAAGGGGGCGTAAATCCCTGCTGGAAATTTCTTTCCCATCTATATCCGGTCGTATCAACTTCATCACATTGATACGTGCTCTTGGAATTGAGACCGATGAGGATGTTGTGAAGGTGGTTTCTACCGACCAGGAGATCATGAAGTTCATGTTCGAGAACCTTGAGGAAGCCGAAGTGGACACAATCGAGGATGCCATCGAGAAGATCGGTGGTCGTGTTGCTTCAGGTCAGGCAAGGGAATACCAGATGAAGCGCGCAAATTATGTCATTGACCGTTATCTGCTCCCACACCTTGGTAACGATCCGGCAGACAGGATCGCAAAAGCCCACTTCCTTGGAAGGATGGCAGAATCATGCTTCGAGCTTGCCCTTGGAAGGCGAGCCGGCGATGACAAGGATCACTATTCTAACAAGAGGTTGAAACTTACGGGTGACCTGATGGAAGATCTGTTCAGGGTAGCATTCAACCGTCTTGCACGCGATGTAAAATACCAGCTCGAGAGAGCTAACATGAGGAACAGGGAACTGAACGTAGCCACTCTTGTGCGTGCAGATGTGCTTACTGACCGTCTGCAGCATCCGCTTGCTACAGGTAACTGGGTAGGTGGAAGAAGTGGTGTTTCACAGTTGCTTGACCGTACAGACTACATTTCAACTCTGTCCCACTTAAGACGTGTGATATCACCATTGTCAAGGGCACAGCCTCACTTCGAGGCCCGTGATCTGCACCCAACACAGTGGGGTCGTCTTTGTCCGTCAGAGACTCCTGAAGGTCCAAACTGTGGTCTTGTGAAGAACTTTGCCCAGATGGTCGAACTCTCCACAGGCGCTGAAGACATTGATGCTATCAAGAACATCATGTATGGGGTTGGAGTTAGTCCTGTTGAACTATATGTCCCTGAGAAGGTGCTTGATTACTCAGGTGATGCGATCTATGCAGAAGAGCTTGATGTAGCACCTGAAGAGACGAAGAAACCAGAGGTTGAATATCATGATATTATGGATGAGAACGCTGATCCTATCGGCGATGATAAACCAGAGGGGGTTACTGAATGACTGAAGCAAAGGTCTTCCTTGACGGGGAACTTATCGGAACACATAACAATCCGGTAGAGCTGGTCGCAGACATCAGGAAGCAGCGCCGCAATGGCATGCTATCCAGTCAGCTGAACGTAACTCTTTACGAGGACATTCATGAAGTTATCATCAGTTCGGACATGGGTCGTGCCAGAAGGCCGGCTATCGTCGTAGAAGACGGTGTTCCTCTGGTCACAGGTGAACATATAGAGAAACTGAATGCTGGTGAAATATCCTTCCTTGACCTTGTAGAGCAGGGCTGTGTCGAATATCTGGATGCTGAGGAAGAGGAGAATGTTTTCATTGGTCTTTACGAAGAGGACCTTACTCCAAATCACACTCACCTTGAGATCGATCCTTCACTGATCCTTGGTATCTGTACCGGTATGGTTCCATATCCGGAACACAACGCTTCTCCAAGGAACACAATGGGTGCAGCGATGATCAAGCAGTGTATTGGTGTCTCCACCTCTAACATCAAGCTTAGGCCGGACACACGCGCACACGTTCTTCACTATCCTCAAAAGGCACTTACACACACTCACACATGTGAGTCAATTCACTTTGATGACCGTCCTGCAGGGCAGAACTTCGTAGTTGCTGTTATGTCCTACGAAGGTCACAATATTGAGGATGCACTTGTCTTCAACAAAGGTTCTATTCAGAGAGGTCTCGGAAGAAGCCACTTCCTGAGAACATTCGAGGGAGAAGAACGCCGCTATCCTGGTGGTCAGGAAGACAAGTTCGAGATCCCTGACTCTGAGTTCAGAGGTGCCCGTAGTGCAGAAGCATATGCAAACCTTGACATTGATGGTCTTGTAAACCCTGAGACCATCGTAGGTCCAAATGCTGTGCTTATCGGAAAGACAAGTCCTCCAAGGTTCCTTGAGGAACAGTCTGATTTCGGTATAACGGTTGAGCAGCGCAGAGAAAGTGCAATTACCATGCGTTCCAACGAGAAAGGTATCGTTGACACTGTCATCCTTACAGAATCTATTAACGGAACCCGTCTTACAAAGGTTAAGATAAGGGATCAGAGGATCCCTGAGATCGGTGACAAATTCGCATCAAGGCACGGTCAGAAAGGAGTTATCGGTTTGATAGTTCCATATCAGGATATGCCATTCACTGAATCCGGTATGGTTCCTGATCTTGTTATTAATCCACACGCGATCCCTTCACGTATGACCGTTGCTCACGTTCTCGAAATGATCGGAGGAAAGGTTGGTTCTATCGAAGGTCGCCGCATCAACGCAACTGCTTTCTCAGGTGAGACCGAAGATGACATCCGTGATGGTCTGAAGAAGCATGGTTTCTCACATACCGGAAAGGAAGTATTCTCCGATGGTGTAACAGGAAAGAAGATCCAGGCCGATGTGTTCGTAGGTGTGATCCTTTACCAGAAGCTGCATCACATGGTCGCATCAAAGATACACGCCAGGTCCAGAGGTCCTGTACAGGTATTGACCCGCCAGCCAACAGAAGGACGTGCTCGTGAGGGTGGTCTGAGGTTTGGTGAAATGGAAAGAGATGTCCTGATCGGACACGGTGCTGCAATGACCCTGAAGGAGAGGTTGCTTGATGAATCTGACAAGGTGGTCGAGCTTGTATGTGGACACTGTGGAATGGTTGCTACCTTTGACAGGACACGTAATATAAGGTACTGTTCGAACTGTGGTGCAGAAACAGATATTCACCCGGTAGAAATGAGCTATGCTTTCAAGTTGCTCCTTGATGAGATCAAATCTCTGGGAGTTGCTCCAAGACTTAGACTTGATGATGCAGTGTGATGGTGATACAGATGGATAATATGATACCTTCAATACCAAAAAGGATCGGTGCGATCAAATTCGGTCTGATCTCTCCTCGTGAAGTTAGGAAGATGAGTGTCACATCGATCATAACTGCGGACACTTATGATGATGACGGGTACCCTATTGATATGGGACTTATGGACCTGCGTCTTGGTGTTATTGACCCGGGTCTTAAATGTAAGAGCTGTGGAAGTCGTGCCGGAGAATGTCCCGGTCACTTCGGTCACATTGAACTTGTGGCCCCTGTGATACATGTAGGCTTTAACAAGACCATTCGTAAGATCTTACGTTCAGTTTGTTGCAAATGCAGTTCTCTGATGCTTGAGGATAGCAAGAAGAGGGATTATCTCGAACAGCTTTCCAAGTATAAGGACATGGGACATCTTCCTGATGATGTCATCAATGATGTTTTCAAAGAGGCAAGAAAGCCAAAGGTCTGTCCGTATTGTGGCGAAGCACAACTCGATATCAAGTTCGAGAAACCAAGCGAGTATATTGAAGATGGTCACAAACTGACCCCTACTGAGATCCGTGACAGGTTCGAGAACATCTCAGATGACGATATTCGTGTCATGGGAATGAACCCTGATACTGCCCGGCCTGAATGGATGATACTGACCGTACTTCCGGTTCCTCCGGTCACGGTGAGACCTTCCATTACACTTGAGTCCGGTCAGCGAAGTGAGGATGACCTGACGCATAAGCTCGTAGATATCATCCGTATCAACCAGCGTTTCCAGGAGAACAGGGATGCTGGTGCTCCACAGCTTATCATTGAGGATCTGTGGGAACTGTTGCAATACCATGTTACAACATATTTCGATAATGAAGTTTCAGGTGTACCTCCTGCAAGACACAGGTCCGGAAGACCTCTGAAGACACTGACCCAGCGTCTTAAGGGTAAAGAAGGACGTTTCAGGGGAAGTCTGTCTGGTAAGCGTGTTAACTTCTCTGCACGTACGGTAGTTTCCCCGGACCCCAACCTTAGTATAAATGAGGTGGGCGTACCTTTTGAAATTGCAAAGCATATGACGATCCCGGTGAGGGTTATCTCAAGGAACCTCGAGCTCATGAAGGAATATGTCCGTCGTGGGAAGAAGGTCCATCCGGGTGCGAACTATGTTATCCGTGAGGATGGTCGCCGTATCAAGGTAACAGATATCAACACTGAGGAACTTCTGGAGAAACTTGAACCAGGGTGGACCGTTGAAAGGCAACTGCAGGATGGAGATATTGTTCTGTTCAACAGGCAGCCTTCACTTCACAAGATGAGTATCATGGCACACCGTATAAAGGTACTTCCTGGCAAGACCTTCAAGCTAAATCCGGCAGTATGTCCTCCATACAATGCTGATTTTGACGGTGATGAGATGAACATGCACGTGCTCCAGACAGAGGAGTCCCGTGCAGAGGCAAGCATCCTCATGCAGGTACAGGAGAACATTCTATCTCCACGTTTTGGTGGTCCGATCATAGGTGGTATTCACGACCACATTTCAGGTCTGTTCCTTTTGACAAGGAATGAGAATTTCATCAGTAAGAATGATGCTCTGGAACTTCTCCGCAAGTCAGAGCTACGTGAGTTGCCAGAACCTGCAGGACATCTTGAAGATGGTGCCCCTTACTGGAACGGTAAACAGATCTTCAGTCAGATCCTTCCCAAGGGTCTTTATGTGGATTTCCCTGCACAGGTATGTTTCAAGTGTGACGTTTGTAAAAAGGCAGACTGTGAATATGATGCTTATGTTGTTATCGAAGATGGTGAACTGCTTCAGGGTACCATTGATGAACAGTCCATTGGTGCTTTCAAAGGTCTTGTCCTTGACAAGGTGGTCAAGGAATTCGGTGCTGCAGCTGGTGCCAAGTTCGTAGATGATTTCACAAGGCTTGCGATCAGGGGTGTAATGTACACAGGACTGAGCTTCGGTATCAGTGATGAGGATATTCCCCGAAATGCTAAGGTGGAGATCGCAGCAAGGCTCAAGGATGCTGAGGAAGAGGTCTCTAAACTTATCAGTGCATATGAGGCCAAGGAACTTGAACCATTGCCAGGTAGGACCCTTGCAGAGACCATTGAGATGAGGATCATGCAGACGTTGGGTAAGGCCAGAGATGATACTGGTAGGATCGCCGATAACCAGCTTGGTCTGGAGAACTCTGCGGTTATTATGGCAAGGTCTGGTGCTCGTGGTTCTATATTGAACCTGACTCAGATGGCCGCTTGTGTCGGACAGCAGGCTGTTCGTGGTGAGCGTATAAGAAGAGGCTATGCCGGAAGGACATTACCTCACTTCTATAAGGGTGACCTTGCTGCGGATGCACACGGTTTCGTCAAAGCAAGTTACAAGAGCGGACTGAATCCGACCGAGTACTTCTTCCACGCAATTGGAGGTCGTGAAGGTCTTGTGGATACTGCAGTACGTACTTCCCAGTCAGGTTACCTGCAGAGGCGTCTTGTGAATGCACTTCAGGATCTTGAGGTCCAGTATGACAGATCTGTGCGCGAGACCAGAGGTGTCATTGTACAGTTCAAATATGGGGAAGATGGTATTGATTCCACTAAGAGTGATTACAGTAAGCCTGAGGCAATACACCGTGTTGTCAGGGCTGTTACGGGAAAGGAGGTGGCATAATGTCCATCAGTGAAGCTACTATTGATTCTATGATAGGTGGTCTTTCACTTCCAATGACCACACTTGCGACCCTCAAGGATGATGTAATGAAGGTCGGTGTGACCAAGAAAGAGCTGGAAGAGATCATCGAACGCGTCATGGCGGATTATGAGTATGCATGTGTTGAACCTTGTGAAGCCGTGGGTGTGGTGTCTGCTCAGTCCATTGGTGAACCGGGTACTCAGATGACCATGCGTACTTTCCACTACGCTGGTGTTGCTGAGATCAACGTTACATTGGGTCTGCCACGTCTTATCGAGATCGTGGATGCAAGAAAGACGCCAAGTACTCCTATGATGACAGTTGCACTCGAAGAAGGTTATGCAACTGACAGGGATCTTGCAAGGAAGATTGCATGGGAGATCGAAGCAACTCACATCGCACATCTTGCAGATGTGACTACTGATCTTGCCAACATGAACCTTGTTGTTGACCTGAACGAGAAGATGCTCATCCAGAGGGATGTCGCTGTGGATGATGTTGCAGAGAAGCTCGGGGAGGAGCTTGGAGTTTCTGTTAAGGTCTCAAGTGCTGTGAACAATCAGATAATTGTCCAGCCCAACGAGCCATCATACAGGGAACTGCTTCAGCTTGCCAAGAAGATCCATACTATTACTCTCAAAGGTATTGAAGGTATCAAGAGGGTAGTTATCAGGAAAGATGGTGAGGAATATACCCTTTACACAGAAGGCTCCGTGCTCAAGGAAGTCCTCCACATTGAAGGTGTGGATATTACAAGGACTTCCACCAACAACATTGGTGAGATATATGAGGTATTTGGCATCGAAGCTGCTCGTAATTCCATCATAAAAGAAGCAAGTGATACTCTGCGTGAGCAGGGTCTTACTGTGGATATTCGTCACATAATGCTTGTATCAGATATCATGACCTGTGATGGTGAAGTAAAACAGATCGGTCGTCATGGTATTTCCGGAGAGAAGGCCAGTGTCTTCGCCCGTGCTGCATTCGAGGTTACTGTGAACCACTTGCTTGATGCAGGAATGCGCGGTGACATTGATGAACTCAATGGTGTTACTGAAAATATTATTGTTGGTCAGCCTATAAAACTTGGTACAGGTGATGTTCATCTGGTGGCCAGAAATCCTCTTAAAGATTCTGGGGAGCAGTAAGTACAACCAGAAAGTAGATATAATGAATCAGTTATTAGAATACAAATCTCAAATTGACAATATATATGAGTTGATGTAAAATGGATATTAATGTTGATAAAGCACTGATCAAAGTTATCAGGACAGGCTCTGTTATCATGGGGGCAAATCGCACCATTGAGGCAGCTGTCAAGAACGAGGCAAAGATGGTAGTTCTTGCATCCAATTGTCCTGCAGAAGTAAGGAAACAGATCGAAGCAACAAACGTGCCGGTCCTGAACTATACTGGAACAAGTGTAGATCTTGGTCCTGCATGTGGTAAGCCATTCACGATCGCTGCAATGGCTATAATGGATGCAGGAGAATCTGATATACTTGTAGTAGCTTAAGATCAGGAGTTGTATTATTTGAGCGAGATCAGACTTTCAACAGAATGTGTAAGGTATATTGCCTTGTTTGAAAGTATGACCGACGCTTCAATTAAGGATTGTATTATCGATGATGGCAGGGTCATCTATGTCGTGAATACTGGTGACATGGGTGCTGCTATTGGGAAACGTGGAGACAACATTAATCGGGTCAAAAGATCCGTTGATAAACACATAGAACTCATCGAATTCTCGGATGAGCCGGTTACATTTATAAAGAATGCTTTCGGTACAGTGTCTATCAAGTCCGTCAAGATATCCAATAAAGATGACAAAAAGGTCGCCTATGTGGATGTATCTGCAAGTGAGAAAGGGCTTGCTATCGGACGTAATGGAAGCAACATTGAAAAAGTAAAAATGGTAGTTAGTCGCCATCACGATATCGATGATGTGATCTTAGAGTGAACTTTCGTTCACCAAATGATTAATAATTTCAACTCACTATGTACGGAACACTATTGGGAGGATAATATATGCCAAATGGAAAATATGCAGCTCACAGACTTCAACAGGTCCGCAAGGATGCCAGGTGGAAAGACAGCCACTACAGTAGACGTGCCTTAGGTCTGGACGTTAAATCTGACCCGCTCGGTGGCGCGCCACAGGGTCGTGGAATTGTGCTTGAAAAGGTAGGTGTCGAGGCAAAACAGCCTAACTCTGCTATCAGGAAATGTGTAAGGGTCCAGTTGATCAAGAATGGTCGTCAGGCAACAGCATTCTGTCCAGGTGACGGTGCTATCAACTTCATTGATGAGCACGATGAAGTGACCGTGGAAAGGATCGGTGGCCGTATGGGTGGTGCAATGGGTGATATTCCCGGAGTGCGCTTCAAGGTCACTGCAGTTAACAATGTCTGTCTGAGAGAAATGGTCATTGGAAGAAAGGAAAAGCCAAGGAGATAATTCCATGTATAAGTTATTCGGAAAATGGGACCTTTCAGAGGTAGAGGTTAATGATGCTGGTATCAAGAGATACGTGAATCTTGATCCTGTGATCATACCACACACATCAGGTAAGCACGCAAGACAGCAGTTCAACAAGTCCGATCTATGCATTGTTGAACGTCTTGTCAACAATGTGATGCGCAATGCGCAGAACACCGGTAAGAAGCAGATCGCGATGCGTATTGTGGACGATGCTTTTGATGTGATCAATAAGAGGACACAGAAGAACCCTGTTCAGGTACTTGTGGAAGCTATTGCTAACGCTGGTCCAAGGGAAGAGGTTGTAAGACTCAAATACGGTGGTATCTCTGTACCAAAAGCAGTAGATACTGCACCACAGAGGCGTATTGACACTGCATTGAGGCATATCTCAATAGGTGCAAACCAGGCAGCATTCAAATCAAAGCGCTCTGCATCCGAATGCCTTGCATCCGAGCTGATCGCAGCTTCCAACCGTGATGCAAAGTGTTTCTCTATTAACAGAAAGGACGGAAAGGAAAGAGTCGCAAAGGCAGCACGTTAATCGTGTTGTTCTTTATTTTTTCATAAGATTCAATTGTAGGTTTTATTATGGGACGAAGGAAAAAAATGGTTGAGCGTGTAACAGCGCTGATGAGCAACCCAGAAATGATCAGGAACATCGCAATCATCGCTCACATCGATCACGGGAAAACTACCCTTTCAGATAATCTTCTTGCAGGCGCTGGTATGATCTCCAAGGAGCTTGCAGGTCGCCAGTTGTTCATGGACTCTGATGAAGAGGAACAGGAAAGAGGTATTACGATCGACTCCGCAAACGTGTCAATGGTGCACGAGTACGAGGATGAAGAGTACCTTATCAACCTTATCGACACACCAGGTCACGTTGACTTTGGTGGTGACGTCACACGTGCAATGCGTGCAGTAGATGGTGCTGTTGTAGTTATTGATGCTGTGGAAGGTACCATGCCTCAGACCGAGACCGTTCTGAGACAGGCACTGAAAGAGCATGTAAGGCCAGTACTTTTCATTAACAAAGTTGACCGTCTTATCAACGAGTTGCAGGTCGATGCACAGGAAATGCAGATCAGGCTCGGTAAGCTCATTGATCACGTCAACAAGCTTATCAAAGGTATGAACGAAGAGCGTTACAACGAAGGTTGGAGGGTTGACGCTGCAGAAGGTACAGTAGCATTCGGTTCAGCTCTTTACAACTGGGCTATCAGTGTTCCTATGATGCAGAAGACCGGTGTCAGCTTTGATGAGGTATTTAACTACTGCCGTGCTGAAGATATGAAATCACTGGGAGAGAAATGTCCGCTCCATGAAGCTGTCAACGACATGGTCATCCGGTTCCTTCCAAGTCCTATCGATGCCCAGGAAGACAGGGTCGGTGTCATCTGGCACGGCGACCTTGAGACTGGTATTGGAAAGCAGATGGCTGATGCTGATGCAAAGGGCGACCTTGCATTCATGGTAACTGATATTTCCATGGACCCACATGCAGGAGAAGTTTCAACAGGCAGGCTTTTCAGTGGTTCACTTTCACGTGGTATGGAAGTTTTCGTATCAGGTGCATCAAAGAAGAACAGGATCCAGCAGGTTGGTGTTTTCATGGGACCGGAGAGACTTGAAGTGGATGAGATCCCT
Organism: Methanococcoides vulcani; assembly: GCF_900111645.1. Taxonomy (GTDB): domain Archaea; phylum Halobacteriota; class Methanosarcinia; order Methanosarcinales; family Methanosarcinaceae; genus Methanococcoides; species Methanococcoides vulcani. The sequence goes on from NZ_FOHQ01000001.1 coordinate 436,960, forward strand.
GCAGGTAACATTGCTGCAGTTACAGGTCTTAGGGACGCCATTGTAGGTTCTACTGTAACCTCCCTTGAAGGCATGTCTCCATTCGAAAGCATCAAACACGCAAGTGAGCCTGTAGTGACCGTAGCTGTGGAAGCAAAGCACATGAAAGACCTTCCAAAGCTCGTTGAGGTACTGCGTCAGGTCGCAAAGGAAGACCCAACACTTAAGATCACACTTGATGAAGAGACCGGTGAACACCTCATGGCAGGCATGGGTGAACTTCACCTCGAGGTCATTGCTCACAGGATCGAGCGTGATAAGGGCGTAGAGATCACAACAACACCGCCTCTTGTGGTATACCGTGAGACCATCACCGGTGTAGCAGGTCCTGTTGAAGGTAAATCCCCTAACAGGCACAACAGATTCTATGTTGTTGTCGAGCCACTTGAGCCTGAAGTACGTGAGCTTATCCGTGAGGGTGAGATCTCCATGAGGATGCCTGAGCTTGAGAGAAGGGAGAAGCTTATGGCAGCAGGTGTCGGCAAGGATGAAGCAAAGAAGATCGCGGACATCTTTGAGAGCAATGTTTACTATGATATGACCAAAGGTATCCAGCACCTGAACGAGACGATGGAGCTGGTCCTTGAAGGTTTCGTCGAAGTTATGAAAGCCGGTCCACTTTCAAAAGAACCATGCATGGGTGTAAAGGTAAAGCTCATGGACGCAAAGCTCCACGAGGATGCTGTCCACAGAGGTCCTGCACAGGTCATTCCTGCATCCAGGCAGGCTATCCAGGCAGCAATGCTCATGGCAGATGATACGCTCTTCGAGCCATACCAGAAGGTATTCATCCAGACCCCACAGGAACAGATGGGCGGAGCCACAAAGGAGATCCAGGGTCGCCGCGGTGTCATTATTGATATGACATCAGAGGGTGACACAACGATCATCGAATCCAAGGCACCAGTATCCGAATTGTTCGGATTTGCCGGTGATATCAGATCCGCAACAGAGGGTCGTGCTATGTGGAGCACAGAGTTTGCAGGCTTTGAACCACTTCCAACCAACATGATCACTGAAGTCGTTACAGGTATCCGTGAGCGCAAAGGACTCAAGAAAGACCTTCCACAGGCACAGGACTTCATGAGCATGTAAGATGGATATTTTATCCATCTTTTTGTTATGAAGTATCCCATCCGTTGGAAAGGTTTAAAAGTAGAAACAACAATTTAGGTCAAAATTATAAATATTACTATCTAACAATCAATAATAAAGGAGAATGTATTATGGCTGAGAAACCACACATGAACTTAGCAGTTATCGGACACATTGACCACGGGAAATCAACACTCGTCGGTAGATTGATGTTCGAGACCGGTGCAGTACCTGCACACCTTATCGAGAAATACAAGGCAGAAGCAAAAGAGAAGGGTAAGGAATCCTTTGCATTTGCATGGGTTATGGACACACTCAAAGAAGAGCGTGAAAGGGGTATTACCATCGATATCGCACACAAGAGATTCGATACCGACAAGTACTACTTCACCATTGTGGACTGTCCAGGCCACAGAGACTTTGTCAAGAACATGATCACCGGTGCATCCCAGGCTGATGCAGCTATCCTTGTGGTCGCAGCACCTGATGGTGTAATGGACCAGACAAGAGAACACGTCTTCCTTTCCAGAACACTTGGTATCAACCAGCTTATCATTGCTGTTAACAAGATGGACGCTGCAGATTACAGCGAGGAAAGGTACAACGAGGTCAAGAAGGAAGTATCACAGCTTCTCGGTATGGTCGGTTTCAAGGCAGATGAGATTCCATTCATTCCAACATCTGCATTCGAAGGCGACAACATGAAAGAACCAAGTGCCAACACTCCATGGTATAAGGGTCCATCGATTCTTGAGTCTCTTAACGCTCTTGTTACACCTGAAAAGCCAGACACACTTCCACTCCGTATCCCAGTACAGGATGCATACACTATTTCCGGTATCGGTACCGTTCCAGTAGGTAGGGTCGAGACCGGTGTCATGAAGAAAGGCCAGAAGGTCACATTCATGCCAAGTGGCGCAACTGGTGAGGTCAAGTCAATTGAAATGCACCACGAAGAAGCTGAGCAGGCTGTACCTGGTGACAACATCGGTTGGAACGTAAGGGGTATCGGAAAGAACGATGTCAGGAGAGGTGACGTATGTGGTCCTGCAGACAAGCCACCATCGGTAGCTGAGGAGTTCACCGGACAGATCGTTGTCCTTCAGCACCCATCCGCTATTACAGTCGGATACACACCTGTATTCCACTGCCACACCACCCAGACTGCATGTACTCTCATGTCCCTCGACAAGAAGCTGGATCCAAAGTCCGGTCAGGTCAAGGAAGAGAATCCAACCTTCATCAAGGCTGGAGATGCAGCAATCGTTACAATCAAACCAACCAGGCCAATGTGCATTGAGCCTGTAAAAGAGATTCCACAGCTCGGCAGATTTGCTATCCGTGATATGGGTATGACAATCGCTGCCGGTCTGTGCATGAGTGTTAAACAGAAGCAGTAACACTCTTCTCTTTCTTTTTAGAGGAGTTGAACATGGCACAGAAAGCAAGAATACGATTATCAGGCACAAGCCCTGTGAATCTGGATGGTGTTTGTGATCAGGTGAAAGCCATCGCAAACCGCACTGGAGTAAGCATATCCGGTCCAGTACCACTACCTACTAAGAAATTGGTAGTTCCTGTAAGGAAGAGCCCTAGTGGCGACGGTACAGCATCATGGGACCACTGGGAGATGCGTGTCCACAAAAGACTTATTGACATTGCAGCTGATGAGCGCGCATTAAGGCAGCTCATGAGGATTCAGGTTCCAAAAGACATCAATATCGAGATCGTACTTCAGAATTAAGTACTTCGATATTGGTCAAAATGACCTGGGACTACGTTACAGATTTTAATCTGTAACAGTTCTCCTCCCTATTTCTTTAATTATTTTTGAATTTTTTATCTAAGCTGACATTTAATACTGTTGCTTATTGGTCAGTACTCTATTTATCTATAGATAATGTTTATATCGTACACATTTCATATCAATATGAGGTTGTATCATGAGTGAAGAAACATTAACTGAAAATGAATCAACAGTACTAAATGCTCTGGAAGGCTCTGACAAATCCTTAAGACCTGGTGATATTGCAGAGTCTACTGGTCTGGACAGTAAACTGGTTAGTAAAACAATTGCATCACTGAAGAAAAAGGGTCTTGTTTACTCTCCTAAAAGATGCTACTACGATGTTTCAAAGGAATGATCCTTTCATTTTTTACATTTTATCTTTTTCAGATAGATCAGTTGTGTTTATCTCAGGTTTTAGGGGTATTGTAAAGGTAAAACTGCTACCTTTGTTGAGTTCACTGCGAACATTCAGGGATCCTCCATGCAATTCTGAGTATTTTTTTGCAAGACTAAGTCCAAGTCCCATTCCTCCATGAGCTCTTGTTGAAGAAGGATCGATCTGAGTGAAAGGGTTGAAGAGTTGATCCATATTTTCTTCTGATATGCCGATTCCTTTGTCTGATACTTTGAAGACTATATCTTTGTCAGTATTCTGAATATCAACTTTGATGAGGCTGCCATTTTTTGAAAACTTACTGGCATTATCGATGAGATTAATGAGACTTTGTTCCACCTTTTCGATATCTGCTATAATATATTTGATATCTGTGTTGATGTTAAATGATAGTGCTTGCTCTTTTTCCAGAACAATTGTAATAAAATATTTCCTGAGTGTATCGATCAACTCTCTTAGTTCTATCGTTTTATAATCAAGTTTAGCCACTTCGGACTCGATATTTGAAACTTCCAGCATTAAATTAAAAACACCAAGAAGGCGTCTTCCACTGGTATATATATTGTTAATGTATTTTTCCTGTTTTTCATTAATATCTCCAAACTTCTTTTCAAGAAGAATTTCAGAGAATCCTATCACTGAGTTAAGGGGTGTACGCAGTTCATGGCTCATGTTTGCAATAAAGATGGTCTTTGCCTGATTTGCAGTTTCAGCCTCAAGTTTTGCAGATAATAGCGCTCTTTCTGCAGCTTTCTTTTCAGTAACATCGATTCCGGAAGCAAGTAATCCACTGATGTTTCCATTATTATCATAAAGTATCGAATTATTCCATGAAATTATCCTTTCTTCACCGGATCTTGTGATGATCGGATTGTCGTAATATTTAAATTGTTCGATATCACCTGACATAATTGTGTTGAACATACCCTCTACATTATCATAGATGTTCTCAGGTATGAACATGTTTAACCAGTTGCTGCCAAGTAGTTCCTTCTCAGAATAACCAAGGATCTCTACAGCTTTCCTGTTCACAAGAGATATCTTTTGGTTCCTGTCAAGAGCAACGAAAATCACATTGGAAACATTAAGATAATGTTGTGCTTTTTCCTTTTCTTTCATCAGCTCTAACTCTACTTTTTTGAGCTGGTCAATATTTACCATGATCCCGTTAAGACCAATAACTTCTCCGTTCCTGACAATCCCTTTGGAAGACGTGTGTACATGTGTTATCTTGCCAGATTTTGCAATAACTCTGAACATATAGGGTTTGTGTTCTCCTTTAAGGGTCAGGTCCATATCGTCAAGAAGACCGGAAAGATCTTCAGGGTGTATGTATTTGATAAAAGCTGTACCTATCACTTCTTCTGGCATATAGCCGGTAAAATTTTCAATAGCCGAGCTTATGTATGTAAAGTTACCTTCCTTGTCGACACTAAAGATAACATCATTAAGGTTATCAAGATGAAGTTTGTAGAACTCTTCTTTTTCCCTGGCTTCTTTGTTAACAAGTTCGAGTTCGTCTCTGAGTTCTTTGATAGTCTTTTCCAACACTTCTATCTTTTCAGAGGTCTTATCTTCGTTTTTCATTGTCATTTTCTTGTGTTAATTGAGGTCATTTTTGTAAATATTGTTGAAGTTAATTCAAATTATACCTGTGCTTTAATGTATTTAAATGTGTATTAATATGTTTTGAAAAATAATGTTGTATTGATGAACTAACATTAGATGAATGCATTGCAAAGACTTCGGTTATATGTGGAAAACCTTCTACTACATTCTATAATGTTTATTATGTGTTGTTTGAAGTGCCTTTAATATTATGCATTATGTGAGTGTGTCTATCTCTTAATTCTCTCTCCAAAACAATAATATAATAATCGGGTTATCGTACAGTCAGTTATCGTTGTTACTAACCTGATATTGGCATATCTTTATACAATGGGCCTGTAGTGTAGTGGATATCACTTTAGCCTCCGGAGCTTAGAACCCGGGTTCGATTCCCGGCAGGCCCGTTCTATTATAATTTATATCAAATTGTCCGGACTTATTTTTTACAATTTGTAGAGTTTTTCAAGATAGCTTTTTATCCTGCAATAAATGAAATTCCTGTAGCCGATTGTATCAGGAATGTCGAACGTAACTATTCCTTCCACGTTCCAGAATACATTTTTAACGATATCTCTTTCTTCCATGTCATCTACGAAGAATCTGACCTTGCTGAAATCATCAACAGATTGTCTCCAGTCACCGGCTCTCATTTTAGATGGGTTCTTGCTACACAGCACTTCAAATTGCTGCAGACCGAATGCATATGTTTCGAACCATTGCCTGTCATCTTTTGTCATTGCAATGATACCCTGTTTCGCATCTTCTGCCATCTGCTTTAAAAGCAGGTCTATATCCTTACTCGTAAACTCATTGTTGTCGAGTTTTTCAAGAAACACATGTAATTTTTCCACAATCGCTTCCCCCTATGTTCAATATAATTTATGGTGTCCATCAATAGATAAACGTTGCCTTCTTAATGATCCTTAAGTATCTCATCCTCCGGCAGAATGGGATTCCATGCTCAAAGCTTATTTATGGTTATATTGTTTATCTACCCCTGATATAAGATCATCAATTATGTTTTACAATAGCAAGGAGATTAACAAATATGGCAATCCATCCTATTGAATACCGCTACGGTACCGAGGAAATGAAGTATGTCTGGAGTGAGGCAAACCGCCTTGACAAGCTCCTCAGGACAGAAGCTGCTCTTGCAAAGGCTGAAGCAAAGGTAGGCATCGTACCTGCCGAAGCTGCAGAAGCAATAGAGAAAAGCATAGCTTCTGTCAAACTGGAAAGGGTCACAGAGATAGAAGATGAGATCCACCATGACATGATGGCCATCGTTCTTGCGATCTCCGAGCAGTGCACAGAGGACGCTGCCAAATGGGTGCACTTTGGTGCAACATCTAACGACATCCTGGATACAGCTACTGCTCTTCAGATGATGGATGCGGTTGCTATCCTTGAGGATAAGGTACGTACACTTATGGACGTCTTGCTTACAAAAGCAGAAGAGCACAAGAACACTGTCTGTGCAGGAAGGACACATGGTCAGATCGGTGTACCAACAACATATGGTCTCAGGTTTGCTATCTGGGCAAGCGAGATGGCAAGGCACCTTGAGCGTCTGGGCCAGCTTACACCACGTCTTCTGGTAGGTCAGATGACCGGGGCTGTAGGTACACAGGCAGCATTCGGAAAAGATGGTATTGAGATACAGAAGTATGCGATGGAATATCTTGGCCTTGGCAGCGTTGATGTTTCAAACCAGATCATCCAGCGTGACCGCCATGCAGAATTCGTTATGTGGATGGCGAACACAGTAACAACCCTGGACAAGATCGCTGTGGAGATCCGCTCCCTCCAGAGAAGCGAGATCGCAGAGGTCGAGGAGAGCTTCAGGAAGAAACAGGTGGGTTCTTCCACAATGCCTCACAAGAGGAATCCTATCAAGTCAGAGCAGATCAGTGGTCTGGCACGTATCGTTCGCTCAATGGTCGAGCCTGAACTGCTGAACAATACTCTCTGGGACGAACGTGATCTTACAAACTCCTCATGCGAAAGGGTCGTTTTCCCTGAAAGCTGTGTGCTGACAGATCACCTTCTCAAACTGGCTATTGGTGTTATCGAGAACCTCAGGTTCTATCCTGAGAACATCCGCAAGAACCTTGATCTCCTCCGTGGTCTTAACATGGGTGAGTCTGTCATGATCGAGCTTGCAAAGCGTGGTGTCGGCAGGCAGGAAGCTCATGAGATCGTCCGAAGCTCTGCAATGGAAGCACATGAATCAGGAATGCACCTTAAGGATGTTCTTCTTGGCAAGCCGGAAGTTACACAATACCTTAGTGAATCCGATATCACAGATCTCGTGAACCCTGACAGGTATATCGGTACTGCTGTGGAACAGGTCGAGAACGTAGCTGCAAAGATCAGAAACCAGTTCTAAGGTGAGATCATGGAACTGGAAGATGCAGTAAAGTTCCATGGGCACCTTTGCCCCGGACTTGTTATTGGTTACAGGGTTGCAACCTATGCAGCTGAGCAGTTCAAGGATCGCTCAGAGGACGAGGAACTTGTGGCTGTCGTTGAGAACAAGTCATGCAGCGTGGATGCCATTCAGGTAATTAATGGCTGCACCTTTGGAAAAGGAAACCTTGTCTTCAAAGATCTTGGAAAGCATGTTTATACTTTCTTCAAAAGGGGAGAGCGCGAAGCACTACGAATATCAATAAATCCTCGTCAGCGTCGGGAAGATCCACGTTACAATGAGCTCTTCCCCAAAGTAAGAAATGGCACTGCTACGGATGAAGAAATGGAAGAGTTCAAGAAAAGACATGCTGAAAGGGGTCTTGCAATTCTTGACATTCCGGCCGATGAACTGTTCACTGCAACAAAAGTTGACATAGAGCCGCCTGAAAAAGCGATGGTATATCGTTCCATAGCATGTGCAGAATGTGATGAGGAGACAATGGAAACACGTCTTCGCGTAAAAGATGGAAAGATAGTCTGTCTTTCCTGTTTTGAAGGCCATGATATCTGACGTTCAGGTCAGATATCTTTTTTTAACCCTTTAATTTTTTTAACGATCTTTAAGTTTTTCAACTTATTTTTTGAGCACTCTTTTCAGGAATTCGCCTGTATAGGATGCTTTGCTCTTTGTTATTTTCTCGGGTGTACCTTCAGCAATGATCCTGCCACCACGTTCTCCACCTTCAGGACCCAGGTCGATCACCCAGTCTGCTGTCTTGATAACATCAAGGTTGTGTTCTATCACAATGACTGTATTGCCTGCATCCACAAGTCGCTGGAGCACATCAAGTAACTTGTTCACATCGTCAAAGTGCAGCCCGGTTGTGGGCTCGTCAAGAATGTAAACTGTCTTTCCGGTAGAACGCCTACTAAGTTCTGTTGCGAGCTTCACACGCTGGGCTTCTCCTCCTGACAGGGTTGTCGATGACTGTCCAAGCTTGATGTAGCCAAGACCAACATCGTAGAGCGTCTGCAGCTTGTTCTTTATCTTTGGAATGTTCTCAAAGAACTCCAGTGCTTCCTCTACGGTCATGTCAAGTACATCAGCGATGGTCCTGTCCTTGTAGGTGACCTCAAGTGTCTCACGGTTGTATCGCTTCCCGTGGCAGACCTCACAGGGCACATAAACGTCAGGCAGGAAGTGCATTTCAATTGTGATTATACCGTCGCCTGAACAGGTCTCACACCTGCCTCCGCGTACATTGAAGCTGAACCTTCCAGGCTTGTATCCGCGTGCTTTTGATATCTTTGTCTGTGCAAAGAGTTCCCGTATGGGTGTGAACAGGTTAGTATATGTGGCCGGATTGGAGCGCGGTGTCCTTCCGATAGGTGACTGGTCGATGGTGATGACCTTGTCGATCTGGTCAAGACCCTTGATATCCTTGTATCTCCCGGGTCTGTCCCTTGCACGATGCAATTTCTGGGCAAGCACCTTATTGAGGGTCTCATTGATGAGGGTACTTTTTCCTGAACCTGATACACCTGTGACACAGGCCATGACACCGAGCGGGAATTCCACATCTATGCCTTTGAGGTTGTTCTGTGATGCACCCTTGAGGAGCAGTTTGCCAATGGGCTTGCGCCTCTTCTTTGGCACTGCTATCTCAAGTTTTCCGCTCATGTACTGGCCGGTAAGTGAATCCGGGTGTGCCATTATCTCTTCAGGCGTGCCTTCTGCTACAACCTCTCCTCCGTGGATACCGGCTCCTGGTCCCATGTCAACCACATGATCGGAATTGAGAATTGTCTCTTCATCGTGTTCCACGACCACTACCGTGTTGCCGATGTCACGAAGATGTTTCAATGTATTAATAAGCCTGAGATTATCCCTCTGGTGCAGCCCTATGCTTGGCTCATCCAGAATATACAGCACGCCCATGAGACTGGATCCGATCTGTGTTGCAAGCCTGATACGCTGGGCTTCTCCTCCTGAAAGGGTCGCTGCCGAGCGGCTCAGTGTAAGATAATCAAGCCCTACGTCCATGAGGAAACCAAGTCTTGCCTTTATTTCCTTGAGGATCAGCCTTGCAATGGAATATTCACGAGGGGTAAGAGTTGGCTCCAGTTCTTCAAAGAAATGCAACGCAGTCTCTACGGACATTTGTGTGACCTCAATGATGTTACTGTCATTGATGCTCACAGCAAGGCTGGCAGGTTTTAGCCTGTTGCCATTACAAACTGTACAGGGTTTTGTGGTGATATATTTCCTGAGCCTGTCCTTCGTGTTCTCGGACTCTGTATTATCATATGTCTTTGATATGTTGGAGATCACTCCCCGGAAGCGTCCCTTGTGCTTCCACATCCCACCATTCTTGCCGATATGCACGAAATCGATCATTTCGGTGGTGCCGTTGAAGATAATGTCCTTGTGTTTCTGGTCAAGTTCCTCGAAGGGAACGTCCAGTGAGAACCCGAAACGCTGTCCCACAGACTCCAGTGCCTGCATGTAGTAACCGTCTTTCTTGTTCCAGGTCTCGACCGCCCCTTCTCTCAACGTAAGGGTGGGGTCAGGAACGATAAGTTCGGGGTCGAACTCCATTGAAGTGCCAAGCCCATGGCATTCTTCACAGGCACCCTGGGGGCTGTTGAAAGAGAATGCAGAAGGTTCCATTTCCTCAAAACCAATTCCGCAATCCGTACATGCCAGGTTTTCACTGAATACCATCTCTTCGCCGTCAAGCACATGGACCATCAATGTCCCGCCACTTTTCTCAAGTGCGGTTTCCACGGAATCCGACAATCTTTCTTCCATCCCTTTCTTGATGACAAGCCGGTCTACTACCACCTCGATGTTGTGTTTGTAGTAGCGTCCCAGTTCGATGGATTCGGCATCATCCAGTGCAACGATCTCTCCATCTACCCTTGCACGTGCAAAGCCTTCTCCCCTCAGGTCTGTGAGCAGCTTCTTGTACTCTCCTTTACGTTCACGCACAAGAGGTGCAAGGATGTGAACCTTTGAACCTTCCTCTATTTTCATGATGCTGTCAACGATCTGGTCAACACTCTGGGGCTCGATTACCTTCCCACATTTAGGGCAATGCCTGATGCCTATCCTTGCATAGAGCAGCCTCAGGTAATCATATATCTCTGTCACTGTTCCCACCGTGGAACGGGGATTCTTGCTGGTGGTCTTCTGCTCGATGGAGATCGCAGGAGAAAGTCCCTCTATGTACTCAACATCCGGTTTTTCCATCAGCCCCAGGAACTGCCTTGCATAAGCTGAAAGGGATTCAACATATCGCCTCTGCCCTTCTGCATATATGGTATCAAAAGCAAGGGATGATTTTCCTGATCCGCTGAGACCTGTGATGACTATCAGTTTATCACGGGGTAGGACTAGGTCGACATTCTTGAGGTTGTGCTCTTTAGCACCTTTGACGATTATATTTTTGAGGGACATGGTTTCTGGAAGGGAGTGTTTTCAGGATAAGTTCGGATTTGAGATATTTGGGTGAGAGGATTAAAGGTTTGCTGTTGAGGTGAAATTTATGTGGTTCATTAGTTGTTCTTAATTTTGTACTCACACACTTAAATATACTCTTCAATAGGGTCTGCCAAAAGCTTTGGTTTTGTAGTTTTTGAGCTAATTGACAGCAATTCTCATTTCTCTTTAATTGAACAAATATGTCTGGACCAGGGGTGATCTTCCTGATCCGCGAATCCGATCACTTTCTCAAACTTGCCGATAAAAAGAGTCCGATAATGAGCATTATTGAGGTAAAACCCGGTGTTTGATTTTCTGTCCCGATTTCCTCCTGTGTTCCATTATCAATTATTACAAGATTCCCGTCTTCATCTAAATAGGCTTCATCTCTGGTATAGGTTATAACATTTCCATCATCATCTATCACGCAGATATCTTCTTCATCTGATGATGGTGTGGTATCTTCGACCCCTATGTCTTCGACAGCATTCTCCTCCCATTCAAATACTACGGGCACTTCATTTATGCCTGCTTCCTGTTCAAAGTGCCTGTCTATCATCTGATATATTTCATCAATTACGGATTCGTTTACTTTTTCCGGGTTTTCTAAGTCCATACCCACACTCAGATATCCATTAATGCTGACCCCATAACCTATTACAGGTCCATCAGATTCAGCAAAGAACGGGTCAAGTTCTCTATCCATGTAATAGCCAAGCTGATCCGTCCATCTTCTTTTTTCACTATCCTGATTAATTACAGGCATTGTCCCATAGGCAGCTATGAACGATGAGCTGCTTTTGGCTTCCTCAAATATCTCAGGACCATACTCAGGAAGGGGTATGCTCTCATCTTCCATTGGCCACATAAATACCACGGATATACCACTAATCCCCTCTTCCCGCTCACAGTGATCATCGATCTTCCGATAGATCTCATCAATTCTTGACCCATTCATTTTTCCCTGCTGATCAGAGTTTATACCTACAATCAAAAATTCACTATTGGTGCCGATGCTTCTTATGGAACTATCAATTGTGTATGCCGGTGCATTTATGGAAAGAGATAGCCAGCAGTCATGAACTGAATTTTCCCACTCCCAATCAATTGTTTTTGGGAAAGTTCCTCTGCTGGCTATGAACAATGGATCACTCTTGTACTCTTCAAAACGGGAATCGGGGTTATTTGAATCAGTGATCCTATCAGTATGTTCTGGATCATCTAATTCGTTATCATCGTTATTTACAGTATCAAAGGATCCTCCCCATGCAAATCCCACGAGCATAATGCCTATTATCAATATGCTCACTCCAGTCTTTATAATAATTCTCATTATTCTATACCCCAATTAAAAATCCATTTTAAACTAAAAGAACTTTTAATGTCTATCTGGCAATAAAGCTTTGGATTTCCAGATCTCCTCAATCTAAATCTTTAGTGCTGTCATCTCAAGGTTCCCGTTAAGAATATCACACACAACCAGAATGTAATATCATGGAATTTGCTGAGATCATAGGGTCTGAAGACACAAATAATGCCGATGACCGGTCAAAAGAAAGGCACATCCCCACCATCGAAGTACTCAGGGATCACGATGATACAGGGAATGACTACATCCATGTTGTTGTGGGGGAAAATGTGAAACATCCAAACACCCCTGAGCACCATGTCGAATATATTGAACTGTATGGTCGAACCAAGATGATGGACACTGTCACCATCGGAAGAGCAACCTTCGGTCCGGGGGTGAAACCGGATGCTATGTTCGGGCTTGTGAATTTCGGTAAGTACAGGGAATTTTGTGCTATCGCATACTGCAACGTCCATGGGGTATGGCAAAACTGCATAGAGATACGAGAGGAACTCAGGCTGACGGCAGGTTGCAGAAGGGAAAAGTGTTTGCAGGAAGGATTCGGGGTATAAATATTAAAAATAGAAGTTTAAGGTTTAAAGTCTAGAAGTTAATATTTAAATCTCGATTTCCACCTCATATACCTCTTCCACATTCTCCTTGTGAATTTTCCAGAATGGTTCTTCACCATGTTCTTCCACAAGCTTCAATGTCCTTCGGGGAATCGTTTTTGGTCCCAGTACGGCCCCCGGTCTTTCAGGGTCATCGATATAATCGGTCTCCATCATGAACCGCGTTCCCTCTTCAAGGGCCTGCTCGATTGCCCCCTTTCCTGCCAACACACCTGGGAAGATGCCCAGCTTCTCACAAACGTCTACAAGAGGGGGCGCGTAATGCTTGACCACCTTATTTAGCCGGATGCCTGTTTTCTTGGCTCTCTCTGTGATATCGACCAGTTCCGGTTCCTCAACACTCTCGGTGTGCAGCTGGATAGCACAGCCTTGGTCCTTTGCAAGCATGAAACCGTGTTCCATGATGGCATTGGATGCATCCCATATCTCTTCTGAGACCGGGTAGTGTGGGCGTCCACTTTTTAATCCTACAGCAAGGCCTTCATCGACGTACTTTGCAGCTATCTCAAGACCGCTCTTCATAAGTTCAACAGCTCTGTCAAGTTCCATGCGTTCGGTGAGTTTGGTGATCTCAGCTGGATGGACACCGAGTACCGGGAATGCCTTCACGCCGGTCTCATTGATCTGCCTGGCAAGGTCGATGGTCTCATCAAAGACGATCCTGTAATCTTCTGGCTTTGTGACTTCCACGCCGATGGTCCAGGTGGGTTTGGTAACAAGAATAATGTGGGTTCCCCCTACATTCTGGAACTCTTTGACAGCTTTCAGTCCCTTTGCACGGGGGTCGATGTGCATGTGCTCATCGGTGATGGGGATCTTTGGTGACGGGTTCATGTGTTACTAGATGTGGGGATGGCAGATAATGTTACTGTCTTTTCGCGACATTGTCATTTTAGAAGGAGGTTGATGGTGAGGTATGCCTGAACCAGCGATACTATCAGGGTTGAGATCAGTATGAGCAGTGAGATTGTTGTCTTGAATTCATCCCGACCTTTCCTTATGAAATACATCTAGGCTGTAAATGGAAAGATAATGCTAAGGCTCAGGATCAATGAGAAATTACTTACCGAAGAGACACTTCATGAAAAAGCTCAATGGACACCCTATAAAAACCAGAAAATAACAGGTTGGCCGGAGATGACAATGAGCCGCGGAGAGATCATTGTGCAAAATGACGAATTCCTGGGTAAAAAGGGATGGGGTCTCTTTATATAGAATAAAGCGCTTCGCTTCGATAAAATGTTATTAATTTACAGAGAAAAGGATTAACATGGCACAGAAATCGACAATCATTTATACGAAAACCGATGAAGCTCCGGCTTTGGCAACCAGTTCGCTCCTGCCTATTGTACAGGCTTATGTGAAAAACGCCGGAATCACTATGGAAACGAGGGATATCTCCCTGGCGGGAAGAATCATTGCCCAGTTTCCCGAAAGACTGACAGAGGACCAGAAGATTTCCGATGCCCTTTCCGAATTGGGAGAGATGGTCTTAACTCCGGAAGCCAACATTATCAAACTACCCAATATCAGCGCTTCAGTTCCCCAGATTAAAGCGACAGTCGCAGAACTCCAGGCTCAGGGATATGATCTGCCCGATTATCCCGAAGATCCTTCTAATGATGAAGAAAAGGCGATCAAAGCGAAATTCGATATTGCCAAGGGCAGTGCTGTTAACCCTGTATTGAGAGAAGGGAATTCTGACCGCAGAGCTCCTAAAGCTGTAAAAAATTATGCGAAAAAACATCCCCATTCCATGGGAGAATGGAAGTCCGATTCCAAATCCCATGTAGCCAGCATGACCGGCGGAGATTTTTACGGCAGTGAGAAATCTGTTGAAATTGAAGAGGCTACCAATTTCAGAATTTTCTTTACAGATGACGCTGGTAATAAAACACTATTAAAAGACAAAGCCCCTCTTCAGACCGGAGAAATCATTGATGCAGCTGTTATGAACAAAAAAGCGCTTCAGGCATTTCTGGCTGAACAGATAGAAGATGCCAAAGCTAAAGATGTCTTATTCTCCGTTCATTTGAAAGCGACAATGATGAAAGTTTCCGACCCTATTATCTTCGGTCATGTGGTTAAGGTCTTCTTTAAAGAGATATTTGATAAATATGGTGATCTGCTTTCAGAATTGGGTGTAGATCCCAACCAAGGACTGGGAGATCTCTATACAAAAATCCAGAATCTGCCTGAAGACAAACAGGCTGAAATCAAAGCAGATATAGAAGCTGTGTATGCCAAGAGACCGGCATTGGCTATGGTTAACTCCGATAAGGGAATTACCAATCTCCATGTTCCCAGCGATGTTATCGTCGACGCTTCCATGCCTGCAGCAATCCGCTCATCAGGCGGCATGTGGGGACCAGACGGGAAACTGAAAGATATGAAAGCCATAATTCCAGACCGCTCTTATTCGGGAGTGTATCAGGAAACTATTGAGTTCTGTCAAAAACACGGTGCCTTTGATCCATCAAAAATGGGAAGCGTTTCCAATGTGGGGCTTATGGCGCAAAAAGCTGAAGAATATGGCTCACATGACAAGACCTTTGAGATGACTGGTACAGGAAAAGTTCAAGTTATCGATGACAACAATAATGTACTCATTGAACAGCCGGTAGAGGAAGGAGATATCTTCCGCATGTGTCAGGTGAAAGACGCACCCGTTCAGGACTGGATCAAGCTGGCCGTTAAACGAGCCAAAGCGACAGGCAATCCTGCAGTCTTCTGGCTCGATGAGAAAAGAGCTCACGATTCACAGCTCATTAAAAAAGTGAACAAATACTTGAAAGATTATGATACTGATGGCCTGGAACTATTGATCAAAGCTCCCGTTGAAGCGACCAAGTTTTCATTGGAGAGAATTAAAGAGGGCAAAGATACAATCTCTGTGACTGGAAATGCTTTGAGAGATTATCTGACAGACCTCTTTCCCATTTTGGAAGTGGGAACCAGTGCGAAAATGCTATCAATCGTTCCCCTAATGAATGGCGGTGGACTTTTCGAGACAGGTGCCGGCGGTTCGGCACCCAAACACGTACAGCAATTTGAATCGGAAGGTCACCTGCGTTGGGACTCTCTAGGAGAATTCCTGGCCTTAGCTGTTTCTCTGGAGCATCTGGGCAACAGTTTTGATAATCCTAAAGCTCTGGTTTTAGCAGAAACATTGGATAAAGCGACAGAGCTGGTTCTGGAAAACAGAAAATCACCTTCCCGAAAAGTGAATGAGATTGATAACAGAGGATCTCATTTTTATCTGGCAATGTATTGGGCTCAGGCTCTGGCTGATCAGGAGAAAGATAGCGAATTAAAAGCGATTTTTGAACCTGTAGCTAAAGCTCTGATGGAAAATGAAGAGAAGATTGCCAATGAGTTGTTAGAAGCTCAGGGCAAAGCTATGGATATCAAAGGATACTACGCTCCAGATGAGGAGTTGAAATCCCAGGCCATGAGACCTAGTGCGACTTTGAATGGGATTATCGATTCTATTTAATTTTATTGTGGAAACAAAAGGAAAGCCCCGGTTTCGGCCGGGGCTTTTTAGTATCTAAATAAGCAATGTGATTAGGGAGCTAAAGCTTCCGCTTCTGCTTGGGTTGGGAAGACAGATGCTATCTTCAAGGCAACAGAGGATGTCATTGGAGAAGGCAAGTATCTTACCTACGATATGGGTGGAGATG
The DNA here is from genome assembly GCF_900111645.1 of Methanococcoides vulcani. Taxonomy (GTDB): domain Archaea; phylum Halobacteriota; class Methanosarcinia; order Methanosarcinales; family Methanosarcinaceae; genus Methanococcoides; species Methanococcoides vulcani. The sequence continues at coordinate 453,447 of NZ_FOHQ01000001.1, forward strand.
CATCCCTTAGCGGAATGACCGATGCTATCATTGCAAAACTGTAAAACAATATTATACGTAAGTAAGTCCGACTCTGGCGAGAATGGGACTTGAGGTGTATGGGGTCTGCGGATCCTTTACACTATTCTTTTCTTTTACACTTCTTTAGCGGATTGCACCGTTATTTGAGTTTCGAATTTGACGAAAAGACCTTATTTTTAGGTCATGCTGTTTTCTGATCAAGCATAGTTCATGAACCTTGTTTATGTGGTTGAGAGGGATGATACTCATCTGTTGAGAAAGAAGATTATTGAAATGTCCTATAACGAATGGAAGAAGATTTACTTGAGCTAATTGATTATGTTGATATCACCATAAGCTGTGCATCAAAGACTATAAGAGATGTTATCAAGCCTCTTGCACAGGTTGGTACTAGATACATTCCACTAAAATAATTAACATTGACTTAATAAAAAGGTGTGGGAAGGTTTTTGTTGAGACAATTTAACCTAAAAAATCAACAATAAACTTTGTCCATCCCCCTATCAGTTGTCATTTCTGAGATCAGAATCAGGTATTCTGTAAAGTTAAATTTAGAAGTATATTCTTGCAGAGACCACTATTACCAATATTTTAAATACTAATCCTGCTTGATGTTAATGGGGGTTATAAAGAATGTTATTTATGATTAGCCTTGAGCATACACCTGAACAGTGTTTTGGAAGAGAAGAATACAAGGAAGAAATGAAGCAATGGGCTGGGGAAATGAGAAGCTCAGCAGAAAAACTGGGCATAAAAATAAATGGAGCATACGTTTGCCCTAACGAGCATATTTTCTATTTCATCCTCGAATCAGATAGTTTGAAGGCAATTTCTGAATTCTTCAAACCACCGATGTTAACGCATCATACCGGAAAGATCTCTCCTATAATGACAATAGAGGAGGCAACAGAAGGGACTTCATTGCTAGAAAAATAAACTTTAGTTTACAAAGGTTAGAGGATGCTATGGGGGAAAATAGGGTTCTCTAAAGGTACTTTGCACTACATGAAGCAGAATGCCAAGAATGAGAAGCCGTTTACTCTCAATGCTCTGTTAGGGAGAGATTGGAGAGTTGGGGAGAAAAAGCTTCTGTTGTTGAATGATGGATAAAATATTTCAAAAAAGATCAAAGAAGGGTTAGATTACCCTTCTGAATTCTGTATCAGTTCAATGATACTTTCTGCCTCATTGATTATGTAGTTAGCCTCCTCATCGGTTAGACTTCCTTTTTCCACCATTTTCTCAACAACTTCAATAAATTCTTCAAGGTTTTCGATAGCTTCCTCATTGTCGCCTTTGTCGAGTTTGTTGATTACGGCATCGAGTTTTGCATTAAGAATCTTTGTGGTAGAACTGGATACATCCAGACCATTCACATACTCTTTGAGAGTTTCTAGTTCCTCAGTTGGGGTAGGTGTTTCAATAATAACCGGACAGAACATCAGTGGATAGCTGTCATTACCATATGGCGTGTCACCAATACCGTCACCATCGACGTCGTTGCTCGAGTTGTTGGCGTAGTCGTTGGCGTAATAGTTACCTGTGTAGTTCACGTAGTTGCTACCATTGTAGGTATAGGTCACCATCTCAGTTGAGTTCCAGATGTTGGTACCATCTTCAGCAACGTTATTCGTGTTGTTGAAGCAGTTGTTGTAGATGATGTTGTTGCTGGACAAGTACAGAGAGATGCCATAATAATTGTCCGACATCGTGTTGCTGGTCAGGTTGTTGTTGCTGGAAGAATACAGATTGATGCCGTTACCGTTGTTCAATGCCGTGTTGCTGGTCAGTGTGTTGTTGCTGGATTCCACAAGAAAGATGCCGTCTCTGTTGTTCGAGTTTGCAGTGTTGCTGGTCAGCGTGTTGTTGTTGCTGGACAAGTACAGATAGATGCCACGGTCATTGTCCGATGCAGTGTTATTTGTCAGCGTGTTGTTATTGTTCAAAGAATCCAGGTAGATACCGCCCCAGCCATTGTTCGACGCCGTGTTGCTGATCAGCGTGCTGTTGCTGGCATTACGCAGATAGATGCCGTGTCCGGTATTGTTCGATGCCGTGTTGCTGGTCAGGTTGTTGCTGTTGGAGTTCCCCAATTTGATGCCGTTACCGTTGTCCGACGCCGTGTTGCTGGTCAGCGTGTTGTTGCTGGAATCATCCAGATGGATGCCGAAGTCGTTGTCCGTCGCCGTGTTGCTGGTCAGCGTGTTGTTGCTGGAATCATCCAGATGGATGCCGTAGTTGTTGTTTAATAAGACGTTGTTAGTGACTGTACATCCTTCAACTCCGTCAAGATATATTCCAGCAGCAGTTGTGGTACCAAGTACACAAAAACCATCGATAGTTACATTGTTTGCAGTCACGTTGAAGGTATCAACGTCCGGAGCGTCAGCCAAAACAATAGCATGACTCGAAGATTTGATTGTTATCTCCTTGTCCACAACCACATGTTCTACATATATAGCATCCAGAATGGAATCTCCTGTATGGACAATAATCGTGTCACCGTTGCTTGCAGCATCTATGGCATCCTGGATAGAATCTCCAGGGTACACATTCCACACATCTGCTGATGCAGTTCCTACGGTCATTAAAGCTAAAGCCATTCCAAAACAGATCAGTATACTTTGTTTAATTCTCATCATTTTCACCACCAAATAATTAAGAATATACATACCGAATTTTTATTATGTATATAAGTGTTCGACTTTTTCAGTTAAATGTGTTTGGAACTGTTTGAAAGTTAACGGCGTTAACGGGCATCTATTGAATAAGTTATGTCTATTACAATAATTTGTCAAAACTGAATAGTAGTAATAAAATTGCTTTCCAAATTTTAGCTAGGAATATAATATTTTGAATTGCACATACATAATTAAATTTTGAGAGTTCGGTTTTTTACAGTTACCTATATCCCTGACTTAATGTGCGGGGATATAGGTAAGTCGTAAAAATGCCACTCTTCCATTAAATAAGAAAAGTTTGTAAAAAAGAGTAAATCGATTTACCTTGTTATTTTTCCTCAAGCTTTTCATCGCGTTTAATGTCTAAAGTTCCCTTTTCCCCAAATTTCCATACTACAAATGGGCCATTATATGAGGAGGCTCCTTTACCAACAGCAACTTCGTATCCCATTTCAGAAACTATGTGCAAATATTTTGAGATGACGTTATGGAAAACCTTTTTTGGATCATAGTCTACCCAATGAGCAGAAATCCAAAGTTTATTTTTGCCTACAATCACATGACATTGACCACACAAAGTAATTAAATTATTAATTTCGTGTGATTTTGATTCTTTAAAGGGCGTTATATGATGGACATGCAATTTTTCAGTAGATTCACAAATCTTGCATTTATTGAGATCCCTTTCTAATGCCAACTTTCTTTGTTTGTACCATGATTTATTATTTGAATTAGTTCTCTCCAAAAAGGATGGATGTTGATAGCATTGTTGTATATGGAAGAAGTGGATCTTTGAGCCTTGAAGCTATCAGATGGCTGATTAAGCACAATGTACAAATCACTATGTTGGACTGGAACGGCAAGTTACTGACGACAATGCTTCCTTCTGAAAGTACCAATGTTAAGACAAAGTTCGCACAGTACCATGTTTATGAAGATCAGGATACAAGGGTAAACCTTGCTAAAAAGTTCATTGAAGCCAAAATAGCCAAATCGGAAGCTGTCCTTGATTACCTTAAACAAAGGTATCCTGAAGTCGAATACGATTTTACTGATGATAAGGCCAGACTTGAGAATGCCACATCCATAAGGGAAATACTTGGTGTTGAAGGTGGAATTGCATGGAAGTACTGGAATGAATACGCAAAAGCTATTCCTGAACAATACGATTTCAAGGTAAGAACAGATAATTTCAGAAGGGCAAATGGAGCAGGAGATCAAGTCAATGTCATGCTCAATTATGGCTATGCTCTGCTTGAATCTGAATGCCTGAGAGCCATAAATTCAGTTGGTCTTGATGCTCATGTTGGTTTCCTTCATGAGATGAATCAGAGCAAGTACAGTCTTGCTTATGATCTCCAAGAACCTTTCAGGTTCATTGTGGATCTTGCTGTTATGAACCTGATTGAAAAAGGAGCTATGGATAACAAGGACTTTATCAGGACTGAAAGTTTTTCATTGAGACTTAAACCAACAGGAGCAAGGAAGGTTACTGAAGAGTTCAATGCTATGATGAATGGGAAAGTTGAGTACAGGAAGAAGAATAGTTCTTGGGGATCTGTACTGTTGCTGAAGGCAAGAGAGCTTAGCCATCATCTTGTTGGAAAGAGGAAAGTGGTTGAGTTCATGAAGCTTGTTTATGTTGAAAGGCATATCAAGAATCTTCTTCATCGATCTTACTATAAAACTTCGAATTGTTGTAATAATCGTGTCTATCAATCTCATTTTAAGACTTCCACCTTACATCATTTACCCTTTTAATGTTTGATCCCCACTACAACATGTACACCCTCTAAAGACATCAAGAGTAGTACAATAATTGAGGAATTGTGTTGGAATATTTACTCCTTGGACAGCAGACACATCAAAAAAAATATGGTTGTACATGACAAGTTCTCATTAAAAAAAATTGAGTTTGATAACATTTAATCTTAAATTCTTGATTTTTGTGTACACGTCTCACACAACCAGACTGCCCATAAAATTTAGCAAAATTAAAGTTTGGATTTACAAATTTCTCAATGATTCAAACAGATACTCAAACAAATTTTTAATTTTACCAAGATTTGAGAGAACTCCTGCAGCAAGTATTCCAATTATTAGAATTAGACCTTGGTTTGTTGCAGCATAATCATTAAGTGGTGTTACAATACAAATATAAAAATTGGCTAAAATAAGACTTACAGTTAAAGTGGGAAGAAATTGAAGAATACAAACAATCCCATCCAAACAGCACATAATCGTTTTTGAGTATGTGGAATCTGAAGTGATTCCACTTAACTCAATCCCGCTTTCTTCTCAGGAAAAGCACAATCGCAATTCCAAGCACAACTACTGTCAGTAAAAGAAGGGTGGTTAGCACCGGATATTCTTCGACTGAAATGTAACCTATCTTTGTCTCAGTGTGACTTCCATTCAGATTACTGGCATTCAATGATACATCATAGATTCCAGGCATATCGTAGGTGTGAATCGGATTCCGAGTAGTGTAATCAACTATGCCATCTCCATTCACATCCCATTCCCATGAGGTTGCATTGCTTGAGAAATCTGTAAACTGAACTGTCATTGGAGCTTTGCCTGAAGTAACATTGGCAGTGAAATCAGCCACAGGAGGCAGTAAAAACGAATATACTCCTTCATCTGTTACCTCAACGGTATAAGGCTGGTCTGGTATATCACCAACAGTGACCTCTTTGCATAAGATTATGCTAGTGCCTCTTGTCGAGACCTCAAGGGTATAGGTATCTGTGGGCTCTGCATCTGGCTCTGGAATTATTTTTATTTGGTAATTCCCTGGTTTTGGAGCTGGAATTAATATGCGGTCATCTGAATCACCATCCCCATTTATGTCGGTTTCCGTATAAGTTGCTCCAGGGATCTGATTTGTTTGTTTATTGATTATTAATCCTTCTGGATCCACGACTTCTAGATCTACAGGACATGTGCCAGTGATTGTTAGTGTATCTGCAAGTGGCAGGAAGTCGATATTGTTTGAATGAATAGCATATTTATTTAGGGGTGAATCACAGAAACCATCATCATTCGTATCTACATTTGTCTGGCTGAATCCGTCGTTGTAAGGAGTTGCCCAGAAGTTGCCGCCAAGATTATGACCACCCATGATATTCGTGCCTTCGGTCTCTATGGTGTTCCAGTCATTGCCTGTGTTGGTCCCCCTAAAGTCAGTATTGTCAGTGTTGTTGAAGTGGTTGTTGTAGATGAGATTATCATTGGAATGGTACAGATAGATGCCGTCGTCGTTGTTCAACACCGTGTTGCTGGTCAGGTTGTTGTTGCTGGAATCTCTCAGATAGATGCCGTTGTAGTTGTTCAACACCGTGTTGCTGGTCAGGTTGTTGTTGTTGCTGGAACTACGCAGATTGATGCCGAAGAGATTGTCCGACACCGTGTTGCTGGTCAGGTTGTTGTTGCTGGAATCATTCAGAACGATGCCGTTATCATTGTTCGACACCATGTTGCTGGTCAGCGTGCTGTTGCTGGAAGACCACAGATAGATGCCTGTTTTACCACTACCTGAAGCGCCGCTCACCTTGAACCCGCTGATGGTCACCCAGTCAGCGGTAACCTCGAAGACATGATCGCTGGAGGATGCGGCGGTGACATGCGTGACGGCAGCGCCATCGGTTGAAGTGATGTTCAGTTGCTTGTTCACGTTCACATTCTCATAGTACGTGCCTGGATACACAAGGATGGTATACCCATTAAATGTAGTTGGAGCTTCCACAGCATCCTGTATTGATGTATAATCTGCGTCCGGATATTGTATTAAATCGTCAGCGACTGTGATGGTGGCTGCTGGTGCAGCCAGAGGCAGATAGTCCACGTGACCCGATGCAATCCAATAGGGTACGTCGCATATATCATTACCTCCCACATCAACATCAACACAGGTCTGGCTGAACCCATCGTTGTAAGGTGTTGCCCAGTAGTTCCCACCCAGATAAGGTCCTTCAACAATGTTTGGACCTGAGGAATTGGTGGTATTCCAGACATTGTTAGTATTGGTCCCGGTAAAAAAAGTATTGGCAGTGTTGTTGAAGTGGTTGTTGTAGATGAAATTGTTGCTGGAAGAAGACAGACGGATGCCGCTGCCGGTATTGTTCAACACCTTGTTGCTGGTCAGGTTGTTGTTGCTGGATGCCTCCAGATAGATGCCGCGGTAATTGCCCGATGCCGTGTTGCTGGTCAGCGTGTTGTTGCTGGAAGATACCAGAAGGATGCCGTAATAGTTGTCCGACGCCGTGTTGCTGGTCAGGTTGTTGTTGGTGGAATACCAAGACAGCCAGATGCCTGCTTTATTAGTATCTGTAGCGCTGCTCACATTGAAACCGGTGATGGTCACCCAGTCAGCGGTAACCTCGAAGACATGATCACCGGGGGATGCGGCAGTGACATGCGTGACGGCAGCGCCACCTGTTGAGGTGATGTTCAGTCGCTTGTACACGTCCACGTTTTCTGTATACGTTCCCGGGTAGACAATGATAGTATCCCCATCAGTTGTAATTACATTATCTATAGCAGCCTGTATCGTGGTGTAATCTGCATCTGGGCAATCATCTCTGAGATCGTCCACAGTGATTGTCTTTGGCATATAAAGCGGCAAGTAGTCTATATTGTTCGCATCGAGTAGTACGTATGGCCAATCACAGAATCCATCTCCATCTAAATTAACAACAAGCTGGCTGAACCCTCTACCATCCGGTTTTGCCCAGCAGTTCCCACCAAGGAAAGGACCGCCAATGATGTTTGGACCTGAGGAATTGGTGGTGTTCCAGACGTTTCCGAACCTGTGAGTAGAAATATAAGCGTTGTTTGTATTATTGAAATAATTGTTGTAGATGATGTTATAGTAGTTGTATCTCCTCAGATAGATGCCGTAATCATCGTTGTACGATGCAATATTATTGATCAGCGTGTTTTCGCTGCAGGATTCATCTAGATAGATGCCGCAATAGTTGTTCGATGCATTGTTATTGTTCAGCTCGTTGGCGTTGGAATACTGCAGAAGGATGCCGTTTGCGTCGTTGTTCGATGCGGTGTTGTTGTAGATGATGTTATCGTAGTTGGATTCCTGCAGAAGGATGCCGTTCCCGTCGTTGTACGATGCAATATTATTATTCAGCGTATTGTAGAATGTACCCTCCAGATGGATGCCGCTATCTTTGTTCGAGTTTGCATTGTTGTTGTTCAGCTCGTTGGCGTTGGAATGGTACAGATAGATGCCGTCGTCGTTGTTCAACACCGTGTTGCTGGTCAGGTTGTTGTTGCTGGAATGAGACAGACGGATGCCGTACTTGTTATCCGAAGCTATATTATTGCTCAGCTCGTTGACGTAGGAATCCTCCAGATGGATGCCGTAATAGTTGTACGATGCATTGTTATTGTTCAGCTCGTTGTAGTAGGAACCCGTCAGATAGATGCCGTAATAGTTGTACGATGCATCGTTATTACTAATATTACAGTTCTCAAACAACCCGGCAAGATATATTCCAGAATATGGCCAACCAAAATTAGCACCTGTTACATTAAAGCCACTAATAGTCACATAATCCGCAGTCACATGGAATACATGATCAGTTGAAGAGGCAGCCTGAACAATAGTATCACTAGGATTCCCAGATTGTGATTTTATGGTCAACTCCTTGTCCACATCTACGTTCTCTGTATAGGTTCCTGGATAAACAATGATTGTATTCCCGTCAGTTGCCGCGTTTATGGCACTCTGGATAGAATCCCCAGGGTACACATGTATCTCAATTGCTGCTACTGTACCTACGGCCATTACCAAAAAAACAAAAACCATTGCAAAACAAATCAGTAGACTTTGTCTAATTCTCATTATTTCCCACCATCAAATAATTAAGAAGATATCTACAAAATTTATTCTATATTTAAATGTGGTTTTTCAAAGTACTTATATTTTTTTTTTGGAAACTGGATTAGTAACAATTGTTACTAATTTTAGGCATAGATTATATTTATTTTACACAAGAATTCTAGCTTTACAAAAATCTAGCGTACAAAAAAATAGACTTACCTATATCCCCGACTTACTATGCGGGGGGTCGGATTCGAACCCTCGAATTCCTTCGAAGAAAATCCAATATAAGTTTCGTTCAAAGACTTTAAATCGTACAGAACGACTATTATTATAGGGACCTGTAAAAAGACAGGTCGCTGTTTGTACATCTAATTATCACTTCAATCCAAAGAACTCGTAATTCAATTCGTGATCATGCCAAACAGATATCGTATTCCCGAGCCACTTTCCCTCATTCATCCTCGTTCATTGAAATATCTGAGCTTCCAGCTGCAATCATTGGTTAAAGGCAGGCTATGGCTCAAGATACTTCTTGGAATGTTCCTTGGAATCATCACCGGTCTGGTACTTGGACCATCGACCGGATTGGTGGGTCAGGATGTTTCATATACCATCGGCGAATGGCTGGCATTACCGGGTTATATTTTTCTGGCACTGTTGCAGATGATAGTTGTTCCTCTTGTTTTTGCATCTATTATCCGGGGTATTGCTGCCGGTGAGGACATGGAGCAACTCAAAATGATCGGGTTGCGTACGGTTGGATATTTTCTCGCAACCACAGCAATTGCCATACTGATCGGTCTTAGCCTTGCTTTAGTGATAGGTCCGGGTAATTATATCAGCAGCGACCTGGTTCAGGGGACAATGGGGTCGGAAATCCCTGAGGTCAACGAAGGTGCTGTCACAACTCCTGGTATTGCAGATGTTCCTGGAATGGTCACTACCATCCTGCCTACTAATCCGCTTGGATCACTAGCTACCGGACAAATGCTTCAGGTGGTGGTCTTCTCAATTATAATAGGTCTGGCCCTGGTTTCGATGTCTCCCACACAATCAAAACCCCTGCTTGACCTTCTGGGTTCACTTCAGGAAGTTAGCATGACAGTTGTGCGATGGAGCATGTTGCTTGCACCGCTAGCTGTTTTTGGTCTTATAAGCAAGTTCACGTTGAATCTCGGGATCGATGCACTTCTGGGAATGCTGGTCTATGTGGGAACTGTATTTTTAGGGCTTTTATCGCTACTTGCCGTTTACCTGCTGACAGTTTTCATAATTTTAAGAAAAGGTCCTATTGATTTCCTGGGATCTGTAAGGGATGTATTATTACTTGCATTCTCAACATCCAGTTCTGCTGTAGTCATGCCTTTGTCCATCAAGACCGCCGAGGAAAAGTTAGGTGTAAGACCTTCCATTTCCCAATTTGTCATTCCACTGGGTGCAACTATAAACATGAATGGTACAGCTCTTTACCAGAGTATAGCAGCAGTTTTCCTCGCGCAGGTGTTTGGTGTGGAACTTGGTTTTGGTGCTCTTCTGCTGGTCATGATCACCGTAGTAGGTGCTTCGATCGGTACTCCTTCTACACCGGGAGTTGGGATAGTGATACTTGCCATGATACTGAGCAGTGTTGGGATACCAACTGCAGGTATAGCACTTATTATCGGGGTGGACAGGATCCTTGATATGAGTCGCACATCCGTGAACGTCACAGGTGATCTCGTAACTTGTGTGATAATGGATAAATGGGTCGGCAGCAAGAAACCCGCAATGCAAGAGCGCTTTGAAAGCTCAAAACGTGAAACACAAAGAAAGATCCTGGGGGAAGATGTTATTGTCAATTCGAACGATGGGTGATCTTGTTCTTCAACAAAGCTCTTTCTTGATAAGGTTCCTGTGAAAAAAAGAGCAATTCAATACTGAGATTACCTAAAAATTCAATATTGCCGATCTTAAAAAAAAGGTATACTTATCCGCTAAAAAGCGGACAAGCTTTAGATCGTTTTTCTTCCCATGTTCTTTTCGACGATAGGCTCGAAGAGGAAATACTTCTCGACGTATGCCTGTATCTCTTCATCAGAGATACAGGAAACACGCTTTTCCTTGTCATACAGTTCATGTATGTCGCTCTGGATAGACCTCAGACGTGGGTCGTTCTTTTCGACGGTTATCTGAACTCCCATAAGGTCGTTCAGTGTGTCCTGTACTTTGAAACGAAGTACTTCGATACCTGATGAATCGCCTATAAGGAAAGCCCTCTTTCCACCTACGATCTCCGGTGGATATGGTTCGTAGGTGAATGGGTTCTTGATGACGCCTGCAGTGTGGATGCCTGATTCGTGAGCAAAAACATTTTTCCCTACGACAGACTTGTTCCTTGGGATCCTGATCCCGATTTCCGTCTGCATGAACTTTCCAAACTCTGCAAGGCATTCAAGGTTATATTTGTCAAAACCTTCAACACGACGGCTAAGGAACAGCAACAACTTCTCCATCTCCGCATTTCCGGCCCTTTCACCAATACCGAGGAAAGTTACATTGGACCAGTTTGCACCGTGCCAGTATCCTGCGATAGAGTTGGCAACTGCCAGACCAAAATCATCGTGGCAATGTGTCTCAATGTTCTTTGCATTAAGGTCTTCTTTTAAGTGTTTCACCATCTCAGGTATGCCGAATGGTTCATCCACATCTATAAATGGAACTCCAAAACCAATTGTATCACAAAGACGGATCGTACAATCCGGATCGATCTCAAGTATCTTTTCGATAAGCGGATATACAAAATGAGTATTGTCAGCTCGTGTCATATCCTCAATATGTGCACGGGTACGAAGACCATGATCCACTGCATACTGTAGTGTGTTCAGGTACTTCTCTTCTGCTGCTTCCCTGCTGGGGAGTCCCATCTTATCCAGGATATGTGCATCAGAGACTGACATCAATATTCCTGTCTCTTCGATATCCTCAATATCCAGGACCATGTCTATATCTGCAGGTACGGCTCTTGCCCATCCGGTGATCTCAGGTGATTCATAGCCCCTGTCGAACATCATCTTAATAGCGTTCCTGTCACGCTCATTGTAGACGAATGTTTCCAGTTTTTCAATTCCTATCTGATGCAGAAACTCGTATATCCTGAATTTGTGATCTGCCTTTAAGACAATACCTGGCATCTGTGCCCCATCACGAATGGTACTGTCACTTATGCTTACTTCCTGCCCCTTTGGGAGCTTGACCTTTGGAAGATCCTCATAAGTTTTGTATATATTCATAAAATACCTCCTTGAACGTAATCGACTGTGAAACTTTGTAGTTTAAGCCATTTACAGGTCCTTTATATTTCTTAGTGACAAAACGGTTTAAGAACAGTCCGTTTTTTGAATAGGAACCTGCCTGTAAAAAACATCATCATCTGATTGAGTTTTCTCTTTGATTTTATTCCTGTAATACTTTATCCTTAAAATGTCTTTCTTTTTTACCCTCAAAATAATTTGGAAGGAATATTCTATAGTTTTTGGAGTCCATGTAGCAACGGAACATTTATTAACTGCTTTTTTGTATGAATCAGAGCTTAAATCTTTATAATTTGGGAAACAAGATGGTAAACATGTGGAGCACAGTACTCAAAAAGTTCGAAAAGCATCCTGCACAGCAAAAGGTCATAAAGATCCTTTTTGAACGTGGATTTCAGGTGAATGATGAAGGAAAAGTGACATCCGGTTCAATTGAGATCCCTCATACACAACTGGCAAAAGAAGCAGGCGTAGATCGCAGGGTGGTCGATGCTACTACAGATACCATTCTCACAGACGAACTTCTGACTAATATTTTCCAGAATGTAAAATCAATACCATTCCTTCGTGATGTTGCTCCGTCCCTGGGCCTTGGTGTTATTATAATCACGCCGGAAGATGCTGCAAATATAGGTATCCTTTCTAATGTTTCGAAGGTAATTTCCGATCACGGTCTCAGCATCAGGCAGGCAGTATCGGATGATCCGCATTTTAATAATGAAGCAAAACTGACCATCATCACCGACTCAAAGATCCCCGGTGAACTTGTTAGTGACATCCTGAATCTTCAAGGTGTCAAAGGTGTCAGCATATACTGAAAAGTAAAAAAGTCACTACACAAAAAAGGTCATAGTACTGCTTTTGCAAAAGCTCTGCACACGCCTATCAAATGCCTTGAATTCATTGGATTCAACAACTTTCTGATCAATATTGAGGGATGATCCATATCCCCATATTTTGTGATCATTTCAAGTATCGCAGGATTGTTCATCGATGTTATCAGGTCATCCAGCTGATCATCGGTTAGTCCGCCGACGAAATCATGTATCTTCATTCCGATACCAAGTTCACGGCCAAGTTCGGCCTGCCATCGTTTTTCGTATGAACTGAGCCTCTCTCCGGAAACATCGCCATCAAGTACTGCTTTTGCTGCAACTTCACCTGCGATCTTCGCACAGGCAGCTCCTGTGTAGATGCCGCCTCCTGAAGTTGGTTTTACCTGTCCTGCAGCATCTCCTGCAATGAGTATGCCATCCTTGTAGGTTCGTTTAAGAGGGCCGATAGGTATTCCACCCACCACAAGGTCAAGCATACATCTGGAGTGGCCAGTGGAAAGCTGAGGGTTCGAAGAAATAACTCCTTTGAGGTAGTTTATTGCATTTTGCTCATTTCCAGGTTCAACAGCAAGTCCTATTCTTGATATATCCTCACTGACAGGTACGGTCCATGCAAAAAAACCAGGTGCATTCGATCCAACGAACAGCTCTACAAAATCATCGTCTTTTGATCGGTAGGGTGCTTCTATCTGTACTCCTGACAGGATCCTGTCAACTCTTCCCAGGCCTGCATATCTGGCGACATTGCTCTTTACGCCGTCTGCTCCGATGACAACCCTCACTTTTATGTTTATGGTTCTTCCCATATGCATTACTGAAAGGACCTGCATGCCGTCCTTCTCCTGAAGCCCGGTCACACGTCCCTTTAGCATCAGTTCTGCACCGGAATCCACTGCCATTGAAACAAGGGTTCGGTCAAACATCTTTCTGGAAACGACATATGCCTTTGTCTTCCTGCCGTCTATGGGAAGACAGGTCCCATTTGGCGAATGGACAAAAGCACCACGTACACTGTTCAATACGAAATCGTCATCAGGTGCAATATCACATTCAGCTACAGCACGTGTACTTAATAGTCCGGTGCACTCCACGGGTGTGCCAATAGATGAGTGTTCCTCGATCATGAGCACCTTTGCACCGTATCTGGCAGCATAACGTGCAGCTGTGGATCCTGTAGGTCCGGCTCCGACCACAACAACATCATAGATCATGGGAACAACTCAAAAAGTAAAAGAATAAAATGAACAATGGTTCGTTCTCATTGCTCACTAAGAATAACGTCAGCGCCTATTGAACGCATTGCATCAAAGAAGTTCGGGTATGAGATGAAGATGGATTCTGCGGTATCGATAATGGTATTACCGGCAACCATGCCTGCAAGTGTCAAGGCCATTACGATACGATGGTCGTGCCATCCATGTACTTCTGCACCTGTGAATTCCCCTCCTCTTATGGTCAGGGTATCCTTTTCTTCCCTGCAAAAGATTCCCATCTTCTCAAGTTCCACAGCCATTGCATGAAGCCTGTCCGTCTCCTTGTAGCGTACATGCTCAGCATTGGCGATTATGGTCTCACCCTTTGCCATGGCACCAAGGACCGCAACTGTGGGCACAAGATCCGGGGTGGCACCTGCATCCATGGTGATACCATGAAGCTCTCCACCTCTTGCAGTTACCGTTCCTGCTTCCATGTCCCAGTAGATATTTGCACCCATCTCTTTCAGTATGTTTATGATGGCTATATCGCCCTGCATCGAAGGGAACAGGTTCTTGACGGTCACGCTGGAGTTTGTCATTGCAGCGGCTGCAAGAAGATATGATGCAGATGAGAAGTCACCAGGTACGGTGTATTCCTGAAGGTTATATCTCTGGTTTCCGGGAATGATGAACTTAGGGTTGTGATTGTCTTCAACGAGGATCTCAACACCTGCTTTTTCAATAACATCCAGTGTGACATCGATATAAGGTTTGGATTTTAGTTCGCCCTTGATAGAGAGGGTCGTACTGTTCTTTGTAAGCGGGCATGCGAGCAGTAATGCTGATATGAACTGTGAACTGATGGACCCGTCAATCTTGACAATAGCGCCTGTAAGGCCGCCGGTGACCACAATTGGTGCACACCCATTGTTACGGGTAGAATAGGCATCAACCCCAAGGTCGTTCAGGACCCTGAGAAGAGGGTCATTAGGTCTTGACCTTATGGAATTATCGCCTGTAAGCACAGTAGTTCCCTCGGTAAGTGCAGAGATGGCGGTCATGAACCGAAGTGTGGTTCCTGAATTTGCTACATCTATTACATCCTCGGGGACTTCCGGAACACCATCCACACCGCTGATCAGGAGGTCTTCTCCCTCCTTTTCGATGTATGCACCGAACATCTCACTGGCGCGGATAGTGGATTGTGTATCTGCAGATAGCAGTGGTCTGTGGACGATTGCATCTCTTGAAAGGGCAGCTATGGCGATAGCCCTGTGAGTGTAGCTCTTTGAAGGTGGTGCGAATACCTCGCCATGCACACTGGATCTTCCAACTGTTACTTTCATTTACTGCACCCCTTTTACAATGTTCTCGATCTTGTCCCAGTCATGGTCATATATATGTGCAGAGATGCTCACGGTGGTGATGGTTCCTGCTGCTAGTCCTACATGTTCGGCAACGTATTCAAGAAGCTTTGAAAGGCCATAGAGATTAGCGGGATAAGCCCCTGCAAAGTCGTGGCTGCGGAATACTGTTGTGAGGTGGACCTTTTCATCCCTTATCTTAAAATCATCAATTATCATACAGGGTACTTCATCAACATGGGTGTCCACGGTCGGGATCCATGTGACTGCTGTAGCTCTTCGGGTCGTCCTGTTGTTTTTCAGTTTTTCAATAACATAAGCGATCTGGTCGACTTTATCGTCCCAGTTGCGAAGCCTCTGGCCATATGTATATTCGAAATCCTGTGCATTTTCACCAGTGATAAGCTGCTTTGCATACTCTTCCAGCCTTTCATGGTTCCATGCGATATCTGCAGGGATCTCGTCCCTGTACGGATCATCTATCACGACCATCAGGTTCATGAACTCTCGTATCTGGCTTCCTCTCTCATCTGTAATGACCTTACCGTGATTCCATAGTACATTGAGCCCGCGGTACCATGCATCACTGATGGTCTGAGCTTTTATGATCCTTCCAATTGCCGCATCCTGCGTCATGACAAATTCTCCCTATAATGTACTAAAATAAGCATTATCCTCTAATATAGCTATCTATTTAAAAATAATCCGGGAATCGTCACGAAGGGGAATAGCACTTTGCTCTATCGATGAACTAAGCTTTGCTGATAATGTAATACAGAAAAGGTAATAAACTTCACATACCTTCAGTCATCCCGATGGATGAAGATGCCCGATGCTATACCATTGGCTACGGAAACAGGTCACTGGAAGAATTTATCGATATTCTACAACAGTATGACCTCTCCTGCCTGGTTGATATTCGCAGCTATCCGCATTCGGTACGTGAAGAGTTCAATAAAGAGAACCTCGAGATCGTGCTGCCGAAATATAATATTGCTTATTCTCATTGTCCCGGGCTTGGAGGCTTGCGGGAAGAAAGCTATACCGATTATATGAGAACGAATGAGTTCAGGGGCTATTTCGCAAAATTGACCGGCAAGATGAAAGAGATCAATAGCAACGGCTCTGATATCGTCCTTATGTGTGCTGAGAAAAATCCGAAAAACTGTCACAGGTATAAGCTGTCAAATGAGCTGGAAGCCAGTGGAATAAGAGTTATCCACCTGACCGATCCCGGCCAGGCAGATATTTTCATGTTCTAATTATCTTACATTGCGTTCAAACGACGGATCCTTTCTTCTGTGGGTGGGTGTGTCCTGAAAAGTTTCATCAGTGAGCTACCTCTCAGAGGGTTGACGATGAACATATGTGCCGTGTTCTCGGAAGGCTGTACGTCGTTCCTGCGTGGGTGGTAGTTCTGTGTACCGGATTCCAGTTTGGAGAGCGCGCTGGCAAGTGCCCATGGTTTCTGTGATATGCGTGCTCCTTCTGCATCTGCTGCGAATTCACGTGATCGGGAGATCGCAAGCTGGATTATGGTCGCAGCTATTGGTGCCACAATTGCAAGTGCAATGAATCCTACGATATTGCTTCCTCCATTGTCGTCCCTGCCTCCGATGCCGCCGAAGATAGCAGCCCATCTTGCCCATGTTGCAAGCATTGTGATTACACCTGCAACAGTTGCTGCAACTGCACTGATAAGTGTGTCACGGTTCTTTACATGTGCAAGCTCGTGTGCCAGTACACCCTCGATCTCTTCCGGTGTCAACAGGTTCATGATACCTGTGGTGGCTGCAACTGCTGCATGTTTAGGATCTCTTCCGGTTGCAAATGCATTTGGCATGGATGTCTCCACAATGTACACTTTAGGCATTGGGAGGTCTGCACGCATTGCAAGGTTGCGGACGATCTCATACAGTTTCGGACTTTCAGATTCTGTGACCTCTTTTGCATGATACATCTTCAGGACGATCTTGTCACTGTACCAGTAACTACCGAAGTTCAGGACGATCGCAAAAGCAAAAGCTATGAACATACCGGTAGTGCCGCCAATAAGACGACCCACAACGATCAGGAGTCCTGTCAGGGATGCCAGCAATAATGTGGTCTTAAACATATTCTTCATTTTCTACCTCATTTTGGGGTGGATGTTTATTTAGTTGATTGGATCAACTACCATTAATATATCCACACATACCCTGTAATCCATTGAATTATAATTCTATATAAATAGTTTGGTACGATCGAGTGATCCTCCCTTCTCAACATCGCCTAATATATTTCTCATACATGGATTAAATTTATAAAGTTTCACTTCGTTCAAAAACAAAATAATTACGGTGGTATGTACATGATTAAAAGAAGTTCTGGAAATGGTGTAAAAACTATCTATACAATTATGGGTTTTGCAATATTGTTCCTTTTGACAATGTTACTAGCAGGATTGGTTTGTGTACGATAAAAAAAGGAAAGAAAAGAAAAGAAGACTGAACTGCAATCAGTTCAGACCTCTTCGATGGTCAGGTTCTCGTCCTCATCAAGCTCTGAAAGTGTGGCTTCCAGTTCGTCAAGGTCACTTTCGAGATCCTCTATCTCTGAATCGGTCAGTCCGACCCCTTCCTCTGCAAGTATCTCGTCTGCAGTTGGTGCCTCAGCATCAACCTCATCGTCTGCAGCCTGATCTCCTACACAACCAGAGAAGGCAAGTCCGATGAGAAGTACGGCGATTATTCCAATGTGCTTAAAGCTGACCATTATTGCACCCCATCCGTATTGTTTCCATCAACGGTGCTGTTGTTGTCTGTATTGTTTCCATCAACGGTGCTGTTGTTGTCTGTATTGTTTCCATCAACGGTGCTGTTGTTGTCTGTATTGTTTCCGTCATCGGCGGTGTCGTCATCTGCACCGTTTTCGTCATCGTCGCTCTCTTCAGTTTGCATTTCTACATCTTCACTTGCAAACTCCATCTCGACTGCTTCGTCACCTTCACCGACCTGATATGTTCCTTCTCCTGAGAGTGAAGCACTTCCGGTTCCTTCTGCGAAGACTGTAAGATCTTCTCCACTTACCATGACGGTAAGCCTTGTTCCGTTAATGAGGGCGTCACCTGTGAAGTTATCATATACATAGGCACAGCATCCGTCTTCTGTCTCTTCATTCACGAGATCATATTCTGCTCCGGTGACATCAATTTCTGCATCCCCTGCAAGGTGCTTGATCACAAGCATTGCATCTGTTGCATTGATGGTGACGTTAAGCTGACCGGAAAGAACGATGGTGCCGTCACCCTTTGCATTGAGGGCACCCTCGCCTGTCATGCTTACATACCCATCTCTGGACTCCTTCATATCACCCAAGATCTCTTTAAGAACCTCGTTGGCGTCTTTGGTTTTATCGATTGCATCCTCAAGGTTTCCTTCTTCCAGTAGTGCCTTAGCTTCAGCTATCAGAGTGTTGTATTCATCGAGAAGTTCCTGGAGTTCAGCAGCTTCCTCTCCATCTTCCATTTGGTCGACTTCTTCTTGTAGACGTTCGGAAACATCATCGGATTTCTCAAGGTAATTTTCAAGTCCATCGTTCACTTTCTCTCTTGTGCTTTTTCTAATGTCCTTTATTGCATCTTTCCAGAGCTTCCTAATATCCTTCATCGCATCTGAGAGGTCCTTTCTTGTTTCAGCTTCCTCAACATCTGTTCTGATATCTTCGAGTTCTGCGATGTACGCATTAATTGTAGCGTTTACTTCTGGCGTGTACTCAGCTTCATCTTTGATATTCTCAAGACGAAGTACCATGTAGTCGATAGTGCCATTGAGGTAATCTTTAGATTCGTTGACCATTTGATCAGTTGTAAGTTGACCTCTTGCCTGATTTCTCTTTATCATCTGGAACTCAGATGTCATCTTGTTGTAGTCGTTCTTGGCATCCTGAATATTTGTCCTGTCCTGTGTCCTTATTCTGTCCTGATCCTGTAGGCCTACCGTCTCACCGGTAGCATTCTTTTTCATCTGCCCGGGTGCATTCTCAAATCCATTTCCATTATCTGCAAGTGCTGTCATAGGAAGTAAGCTGACTACCATCAGCACAGCAGCAATAATTGCAAAACCTTTCATCGTTCCTCTCTTCATTCTGGATTCCTCCATTATTATCAAATTAACTTACAAACCAATATTTGGTATCTTTAAATATAAGTTTACTTTATATATTATCTTTCAGATAATCACCACTTATAATTTGCAGGCACATTCAAGCATTATATTTGTAATAAAACGTGATGATGGTTTATTTACTAAAACTAAGCTTAAATAAGCTTTTTATTGTGAATTAATACTTTAAAGTCGGTTTTTCTACCGATTTTACTGTTGTTCCCATATCCGGTCCCCGGCGATATGCGCTCTGTATTGCGACCTTTAATGAAAATGATCTGAAAATAGGTTCGAGAACAACAATAAACTATATTAGTTGAGTCCGATATTGTTGGACTGTGATGATCAGAACCTTATTTGTTTTCAGCGTATGTATTTTAGCATGCCTCTTTTCAGCAGTTCCGGTAAGTGCCGAAGGAACAGCTACCATTCATGGTGCCATCTATGAGTGGGATACTTTCCAGCTGATGGAGAATGTGATCATTGAAGTGAACACCACGCCGCCACAGTCCATAGTGGCGAAATATGGTGTGTATTCCATGAACCTGGCACCGGGTGAATACATGATAACAGCAAGTTATTATGAGAACAACACGCTCACAGCTTCTACGCAGGAGACTATAACCATCAACGATGATGGCGATTATATTATAGACCTGATCCTTCTTCCTTCATATGATAGTGATCTTACCGAAGACTCTGATCTTTTGAACATTACCACTTCATTGGAAGCTGATTCAGAAGCAATTGAAAATGGAGCAGATGATAGTACACTATACTATGTTGCAGGTCTTATTATTCTTTTAATGGCCGGAACCGGTCTTTACCTGTTCTCAAAGAAGAACGGAAAGAATGAGGCGGATGAAGGGGGGCAAATTCCTCCTGTGGCTGATGATGTGGCAAAACTGGCAGATATGGAAACTAAAGTTGAACCCCCAGTAGTTGTATCAGATGAAACTGATGAAACAGAAGAATCGGAAGGTGCAGAAGGATCGAAACCGGAAGTTTCTGAAGTTTCCGATATGCCTGAAGCACCTAAAGTTTCTGAAGTGGAGGGGAAGGTCCCATTGCCTTCGGACCTGCAGGAAGTTCTTGATATTATACGTTCGAGTGGTGGTCGGATCACCCAGAAGGACCTGCGTGCAAAACTGAGCTATTCTGAAGCAAAGGTAAGCCTGATCGTTTCAGACCTTGAGAACCGGGGACTTGTGGAGAAGTTCAAGAAGGGAAGAGGTAATATTATTATAATTCCTGATGATCATAGGTGATAACGGACATAAGTTCCTTTGATCATTATCAGAATGTTTCCCTGAACACTTCTTTCTACGATTCTAAAGCTAGGGTCCTTTCTTATCAATACATTTATATGAGAAATAACTAAGAGGGAACACATGAGAGTTTCAATGGATATCGAACTAAAAGATGCTCCCGGACAGTTGCTTCTGGCTCTGAATCCGATCTCCGAGCTAAAAGGTAACCTGAAGTCCATCGTACACCACCATGAAGAACGAACACCAAGAAGTACTATTCCTGTTCAGCTTGTGTTCGAGGTGGAACCTGAGAACCTCGATCTTATTATTTCACGTCTTGAAGAGAACGGTATCGGTGTTGCCAGGGTAGATGAAAAGCGCTTTATGGAACATGGTGCGGTAATCCTGATAGGTCACATTGTACATACTGACATACAGGACACGATCGATACTATTGACAAGACCGGCTTTGCAGAAGTTGTGGATATTTGCCTTTCAATGCCTCACATCGATAAGCGCTCATCTGCTTCTCTGAAGATAGATGCTGTTGGCAGGAAAGAGCTTCATGAGGCAATGGCTGTCTTAAAGGAAGTAGCAGAAAAGAAAGACCTTCTGGTCATAGAGCCGATAGAGGCTGAAGTTGCATAAAGGTGATATTTCAATGAGAAAAGTACGCGCATCCATTATTGGATTTGGTTCAGTGGGACGGGGTGTTGCAGAGGTCATACTGCAAAAGGATGATGAACTGAAGTCTCTTGGTATCGATCTTGATGTGGTGGCAATAGCCGATTCAAGGGGAGCCGAGATCAACACCGAAGGTATTGATCTTAATGCTTCTCTTGCAAGGAAAAGCGAAACCGGTACTGTGGCCATTGAAGACCTCACCGGTGAATACGTCATCAGGAACGTCGATCATGATCTTGTCATCGAGACGACACCTACTGATATTGAGACCGGTGGTACCGGACTGGTCAATATGCTTGCAGCTTTTGAGAATGGCAGAGATGTCGTAACCTCTAACAAAGGCCCTCTTACACTAAAATATCAGGAGCTTATGAAGGCTGCCAGTGAAGCAGACTGCAAGTTCATGTTCGAGGCTACCGTAGGCGGTGCAATGCCTATCATCAATCTTGTAAAAGGCACACTTGCCGGTAACGAGATCATGAGCATTGAAGGAATCCTTAATGGTACCTGCAATTACATACTGACACGTATGATGGAGGAAAAAGCATCATATGAGCAGATGCTTGCTGAATCCAAGGAATTGGGTATTGCTGAGACCGATCCTACCTACGACGTAGAGGGCATTGATGCCGCCTGCAAGCTGGTAATTCTTTCAAATTCCATCTTCGGGCAGAATGCCACTTTCCAGGATGTCGAGGTCACTGGTATTACCAAGATCACACCTGAATCACTTGCTCTTGCGTATGACGAGGGCTACGTGATCAAGCTCATTGGAGAGGTCAGGAAGGATCGCCTCCGGGTGTCGCCACGTCTTGTACCGGCTTCCCATCCACTGGCAGTTGGTGGGACAC
Source organism: Methanococcoides vulcani (assembly GCF_900111645.1). Lineage (GTDB taxonomy): Archaea > Halobacteriota > Methanosarcinia > Methanosarcinales > Methanosarcinaceae > Methanococcoides > Methanococcoides vulcani. Next base: position 475,607 of record NZ_FOHQ01000001.1, read on the forward strand.
TTAATGTTGCATCAGTACGCACCGATCTTGCAGGCACTGTCACGGTTGCCGGAAGGGGTGCAGGTTCAATTGAAACTGCAAGTGCGATACTGGGTGACGTCATATCCATTTACAGGGAATAAGATCTCTCTTTCCATGCCGCTATTGGAGAATATTTACAGGAAGTTATCTGCATGACCGATTTCAAAGAATTCGCTGACGTATGTAAAAAAATAGAACATACTGCAGGCTCACTGGATATGACGGACATCGTCTCTGAGATGTTACATTCAGTTTCCAGTGAAGAACTTCCGGTTGTTGTCCATTTTGTTATGGGCGATGTTTTCCCTGCATGGAGCACCGAACAGCTTGGAGTTGGTCCGAGTCTTCTTTACACAGCTCTTTCCAGATCGTCAGGTCTCTCGCAGAAAGAGATAGAGAACCTCGTGCGAAATACAGGTGATATCGGAGAGACCGCTATTGCAGCATTGAAAAAGGAAACCAGGAACCAGGCAACATTCTCTTCCTTTATGGATGATACTCCATCGCTTTCCATTATGGAAGTGTTTGAGAGGTTCAACAACATCTCCAGGACGACAGGCAAAGGTTCACAGACAACCAAGATAAAGAACCTGCAGTATCTTTTTAATTCAGCAACGCCGGAGGAAGCCCGCTATCTTGCGAGGCTGGCAATAGAAGATCTTCGAATTGGGGTAGGTGAAGGTATCGTAAGGGATGCCATTTCCAAAGCATTCGAGGTGCCTGTGGGGGATATTGAACGTAGCTTTATGCTAACGAATGATCTCGGCCTTGTGGCAATTGCTGCAAAAGAAGGTGGCTTGGAGGCAGTTTCAAAGCTTGGTATGGAACTGAACCGCCCGATTAAGATGATGCTGGCACAGGTCACGCCAAGTATTGAAACTGCTATTAATGATCTTGGTGTTGTGGCTGTCGAGTGGAAGTTCGATGGTGCCAGGGTGCAGATACACAAGGATGGGGATAACATCAATATCTTCTCAAGACGCCTTGAGAACGTAACAGGTTCCCTTCCCGATATCGTTGAAGCCGTGAAAGAAAACGTAAAGGCAGATTCTGCAATTATTGAGGGTGAGGCCGTTGCTGTTGATGAGCATGGTAACCCGCGTGCATTCCAGGATATACTCAAGCGTTTCAGGAGGAAGTATGATGTTGAAACTACCGTGCGAGAGATACCACTTATATTGAATCTTTTTGATATTCTCTATCTTAATGGTGAAGTTTTGATAGACACACCACTTACTGACAGGAGAACCGTTTTGGTTGATTGTGTGGAGAACACCTCTCGCATCAAAGTTGATATTCAGGTACTTACCGATGATCCAGAAAAGGTGAACGAGATATACTCTGAAGCACTGGCCGCAGGTCATGAAGGTGTCATGCTCAAGAATCCGAATGCATCATATTCACCCGGCAAAAGGGGTAAGAACTGGTTGAAGAAGAAACCTCTCATGGAAACCCTCGACCTTGTGGTCATTGGTGCAGAATGGGGTTATGGAAGGCGTGCAAACCTTATTGGTTCCTATGCACTGGCATGTTTTGATCCGGATGCAGGTACTTTCCTTCCAATAGGAAAGGTAGCTACCGGTTTTTCAGATGAACAACTTGCAGAACTTACAGAGCTTCTGTCCGATCAGATCGTTGTTGAATCCGGAAGAGAGATCGAGCTAAAACCCGAGGTAGTGTTCGAGGTCGCCTTCGAGGAGATCCAGAAAAGCACGAATTATAAATCCGGATATGCACTCAGGTTCCCAAGACTTGTGAATGTCAGGGAAGATAAATCCCCTGAAGAAGCCGAGACCCTTGAGCGTATCGAGAGTATCTACCTTGCTCAAAGGACTTGATCTTAATTTAACTAAATTTAATCAAATCAATTTATTTCTTAATTAAAAAATTAAAATTAATAAAGATCAACGGCCGAGCTCTGCATGAGCTCTTGCCAGATGTCCGGCAGCCTGTGCTCCTATCAGTGATATCTCACCTGCAAGGACTGCTGCTGCTACTATTTCTGCCAGTTTCTTTGAGTTCTCACCCGGAACCTTGCCGGCACCTGCAACTCCCAGCAGGTTCAGACAATCTCTCTGGGTGCCGATACTTGTTCCCCCTCCCACTGTACCCACCTGCACTGATGGCATGGTAACTGCACAATAGAGGTCTCCATATTCATTCACTTCCATTGTTGTGATGGCGGTACTGCCTTCCACAACGTGAGCTGCATCCTGTCCGCATGCAATGTATAGTGCTGCCACGATGTTGGCCGCATGTGCATTGAACCCAAGTGCTCCTGCTCTTGCAGAACCAAGGAGGTTCTTCCTGTAGTTTACCTCTTCCATCATCTCTGGAGTGGTCTTCAGTTTCTTCTTGACAAGTTCTTTTGGAATTGTTACATCCGCTGCAACTGTCTTTCCTCTGCCAAGTATATTATTGATGGCTGCAGGTTTCTTGTCAGTGCACATGTTCCCTGAAAGGGATATGGGATAAGCTCCGAACTCATCGGAGATGAGGTTGAGTATTGCATCGGTGGCAATGGTGACCATGTTCATTCCCATTGCATCCTTTGTGTCATAGGCGAACCTTAAGAAAACGGTGTTTCCTGTAACGTATGGTTCAACGCTGAGAAGTTCGCCGAAGCGTGTTGTTCCACTGGCCTTTTCCTTCATCTGTTCAAAGGTCTCAGGCCTTCTTACCCAGTCAACGAATTTTCTTGAGTGTGCAACATTATCCATTTTGAAAACAGGTGCACGTGTCATCTGGTCCTGGAAGATCCTGACATTGGCACCACCGGATGCTGTAATGGCAGAGCATCCGCGGTTGGTACTTGCAACAAGGGCTCCTTCGGTCGTGGCAAGTGGAAGCATGAATTCATCGTTAGCATATTCGCCGTTCACTTTGATGGCGCCTGCAATTCCAAGAGGGATCTGTATAGCACCTATCATATTTTCGATATTGCGCTTTGTAACTGATTCGGCATCAATTGTATAGTTCTGAATATGTTCGAATTGGACACCTTCCATCTTCTCGATCGCACATTTCCTCAACCTGATCGCAGTGTCTTTATCCGTGTATGCATCGATCTTCCTTAGAGGGATCTCTCCTGATACGACCTTCTCAATCAATTCCTCTTCGTTAAATGTGGGTTCGGTGTTTGATGCCATGATATTCCCCTGTTGTATGATGTTAGATGGTTAATGTCAGATGATCTCAGAATGAATAACTTTTCCGTGGTCCGATAAAAATATGTTCAACTTATTCCTGTTATTGGTCGCTGATTATAGTATTTGATGATATTTATAGGTTCATATTCGATAAATCAGTATCAAGCAACTTATTTATCAATTTTCTATTTTTTTGTAGATTGGTTGAAAAGCTTCCAGTAGCCATTATGATGATGATTACTATTAACTTGAGTGCAGATAAGTTTAAATATGAAACTGCTAATGTTTTTAAGGAAGCCATATCTCTGGTATGGGTTCACAAGAGAGGGATGAAACAGACCGTTCATCGGCGGTTTGGTTGGTGTCATTCAAGGTTTAATTGCACTTGTCTGTGAGATCTTTATAGAGGATTCTGGACATGTGGTTACATAGGTGGTATTGAATGATTAATTCGAACAGTCTTATAGGGGATCATGTTGCCAGGTTAGACTCCGGCTCTAAAGAGGAGTTCAATAAATGGCGCAAGGAATGGATCGTTGAAAATGCGAAGTCTAGGCAGTTAGAAGTCTATCAGGAGATGACTGACCACAATAATACCAATGGTTTTTGGGCCTGGTATCTTGAAAAGCATAATGATCTGACCCGTAGGTATAATAATCTTTATTCTGATATAACTGCAAAGGACTGCAGGGAACTGGAACTTAGTGATTCCAATGGTTCAGGTTTCAGCATCTATCCCGGATATGGCGACCTTGACAGGATCAGACAGGATTTCATCAAACATGACAACGAGGCAATCGAACGCATAACCTCAAGCCTGAGCAAGATCGGTCTGGAAAGAGAGGCTCAAAAACTTGCTTCGACGGAACCAATGGATAAAAAGACCATTCACACTCTTGACAGGTTCTTTGACTCATTGCATGAAAATGAATTCAATGATTTTCAGATAATTGATTTTTATCTGTCACTTTCTCCTGAAGAACGGATTTCTCTTGGATGTAAACCATAATATCCAACCACATATCCAACCATGAATCATGACGACAGTATCATGATGCGGTTTCAGATAGATAACTTCAGGTAAACAATTTACTTTTTCTTACTGTTTCGGCTAATGCCTCTTGTGCTATCTTTCCTGGGGTATTTTTTAGATCTCCAGCAGGCGACTTTTGGAATATCTGATCATTTTAGAACACAACATCTATATATCATAATTTAATCTACGTCATAGTACTTATTTGTGCATTATATGAGGAATATCTATGGAACAGACTAAGATCCTACTTGATGAGAACGAGATGCCAAAAAAATGGTATAATATCCTTCCGGATATGCCCACCCCGTTGGCTCCTCCACTTAATCCTGCAAATAATGAGCCACTGGCACCAGAGGACCTTGCTCCTCTTTTCCCGATGGAGCTCATCAAACAGGAAATGAGCAGTGAGAGATATATTGATATCCCTGATGAGGTTCTCGAGATCTACAAGCTCTGGAGACCTGCTCCTCTGTTCCGTGCACACAGGCTTGAAAAAATGCTTGACACTCCTGCAAAGATCTACTACAAATATGAAGGGGTCAGTCCTGCAGGCAGTCACAAACCAAATACTTCTGTGGCACAGGCTTACTATAATATGAAAGAAGGCACAGAGAGGATAACCACCGAGACCGGAGCTGGTCAGTGGGGCAGTGCACTTTCACTTAGCTGTAATTATTTTGATATCGAATGTAAGGTCTATATGGTACGTTCAAGCTTCGAGCAGAAACCATACCGTAAATCCCTTATCAATCTCTGGGGTGCAAAGGTCGTACCTTCACCAAGCCCTGATACAGAGTTCGGACGTCACATGCTTGAGAAATATCCGGACACATCAGGCAGTCTTGGTATCGCTATCGGAGAGGCTGTAGAGGATGCTGTGAAGCACGATAATACCAAATATGCTCTTGGCAGTGTGCTCAACCACGTCATGTTACATCAGACAGTTATAGGCCTTGAAGCCCAGAAGCAGCTCGATAAGGTAGAGGAATATCCTGATATCGTTATCGGTTGCTGTGGTGGCGGAAGTAACCTTGCAGGCATCAGCCTTCCATACATGAAGGATAAGATCGAAGGAACCCATGATCCACGTATCATCGCTGTCGAGCCTTCTGCCTGTCCGACCCTTTGTGACGGCAAGTTCCAGTATGACTATGGTGACATGGCAAAACTGACCCCACTCCTTAAGATGTATTCACTCGGATATGATTTCATGCCACCTGCCATCCATGCAGGCGGTCTGAGATACCACGGCTGCTCACCGATAATCAGCCAGTTGACCGCAGATAAACTTATGGAAGCTACCACCTATCATCAGGTAGAGGTATTCGAAGCAGGCGTTATGTTCGCCCGCAGTGAAGGTATTCCACCTGCACCAGAGTCCACCCACGCTATCAAATGCGCTATCGATGAGGCTCTCAAGTGCAAGCAGACCGGAGAAGAGAAGACCATTCTGTTCTGCCTTAGCGGACACGGTCACTTCGATATGTACTCTTACGACAAGTATTTCAGTGGTGAACTAAGCAACGAATGATCCGGGAAAGCGGCTTAACAGCCGTGTTCCTTTACTTTCTTTTTTATTTTACTCGATCCTGCTTTTTTTATTTACTTTATGTTTCTCATATCGGTTTATAATTGCCAAAATTCTTGATTTTGATTGATTTTCTTTATCCACCACAACATCATAACAAAAACATTAAGTATTCATAAATTCTTCAATAGTATTGCAATGGGGGAAAATGAGCATAAAGCCTGGCTTCAAGAAGAGGTCGATGACTGGAGTCGGGAAGGGATCGTTGACGATCATCAGGTAAAGCTGATCCTATCAAGATATGGGCTGGCTGAGACACCTTCCGGAATTGAAAAGGTAAGTCCGAAGAAGGATACTTCACAGCTTGTCACAGTGGTTTCAATATTGGGTGCCTTCCTGATCGGTATCGGGGCAATACTATTTGTTGCATCGAACTGGCAAAGGATTCCTAATATTGCAAAAATGGTGCTTCTACTTGGCACAACGTATGGGACCTACTTTGTTGGCTGGGAATTAAAATTTAACAGGAGAACACACCCTGTAATGGGTGAAGCATTGCTTTTCCTTGCTTCGTTGTTCGTTGGTGCAACAATATTCCTGACTGCCCAGATATTCAACGTGAACGCAAATGCTCATTGGCTTCTACTGGTGTGGTTCCTGGCTATACTTCCTTTCGGTTACGCTTTCAGGTCTTCAAGCATCCTGTCATTGAATATAATCACATTTGCTCTCTGGACAATGTTCTACATATCGCAGAGCAGATACTTGATACATAGCAGTTTCGAAATATTCATGCTCTACCTGCTGTTTGGTATCAATCTCTATGGTCTTGGGCAACTACATCTGAAATTTGAAAAATATGCCCATTTCAGGCTTGTTCATCAGGGCTTTGGTCTGTTCTTCATCCTTATCTCATACTTCTACTTCAGTTTAGAAACACCCTACAGGGAGAGCTTAACCCGATTTATCCCAATAAGCTGGCAGGTCCAGTTATTCTTCCTGTTGTTCACGGTAACGTCAGTTCTCTTTTTGGTATCGAACTTTTCAATGTACAGAAAGGTCAAAAATACAAAATACGAACTTATCGTACTTTTACTGGCATTTTCAGGCTGGGTAGGCGCATGGTTGCTAACCTTTTTCATAGATTCATTTACAACATCGGTAACAGAGTATGGCTATACCTACACGCGAATTGATCCACAAATAGCTACAATATTATTCATATTGTTCAACCTGACATTCTTTGTACTATCCATTGGCAGCATCCTGATCGGATACTATAAATCTACAGTACCGTTTGTTAATATAGGGATGCTCTTTTTTGTGTTGGGTGTGCTACATCTGTACTTTACGACACTTTACGAGCTTTTGCCAAGGTCCCTTGCTTTCATTGCCGGAGGTCTGATCTTGATTACACTTGGCTGGTATCTGGAAAACAAGAGGCGTTCGATCATAAACGAGATCAAGGAAGGTGTTGGCATATGAATTCGAAAAGATTTCTTTTGCTTATGGTCTATTCACTGATCATCATTACATTGATATTCCTGCCAAAAATGGTCACATTAAGTCTGGGCAAGGATATTTTACTAAAGACCGAACCTGTGGACCCGAGAGATGTATTCCGGGGGGACTATGTTACCCTGAGGTATGAAATTTCAACAATAGATATGGGTATAACTCCTTATGATCACGATTTTCTGACTGGTGAGCCAGTATATGCCACCCTCTCTGAAAAAGAAAAATACTGGACGATAGATTCTGTAAGCCATATAAAACCTGATGTTAGTAATGAGGAGGTCTGCATGAAAGGAGCGGTCACAGGTAGCTATGATGATACGCTGAACGTTAGATGGGGTATTGAAAGCTACTTTGTACCTGAAGGAGAGGGTATTCCAATACAGATGCAGATGGAAAACACATCAGTAATAGTTTCAGTTGGTCCGGGTTGTTCTCCTGTGCTAAAACAGCTTTTGATAGACGGTGAACCTGTTACATTTGAATAATTGTTGTTCGTACTGAAGCAAATTCATTATCTTCAGATCAACTTCGGACAAATGTCATTCATTATGCATTTTTCACATTTCGGTGATACTGGTCGACATATGCTTTTACCGAATAGTACCATCAACCCGTTGATATCTTTCCACATTCCCTTCTCGGTCACTTTTTCAAGTTCGATCTCCGTTTCTTCAGGAGTAGCGGTCTTAACAAGTCCCATCCTGTTGGAGATGCGATGTACATGAGTATCCACAGCAATGGCATCCTTGTCAAAAGCATAGGTCAGTACGCAATTGGCAGTTTTCCTGCCAACTCCCGGGAGCTTTACAAGCTCGTTGATATCATCAGGGACGATACCGTCGTATTCATCAAGAAGCATATGGGATATTTCGATCAAGCGCTGTGACTTGACCCTATAGAATCCAACATCCCTTATTAGTTCCTGTATCTCATCCACATCCGCATTTGCCATTTTTTGGGGAGTGTCGAAAACAGAAAAGAGCTTCTGGGTTGTCGGGATCGTTACTTCATCGCGGGTACGCTGGGACAATACTGTGGAAATAAGAAGATAATAAGGGTCCCGGTTGATCTGGAAATAGCCTTTCGGGTACAACTTCTTAAGGCGGGACATGATCTCTTCGACATACATCAAATAGTGTAAAATCCCGGATTATTTAACCTTTTGTAGTAGATATTCACTCACAAGTCTTAAGAAATTACTTATACGATACTGGAGCAATCGCTGTAAAGTGATGTGTAATTCCCATGCTGATAAGAGAGCTTGACATTCCCGATGATATAATCCGTTTCTATGAGGATTCCGGTATAAAGGAGTTGTATCCTCCACAGGCTGAAGCTGTCGATAAGGGCCTACTTGAAAGAAAGAACCTTCTTGCTGCGATACCCACAGCTTCAGGAAAGACACTTCTGGCAGAGCTTGCAATGCTGAAGGCTATTCGTAATGGTGGAAAAGCGCTTTATATAGTTCCGCTTCGGGCGCTCGCTTCTGAGAAGTTCGACCGGTTCAGGGAGCTTGCACCTTTTGGTATCAAGGTTGGCATATCGACGGGTGATTTTGATTCTAGGGATGAATGGCTTGGTGCGAATGATATTATTGTGGCAACATCGGAAAAGACCGATTCCCTGCTTCGCAATGGTACTTCCTGGATGGAAGAGGTCAACACAATTGTTGTGGATGAGGTTCACCTGCTGGATTCAAAGAACAGGGGTCCGACCCTTGAGGTTACGATGACCAAACTTATGCGTCTGAACCCGGAGTCCCAGATCATCGCGCTGTCAGCGACAGTAGGCAATGCCCGTGAGATGGCAGACTGGCTTGATGCAGAACTTGTCCTGAGCGAATGGAGGCCCACTGATCTGCATGAGGGTATTTTCTTTGGCGAGGCGATCAATTTCTTGGGAAACCAGAAGAAGATAGAACGCCGGGATAAGGACAATGCCACAAACCTTGTGCTTGATACCCTCATTGAAGGCGGACAATGCCTTGTTTTTGAGAGCAGTCGCCGCAATTGTGCGGGATTTGCAAAAAGTGCATCGAACAAGGTCGTGAAATTACTTGACCGTGATGTTCGCGGGAAACTTGTGCAGATGGCAGATGGGGTGGAATCCACTGGTGAGACTGACACCGCTAAGGTGCTTGCAAATTGCATAAGGAAAGGCGTGGCTTTCCATCACGCAGGACTTAACTCATCTCACAGGAAGATCGTGGAAGACGGTTTCAGACAGAACCTTATCAAGGTAATCTCCAGCACCCCGACGCTGGCAGCCGGTCTGAACCTTCCTGCAAGGAGGGTCATCATCAGGAACTATCGCAGGTTCGATTCAAATTTCGGGATGCAGCCGATCCCTGTGCTTGAATATAAGCAGATGGCAGGAAGGGCAGGGCGTCCTCATCTCGATCCTTACGGGGAATCTGTGCTGCTTGCTAAGGAGTATGCGGAATTTGAACAGTTGCTGGAAAACTATGTGGAAGCTGATCCAGAGGATATCTGGTCGAAACTTGGTACTGAAAATGCCCTGAGGACGCACGTTCTGTCGACGATCGTGAACGGATTTGCATCTGATCGGGCAGAGTTGATGGAATTTATGGGTGCGACGTTCTTTGCGTTCCAGCAGGATACCTGGAGCCTTGAGGATGTTATCGACGATTGCATCGGATTTTTGGCTGACAATGCTATGATCGTAAAAGATGAAACTCCGGAATCAATTTCTTTAAGCTCGACCCAGCTAGGGAAGCTTGTCTCTATGTTGTATATCGATCCGATGTCAGGGGCAAAGATCGTGGACGGGCTGAAAAAGGCAATTAATATTACTGATCTTACGCTTCTTCATTTGATCTGCAGTACACCTGATATGAGGCAATTGTACATGCGTAGCAGTGATTATATAATGATAAATGATTTTGTGATGTCGCATAGTGATGATTTCATCGAGATCCCAAGCCAGTTCAAGCAGACCGATTATGAGTGGTTCCTTGGAGAAGTGAAGACTGCAATGCTGCTGGACGAATGGATAAGTGAGATCCCTGCAGACGACATCACGCAGCACTTCAATGTTGGAGAAGGTGACATTCATGCTCTTGCGGACACGGCAGAGTGGCTCATGCATGCGACCACGAAACTGGCGGAACTTATCGGAGTGAAATATTCTTCCTATGCACGCGGACTTGAGAAACGGATACATTACGGTGCCAGCCCGGAGCTCATGGAGCTTGTTGGTATCCGGGGTGTTGGACGTGTTCGTGCACGTAAGCTTTACAAAGCGGGATTCGTGTCCCTTGCAGAACTTAAAAAGGCCGATTATTCAATATTATCGAAGCTTGTTGGGCCGAACGTGGCTGCAAATATCCTTTCGAACATCGGTGTTCGTGTCAAAAAACAGGTGGATAAGAGCACACCTATAAATTCAAATACTCTAGATACATTACTGGACAAAGACCAGAAAACATTCAGTGATTTCCAGTAATGTTAAAATAATTTGATGCGGACAAAGCTGCGATCTGTGATGCAGTTTCTGTCCTTTCTAAAATCAGATAACGAGATGATCACATGCTGTATAAACACCTATCCGATGTCACCGAAGAAGAGATGGATAAGCTTCTTAACCGCACAGGAGAGCTGATGGACGTTGCAGAAACCGTCTCATCGATACTCAAAGATGTGCAGGAAAAAGGTGACGATGGCCTGCGTGAGTACACGAAGAAGTTCGACAGGGCAGATATTCAGGACATAGAAGTGACATCTGAAGAGATCGAAGAGGCAATGGAACTTGTTGATGCTGAACTTCTCAGGCATCTTAAGATCGCAGCAGAGAACATCAGGAATTTCCATACAGCACAACTCCCGCAGAAGACATGGTTCATCGAACCTTCTCCCGGCATCAAGCTTGGTCAGATGGCCAATCCCCTTGCATCGGTTGGTGCTTATGTGCCTGGAGGTAGGGCTTCCTATCCTTCCACTGCACTGATGACAATAATTCCTGCAAAGGTGGCAGGAGTGAAGAGCGTTGTTATGTGCACACCACCGGGTCCGGATGGCAAGATCAACCCTCTTACACTTGTAGCAGGTAAAGTTGCAGGTGCAGATCATATCTACAAGGTTGGCGGGGTCCAGGCAATTGCAGCGATGGCATATGGGACAGAAACGGTATTGAGCGTTGACAAGATCGTAGGACCCGGAAATGTCTTTGTTACTGTTGCCAAGATGATGGTACGTGATAAAGCCGAGATCGATTTCCCGGCAGGTCCAAGTGAAGTACTTATCATTGCCGATGAATCTGCTGATGCTGGTATGATAGCATCCGATATTCTTGCACAGGCAGAGCATGATCCAAAGTCTGTTTCAGTGCTTGTGACAACATCTTCTGAGCTTGCAGAGCAGACGAACGATGAGGTCAAAAAGCAGGCAGATGCAGCTGTCCGGAAAGAGATCGTGGATTCATCTCTTGAGAATGCTGCTATTATTGTGACCGATACCATGGATGAGTGTATAGAGATCTCCAATGGTTTTGCACCTGAGCACCTTGAGATCATGGTCAACGATGAGGATTCAGTTCTTGAAAGGATCGAGAATGCAGGTTCCATCTTTGTCGGGAACTATGCTCCGGTAGCAGCAGGTGATTATGCATCAGGTACGAACCACGTGCTTCCGACAGCCGGCTATCCTAAGATATACTCCGGTCTGAACATCCACCACTTCCTGAAATATTCGACCATACAAAAGATAACAAAGGAAGGCTTAAGCTCGATCGGGGATACGATCATCTCCCTTGCTGAAAAAGAAGGACTTCAGGCACATGCTGATTCTGTGAAACTTCGCCTCAATGATTGATAGTTCCTAAAGAACTTTTCAGTCGTTAATTATTTAATAGGTCCCTGATTAATAATTAATTTGACAAGTTACGTTGAACTGTTTGAATATAATGGGGTGTTCCTATGAAAATTAGAGTCGTAAGCAAAAGAGATGAAATTCAAAATCTTGACACCGGCGAAAAAGTGATCCATCTTGCATTCAGGCCATCAAATGAGGATATTTTCAATCTCATAAAGAGATGCAAGAATGTAGAAGTTATCCAGATACCGACATCATACCGCCGAACTGTTTCTAAATCCATAGAAATGTTCCTGGATATGCAAAAAATAAAGCTCGTCGAAGGCGACGTGTGGGGACACAGAAAGGATATCAATGAGTACTACAGCATCTCACCTGCGATCATTGAGAAGATCAAGGATATGAAGTCTGAAGGAATTGCAGATGATGATATTGCTGCAAAGCTTTCACGTGAAGGGAAACTGAACAAGGAAATGCTTCTATATATTCTGGGCAAAAGTTGATCGTTTCATGTTACTCAATTTTCATTGGGTAACCTCTTCTTTTTTTTCGATAGTCTTTTTCTACACATTATGCTATTTTCAAGATACAATGAGCTTTTGTTCTGAGTATCTCTTTGCAATCCCGGAAGAACAGCATATCAATCTATTTATTGTATCAGGTTCTACCATCAGCAAAATAGAAATTGAGGATATCTGGTAATATGGCTCAAAAATACGGAAAAGTATATCTTGTAGGCTCAGGTCCCGGTGACCCTGAACTGATGACCGTGAAGGCTCGCAGGCTTATGGATACAGCTGATGTCATAGTGTATGACCAGCTTCCGGGAAAGCAGATCCTGGATTCCATGCCGGAGGCAGCTGAGAAAGTAGATGCCGGTAAGTATGCAGGTGATCACACACTTACGCAGAGCGAGATCAACGATGTGATCGTTGAGAAGGCAAAGGAAGGCAAGATGGTAGTCCGTCTTAAAGGCGGAGATCCGTATATGTTCGGTCGCGGTGGGGAAGAAGCTGAAGAGCTTGTCGAGGCAGGTATTGAGTTCGAAATAGTGCCCGGCATCACATCCGCACTGGCAGCTACTGCTTATGCAGGTATTCCGGTAACACACAGGGACTATGCTTCAATGGTGACCTTCATCACCGGACATGAGGACCCTACCAAGGAAGAAACAGCTCTGGACTGGGAAACACTTGCAGCTTTTGGTGGCACGATCGTTATCTTCATGGGAGTCAAGATGCTTGAACGCAACATGAACGAGCTCATGAAATTCGGAAAGGATCCAAAGACCCCTGTTGCAATGGTGGAAAGGGGAACACGTCCTGACCAGCGTGTGACCATCGGCACAGTTGAGTCCATCGCACAGATCGCGAAGGACCAGGATGTAAAAGCTCCGGCTCTTACTATTGTCGGTGATGTTGTCAAACTTCATGAGATACTGGGATGCCAGATCTGAAAGTTCGTTAATTGCCAGTTGATGGTATATTGACGATGGTATATTGACGATGGTATATTGACGATGGTATATTGACGATGGTATATTGACGATGGTATACTGATAATTGATAATTGATATCTAATAATTAAGAGATGTTCATATGGATCCAACTGATCGTAAGCCTGTAATTGCAATCATGAGACCTCAGGGATATATGGAAGGTTCCCGAAAACTTGCGGAATCCTTTGGTTTCGAGGTAGTGGCAATTCCAATGATCGAGCTTGAGGCTATGAAGGACGAGTACTTCGATACTTTCACAGAGAACGTATTCTCCGGCAGGTCCGATTATGTGATATTTACAAGTGCTAATGGCATTGATTTCACTCTGGAGAAGATCGCTGAGGAAAGGCGTGATGAATTTATCGAAGCGCTCAACAGCACCAAAGTGATCGCTATCGGACCAACCACTCGCAAGCAACTGGAAAAGCTTGGTATCGATGTAATGGGAATGCCCGGTGTCTACAGCTCTGAAGGACTGGTGGAATTCCTCTGTCCTGATGTTAAGGATAAGAACATAGATACTGCAAGGAGCGCTTACGGTTCAATACTGTTGATATCAGGACTTCGGGAATGTGGTGCGAATGTTCTTGAGACAAAGGTCTATACCCTGACCATGCCAAAAGGACCATTACAGGAGGAGCTTATTACCAGAAGCCTCAGGAAAGAGATCGATGTCTTTGCATTCACGAGTTCCATGATGGTGCGAAGTTTCTTCGACCAGGCAGGATCAATGGGTGCAGGTGAACAGATAAGGGAAGTCCTTGCCGAATCCCTAGTGGCTGCGATTGGTATTCCTACAGCCAATACATTGAAGGAATATGATGTTGAAGTGAACGTTACACCTGATGAATACACTTTCAAAGAGATACTCAGGGTTGCAAAAGCAGCACTTGAGAACAAGTAAATGAAAAATGGAATAATTGACTAATATTGCAGGAGGATCACAATGATAGGAATCTCAAAACTCTATTGCGGGACCGTTGAACCATCGGACGCCCTTCGTTACGGCCGTGATTCAAAAAGGCTTCCGTCACACCTACTGCAATTCTCAAAGGACAAGAAACCTGTTGTCGTCTGGAACATGACCAGACGCTGCAATCTTCGCTGTGTTCACTGTTATGCACATGCAAAGGACATCGAGTTCAAGGACGAACTTACCACTGAGCAGGGCAAGGAACTGATCGACGACCTTGCAGAATTCGGTTCTCCTGTGATGCTTTTCTCAGGCGGCGAACCGCTGATGCGCAAGGACCTACCTGAGCTTGCCGAGTATGCGATCTCCAAGGGAATGCGTGCGGTGATCTCCACCAACGGTACGCTTATCGACGAGGAAATAGCAAAGACACTCAAGGAGATCGGTCTTTCATATGTGGGTATTTCCATTGACGGCGTTCGCGAGACCAATGACAAGTTCCGTGGCATGAAAGGTGCCTTTGATGCTGCAATGGAAGGTCTTCGCAATTGCAGGAAAGAGGGCATCAAGGTGGGATTACGTTTTACCATTAACAAGCAGAACGTGGCTGATATTCCTGCGATATTCGATATGATCGAGGAAGAGAACATTCCTCGTATCTGTTTCTACCATCTGGTCTATGCCGGTAGGGGTACCAAGATCATCGATGAGGACCTCTCACTGGAAGACAGCCGTAAGACCGTTGACCTGATCATGGACCGCACAAAGCAGCTTCATGAGAAGGGCATGCCTGTCGAGGTCCTGACAGTGGACAATCACTGTGATGGTCCATACATTTACATGCGACTGGCAAAGGAGAACCCCGAACGTGCAGAGGAAGTTTACGAGCTCTTGCAGATGAACCGCGGTAATTCCACAGGTATCGGCTTTGGCTGCGTTTCATGGGACGGTTCGGTTCATCCTGACCAGTTCTGGAGGCATTACACTTTTGGTAATGTGAAAGATAGGAAGTTCAGTGAGATCTGGAGGGATCTTGATGATGATCTTATGGCAGGTCTTAAGGACAGGAAGCCCCGCATCAAGGAAAATGCTGACAGGTGTGCAAAGTGCAAATGGTTCGATGTCTGCAACGGCAATTTCCGTGTACGGGCCGAGGCCGTTTATGGCAATGTCTGGGCAGATGACCCTGCATGCTACCTGACAAAAGAAGAGATCGGTTATTACGACGAAGAGTGAGCTTTCGCTCTTCGGATTTTGTTTTTATTGTTTTGCATTTCTATTTTTTGTGTTCCTTCTTCATTCCACTTTTTTTAGTGGACTGCACTGATTATTGCCAGAAAGACGATGGTAAGAACTATGGCTCCCAGAATGTGTGCTTTTGTTCTTTTTGAAGCAAGGTATCCGATCGCCCCATGAAGCAGCATGAATGGTAACAAATCAATTACTAAATTTAGCAGGCTGGAGGGTTGTAACACCATTTCCAACATTTCCATCCTGCCGTCGTATGGCTCAATAAGTTTGTCTATGATTTCAGCATAAGTGAACATGAGGGGGAGGAGGAGCAAACCTGCCAGTGTTGAAGTGTGCTTGTTTGCGGAAAGGTAACCATAACATATTATTAATGCAACAGGGATGCTGAAGATAGGGACAAAATGCAACTCATACACAACCCATATTATTGCAAAGATAAGTGGTATGGTCAATATGACTATTATCGATGGAAGCAGTTTTTTGTTGATTCAATTATATCTTGATTTGTTTCCATATTTCCAAATTTCATGTTTGTTTTCATTTCTTCTTACCTCGGTATCTATTCCAGAAGCAGAATCAGACAAGCTTTAAGTATTGTTAAAGTCAACATTGTCATGCAATCAGGACACGGAACTCAAATCTACTCTGGAAGGTTCATTGAATTCCGTCCAACGTATTACAACAGCTTCAACCGGATTTTTCCAAATTAGCGAGCGCATTTGCTGCTGCTTCTCGTACTTCTTCGTTTTCATCATTCAATGCCTCAGTGAGGGGTACTATTGCTCTTTTATCTTCAATTTTACCAAGAGCCTCTGATGAGCTATATCGAACTTGCCAAGATTCATCTTTCAAAGTCTGAATGAGAGGCTCGACTGCTCTTTCATCTCTAATCTCACCAAGTGCACTTGCTACCATCCATCGAACATATATATCTTCAACCTTCAGCATTTGAATAAGAGGCTCGACTGCTCTTTCATTACCGATCTCACCAAGAGAAATTGCTGCATTCCCTCTAATGTACGGAGTTTCTTTTTCATTACTCAATACTTGAATAAGAGGTTCAACTGCTCTTTCATCCCCGATATCCCCAAGGGCAGATGCTGCCTCTACTTGAATACCACTATTTTTATCATTCAGCTTCTGAATAAGAGGCTCGACTGCTCTTTCATTACCGATCTCACCAAGAGCAATTGTTGTAGCGTCTCGGACACTAATTTCCTCATCGTTCAATGCCTGGATAAGAGGTTCGACTGCTCTTTCATCGCCGATCTTACCAAGAGCAATTGCTGCACACATCCGAACACCCCAATCTTCACTTTTTAGCATTTGATTAAGAGGTTCAACTGCTCTTTCATCACCGATCTCACCAAGGGCAGACGTTGCCTCTACTTGAACATCCCTATATTCGTCCTTCAGTGCTCGATTAAGAGGTTCGACTGCTCTTTCATCACCAATTTGACCAAGAGCAATTGCTGTATCTCGCCTAACATCTTTATTTTCATCGTTCAATGCTTGAATAAGAGGCTCGACTGCTCTTTTGTCACCGATATTGCCAAGAGATTTTGCTGCACGCATCCGAACATCCTGATTTTCATCACTCAACGACTGGACAAGTGGTTCGACTGCTCTTTCATCTCCAATCTCACCAAGCGCATATGCTGAGTACATTCGGACCTGCCATTTATCATCATTTAGATTTTGAATAAGAGCTTCTACTGCTCCTACTACTTGTTTATCTTCAATGTAACCAAGATCACGTGCTGCATAAGCTCGAACTTGCCATTTATCATCATTCAGATCTTGGATAAGAGCTTCTAATGCCCTTTCATTTTCAGTGTTGTTAACATGGTACCCAGATGGAACTGCAGTTACACTTCCCACAACCATTTCTAAAAATTCGTCAACTAAAAAATCAGTAGTTATTTCATCGTTTTGAATGCGCAAGGCTGGGCCACAACTTGGATCAGAATATCCTTCGGGGGTTGGATGACAAGTATAAACCACACCCACAATTTCACCCCCTTCCTGAAGTATTTGTTGAGCAGGCTCATAATTCATTACAACTTGAGTAACAAATGATGCATTCGTTTGAAATTTAGATGTGTTATACGATGAGGGAACAGGTCTGTCAGAGCAGTTCTTATTAGGCATGTCTGATTGGTTGTTGTTAAGCATATTTGATTGATCATTATTGGAGGTGTTTGAACAATATCCCTGTTGCTGTATACCAATACATCCAATATATAGGATAAATATTAATAAAATAATTAAAAAAAAACGGTTTGATTTGTTAGCTTTCATCGAAATCCTCTGATAATTTCTAGTGGATTAATGTTTGGGATTGGCTCAATCTTTTCTATCAAAATCTAGTGATGCAAATTTTAAAAATCAGAATCTTCAAGATTGTATGCAGGAGTTTCACACCTGATATTTAGTTGATTTACTCACACAAACTTGAAGATAATATTTCCTTTTTTAATCATTTGCAGTAAGCAATTCCACCTTAGAAGATGAAATGATGTTAGCATCAAGGTTAGTTATGCCAACAGGTATACCAGCGTAATTCACTTCCCCCCATATTACATTGAAGGTGTTCAGGTTTAAGTCTTTAAATTCCATGTCATAGAACAACGTATCACCCGGCACATCACCATTATCTACCACATGACTTCCTTCCAAAGCAGTATAGACATCAAGATGAGTATTGTCAAAATCATTTGTATGGAAATATACTTGATGTCCTGCAGTTACGTCCTCAAAGGCTATTAACCATCTGCTATAAGTATTATCCCACGATAACAATCCTTCAATCTTATCACCTTGATCTACATTGATTCTTGCACTGTGATAATAAACATCGTTTATACCATACCATGCCGCACCGGTCCATCTCCCGCTTTGCAACTGATTCCATTCTAACACAGGTTGCATAATTCCACTTTCCCCATTTGGTTTGATAGCATTAAAAAGGAAATCTACTGCATCGTTATTTGGATGAGGCGGAGTTGTGGGTACGTTCCAATAGGCTACGAAACGCCGGACCCCAGCAACGTCCTTATCAACAGTTGATTTTAACCATCCTTTAAAGTCCGGGACCTCGTCAATTTTCTCCAGATTATCAGCATAATCTTCATTTACAATCGACATTATACAAGTTCCATTGTAATAGATGTTGGTTATGTTTTCATTTGTGCGGATATCAGAACCAGATGGGACTTGATGTATACGTGTTGCAGGTTTTAATCCAGAAGGAGTAGCAATCATTTTTGCTTTCGCATCAACGGCGGATAAATATTGTTTTCCATCTGAAGTAAATACTGTAGTTATTCCGTCAGCTGAATGGTGAATGATCGATCCTATTGGGATGCTATGTAAATTATCACCTTTCATGGTACTCAATTCAGCATTAATGATTTTCTTTTCAGACGAATCATTAAATTGCAATGCTGGAAGTTTCGACATATTCTCTTCTGGAGTCGCACTCACAGCCGGTACAAATGCCATGCTTACCAGCAACATTGCGGCAAGTATCACACCGATTCCAAATTTCATGTTTGTTTTCATTTATTTTATCTCCTGCTTTATTCATTTCAGGAGGCAAAGCTACGCTTATATAGTACAACGGTTAAAACCTAATCATGCCTCCGGGCACGTGGGGTTCAGCTTCTACCCAAATCCGGTTGAGCCCCCACTCCAGAAAAATCTATTACTTCCATCTTATACATTAATTACTGTGATGAATATTCATCGATCCGGTTAATATTAATCAGTCCGATTAATATTCACCATTCTGATTAATGTCGGAAACAGGATAATTCCGGGATATTTTCATGATGTTGCTTGTGTTTTTGGTGTCTGCAATGGTCATTTCCACTAAAATGGGTCACTGCATTGGAATTTACCTGCCTTAAAGCCGATGTCTCTGCAGGGGCGATGTGAAGCCAGGACGGCCACACAACCCTTGTCGTCAACACTTCGATAGGAAAAATTTCAAAATTGCCTAATAGATCAACAGTGATGTGTTTCGGGATTCAATAGGTTATACAGTTATTACTCCTATATCCATGGGAGAGCTGGAAGTATTCGCTTTATTTATATCTATATCTACAGAACTCCAGGCATGTGGCAGTGTTCTACAAGCGTCCGTTATTTTTCTGTCTAAACTAACTTTAAATTCATACTCTCCCTCTGCCCAATACATATATTTTCCCTTAGACCATGGCATTGACCATCGAAACAGTAGCCATAATGATTTAGGTTGCGATACGTGCTCTTCGGGAGCCAATTCATACGTTTCTTTGAATATGGATTTATTATGTGAGTCAAATACTTCAACGATTACTTCATGGCTTTGGAGATCATTGTTATTTATATAAAATAGAGGTGTTGGAGATCCGACCAATAAAAGAGGATAAACAATAAAGTAACTCAGCAGAATTAGCACCAAAATTTCTAAGCTAATGAGTAGTTTAGTATTTTTTTTAATAATTATACCCCCACTTTGACAGTTCTATTTTTTAACCCTATATAATTTGACAGTGCATGCACTCCCCACCAAATGTACTGAATTTTCAGGTAAACAGCATGCCTCTGAGTTCAATCAACAAACCCTCTTATAAAAAATACTACCCAGAACAGAAAACAACATATCGCAAGAATATTGTACTGTATTTCTTTTATTGATGCAAAATAGCCTTCCAAACCACCGAGGACAGCCAGGATCCCAAAATAAGCAAGAGTATCCATACTGGTAAAGTCTCCTGATATGATTAAGCTCAAATATATATTAAGAAAAAGTCCGATTACAGGTATAACTCCAATTATAACGGATCCGATTTTATCCCTTGTAATCAATCCATACATAATAGGAGCTATCGGTAAAAGAAACATGCTGAAAAACACAATAGGAAATGTCAATAAGTCACCAATTGTTGTGCGCAATGCGTGCTCTAGATGGTTTACTCCAGTTGTAATAACGATGATCACTGAAGATATGATAATTGAGAGTATTAATTTTTTGATGTCCATTTATTACCCTTCAATGTTTGAAAACAGAGATTTAGCAAAATCCTCCTTAATAAATTCCCAACTTTGTTCCTTCCAATAAAAGTTTTTCACTCTTATAGTAACTAATGTATTCAGTGTTACTGAAGCAGCAGGTGATATAAGTAGACCTATTAGACCCGCAAATCCTGCAACTGTAATTGTTCCTGCAAGACCCAATTGAGCTCAACATTGTAAAAATCTATAACTGTTATCATATATATTAATTGCTGTGACAATCTTTCATCGATCCGATTGATATTAATCAGCCCGAAGAATATCCTTTATTCTGATTAATGTCCGGAGCAAGGCAATTTTAGGACATATTTTGTAATGTTCTTTGTAGCTTCAGTGATAAAATTTACAGCAAACAAAAAGATCGTGGGGTTTTGCAAATCCAATGGCCTCAGGTATTGCATCATATGCAACATTGAAGCACAAAGTTATTGTGACCACAAAAAAAGAAGTTAAGGCTTTGATAAAGCCTTAGAATCCAAGTTTATCCATTTCCGGCAGCACATCGGTGCTGATGTCAGTAAAGTTCTGGATTCCGCCAGCCCATGAGGCCATCATCATTGCATCATTGATCTCAGCTCTTGTAGCACCGTGCTTCTTGAGCTTCACAAGGATCTTCTTGGCACTGTTGGTGTTGTTCCTGGAGCAGGCTATGGCGAAGACAATGAGGTGTTTGTTCTTCATTGAAAGTCCGTCTTCCCTGTCCTTCCAGATAGCCTTGTAGAACCCTGCAAGTCCCTGTCCGAAGTCATCGTCCATCTCTTTAGCCATTCTGATAGCTTTCGGCATAGAGCCTTTGACCTGCTTTACTTCTTCTGTGTTTCCTGTCATAAATATCACCTGACCTGTGTCCAGTCAGTTACTGCTGCAGGTGGGTTGAATATCCTTACTGCGAGTTCCTTGTCGATCATGAACAGGCCGTTACCTTCCTCGCCTGCAAGTTTGAGCTTGTCGATGATCTCATTGTCATTTCCTTCTTCCTCGATCTGCTCGGTGATGTACCACTGGAGG
Source organism: Methanococcoides vulcani (assembly GCF_900111645.1). Classification (GTDB taxonomy): domain Archaea; phylum Halobacteriota; class Methanosarcinia; order Methanosarcinales; family Methanosarcinaceae; genus Methanococcoides; species Methanococcoides vulcani. The sequence goes on from NZ_FOHQ01000001.1 coordinate 497,419, forward strand.
AATATGTGGGTTGCATGGTCCTTTTCTTCGATTGCAAGGTCAACAAGGTCATTGATGGAGCGTGTGATGAACTGTTCATGTTCAAGGGTTGCATAGAACATGTCAAGTGCAGTGCCGAAGTCCTGTGGTGGTTTCTCGATCTCCATAAGTTCGACCGGTGCCCCCACATCGCTAATATAATTATAGAGCTTCATGGCGTGTACCATCTCTTCCTGATACTGGACCATGAACCAGTTCGCAAACCCGTTAAGTCCGATGTTCGAACTGTAAGCTGACATTGCCATGTAAAGGTATGCGGAATACATTTCCTTGTTGATCTGTGAGTTCAACGCATCTGCCATCTTTTCACTTATCATATTATAAACTCCTCCGTAGTGATGTATTATGGTTCCATTCGGATATAGGCTCCCCGCTATTACGGTCGTTCCCCCTGAGCCTCTGAATGGTATTTTCATCTTAAAGTTGACAGTGAAATATAGTTTCAATCCGTATAAATGATTATCTGTTTTGGTAAATATGGCAGTTTTACACAAAAGCCTGTGCACAAAAATGAATCTGGCTCAAATTGTTTTATACCTTTGAGGAATAGTATGTACAAGGACTATCATTGAGAGAGTGAACATGGAAGATATCAAAAACAGAATTCTGGATAAGATCAAGCCATCAGATGAAGAAAGGGTACATCTGGCAAAAGTGGCCGATGAACTGATGTACAAGATCGATTGCATGAGCTTTAAAGTTGGCTTAACGGGTGTAAAGACACAACTTGTAGGCTCAGCTGCCAGAGGCACATGGATATCCGGAACTCACGATCTTGATATATTCATCATGTTCCCTGATACGACAAGCCGTGAGGACCTTGAAAGCTACGGTCTGTCCATTGGCCGGCAGATAGCAAAAGAGGCCCAGGAGTGGGACGAACATTATGCTGAGCATCCTTATGTCAAGATGAAATACGGCGGCTTTGACGTTGATCTTGTCCCATGTTACAGTGTTTCCAGTGCATCATGCATCCTTTCTGCAGTGGACAGGACTCCTTTTCACAATGAGTTCATAAAGGCTCATCTCCATGGTCGCGAAGACGATGTACTCTTGCTCAAGCAGTTCATGAAAGGCACAGGTGTCTATGGCTCCGAGCTTAAGACCGAAGGATTCTCTGGCTATCTCACAGAACTTCTGGTGATCAACTACGGTTCTTTTGAAAAGGTGCTGGAAGCTGCCTCTGACTGGCGGCCGGGTCTGCTTCTGGACCTCATGGAACACGGCTGCCTGAAATTCGAGGATCCTCTTGTTGTTATTGATCCCACAGATCCTCGAAGGAATGTGGCTGCAGCATTGTCCCTGGACAAGTTCTGCACGTTCATCGATGTTTCCAGAAGCTTCCTTGATACTCCTGATGAAAGCATGTTCTTCCCTTCTGCAAAACCTCCAATCTCGGACGATGAGTTGCTGGACAGGATGAACCGCCGTGGTACATCATTGGTAGCCATTGTTTTCAAGACACCTGATGTTGTGGATGATATTTTCTATCCGCAGTTCGCGAAGATGGAACATTCCATCGTACCATTGCTTGAGAAGAACGAGTTTACCGTTTTGAAGGCCGGTAAATGGAGTGGTGAGGATTCGATCGTATTCCTGGAGCTGTTGTCAAGAACTCTTCCTGACGTAAAAATGCACAGAGGGCCGCCGGTATGGGTGCGAGCTCATGCTGAAGCGTTCAGGGCAAAATATGTAGACAACCCGGATGCTTACTCGCTGACCATTAAGGATGGTTTCTATGTTGCTGAGATCCCCCGAAAATATACTGATGCAGTTGAGCTGCTGAAATCCGAGGTTGCCGGATGTTCACTCGGAAAGCACATCTCAAAGAGTGTAAAAGAAGGTTTCACAGTTCTTGAAGGCGATCAGATCCTTAAGTTGAAAAACGAGGGACTTCGAAGTTTCATCAATAGCTGGTTCTGAGTGGCTTTAGATAAGCCCTTCGAGACGTTTCTGGTAGAACAGGTATTGCTGGGCATAGCCGCAGTACTTCCCAAAATAGTGTCTGCCCCAATTTCCTATTTTTGTCTTGGTAATCTTGCCTTCAAAGAAAGGGTCATTGCCGTAGTAGGTCCTGACGATCTTCTCCACATGGGTATCCACAGGGAAACCTTCCATTTTATCAAAGGCGAACAGCAGGATACAGTCAGCGACCTTCTCACCGATACCCTCCAGTGACATCAGCTCCTTCTTTGCAGTCTGATAGTCAAGCCTGAACAGGTCTTCAAGAACAATGTCCCCGGTGACAACAACATTTGCTGCCTTGATTATACGGGATGTGCGAAATCCCATCTTACATTCACAAAGTTCGTCACAGCAGGTGGCTGCGAGGTCTTCTGCTTTCGGGAAGCTGTAGAGTCCGTCTTCCAGTTCTTCCCCGAACATTGCTGAAAGCATGGATATGTTCTTCTTTATCCTCGGGATGTTCGAGGCTGTGGCAAGCATGTAGGATATCAGGCATTCCCAGGGATCCTGACGTATCAAACGTAATCCGTGATATTTACGGATCGCAATATCCATATGCTCGTCCTTGTCGATCTGCTCGAATATTGCCGGCAGGTCGTCGTCGAGCCTGAAATAATGATAAAAAAAGTCTTCATCAAGAGATGAATCGACCAACAGGTCACCGGTTTCAGGGTCCTGGCTTATGCGGGCAACAGCACCGTTGACCACGCCTGTCCACCAGTCACCGTCCTTGTCCCAGCGGAACACCTGACCACAGTCAAGCGTAAAATCCAGGTCGAGATCTTCTGTCCTGATGGCATACATCTCTGGTTAAAAAACAAAAAATTGAAGCTATGGTCTTATTCGACCATGCTTCTTCCCATTTCAAAGGCTTTTACGTTCGTGTCAATGGTCTTTGGAGGTACCATCTCCTTAACACGGTCAAGCAGTGTTTCCATCTTGATCGGCAGGAAGTTGGATAAGGCTCCAACCAGAACAACGTTCGTTGCCTGCCTGCTTCCGGCCTCTGCTGCTTTTTCAGCTGCATTGAAAGCGATGACGCGGTGTGTTTCCTTCAGCTTTTCCACGATGCTGTCAACAGGCGGGTAAGTTGCCTTTCCTGTACTGACCGTGACCGGGTAAACTGATTCGGTGTTCATGATGATGACACCGTCATCTGCAAGGAATTCAATGTAGCGCAGGGCTTCCACGGGTTCGAGCGCGAGCAGACAATCTGCACCTTTGAGCGGGATCATGGAGCCAAGATCACAGCCGATACGGATGTGGTTGACAACTGAACCGCCACGCTGTGCCATTCCATGTGTTTCTGCTGCCCTTACGCTTTTTCCTTCAAGGACTGCTGACCTGCCGATGATGTCTGATGCAAGGATCGCTCCCTGCCCACCGACACCTGAGATAACAAGATCAAATTCAGAAGCTTTGCTGCTCATTTCTGCACCTCCACGATAGCATCGAACTTGCAGACTACACTACAGAGTCCACAACCTGTGCACATTGCATTGATATGTGCTTTCTTTGATTCTTTATCGAACTCGATAGCAGGACATCCGAGGTTGACACACATTCTGCATCCGATACATTTCTCGGTATCAACTTTGAAAGGTATGCGTCTGACACCGGCTCTGCGTGCTGAGATGACACATGCCTGTCTTGTGATGACCACAGAAGGACCTTCAAAGTCCTTTGCACGTTTGAACACTTCTTCGGTGGCTTTGACATCATACGGATCGACGGTTTCCACGAATTCCGCACCAAGTCCGCGGCAGAGCTGTTCCATATCGATCTCCTTTGTAGGCTCGCCTGTGGATGTCAGTCCCATGCCGGGGTTTGGCTGGTGGCCTGTCATTGCAGTGATACGGTTGTCAAGGATAGTTATTGTGATGTTGGCCTTGTTGTAGACAGCATTGAGCAATCCGTTGATACCTGTATGGAAGAATGTGGAATCTCCAATGGAACAGCAGATGGGCTGTTTCTCACCTGCATCGTAGATACCTGATGCAACGGTGATACTTCCACCCATACATAGTGTTGTATCGACGGTTCCGTTCTGGATACCAAGGGTATAGCAACCGATGTCACTTGGGAACACCGCTTTCTTGCCGAAGACCTTCTTCATTGCATGATAGGCCGCACGGTGTGAACATCCGGGACACATTGCAGGTGGCCTTGGTGGCAGTTCCATATCAATTTCAGCTATTTCCGGAACATTTGTTTCAATACCGAAAGCTTCTCCGATGGCCTTTACACAGATATCGACTGTGAGTTCGCTGACCCTTGGGATAAGGCCGCCTGTCTTACCGAGTATCTTCACGGGGCTTTCGATGTCCTTTGCTATGATCTTGCAGCGGTCTTCCACTATAGGTTCAAGTTCCTCGATGACAAGCACTGTTTCAGCCTGTTCGTACATCTTCCTGATAAGACCTTCAGGTACAGGGTATGCACCGACCTTCAGGAAGGATGCTTCAAGACCGAGGTTCTCCATGGCTTCCTTAGCATATACTGAACCCAAGCCGGATGCGATGATGCCGATCTTTGAGTTCTCGTTGATGGTGAGCTCGTTCCATGGTGAATTCTCAAGCTCTTCCCTGATATCGTCCTGTATCTCAAGGAGGTGTGGGTGCCTGAGTCTTGCATTGCTTGGGATCATTACCCAGCGTGAGGTGTCCTTTTCGAACTTTGCCTCTACACTGTGTTCGGTTATTGGCCCAAGCTCGATGTTGGATTTGCCGTGTGATATCCTCGTTGTTGGCCTGAATATCACAGGGAGCCCGAACCTCTCGGAAAGTTCGAATGCGTATGGGATCATGTCCTTTGCTTCCTGTGGTGTGGAAGGGTCAAGACATGGCATAAGTGAGAATTCGGAATACTTACGTGTGTCCTGTTCATTCTGTGATGAATGACATGCAGGGTCATCAGCGACAATGATGATCATTCCACCTTTGACACCCATGTAAGAAAGTGTCATAAGGGGGTCTGCTGCAACGTTGAGACCGACGTGTTTCATTGTCACCACAGAACGCACACCTGTCATGGCAGCTCCTGCAGCAACCTCCATAGCAACTTTTTCATTAACTGACCATTCAACGTAGAAGTCACGTTCTTTCATTGCAGATAACGTATCAACGATCTCAGAAGAAGGCGTACCGGGATACCCGGAGATGACTTTACCTCCTCCTTCCACAATACCGCGTGCGATCGCCACGTTTCCAAGCATATACTCGCGTGTGCTCATGTTAATCTCCTGCCGTTTTGATAATAGTCCATCATTGATAAATATGTAGGTGAGATCCAGCAGGCGATCGTTCTTTGGGATGTAGGTTGTTGTACGTTGGTGTATAGGTATTGTTTATTTCTGGAGAATTCCGATAAACGTCTCAAACAGAAGCAAAATTAATACAACCTAAGTTTGACAGTTTTCACTATTTCCTGAAGCTAATGTCTTCATATTTCTCAAGATTGTCCATTTTTTGTCAGGAAAACCTATTTGACAGTTTGCATTTATTCATGCAAAATGTCGCGAATTAAGCCTTTTTTGCCTTAAAATTGATGTAATTTACAACAAGTTGGACCTGAATTTATTCATTAACCCTCATTTTCGTCGGAATAGTGTTCAACTGTCAAATTCCATTAAGCTTTTTTTGGATATTTTATGCTTGAAAACAATATGAAGTAGAACTAGGAGCCGTTTTAGAAGATCTGACTGGACTGTCAAATTCTCAGTCCCAAAAATGGATAGAAATCCAAAAAAACGCATTCGAATGACAAAGGTGATACTGTCAAATGGGTATGCGGAAAAATGGACAAAATTATAAAAACGAATATGAGCGAAAGTAGAGATTATCAATCGACTAGAAGAATACAGAAATACTTAGATTGTGGCGAAAACGAAGAAAGATAGATATTCAGTTGATTAAAAATAAAACTGTCAAACTTGGGATTGATAATTAAAATCAAATTTTTATTATTTGTGACTTTCGGGAATAGGTGCATATCCATGATTTTCCTGATGATAACTGCAAGCATTGTATCGGCAGATAACATAAACAATGCTAGTTCTGGTGATATGATTATGAGCTGGTTTCAAAACTTCTGATTAAGTTTTTCACACAAATCCTTACCCTACAATAGAATATTTTACTGCATCCACAATCGAATCTGATTTTAGCTCTTCAAGTTTTAAATATTTGGCTCCAAGGGCATCTGATATCTGTCGCGCAAAACCGAATTTGATGGCACCTGTTTCTGTGTCAATTACGGTAGATTGTATTCCATCCATTTTAAATTGAGAAGCAATTCTCTTTGTTTCTTCCATGGCTGATCCCCCTTGCATGCTAACGTTTGCCTTACCATCTGATATCAGGATGATGAATGGACATGTGTCCGGTTCACGCTTGATTTCAGATTGTATGATTTCATACCCTTTTGAGAGACCATGCGGCAAAGGGGTCTTGCCTCCGGTTGGAAGGTCCTTAAGGTACTTATTTGCAAGTTCAACACTCGATGTTGGTGGGAGCAGGAGTTCAGCATTCTGACCCTTGAATGCTACAAGTCCTACCCTATCTCTCTTCTGATATGCATCTATGAGCAGGGACAGAACTGCACCTTTTGTACTCCTCATACGTTCCTGGGCACCCATTGAACCGCTGGCATCCACCACAAACAGAATCGTATTGCCTATCTTTTTTTCGCGCACTTTTTCCCTAATATCTGATTGATGCAGGGCAATAGCTTTGCCATCCTTCTCCCGCCCGAGCTGGTTTGGAGCTGCTGCCCTGAAAGTTGCATCAAAGGCAATATCCGTTGTTTTCTCATGCGGTATTGCACTTTTTACATACCTCCCCGACTTTGAATTGGTACGTGTTTTACTACGCCGGCCCGAACCATCCCTGTTCTTTAGCTCATGCTCCGCAGACATGGGTTTCAGCTGGAATGTTTCACCCGTTTCAAAAGTAGTCTCGGAGGGGCTATCAGGTATACCCCCTCCATCATCTGAGCTACCATCGTCATTTTGTCCGTTATGTTCGGACCGTTCCGTCTGCTCTTCATCTTCTTGCGGATTATCCTTGTGTTCTTTATTTTCTTGCTGCTTTTCCTTGTGTTTTTCAAAGGTCTCATCCAGTTTATCCCGGTTGTCGGACTGTTCCTCAAAAGGCTTTCTGCGCATCCGATGAGAAAGAACAAGTTCTGCAGCCTCTCTTATATCTTCCTCGCTGACCGCTATGCGACCGTTAAGGGCTGAGATGGTGCTGGCCGTCTTCATCATGGTAATATCAGCACGGTGACCGTCTACGTTCATGTCGATGCATATCTGTGCTATTAATTCGAGCATATCATCTGATATCCGGACATCTGGCAGCAATTCCTTTGCATTCATGATACTGCTGCGCAGATCGGCCTCCGATCCCTTCCACTGGCAGGCAAATCCTTCAGGATCGCTTTCATATGCAACCCTTCGCTTAATAACGTCAACCCTTGCAGACGCTTCATGTATCCCTTCGATATCAACGCATAATCCAAAACGGTCAAGAAGCTGAGGTCGCAGTTCTCCTTCCTCGGGATTCATGGTACCTATCAGGATAAAAGAAGCAGGATGAGAATATGACACACCTTCGCGTTCCACGGTGTTCACACCCATTGCGGCCGAATCAAGGAGCACATCTACGATGTGGTCATCTAAAAGGTTGATCTCGTCCACATACAGGATGCTGCGGTGAGCCTTTGCCAGCACACCGGCTTCAAAGCGCTTCTCTCCCTTCTTGATGGCATGCTCTATGTCAAGGGTTCCGACCACTCTGTCCTCAGTGGCACTGACCGGCAGGTCAACAACCCGCATATTCCGATGAGATGTCTCAGGTTCGCCATTATTTGTTTTTTTGATACACTCCTCACACATCTCATTTTTATCATGGGGGTTGCAACAGAACATACACCCATCCACAACTTCGATCCGGGGAAGAAGATTTGCAAGTGCACGCACAGCCGTGGATTTTGCAGTCCCCTTTTCCCCACGGATCAGAACTCCGCCGATCTTTGGGTTAATGGCATTCAATATCAGTGTTTTCTTCATCCTATCCTGCCCTACAATGGCAGTGAAAGGGTAGGTTGTTTTGGAATTGCTTTTCATATTTAAGCACCCATCAGGTATTCTTCCAAAGTTATCACGGGCAGGGACTGTTCATGAATAATCAATTCACCACACTCCACTCTGGATATATACGGGTAGAGTATGAACTTGCTGCTCAGCACTCTAAGCCACATATCATCGGTTATTTCCACTTTGCCGTCCAAATGCAGTTTTCTTTTATTTTCAAGTCTAAGCTTCTCATCGTTATGAGTAACTTTTAGTTCCCCTATCTCGTCACCGATGTCAATTTCCAGTGGGCTATCCGAGAAATGCAGAGGATACTTTAACTCCACCAGATTTGTATCTGCTCTAAACACGTTCTTGAAGTATACAGAAACGATTGGGACATCTACATCATCGATATTTCGAGTGTATATAAGTGTGTGAGTACCGATGTCTGCGGATTCACCTGGTTTTATCACGGTTGAATGGACCGGAATATTATTTTTGGATAAACATGTGTAGACCGAATTGGCTGATATGTCTTTTATTGTTAAGGTATACCCTTCACCAAGGTCCCATTCTTCCCCTACTTTCAAGATTTTATCTTCATCGCTGTCCATTATTATTTTCGAAAGCCTGCCTGCACTTCCAAGAGCAGCAAATTTGTCTCCCTGCCAGCCCATCACATAATATCCGTTTTTAAAATACTCTTTCTGGCAGTTCATCATCTCCGGATTTTTGTATGGGATCTTTACAGGTGTTGACTCATACACAAGATCTCCTTTTTCAACATTTTCGGTTGCTGTATTTACAGTAAGGTCCATTTGTTCGGTGCTCAGGTCATGTTCAAGATCATAGAAAAAGGATCCAAAGTTGTCTGCAGTCCAGCTAAATGATGTTGCGTATTTCGGATTAAAAGCCGTGCCTCTGACATCATATTTTTTAACGTCATCATTTTGGGTGTATGGGTATGCCCTATAGACATTTTTTGCAACCTTGAACTTGATGAAATCGTCAAGGATCGAAACTTCTCTGCCAGGCTGGAGATCAATAGGGACAGTATTCTTCAGTTCGATCTTCTTTTTTTCGATGTTTGTGACTTTGAACTCACCATACATATCTCCGACCTTAATCTCAATCGGATTCTCGGAATACTGGGTCACGCTCTTGAGACGGGCTGTAGGAGATTCTCCGAACATTATCCACTCAACGGTTGCAGTGATGGTTTTGTATTCTGTGCCGTTGATCTTGGTTTTGTATTCGAATTTTTCCCCTTCCTTGAGAACCTGTGTTGAAACCGGCACTGAGTTCTTCTGTAATTCGAATAAGCCCCCGTCTTTGTTCATGTCCTTGAGAACGAGTTTATACTCTTCACCAAGGGCGTAATCCTGGCCAATTTCCAGCGTTCTTTTACCATAACTAACAAGACTCTTGCTAAGCAGCAGGTCTTGGTTGCCGGCATTTAGGACCTTGTATTTATCACCCAGCAGTGCAGTTGAACCGTAGCTTATCTTCAGCGTATAGGTCGCGTCCCCAACATCAACCCTGCCATCTTCAGAAAAGTTCAGCATCAGTGTTTCGTAGTACGTGCCAGAAGATGTGGAATAGTAAAATCCCGGGAAACCGGCAGCATCTATGATAACGCTTTCACCACTTTCAATACTTGAAATTGGTCCTCTCTCCTCCATGGCCGCACCCACCGAAACAAGTGAAAGTAGTATCATTAGGGACATTATTCCTGAGCCGATTCTTCCTTTGAAAGGGTTTTTTCCTAACATATTTTTTGCTGAAATTGTAATATCCTATACCTCCTTTACAATATCTATTCATAACATGTTTTTGCTAAACTGCGATATTAGTTAAATCTTTTGATATAATAATAACATTTAATGTTACAAAAATAGATTATTGCCATATCTAATGTTACTAAAATAGAAATATTTATTAACTATGATTCCATTGGGCACACCGGATGAAACACAGGAAAATTGCTCTAATTGCCGCCTTTACTGCTGGAATGATTGTTATTGCAGTTACGCTTTTGAATCCAGTACTCTCCGAGAAAGTACTGTATCATGAAGGGTTCGAAGAAGATTATGGCATAGCAGACAGTCCCATGCTCACCCATGCAGACGGTACGTTGTGTCTGGATACAGGCGAACCGATGAACATGAATGGGGGAGAATGGAGTAAAAATGTAACACTGCAACCTGCAAAAATATCATGGCATTGGTCTGGAGAAGACCTGAGCGGTTTCCAGCTCTGGATGAAACTTACTTTCAACAATCACAAGTCCATCTGTTATGTGGCAAGTGGTAGTATGAATCCGCTATCACAGGGAGAATTTTACCGGGACGAGGAGAATAGGATGAGGTTCTCGCCGTCCGTAGTAATATCAGGAATTCCAATGAATTCGGTAAAAAGAGATGTCAGGGAGGACTATGAAAAATACTGTGGCTCCTTTGGCGATGTGGAGATTGTCCGGATAAGTGTAGGCATGAAAGATGAAAGCCCGGAATATCGAAACATGCTCAATATCTCGGATATCATGATATATACATAAAAAGGTGATAAATATGCAAAAAACAATAATGGCCGTGTTGATCACATTACTAGCTGTTGTATTATTTTCAGGGTGCATAGCCCAAAGCGAAAACATGGATGTGATCGAAACCGATAGTATTGCTCAGGTAATTGAAGAAGAACAGTCATACGATGAAAATGCAGAACCAAACACTGCATCTAAAACTATGCCTGTTGGCGATGAATTCCAGTCTCCATATATGGTGTGGGAGCTGGAACTTGAAAACGTCCCGGCAGAGAACATTTCACAGGGGTGGACAAATGTCAGGGAATGTACAAAATTCTCACCCGATGGCAAAACCGTGGTGGTGGGTACAGCAAATGGCCATATCCAGGCTATTGATGTGATAAGTGGAGAGGTATCCTGGGAGAAAACCGTCGCTGGAGCCATTTATGACATGTCATTTTCAAAGGATGGAATGTACCTGATGGTGGGTGAAAAAAGCCAGGAGGGTTATATATACTCACTAAATGCCCATTCCGGGGAAGAAGTGCACAGGTACAGGACTGCTGATGACCTTGGAACACATTCAGTTGCAAAATATCAACCTGCTGTGTACAGGATAATCACCACCAATGATTCCGTATACGTTGCTGCAAGCAGATACTGGAAGGACGATACGTACAGTCTGGCATCCAGGGTGTACAGATTCAATCCGGACGGAACTCTTGTATGGAAACTCCCCGCTTCAGGGAACTATGACCGCAGCATTAATTGGATTGATTCAAGCCTTGATGGAGACAATGTGGTCTTTGTAGCAGGTGACTGGACGAACTCGCTTGGAGTTGATGCAGTCGTCCACTCTGTTGATAAGAACGGTAATCTGAGATGGGATTTTGAAATTGAACCGCTTAAACCTTATTTTACTTCGGCTGCAGTCTGGCATGGGCTGGATGTCTCGGATGATGGGGATCTTATAACCGTCCTTACAGGTGACGGGCGGGCATATCTGTTCAATGACTCGAATATAGGAAGGATAGCTAAGCCAGAGTGGCAAATAGAGGTCTCCACTCCACAGGAGGTGGCTGGAAGTGCCATATATGCCTATGGTGACAGTGCATATGTCGCCGCAGATGGAATCATCTATGTTACCGGGTCCACATTCCCGGCATACTACCCTGACAGCGTGCCAATGGAACATCCCGATGGAAATTCCCTTTTAGTATATGATTTTGATGGGAACCTTTCATGGAAGTATGGAATGGAAGGACACAGCAGTGGCATTTCTTTCTCAAAGGATAAACAGCAGTTCTCCCTGCTTGTCGGTAAGAACATCGTCACCGGAGATACATACGCCCATGGATTATATGTCTTTGACAACCAGATCCCTGGAAGCGCTTCTTCCAAGATGTACTGGATGTTTAACACAGAGGGCATAGTTGTGGATTCGGACATCTCAGCTGAAGGATACCAGGTAGCCATCGAGGTGCCTGTAGAATTGGAAAATGGGGATGTGATGGGGGAACACAGGTTGATACTTCTGAGGTGAAAAGATGAAATGGAAAATTATAATGATCTTACTTGCGGTTTCAATGATCGCAGGATGTGTTTCTGAAAACCCTGATACAAACAGCACGTCAGCATCAATTTCAGGGGATGTTGAAAATACGGCAGAGGCTGGAGTCCCCATCGACTCGATTCTCTTTATGCGGACTGGTGCCCTCATAAGTATGGGGAATGACGAAGAGGTTTCCACCATTAATGTATATGATGGCGGGAAACAGCTGGTCTCACAAAGTGTGGGGGAGCGTGTGAAAGAGGTCTTTGCAGGTTTTGACTGGGACCAGAACGTGAAATACAGATTCGAGGTCGTAGCAGACAACAATGCGGTTAGCACATTGGACGTATATGCCCCTGCCAAGCCTGCGCTACTTAATGTGGATACGATCGAGCTTGAAGATGTGGAACCCGGCGAGATATGCAAGACCACAAATAATGTGGAAGGTGTCTTGAAGTTCTCTCCTGATGGCAGGTATCTTTGTATTGGGACCCATAACGGTCATCTGCGTATTATTAATGTGGTTGAGGGGAATGAGATATTTGATGAAAAAATATCCGAAGGAAATATTATGTGTATGGAGTTCTCTCCTGACAGCAGCTCCCTATACGTAACAGAAAAGAGTATTGATGGATTTATCTACTGTTTCGATATCAATGGAACACAGCGCTGGAAGTTCAGGATTGCGGATGATCTGGGATCCGACCTCAAATACATGCCTTCTGTAAGAAAGGTAGTTTTCGATTCTGATGGGAATGTCTATGCTGCAGGCAGCCGTTATTGTGGCTGGGTCTCAGGGACGTTCAAATACAGTGCAAGGGTATACTCACTTGATCCCGAAGGTAATCTTCTCTGGAAGTTCCCGGATTCGGAGAACATGGACTCTGGGGTGTCATGGATTGATGCAACACCGGATGGCGAATATGTGGTCTTCAGCACTGCAAATTTCGGGAAGTCTGAAAAATGGAAAGATGGAACAGTTCATGTCTTAAATGGAGAATCTGGAGAGGAACTGTGGAACTATAAGATCCCACCTCTGGAGCCTTATTTTAAATCGGTATCCGTCTGGTACAGCACGACCATCACACCTGATGGAAATTATGTGACCTCACTTGCAAGTGATGGACGCGGTTATCTATTCAACAACAAAGAGATCCTGCAGACCGGAAATTCAGAACCTGTGTGGCAAAAGAACATATCCACACCTATTACCGTGAGCGGCATTCCAATCTATGGTAGTGCCAATTACGGCTACAACGTCAATGACAGCATCATATTCTCGGTAGGAAGTACTTTCTCAAAAGCTAAAGATAAGGATGCTCCGATCGAGCACCCCGGAGGAAACAGCCTGTATGTCTATGATCTGGATGGCAATCTCCTCTGGAAGTGGAGAGTTGAAGGCTATACAGGAGAGCTGGGGATTGCAGACCCCTACCTTGTTGCACCCATATCCCAGAATCTGGTGACAAACAACCTGGATGTCCACGGAGTCTACGTATTTGACATGTCCAAGAATGGTGGTGCCACATCAAAGCTTGTCAATGTGTACCGGACAGAGGGTATCACCATAGCAGCCGATATCTCCCCCGATGGCAGGTATATTGCAGCTTTCGAGGCTCCTGCAAGACTGGAGGACGGCAGCGTGATCGGAGATTACAAGGTTCATATTTTAAATTAAGAGGTTGATCATGAAAATAGCATCTATAATGTGGAACTCTTATATTCCGGTGCTTGCAAGGGCGAGCGAGAAACTCGGGTTCGAACTAGCTGCATATGCCACCGGAGTTCTTGAAGACGATCCCCAAAAGATGGAGGAGGCAGTTAAGGCGTGTGATGAGGCGGATGTGATCCTCCTCTATCATACGGATAATTTTTTTTGGGAAGAACTTGAGGAAAAACTAGAGTCTATAAAGGACAGGGTTCCTGTTGTATGTCTTGGACATGACCCGGCGTATTGGAAGCTTTCGACAGTGGGACCGGAGATTGTAGCCAATTGTTATTCCTATATCACCTTTAATGGTGAGGAGAACCTCACCAACCTCTTGCTTTATCTCGGAAAAGAAGCTTTGGGACTGGAACTTGAGGCCGGGCCCCCTAAAAAGGTACTATGGGATGGGCTGTACCATCCGGACGCATCGTACCAATTCCCAAACGTAGACAAGTATCTCCAGTGGTATAAGCCTGATAGCAGGAGGACTGTCGGAATCCTGTTTTCGAGAACCTCATGGGTAAACAATGCTCTGGATATCGAGAATACCTTAATAAAAGAGCTTGAAAGTAGGGGTTTGGGCGTGATACCTGTCTTTACCTATTCTGTTAAAGATGATGAGCTGGGTGCCAGGGGGATGGACGAGGTCATCAACGAGTACTTTGTCAAAGACGGAAAACCCCTTATTGATGCTCTTGTGAAACTTTCACCTTTCTTTATCACAAGTAGCATCAACAAGACACATGATGAGGCAAATGCCAGAAATGGTATTGGCCTGTTAACGGAACTTGATGTCCCTGTGTTCCAGCCCATTATTTCATACCATACGACAACGGAACAGTGGGAAGAGTCCAATGGTCTTAGCAGTGACATTGGCTGGAGCGTGGCCATGCCTGAGTTCGAAGGCGTTATTGAGCCTATAATAATAGGTGCAGGCCGAGTGCAGGATAACTATATAGAACGCATTCCCATAGTGGAACGTTGCTCCAAACTGGCATCAAGGGTGGAAAAATGGGTGCAGCTAAGGAATAAGCCGATCTCAGAGCGCAGGGTTGCTTTCATCCTTCATAACAATCCATGTGCAAGTGTCGAAGCCACTGTCGGTGGTGCTGCTCACCTCGATTCCATTGAAAGCACGGCACGGATATTGAACCGGATGCAAGATGAGGGGTATCAGATCAATCCGCCTGTAGATGGCAAGGAGCTCATCGACACCATCATGAAAAAGAAGGCGATCTCAGAGTTCAGATGGACGACAGTGGGAGAGATTGTTAAAAACGGCGGTTATCTGGACCTTGTGGATAAAGAACAATATGAGGTTTTTTTCAATACACTTAGTCCGAAGGTCAAAGACAGAATGATCGATGCATGGGGTAATCCTCCCGGTGAGGCAAAGGACGGTGTGCCCGCTGCAATGGTCCATGAATGTAAGATAGTTGTGACGGGCGTGGGTTTTGGTAATGCGGTAGTCTGTGTGCAGCCAAAACGCGGATGTGCCGGTACCAGATGTGATGGAGAAGTATGCAAGATATTACATGATCCTGATCTTCCGCCAACGCACCAGTATTTGGCGACTTACCGATATCTTGAGAACACCTTTGGGGCAGATGTGCTGGTTCATGTGGGCACACATGGGAACATGGAGTTCCTGCCGGGCAAAGGTGTGGGTCTCTCTGGTGAATGCTACCCTGACATTGCAATAGGCAGTATTCCGCATCTGTATATCTACAACGCTGATAATCCGCCGGAGGGGGCAATTGCCAAGCGGAGGGGGCTTGCCACACTCGTTGACCATATGCAGACCGTTATGACTGGTAGCGGACTTTATGATGAACTGGAAGAACTTGATCGGTTGCTTGGGGAATACGAGCAGGCTAAACATGATCCCGGGCGTGCACATGCACTTGAGCACCTGATCTATGATGAGATCGACAAATCCAATCTCCGGTCTGAAATACGTCTTGAGGATAATATGCCCTTCGGCGATGTTGTAACCCGGACACATGAGGCCCTCGGAAAAATACGAAACACACAAATACAGAGTGGAATGCACATCTTTGGCCAACTGCCAAAGGGGGAAAGACGTGTCGAGTTCATAAACTCCATTTTGCGATATGATGATGCTGATGGAGGTGCTTCACTTCGCAGGATCATGGCAGGTCTGATGGAACTGGATTTTGACAAACTCATTATTGATAAGGGTGCGGTATTGCCAGACGGCAGGTCCACAGGTCAGATCCTTGAGGAAATAGATGCCTTATGCAAAGATTTCATCAGGAAATGTCTGGAGGACAACACAACGGATGTATCTGCAATTGTGGGAGAGATACTCGGCGACCGCTTGCTAGGTACAGAGACAGGGCTTGCAGCAATCAGTGAACGCATCGCTGACCTTAACCTGCGGATAGAAGATTCAAAAGAGATTGAAAGCCTGTTGCATGGGTTCGATGGAGGTTATATTCCTGCGGGTCCTTCAGGCCTTATTACACGGGGCAGGGATGACATATTGCCCACAGGCAGGAATTTCTATTCTCTTGATCCGTATAAGGTTCCTACCAAAGCCGCCTGGCGAGTTGGGAAGAAATTGTCACAGGCTGTGGTTGATAAATATGTAAACGAAGAAAGCAAGCTTCCCGAAAATCTGGCATTCTACTGGATGGCAAGCGACATCATGTGGGCAGATGGTGAAGGGATGGCACAGATAATGAGCTTGTTGGGTGTTGAACCTGTCTGGCAGGGCAACGGCAGGGTCAAGAGTTTTAAGATCATCCCGCAGGACAAGCTTGGAAGACCCAGAATAGACGTTACTCTCAGGGTATCGGGCATCCTTCGTGATAACTTCCCCAACTGTATCGAACTTATAGATGAAGCCATACAGGCTGTCGCATCACTGGATGAACCACTGGACATGAACTATGTACGCAAGCATTCCCTTGAGATGGCAAAGGAGGGTACAAGCTGGCGGGATGCGACCCTGAGGATATTTTCAAGCAAACCCGGGACATATTCCGCTGGTGTACAGCTTGCGGTGTATGCCAGTGCGTGGAAAGATGAAAAGGACCTTGCTGAAATATTCCTTTACTGGAACGGCTATGCCTATGGAAAGGACGTAAATGGGACAGAGGCTCACCAGCATCTTGCTAATAATCTGAAAACGGTTGACGCCACCTTCAACAAAGTTGTAACTGATGAATATGATCTGTGCGGATGTTGTTGTTATTTTGGCGCCCATGGCGGGATGACCGCGGCTGCAAGACATCTTTCAGGAAAGGAGGTGAAAACATACTATGGTGATACCAGAGAGCCCGGACATGTTGAGGTCAGAGACCTGGCCGACGAGATCAGGCGTGTGGTCAGGACAAAACTTCTGAATCCCAAGTGGATAGAGGGGATGAAGGAGCACGGATACAAAGGGGCAGGCGATATTTCCAAGAGGATTGGAAGGGTATATGGCTGGGAGGCATCCACTCAGGAGGTCGATGACTGGATCTTTGATGACATAACAAAGACCTTTGTGCTGGATGATGAGACGCGGCAGTTCTTTGAAGAAAATAACCCGTATGCTCTGGAAGAGATCGGCCGCAGGTTACTGGAAGCCGAGTCAAGGGGATTATGGGATGCTGATCCGGATGTGCTTGATGGGCTTAAAAATGCTTACCTTGAAATAGAAGGCTGGATGGAAGACCTAGCAGGGGAAGGGGAGTTCCAGGGCGGAGCCGTGGATATCATGACGACGGAAGATGTTCCCGACTGGAATGAGAAAATGCAAGAGATCAGAATGAAGATCAAGGCAGACTGATGAAACCGATACTGTTAGCTCTGGTTCTGGTACTTCTCACTCTTCCCCTGAGCACAGCACAGGACGTAGGATTTGCACCAGAGGAGATGTTCTCCTTTTCGGTGCAGGTCCCCTATGGTGCTAAAGAGGGTGGACTTGCAGTACAGGGCAGCAACCTCTCAGCATATCTTTTTGTGGAGAGCTTCCAACACGGGGACATGGATGTCAGAGTACATCTGGACCTTCCTGATGAGTTCGAGGTAAAAGACGAAACCGTGCAGATGTTCAGGCTTCACACCGAGTATGATGATTGGTATCGGTTCATCGATTTTCATGTTCCGCCTGATGTACCTTGCGGGATATATACCATTAACACAACAGCATACATTGATTTTGGGGACCAGCATGAGATAATCGAGCGCAAGACCACGCTCAGGGTCGCATCAAAGAATGAAATTTCTGACATGATCTCCATAGTCAGTGTGGTGATACCATCTGATGAAGATGGAGTGGGCGATCCAAGCAGACCGGAAAACTCCATCATTCTGCAGGAAGCCTCCCCATTCATCAACAAAATTAAAAAGATAGCTGGTATGGGTGATAGCAATGAGGATGTCAGGGTAAGCTATGTTGGAGTTGAGATCGAAAACAATGGTGATGAAGCAGTACCACTGATTGTGTCCTATGAGATCCTTGATATCAAGACCATGCAGGAGATCGGAGAGTTCAAACCAACCCTTATGGGCATGTCAAGCAAAACATTCAGCTATTCTAACATCATACTGCCTGCACGATCAAGTAAGGTCGTTGGCCTGCCTATCTACACCACAGATTCGGTAATGGGCGGCGAGTATCTGCTTCGTGCCCGGGTAACGGTCACTGGAAGTAACTGGGATGCCGCAACGTCTGATAATAAGATCACTGCTATCTCCAGAAACTGGACTTCAGTAGTTGTCAGTTTAGTTGCCTTTTTCTTGAGCATTACTACCATCGGGATATTTGTGTCACGTTCAAACGAAATCATGAACAGCTTTAAAACTCGTCATCTTGTGATGATATCCCTCTTTGGTACTGCCTCCTTTGCGGCGGTAAATATCCCCATGACCTTCCTATGGGAGATATCCCATGCTGTATTTGGACCCTTCAGTTTCCTTTTCACGGGCATCTTTTATGAAGTGATCCTGTACATGCTGATTGTTGCAGCTGTGGTGCTGATACCAAAACCGGGTGTTGTGTTCCTGCTGCTGATGGTCCGTTACCTGTTAAATGGTATAGTGCTTGGACATTTTAATCCGGTATTCCTGTTATCCTATTCTGTCAATGCAATTATTCTGGAAATCATGCTGTATGCAGCAGGTACAACCAGAGGAAATATGGACAAGCTCAAGACAGGGCTGGCATGTGGAGTTGCAGATGCGATATCCCAGTATGTCTCCTTCAGTCTCTGGATGGTTTTGTACAGACTGTTCTACAGTGATTGGTACCTCAAAGCCAATATCCTCATTGACGGTTTTATCTACACTTTCATCGGGGCATGGCTAGGGATAAAACTTGGTAGCAAACTCAAGAAGGTGGTTGAATGATTGTTATTGAAGATCTATGGTACACTTATCCAGGAAGAAACGAACCCACACTAAGAGGGATTGATCTCACCATCGAGGAAGGGGAGTTCGTGCTAATAACAGGTCCAACGGGATGTGGAAAAAGTACACTGCTAAAAATGCTCAACGGTATCATCCCGCATGAGTCGGGCGGGGAAATGACGGGAAAGGTCAACATCAATGATGTGAATACTGCTGATTCCTGTATGATGGACCTTGCCCAGCTTACGGGACTGGTCTTCCAGAATCCTGATGACCAGATATTCTCGACTGTTGTTGAAGATGAGATTGCTTTTGGACCTGAGAATCTCTGTTTCTCAAAAAGCGAGATTGACAGAAGGGTTTTGGATTCGCTTGAGATGGTAGGTATGTCTGATCACAGATATGCACAGACCAGCAAACTCTCAGGTGGCCAGAAACAACGTATATGTATTGCAAGCATGCTGGCAATGATGCCGGGAATTCTGGTTCTGGATGAGCCGATCAGCCAGCTGGATCCAAAGGGTGCTGCCGATGTCATGCACACGATCCGGGAGCTCAACAGGAAACTGGACCTGACCATTGTTCTTGTGGAGCACCGTCTCCATGAGATTGCACATCTTGTCGACCGCATAGTTGTAATGGATGAAGGCAAGATCGTGCTCGATGCGCCCATTTCAAAAGCATTTGAACACATAGGGCTATTCCACAGTCTTGGACTCAGGATCCCTGAAACTGTAGAACTCTTCCACAGGCTTGGATATGACAGGTTGCCGCTTCTGGTCGATGATGCATTGGACATGCTTGGCAAACAGTCAGGATGTAATACGGTTCCACTCTACGAAAGCAGCGACTACCCCAATGAACAATGCAACAGGGGAGATCCTGTGATATCCATAACAGACGTATGGTTTGGATATGAAAAGGATACAATGGTGCTAAAAGGTATAGACCTTGATATCCATGAAGGAGAACGCGTTGCATTGATGGGAACCAACGGTTCGGGAAAGTCCACTCTGCTGCTACATCTCTCAGCGATGTTAAAGCCCGATAAAGGAAGTGTTGAGATCATGGGAATTGATACCGGATCTAAAGGTCCCTATTCCTTTGCAAGTAAAGTGGGACTGGTTTTCCAGAATCCTGACCTTATGCTCTTTTGTGACAGCGTTGAGGAAGAAGTAAGGTTTGCACCTTCAAATCTGGGATTGGAGGACCCGGTACAGATGGCCGGGAACGCTCTTGAATCCATGTCGATCCTTGATCTGCGATTAGACCCTCCCCAGGCATTGAGCAGGGGGCAGAGGCTGAGAACGGCTGTGGCTTCTGTATTATCCGTCCAGCCAAAGCTCATGCTTCTTGATGAGCCAACTACCGGACAGGATAAGCTTCATATCGAACAGATGATGGAACACTTTGTGAAAAATGACAACACCTTGGTTTTCTGTACACATGATGTTGAGACCGCTATACGTTATGCAACCCGGATCGTTGTTATGAACGAGGGAACCGTGTTAGCGGATGGTGACAGTAGAGGTGTCTTTAAGGATGTAGAAGTGCTTGAGCGGGCATCCTTGAAACAGCCTTGTGCTATGCAGATAGCTCGAAGTCTTGGGCTGGATGCATTTTGTGTGGATGAACTGGTGGAGATATTATGATACGTGCAAGATCTATTTCAGAACCCACGATCAAGGATACAATAATCCATCGGATGGATCCCAGAGCAAAGATCATAATGTTGGTGGCGGTTTCATTTATTGTTGTAGCCCTGGATAATCCTGAAACCATGTTGATCCTGTTCCTGACAGTTCTTGGTGGGTTCATACCTGCAAAAATGCCGCTCATAAAGCTGAAAACCCTGGGTTTCTTATTGTTACTTTTGATCTGGGGTACTATGTATTCCCAGGCCCTGTTCTATTCCCAGCTTCCAAGAACTGTGATCTTCACGATAATAAGCCCGGACCTCCCGTTCCTTGGCTGGTTCACGCATGGTGGATTGTTCATATACAAAGAAGGAATCCATTACGGAGCCGTACAAGCCCTGCGGTCAGCTACCGTACTGTCACTTGGATTATTGATGGGCTGGACAACCGATCCAAGAGATATGTTAAACGGTCTTGTGAGACTTAAGATCCCATACAGCGTGGCTTTTATGGTGGTCACAGCCGTACGTTTCCTGCCAATCGTTATTGCAGAGGTGGCAACTGTGGTAGCGGTCCAGCGGCTCAAGGGCTTTAAACCTACAAAATTCGGATATGGCATGATCAAGACAGCTTTGGGAATACTTACCCCCACTCTTGCCAATTGTGTGAGGCGGGCAGGTGTCCTTGCGGTATCGATTGAAAGCAGGGCGTTCCGTGCTAACCCGACACGCACATATCTTAAGGAACTTAGATGTTCCAATTTTGACATTGCAATCATAACGATCACAGTTTCACTTGCAATAGCCATCATAAGTGTCAAGATACTCTTTAACCTGTACACAAGTGAGGTTTATTATTCCACGTATTTAAGAGAGATTTATGCATTCGCGAGATGGTACCTTTGATAGAAATTAACGGTTTAACAAAGTATTTCGGGGATCTATGTGCTGTTGACCATATAGATCTTGAAGTTGGAAATGAGATATTTGGTCTTCTTGGTCCAAACGGTGCAGGAAAAAGTACCACTGTCAGGTTGCTCACCACACTGCTAACACCCAATAGCGGCTCAGCACGGGTCTGTGGATATGATGTTGTAAAAGAACCCAACAAGGTACGGGAGTCCATAAGTTATGTGCCTCAGGATATGGCAGTTGACATAAAACTGACCGGACGTGAGAATGTACGGCTCTATGCCAAGATATACCGTGTGCCTGACAGGGAAAATCAGGTGGATAATGTACTTGAACTGATGGAACTTACCGAGCGTGCAGATGACCTTGTAAGAACATATTCCGGCGGTATGCGAAGAAGACTGGAACTGGCACAGGCCCTTGTGCACAAACCTAATGTATTGTTCCTGGATGAGCCTACCTTGGGACTGGATGTGGCTGCACGCAAAAAGATATGGGAACATATATCCATGCTACGAGAGCGAGGCATGACTATTTTCATGACCACGCACTATATGGAAGAGGCGGATGAGTATTGTGACAGGGTTGCTATCATCGATAAAGGTAACATTGTAACTGTGGATTCGCCAAAGAACCTGAAACAACGTCTTGGGACTGGTGCTTCAATGAACGATGTTTTCCTTGAAAATATCAAAACTGCAGAAGAGGAAGGTTTTGATGCATTCAGGTTTAGAAGTATGTTGAGGAGGAGGACATGAGGGCAATTATACATTACTTTGAGAGGGACTTTAAGAAATGGACACGCGGTAGGATAAATGTTTTCAGTTCACTTATGATGCCGGCTGCATGGCTTATACTGGTAGGGCTTACTCTTCCCACAAAGTTCACGGATAACTATCTTGAATTCATAACACCAGGAATACTGGTAATGACCATGCTCTTCTCCTCACTTCAAGGAGGGTCGCTTATGATATTTGAGAAAATGCTGGGTTTTCTGAACAAATTCCTTGCAATGCCTGCACCCCGGGAGAGCATTCTCTTTGGAAAGATCATGTTCATCACCACCCGCGGCCTGCTCCAGACAACCGTGATACTCATAATTGCCACACTGCTTGGGGTGAGGTTGGAAAATCCGATGAACATTGTTCTAATCTATATTACACTGTTCCTATTCGGAGTGCTATTTTCGTCCCTTTCCACAACGGTAGCCCTTCATCTTAGCGACCACGATGGATATGCGGCAGTAAGCAGCATGGTGAGTATGCCGCTCTTCTTCACAAGCAGTGCGCTCATGCCTTATGATGTCATGCCTGAATGGTTAAGGTTTATGGCACACCTGAATCCTGTAAGCTATGCTATAGACAGCACACGGGAACTGTTCACAGGAGGAATACCGTTTGAAGGAATAGCAGGACTTGCAGTTGCTGCAGCAATAATGTTGATTATTGGTATCTATCAATTCAGGAAAGCCACTGTGTGAAGAACTCTGCAGAAAACCAACTTCCATATTTTTATTGTTTCTCTTTAACATCGTGTGGGTAAACTCAGTTTACCTGCCATTAAGAATATCATTGTATTCCTATACGTCTCAGTCTTTAACCCGTACAATCTCTTAAAAGCAGTCTTTATCTTGTTGTTCGATCCTTCAACAACACCATTACTGATATTTTCCTTAATTGATTCCAGTATCCCATAAGAAATCCTTTTTATCATCTTTGCTAATGTGATAATTTCCTTGATGTTGCTGTGTGTTCCCCAATAATGCCATTTTTCAAGATATTCTCTTATTACTTCTACATTTTTGATTTCCCACAATCGTTGAAGTCCAGAGAATTGCGATTAACTGCTGATTTTTTCAAAGCAAATTTTTTTGGCTAATTTTTTGAGCATTTCTCTTTATTTCCAGTAATTTCCTAAAGGAAATTCTATCAGTAGCTTGCTTTTCAAGTTCAGAATCAGATAAACCATGCTATTGTTGTAGTACTAGCACCTTAAGCATGACCATTTCATCGATGTTTGGTCTGCCACCTAACTCTGTTTTGTTGTTATACATCTCTGCTATAATTGGACGAAATGATTTCCAATCTATGAGAGATTCGATTTCAGAGAGCTTGTCTCCGAGATTTTCAAGACGCTTGTACTCTTCGTTAAAAGCAAAATTCGTTAAGGATATAATATAAAATTATCATAATAGGTTATAAATTTTGCTTCTGTTGGAGCGGTTTATCGAAATCTCTATATTTTTAAATCTTACCATGTGGTTTAAAATTTGATTTTATTCCCAACAGATTAAATTTTCATGGTTCTTATATTATAATATTTTTTCGAATTAGGATATGTGATAATGTAAAAATACATCGATTAACATTCAATTCCCACGGTACTGCCAAAACCATCCATCTTCCTCCAGTACTTAACCATGTTTATATAGAACTGTAATAATGTAGCAGTACTGACAATAAATGAAGGTGATTCAATGATCGATTTCGCATGTAAGGAATTCAAAATTAAAGATGTGATAAAATGTGCTCTGAACCTGACGCGGGCTGACATGAAAGTATTGGAGTACTTCTTTGAAGAGCCTGATATCTGGAGCAAAACGGAGCAGATCGCAATTCTTACAGAACTCGATCTTTCAACCGTCCAGAGGTCTGTCAAGAAGCTGCATGAGAAAGGCATACTGACAAAATCACAGAACAACCTCGACGGAGGCGGATATTCATTCATCTACAGGATAAACAGCAAAACAGAGATCAAAGAGCTGATCATGGACATTGTCAGCAAATGGGTAACGAAGGTCGAACAGGAACTGGAGGACTGGTAAATGCTTAAGATAACACCTTATCTTGGTTCTTTGGTGGTCATAGTCTCTCTCGGGGGTCTTTGGTATCCGATCCTTGGTTACTTCATGTTCCTTGTTATGGGAACACTGTTCATAACCAGCCTCTTCAGAGGGCGTTGGTTCTGTGGGAATCTCTGTCCGCGTGGAAGCTACTTCGATTACGGTATAATCAAGATCTCAAAGAAAAGGAAGATCCCGAAGATCCTGTCAAGCATGTGGGTCAGGGTTCCTGCATTCACGCTCATGATGGCTCTCATGATGTACCGTATCTCGGTAACATTTGCTGCACAGAACACCTTTGAGCTCATCGGTACCATCCTTGTCTCAATGTGTCTTATGACAACCATCATCGGTACCATGCTTGGAGGCTACTTCAACACAAGGTCCTGGTGTAACGCCTGTCCAATGGGAACAATGCAGAGGGTCATCGGCGGTAACAAACACCAGCTTAAGATGGATCATGAGTCATGTGTTGACTGCAAGCTTTGTGAGAAGGTCTGCCCGATGGAACTTGAAGTTCGTGATATCGGCAACAACCCGGACTGCATCAAATGCGGACGATGTGTTGACAAATGTCCGAAGGATTCACTGTCATTCTAAATGGAGAACATTGTTTCCAATTTTTCCTTTTTTAAGTTGGATAAAACTCAAAAATAATCTATAAAGTTTATATTGAAAAACGACCCACATTGTAAGGGGGAAGATCATATGGCAAAAAGCACAGCAAACCTCACCTCCTCCCAGGAGGAGGAACTCGGCGGTATATTTGGCGACCGCGTGAATTTCAGCAAACGTGAAAGACACTTCTACTGTCATGATGTCGGAGCACTTCCGTCAATGGCAAAGATGATGCTAGGCAACACTGATCCGGCCGCGATAGTAAAATTGCGTACAGAGGACGACATTGTCAAGCTCATGGATTTCTCACGAAAATATTCTATTCCTATTGTCCCCCGTGCCGGAGCATCATCCGGTTATGGTGGTGTTATTCCTACAAAAGGCGGTATCATTGCAGATGTCAACCTGATGAACGACATCATATCCATCGATCCTGAGAATATGACCGTAACTGTCGGAGCAGGTATCGTATGGGAACGCCTTGAGAGAAAGCTCAATGAAAAGGACCTTTCGGTCTGTGCCATGCCTTCAAGTGCCCCGGCTGCAACAGTAGGTGGCTGGCTTGCACAGAACGGTATCGGTTATGGTAGCTATGAATACGGCTGGTCACAGGACACCATGGTCTCTGCAAGAGCAGTGCTTCCAAACGGCGAGGTCAGGGATTTCACAGGCGATGAAATGGACAGCCTCATCGGAAGTATGGGTACTGTTGGTATCATTACCCAGATCACCCTGAAGATACGCAATGAGGAAGATACTGCATCTATCTCTGCGGATTTTGCTGATCCAGGGTCCATGCAGAAGGCTCTCCTGGAAGTAGCTGAAGAAAAAGTGCCACTGTGGTCTATCTCATTTATAAATCCCGATTGGGCAGGCATGAAGAATGAAATGCCATTTTCTACCCACCACGGCGAAACGGTTGTCGAGGACAGGCCGGAATTGCCTGCGTCATATATTTGTAACTTCATTTATCCTGGATCAAGGGATGTTAGTGCCCTTGAAAATATCATAACCCGCAATGGTGGCAAGATCCTTTCTGAAGATATTTCCAAACATGAAGCCAGTGAATGGTTCCGTTCCATGAAGGTCAAGAGGCTTGGACCTTCGTTCATCCCTGCGGAGATCATCGTACCTGTTGAAAAGGTCGGTAAGGTCTTCAATGAGATCAAAGCTAAGATCGATCTTCCTGTACTTATGGAAGGTATGGTCGCAAAGGACGGGAATGTGATCCTCCTCTGTTTTATTCCCCATTCCGAGAGATCGTTCAAGTTCAACCTTGCATTCCCACTTGGTATCAGCATTATCAAGATCGCCGAGGAGAATGGTGGTAGGATCTATGCTTCAGGACTTTACTTTGCTAAGGAGGCAGAAAAGGTCTATGGTGACCGTCTTAAGAAGATGCTGGCACTGAAGCAGCAGGTAGATCCGGATGATATCATGAACCCGGAGACCATCTCCGGTAAAGGCATCCTTAAGACCGGAATTGCATTCTCCAAGGCTTTCGAACCGATCATGAGATTCGTCGGAAACAGAAGCGGTGTAGGGAACGAGACGTTCAAAAAACAGAAGGATATCCCTGCAGACATCGTGTCCCATGCATACACCTGTGCACAGTGTGGTTACTGTGTTGAGGAATGTGACCAGTACTACGGTCGCGGTTGGGAATCCCAGTCCCCGAGGGGTAAGTGGTTCTTCATCAAGGAATACCTTGCCGGCAGGGACAAGATGATACAGGAGCAGGTCGACACTTTCCTTGCCTGTACGACCTGTGAGCTTTGTGACCACAGATGCCAGCTTGACCTTCCAATCAATGATTCCTGGATGACCATGAGGGAAGAACTGGTCGTAGAACGTGGCATGATGACCATCCCGCCGTTCGAGATCATGGCTTCCAGCCTGCTTAAAGAGCGTAACATCTGGGGAGAATACCTCAAGAACAGGGAAGAATGGCTGCCTGAGGACCTTAAGCCCAAGATCAAGGACAAGGCCGAATATGCTTACTTTGCAGGCTGTACCGCTTCCTTTGTGGAGAAGGATATTGCTGAAGCTTCAGTGCGTCTGCTGACAGATGCAGGTATGGAGATAACATATCTTGGCAAGGAAGAATCCTGCTGTGGTATCCCAATGCTTGCTGCCGGTAAGTGGGATGTTTTCGAGAAGATCATGAGAATGAACATCGAGAACATGAAGAAGAAGGGTGTAAAGACCGTTATCACATCCTGTCCTGCATGCTGGCTGGTCTGGGACACTTTCTATCGCCAGTGGGCGGAGAAGCTCGGCATCGAGTATGATTTCGAGGCAAAGCACTATTCACAGGTGCTTCAGGACAAGCTTGACGTCCTTTCTGAGAAGTTCGTAACACCTCTTGACAAGGTCGTCACAATCCACGATGCATGTCACATGGGTCGTGCCGGTGGTATCTATGAGCCACCAAGGGACCTGATCAAATCGGTTCCAGGCGTCGAACTGCGTGAAATGGAGCACAACAGGGCAGAAGGTCACTGCTGTGGTTCAGTGCTGACACTGGTTGCAGATCCGGATATTGCCAACGTAGTCGGTAACATGAGGCTGAAGGAGGCTGAGGATATCGGTGCTGACATTATGGTAGCTGCCTGTCCATGCTGTCAGGTACAGCTGAGAATAGCTGCAGAGAAGAGTGGCAGTCCGGTGGATGTCCAGGACCTTTCAGCAACCGTTGCCCGAAGTATGGGATATGATATTCCCGATACGACGAACACCGCACTTACAGCATGGGTGACATTCGACCAGATGATCGCGCTCCTCAAACCTGAGAACATGACCGACCTGATGGTGGAACTCTTGCCTCAGATGATGGCTGCAATGCCTGCTCCGCTGCGTGGTATGATGAAGATGGTCAAGTACGTGCCGGGCATGGACCTCATGATGAAGCCAATGATGCCTGTCATGATGCCAATGCTTTTGCCATCCATAATGCCAAAGGTGATGCCTGACATGCTCAAAGCTGTCGAGAAACGTGTTCAGATGTCCGATGACATGAAGGAACAGATGCCTGATCTCATGCCACAGTCAATGGAGAACCTGATGCCGAACATGCTTCCGCAGATCATCCCACTGCTGACGCCGAGGATGATCAAGTATATCAAGGAAGATATGTAAAACAGGAATGGGAAAGATGCTTCTTAGCATCATTTCTCGTTCTTTTTTGTATTCTTGGAAGCTGTTTTTTTCTTCTTTTCCTTTTTCTCTTTCTTCGGAAGGGAACTTACGTAACTGTACGATATGTCAAGCCATTTACGGAACTCGATCTCATCATCGTATACTGCCGGTGGTATCAGTGCATATTCTCTCATGCGCCTGCCGTTTGGTGTAAAAGGAGCTGCTTCATCGTACTCTTCATAGAGCTTTTACTGGTCTTCCTCTTGCAGGCGCAGCATGATGCCATCGCCATGAACGCCGATGAACATGTTACCATTTACAAAATAGACAGGACTGCCGAACATCTTCCGAAACTCAACATCATATTCGGAAACTGCTTCTCCGATCAATTCCCCAAGTTCCTCTGAAGCTTTCTTCCACGCTGTCATAATAAAAAAGATTGGGAAGATGGGATATATAAGTAACGTCAGAAATGTGTAATGTCAGTTCTCGTTCTCATCCGGCATCTCATATTTTCTGTGGACAGACGATCGATAGCTCCTCTGTTGCTCTTCTGATGGAGCAAAATCCTTTCTTTTCTGCCCGGACTGGTGTAGGGATGGTTTTTTCCAGCCGAGAAATTCCAAGTCTGTCTTTCAGTAGAGTTAAGCGCAGCTTCTCTGCTTTCATTCCAATCATATCGTTATTTAATTAGTCATATATTACAAGTGTTATTTTCATTCAACGAAAATAACACAAAATAATAACTCTGTATGAATGAATATGCAAAACATGTTATTTTTGGATAACTACTTTCATATAACATTCGTGTGCAGTAGTGTTTAAAATCATTTACTGGCAGTGACTGGTGTATTATCCTGCTGGGTCATAAGGATTTTCCTATAAACCTATCTCAACATCATAAGGTGACCAAAAGCTCATGAGTTCAGAACTTTTGAATTATAAAGATATCTCCATCAGTTATGGTGAGAAAAAAGTATTATCGCATTTCGATCTTGATATTAAACAAGGGGATCGGATCCTGTTGAAAGGCAGGTCCGGTGCAGGCAAGTCCACACTTTTAAAGATGCCAATGGGCTTTGCCCATCAAACAAGTGGAAACCTATATTTTAACAACAGTTTGCTTGATAGCAATACTGTATGGGATGCAAGGAAAAGGATCGCTTATGTATCTCAGGACCTTGACATCTATGAAGGTTCCGTTGATGAATTTATCGAGGAAGTATTTTCTTATTCGTTCAATGAAGGAAAACTTGACCGGACCAAGCTCAGAAGACTTCTTGTTTATCTGGGTTTTGAGAAGGATGTTCTTGATATGAATTTCGAAGAGCTCTCTGGTGGTGAAAAGCAGAGGATCGGCATTATAATGTCAGTGCTCATAGGAAAGGACATCTACCTGCTTGATGAGATCACTTCCTCCCTTGATGCTGCATTAAAGGAAAAGGTCGCTAATTATTTCCTGGAACGCAAGGAATGGACCCTGGTGATAATTTCCCACGATGATGTATGGGAAAAGGAAAATGTAAAGGTCGTACCGGTGGGTGTTTGAATGGAAATCTATGATATTAGCTATCTGTCTCTGGTAGCATGTTTTCTTTTGCTTGTAATACCTGTTTTTGTAAGTCAGTACCTTAAACTCGGGATCATACAGGATACAGTTGTTTCGGTTTCAAGGATGGTCGTACAACTTGCTTTTGTGGGTGTTTTCCTGACAGTGCTCTTTGATCTGAACAACTCAATTGTGAACCTTTTGTGGTTATTGGTCATGCTCATCATGGCAACCCATACTACAATAAGCGATGTCGGGCTTGATCTGAAGAAGTTGCTGGTACCAACTATATTTTCGTTTATAATAGGTAATTTCCTGGTACTTCTTTACTTCAATATGTTTGTGGTGAACCTCGAGAACCTTTTTGATGCCCGATTTTTGATACCCATATTCGGAATGTTCCTTGGAAATTCCCTTCGTGGCAATATCATAAGCATTAGCAGCTTTTATGATGCTATAAAAAGGAACGAGAATCGTTATCTGTACAGTTTGTCGCTGGGTGCGAAGAAGCATGAAGCAATTCTTCCCTATGCAAGAAAAAGTCTCGATCTGGCATTGAAACCCTCCATTGCAAATATGTCCACCATCGGTATAGTTGCATTGCCGGGAATGATGACCGGTCAGATCATTGCAGGTTCCAGTCCGATCCTTGCTATCAAGTACCAGATGGCTATAATGGTCGGGATATATGTATCCACTGTGATGACGGTAGCCATTGGCATATTTATGACGATCCGTTCAAGTTTTGACGAGTATGGTATCCTTAAGCAAGATGTCTTCAAGTCAACAAATGCCTGATCATACCATTCTCTTCTTTTTGTTCTTTTGTTGAATTTCCTGCTTCTAAGACTACGAATTATTTTGTAGCTTAAATAAATGATATATATCTACGAGCCATTTGTTCATTTAGTTAACATTAAGGAAATGATAAAAATGAATAGATATTTTGCATTAGGCCTGACACTTTTGTTAGTAATGGTCGTTGCATTTTCAATGGGCTGCACGGAAACCGCCTCCGATGGGCCGGCAGATGAGGTAATTGGAGCTGATGAAGTAGCAGATGAAGGAACAGACCATGAAGCCGATGAAGATGCTGAAGATCAGCGATCAGAAGAAAATGCTGTTCAGGGAATGATTATCTTCGATGAACCTGTGGAGTCCTTCTCTAATGCGACTATCTACCTGAAAGTTGAGGATGTAAGCCTTCAGGATGTTGCATCAGTTGTGATCTCAGAGGATACTATTACTGGTGTTTCCATGGATAGTGATAATATTGAGCCGGTATCATACCTGATCAATCACCCGGAACTTGACGAAAGAATGACATATTCACTGTCAGTACATGTGGACGTGGATGGGGATGGAAGCCTTTCAAATGGTGACTATTACAGTACCTGGCACAACTCTGTACCTACAGATCCCGGGGTACATGATCTTGATGTTCATGTGGAAATGATCTGATAATAACGTCTAAAGAAAAAAGGGGACTATCATTATGGACTGTGTATCAAATCCCGTAAACGTTGATAAGTTCCTGATCCTTCCTATTGCTGAAGGGTCAAGGACTGTAACTGAAGTGCTTTCAAGAGAAGGTTCTTTCAGGATACTGGAAGTGCTTTCGGAATATCCGCTTTCTGTCAGGGAAATTTCCCGGAAGACCGGTCTTCCTTTTGTGGAGGTTGAAAATAAGGTACTGGCTTTGATGGAGTCCGATCTTGTAGAGATAAAGAGCACATCCTCCGGTCTGGAGGGGAAAGAAGATATCTACGGACCTGCTAAAAGGTTTGTTGCATTCTCTTCTGAAGACAATAGTATGGTTGTATGAGATCAACCTCTGGTGCGAACATGGTCACTAAAAACGTTGAAAATAAGAACAAGGCTGAAACTGAAGATGCAGATCAGGAAAGTTCGGACAATGTAGTTGTGCTTCCGCTCAACGAAGATTCAAAGAAGATCACCCAGACGCTTTCCAATGAGAAGTCCCTGAAGATCCTGGACCTTCTTTCCGAAGAGCCCATGTCTGCAACGGACATTTCAAAAAAGCTCGGTCTTTCCATTACCACTATCAAGTACAACATTGACAGTTTGCTGGAAGCCGATCTTATCAAGGTACACAGGATAAAATGGAGTTCCAAAGGTCGTGAGGTCAAGATATACGAGCCGGTACAGAAACTGATCATAGTAGCTCCGGGGAACATGAATGTCAACAGGGCTTCCATAATCAGCATGCTACAACAGTATATCGGTGTTATCGGTGCTGCATTCCTTGGTGCTGCAGGGCTTCAGTATCTGTCAAGACCGGTTGCTATAGGGAATGGAGATGCCTTCACAGCACCTGCAATGATGGCGTATGATATGGAAGAGGAAGTCCTCCGTGAAGCACCTATGGATATGCTGGCTTCACCTGAAGCCGGTGAGGTCGTAGAAGAAGTTGCAAAGGCAGTTCCTGAAGAAGCGGCTCCTCAACTTATGGACAGCGTTCATACGTTCTTTTCGGACCTTTCCGATAACATCGGTCTCTGGTTCTTCCTGGGATGTCTTTTTGCGGTCCTGCTAATGGTAATAAAAGGGCGCTATTATGACAATGCCAGCAGTTCTACAAAGAGGTCCGTAAAACGCTATCTACTGCCGGTGATGCTTGTTGGTGTGGTGATGGCTGCACTTTCTGTGGGAATGGTTCCGGCAGAAGATGACCAATTCGTTTTCCCTGAGGTCGAGAAGATGCCCGCGGACTATGTTTTCACGGAAGAGGACAATGGCAGTACAGTATCAGTAAAAGCTGGAAGTATTGTACGTATCGATCTTGATGCACCTTCGGATGGCTACTGGGATCTTTCAGGACGTGATGACCTGTCCATAAAGGAAGAGGGATATGGATATTCATCATCATATAGCCCTGTGGATGATGATTCAGTCTATGGATGGACCTTTGAGGCCCTGTCCATTGGTGAGAAATCCATTATGGTGGAATACAATTCCTGGAACGGCCAGTCCTCTGTTCCGGAAGATTTCGAAATGACCCTGGTCGTGGAAGGGGATCATGAACTTTATCCTTCATTCATCGTGGATGGCTACTATTTCGGTAATGCGATCGAGATCAAAGAAGGTGAATGGATGCTTATCCGGCTGTTCGAATCCACAGCCGATACATATACCTGGAATATGACATTGACGGATGGTCTCCAGGTAAGAGGGGATGAATTCATCCCGCAATCAGAGGGGT
Source organism: Methanococcoides vulcani (assembly GCF_900111645.1). Lineage (GTDB taxonomy): Archaea > Halobacteriota > Methanosarcinia > Methanosarcinales > Methanosarcinaceae > Methanococcoides > Methanococcoides vulcani. The sequence goes on from NZ_FOHQ01000001.1 coordinate 530,559, forward strand.
CCCTTTATGGGCAGCATGAATGGGAAATTGAGGCAATTGCAGTAGGTGGGCAGAATGTCTCTGCTGTCTACATGCAGCCAGAGGTGAACCTTACAGGATACGAACAGACCCTTGACCTTACGGTCAGGGTCCTGTGATCTATTTCTTAAACTTTAATTAATTTCAATGGACCTCAAGTATTCAGTAGGGTCCAGTAGTTTTTGAGGCATTTTGTCCCCGAACCAATTGCCTCCGAGATAATCGCTGTCTTCAACGACAGGATCAGCTTCCCATAGCTCAAAGTGGAGCATGCTGGGATTCTTATTTTTTAATTTTTGGATATATTCGGGAGCATTCCCATCGATCTTGTCACTGTTCAGCACAGTCCCGACGTGACCGATCACCTGGCCGGCTTCAACTGTATCCCCGACCTTTATGTTCGAGGAACCAAGCTCGCCGTATTTGCAGAAAAGTCCGGAATGGTTCCTGATGATGATGTAGTAGGTCTCATTCCAGTAAGAGATCATTTCAGGAGATGTCATTATCCCAATGTCGGTAACTTCCCCGTTCTCAATAGCAATGACAGGTTCACCTTCAGGTGCATAAAGATCGATACCACAATGATGCCGGTCTTTTCTGTCTTCCCAGAAGCTCCCGCTTTCTCCGTTTTCCCGGAGAATGTTCTCTGTCTTGTCAGGTAAGGGAAATGTTCTCATGTATTTGTTGATTATGAACAAATTCATATATATTCCTGTCAGTCTTAACATGAGGTCGATCATAATATGTCAGAAAATCCACTTCAGGTAATTATCGATTCCGATGCAGAATTTTTCCAGCTTCTTGAGGAAACACGCGAGACTTCTTTCCCGGAAGATGGCATCCCCCTGAAATACAAGCTTCTTATGGCAATGGCCCTTGATGCATCAAAAGGTGCCGTGAACGGTGTAACCTCTCTTGCAGTACAGGCCATGGAAGCAGGTGCAACAAAGGAAGAGGTCATGCAGGCAGTAAAGGTCACCCATTACATCTGCGGTGTCGGAAGTGTCTATGTTGCTGCAAATGCTTTAAAGGATGTCCTTTGATCCTTTTTTCTATTTTCCTTTCCTGATCTTATCAGTCAGTGCAGGTCAGTTGTTCTTGATCCGTTCATTTTCACTCATCTTCCGCCATAAGGACGGACATGTTCCCATGTATTGTGGTATTCTTTAAAATCGTCCTTATTTTCATACATTGAAGCATCTTCCCTTCTGTAGGTCCTGCGATCCTCTCCTATCGGACAGACCTTTATGCAGATCCCGCAGGGCGATACATAGCGTTTGTTCAATTCATCGCTAAAGGAAGCACAGGCTTTCTTGTCGGTTATTCCCTGAGGATAATTCTTTTCCTCAAGTGCATTCGATGGACACATTCTAACGCAACGCATACAATGGTTGCATAGCTGCTCTTCCATGGTGTTGTCCGATTCGAGCTCAGCAGTGGTGAAAATAGTCCCAAAGCGTATCCTTGGGCCGTATTCAGGAGTAAGAATCGTGTTGTTCACTCCAAAGTTCCCAAGCCCGGCAAGGAATGCAGCATGTCTATGTGAAAAGAAAGCAACGGGATTATCCAGAAGTACCTTGATAGAGCCGTATCCGTCCCTTGGAACGAAGACTGAGGGGTATCCTTTCTCAGTAAGGAAGCTGGACAGGCGGTAAGTGTACTGGTCCAGCAGGCTGTTCATGGTTTTGTAGAGTTCCCTGTAATATATCGACGGGGAGGTCTCCAGTACCGGGAGGGTGACCGGCAGTCCGATGACGATCACAGACCTTGCTTCAGGGTAGATGGAATGTGGGTAGAACTCTTCCGGTATCCATGGTTGGAACAGGGGCTTTTCCCAGCGTTCAACATTGGCTACCCCTACCACAGGTATTTCCATTTCCCTGCACTTATCCAGAAGGGCTTCCTTCAGTTGCTGTTCCATAGGACCTCATTCCTTTGAATTGCATTCCCTTGAATTAATTAGTAGGTATGTGAAAAGCTATCAGCTCTTCTGCTGTTTCTTATATTCAGCTGCAAGCTCCACATATGCTGCAGCGTTTTCTTTGATCATACTAACATCCTCAGGGTTGGCTTCCCTTCTGACCTTTCCGGGAACTCCTGTGATCACGCTATTAGCCGGGAATTTCTTTCCGGGGGGAACTAAGGCATTGGCACCAACGATCGAATTCTCTCCGATCTCGACCCCGTCAAGCACTGTGGAATTCATGCCTATGAGGACATTGTTCCCGATCCTGCAGCTATGCAGGACTGCACCATGACCCACAGTTACGTCGTCCCCGATCTCGACCTTCAGGGGAGGGTCGGTATGGATCACTGAATTGTCCTGGATGCTTGTACGGTTTCCGATCTGTATCCTGTCCATGTCTCCTCGAATAACTGCATTGAACCAGATGCTTGAGTGATCACCGACAACAACATCTCCGATGATCTCTGCAGAATCCGCAACAAAAGCAGTTTCAGCGACAAGAGGTTCCTTGTCTTTGAATTTTGACAGCATGTGTATCACCTGATTAGATTGTTTATTTTTATCTGGGAATGGTCTTTCTTTCTCAGAATTGTAGCAAATTCGTCTTGTAGCTATTATATGAACTTATCTCTATGAAACCATTTCCTGTCTGTTCACATATGTTCCATAATGGTCAGATACTAGCCTGAGTTTCTCCTGAACGATATCCAATGTTCAATTTCCATTATCTGTTTATATGATGATCTGAAAAGTCATATTGGGGAAGGTACATTGTGGCGGATCACTACCGGATATTTATCAGATATTGACCGGATGGGCTGCAGTTTTCCACAGCATTGTAGTGTAGCAGGACCTGAGGATATTCCTATGAGTGGTCCAAAGATCGTATGAAAGACTAAATTGGGAGAAATGGGAGGATATATCTATGGAAATGAGCCCGGAAGAAATGCAGAAGAAAAAGGAAATGGTATTATCGATGTGTGTTTGCGCCAACTGTCCCTCGTGGGAGGAATGTGGGGAAGAGGGCGGATATTGTTTCCCTACGATTGCTAAAAGTGGCTGTATAACCGAGGAAAAGGGTTGTATCTGTGGAGGCTGCCCTGTTACTGAAAAAATGGGTCTTAAGAACGTATACTACTGCACACGTGGTTCTGAAAAAGAACAGCTTGGGATGTAATGTTCATCCCTTTTGAATTCTTTTTTAGTTATGCTGCCCGGTAGTACATTCCATTCTCGGATAGGATCTCAATGATCTTCTGTTCTTCGACAAGTCCTTCAATTATCGGGGAAAGGTCTTCTTTATCAATATCCAGAGATTGAACGACCTGCTCAAATGTACAGGGTCTTCGAAGTATGAGGTCATAGACCTCGTCCACAAGGTTCTCATGTTTTATGTTCGATCTCTTTCTTTTCAGGCCTTTCAGTACCAGTCTTACTCTTTCCCTTCCCAGTTCTTCATCGAACTTCTGTGCGATCTCCTTGAGCCGTGTTTCAGATACCGGGACAATAAAATCCTCAGCAGGTGGTCGGCTTGTGGTCAGTACCTCGATCTCATCCGGATCGATGTACCTGAGAACTTCGGCCAGCTTCTCGATCTCCTGCTCGCTTGAATTTGTAGGATAGTCATTACTCGAGTCAAGTAGCATGACCTCTATGGCAACCTTCGGACCTTTCATTTTCTGCAGTTCTCTCAGGCCTTCGATGATATCCTGAAGTTCGATCCCGGGTGCAGGTCTGTTGATGGCCTGGAAAGTATCTTCATTTCCTGATACCAGCGTAGCAACCACAAGATCTGCTTTTGAAAGGTTCTTCCTGACATCCTCTCTGTTCATGAGGGATGAATTCGTAATTACACAAATTGGAACATCGCTGATCTTTCTTATCTGTTCGATCATGTTACCCAGTTCCAGGTTCAGTGTAGGTTCACATGTTCCTGAAAATGTTATGTAATCAAGGTCATCCACTTTCTTGTGATAGTTTGTGATGCCATCGATCACTTCTTCAGTTGTTACAAGACCTGTAGCTTCTGAAGGGGTTGATATTTTCCAGTCCACATGTCCGAGCTGGCAGTAGACACAGTCGAAATTGCAGTTCTTCCTGAACTCGCCCTTTTTGATCACATCAATTCCAAGCGACCTTCCAAGCCTTCTTGAAAGGATTGGTCCGTAGATGATCCTTGATTTCATTTTTATCACATCTGTTGATGGCATTCCGGTTTTTCTGTGCGATTCTGCAGTTTACTTCTCTGCCTGATCATTTCCTGATCATAGGCTTCCCGCATTCCGGACAGGTCATCTGGGCACAGGGAACCCCTGGCTGGTGAACTTGTTCATAACCACAGCTCGGGCATTTACATTCTCCTCCGGGTCCGGCAGTTCCGGCGCCTTTACCTCCGCGGAATCCTCTTTGTCCCCTTCCCTGACCCTGATTCTGTCCTCCAACTGGTCCCTGACCCATCGGTCCTGTTCCGTCCTTTCCTGGCATTGTATAATCTCCTCCTTCTACTCGAATTGATTTTCCATGTACGAGAGCATCTGCAATCTTCTGCAGTGTTCTCTGGAGCGTCCTTTGAAAGGTCGACTGGTGTATTTCCATTGTTTGAGCTGCATTGTCCTGCTTCATCTTTTCAAGATAGCTCAGCCTAAGGGTTTCCAGTTCGTCAATGGTTATGTTGACCTCTTCCAGATCTTTCAGGTAAACACCTGATGGTTTGAAATGCCTTACATTGTGGTCAAAATTAACCATTCTTCTTTTTCTCGGGCGTCCCATAGTTATGCATTATAATGCATAATATAGATAAAGCTTTTGGATTTATTCTATGGATGTAACGGTTAATGGGAGAATGTTTAATGTGGGTGGGGTAGGGGAGGTGCAGATCTTACCCCCCGCACAGCACGTTGGGGATATATACAAAGAAAAATATGGCAACGGGGTTTTGCATATAATTCGCACAATAGAATATGCCCTCTAAAATGAATTATTAAATCTAAATAGTACATTCTATTATTTTTTAAATAGTATGTGGGTTGCAAATAAATAAGTGCTTTAACATAAATACACCATATATAATAAATTCCATTTCACAAAGGGGGATACAGAATGAGAACAATTATTCGATTTTTTATATTTATGCTTCTGACCGTAGCAGCGGTAAGTACTGCGAGTTGTTACCCTGTTACTGAAAATACAATAGAGACTGATGATACTTCTATTGATGCGGGGATCACACCGAATTCCCAATTGTATTTTCTTGACAAAGCAACAGATAACATCAATCTTGCACTGACCTTCGACCAGGACGAAAAGGCAAAGAAGGGACTGAACATTGCAAGGGAGCGGTTGCTGGAAACCAGGGAAATGATCAATGAAAATAATGTGGAAGGGGCACAAATTGCCAGATCTGGTCATGAAGATGTGATGAATGCAGTTCAGTCTTCCGTTGGTGAAATTGAACAGGATGATTCAATGGAAGAGATAGAGGATGAGATCATAATCGACAAGGAAGTTGAGGAGCATATCACAGAGATAGAAGATGTAATTGAAGAAACAAAGATCAAGATCGAGATAAAAGGCGACTTGACATCTCAACAACAGGAACTCATCAATTCCCTTCTAGCTGATATGAGGAGAAGTGCCGCAGAGGTGGAGATCGAAATTGAAAATGAGAAGGAAAAGACAAAAATAAAATTGAAAGAAGAAACCCAGAAGAGTGACGAAGAAATAGATGATGAGATCCAGAGGATCGAAAGTGATGTAGGGGTTTTCGAACTCCACGACAGAAGGATGAATGACATGCAAAGCAAAGCGCAGGAACATATCTCTGCTCTGGAGAAGAACGTCAACTGTGGCTTGTTGCCATCTTCTGTCGTCATTCCAGTTGATGTTTCAGAGTATTCTGAAGAAACCGAACTTTCCCCAAATGAAACGCTCCAGCTTGCATGGGATATCTTAAATGACTCCGAAACAAAGGATAACTGGGAGGATGCAAAAGACACAGCAGAACTGGCAAAGGACCTTGCGGACAAGGTAAACCAGAAATATGGAAGGGGAATCGGATTCTGGAGCAATAATGAAGAGTGTCCTGCTGCAGAAGAGGAATCCGACGAAGATGAGGATGAGGAAGAGATTGACATCGAGGTAGAAGTAAAGGATGACAAGGCAGAAGTAAAAATAAAGATCAATAAGAGTAAGGATGAATTTATTCTCAATACTACTAATATGGAAGAGATCATATCCGAGATCAAGAACAGAACCTCATTGACAGATGAACAGATCGATCAGTATATGGAGTTTGAGATAGAAGAAGACGATGAAGATGGGGAAGAGTCGGATGAGGTCGAAACTGAGGAACTACATGAAGAGGGTGATGAGGTAAAGGACGAGGAAGAGAAAGACTAAAGGTTTATGTTTATCAAAAACCTAACCTTTTTCACTTTTATTCAAAATACCTCACCAACACCTTCACCGTACCTTTCCCATAATTTAATTTCTTCCCATTCTTTATTTTATCCTTGATCCTCTTCAATGTACTCCTGTGTTCAATACCTATCTCCCGCACATCATCAGGAGTCAGACCAAGTACCCATTCATGAAAGTTCTTGATATCAAGATAGGTCTCAACCGCATTTCCTTCAAGCTCCTGCATATCAATATTGTTGGCTTCCTTCCCAATGTAAACAACGCCATCAGTATGGATATACCTGCGTTTCATCTGTCTAATTTCTTATTGCTATCCAGCGCCACTAAAAAAAGAAACCGGATGACCAAAAAGCGCCATTCAGCATTAATTCACCAAAAAAGCCCTTAGTACCCAAGTGCCATCCGAATAAGCACTATCAGTCCAACGAACAGGTTGAGCACGATCAATCCACCGATCACCATGGCACCCATCTTGATCTTTCCGGTATCCATGTCAAGGATGGAAAGGGCATTCTGGATGGAATCCATTGTGTCATTTGCTTTTGAAAGTGTTTCCTGGGATTCCGTCAGATTCGCATTCAGGTTGTCAAGTAGCTGGTCTATGCGTGGCTGCTCTTCTGTCCTGACGTTCTTCAGCACTCCGTGAAGTTCATCCAGTGTCTTTGGGATTATTCCGGGCTCTTCCACCCACTTGTTTGATAGGAGTTCGTACTTCCTTTCGAGCTTCAGGGACTGCCTGTAGTAGAAGGTCTTCTGAGCTTTGAGCAGGTCGTAGTTCCTCTGGTAGCCATCGAACTTTGTGCTGAGTGAAGCAGATATTATGGCACCGTGTGGCTGCATCGACATCATTGAGTATTTAGGCCCCTTCGCAACAGCCATTTTCATTTTTGAAATGGCTTCCATGCTGGGTTTTGCTATTTCGGGAGTGTAAGTGGCTGCTGCTGTACGCATTTCACGTTCTTCAACGGCCATATCTCTTGAAATTTCCCTGTCAATGTCCGTTCCGGAGGTTCTCTCTGCTCTCCTGATGAAATGATCGTCAGTTATCTTTTCATGCCTGATCGCTGTACCTGTCCTTTCGATCTCGGCTCGGTGTGGTTCTTCCTCTTCGATGAAACCATTGTCAGTTATTCTTTCATGCCTTATCGCCGTATTTGCTCTTTCAATATCGGTTCGGTGTGTTTCTTCCTCTCTGATGTCTTCTGCATGAACTCGTTCCCTTGCAATATCCTCGGCACGTGTTCCTTCCCTTACAAAATCGTCCCGGTGAGGTCTTTCCGTTGCAATGTCTTCGACATAGGGTCCTTCCTTTACGATATCACCTGCATGAATATTTGCTCCGGCAATGGATATGGATCCCATGTTTATGTCGAATTTCTTCTCCGGGAAAAGCTCAATGACATTTGCAAGCTGGGAAGTGACCGTATCCTTTCTTGCAATCAGTCCTTCATAATATTGCTTGTCCTTCCGGATCATCTCCAGCTGACCCTGTACGCTGGGGCTGAGATCGGCTATTGAAACCGGCACTTTTCTTTTCGTCACAAAAAGTTTCTTGATTTCCTTAAGCACTTCTTCGCTAACTTCCAGATTATCATCAAGGGAATCAAGTATATCCTCGATCATTGGCTGTTCAATGGTATTGAAGCGTTCAAGTGCTTCTTTTGCATTGTAGATACCATTGGCAAGGACACCCGGTTCCTGATAGAATATATCATGGATCTCTTTTCTGACAGATGCAAGTCTTGCCATTATCTGGAACTTCTTAATGACATCCTGCATATTGGACAACATGTCCCAGAAATCAAAGCTGAAATCGGTTACGTCTTCAACTCCCATTTCAGCAAGCTTGTTCTTAAGACGTGTCTCTTCCTGTCGAAGTGCATTCAGCCTGTCCTTTTCCTCATCCCAGAGATCATCTTCATCCCTTGGTGTCATTCTTCTTATTGTCAGCAGCTCTTCTGCTTCCTTAAGTGTTGATTCGAGCTGTTCCCCGACAGCTTCAATGGTCGAACCAATGACCGCAAGTGCCAGTCCTGCCTCTTCTGCTGCATTTCCGGCAGACTCTGCCGCATTACCTGCCTGGTAAATAGCTTTCCCGGCAGTGTATAGACCGCCTGTACAAACACCCGCAACGACATCAAACCATCCCATAACATTGCCTCCTATCTTAAGATCGATCTACAGAATACAACACAAATTCTCTGTCTAAATACAAAATAAAATAATACATTACAGTATCTGCAAGTATCCTGTTTGTTGCTCCCCGGTCAACATGGTGACCAGTTTACTTTTATATGCCTCGTCGGATATAAACATTGCCGACAGTTAATATAATTTTTATAAAATTTTTAAAAAAATGTTTGAGGAATTCTTTTCTCATAATGATCAAAAGACTGAGAATAACTGATATGTTTTTTCATTCCTCTTAAGGTATAGGCAAAAAAAGTAAAGCTGAATGACCGAGTATGGTCAAGTTCAGCCATCAATCAGTGATCTTATTCAGGAGCCATGCCATGTTCTGACCAAGAGTTTCCATGGTCTGGACGCCTTCTCCATCTGAATCCACATCGCCAGGCATGAGCCCCAGTCCCACGTTCCAGTAGCTTGAGCCCGGGATTATCATTTCAGATATCGTGAAGAAATGGTTGATGGAGTCGAAAGCATGGATTCCCCCTGCTCTTCTTACAGCCACTACAGCTGCTCCGACCTTGCGTTTGAAAAGCTCTCCATTTGCTTTACCAACGAATCCAGCCCTTTCGATCAGGGCTTTTGTTTCTGCACTCAGGTCTGCAAAATATGTCGGGGTTGCAATTATGATGCCATCGGCTTCGATCATCTTTTCAATACATTCATTGATAATGTCATTCTCAATGACACAACGCTTGTCCTTTTTATCAAAACATTTCATGCAGGCGGTACAGCCACGAACGGCATTACCACCAAGCTGGACAATTTCGGTCTCAATTCCTTCCTTCTCAAGTTCTTCCAGTACATGTCCGACAAGGCGTGATGTATTCCCTTCTTTTCTGGGACTTCCATTGAATGCTACAACTTTCATTATTGTCCTCCCCTTTTCCGAAACAAATAGAATTAACAATATGATACGAACATTATTGATACGAAATAGGATCAATTAAAAAAAGAAAAAGTAAGTGGCTTTATTATCAATATACTATCAGTAGACTAATAATTTAATCGTTAGCCTTCCTCATACTTTTCATCTTGTCAAGCTCAGCCTCAAGTTCCTGGATCTTCATTTCATCGATCTTATCTGAAAGGCTTTCCAGTTCCTTATCAGCCATTTTGATCGTACCGTGGAGCTTTTCAATGATGTTCTTCTCCAGATTAAGCCTCTGCTTCTTAGTTTCACTCACAAGGTCTTCAACAAGGATCTTTCCTTCTTCTTTGCTCATTGCACCCTGTTCGATCTTTTCCTTGACGAAATCCTTAATTCTTTCTTCAGATAGTGCTGCCAGTCCTGCACCAATCAAAGCTGTTGCCCCTAACAGACCCATTTTCTTCATCTTGTCCATTTATTTTCACTCCCACTGTTTATTTATAATATACTTTTGAGCTTACTTTTTATTTTATTAAAGCTGCTTATCGGGTTCTTGCAGGGTGCAATAGGTTGGTTGTAACACATATGGTGGCCACAACTGTTCTGCCAGACACTGATCTCTGTATCATGTCCATTCTTCAATATTTCAGCATAAATATGAACGTCAATACTGTATTGATCCAAAAAATCTACAATACCCCTAATTGCATTTCCCCGTTAGAATAAAAAATGTGTTCAATTTAATATATATTTATTGGAAGATCTCAAGGTAGATCTGTTGGGGAAGATGGTTATTGATCTACTTTGTACCCGTTGAAACAGCAAAACTCGAAATCACCGCATAATTAAACGATAAGCATTGAAATAATTTTCAATGCATTGAGGGCTGAAGAGATCTTATGTTAATTCTCTCTTCAGTATCTTATGTGCAATATTTAGCTTCTTGAATTTCTCAGTGTCTCCAGTTGGCATATCCGGGTGCAACTTTTTTGCCATCGACTTGTATTTTTTATTAATGATCTCAAAATCGGTCTCATCATGGTCACAGTCAAAAAACTCTCGCGCCTCTTTGCGCCGATTATAAACATCTGAATCCTCTTTGAACTCTGAAATAAAATCGGATAATGTTTTTTCTTCAGAAAGGACCCGATTTACTTCGATCTCAATTACTTTGGATAGGACATGAAGATTTTCGACATATTTACTTTGCAGGTTATGGCTGTAATGCATTCGATGGTCTGATAGGTACCAGGTTGCAGAAGCTTTAGCTTTTTTCATTGCTATACGTTCAAGAGGGATATCAATGTCATTTTCGTTAACACCGATCCTTCTTAAAACCGTAACAATATTATTCTTAAATTGCATAGCTCTTCGATTGCCAGCATCCTTAATAATGATCGAATCGATTTCGTGTCCTTTTATTTTTACCATTTAATTCACTCATTTTCGTTTTTGAAGACTGCACTAGTACTATGCTCCTTTATAAAATCATATGCATATTCTGGGGTATTATTGGTGCTTAAAACCAATAAAATTTAAAGATAGTGGGGGCAAAAATCATGGTAAAATATTTTGTAGAATCGCCACACACTTCGGAGGAATGTCCAAAAGCGGTGGATGAAGTGCTCGCAATGGGAACTGACGTATTGAAACAGTATGATTTCGGTTGCATGGCTGGTGTACACACAGGCTGGGTTATTTTAGATGCTGAAAATGAATCAGAAGCTTTAAAAGTTGTTCCCAGTTTCCTGCGTAGTAAAGCACGGGCAATCGCGTTAAACAAGTTTACTCCTGAGGAGATTAAGAAATACCACGAGGAACATGACGAATAATCTGCAATTGATAACTTTTTGAGCTATCCCATATTTCTTGCCTAATACAAAATACGTATTGGCAATTTTATTTAAGTAATAACATAATTGCGTATTGGTGTTTTGGATAAGCTCATTATTTTACTTTTTTATTTTCACAAAGATTAAGAAATTATTATAAGAGTTCGTTTTTTGCTGTTACCTATATCCAAAAGAATTGGTGCGAGAGAAGGGATTCGAACCCTTGTACTCCTACGAGACTAGGCTCTGAACCTAGCGCCTTTGGCCTGGCTGGGCAACCCTCGCAACGCGGTTAGCCAATAGTAGCGTTTTTCATTATTAAGCGTTGTGGTTATGGGAATCTGTTGGCTTAATTCGATTGCCTGGAACCAATTATAGAAAGTAGAAAATCCGTTCTTTTCTTTATGATCTAGGGGAATATAGTTATTTTTAGAGAACTAGACCTTTGATATTGAGGAAAATAAGAAAAAGAGAGGGATGTAAGGTGTTACATCCACTTTTAGTTTGTTTCAAGAGCTACAAGAGAAAGGCCTAATTTCTTTTCAAGCTCTTTTACTTCTTTGACAGCGTCATCGCCGAGAGCTGCATATTTGGTACCCTCTTCTGAAAAAGCAATAAGGGTTACACCCAGCTTTCCTTCTGCAGCACCAATAGCGTCCATATTTTCTTTACTTAATTTTGAGAATGTCCACATATCTATCACCAGTATTACATTATACTTTCTGGGTAATATACTTTATCCTAAGTTTAGGAAGTTGTCAGTGTTATCTATTATCTTATAATTAGAAAAGTTACAACTAAAAGCTTTCAATACTGAAAAAAGATCCGGGGGCGTATTCAAAAGAGGTTTGGAGGTTGTCTTGAATACCCCGGTCTTCAAAAGAGTCAATAAAGGAGTCGATCAAGAGAAGAAGAAACAGGACTCTTGATCTAATTTATAGATTGTTGTCGTTCATATATAGTATAATCCATTTCGAATCGGCGACTGATGCGTAAAATGGAATGTGGTATCAAAATGGACAACGGCTTTAAAATAGTACAAAGCCTTTTGAATGGCCTAAAAAAAGAAGGTGGATGGCATATCATGCCATCAGTTTCAGGATAAGGGCCTTCTGTGCGTGCAGGCGGTTCTCTGCCTGGTCAAATACTACGGAATGAGGACCTTCCATGACCTCTGCTGAGATCTCCTCGCCTCGATGTGCAGGCAGGCAGTGCATTACGATCACATTGTGTTTTGATAGACCGACCAGTTCGGAATTGATCTGATAGTCTGCAAGGTCGCTTAGCCTTTTCTCTCTCTCTTCCTCATCACCCATGGATACCCATACATCGGTATACAGTACATCTGCATCCCTTGCGGCTTCCTGTGGGTCGTTCGTGACGTTGATATTTCCGCCCAGTTCCCTGCCCTTTGCCACGATATCGGCATTTGGTTCATAACCTTCAGGGCATGCAACAGCGATCTCCATGCCAACGAGAGCACAACCGAGGATAAGTGAATTACAGACGTTGTTACCGTCACCTATCCATGCGAACTTCAATCCTTTAAGGCGGTTCTTGTATTCGCGGATGGTCAGGAAATCCGACAGGATCTGGCATGGGTGTTCAAGGTCGGAAAGTGCATTAATGACCGGTACCTGTGAATGTTCAGCCAGGTCCTCTACGGTCTTGTGGCTGTTCACCCTTGCAGTGATCCCTGCAACATAGCGGGAGAGCACTTGGGCAGTGTCTGAAACGGTTTCACCGCGTCCGATCTGTATATCCCTTGAATTAAGATAAATGGAGTGTCCACCAAGATCGCTCATCGCAACCTCGAATGAAACCCTTGTTCTTGTGGATGATTTTTCGAATATCATCGCAAGGCTTTTGTTCTTAAGCAGGTCTGTGACCTTTCCGCGTACTCTCTTCTCCTTGAGGTCTTCTGCCATATCAAGGATCTCGATGATCTCATCGGATGTAAGGTCGGTTATTGATAGTAGATGTTTCATGTTATCAACTCAGGTTTGAGAGTTAACCACGGATCTCTTCCATGTGGTCTATTCTTCTCTGGATAAGCTCAGGCTTTCCAATATCACTTCTGAAATGGAGGTCTCCAATAATGTTCTCAAGTGCATTCTGGGCGATCTTCTCAGCTTCATCGATGGTGTTCTCGATACCCACAACAGCTACAGCCCTGGAACCGGTAGTATAGACTTTTCCATCTTTCTCATATACACTTGAATAGAATAATATCGCATCACCGATATCGCCAACGATGACTTCTTTGTCCTTTGTCGGTTCGTCAGGATATCCTGCAGGTACTGCATACTTACAAACAGTTGCCTTGTGAGCGAACTTCACTTCAAGTTCATCAAGTGTTCCATTGGCAACTGCGGACATGACATCCACCATGTCGGTATCGAGGAGTGGTAGTACGTTCATTGCCTCCGGATCACCGAATCTTGCATTGAACTCGATGACCTTTGGTCCTTCCTTTGTAAGGATGAACTGCCCGTAAAGGATTCCCTTAAATGGTGTGCCTGTTGCTTCATGGAGGGCTTTCACGGTTGCCTTCATTATCTCCCTTGCAGGTTCGATATCATCAACATTCATGAAAGGAAGAAGCTCGTCGGAATTGGAATATGATCCCATTCCACCGGTGTTTGGTCCAAGGTCGTTCTCAAAGGCACGTTTGTGGTCCTGCACACATGGTGTGAATGCAAGGTTCTTTCCATCAACAAATGCCTGTAATGTGAACTCCTCACCGATCAGGTTCTCTTCCACAACGACATTGTCACCATCAAGGAGTGATCTTGAATATTCAAAAGCAGCCTTTGTGTCAGGCAACTGGTCACCCATGACCTTGACACCTTTGCCACCGGTAAGTCCTGCAGGCTTGATCGCAACGTTGCCTAATTCCTCAATATATTCTTCAAGTCCTTCCTCACTGGAGAATACCTTGAATGCAGGACAGCCTTCGATGTTGTTGTCCTTCATGAAATTGCGTGCCCATGCCTTGTCGAACTCGATACGTGCAACATCTTTCCTGGGTCCCACTGCTCCGATCCCGACATCCTCAAGGGCATCTGCAAGACCGGCTGCAAGAGGTGCTTCCGGTCCGATAAAAGCGATCTCTATGTTCTTTGATCTTGCGTACTCGACTACCTTTTCCACTTCTGTCTCTTTAATCAAAAGGACATCTTCGCACAAGCTGGCAATTCCCGGATTCTTCTTTGCCATAACTGAGAACATAGTGGGTTTGCGTTCACTTCTTGCAACAGCATCTGCAATAGCATTTTCTCTGCCGCCGCCACCAACGATTAGAACATTCATCTGTATAACCTCATTTGATCAAAAAATGTATCGATATTAATAATAAATTTATTTTATTATATTATTGAAAAATAACGTTGATCTGTTTATTTAAATCTATTAAGGGAGCTAGTTTTCTTTGTATTAAATAAATAGTTTCCGACATGGTTGCTTTGTTAATGTCTGCATTTCGTTAATTTGGGCTGATATCTCCGCTTCATTATAAAAAACAATCGAATTATCGTACATTTCTATCGAATGAAGTCCAATAGCTTTCTAATTAAATCTGGAGTGAACACGAAATGGTTTCCCGCAAAAACTGTTCATACTCAAAGCCGCTGTATATGGTGCCAAGATCTGTTTTCTCTTGAGGAGAATACAGATACACGGTCTGTGCTACGTTGGACAACAATACCACCAAAAATATGACCATAAATTATCATCTATGGAACAATCCTCGTATAATAGTATATAATGGCAATATAAGCGTAGGCGAGATAACTGTCTGATATTAACTAATTACAAAAGAATCAGATCGTAAATTCAACAATAAAAAAAGATCTAGAGGTCTTCTTAGATTTAAGACTGACCTCTACATATGATTTCTTCACTCTTTCAGTTTTACAACGAGGAAACGGAACAGGCTATCACTTTCATTCCTCAATAAATGAGGTATTGCTTTCGGGCTTTCGATAAGCATATCCTTTGAGACCGTTTCTTCCTCATCTCCGATCACAACAATCCCGGTCCCTTCGAGCACATAGAAGAACACGTTCATTGGTGTCTTGTGTAACTTAAGGGCTTCTCCGGGTTTAAGCTCAAGGTGTACGACCTGTACCTGATCGGTATCAAAGAGTCCTTTGGCAAGTACTTTGTGAGGGTTTTCTTTCTCAGGTGCTTTCTCCAAATCTACAATTTTCATAATTTCCTCGTCTCCATTAATCAATGTTTATTTTAAGAGTCTCTCCATATCCTCTTCTACGGTGGTGTTCAAAGTTATGTTGAACTCATCGACCAGCACGTTGAGGACATTCGGTGACACAAAGGCCGGAAGCTTTGGTCCGAGGGTAATATCCTGTATTCCAAGTCTTAACAGGGCAAGCAACACAAGGACTGCCTTTTGTTCGTACCATGCGATATTGTACGAGATCGGTGCTTCGTTAACATCTGTAAATCCAAGTCTAGACATAAGTCCTTGTGCAATGATGACCAGTGAAAATGAATCATTACACTGTCCTGCATCCAGTACCCTTGGAATTCCATCAATGTCCCCAAGGTTAAGTTTATTGTAGCGATATTTTGCACATCCGGCGGTAAGTATGACAGTATCCTTTGGCAGTGCTTCTGCAAAATCCGTATAATACTGCCTGTCCTTGTGGCGACCGTCACATCCTGCCATGACAATGAACTTCTTTATCTTGCCTGCTTTGACGGCATCAACGACCTTGTCTGCAACAGAGAGTACGGAGTTGTAAGCAAAACCGCCCATGATGGTACCTTCTTCAAGTTGGACAGGGGGTTCGCATTTCTTAGCCTGTTCGATTATCGCTGAGAAATCTTTTTGTCCGTCCTTTCCGGTAAGATGTGCAACCCCATCAAAACCAACAGAACCGGTAGTGTATATTCTGTCAAGATATGTATTCTTTGGAGGTACGATACAGTTAGTTGTCATCAGTATAGGTCCGTTGAAGCTCTCGAACTCCTGCTTCTGATGCCACCATGATCCGCCGTAGTTCCCGACAAGGTGTTCGTACTTTTTAAGTTCAGGATATGAGTTTGCAGGCAGCATCTCACCGTGAGTATAAACATCGACACCGGTTCCCTCAGTCTGATCCAATAGTTGTTTCAGGTCCTTTAGATCATGACCGCTTACGAGAATTCCGGGATTGCCTCTTGTTCCAATATTGACCTGCGTAGGTTCTGGATGTCCGAATGTAGTGGTATTTGCCATGTCAAGTGTTGCCATTACATCAAAACCTTTTTCCCCACATCTTAGGACCAGTGACATGAGGTTCTTATCATTTAGGCCGTCATCCGTGGTTGCCACAAGGCCTTCTTCTATAAATGAATTAACTTTTTTATTGGTATGCCCAAGCATCATAGCATGATGTGCATATGCTGCAATTCCTTTGATACCAAAGATCAACAGTTCTCTTAATGATCGGATATCTTCGTTCTCTGTTGCAAGTATGCCGGTATTCCTGTCCTTGAGGTTTTCAGGGTTCAAAGTTGCGATCTCGGGCAGATCGTTCTCATCAAGTGCATTGTTATCCAGAAGTTTCTGCTTGATCTCATCCTGAAGCTTGAATCCTCTGTCAATGCGGTCCTGAATTCCGGTCGCTCTGAAATCGGTATTCGTTATGGTTGAGAACAGTGCATCGAGCATAAAATCATCAGTGCTCTCTTCAGAAATGTCTGCCTTTCTTGCTTTCTGGTTGTAGAATGCAATGCTCTTAAGCACATAGATGAGATCGTCCTGAAGGTCTGCGACCTCACCTTTCTTACCGCACATTCCGTTCTTTGTGCAGCCTTCTCCGTTCATTGTTTCTTCACACTGGTAACAGAACATTTTATCACCTTTATTTTGCAGGTCGGTCGGTCAGTAGGTAGGGGGACTCATTAGCTCAAAATTATGGTCAGTACCGGTATATTTGAGATACTGGTATTTATAAAGGTAGTTTCCACTTTGATACTTCAAAACGAATACTTCTAAGCCCACTCCGGTATAGGCTATGTAGCTGCATCTATTTATAATGCGAACAGCAAAAATTCATAATGTTAAATCAAGTCAAAAAAGTCTGTTGCAGCAGTACAAATTCACTGCTGCATGCATATTTTCAGTTGTCAGCAAGCAGATCACTGGCACGTACAAGGGGGATCAGCTTAACATTGATCTCATTGAGGTTCTCTGTTGCACCATCTTCACGGTCCACAACAGTGATCACTTTATCAATGATACATCCGGCTTCACGTATAGCACCGATGGCCTCCAGAACAGAACCGCCACTGGTGGTCACATCTTCAAGCAGTATGATCCTGTCACCTTCTGTAACATCACCTACGAACCTGCCGCCGGTACCATACTCTTTGGCAGATTTGCGTATTAGCAGGAGTGGCATGTTCGTCTCAAGAGATACGGCTGTGGCTACTGGAACGCCACCCAATGCCACACCACCAACAATATCGATGTCCATTTCTTTGATCTTTGCAGCAGCCTGCTTTGCAATTATCTTCAATGTGCCCGGGTCGGAACTGGCTTTTTTGATGTCGATATAATACTTGCTCTTCTTTCCTGATGCGAGTGTGAAGTCCCCGAACTTGACAGCCCCGCAGGCTTTGAGTGCATCTATAAGCTCTTCCTTATCGTTTGATGATGTTGTCATTGTGATCCTTTCCTTTTTTCTGGTGTTTTCACCATGGCTCTTTCTTGACACCCATGAAATATCCTATGACATTCGTCACAAGGTGAAGCAGGGGCGTGATGATCAGTATAACTAATATGATCTTGAATGTGAACTGTTCGGAGAACCAGTAGGGTGATGCAAGGTAAGCAAATAACCATGCTCCCAAGACGAAATCAAGCTGGTCTACAACAGGTAGCGGAGCTCCACGTTTTAATCCCATACGACGCTTGAAGAAGCTCATGAACATATCCCCGAAAAGGGAACCAAAGGCAAGTGCGAATACAAGGATGGTAGAGTTCAGTCCACCTGTTCCGAATGTGGGGAGTTGCGCTCCCAGTATTACCGGATAGCTTTCGATCAGCCTCATCTGTAATAGTCCTGCGAGAGTACCGCATATAAGCCCTCCAAAGAAGCCGCGGAAGGTCTTGCCATCACCAAGGATGCGCCTGCCGTCGGACATTGTTTTTCCTCCATCGATGGGCCTGCCGCCTCCAAAGACAGCTGCAAAAGGATTCGGAAGATATGCAGGAAGCATTAACCATATTGCAAGAACAATTAGCTCGATCGTGTTATCAACTCAGTAGATTTTGCTATAATCTGCTTCATTGATATATAAAACCAACTCTAATATCCACTTCTATTTCTTTCTCTACCTGCTTCTCTTCCTCTCTTCTTCCCTTCCTTTCTTTCATTCACCCATTCTTCTTTAGATTCTTCCTTCAATTAATCATATATTTGATATGTACCCAGTTATCTTGCAATACAGTAAAAAATGGAGGTATATCATGAGCATAATAGAAAATCTGAAAGAAGCGTTTGCCGGTGAATCAATGGCAAACAGGAAGTACCTTGCTTTTGCAAAAATGGCTGATAAAGAAGGTTTCACAAAGATCGCCAAATTGTTCAGGGCTGCAGCCGCTGCAGAAACAGTACATGCTCACAATCATCTGAGGGTTCTGGGAGAAGTAAAGAGCACTGAGGAAAATCTTCAGGAAGCAATAGCTGGCGAGACTATGGAATTCAGCGAAATGTATCCTGCCTTTATCGAAGAAGCAGAGAAAGAAGGCAACAAGAAAGCTGTCCGTAGCTTTGATCTGGCAAATAAGGTCGAGAAGGTCCACGCTGAACTTTACCAGAAAGCACTTGACAATATGGATGACAATGAAGAAGTTGACTACTATGTCTGTGAGGTCTGCGGGTATACTGTAGAAGGTGAAGCACCTGAAAGGTGTCCGGTATGCGGAGCTGTACATTCAAAGTTCACGAAGGTAGACTGAATCAAAATGACTTTTCTTTAAAGGCGGGTATTACCGTCCTTTATTTTATTTCATTTTATCTTTTCTTTTCCAGAGAAACGTACTGACTCGGGATGATTTTAATATCCTTTACTTGCATTTAATTAGTTTGCAGATGTTATTCATATCAGCAGTTTCAGGATAGTACCGATACATATTTTAATAGAAATAACAATTGTGAATTCCATGAAAGAAAGCAAAGACCTCGTAAACAGCAGTAACATCATGCTGGTAGCGGTATTGACCATGCTGCTCCTTGCTGCCCTTATAACTGTGGGCATGCTGACTCCACTTATAGTCAGGCTGACCACAGGTGTTGAGATGGGCATGACTGCTGAGTATTTTAACAACAGGAGCGCTCTTCCAACAGCAGCGCTGGTAATACTGCTTACGATGGGTTTGCTTTATGGTTATTTTGGTGCGAAGAGAACGTTGTTCGTTGGCGGTCTCACTGTGGCGATCTCCATAGCATTTGCTTTTCTATCCCCTTTTGGAAACCTTCCTCTTGATGTGACCGTGCCTGTGGTGAGCATGGCTCTGGTCGCTACATCCTATAAGATATATATGTCTCTGCAAAGGGATTCCCGTGCAATGAAACTGCGCGGTGTCAGTGCACATGTGATCCATCTCGGGATAATCCTTATCCTGATCGGGATCGTTGCCAGCAGTAATTTGAAAGTAGATGGTTCTGCTGTGGTTTCCATGGATTCTGCCGGCTAGTTCGAAGGGCAGAACTACATGGTTTCGATGACCGGAATGGATTCCACTTTCGAAGGCTCCCAATATAAGCAGTATCCAGGTTCTTCCTATGCAACCTATGTGGACTTCGATGTCTACAAAAAAGGCATTTATTTTGATAGCGGACAGGTCAAATACATCACCGATTTCAAATGGGGTCAGACGTACACAACCACCTACGTACATCGCGGTATATTCGAAGAACTGTTCATCGCACCTAAAGCACTTAACGAGACCAGTGGGGAGGTCAGCATATATGTGAGGACCGTACCGTTCATAACATTCATCTGGGGTGGTTTGTTCCTGATGCTCGCCGGTATGATAGTTCTTGGAGTGATCGATTATTCAGCTGACGGAAAGGTAACAACTCCTATGGCTAAGATAAAAGGAACAAGGAAAAAGGCTTCAGAAAGCCGGAAGGGGGGGAAGAAATGAACTTTGGAATGATCCTCATATGGATAGCCTTCATTCTGGGTGCCGGCTCAGTGATATATTCCATCATCCACCTGCGTACAAATAATGCTCATGCAGTTTCACTTTCCAGAAAGCTTGAGTTGGGCTGCACAGTGCTCATTACACTCGCCATCCTGATGCTTATCTACTACCTGCTCACGGTATCAGCATCCTATGTTTATGTTTACATGCATTCAAGTATCGACCTTGAATTTGTCTATCGCCTTTCCGCATTGTGGGCAGGCCAGGAAGGTTCATTCCTGCTCTGGACATGGTTCACCCTGCTGATGCTTCTGGCAATGCAGTATACAGGCCACACAAAAGAGCTGTCCGATACCAGGCTAATGAACATCACACGTGCAATATGCCTGTGCATCGTTACAGTTTTCCTTATGTTGCTGGTATTGAAGAATCCGTTTTCCATGTATTACGGGGGTGTAGGTGCATACGTCGACATTTCCAACTGGAACCCATTTGTATCAGCATACCCGCTTGTGGACGGACAGGGTATGAACCCTCTTCTGAGAAATCCCTGGATGGCAGTGCATCCTCCCGTGCTGTTCCTTGGCTATGCAGCTTTCACCCTTCCATTTGCAGCTGCCCTTGCTACACTGCTCATCGATGATGAAAGGTGGATCAAGATATCAAGGGACTGGATGCGTCTAGCATGGCTTTTCCTTACAGCAGGTATTGGTCTTGGCGGGTTCTGGGCATACGAGGTTCTTGGATGGGGTGCATGGTACTGGACATGGGACCCTGTGGAGACCTCATCATTGATCCCATGGATAACTGCGACTGCTTATCTGCATTCCCAGACAAGGGTCCAGCAAGGGGAATACAGATTCCTTGCACCGATGCTTGCAGTGGTGTCTTTTATACTGGTCATATTCGCGACATTTGTTACCCGCAGTGGGATGTGGGTGTCGGTTCATTCGTGGCAGGACTTTACTCTCGAAGGCATGATTATCGCAATTTTCCTGCTGGTACTGCTTGGTTCAAGTCTTGTACTGCTTGTGAGAAGATACTTCGAGGAAAATGAAGATCGATGTTAGTATAATGACGAAGAGCACTGAGGGAAAATCAAGGGCAATGAAAATAGTCTTCCCAAAAAAGATGATCAGGTGAATCTGAAATAGATTCTCCTGTTGTTCTTTCCTTTATTCTCTGCCTTGAATATCTCTATGTGTGGGATCTCCCCGGTATTTCTTACATGTGTTCCGCCACATGCCTGATCATCAACATCAGGAATTCTGATCACACGTATTTCTTCTATCTCCGGAGGGAAAGCATCCTTGAGCTTGATCACGGAAGGTATTGTAAGTGCTTCTTCTCTTGGAAGGATATCAATTTTCACATCCAGTGCTCTGTCGATCACGTTGTTGACCTTTGCTTCGTATGAGCTGATCTGATCCCTGTCAAAGTTCTCCAGATTGAAATCCACACGTGTTTTTTCCTCTGCGATCTGGTTTCCGGATATCTTCGCGCCGGTCTCATTGTGTATGATGGCACTGAGGATGTGGGATGCAGTATGGTAGTTCATGAACAGGGTACGCTTGTCCCAGTCAATGATCCCCTTTACCTTGTCTCCTTCTTTCAGCCCCGGCTCACTGACCTCATGGCTGATATGTCCGTCGAACTTCCCCGTGAAGACAACCTTGTACTCTTTTCCTTCATTGATCAGAACGCCGGTATCATGTGGCTGACCACCGGATTTCGGATAAAAGGCAGTCCTGTCAAGGACAACGAATTTGTCGTCCTTCACACTCGTCACAGTAGCTTCGAATTCTTTGACGTAACAGTCTTTCAGATAAAGTGCTTCCATACTAAATAATTCAAAAAGGTACTTAATAAATGTTATTTTGGAAAAGTGATCATGGACATGATCACATCTTCACTCTTCCGATATCGATGTAGTCGATACCAGCTTCTGTAGGGATCGCATATAGCATGCTTTTCCTGACACTGTTCGCAAGGCGGATGGCCCTTGACATTACAGGAAGTGCAAATTCATGGTCTGACGGAATTGAATGTACCAGATATTCCGAGTGAGGTATCTTTGTAGGTGATTCCACCTGTGCATAAACACGGAAATGACTGCCGAACTTAAATCCTGTTTTCGGCACGACTCCCTTCTCACGAAGGTCTGTGTATACACTGTTCTTCAGGAGAAACTCCGGCTCGATCTTCGATGCGATCTCTGTGAACGACTCGCTATCCAGTGCATTATCCTGACGGTCCATGATATTGATCACGTTGTTCTCCATCAGGTAGCGTGATTCCACAAGTGAAAGCTGTAGCCTTTGCTTATCAAGTGGTTTGCCATAGAAACCATTTTCAAAGAGCGTGGTGGATGCATCCTCATCCCAGATTATGACCCTGTCCTCGAGGAACGTGGCATCGGCAGTGATGTCCGGGTAAAGCGAATCTCCCATTCCTCCTTTTATCCTCGGTCTCTTTACCTCGTAGAACGTGATGTCACTCTCTTCATCCACGATCGCAAGTATCATCTGTTTGCGGACATTTTCCGCCGCATTCAGCGATCGAAGGAGATCCCTGAGTGGCATTGGTATCCTTTCAGACCTGACATAGACGAACTGTTTTGCAGCACCTTTTCCAGGATGGCTTCCACGTGGGTAGACCCGGAAATCAGTAACTCCGGGCTGGACGTAGAATCCTCTTTCCCTGATGTCCTTGTAAACAATGTACTTTAGCTCGAATGCTGGCTGCAGGGTTGAAGCCTTTTTGAAAAATCCGGCAAAATCAAGCACTTTGCCCTCATTCTCCACTTCGATCTTCCCGCGGTATGCAAGATAGGCAGCTTCAATAAGTGTAAGTTCCAGCCCGTTGTCCTTGGGCCTGCCGTAATAACCTGTATTGTAAAGTTCGTTTATTGCTTTCTTCTCTACAAGTACACGGTCTTTGATTATCTCTGCTCTCAAGCTTTTTCACTCCTGTATTTTGCTGCTGCGTCTACAAAAGATGTGGCAAATTCCCTGTATGAAACTGCTTCCAGATGGGCATATGCTCCAAGTGTATTATTTGTGATCAGGCCATCCCATCCGTCTTTTATCCCGGTTCCCCGTGAAAGTTTTATCGCGAACTTTGCGTCGGATGGTATCTCAGTTATCTCGGAATGGTGGAACTCATGTCCAATGAAAGAATTTCCGGATTTGCCAATGATCGTATCCACATCAAGTGCTCCGATATTGTAGCTGACCACACGTTTGTGACCCATAAGTGAATGGCCGGGAAGTGCTCCCACCATCTCATGTGTGGACTCAGGCATTTCTGCCATATGGTATGTTCCCTCTCCTTTCACACCTGTGGTAATACGCTCTGTAAGATACATCAGGCCACCGCATTCCCCATATATGGGAAGTCCGTTCTCGGATGCCTGTTTGATATCCTGCCTCATGCTCTCGTTGGCTTCCAGCTCGGATGCGAAAAGTTCAGGATACCCGCCTCCAAGATAAAGGGCGTCTACATCCGGCAGATGGCTGTCATGAATAGGGCTGAAATACTCGATCCTGGCTCCTGCAAGCTCAAGAAGTTCAAGATTATTGTGATAGTAGAAGTTGAATGCCTCATCAAGTGCAATTCCGATAACCGGTTCTTCACCTTCTGGTTTGCGTGATGTGAACACGGAAGTTTTCGGTATTTCCACGGCTTCAGCCTGTCTTGCAAGCTCCAGTACTTTATCGATGTCTATGCCTTCAGATACCCTCTTTTCAATGGCAGCGATACGCTCATCAAGATCATTTATCCGGCGTCTCTCTTCAATGGCCGGAACAAGTCCCAGATGACGCATGGATATCTGCATTGCATTGTCCCTTGGGATTATTCCCAGCACAGGGAGGCCTGTGAAGTGTTCCACAGCTTCCTTTGCTTTGCTGGCATGTCTCATGCCACCGATGTTGTTCAGTATCACCCCGACGATGTTGACATCAGGATCGAAGTTATTGTAGCCGTTGACAAGGGCGGCGGCAGAACGTGTGATACTGCGGGCATTGATTATCAGTATTACCGGGCAGTTGAGCATCTTGGCTATCTGGGCAGTGCTCCCGATCTCACCAAGGCTTTCCAGTCCTTCGAAAAGTCCTCTCACACCTTCGATAACAGCGATATCGGCTTTCCCATCGACCTCGCATGCATGTGTGAACACATCAAGTACCCCTTCCTCTTCCATGAGGTACCCGTCAATGTTGCGTGCCCGTCGACCGGTGATCTCGGAATGGTAGCTTGGATCGATGTAGTCAAGGGCGACCTTGAATGGCTGCACACTGTAACCTCTTGAAGTGAGGGCTGCAAGAAGTCCTGCTGTGATGGTGGTCTTGCCTGAAGATGACCTGTCGGCTGCCAGGAGAATTCTTGGCATGTCCATTTTTCTGTCCGCTGTTTCTGCTGGCATGAGATGTTCTCTTTTTACCTTGTAAGTTCTCTAAGGCGTTCATCGTCAAGGGCTTTTGGCATGACCGAAGTATCCCTTTCCATGATGGCCCTTGCAAGTTTGCGATAGATCTGTGCTATATTGGAATCCGGTGCTTTTTCTATAACAGAGAAACCATCCCTCTCACAGTCCTGCACAATCTGTTCCTTTGGAATGAATGCCATAAGCTCGCTTCCGATCTCTGCTGCGAACTTTGTGACTATCTCCTCTTCACGGCTGACACTGCGGGAGTTGCAGATGATGCCGCTAAGTGGCGTGTTGATCTTTGCAAGTCCTCTGCATATGTTGTTCGCTGCATAGAGGGGCATGTATTCACCGGAGGTCAGCACGTAGGCTTCCTTCACAAGTCCCTTGCGTATAGGTGCGACAAAGCCGCCACATACGATATCTCCGGGGACGTCATAGATGATGAGGTCCATTTCATTAAGTGATTTTGAGATCTTCTTAAGGGTCTGGATGGCAACGATAATACCACGTCCTGCGCATCCGATACCAGGTTCTGGACCGCCGACCTCGACGCATTGTACGCCTTTGTAGCCTTTAAAGATCACATCTTCTTCTTTCACATCGACCCCGTCACGCAGAAGGTCAAGAATGGTTGGTATGCGCTTGCCTCCAAGCAATGTGATGGATGAGTCGCTCTTAGGGTCACAGCCGATGATCATTACCTTGTATCCTTCATCTGCACAGGCAGCTGCAACGTTGGACGCGGTGCTGGATTTGCCGATACCGCCTTTTCCATAGATGGCTATTCTTTTGTGTACGTTCATCTGTGAATGCTCCGTTTAAAGTGATTCCTTTGCAACTTCCCTTAATGTGGCACCGAACTCTGACTCGACGATATGGTTAACACCAAGTGTCTTTGGATGGAGGTCGATCTCCACGAGTACATGTTCATGTCCAAGTTCCTTGAGAGGCAGTACCTGTCTTGGTCCGTTGGTGACAGAGATGATCTCCATGTCAGAGAGATGGTCCATTGGTATGGCGTGTGGAACTCCGGTGATAACAGCAAAGTCATAGTCGCTGTATTTCTCCTGTATCAGTTGGTCTATGGTAGTTCCTGTTATTGGATACTCGTCCAGGCCGCCAATGATCTCATGGACCTTCAGACCTTTTTCCTCAAAGTCCTTCATAATGCACTCTGCATGATGGCGTACCCTTGGAAGTCCCAGGTTCTGGTCGATGTTAGCCATGTTAATGATATTATCAGCTTTGCCAAGTTGCTCAGCGACCTCGTTCACAGCAAGTGTGATATCTGCGAACATGTATCCGGTCTCTTTCTTGGCGTTCATGATGGTAATTCCACGTTTTCCTTCTTTAAGCAGCTCGATGATCCTCTGTGCTACCTTGTACTTCACATCACCGCGGGATGGTGCAAGGTATTC
Organism: Methanococcoides vulcani; assembly: GCF_900111645.1. Taxonomy (GTDB): domain Archaea; phylum Halobacteriota; class Methanosarcinia; order Methanosarcinales; family Methanosarcinaceae; genus Methanococcoides; species Methanococcoides vulcani. The sequence continues at coordinate 556,865 of NZ_FOHQ01000001.1, forward strand.
CTTACTTGCAGCACCGTGACGCAGTTCGACATTGGTCGCTTCTTCCAGAAGGTGCTGCTGTCTCTTGAATTCCTCTCTGTCGATGATCCCTGCATCAAGGGCGGATTCCAGTGCAAAGAGCACACCTTTAGTGTTGTTCCTGTATCCTGCATGAACTTCCACTTCAATTACAGGTACATCAAGATTGGCTTCCATTACAGGTTCATGCATTTCCTCGCCAATGATCATGCTTGCACAGGTTCCCACAACTCCGATGAGCTTTGGGTGGAACATATCGTTTACCTTATGGAGTATATTGACAAGTGCATCATGTCCTCCGAAAACGAAACCACTTTCATCAAGGGCTGTTGTTACAACATGTATCCCGTCCTCTTCCAGCAATCTTGCATGCTTGAAAGAGCATCCAGGTGGGCCGTGAAGTATTGCAACATCAACGTTCAGGTCCCTCAAAGTATACAATGCGGCCACGATGGAGCTTGGTCGTGGGTGTATGATCGAAATATTCTTGTTGTCCATGACAGTTCCTCATTTTTCATTGATCCGTTTTATCTGAAACATTTAACACATAATATAATTATATCGCCAATACTGGTATATTGCAAAGCTGCGGATAGTCCGTCCTCAAATGATCCCGCATAATATGCGTCATCATATTTTATATCACGCATCCGGCTTCCTACCAGTGCAACTCTGTCCAGAGATCTGCCATTTTTCAGCAAGAAGTCAGATACATCTTCAGGCGGAAGGCCTTCACATACCTGTTCAGCTTCCTCTCCCAGAACCATGACGAGTTTCCCATCGTTAGTGTCTGAGGTCATCCCGGATGCATAATCAAGAGCTCTTTTTACAGATCGGATGTCCATGCCCGAATTGGAATTATCTATCAGTATCCTGCCTTCGAGTTCTCCTCTTACCATCCTGCCTGTAAGGCCTCTGAAATTCCGGAATGTATCAATGATATGTTCTTCTTCAATTCCCATGGCAAGTGAGATGGCAGTAGCAGCGGAAAATGCAGTTCTATAGGCGGAGAGGTCGAATCCATCCTCCATGATCGCTTCCATTGTTCGATCAATTGTGGAGATGACAATACGATCGCCATATCTCTCAAGATTTACATCTGCAGTGCTCTTGTTAGCATCACTGGACTGATTTCCATCACTAAATGTGGTCATCTTAAGATTTTTCTCTGCGGCTCTTTGTAGTGCTTTTTCAGCACTGAGGTTAATTACGGCAAGGCTTCCATCCTTTGCGTTGTCCAGCATTTGCAGTTTTGCATCGCTTGCAAGGGCAGTATTATTTGCTATCCCGTAATCCTGTTCAAGAGATGTTATGACACCGATATCAGCACATCCTGTGCCGCCTATGGATGTTTCAAAGATGAACACGTCAGGCCTGATATTTTCCTCTTCTATCTTTCCGATAGCAGAAAGGATACTTCCGGGAGCTATGCTGAGACCTTTGTGAATGATGGTCGCAACACCGTCCTTCCAGTGTTCAAGTCCTCTTGATGTGTGGAGCACGACATCCATACTTCGTGAAAGGATGTCTGCAAGGATCGAAGCTGTACTGGTCTTGGCTTTTGTACCGGTCAGCTCGATGACCTTTGAACCCGAAAGCCTGCCACTTTCCAGAATAAGTTTTCCAACCATCGTATGATGGGTAATGACAGTGTTCCCCTTTTCCTTTGCACTTTTCAGTACATGGTATTCGGGATTCAGATGCACAGGTGAAACAATTATTTCTGCAGGTTTAAGTTCAAAAATTTCATTTGAAGAAAGAACAGGGAATATCTGCTGCAGACCATAAATTGTATTTTTGTCCAGTGTATCATAGACATCAATGGCACGAACATTGTATCCAAGTCGCACCATTTCTTTTGCAATTGGTATGCCGGCGTGCGTCAGATCGAGCACAATAGCGTCCCTCTGGCCTGCAGTCATATTCTGTATGTTGTAAATTATAGTACTTCTGATGCTCTGTCGAACACAAGGTCTGCGAGGAGTTCGTGGTGACCCAGTGGTTTACCATAGACGACAGGAACTTCCTTTCCATCTACTGCAAATTTACCTTCGTTTGTTTCAGGGTCAAGTTTGAGGATCTCAGGGATATCTTCTGTGATGTGTACGCCTGATGCGAGGAATACTGGTACTGCTGCGATCTTTGTAACACCTGTGCCTTCAAAAGATGCGAGTCCCTCTTCTACGGATGGGCCGCAGTTCTCCATGAAGCCTGTTTTGATAATATATTCGGGGTGCTTCTTTGCAATGGTGTCTGCGATCTCTGTAACAACTTCCTTGTTGTAAGGCAGTCTGCTTCCGTGTCCAATAGCTAAGATTCCTATCTTTTCGCTCATTTTTATACCTCTGATATTAATTTTTATGTCCATGGTGTTCATACGTTTGCACACCATTTGTGTTACTCACTAGATAATGTGATTACATAAAAACAATTCGGATTTTATCCGCTGGACATCTGGAGAACTGACTGAGTAACTATTGACTGATTGACTGATTGTTAAATATGAAAAAAAAGAACTAAAGAACGAAAAAGAAAAGAATGACAGTAAGGCTCAATAAAAAAAGCCCACAAAAGAATTAAAAATGATCAGACGGCGTCGTATTTGCCATCATCCTCCTTATAACTGTCAGCTCCCATCATGGCAGCTTCGATGGAATCAATGCCGTCAAGCCATTCTGCAACAAGTCCGTATGGTAGTTCCTCCATTGAAGATTCTGGGAGTGTCTTACCGTCAAGCACAAGTGCTCCTACCTGAGCTACGTAACCAATTGCGGAATCAATGTCTTCTGCTTCTTCAGCTTCCACTGCTGCACTGATAAGTTCATCGAGCTTTGCTTTCTTGTCGAAGCCTTTGCCAATGTAGCATTCACATGCAGCAAAGCTTCCCATAAGGGATGTCTGGAGTGATTCGATCATAAGGTCAATATCTTCGGACATTGGTTCGACCTCTGTCAGCGCAATTTCCCTGATATCATCAAGTATTGCCATGGCATCTTCTGCAGGAAGTGCATTGCTTTCATATTTTGCAATTACTTTGAGACATGAGAGAATGACATCATCCGCCATGTTCACAAATACAGCACCTTCCTTCTCAGAGCTTTCTTCTTCCTTAAATTCGAATCCGCTTTCCTTTACCTGTCCAAGCCAGTTGTTCCAGCGGTCCGTCGTATAAAATTCATGATCGATCTTTTCATGAGATTCTGGCATCTTGATACCTCGTTTTATTGTCACTTATAGGTTTATGTAGGACATGTTTCCAGTATTCATATAAAAGACATTCGAACCGTTTCAGAGCAATAGTTCTACTTTTTTAAGTGAAACTGGTTGTTCTGATTCGAGATCCACACTCTCCATCACTTTATTGATGGTGCATTTGTCCCCATTACGCAGGCCTTTTGGATAGCACAGGTCATATGTCTCAGCATCCAGTTCACCATCGCAATTTGGTGCCTGGTATCGAATAGTTGCGCCCTTGATCGCCTTTTTGGAGTCGATAGCTGCAATTATGGGTGCTTTTATAACGTCCACTACCAATGCGCCGGTATCATGGACAAAGCACTCACGGGTGGTCTGGTTCCTTACCTTGACTATCCTGTACCTTCTTCCTTTTTCAAGACCCATGCAGGTGTTCTTCAACTTGCAATGTTGGCATTCAGGTGTCTCACCTTCGAAAAAGAACTCTTCGCCCTCCTTTGCAAGCCTGGTTCCAATGAGTGTTATAGCGGTATCCATGTCCTCCATTTAATCACCTTGTGTATTATGAAACTGTAATAATGTATGTGAGTATGATGTTTATCGTGAGTATTATGTTCCCATGTTCCGATAATATTGCTTATCCTATCTGCTTATAATAGCTTTATTAGGATATTACCTTTGTTTTCCTCGCAACTATCTCGGCAGCATCAGGTGTCAGGCCTGTGGCAAGTATCGTATATCTTTCGGGACGGATGGTATGTGAGAGTACAAGTGCTTCTAATATATACTTATCTTCAATTCCCATCTCCTCTGCGGTTACCGGAGCATTGATGATCTTCAGTGCATCACGTATCCTCTTCCAGTCACCGCCGTGCAGGTACATCATCATTATCGTTCCAACACCACACTGTTCACCGTGAAGTGCCGGTATGGGTGCTACCTTGTCAAGTGCATGGCTGAACATGTGCTCGGATCCTGATGCAGGTCTTGAGGAGCCTGCAATGCTCATTGCAACACCACTTGATACAAGTGCCTTGACCACCATACGCACAGAACTTTCCAGTTCCGGTTTTATGGTATCAGCGGAATCGATCAGTATCTGTGCTGTCATGCTTGAGAGTGCTGCAGCATATTCGCTGAAAGGAACATTCTGGAGGCGATTTGCAAGTTGCCAGTCCAGGACTGCCGTGCAGTTGGAAATTATGTCTCCGCAGCCTGATGCAAGAAGCCGGTAAGGGGCATTTGCAATGATCTCTGTATCAGCAACCACCGCCATGGGTGCATTTGCCTGGATCGATGCTGTTTTTGTGCCATCTTTTATGGACGCTCTGGATGAGACGATACCATCATGTGATGCAGCTGTTGGCACACTTATGAATGGTACTTCGATCTCGGTTGCTGCAAGTTTTGCAACATCTATGGATTTGCCGCTGCCGACCCCAAGCAGGTATTCCACGCCTGAATCGACCGCCTGTCTTCTTACCCTGTCAACCTCTTTCAGGGATGCTGATTCAGAAACGATCATTTCCACGTTCTGTCCGCTGTCCACCAATGAATCATGGACAATGTCGCCGGCTATCTTTCTTGTGCTCTTGCCTGTGACTATCAATGCATTGTCAACAAGTTTCAGGTCTGCGCAGACATTCTTGACATCATCGATGACGCCATGTCCGACCACGACATCCCTTGGGAGTTGCATCCATTTCTTCTGTGCGTTCATATCCTGCGTCACGTCCATATGTGTATGGTTTTCTGGTATTCTCGAAACCATATATTAATAAGTATTAGTGCTATTAGGTTGTTCCTATAGCTCTGTCAAGTGATAATCAATGTGTCCGTTCGTAGATAAAATTATGCAATTTGTTAACGAGTACTATCTCGATCCCATTTTTCAGGATAGTGGATATAATCCCGTGAATACCCTTACGTGGGCACTGATTCTGGGGATCTGTGTATTTGCAGTGGCAAAACTGCTCGACAAATGGGATGTTAAGGTGGATGAAAGGTTTGTATTCTCCATTGTTCCTTTTATTCTCGCAGGTTCTTCCCTGAGGGTCATGGAGGATGCCGGTATATTTGAACCACCTCTTAGTTACCTGTTCATAACCCCGAACATCTATTTCGTCGTGTTCATTGCTACTGTCATATGCCTTCTTTTTTCAAGATGGCTTTATTCCTCAGGCAGGGTCACTGACTGGAACAGGTCCTTTGCATTACTGGGACTTGGCTGGTTCGCACTGAACATCATAGTCCTTCTCGTTGTGGAAGATATAGAGCGCCCTTTCAGCCTTATTGCAATACTTTCTTCCGGGACACTGTTTGCAGGTGCAATGTATTTCCTGCTGGAAAAGGTCGGCTGGCCTTACATAAATGACCATCTCAATCTGATGATCATCTGGGCACATCTCTTGGATGCATCCTCAACCTTTATCGGAGTTGATACCCTTGGTTATTATGAGAAACATGTCGTACCTGCCTATCTTATTGATCTGACAGGTACAGCGTTGGTGATGTATCCTCTGAAACTGGCCATATTCCTGCCGGTGATATATCTCCTGGACACACAGTTCACGGCAGATGAAGAGTCAAGGAATCTGAGGACATTCGTGAAGATGGTGATCATAATACTGGGCCTGTCCCCTGCATGCAGGAACACTATTCGTATGGCTTTTGGGATCTGATAGCAATGGATGATACTGCAATTGACGAGACTGCGATGGACGATGCTGCAGTGGAAGATGTTGATAATTTGGCCTTTGAGGATAGGCAGATCTGTAAAAGAGGGTTGTGCGATGTACGCAACTACATTTCCGGATTGATGCCTGAGATCTCAGCAGTGGTCGTGCTGTTCGTACTATCCGGTATTGCCGGCTATTTCTACACGGCATTGAATCCTGCATCGTCTGATATTGCGCTGGAGGGTCTGGAAGATCTAATTGAACTTATCATGAACATGACGCCCATAGAGATCCTGCTGTTCATATTCTTCAACAATGCCATTAAGAGCCTGATGGCCTTTGTCCTGGGGCTGGGTTTTGGTCTTATTCCTCTGTTGTTCGTGATCTCCAATGGTTATATCCTTGGTGTTGTGACCTACCTTGAATCTCAGGAGAACGGCTTCACTTACATATTCCTGGGTATCCTGCCTCATGGCATCATTGAGCTTCCGATGATCCTGATCTCTGCAGCTATGGGTCTGCGGATGGGGATTAATGTCCTGAACGCAATGGCAGGAAATGATGTTGACATAAAAGGGGAATTTAAGCAGGGGATAAGTGTGTTCTTCCGCTTTATTGCGCCTATGCTTTTGCTGGCAGCCGGAATTGAAACATTTATAACGCCTGTGGTGATCGGTCTGTTCACAGGTACTATATGATCACATTGTGAGTGGTCATTTTTTGTTATTGTTTTTCTGTTATTGCTTTGTCATTGGAATGCAGGATTTTATCTGATATGCGATAATAAGTCTTTTATAACCACTGAACTATTCTATCACAAAAACCCGGAGAACAAAGGATGATCGACAGGAAAGAGATTATTGAGATTGCTGAGAGCTATTACACTGATAATATCAAGATCGGAGCAGTTGCTTCCCATTCAGGGCTGGATGTTTATGACGGCGCTATCGAGGAAGGTTTTGAGACCTTCGCGATATGCCAGTCCGGACGTGAGAAGACATACACCGAGTATTTCAAGTCCAAGAGGGATGCCGATAACAATGTTGTACGCGGTATCGTTGATGACTATGCTGTCTATGACAGGTTCGATGAGATCCTGCGTCCTGAGAACCAGCAGAAGCTCGTGGACGACAACATTCTTTTCGTCCCTAACAGGTCCTTCACCTCATACTGCGACATCGATGCGGTCGAGAACGATTTCCGTGTCCCTATGGTCGGTAGCAGGAACATGCTCCGCAGTGAGGAAAGAGGTCTTGACCAGGACTACTACTGGCTTCTGGAAAAGGCAGGTCTCCCCTTCCCTGAGCGTATCAACGATCCGGAAGACATCGATGAGCTTGTGATGGTAAAACTCCCTCACGCAGTCAAAAAGCTCGAACGCGGTTTCTTCACCGCAGGAACATACAGCGAATACGTGGAGAAATCCGAGTCCCTGATCAAGCAGGGCGTTATCACAAGAGAAGCTCTCAAGGATGCAAGGATCGAGCGTTACATCATTGGTCCTGTGTTCAACTTCGACCTGTTCTACTCTCCGATAGAGGAAGAGATGAACAAGACCGAGCTGCTCGGAATCGACTGGAGGTTCGAGACAAGCCTTGACGGTCATGTAAGGCTTCCTGCACCACAGCAGATGACCCTCGCAGAGCACCAGCTTACTCCTGAGTACACTGTCTGTGGACACAATTCCGCAACACTTCGTGAATCTCTCCTCGAGGAAGTCTTTAAGCTCTCAGAGGCATACATAAAAGCATCCAAGGAATACTACGACCCCGGAGTTATCGGTCCGTTCTGTCTCCAGACCTGCATTGACAAGGACCTGAACTTCTACATCTATGATGTTGCCCCAAGGGTAGGTGGCGGTACCAACGTCCACATGTCCGTAGGTCATCCATATGGCAACACCCTCTGGCGCAAGCCTATGAGCACCGGAAGGCGTGTGGCACTCGAGGTCCGCCGTGCCATCGAGTCCGGTCAGCTCGACAAGATCATCACATAAGTCAATCCACATCAGTTGAAAAGCTCCTTTCAAAAGGAGTTTTTATTTTTTTATTTTGTTGTACATTAGTTATTTGCACTTCTCTTTATAACCGGAGCTTGCTCTTGATTTTATTCCTTAATCCTTGATCCCGGTTATTGATCAGTTTTAACAGTATGCAATAGTTATTATATTTCATTCCTCATATCTCTTAATAGGATTATATTTGTCTGATATTTTTGCCGAAATGGTTTTATACCAATTATTATAATAATTATTATTATGATGAGACTGGTTGTGTGTATGTTCACATGATGTTCTTATCAGGAGAAGGTTCTCATGAAAATTGTACATGCACAAACTGTACTTACTGAGGACCAGCTTGAAGCACTTAAGAAAAAGAGCAAAGAACCCTCTACAAAGGATGCCCTGAGTACAGCGGTTCAGCACTATCTTGAGTGCGAGTACACTGAAATGAGTGATGAGATGTGGACTCACAAGCTAGAGAAAGTAGTACAGAAGAAGCAACAGAAAAGTATTAATTAAACCTAACCTATATAAAAGTGGAGGAATATAATTTGTTTAAAATGAACAGAAATGAAGACGCAGTATCTCCGGTCATCGGTGTAATCCTGATGGTCGCAATCACTGTGATCCTTGCTGCTGTTATTGCAGCATTCGTGTTTGGAATGGGACCATCCGAGATGGCACCACAGTCAAGTCTTAGGATGAGTAACGTATCCACATCCGGTTTCTCACTGGAACATCAGGGTGGAGATATAATCAAATATGATGGTATTAACATTACTGTCGATGGTTCCGATATCGGTGCAATCAATGGTTCTACAGGTACTCTGAGTGCTGGTGAAACTATATACATATCAACTACTGTAGCTAATCTTGATGCTGTCAAGATCGTTGATATAAACAGCCAGCAGTTGATTTCAGACTTTACTGTAAATATTTAAATTTAAATATTTGCAACATGGTGCTTAAATTAGCACCATTCTTTTTTTCTTTTCTAATTAATGCCGCAATACATTTATTGATGAGCTTTTGTGCGGTGCCTTACCTCTACTCGCAAACCATTGGATCGGTTCTTTGAGATTCATAATCTGATGTCTAATAACTGCAATAATTTCTATTTTTGCCCAATCATATGTCTGGATTTATAATTTACACGATTTGTTCTTAGATTACATCTACTGATAATTAGAAATGAATTATTAAGTTCTGAGGACATACCAATATTTAAATGGGAATTGCACATTGTACACATATTGGAGAATCTAAAATGTTTAAGATAATTAATAACGAAAATGCAGCATCTCTGGCCATCGCTGAGATTACGATGCTTGCGATTGGTATAATTATTGCTGCTGTTCTTGCAGCGTACGCACTTGGGATGTGAGCTCCCGATGTAGCACCACAGTCGAATATTCTAAAATTAAGAAATGAATGGTGCAATAACTGCACCAACTATTCATTTTAAATTCAATTTACATTAAAAAAAGCTGTTGAAGCGATCCTCTCACTTCAACGTGCATTCCGTTATTTCGTTCTCAACACTTGTACTCATAACCGCAGCGATCTCACTCACATCCCCGCCCTGTCCAAGTGCCCACATAAACTTCACCAGAGCAACCTCTGGCAGCATATCTTCACCTTCTATTGCGCCGGCTTTCAGGATATCCCTTCCAGTATCGTAAACGCGGTCACAGATACGTCCGTTGAGGCACTGTGATGTCATGACCACCGGGATGCCTGCTTCTGTGGCACGCCTGATATTCGGGATCCAGTCGGTGGAAACGTGGCCAAGTCCGGTTCCTTCGATGACGATGCCTTTGTAGCCGGAGTCGATGTAGTATGAGAGGATGTCCGGGTCGGCACCGGGTACGAATTTTACCAGGGCGCATTTTGGTTCAAGGGTGGCTTTAACTTCCAGTTCGTGGGTGCCGCGTTTTGTGTATGGCAGGATCGTCTCGATTCTTTTTGTGGAATAGTCCACATAGCCGATCGGGTTGCAATTGATGGACTGGAACGCATCCCTTCTGGATGTGTGCATCTTTCTGACCTTTGTGCCGTAATGGATGGCACACCTGTCATCGCAGGTGGTATCGTGCATGACCACGCATACTTCTGCAATGTCACTGACCGCGACCTTTGTGGCACAGATAGCGTTCATGGCATTATCACTGCTGGGCCTGTCAGCACTGCGCTGGGAACCCACGAAGACGATGGGTACCGGGGTTTTGAGCATGAATGAAAGGGCTGCTGCGGAGTACATCATGGTGTCTGTTCCGTGGGCAACGATGATGCCGTCAGCGCCATTCTCGATCTCTTCAGCAACAGCGCGGGCAAGTTCTGTCCAGTATTCGGTCTTCATGTTCTCGGACAGGATGTTGTACACAACCCTTCCGCTGATGTTTGCGATCTCTGTGATCTCCGGGATGGCATCCACGATATCGTCAGCAGAGAACTGTGCGGTGACAGCGCCTGTGCGGTAGTCCACTTTACTGGCAATGGTGCCGCCGGTGGAAAGGATGGTGACCTTTGGGAGCTTCTTTGATGGTTTTGCTTTTTCAGCTTTTTCTTTCTTCGCTGCGCTTTTCGGTTGAGCTTTCTCAAGCAGCGTTATGGTTGCGCCTTCAGGGTCAATACCCGCATTGTAGCCACTGACCATCTTGAACACAACATGATCGGTGGTGGTTGGCATCACAATGCCCTCGTAAACATTTCCGTCCTTCTCTATCCTAATCCTGTCACCAAGTTCAAATTCCATCATCATCCCTCATCAATATGATCTTTCGTTATTTTCAGCCATTTCTCAGGTACTCATGCAGTCATCTACGACGCCGAACAGTGCTTCCATAGCGCTGTCAACGTTAGCCTTCAGTTCCCTGAGGCTGTTCTCATCCTCTGTTGATCTTGCCCTGCAATTGCTGATCAACTGCTGCATGGTGTCCGGGGATGGTCCACCGGTCACAGTTCGCTTCCTGACATTCAGTATCGGATCTAGTGCCTCGTTGACCATCTCCTCGGTAAGTCCTCTTCCGCTTAAGCTCTCCCCGATAACATTGTGGGCGACCGCATCGATCTCGCCAAGGGTAGGCTCGCCATTTCCACGTGCAAGCACTCCAACTATCTGATGTGCTGTCCTGAACGGGATGTCACAGACACGAACCATGGTGTCTGCAAGTTCGGTTGCAGTTGTAAAGCCTGCTGTTGCCAGACCTGCCATGTTCTCCTTGTTGATCTTCATCGTTGCTATCATTCCGCTCATGATCCTGACAGATGCCCTTGTTGTCCTGAGGGAGCGCCAGATGTTTGGTGTTGCTTCCTGAAGGTCACGGTTATAGCTTAACGGCAATGCCTTGCAGATGGATATCAGCGACATCAGTGAACCGATGGCAACACCGCTCTTTCCTCTCAGCAGTTCGGCAGTGTCGGGGTTCTTTTTCTGCGGCATGATGGATGAAGTGGAAGCATACCTGTCATCCAGTTCAATGAACGCGAATTCGGATGTAGACCAGATAACGAGCTCCTCGGCCATCTTGCTCAGGTTTATCATAAGATTTGCGAAAACCGATGCTGTCTCTATCAGGAAATCCCGTGAGCTTACGGCATCCATGGAGTTCTCAACAATTCCGTCAAAACCGAGGAGTGTTCTTGTCCTTTCCCTGTCAAGATCAAAACCTGTGGATGCAAAAGCAGCAGCACCAAGCGGGCTCATGTTCACACGTGAGTAGCAGTCCCTTGTACGCTCGAAGTCACGACCGATGGCATTTGCATGCGCTGTCAGGTGGTGTGCCAGCGTTGTTGGTTGTGCGTGCTGCAGGTGTGTGAATCCCGGCATAAGCGTGTCAACATTTTCCGAAGCTACATCTATCAGCGTGTTGCGAAGTCCGATCAGGTCTTCCATGACCAATAACAGTTCATCCCTGAGCGTAAGCCTGATGCAGGTAGCGACCTCGTCGTTGCGTGACCTTCCGGAATGCATACGTCCGCCGACATCCTCGCCTACTATGTCAATAAGCCTTGATTCAAGTGAGATGTGAATATCCTCATAAGTGTGGTCGAGCTTCTCGATGCCTTCCTCTCTGATCGTCAGGAGACCTTCCAGTATCTTCTGGCAGTCCTCTGCCCTTATCACATTTCTCTCTTTGAGCATGACCGTGTGTGCAAGGTCTACGAGGATATCCGAATTGAATATCCACTTGTCAGCGCTCATTGATGAGGTGTACTCTATGATCTCTTCATCAGGGACGGACGCCAGTCGCCCTCTTCTTAAAATATCGCTCATTAAATACCTCGGGATGATCTAATATCTATAAATTTGTCAGGTTATGTAGCGTGGTATGCCACAAAGACTTAAAAACGAATCGGTTTCCCTTATACATCCCGACGTTCATTGATGAAAATACAGAAAAATGGAGAATAACTGAAAAAAGGAAAAGCAGAATCAGGAGGCGGGGATGGTGGTTATTTAGGAAGCTGGATGTGGATCTCTGTTCCCTTGTTCTCTCCTTCGCTTTCTGCCCGGATCTTGCCTTTGTGAGCTGTGACGATCTCCTTACAGATATATAAGCCCAGACCGGTACCGCCATATTTGCGTGTTCTGGTAGCATCTATCTGGTAGAATCGCTGGAAGAGCATTGGAATAAGGTCTGGCGGGATACCTATGCCTGTATCCTTCAGGATGAGATGGAGGTATTCATCCTCCTCTTCAACAGTGAAGGTAAGCGTTCCGCCTTCTGGCGTAAATTTGATGGAATTGTCCACGATGTTAGTGAACATATCTGTGAGCTTGTCCTTATCGCCGTTTATCAACGGTAGATTATCCGGGATCTTCCTCTCCACATTGAGCATTTTCTGTTCTATCTGTATCTTAAGGTCAAGGAGTGTCATGTCGATGATCTCTGCAATGGAGGTTGGCTCGAACAGGTATTTCACATTGCCGGACTGCACCCTGCTTATGAATAACAGGGACTCCACAAGTCTCTTCAGTCTTTCAGCATTTCGAAGTACGGTGGTTTCCACCTCTTTCTGCTTATCGGTCAGTGGTCCCAGGGATTCTTCAGAGATAAGTTCGGTATAACCTTTGATCGATGTAAGGGGCGTTTTCAGCTCATGGCTTACGTTGGACAGGAACTGGTCCTTCATCCTGTCGAGGGTCTTGAGTTCCTCATTGGCAGCTGCAAGTTCCTCTGCATACTTCTTCAGTGCTTCTTCTGCTTCTATGCGGGCTGTGATATCCTCAACGATCCCGATACCACCCAGAAGTTTTCCATCATCCGAGATGTTCGGGCTGTAATCAGCTTTTAGGGGTGTGATCTTATCGCTTAACGGGTGGCTGTATTTTCCCTCGTAATGCCCGGACTTTCTCGAGAAGATCGCCTTGACAGCTTCTTTCATCTCCCTGTCATCGATGTCGCTTAGCATGTTCATGCCAACGATCTTGTCCTTTGGCACACCCATGATCTTTGCAATATTATCATTACAGTGGGTTATGGTTGCATCTTCATCGAAATTGAATATTCCAAGCGGTGAGTTCTCAAAAATGAACCTGTACTTTTTCTCACTTTGAAGAAGTGCTTCCTCGGCGAGTTTACGTTCGGTAATGTCTATCATTATACCCTGATAATAGGATGGCTTATTATCCTCATCAAATCCAAGTAATGATCTTTCAGCTACCCATCTTATCTCGCCGGATTTGGTCAGTATACGATATTCCTTAGAAAAGAACTGCCTTCCTTCAACTTCAAGCTGTGTTACGTCATTGCGCACAAAATCAAGATCATCCGGATGGATTATATCTCCATATATCAGTTTTCCGGATGTAAAATCCTCAGTTGTGTATCCGAACTGGGATATGTTATCTGAAACGAACTCTACCGGCCAGTCCTTTTCTGCTGTCCAGAGGAATGCGACCACGGGACTATTCTTGTAGATATCTTCAAGTTTTTTCTTTGAACTTAACATATCCTTGAAGGTCTTTTCGCGTATCTTCTGCTCTGAAAAGCTTTCCACAGTACATATTATTCCGGAGTACTTGTCATCTCCGTTTATCATCGGGTAAATATGCCCGCTCTGGATACTAAGCTTCCCTTCGGGTGTCAGAAATTGTAATGAGTGGTAACTGGAAGGTTTCAGCGTATCTTTTACACGAAGTGCCAGTTCCCTGAAATGTCCTTCATCCCCTACACTGAGGTGTGCCAGCTCCATGAAGTACTTAAGATCTTTTCCAATGATCTTATTTCGGGAAAGGCCAATTATTTCTTCCATTCCTTCATTGAAATAGATGAATTTATTGTTGATATCAACAGCCCATATCCCTTTACACAGGTTGTTGAGCAATTTGTCTGGCAAACCTTTCATAACATCTCCCCGCACATAGTCGGTTACTTGTTGAAGCTAATGCTAGTGGGCACTGGACATCGATCTTCGTAGGGAACGATCATTTCATGTGGAGGTCCGCTTAAATAGCTACAACTAATCCCATTATTAAATTGATCTTGCTCGAATTAATAAGTTTTGGCAGTTTGCTCTTCGAGCTCATCGGTGTATCTCTTTAACTTCACAAAGAAGACAGAACCTTTTCCGGAAGGATTGTCCCTCACACCAACATCTCCATCATGGAGCTCAATGGTCCTCTTGACGATGGCAAGCCCAAGTCCGGATCCCTTCACTCCTGTTTTGTTCACCCTCTTAAAGCGGTCAAAGACAGTTGTTTTATGTTCATCCTTGATCCCCTCACCAAAGTCAGTGATCGTAATTTCTGCGAAATCACTGCCTTCCTTTATCTCGATGACCACTTCGCTTTTTTCAGGACTGTACTTGATCGCATTTGAGATCAGGTTAGTGAACACAGTTTCAATGATCGGGTTGGCCAGCACATAATGTGGCTCTTCGTCGTTGAAAGTTATCATTATCTCCTTGCTGCTGGCCTGTGTGGTAAGTATCTCGATTGAATGCTCGATGATAATGGTAATGTCCTGTATCTTGAGTTCGAGTTCGTCGGAGCTTTCCAGTTTGCCAAATTCTGCTGCAGAGTGGATCATTTCGATGAGATTATTGTTGTTCTTCAGGATCCTTTCAAGGAACAGCTTTGTCTGGTCATCCTTCTCGGTCATAAGAAGCAGTTCAGTAAAGCCTTTTATAACGCTTGCAGGATTTAACAGGTCGTGGCGCATAATATCGGTGAACATGTCTTTAAGTTCATTGGATTGCTCCAGCTTCCTGGCATATTCTTTAAGTTCCTGTTCTGCTTTCTGGCGATCGATACTTGCCTGCTGTAGTGACAGGCGTGTCTGTTCGATACCTTCTGTAAGTAATTTCAGGTCACCATGGCCATGGAAATGTACTCTCCGGGAGAAATCCTCTTTTTCCATTGCTGAAAGGACTTCATTTGACTCATTGATAATGACATCCAAAAGCTTGGCAAAATAATTGATCGATTGGGCAAGTTGCTTGAATTCCCCTTCGGTGTTACCTTCGAATCGGGTATCTAAATGACCTTTTGAAAGTTCAACTGCGACTCTTGTAGTTTCATGTATCGGGACTACTACTCCGTCAAGGATGTGGTTGAGACCTTCCGGTATCTTTTTAAAATCCTCATCGATATATGTGTTAGCCCTGATGTTCAATTCTCCATCAGCTACAGAATCCGCCATTTCCTTGAAATCGTTTACAATATCGTCTATAGACCCGGTTACAGTTCGTGAAGCAAGGTATGCTGCAATACTGGTAAAGAAAATAGAAAGGATTCCGATCGCGATCAGCTTATCCCTTAATGCAAAAGTACCTTCAAGCATTTCCTCTTTTGGTATTACGAGGAAGAATCCATAGTTCTTTGACTCTATGGGCTCGTAGAACACGACGACCTCTTTCCCTGTGTCCGGGTCTATCGTATTGACATAACCACTTTTCTTATGTTTGATATCCTCTGCAGCTTTGGAGAATTCATCATTCCCATAATCATAGATCGTCTTATTTCCTATCCAGTCCTTGTTATAAGGTTGGGAGAGTATCAGTCCGGAACTGCCGGTCATGATGGCATATCCTGTATCGAATGCTGTGATCTGGCTTACAATCTCATCCATATAGTCCAACGAGACATCAACTCCTCCGACACCGATGAATTCTCCGTCTCTTATGATCGGTGAAGCATAGCTGACCATGAATATACCATCGTAGAAGTATGGGTCGGTGATTATATCCTCTTTGAAGACCTTTGGATAAAGGTAGTAATCATAACTTTCGCAATCCTGCAAGTGATCTCTTTCAATATTCTCACTGATCCTGTGCCAGTATGGTGCGAACCTGCCGGTGCTGTCGTAACCTTCAATGTTTGCAAATTCATTATCCTTGCCATCAAAAGCATTTGGCTCATAGGATACATACGTTCCCAAAAGATGTGGATTGTCTTCCAGGATCGCAGATAGGACCCTGTTTATCTCATCCCTGTCAGATGAATCATATTCACTCAATGTGGAGCTGATAGAGCGGGCGATCGCAAGGTCGGAACGCATATCTCCATCGAACTTGTTCGCGTTGCTCTTTGTGATCTCAAAAGCTTGCTGGTGGGCAAGCTCTTCCTGCACTGAGATCTGAGTTGTTATCGTGATAGTAGTTGTCAGTACCATTACAAGAAGAACTCCTGTAACAGCAGCAAGAACAAGTTTAGATCTTAATGGGATCTGCATCCAATTCATGTGACTCCATTCTTAAAAGCGGATAATGCGATATTAACGTTTCTGAACAATTTTTATATTTTTACATTTTTATGCCAAATTCTCGCATTATTGCACTTAATTCTGTCACATCTGTTTATATTTCAAATCACATGAATTTGTCAAATTCGATGCATATTATGCAAAAAGAGTTACTCCGAAACTAATAATTTGTTAGGAGCATGCTGAAATTGTAAGTAACCATCTTAATGATGGTGTAAATGCCTGTGGGATTATGTGCTTCAAGCTTTTCGATCTCAATTCCATAAAGCTTGACACATCTGTTGCGAAGGTATCGGCAATATTCACAAGCTCATCTATTTCCATGTCCGATATTGCTGGTCATTATATCTATTGATATTGATTTCAGCTATCAACTCGATTTCCTGAAACGCTTTTCCACTTCTGTAATACTATGTTTAAAAGGTATGCAGTAGCCATTACAATAATTATGGTGGCTCCGGATGCGATATCAAAATAGTATGATAGTATCAATCCGGTTGTGGTGAATATAGCACCGAAAAGTATGGAGAGATACATCATGATCTTCATGTTGCTGGTGTACTGACGGCTCAATGCTGCAGGAATTGTAAGAAGGGCTATTACAAGTATCAGTCCGACCACGCGTATCATCACTACGACTGTCAGTGCAATAAGGCATAGTAGTAGAATGTATAACTTTTCTGTAGGAACTCCTGCCACTTTGGAGAATTCCTCATCATAGCACAGTGCCATGAACTCTTTGTAAAGTACGTATACAGTCCCCATGATCACTGCATCGAGTGCCAGCATCAGGTAGATATCCGAACCGGGCACGGTCAATATGTTCCCGAACAGGTATGTCATAAGGTCAGGGGCATACCCGGGTGTCCATCCGATGAATATGATCCCGATTGCCATTCCAAGGGACCAGAGAATTCCAATGATGGTGTCTTCCGGAACATCCGATCTTTTACTGATGGTTCCCATTGTCAGGGCTGAGAAAAGGCTGAAGGGGAGAACTCCGAACATCGGGTTGATCCCGAGGAAGTAGCTGATACCAATACCTCCGAAGGAAGCGTGTGCGATACCGCCACTGATGAATACGATCTTCTTTACCACAACATAAACACCGATTATGCCACATGCGATACTTGCCAGTAATCCTGCAACAAGGGCATTTGTCATGAACTCGTATTGTAAAAGCTCTATCATTGAAGTTCCTCTCAATGTTTATGTAATACCCTGTGCGGGACTCCGTGAGCGATAAGCTCCACAGGACATCCGTATGACTCTTCAATATCTTCGGGGATCAGCTCTTTTGAGCCGTGGTAGTGTAGTTTCCCGTTAAGGCATGCGATCTTGTCAACAAGGACCGATACTGCGCTCAGGTCGTGGGATACCATGATAATGGTCACCTCTGACTTAAGCTTCTCCAGAAGTTCATAGAATTCTTTCTGCATCCTGGTATCAATACCCGTTACCGGTTCGTCTAAAAGGAGGACCTTTGGATCGCTTACGAGAGAACGCGCAATGAATACCCTCTGGCGCTGACCCCCTGAAAGTTCTCCTATCTGCCTGTCACGAAACTCGAGCATGTCAACAATTTCGAGTGCTTTATGTGTTGCTTCCCGATCCTCATCAGTGTAATGCTGGAACAATCCTTTTGTTCCCAGGCGTCCCATAAGCACGACTTCCCATACGCTTATGGGGAAATCAATGTTCGAGGGGCCGTACTGTGGCACATATCCTATTACCTGATGTGCCTTCTCCGGAATTTTTCCGAGAACTTTCACTTCCCCTTTTTGTGGTTTTATCAATCCCAGGATGACCTTTAGTAAGGTACTCTTCCCACCACCGTTAGGTCCTATAATTCCCAGGAAGTCCCCTTCGTTAACTGTCAGGTTCACAGCTTCCAGTACGGCGAGTTTGTCATATTTTACCCATACGTCCTTAAGACTGATCACTTCTGCCATTCCACCCCTCATTCCTTTGTAATGCCCTGCGAAAATGCTTCGGTGATAATGTCAAGATTGTCTATGTAATCTTTTGCAAGCGGGTCCACAGTTACGATTTCCCCACCAATTTCAGATGCGATCGCCCCAGCGCTCTGTGTGCTGAACTGTGCCTGCACAAATATCACTTTGATATTTTTCTCTTCGGCTTCATCAATAAGCCTTTGCATATCCCTTGGGCTTGGCTCCTTTCCTTCTTCCTCGATAGTTATCATATCGAGTCCATATTCAGTTGCAAAATAGTTCCAGGAAGGATGGTATGTCATGAAACTGCCGCCTTCTTCACCAAGAGTGGCTCTTATTCTGGCATCAGCTTCGTCCAGTTCTTTCAGGTAAGCCTCTTTGTTCTGCAAGTAGAGCTCGATGTTATCGGGATCGATCTCGATAAGGCCAAGGCATGTGTTCTCGACCATGATCTTAGCATTCATCGGGGATGTCCAGATATGAGGGTCAACTCCTCCATGGTCGTGACCAGCTTCTTCCTCACCTTCATGCTCTTCTTCATGCATTTCAATTATCGTGATTCCTTCTGAGCAATCCACTATCAGCATGTCTTCATTTACCGTTTCTATCTTCTCAAGCCAGACGTTCTCAAAAGGCAATCCTGATCCCACTGTAAAATATGCTTTTGCATCTGCTACATTCCTCAGTTGACCGGCTGTTGGTTCATGAGTGGCAGGACTTGCTCCGGGCGGTATCAGGACAACGACATTAACTCTGTCGCCAGCTATTTTTTCTACAAATTCCTGTTGTGGCAGTATGCTTACCGCAACAACGATACTTTCATCCTGATTGGTGTTCTCTTCTGTCTGGTCAATGCAACCGGATATGAATACTGCCATCAGTAAAGTGAAGAGGCTCAATATGAGTTTAATATTTCTGTTCATGCTATCCATCTTGCAGCGGTTTTAGTTTCGGCTTTTCCTTTTTTACACATTTTTGGCATTATACCAAAAAAAACCAATTTCATATTTTCACTTTATAGTTAAAACATATTACTTATATATGTATTCCGCCTTCAAAACGAATTGTTCACATTTCATTCAATAATTTTGCCATACCCCAAATTTGGTATTTATGACTGTTTTTGATATTGCAAGCCTCTTTTATTAGGAACGTACATTATTTTTTAGATGCGCTTTCATATGTTTCACGTTTATTTTCCAGGCTTCAAGATCCAAATAACTAGTACCATTTGATTAATTATTTATAAACATATTAATTATGTTATAATGAATGAGGTAGAAAATGAAAAAAGAATTTCAATTATTTATCTGTTTATTGATCGTTTCTGGAATATTGACACTGTCCGGTTGTGTTGATGATTCTCCGGATATGCCGGATGTTACGCAAAGCGGGTTGCAGAATGATGTCCTGTATCAGGTATCGACCATTGATGCCTTGCTTGAGGGTTTGTATGATGGGCAGTTGAGCATGGGTGAACTGAAAGAGCAAGGAGATCTTGGTCTTGGGACATTCGATGCTTTAGATGGCGAGATGATCGTTATTGATGGTGAGGTCTACCAGATGAAAACCGATGGATATGCCTATTCTGTGGACGATACCGTCACTACGCCCTTTGCCGCTGTAACTTATTTTGAGACGGATGAGTCCATTGTATTGAAAGAACCATCCTACTCCTCTGAAGTTGCTTTATTGATAGGGGAATTGTTTCCTTCAAAGAACTTGATGTACGCTATACGAATTGACGGTACGTTTGAGCATATGAAAGTACGCAGTGTCCCTGTTCAGGAAGAGCCATATCCTCTGCTGGTCGATGTGATCGCTGATGAGCAGGCTGTGTTTGAGCTTGAGGACGTTGAGGGCAGTATTGTAGGTTTCTGGCTGCCTTACTATGTTGAAGGCATAAATGTGCCGGGTTACCATTTCCATTTCATTGACACTGGCAGGGAAAAAGGCGGTCATGTACTTGAGTATGTGATCCGGAATGGTACTATATATATAGATCAGACAGCAGGTTTTGAATTAGTACTTCCAGAGTCTGCTGAGTTTATGAATGGGGATATTTCACGTGACAAAGGTGATGAGCTGCACACTGTGGAAAAGGATGATAAATGAAGGTGGGCCTGTTTTCCGGTCACCCATGATTTTTAATTCTAAGGCGAGAAATCCCCTTGTGTGAGTTGGAGGATGAAAGCCGTACCACTCCTAAATTTTTATGCGAAATGTATATACATTGTTAAAACCATTGACATAATAATGCTAAAAGCTTACAAATATCGATTATACCCTACTGGATCTCAAAAAGAGATCCTTCTGAAACATATCGGTGCATGTAGGTTTACATATAATTGGGCATTAGAACAGAAGATCAAAGCATACGAAACTGATAAGAAGCATTTGTCAAGGTTCGAATTGCAGAGCTGTCTTGTTCATGAGCTGAAGCCAGAGAACACATGGCTCAAGGAAGTTAATTCACAAGCGTTGTTGAATACACTAATCAACCTTGAATCCGCTTTCACCCGATTTTTCAGGGAAAAGAAAGGATTTCCAAGATTCAAGTCAAGGAAGGTCCCTTTCCAATCGTTCCAGATTCCACAGCACTATGTCGTGGATTTTGAGAACAATACGATCAAACTCCCGAAAATAAAACAACCGATCAGGGCAAAACTGCATAGGAAGTTTGAAGGGAAACTGAAAACCGCAACGGTATCAATTACAAAGACGAGGAAGTTCTATATCAGTGTCCTTGTAGATGATGGAAAGGAACTTCCTGAAACACAAAAATTTGATAATAATTCAACATTGGGAATAGATGTGGGTGTAACCCATTTTGCTACACTCTCCAGCGGCAAAAAGATCGACAACCCCAAACATCTCAAAAATAGCATTAAAAGATTGAAAGTCCTGCAAAAAAGGTTGAGTAAAAAACAAAAAGGCTCACAGAACTGTGACAAAGCAAAGCTAAAAGTGGCAAAACTTCATGAAAGGATACGAAACCAGAGGATAGATTTCCTGCACAATACCTCTTCTAAACTGGTAAGCGAGAACCAAGCAATAGCAGTGGAATCTCTGGATGTATCTGGTATGCTGAAAAGTCATTGTCTTGCACAATCGATCAGTGATGTTTCATGGAGTGAGTTTTTCCGACAACTTGAATACAAAGCACAGTGGTATGGGAAAACATTGTTAAAGATCGGTCAGTTTGAACCATCTTCGAAATTATGCAATATTTGTGGACACTATAACGGTGAAATGACACTTGCAGATCGAAAATGGGAATGTCCGGATTGTAGTACAAAACATGATAGGGACATCAATGCTGCAATTAACGTCAAGAAGTTTGCACTTCAAAATCAAAATTTACTAAACATTTGACACCCTCGGAACGAGGGGAAGAGCCTGTGGACTTGTGAACGATGGTTCAAAGAATGAAGCAGGAAGCTCCGTCCGTAAGGACGAGTAGTTCACATAGGTTTGTAGCAATAGAAGCGCTACAATACCTAAGAGATCTTTTTAATTTAAACCAAGGTGAACATATGTACGCAGACAGAATCAACGCATTACCTCCTTATTTATTTGCAACAATCGATGAAGCAAAGGCAGCCCAGAAGGCAAAAGGTGTCGATGTTATCGACCTCGGTGTGGGTGACCCGGACCAGCCAACCCCATCTCATATTGTTGATGCCATGTGTGAAGCGGTAAGGGACCCTGGCACCCACAGGTACCCTTCCTACACCGGCATGATGGAGTTCAGGGAAGCAGTAGCAGACTGGTGCAAGGAATCCCGCGGTCTTGAGCTTGATGCTGCAACAGAGACCCTTACACTTATCGGCTCAAAGGAAGGTGTTGCACACATTCCTCTTGCATTCATCAATCCTGGTGATGTGGCATTGGTCCCGGATCCAGCATATCCTGTTTACAAGATCGGAACACAGTTCGCCGGTGGGGAGCCCTACATCATGCCTCTTCTTGAGGAGAACGGCTTCCTTCCTGACCTTGAAGCTATCCCTGCAGACAAGCTTGCAAAGGCCAAGCTCATGTTCCTGAACTACCCTAACAACCCAACATCTGCAACTGCTGATGTCAAGTTCTTTGAAGAGGTCGTGGAATTCGCGAAAGAGAACGATGTTGTTGTAGTTCATGACAATGCTTACTCTGAGATGGTCTATGATGATTACAAGGCACCAAGCTTCCTCAGCGTAGATGGTGCAATGGATGTCGGAATGGAGCTTTATTCCATGTCCAAGACCTACAATATGACCGGCTGGAGACTTGCATTCGCTGTGGGTAACAAGGACCTCATAACAGGATTCGGAAAGGCTAAGTCCAACATCGATTCCGGTGCATTTGATGCTATCCAGAGGGCAGGTATCACAGCTCTCTCAAGCTCACAGCAGTGTGTTGCAGATATGAACTCTATGTATGAGGAGAGGCGAGACGTGCTTCTTAAAGGTCTCAGGAGCATTGGTCTTGATGCCAAAGCACCAAAGGCAACTTTCTACATGTGGGTACCAATACCTGATGGCTATGACTCCATCGGATTCTCCAAGCTCTTGCTCGAGGAAGCAGGAATTGTAGCAACACCAGGTGTCGGCTTCGGTGAATACGGAGAAGGTTATGTGAGATTTGCTCTTACACAGTCCGTTGACCGCCTCGATGAAGCTGTTGCAAGAATGGAAAAACTGACCATTTAAGATCAGATCAAAGTTATATCAAAATGAGTAATGCCACCAATGTTCGGTGGCATCATCTCTTCTTTTTTACTTGTTTGTGAACTTTGGACCAGCCGCAGGTTTGGTTGGTTGATTGATTGATTTTTTTAATCACTTCAAAAGCGAATCCGGATGGATGTGACCACTTCTGATCATATGGTCAACGATCACCAGTGCCATCATGGCTTCTGCCACAGGGACCATTCTTGGTGGGATCGTCGGATCGTGGCGGCCTTTGATGTTGATCTCAGTCTCCTTCATCTCTTTCATGTCCACGGTTTGCTGCGGTTGTGAAATGGATGGGGTTGGCTTGACAGTAGTGCGGCAGATTATGGGCATTCCCGTGGATAAGCCACCGAGTATTCCGCCTGCATTGTTGGTCCGGGTTGCTACCATTGCATCTTCCATGACAAAAGGATCGTTCATCTGGCTGCCTTTCATCCGTGAGGCCTCATAACCTGCACCTATCTCCACAGCTTTGACCGCACCGATGCTCATCATGGCCTTTGCAATATCAGCATCCAGTTTATCAAAGACCGGTTCACCGATGCCTGCCGGAACACCGGTTGCAATGATCTCAACCACGCCTCCGATGCTGTCATGCTCTTCTCTTGCTGCTTCGACCTCTTTGAGCATCTTCTCTGCGGCTTCAAGGTCTGCACATCTGACAGGTGTCTTTTCCAGGTTTTCCCTGATAGCATCCAGGGGCATTGGTCTTGCACTTACTGTGCCAAGTGCTATTACGTGGGCAACGATCTCGATACCGAATCTGGCAAGTATCTCTTTTGCGATCGCTCCGGCGGCTACCCTGCCAATGGTCTCACGAGCCGATGAACGTCCGCCACCACGGTAGTCGCGGATGCCATACTTTTTCATGTATGGGTAATCGGCATGTCCCGGCCTTGCAAGGTCTTTGATGTTGTCGTAAGAACTTGATCTTGCATCCTTGTTCCATACCATCATGGAAATTGGTGTGCCGGTTGTCTTGCCTTCAAAAATACCTGAAAGTATCTCTACGCTGTCTGCTTCGGAGCGCGGGGTGGAAACCTGGCTCTGTCCGGGGCGTCGCCTGTCCAGTTCTTTCTGGATCATCTGCGGCTCAAGAGGAAGTCCTGCCGGAACTCCATCTACCACGACTCCCAATGCTTTTCCATGTGATTCTCCCCAGGTTGTGATCCTGAAAGAGTGTCCAAAGGTATTTCCTGGCATGTTGATCTAATTCCATTTGATATTATTTTATTTTTTTTTATTCAATGGGTCGATGTGAACCAATACTTCGGCTACACCTTCCAGTTTTTCTTTAAGATGGTCCATAACCTGATGTGAGATCGCATGAGCTTCGGAAATGGTCATGTCAGGTTCTACCATAATATGAAGGTCGATATGTATGTTGCCTTTACATCCTCTGGTCCTGATCTTGTGGCAGTCACGAACCCCGTCTATCTCATAGACAAGTGAACAGATAACTTCCTCTTCAAGCTGGGCTGCATCACATAATGTATTGGAACTTGCCATTATTATTTTGATACCTGCCCTGACAATTACGGCTGCTATTATCAGTGATATTAAAGGATCTATTATTGGATATCCTGCTTCTATTGCTACAAGTGCCACGAGGACTGAAAGTGAAACGAATATGTCACTTCTGGTGTGGATGGAATCGGCCAGCAGTATCTCGCTGTTAAGCTTTTCACCCTTTCTTCTTTCATATTCGGTTACCATCAGGTTAACAGCCATTGTGCTTATCATGACGATAAAGCTCAGGCCGGTTACGGTGGGCTGTATGTCCGATGTGAACCTTGTGATGGAATTATGGATTATCTCGAACCCGACGAAGATGATCAGTACTGCAATGACGATGGATGCAAGGGTCTCGAACTTCTGGTGTCCATAAGGATGTGTCCTGTCAGGAGGTTTTGCTGCAACAAAGATGGCTACGATCCCGACGATGTTCGATATTCCGTCAAAAAGGGAATGGTAACCATCGGATTTCATGCTGAGGGTGTCTGTAATTGTACCATAGATTATCTTTGCAAAAGCTACTATCAGATTCAGGACTAATATAATTACCAGTATCTGCTGTATCTTCTTCGAACGCTCATCCATGGAAATCTTTCCAACAATATCTTTGACGTGACATATATAGTTATGTTGAAATTCCAGACCTGTTTAAATAATTATATTACTTATATGTCATTAATACAATATGCCGACAAAAAAAGAAGATACAAAGACGATATACAGTAACATCATAGAAACCAATGAGGTCTTATTAATGGTAAAAATCGCAGTTACAGGCAAAGGGGGTGTTGGCAAGACCACCCTGTCCGGAACTCTGGCAAGGCTGCTTGCCAGGGACGGTTACGAAGTACTTGCCATTGATGCTGATTCGGATATGAACCTTGCATCTTCACTGGGTATAGCTGAACCACCACGTCCGCTCACGGAGTACAAGGAGATGATCGACGAGCGTGCCGGCGAGGTTGGTGGCATGTTCAAGTATAACCCGAAAGTGGACGATATCGTGGACAAGTTCGGCGTTGTCGGTCCTGATGGTGTTAAGATGCTGGTAATGGGTACCGTTGAGCGTGGAGGAAGCGGTTGCATGTGTCCTGCATCTGCATTTTTGAGAGCACTGCTTCGCCATGTGGTGCTAAAGGATACCAGTGCACTGATCATGGACATGGAAGCCGGGATCGAGCACCTTGGTCGCGGAACGACCCGTGGTATCGATCTCATGATCATTGTAGTGGAACCGGGAATGCGCTCCATTGAGACCGCCGGAAGGATCAAGGAACTTGCAGGCGGGATCGGTGTGAAGAACCTTGCTGCGGTTGTCAACAAGGGGACCTCTGCTGATGTCAAGCCAAAACTTGCTGAGCTTGGTATTCCCGTTCTTGGCGAGATCCCATTCTCTCCTGATCTTATGAATGCTGATTTTGAAGGGAAATCCCCGATCGATGCAGGCAGCGAGAGCATTGCTTCCTTTGTGGAAATTAAGGAAAAGATGCTCGAAATGATCGAGAGCTTCAGTAAGGATGAAGATAACTGAGTACTCACAGGTCGAACCATTCACCACAAAGGATGGCTCGACAATCCGTGAATTGATGCATCCAAACGTTGGTGGCAGCAACAGTCAAAGCTTTGCAGAAGCCACCGTGCCTGTGGGATGCAAGACCCTTGAGCACCGGCATCATGGATCAGAAGAGATCTATTATATAACAACTGGAAGCGGTGTCATGACCTTGGGAAATGAGGTTTTCGAGGTGAGTGCCGGTGACACTGTGCTGATCGATCTGGGTGTCAGACACAAGATAGAAAATACCGAGGGCGAAGAGCTGAAGATCCTGTGTTGCTGCTCTCCGGCGTATTCACATGAAGATACTGAACTGCTGGAATGAACACGTCTTCGTTTTGTTCTTGCTCTTTCTTCTCTTTCTATTCTTTTTCCTCCTTCTCTTTACTCTCTGGAGTAAGTTCCCATTAGCTCGGCCTCTGCAATTATGTGATCTTGCATTGCCTGTTCCAGAGTTGTTCTTGTGGATCCTGATTCAATATCAATCATGGTGTTCAGAGCATAGATTCTGAAAAAGTACCTATGAGTTCCGGAAGGTGGACATGGTCCGGCGTAGTCTGTGGTCTTAAAATCGTTAAGTCCCTGTACTCCCGGAATTGTGTTTTCCCTGATTACAGATCCCGGCTCGATGTTCCATACTATCCAGTGGGTGAACGTCCCTCTCGGAGCATCGGGATCATCAACTATCAGCACAAGGCTTTCGGTATCTTCAGACAGGATGCCGGGAATGAGTTCCGGATTAACGTTATCCCCATCGCAGGTGTAGCGTGAGGGGATCTCTCCGTTGTTCTCAAAGGCGCTGGTAGAGACTGTGAATGTATTCTGCTTATCGTTCTCAATTATATCAGGTATCGGTTCCGGGTCAGTATCTGTGGTTGTACAGCCCGATATTGATATGATCAGTATTATTGCAGCTAATGTAACGATCTTCGTAAGTGTATGCATTTCAATTACCCCAATCCTACATTTGCCTGTACCTTTAATAAACTATATATCGAATAGGTGGTTTTCAACTATATTGTTCGATACATTCCTAACGATCATTGGGGGGCAATGCTGTTGAAAGCGGCAGGAAATATCATATCAAGGTTGCAAAAGACCGAAAAGGTTGAGAGGTTCAGGCTGTCCCTTCAGCTCGTTGGCCTTGCTATCTTCATATATTTTGGTTCGCAGTCAACATTCTATGTTGTTCTCCTGTCCGTTCCTGTTGCCCTGCTATTCGGTCCGGTCTATTGTGGCTGGATGTGCCCAAGGGGCATGTTCCAGAACATCATTGGTTCTATGGGAAAAAGGGTCCTCGGTAAAAGATACAACAAACTGGTCCCAAAAAGGATCCATAAGCCGTTGCTATATTTCCGCTATGTAGTATTGCTCTTCCTGCTGACCGTCATGGTGCTGCATGAGCTCCAGGTCATTGACGATATCATCATGGAATCGGTGGTAACAGATGGCCTGATCGTGGTGATGGTAGTCTCGATACTTCTGTCCTTCTTCGTGGACCGGGCCGCATGCAGGTACTTCTGTAAGGAAGGTGCAGCTGCTTCGCTGACAAACCTTGTTAAGATCAGGATGATCAGGCGTGACCCTTCGATCTGTAATTCGTGTGGTATATGTGACAGGGTGTGTCCGATGTGGATCGATGTTTCAAAAAAGGATGTTGTCAGGGACACTGTCTGTATCAGTTGCATGAAGTGTGTTCAAAAATGTCCTGTAGATGCGCTTAAAGTTGAATGAATTAAATGAAGCTGAAAATTTAAGGAAAAAAAGTGATCAGGCATTAAACCCGATCATGCTTCAATGCAGTTTTCCCACAGGCCGTGGATGTTGCAGTACCCAAGAGCACAGAATGCCTTGTATTCACCAATGTTCTCAAGCTTGAACCAGCAGTCAGGTTTTGTATTACCCGGGCTGAAGTTCACTCTTCCGAGGTTAACGACTTCGCCGCCATCTTTCTTGCCATAAAGCTCTACCCATGCAATGTGATGCTCAACGGTATTTGGATGTGCTGTCTCCTTGCCTACGATTACCCGAATCAGGTCAGCATCTGTCCCCCCATGTCCTTTGAGGATCTCAATGGTAGGTACATGTTTCTCCTTCATTGCGCTTTCTGCTTCAATGTCCTTTCCTTTGACTAACTCTCCAAAATTCAAAGATTTCACTCCTTTATGGTTTATTCTTCATTATTTATCATTGGTTGAGGTATATGCTTTTTATGGTTGTTGTGGGATGCAAACTTGAGGTCACTGGAAACTTGCCGAAACCACGAAATAGTAAAAAATTGATTATGTATGGGTTAACATTATGAATGCAAGATGGCAATCTGAACTGAGAAGGCGGTGTAGATATGCTGGTTTTACTCGCAATCGGGTAATCGTTTTTGTTCCCTTTCTATTATTGTTGCTGGTGATTTCTGTAGCTATTGGTCATATTGAAATTCCGATTACTGCACTTACAATGTTCCTAATTATATCTGCTATTAAAACCGTATTAATTCGAAAATAAACGGTTATTTAAGAAACACTTTGAAAATGTTGGGCATACTATTAGTTGATTGCGAAAAAACAGGATACTACCACTGAGTTCTTTAAGAATAGTACACCAAGGCGTGGTATATTAAGAGGAAATCTTCTTAAAGAACTCATTAAATTCGATGTCTGTTTTTTTATTTATATGTGAGCATTTTAAAAAATCAGATATGGAATGTTAATGATTGGAATATTGATGCAAAGTTATTAGGAAACAGAAGGTTGAGGTGAGTTTTGGAAAGACACATCTTTACACACGCACGATCATCCATTCGGCCCATACTGTGAACATGATTATGATGGCACATATGGAACCGTCTACTAGATTCTGTTTGTTTATGTTTGCCCCTGTCATGATATTATTCCTCCTTGATTTATTATATCATTTGTTCACACATATCAATACCTTGACCATTCTTTGCATAATTGTGTCCATATGTTGTGCTGTAGTGATAGTTATCACGTTTTGCATAAGTTTTAATATCAATATTAAAAATAATAAAAAATGTCAAAAATTATTTTATTTTCATTCATACTCTCTATGGTGATTATATCTGGATGTGTGAGTACTACAGAAGAAACACCATCTGATGTCGTTGAGCAGTTTGTCAATTTTCAAAAGATGGGGAAGTATCAGGAATGCTACGATTTGATGTCTGAAGATTATCAAAATGATCATGATTTTGAAGTATTCATGGATCAATTGAAAATTAATGACAAAACTCTCGATAATTACGCATTAGTCGAATATTTTAATGAAACTGAAGTGATTGTGGGTAATTATTCAACTGTACGAATTCATTTTATAGAGCAGTCAAACATTTCAGCTTTCCATGAGTCTGAATTGAATGAATCTGGATCAATCTAGGACTTTCTGGAAACTCGAGAAATTGAATTATTCAAAGAACCAACTGGATGGAAATTGAAATCGGTGTACTCAGAATTGGTCGTCAACAAGGAAGACCACTATGTGCTTCATTTTAATTGTTGATGCCAAAGGCAATAGTTGTCATTAATAAGAATCCAGATTTGTTTTACAAAAAACAGAACTGGGATGTCAATGATTGGAATAAGGACACAAAATTATGAAGAAACAGAATGTTGAAATGAGTTCTAAAAGGGCAAAAAAGTTAGTTATGGGGGGTGGGGGTACAGCCCTTAAAGAACTCGCTGAATTCACTAAACATTACACAACTATATAAACATTTCCACATGGAGTAATCGAAGAGGAATATATTAGTGATTGAAATAGAGCACAGCCCGGATCACAATATCAAATCGTGGAATCAACTGCTGACATCTGCTTCTACGGCGGAGCAGCTGCTTCAAGAAAATGATACAAGCCGGAAATCACATCATGGAGCAACTAAGTCATATTTTCCATTATTTCATTCTCAGTCGTTTTTTACTTTTTTGATATCCGATCAGGTGTCCATGGAGGATCCCAGACCAACTCGACTTCTGCCTTCTTTATACCGTCAATCGATTCAACCTTCTGCTTGACATTATCCACGATCATTGCAGCCATCGGGCAGCCGGGCGTTGTCAAGGTCATTTTGATATGGGCTCGGTCGCCTTCAACATCTACATCGTACACTAACCCAAGGTCCACGATATTGATCGGAATCTCGGGATCGTAGCATTTCTTAAGAACTTCCATCACGTCTTCTTTAGTTACCATCGGCACTCACTCCTTATCTTTTGCATATTATGGTAATGACTAAATAGTTTAATCCTGAATAATTATTACGGGCATGATAAATGCCTATTTAATTCGTTAAATGGGGGTAATTCGAGTATGGCAAAACCTAAGATGTTATCTATAGAAACCATAGCCAGAGATCCTATAAAGGATGCAGAAGGAAAAGAAATTGGGAATTTCGTAGACTTTATGATAGACTTGGAGCAAAATTGTATTCCATACGTCATTGTGTCGCTTAAAAGTAGAGATGGATACGTTGGCATTCCCTGGGGACTTTTCAAATTAGGGGAAAAACACAGTTTTATTCTGGATGTTGCTAGCTCCACGCTTGATAATGCACCGGGTTTTTCAGAAGATAAATGGCCTGATATATCTACTCGCGAATACGAAGAAAAGATTTACAAGCACTTTGGCTGTCCGTTGTGTGTGAGCTGCTAAATCACATCAATTTTGTATTACAGTGACGTCATGTGACGTTTCCTGAACTTTCCTTTTTATAACCCAAAGTGACAGCCTACTTCATGTCATAAATTCAATCCACTATCCACTCTGAAAAACCACTCATTGAAGACAAATCTGTCACACTGCCAATTGTGAGGTCCGCCATTGAACCTCAATAGTTACTCATTAAATCACAAAAAATACAAGATCACCGGCAACAGTATCACTCCCATTGCATGCGACTTCCTGATCTTCATAAATGAGGCAGACATGCCAAGGGGGATTGCGATCACAAAGATGAGCAGACCAAAGAAGCCGGTGAACAGCAGGCTCATCAGTGCGAGGCCCAGGAGGACTGTGATGCAGATCATTGAGTAATCGAGCTTTGCGAGCATCCTGTGGATGTTGTTTCCGATGGCTATTGTTGAGAGATATGAGAGTAGTGCTGTGATGGCAATGACCAGCAGGAACAGGATGATGTCCTGGGCGGTCAGGCTGGCGGCTTCCAGAAGTTCGTCTACGGCAACCATTGCGCCACTTCTTGTTTTTCCTATCACTGCGAGGGCGAACAGGCCGAAGATCGCATTGGCTGTGTTGACGCCGGAAACCGAGACGATGAACTCTTTGGAGCTTTCCATGGTCTCATCAATGTAGAACTCGTCATCTTCGTAGCGATAATAATTTCCATTTTCATTATCGTATTCACATTCGGATCCGCATCCGTAATCCTGTTTGTCTTCTTCTCTATTCTTGGTGCTCCCTTTCCTGTCAAAATCGCTTTTGATGAACAGTCTTGCAAGTACTGCTGCAATGGATGAAGATATCCCCGGGAGCCAGGCTACGATGGAGCCAGCTGCACTGCCGGTGATAACTCCTCTGATGATCCTTTTTGCAGGCAGCTCGATCTTTGAATATTTCTGGGGTGGAATGTGGGAGCCTGAGAACAGGCTGATGAGCAATTGGGATGCACCAAAAAGTCCGCTGAGAAGCGGGAGGAGTATTGATGGAGATCCGAAGTCGATCAATGGGTGCATTGAGGTTTCCATCCTGAACGCGAACAGGCCGAGGAATCCGGTCAGAACGAAGAGGATGAGCGCGTAGGCTTTGTACTTGTACTTTACAAGGGAACCTTGGTTGATGATATATTCACCTTTCTCGCTCAGTATCAGGCTTACGGATATCAGCAGGAGGAGCAATCCGAGATAGTTCTGGAGTATCGGGTAGATGTTGCTGAAAGCAAACGCGAGGGGGACTGCAATTATTAATGAGAATGCCACTGAACCTGCGCTTCCCAGCGCTGATAGGCGTATGGCCTCCGACCCGAAGCCCTCGAGCAGCAGCCGGTGTCCTGGAAGGACTGCCAGAGCCATGTCGTCATTTGGTGCTCCAAGATACACAGCGGGGATAATGTCGTGGAAGGTGTGCGACAGTGAGTTTGCCAGAATGGCTATGGCTATGTAGGTTGGCGGGATGCCGCTGTCCATGAGCATGGGGGAGAGTGCTACCAGCATCAGGGCAAAGTTGTTCGTGTGTATTCCCGGGATCAGTCCCGAGAATATCCCGAGGGCATATCCGATGAGCACTGACAGTAGCAACATCGGGATGGTGATGTCGGAGGGCATTTGAGTTCCTTCTAAGTATCGTTTTTTAGAATAGGTGCAATTTCTTGCATCCGGCAGCTCGAAGGTTTTTGCTCTTAGTCGGTGTGTTACGATATAAGAATTTCCTGTTTTTATTGGGGTTGAAATATTTTAGTTGGGCTTTCCTGTAGCTCTCCTGTATTCTGGTCTTTTTACCAGTCATACAACAAATATTTATGCAATTGACGATATATGGAAATTATACACGAAATATAGTCCTACTTGAGAATCAATATGTTCAACAAAAGTCCTTCATTCAGGGAAGTGCAGAAATTCAGGCAATTCTGGGTAAGTTCATTGGTACTTATTCCTGCGGTTGTGACACTCTATGGAGCTTACCAGCAACTGGTGCTAGGTCAGCCTTTTGGCGACAACCCTGCCTCGGATACCACAATGATAATTCTGACGATCATCTTTGGTTTCCTGTTCCCGTTATTCATCTTTTCGATGAAACTGGTGACCGAGGTGCGCAGCGATGGGCTTTATGTTCGTTTCTTCCCATTCCACCTGTCCTTCAAGAAGATCGGCTACACAGACATTGCCGGCTATAAAGCAGTGCATTACAGTGCACTTCGGGATTATGGTGGCTGGGGTATACGCTATGGAAAAAATGGTAAGGCTTACAACATAAGCGGCAACGATGGGATCATGGTGGAATTCAGGAACGGAATGCATCTGCTCATCGGTTCACAAAAGGTCCACGAATTGCTGATGGCAATGGATCAAAGTACCAGAGCTGCCTGAAATGGCAGCCTGAAATTCAAAAAAAGTCTTATTTTGTGTATGGATGCTGTTCAAAACAGCTCATCTACACAATCCTTGTAATCACGGTATGCACGGGTGTCTGCGATATTCTGTGGACCGGTGGTAAAAGCTTCGAGCATTGAGCGATAATACCATTCCTGCTCATCCTTTGGTGCATTGAACTTGCTCCAGAAATCATCACCATCCTGCTTTATATCGCTGATAAGGTCCCTGATGTTGGCAAGCTTGTCCGCACATGCCAGGAGTCTGATCTCGCTACTTGCCCTGCCTATCCTTTTGATGGTGTACTGCTTTCGTTCTTTCCAGGTCTGTGCCTTATCGCCCTCTGCAGCCTGTCTGAGCTCAGCAGGTTCGGTAACAGCTTCCACATAATCACCGACTGCCGGTCCATATCTTCTTCTTATGGTCACAAGGTCAACGTCCGTATCCTCAACGATATCATGGAGCAATCCTGCAAAAATAAGTTCCGATGGTGCATCTTCTTTAATCAGTATGGATGCTACGTCCATTGGATGGGATATATATGGCACTCCTGACTTCCTTGTATTATTTCTGTGCTCATAGCTGACGAAAGCGAATACGTCTGCAAGCTCGTTCAGGTCGCTCTCCTGCTTTTCTCCGTATTCTTCCTGGAGATCAAGTAACTGTATCCTGTAGTTTGCCAACCTCACATGTTCGTAGACGGTGATCTTCCCATCTATCTCTGTTAGTATCATCCTGTAATCATCACTGTTCCAGATCCTCCTGGAAGGTTCCTCGGACAGGAAATCCAGATAGCTGAAAAGTTCAGGGGTTTCTACAGGCTCGGAAACATTACCGGTATGGATGATAAGTCCATTTCCTTTATTTTCAGTGTTGTCACAGTTCTGGATGATAAGCTCGCGTATTTTCATGATAAGGACTCCATATTTTAATTGTCTGTTTTTTGTTATACTGGATGGTATTCTACGGATAAAGGTTTCGTCCGCTCCAATTCCGGATACGTTCTGGTTCAATCTTCTGTAAATCCTTCCAGAATATCCTCTGCATCCAGATAAATGGATTGCAACTTCTCGATGGTGTCATCATCTGCATCCCACATACCACGTTGTATCGCTTCAAGCAGACGCCCTGCCATCTGGCGCATCGCATATGGATTGTTCTCTTCTATCCATTTCCGTGTCTCTTCATCAAAGAGGAAATGATCTGCCAATGACTGGTACATCCAGGGATCTAACATATCAGATGTTGCATCCCATCCAAAAGCGTAATCAACAAGTATTGAAAGTTCCTGGGCGCCGCGATAACCGTGTTCCTTAAGCCCGTTCAGCCATTTCGGGTTCAAGATACGGCTTCTGAAAATAAAACGCCCTTCTTCCTGTGTTGTCCGGGTTTTCGGGCGGTCGGGATCGGAACTGTCTCCTACCACTGACAGGGGATCCTTTTCTCCAAATGATTTCACTGCAGCCACCATGCCGCCATGATAGATGTAATCATCATCGTTGTCAAGTATGTCGATCTCCCTGGAATTGTGGTTCTTGATCGTCACATCAAGATCTGCGAGTCTCTGTGTGAAAAGTTCCGGCATCTTCTTTCCTTTTAACTTACGTCCATAAGCATGTCCTCCCCATTGGACATACATTTCTGCCAGTTCCTCTCTTTCTGTCCAGCGGGAAGATTCGACCAGCTGGTCCACACCTGCGCCGTATGTTCCGGGCGGGCATCCGAATATGCGTATAAGTGCTTTCTCACGGGCTTCTTCTTCACTCATCCCGGACTTTATGGATTCAAGCAGTTCTTCCAGAAGGTGGCGCACATAGTAGTTCTCATCTTCCGATTCATCAAGTGATGCCACCATTTCCACTCCTTCATCGATCATTTCCACAAGGTTTGGGAAAGCGTCCCTGAAAAGACCGCTAATGCGAAGCGTCACGTCGATCCTCGGGCGACCAAGTTCCTCAATGGGTATGACCTCAAGTTTTGTGATCCGTCCTCCGGCCGAAGACCATACCGGTCTTAATCCCATGAGCCAGAGTATGTATGCGATATCATCTCCACCTGTTTTCATGGTATCCGTGGCGAACACGATA
This sequence comes from Methanococcoides vulcani, assembly GCF_900111645.1. Lineage (GTDB taxonomy): Archaea > Halobacteriota > Methanosarcinia > Methanosarcinales > Methanosarcinaceae > Methanococcoides > Methanococcoides vulcani. The sequence continues at coordinate 592,351 of NZ_FOHQ01000001.1, forward strand.
ATCCCTACATTTTCAGGATAGCCTCCCTCTTCATCGATATGCCTGTTGACCATCTGGTCTGCAAGCTTGTGGCCAACCTCCCATGCAGCAGGTGTAGGGATCAGTGAAGGGTCTATGGAATAAAAGTTTCTTCCTGTGGGAAGCAGGTGTGAGTTCCCTCGTGATGGAGAGCCGGACGGGCCAGGTGGTACATATCCGCCATCCATACCCCGCAGGCAGTTCATGACCTCATCGGTCGTAAGCCTTAGATTGGGCGCTATCACTTCACAAATATGGGACACCGCCATTTCAATTTCTGATCCGTTTGGATAAAGGGATCGTGTATATTGGACACACTCCTCGTGTTCATAATTTTGGATATCCATCTCATGTATAAGGAGTCTTGATCTTTCATCCACATCTTCAAGCAGGGTACCTTTGAGCACACCCGTTCCTTCATGCGATCCCGATGGATCATCCTGAAGGTCACGCAGATCAAGACCTTTGTATGATGCAATACTTTCCCTGAGAGAAGGAACCAGTCCATTGCATAATCTTGACAGGGAATACACCATCTCTGCAAAACGTTCGTCTGTCGGAGGGCGACCGAAAATATGAAGTCCGTCCTTGATCAGGTTGTCTCTGAACTCACAGATATAATCGTACAGGTCCTCAACGCGCTTTGCCAGCATCTGTATATCAGCTTCTTCCGGCAGGCCAAGGTCGTTCAGGTAATTATGCTCTTTAACGATCTCATAGATGCTCTCCAGTACCTGTTCTGCTTTACCGGTCTCACCACTCCTTGAAGATCGGAAGTATTCCTGAAGGTTCATATCAAGGTCTGCAACTTCTGCATAGCTATCTGCACGGTTCATTGCAGGGACCAGATGGTCCAGTATAACTGCACAACTTCGCCGCTTGGCCTGTATCCCTTCTCCTGGATTATCAATGATATAAGGATAGAGGTGTGGGATCTCTCCAAGTACTACATCCGGGAAACATTCTCCGGACAATCCCACAGCTTTTCCGGGTAGCCATTCGAGTGTACCATGGGTACCCATATGAATGACGGCCTGAACTCCAAGATCTTCAGCAAGGTATCGATAATAAGCAAGATAATGATGTGGCATCACAAGGTCAGTATTGTGATACAATGTCTCGACCTGTTCAAGGAACCCTCTTGGCGGTTGTATCCCGATAAAGACATTTCCATTCTTTACACCCGGGATCACAAGCTTGCCGTCAACCTCGAACATTTCGCCCGGAGGGGTTCCCCAATCACGACACATGACTTCCTGACATGTGGCAGGTATTTTTTCGAACCATTGCCTGTATATGTCCTTCTCTACAAGACCGGATGCCTGTTCGACCATCTGTTCAGCTGACAGCCATTCAGTATCATTGCTAACGCCTGCAAGTAGTTCTTCTACGACTTCATTACCTGAGGACGGGATCCGTTCAACATGATATCCGTTCTTTTTCATTTCCGCAAGAAGATTTACCACACTTTCCGGGGCATCAAGTCCAAAAGCACCTCCTATACCATCACTACGTGGAGGGTTCTGGTGAAGGATAACTGCGATTTTCCTGTCCGAAGGAGGTGTTCGGCGCAGGTCTGCCCAATTCCTTGCAAGGGAAACTACCTTATTGACCCTTTCCTAGATGGGAACCGCTTCCCGGGAGCCCTGATCTCCACTGGTCTCGGTAGTTGCTATAGGCACTGTTATTATTTGTCCATCATACTCCGGCCAGACGACATTGGATGATAGTTCCATGGTTCCAATCCCCTGTATGTCCTCCTGCCATTGTTCATAAGAATAGTAGGTTGTCATAGCCTGTAGCACCGGTACATCCAGTGCATCAAAGAAATTGTACGTAATTTCTTTTGTAGTCCCGTCTCCCGGTGATGAAAGTGATAGCTGGGAAAAGCCCATATTTAGAACAAGGATCTCGATCAGTGAATTACATTGATCCATGAAGTACCGTTCAATTACATTTTTCACTCCCACAGCCCCTGTTATGGGATTCGGAGCAGATTGTGTAAATATGGCCAGTACTTCCATTCCTTTGTCTTCAAGCCCCCTTATAAGTGCATCTATGGCTTTCAAGTCACCGGTGAGCCATTGCCCCTGCCAGAAAAGAATTCCTGCTTTTGGTCTATCTGGATCCATCCTTGCAAGATGATCCTCAAGGTCCAGTATGTCGGGATGGTCCGGGTGATAGATCCCCTCGATCCTTGGACGAACGGGTTCAATTGTTTCAACATCCATCTTTGCAATGTGGTTGCAAGCCCAGAGTATCAGACCTCTGGAATTCGTTTCACCACCAAGCTGGATAAACCTATCGACCAGTTCGTATTCTTTATCCGGAAGTCTGAAATATGGTCGTAGTTCGAGAGATTCTTCAAGTATTTCACTGTGAACGAAAACCGGAGATTCTGTCTGCTCAATATGTTCTCTTAAACGTGGGAATTTCTTAAAATATGGAACTCCACCGTGAAGTACCAGCAAAATAAGATCGGCGTCTTTAACATGTTTCAGCATTTGTTGAAAGGACCTTTCGTCTCCATCAACATCTTCAGATGTATAACTGAAAAGTTCAATATCAATACCTTCATTTTGAAGGGTCACAGCAGCTCTTGAAAGGGATGGATTACCGCCTGTTCCTGATCCAATACTTACGATCTTCATGTTATCATTCACAGAATATTTTTTAAAATCAGAAGTTTTTCAAATTATATTGGGAGACTTCCTTTTCATCAATAAAAGTCCTAAAAATTGGTAGAAAAACTGAATAAATATGCAATATTAAATCTATCTCCTACATCAATGTGGGAAATACATCAATTTTGCATATCATAGTGTTCATAGAAGGGTATCCAGAAACGAATGCATAAGTTTGTATGCGCTGGATACCCTTTCATTTATCTCAAAGGAAATTGTGGCTTTGTGCTGTCTGTTTTAGACGCTCAACAAAAAGGTCGAGGATCGCATCTTCTTTTCCAAGGACCCTTTCATCTACCTTTACATCATGACCTGCTGATTCCAGTACGTTCTTCCATGAAGATTCCTTGTCCCCATAGACGTCCATCTTTGCATGATAGCCGGCTACCATGGTGAAAGGTGCAAGTATGACCTTTTCGGCATTGATATGTGCAAGGCGGTTCTTGACCTGTTCAATACCCGGATAGCCATTGTTTGTGGCAATAACTATGCGTCCTCCGGTAATCTCATCCAGAACCATCTGTAACTGACATAGTGTTGGGTCAGCGTTACCTTCTTCATTGGATGCCACAAGCACAACAGTCCCATCATTGAATATGGAAGCTAATGCCTCTGCAACATTGCTATAATCTTCTGCTTTCAGAAGAAGTGGGTTGCTGATAAGTATTCCATCGATGTCCAGCATTCCGTGTGGACCAACAAGATTGTTAATTCCGGAAACGACTGGGTAGATCGAATGCAAAGCATTACCTGGTGTAATATACAATGGTTGTACTACTATCTGTGAATAACCATCATCGATCAAACCTGCCAGTGCACCAAGAACACTGTTTTTTCTTTCACCCTGCTCTGCAAGAACTTTTCTTATGACATCAGAAGTAACTGCAAGTCTAAACTCTACATCCGGATAGGCTTCCTTCATTTTTGAGACACATTTGTTCACAAATTCATCACACTCTGGTGATGTTGTCCCTTCAATTACTGCAACAACTGCTCCTTTATCCTCTTTAGGAGCACCATGTCCTGGAATATTCTCTGTCATTTTACTGATCTCCATACTTACTTTTGAAAAATTAAAATGCCTATCAATAGATTCTAATTTCATCTATTTGTCTAGGGAACATACTATATGAAATCTTTTATTATATTATAAGTAAGGCTATGCATGAAAAGTTTATTCTTTTAAGATAACATGCGTATGCCGTTGAGAACTTCTTCAAGGATCATGAGGGCACCGGTTGTACCCATGTATGTTTTTTGGACCATGTCCAGATATTCTCCGGCTGGAAGGGCTATCTCAATTCCATTCCTGCACATATTCTGGTTACGCAAAGATCCTACGGTATGACCGTCTGCGATTGCAATATCTACCGGCTGATCACCGGGGAAAATATCCCACTCATCAGTAAAACCGATCTCCTTCATAAACTCGCAAAGAGCCCGTTCATATTCAGGATCCCCTCCGGGAAGCGTCTTTACTGCCATGGGTGCCATCCCAAGATAATAATAAAGCCATTTGGTCAGTGGGAGTGCCAGGGAACTGTCTGCCTGAATTGAAAATGTAGCACCTTTCGGCAGACCTGTAAGTGAATTATATCTTGCTATCTTCCTGTAAGCGGTCTTTCTGGCTTGGGATATATCTTCCAATGCTCTGGATGCATCAATATCCATTGCTTCAGCTATTGAATTTAAGAATGATACAGTGGCATCAAATCCTACAGGCGCTCCTTCCGGACAATATATATAGGGAATCCCAAACTTATTTTCATACCATTTTGCGACCTGAAGTCCATATTCTGCACACAGGACGATATTAAATGAAGCCTGACCTGAAGCTTTTATTTCATCCATGCTACAGCCGGCCGGTATAACAGAACCGACTTCCACTCCCATAAGGTCCAGAAGTCTCTTTATTTCTTTGATCGTCCCCTCCCAGTGCTTATGGGATATGGAAAGTCCTAAAATGTTCACTTTTTCCGATGAACTTTTGCCGGGTTCACGTACATATTTCTTCAATATCTCCAGCAATGTTTTTTCAAAACCTTCAGGTGCCGAGCGTGAGAAATCCACACTTTCAATGGCCACACATTGATCTTCAAGTCCCGTTTCCTTGAATGTGTATTTGAGGTCATCCCCGATCAATGTTGCACCCGGTGAGTTGATCACCACGATGGCTCCTTTTTGTCTGGGTGCCACGTTTGGAAGAATGCTTAACAGTTTCTCCGATGAACCTGCCACATAATCATCCTCGTCAAGATAGGTGCAGGGGATGCGTGGTTGTCCAAAATAGAATTCCTCAGCAAAAGAGAGCGGATCAAGCGAAGACTCCCTTGGATATTGCTGGTTCGATATGTGGGCATGGTAGAATTTGCATCCTGTCGGGCTGTTCAGTACTACACAGCAATCTTCAATACTTTCCGCTGCAAAAATGGAACCTGTCAATGCATCCGGGATAAATGTCATCTTATCACCTCTCCGTCAATTTTCCATCCTTCGATCTCAGGGAGCCTCAACAAGCGACTCCATCTTTGTGCCATGAATATATCATTCCTGAAACCCACTTCCGGACAGAAGGGGATCGAGTCATAGTGTACGCCATCCGAGGCAAACATTGGCGGATAATTTGAAAGAACAAGATGGGGTCGATGGTCCAATATATCCTTCTCTCTCTGTTGTGCAGTATAATTATCTTCCACATGGACCTTCCCTGCATATTTACTGGAAAACCCTTCCTCTGCTGATGAATGAAGGAGTCCGATCTTAAGAACGTCCATGCCCAGGTCGAAGATAATGTCAAGTAACCAGTCAATGCTCCGGCTGTATGTATTTATCAGTACTTTTTTACCTTGAAGGAAGGGACGCAAGCGCGTCATTTCAGCATCGTATATCTGCTTTTCTTTCTCAATGATCATCTCTGCATCATTTTTCCTGCCACTCAGGTGAGAAAGTTCCTCCAGCCATTTTGATGTCTCATTAAATCCTATCGGGAAGTTCATATCTGTAAAAGAGGCATTAAAGCAGTTCTCAAGGTGGTCCCTGACAAGCTGGCTTGAATCATCTTTCTTTGCAAGGATATTGATCTCACCTTTTTTGAACTGACGGATGGAATCAATAGTGGTACTGTTCAGGAAACGGCAGTTCACTTTCAATCCGATGTCATCAAGGAGGGATTCGATGGTCTGGAAATTAACTTCAACATTGTCAGATAGATTTTTCTCGGCTACGATATTGACAAACCCTTTTTCAGGAGATACGCTATTATCTATCAGTTCTGATACCTTTTTCCACCCTTCTACAAGGCCCTGTGCAAAATCACCTGCAAGATTCCCGTCCACAGGTACCGGGATTATCTTAGTTCTCGGATATTGCTCCTGCACCATTGATACGGCTGTCTCAAGATCATCTCCTATAAGGCCTGCAGGGCATGTCGTTACCAGAAATACAATTTCCCAACCCTGGGATGCGGCTTCTTCAAGTTTATTCCTGAGCTCTTCCAGTCCACCGAATATGAATGAAGTCTCACCCATGTCAGTTGATGCGATCTCACCTTTGCAAGGAAGATCAGTTCCATGTCGCGATCTTGCTGCAAGCACGTTGGATGAAAGGAAGTGGGTCACTATATGACCACAACTTCGGGGACCGTGTATTATTGTCAATGACCCGTTCACCTGGGATGTAGTGGTTACCGCACCGGCAAAAGCACAACCATGCAGTGGTTCTTTGTTCCGCACACTTTTGGAATACAGGTTCTTTCGGACTGGCAGAGTATCTTTTCCATCTGTTGGTCCTTTAGGTATATGAGTAGAGCTTATCTGGTCCGGCTTAATAACAGGTATATTCCTTCCAAGCACAAGTGTTTCCATTTCACTATTTTCCAGAGGTTTAGAAGGATACAGTCGGTTAGAACCTGTGACAAGATGGGATATATATTCGGAAAGATCCCGAAAGACGGTTGCAACATCGGAATCAGGGAATGCTTCTAATGTGGTTTTTCCCTGTTTTTCTGCCTCTGCAAAAAGCTCGCTTCTGGGTATTGATGCTACCACAGGTAATTTGACAGCTTTGGCAAAAGCATCAACTCGTTCATCTTCGTGTTCCAATCCCCTGCCATTGTGGATTATACCTGCCACCCTGGGTGAACTCCCATCAAAATTAAGTATCCCGCGCAGGATATTATTGGCAGCATACAAAGCCATGTATTCCCCGGAAGTTACAAGGAATACAGCATCAGCATATTCCCTTCGTAAGGGTACTGCAAAACCTCCACATACAACATCACCCAGTACATCATATAGTGACAGGTCAAATGGTATTTCATGTATGCCCAGCCGGTCCAGCAATTCGAACATGCTAAGGATACCTCTTCCTGCACATCCGACACCGGGTTCAGGACCACCTGCTTCAACACAGGACACTCCCTTGTAGCCATCGAAAAGGATATCTCCAAGGAGGCGGTCTTCTGGAAGGGTATCGCGTATATATTCCATAACGGTGGTTATGCTGTTCCCGTTCGTAAGAAGACGGGTGGAGTCGTGCTTTGGATCACAGCCTATTTGGAGTACTTTTTTTCCGGATTCTGCCAGGGCAGCCGACAGATTTGATGAAACAGTGGATTTCCCAATTCCACCTTTACCATAAAGTGCTATTTGTATCATATTTTCCCTGAATTGATATTCGTTTTATGTCTTATTATTTAATAACCTTGGAATTGCAAAACTGGTCAATTTACAAAGAGATCCTCATTCTCCTCTTCTATGGTGAACTGGATCCAGACCTTCAGTCTGTTGTTCTGTTGCCGTGAGCTTCCTGAGGAAATGGACCATATCTCCTATGGAGTTGAACCGATTTGTATTATCTTCGAACCTGCAATCCCAGAATGCAATATCACTATCAATACCCACTTCAATGTGTAGTTCTGCGTTTTCCGGGCCTACTATTTTATAACCTGCTCTCTCAAGGGCTCTTGTGGTCCACATATGCTCCATTCCTTTAGCACCACTAAGGCAGGCATGTCCTTTTTCTTCAGGAGATATGACAAATACGCCCTTTTCCCTGTCAAAGTGCACACCTTTCACATCAAATGCAGATCCAAAGACTCCTCTTAGTACGAGATCTTCAGGTGCACCGGAAATAAAATTATTATTTCCATCGATCAGCCACAACCTGTCTGCAGACCTTATGGCCAGATCCAGGTCATGTGTTGATAGAAGGACCGCTCTTCCCGGATGTCTGGAAAGTGATCTGAGTATTCTCATGACCTCCACTCTGTGTGGCAGGTCAAGGAAAGCTGTAGGTTCATCAAGTATCAATAACGATGGATCCTGTGCAAGTCCCCTTGCGATCATTACCTTCTGCTTTTCACCGTCACTTAGCTCATGGATGAACCGATGGGAGAGGTTGGTAGCTCCAACTGCATCAAGAGAACTGCTGACCATGAACCTATCTTCTTTGGATAAGGAACCGGACCATCCGGTATAGGGGTATCTTCCCAGTGCAGCTACATCATAAGCTGTCAGGTGACCGGCACTTACAGGACTTGTCATGACTATGCTTAATAATCTGGATTTTTCAGAAGTTGTCAGGTCTGCTATGTTCTTTCCTTTGAGAAAAACATCCCCTGCTACAGGGGGTTGTAAACCTATAAGAGTTCGCAGAAGTGTTGATTTGCCTGCTCCGTTGGGACCTACAAGGCATACCAGCTCTCCTTCGTTAAGCTGGATATCCAACCCGCTGGATATAATAGTAGGTTTTTGTTTTCCGGAAATATAACCTGTGGAAAGACCATTGGTCATGAGAAGGCGATGGTTCATATGGAAACACCTCTGCCACTCTTGCTTCCACGAATGACGACCCAGATGACGACCGGGGCACCTAGCAGTGATGTTATCGAGTTTAGGGGAAGCATAAGATCACTTCCGGGCATCTGGGCCAGAAGGTCGGAAGCAAGTGCAAGGAATGCGCCAACCAGAGCACATGCAGGCACAAGGGTCCGATGATCAGCTGTTACAAATATGCCTCTGCACAGGTGTGGTACAGCAACACCCAAAAAAGCTATGGGGCCGCAGAAAGCTGTCACTGTTCCAGCCAGCAGTGCTGTGCTTATTATTATTAGACTACGTGTCCTTGAGAAGTTCATACCCATACTTGTAGCATATCGCTCACCCAGTAGGAGGGCGTTCAAAGGCTTTGCCAGAAGAAAAGATGTAACCAGTCCTGTAATTGAAAATAATGTCATTATGTATACCTGTTGCCATGTGACTCCTGCAAAGCTTCCGAATGTCCATATGATGAAAGCCTGGACACGTTCTGCAGCGCTAAAATGCATAAGTACTGTCACAACAGAAGATGTCACGTATCCGAACATAAGGCCAAGGATGAGAATGGTCATGCTGTTCTCCACACGCCGGGAAACGAACAGCACAATGAGCATTACTGTAGAGGACCCGATGAAAGCTGCCATGGCAACCCCTGCATCCCCCATGAGTCCCATGCCGGATACCAGTGCTGAGGCAGTTGAAGCACCTGCAGAAAGAACTATCAGGGCAACACCCAGACTGGCTCCGGAGCTAATTCCCAATATATATGGTCCTGCAAGTGGATTCCTGAAAAGGGTTTGCATCTGTAGACCGGCTACCGCAAGTGCAGAGCCGCCAAAGACAGCAGCGCAGGCGCGAGGGAGGCGGAAATTCAATATGATCCCCTCCCAGCTTTCTTTCTGCACATCCTGTCCTAAGAGTATTGAGATGACCGCATCAACAGGAATCTTTACAGATCCCAGTACAAGATCCAGTACGAAAAATGTACTTAAGAGTACTATGAACAGCGTCATTAGAGGAAAGATCTTCCTTTTTGTCTCAGGACCCCGGTCATCATAGTTCAATTCTGTGTACCTCCGGTTAAAGGTGCAAGCTGCTGGTAATAGACAAATTCGTGTTCAGGCAAAAGTTCCGGATGGAAGATCTTTACCATATCTGCAAGGATATCTTCAGGGTGGACAATACCCGATTCATGGTAATCATTGCCTCCCCATTCGTTTACCCTGCGGTTGTTATTGTAGACGTTCCCGGATTTGGCGGCTACAAAATCAAAATAGCGTTCATCATCTGCCTTTGCTTCGTCAAGACTGGACCAGATTCCTGTATCTATCCAGTAGTCCGCATCCAGTGACCTGTCATATACTGATTCAAAACCAAGGGTCATGCTTCCGCTTGAATTGTCCTCAGACCACAGGTATGAAGCACCAGCATCCTCCATCAGGCGGGCAGCATAGCTTTTTCCACCCGGGGTGTACCAGGTGCCTTGCCATGATACTCCGGAAAATACTGTAGGTTTGTCTTCCACCTGATCTGCAAGGGATGAAATGTATTCATATTCTGTGACAACTTCATCAAAGTAGAGGTTTGCTTCATGTTCTTTGTTGAAAAAAAGGGATGTGAACTTGACCCATTCAGTTCTGCCGAGAGGATGTTCCTCCATATAATCTGCGTTAATGACAACATCAAGCCCAACCTCTTCCAGTTTTGGATGAACATCATAGGCAGGATTGCCTGTTGCATATGTCATGACAACATCAGGGTCAATGTCCATGATCACTTCGAGATTGATTGAATCGGCTCCGCCAACTTCCACAACACTGCCATCCTCTACCATTTCAAGTACATACGGACTGTTCACGTATCGAATATCCTTATGCCCTTTGAGATGGTCTGTGACACCAAGTATCTCCAGATGTGGCAGGTAAGTTGTGGATATGGTCACTATGCCTTCAACGGGTATCTCAAAAACAGTAGCTTCTTCATATCCATCCGGTATGCTGGTTCCTCTCTGGACCAGAAGATATACTAAGGATTCTTCGGCTCCGCGCCAGGGCTGGTTGACAGTTACTACTTTGTATGAATCGTAATATTCCACTGAAAAACGGCTGGAATATTCAACCTCTACCTTTTCAGGGAACAGGTCTCCTTCTTTAACTATATTACTATCTATATTTACTTCACTGCCGAAAGCCTGTTCATCATTCGGGGAGGATCGATCCGAAATGCAACCTGCTGCTATGACAGCTAGCAGGATGGCAACCAATACCAGATGTTTCATCATAAACCATTACCTCTGTAAATAATCTTTCTTAGCAAAGAAGCTCATGATATAAAAATAGATGGATTTAAATTAAAATAATTTTATCTTTAACGAGTCCACTGATTGCCATTTAGTGATCCACATTGTAATCTTAACTTCCGATCAAGTTCATCCAGTCCCTTGGTTACGAATTCATGAGTAAGGTAATTCGGTGATACAATATCCACGATATCTTTACATTTAGTTATGCTAAAAGGCATATGTTGATCGATCTTCCCCACATGTTCCATTATGTCCATATAGCTTTCAGAAAAGTTCTTTTCCTGAAGATGAGGGGGGTGCTGTGGCAGTATGCTCTCTTTCTGGTAATCTCCTGAAAGACTGTAATGAAAGTGCATTCCTTCGATCTTTTCGATGATCTCACGTGGAAGTTTATCAAGCCTGTCCAGCACAGTACCTACAGCACAATTTTCCTCATTACAGCACATAGTGGCATTCATAAAATGACCTGTATCCAACAGGAACGCCCAGTTGTTAAAATCAAGCATGTCACTAAAACGAAGGGTCAGTTCGGGATCAAGCAAGGTAAGACCTGGCCACCAGAGATTCTCGAAGAAGAGTCTTACCGGAGGTTCCCCATCAGGAAAATGTGAGACTGCTTCATTAAGGAGGTCAGCGGTAGCACACAGGACATCTTCATCTGTGCAACCGTGGTTGCGTGTGAAGACCTGGTCCGTTTCAACATAGCTAACATGGAAAACTGCGTATGCAGGATCAAACGCTGAAACATTTTCCATGGTGTTACAAAACCTTGAGATCAATTCTTCCCTGTTGCGGCCACCATATATGATATTGATCTCCCATTCCTCCAGACCCTCAAGATCAGGGTCGCCTGTTAGCAGCTTGAAATAAGCAAAGGGACTTGGAAGGTGAACTCCATGTACAAGGTGTGCAGGTATCTCCGGTAGAGGTTCATTTCCTACCAGAAGTTCCAGCCCATTAAGTCCATGTCCTGAAACGAATTGTTCCAGTGAGCTCCAGTCCCCTCCAAACCTTTCGATATCACAGGGATAGATGGAAAAATTCACCAGTTCCTTTATTTCCTTCTGCTTTATCATATTGGCATTTCCTTTTATATTCAGTATTGCTGGGATCAATGATCCCTATGGACCAGATGTCTGATAGAACCTGCCAGAGCTGCTGAATTCAGATCTTCCAGGCGGAAATAGGTTCCCTGGAGAGTCGAACATAATTTTGCTGCAAGACCCAGGCGTGGGAATCCTGATTCGGTATCGACGACCACAAAACGAACTGGCAGGTCTGCAGCTTTGTTTGCTATGTCAAGAGCTTCCTCAAAGGCATCGGATCCACCCGCTGAAACATTTGCCCTGCCGTCGGAGACCAGAACAATAACAGAATCATTTTCCGAGGACATACTGCTGCCTGTCATTAATGTCACAGCCCGGGTCAGGCCTTCTGCAAGAGGTGTCTTGCCGCCGGTTGGCAGGGTTTGAAGCTTCCTGTAGGCAAGATCGACACTTCGTGTTGGTGGCAAAAGAAGTTCGGCGCTTTGGTCCCTGAATACCATCATGCCCACAGCATCACGTTTGCGGTATGCATCTTCGAGCAACGATAGGATGGCACCTTTGACCGCTATCATCCTTTTCCTCGCACCCATGGAACCGCTACCGTCCACCAGGAACAGGAGGTTCGTCCCCTTCTTACTTACCCGTACCTTCTCCCGCAGGTCACATCGTTCAAGAGCCACAGCAAGACCTTTTTTTTCTCTCAAATGCTGGTACGGTGCAGCTGCCCTTAATGTTGCATCAAATGCCAGATCATGCACTCTGTCACGAGGATACCGAAATGCAACGTACCTTCCCGAACCACTTTTTGAGATCACATTATCTCTTCTACCTCTTGAAAGCGATTCTTTCAAATGGGAGTTGTCTATGTTTGCAAGATAATCGATGACCACAAAAGGATCTCCGACATCGGCGACACTATCATCAAGGGAACCAAATGTCTGTGGTTCTGAAGTGGGAGGTTCGTCATCTTCTGTTCCTGAAGATCCATCGTCAGTTAATTCTGAAGATATGTCATTCTCATTTCCCTCTTCTTCACGGCTCTCATTATTTTGGTTTCCATTGTCCGGACCATCAGCTTCGTTTTGGTTTTCATCATCGGTTTTATCAGTTTCATTCTGTTTTTCAGACTCGTTCTTGTTAGTGGCGTTTGAAGGCTGTGGCTCGTTGCGCCTGTGTTCCAGACAGAGTAAAGCAGCTTCTTTAAGGTCTTCAAAAATGACCTGATCCCTTCCTTCAAGAGCTGCAATAGCCCTGGCAGTCCTGGCAACTGCGATATCACCCCTATGACCTTGTACACCCATTTCGGTGGCAAGGCGCGCTATCAGTTCCATATGCCCTTCAGGAAGGATCACATAGCTAATTCTTTGTTTTGCTTTTATCAGCTTTTCACGTAGGGATAGGATATCCTGTTGGGAGTCGATCACTAAAGCAGTTGAATTAGCTTCATAGGCCAGACGTTTCCTGATAACTTCAATTCGATCATCTATATTATCGAGGGAGTCCATTTGCACACAAAGGTCGAAACGATCCATGACATGAGCTGAAAGCATGCCTCCAGAAGGGTCCATGGTACCGACCAGCAGGAACCTGCAGTCATGTTTCCATGAGATTCCTTCCCTTTCCACGATGTTCTGGCCTCTTTCTGCAGCATCGAGGACAGATCCTACAATACGTTCGTCCAGCAGATTTATTTCATCGATACAGATAATTCCGTCATGTGCTTCATGCAGAAGACCAGGAAGCACATTTTTTCGTCCTTCGATAATGCTTGACTCAATATCCACAGAACCTAACACACGCTCTTCCGTAGCATTAAGGGGAAGGTTCACAAAAGGCATCTCAGGTAGAAGGCGATCTATTGAACGGACAAGCGTGGATTTCCCTGTCCCCCTTCTTCCCATTAGGAGTACGTTATTTATTTCCGGGCATATCAATGCAGAGATAAGGGCCTTTTTGGCATTTTCCTGCCTTACTATGGCAGTAAATGGATAACTTTGCCAGTTCAATCGTCCAGTCTTTTTACAAGCCAAGTTTCAAGCTCCTCCATGTCAAGATAGCCTTCTTCAAATGGACGGCGTCTCATCCTGTGAGGTAAAGCCAAGCGTGCTGCTTTTAGAATATGTTCTAATCCAATTGTATCTGAACCATCCAGTGCAGCTGCAGAAATTGCTGCTTTTACCAATGTCAGGTCTGCCCTGTGACCATCCACTCCAAGATGAAGTGATATCTCCACCGCTGTGCGGAGAAGATCTTCATCAGGTTTGATTTGAGCTAATCTCTCACGGGCGCTGATGATGGCTTGTGTAATTTGTTCTTGCTCATCCATATATTCGGATATGAACGTATGTGGGTCTGCTTCGAATGCAAGTCTTCGCCGGATCACTTCCATGCGCCGATTCGTGTCCTGTTCACCGGCTACATCAACAGCCAGACCAAAACGGTCCAGAAGCTGAGGTCTCAGGTCTCCTTCTTCCGGGTTCATGGTCCCGACCATAACAAAACGTGAAGGATGTGAAAAGGAAACACCTTCCCTTTCTACGAAATTGACACCCATCGCTGCTGCATCGAGAAGCAGGTCTACCAGGTGATCATCAAGGAGGTTGATCTCATCAACGTAAAGTATGTTGCCATTTGCCCGGGCAAGAACTCCTGGCTCAAAACGTTTTTTCCCACTAGTAAGTGCATGCTCGATGTCAAGGGTTCCGGCAACTCTGTCTTCTGTAGCACTCAGGGGAAGTTCTACGACTCTCATGGGGCGCGATTCAAATACGATCTGCTCCCCTCTCTCAACACGTTGCCTGCAATCTGCGCAGAGGTGTTCATGATCAGATGATATACAACCATAAACACAGCCATGAACTGCCTTTCTTTCCGGGAGGAGATCTGCAAGAGCTCTGACTGCAGTTGATTTTGCAGTTCCTTTTTCCCCGCGTATAAGTACGCCACCGATAGATGGATCGATCACGTTCATCAGTAGTGCTTCTTTCATGGCTTCCTGACCCACGATCGCACTGAACGGGTAAACAGGTCTTTCCATGCTCATTGCCTATCACCATATAAATTGGGGCATTTTCCATTCTTGACTATCCATGCTGTTATGGAGATCCAATTGTCCATAATGGATTCACGTTCATTCAGAAGCACATCCATTGGAACATCTTCCTGTGCTCCCAAAAGCTGTGGGAGTTCACGCATCATTGCAAGAGCAGCTTTCCTTCCGGCATTTTCTGGAATGAGCCCCCACGAGATCTCATCAATTATGTGGAGCACGGATGCAACATATCCTACAAGGGATGGATTGCAGGAAATTTCCCGAAGATCTTTGAGAAAACGTGCTTTCTTGTTATCTCCATCCATTGCGGATGCAACTTTCCAGTAATTGCTCTCATCCACGCCGAAACGATCAAGTCTTACCAGCATGTCCCGCTGTGTTAGGGGAGTTAGTTCTGACTGGAGCCCTACTGCTTCCTGCACTCCTTCCAGCACACACTTGCCGATCATCTCTCCGAGTTTAGAATGCTTTCCTGCATCTGTTAGTGTCATGGAACTTGTGCTATCCACGACCACGGCTATCATATCTGTTCCTGAACCCGTGGCAACACCATTGGAATAACGGCTCGAAGCCATCAATTGTTGCAGTGCTGCTGTCTTAGCTTCGGTGGCTGTCATCAGTACCCTTGTCAAAGCATATGGTGGCATATTAGCCCCTATCAGAAGAATAACGTTGATGGTGCCGCCTACAGGCTCATATCTTTCATCTTCCTGATAATAAGATGCAGGATCGCCGGCCCGGCCACCATTTACTTCAATACCTCCGGTAACGACCGCAGTTACTTCCAGTCCTCTGAATGACTGGGTCTTTATGACAGCATTTCTCATATTCGCAGCGGTCAACAGACCAGATGCCCTGGATGGGTCCAGCCCAAGCCTTGATGCCGCTATCTTGAGGTATTCGGGTACGCTTCCACCTTCAAGTTCATGGGAAGTGCGACCTTTGGTCGGGACCTTATGATTAAATATACCTTTCAGATCTTCCTGGCATCCCCCATTGATCCAGGATGTGGTCAATGTACGTCTCTTTGCCGGGAAAGTTACTATAATGGAAGTATCCTGAAGGTATACACGTTCCCCGTTAGAAGTTTCAAAAAGGATCTTTCGTTCATTTTCAGTATTCGGGCCGATGTCGATTGTTCCAGTTCCTGAAGATTCTGTTTTTATGTCTGTTTTATCGGTCATGAAGATCGCATCCACTTATATCAAAATATGAGATTGACTTTCTATCTCTGGATGCTATCGAAAATGTTGACGATAATATATAATATTTAGTGCAAGGGGTAACAATTATGTTGAAAAATATAAAATAAAAAAGAGTCGTTCGCCTCAGTACTCATAGGGTTCATCATTGCTCAGAACGGTTGCTCATCACAGGCGATAACAGATCAGCATTTCATATCATTGCATATTTTCATGGCGGCATCAGCAGGCGAATCTGAGTTATAGATACTACGTCCTACGATCACCCAGTCGGCACCTGCATTGATAACATCGGCAGCACTGCCACCCTGTGCACCTACTCCAGGTGAGATTATGTGCAGATCATTGCCGATGATCTTGCGAATATCCCTGACCCTTTCAGGTCTTGTGGCTGGTGCAACAACACCTGTAGCACCGGCATCAACCGCCATCTTTGCAATGGTCTCTGCAACAGGTCGGAAGAACTCCACGCCGCCGGGGTGGCTCATTTCTGTTACAACGTAGACGTCCCTGCCATATTCTTTTGCGACCTTTACACAGGAATCCAGGCTGTCACGACCTGTAAATCCATGTGTTATGACTGCATCAGCTCCGGCTTTGAATACCTGTTCGCAAATAAGGCGGTCGGTATTAGGGATGTCGGCAACCTTGAAATCTGCGATAACAGGTGCAAGCTCGGCTAATTCTTTAACGATGCCCAGCCCTTCTCCGAGTACAAGCGGATATCCGACCTTAATGGAATCCACATATTCAGATACTTCATTTGCAATACGCAGGGCATTTTCCCTGTCTGTCACATCAAGGGCAAGGATCAAGCAATTCTTCTTTTCCATGGGCATCTCCTGTATCCTGGTTTTGGAACAAGTATGAGTTATACTAACGGCTTCAATGTTCCCTTAGCTCATTAACCTTTCTTTTAAGTTCCTCGACCACAGCAGGGTTCTGAAGGGTTGTAATATCTCCTACCTCTGTGTCATTAGTAATTGCTTTCAGGACACGCCTCATGATCTTACCACTTCTTGTCTTTGGAAGGTCCTCTGTGAATATGATCTGTTTTGGACGTGCGATGGCCCCTATCTCATCAACAACATGTTCCTTTAATTCCTGTTTAAGTTTATCACAGAGTTTGGCATCTGATTCAAGGATCACATAAGCGACGACGACCTCTCCCTTGATCTCATCTGTCTTTCCATCAACCGCAGCTTCTGCAACTGCCGGGTGTGACACAAGTGAGCTTTCGATCTCCATTGTCCCGAGCCTGTGCCCGGAAACCTTGATAACATCGTCCAGGCGACCAAGTACCCAGAAGTCCCCGTCCTTGTCCTTGCGTGCACCATCGCCTGCAAGGTATCTACCTGTACCCCACTTGCTCCAGTAGGTCTCAAGGAATCTCTGCTCGTCCCCGTTTATTGTCCTGATCATACTCGGCCATGGTCTCTCAATGGCAAGGTATCCGCCTTCACCTTCAGGAACTTCATTTCCTTCCTCGTCAAGGACAGAAGCCTTAATTCCCGGGAATGGTCTGGTCGCAGTACCCGGTTTCATGGTGGTGAGGCCGGGCAGCGGACTTATCATTATCATACCTGTTTCGGTCTGCCACCAGGTATCTACAATGGGGCAGTTGGAGTTGCCTATGACCTCATAGTACCATAACCAGGCTTTTGGGTTGATAGGCTCGCCGACACTTCCAAGCAGGCGCAGGGATGAGAGGTCATGCTTTGCGGGAATGTCATCTCCCCACTTCATGAAGGTCCGTATTGCAGTAGGTGCTGTGTAGAATATAGTTACTCCATATTTTTCCACGATGTCCCAGAACCTGTCCTTGTCAGGATAGTCAGGTGCACCTTCGTGCATTACAATGGTCGCTCCGTTTGAGAGGGGGCCGTATACAAGATACGAATGTCCGGTGATCCATCCGATATCTGCAGTACACCAGTAGATATCATCATCCTTCAGGTCGAATATCCATTTGGAAGTAACATTCGTGCCGACCATATATCCGCCGGTAGTATGGACAACTCCTTTTGGTTTGCCTGTTGTACCGCTGGTGTACATCAGGAACAGTATGTCTTCGGCATCCATTTGTTCAGGTTCACATACCGAATCAATATTGTGTATAAGGTCATCCCACCAGATATCCTTGTCCTCTTTCATGGCGATAGCATTAGCAGCATGGTTGACCACAACGACCTTTTCCACACATGTAGCAGTCTCAAGTCCCCTGTCAGCTTTCTCTTTCTGTTCCACCAGTTTACCCTTGTGGAAATAACCGTCACATGTAATGACATATCGGCTGTTCGCATCATCCACACGTTGTGCAAGCGCGTCTGCGGAGAATCCTGCAAAGACCACGCTGTGGGGTGCACCTATCCTGGCGCATGCCAGCATGGATATCACTGCTTCGGGTATCATGGGCAGGTAGATCGTTACCACGTCACCTTTCTTCACCCCCATTTCTTTTAAGGCAGCAGCAAAACGAGCAGTTTTGTCCAGCAGTTCCTTATATGTATAGGTCTCTGAATTTTCCATTTCACCTTCCCAGATAAGGGCTGTCTTGTCACCATGTTTTGAGATGTGGCGGTCGAGACAGTTGTAGGAGGCATTCAGTTTTGCACCGGTGAACCACTTTGCGTGAGGTGGCTGCCAGTCAAGGACAGTATCCCATTTTTCGAACCAGTCGATGTTGTAGGCAAGATCCTCCCAGAATCCCACAAAGTCCTCTTCCGCTTTTTCATATATCAGCGGGTCCTTCATGTTAGCCTGCCTGACAAACTCTTCCGATGGATAGTACTTCTTCTGTTCCTTAAGCAAAGATTCGATTGTTTCTGTCATTTGTTAACAAGACCTATTGATTATGTAAGGATGTATAGTAATTATAACGATTAATTAGGTAAATATGTAGTGGTCAAATCTTTTATCTTAATGGCGCATAATTCATCAGAAGTTTGAATTTTATTTCAGGTAGTTTCAGTTCAATTTTAAATTCTGCATTTTCTGTCCGAACCCGTTTCAATAGTATTCCAATTATCTATATTGTGCTCCTTTGTGGTGAAAATAGAGAAATCTAAAGGAGTTCTGAAGAATAAAAGGTTCAAATGGAGGACATTCATGGACATGTTTATGAATGCCAGGTGAGGGGAAGCGCAGACAAGAGCGTAATTTGGGGATCACCCGGCGGGGGGATGGTGGTACGTATGGAAAGCCTGCGCTCTAATTATTAATCTGTCACAATTCTATAAATAGATAATCATTAATCATGATATTTTTATACTAATACCTATTTTTAATGACACTTTTTTTTAATTCATAGCTGAAGGTCAATTATCTCTTCAAGGATCATCGACGTATAGGATGCAGGCATGAGGGGCCTTTTGTGATTGCTGTGCAAATGATACTCTGTGCCATACTCTGTACCACATTGAATGAATTTAATGATGAGACCGCCCATAGATATTCAGCATATTATAGTACATTAACAGGTATTGAGCTAAAAATATCAGTTCCTGTCATAGAACATATTTGGTGTTTCTGTAACATCCGTAAGTGTTTTTGAAGTTCCGCCGGGATATATGATCTGAAGGGAATGAATGGTGGTTCCCAGATTATGACCGTCGTGCAGGTAGTAACTGTCACTTGACCTCGAAACATCCTTTAATGTAATAACTGCAGTGTCGTAACCTATCTCCTCGATTTCTGTTTTTTCATATTCGGAAAAGATGTTCTCAAAAGATGATTCGAGGTGACGTGTGCCGAATGCAAGCACGTACATTCTGGCGAACATGTCAAGGTCATAGGTCACTGTCACATATGCATCTGTTTCATCAAAGCGCATGACCATCCTGTCAAAGTGCATAAAATCAGTTTCTTCTTCTATCTCTTGTGCTAATGCAGGTATCGAAACAGAGGAAACTAATATGAATAATACAAGAAAAGAAAGCACTTTCATATTAACATGATTGTGCTACAGGTAGATATTACTAACGCGTTTTCTTCGGAAGAATGAATATAATTGGAGTTAAAAGAGGCTGAATTGTACAAATCGAGCTCAGTTCATAACAGTTTAACATTTCCCAATCGATACATTCATATTTAGTGTGTTCTATTTCAACCTGCTTTTAGCATTAATATATAAGTGAACACAACGATCCGTTAACAGGATTTGTATGTTGTTGCTATTATAATAATATCATATTGATCAAAAATTAGATCTAAACAAAGAGGAGTATGATTATGGAGAGTTTAATTTACCTTGCCCCTCTGGCAGGTATTGTAAGCCTGGTGTTTGCTGCATTCTTCGCCTCCCGTGTCCTTAAGGAAGGAACCGGTTCAGAAGAGATGCAGGAGATATCACTTGCGATCCAGGAGGGTGCTATGGCTTATTTGAATCGTCAATATAAGACAATAGCTGTCGTAGCAGTTATACTTGCAGGACTTATCTTCTTCCTTCTGGGAGATGACAGTGGCAAGATCGCAGTAGGATTTATCGTCGGTGCTGCAGCTTCCGCAGTAGCAGGATACATCGGTATGAACGTTTCTATCAGGGCAAACGTCAGGACAGCACACGCAGCTTCCAAGGGACTTCAGGAAGCAATGTCCGTCGCATTCCGCGGTGGAGCTGTCACAGGACTTGCTGTGGTCGGCCTTGCATTACTTGGTACCAGTGGTTTCTACATTCTTTTCGGCGATGTTGACCTTGTTATCGGATTCGGTTTCGGTGCAAGTCTTATCAGCCTGTTCGCAAGGGTCGGTGGAGGTATCTTCACAAAGGCTGCAGATGTAGGTGCTGATCTTGTTGGTAAGATCGAGGCTGGTATCCCTGAGGATGATCCAAGGAATGCCGGTGTCATTGCTGACAACGTAGGAGACAATGTAGGAGACTGTGCCGGTATGGGTGCAGACCTTTTCGAGACCTATGTCGTTACCGTCCTTGCGTCAATGCTTCTTGGATCCCTTATCCTTGAAACATATCCAAACGCAATCCTTTACCCATTGATCCTCGGTTCAGTGGCTATTTTCGCATCCATCATTTCCATGTTCTTCGTGAAGGTCGGCAGCGATGGAAAGATCATGAAAGCACTCTATAAAGGAGTTGGTGTATCAGCAATTCTTTGTCTGGTTGCATTCTACTTCGTCACTGATTCACTCATGGGTGACATCCGCCTTTACTACGCATCCATCGTGGGTGTAATTATCATGGTGCTGATGGTAGTGTTCACAGAATACTACACTTCCACAAGCTTCCGCCCGGTCAGGACCATTGCCAAGGCATCAGAGACCGGTGCAGGTACCAATGTCATTTCCGGTCTTGCTATCGGATTCGAAAGTACGGTACTCCCAGTGATAATCATCATTGCAGGTATCCTTGGTTCCTACTTCATTGCAGGCGGTGCAACAGACCCTGCAATGGGTGTTTACGGTATTGCTATTGCAGCAGCAGCAATGTTGTCAACAACCGGTATGATCGTGGCTCTTGACTCATACGGTCCAATCACAGACAATGCCGGCGGTATTGCTGAGATGGCAAAGATGCCTGAAGAAGTACGTAAGATTACCGACGCACTTGATGCAGTCGGAAACACCACAAAGGCAGTAACAAAGGGTTATGCCATAGGTTCCGCAGCACTTGGTGCAATGGCACTTTTCGCAGATTACAGGCACAAGGTCAACCTCGAGGCAGGTTCGCTCAGCCTTGACAACCCTATAGTTATTGTTGGTCTGCTTATCGGTGCACTGCTTCCATTCCTGTTCACTGCAGTTACAATGAAGGCAGTAGGAAAAGCAGCATTCGCTATCGTGAACGAAGTTCGCCGCCAGTTCAGGGAGATCCCTGGTATCATGGAAGGCACCGCAAAGCCTGAATATGGCAAGTGCGTGGACATCGTCACTGCAGCAGCTATCCGTGAAATGGCAATTCCAGGTATCCTCGCAATCTTCGTTCCACTTTTAGTTGGAGTTGTGCTTGGTCCGGAAGCTCTCGGCGGTCTGCTTATCGGTATCATCGTTGCAGGTCTTCTCCTTGCTCTTACAATGAACAACGGAGGGGGAGCATGGGACAATGCAAAGAAGCTCATTGAAGATGGAGAACACGGTGGAAAGGGTTCCGACGCTCACAAGGCAGCAATTGTCGGTGACACAGTCGGTGATCCATTCAAGGACACATCAGGACCCGCTCTTAACTCACTGATCAAGGTAGTGAACATGATCGCGATCCTGTTCTCTTCCCTCTTCATCGGCAAGGGCTTGTTCTAAATTTGAAACATCGATCCGGCATTGTCCGGATCATCTATTTTCTTTTTTTGTTGATCTTTCTGATAACGTTCTCATCACTGATCTATTTGAAAAGCCAGAGGTTTGTTAAAGATCGGTTATTTGATATTAGCTGGCAATAGCTGGTAATAGTTAATAAAAAAGAATATAGCTGATCAATAATAGAACAAATAAAGGAATAATATCTCCGGCTAAACTGTCCAGGATACTTATTATTGTACAGCGACCTGTACCTGATCATCGGATCAGGCATCACACATCTCGAAGAATACACCTCTCTCTTCCAGTTCTTGCACTATCTCTTCGTAGAAAACTCCCATGCCTTCCACATTCTCATGTGCAAATTCACTGACACGCCCGGCAGGTCCTCCTATGGTCGTGGTCTGTGCACCGCATGAGGGGCTCTTTGGAACTCCGAGTATCTTTATGGAATAGCCTTCCTGGTAGAATTGCTCGAGCATATCTGCAAAGGGCTCGAAAAGAGAACGACAAAAGCGTCTGTAATTCGGAGTCTCCAGCTGATCCTTTGTGATCTCCCTTCGTGAACTGCCAAGATAGATCATTTCAGGACACGGAAGCTGGATCACGTTCCTGCTGCATATCTCCATTTTAGGTGGGGCTTTGATGCCTTTGAGGCGGGAATACACATTTGCCAGGCAATGTCCGATAACCAGTATCTCTTTTTCATTATTTTCTTGCATGATACGACCTCCTCACTAACCTAGATCCTATATCCAATATTCTTCACATGCTTCATAAAATGTTCAGTATTATTGTCGGGATCTAAGCAATATTTATATAGTGTCAGAAACGGTTTAAATCTATCTCGAGGAGATAAAAAACATGCATGAAGATCTGGGGAAAGTTCTCAACAAAGGATTTGGAACATGGAAACGTAATTTAGGGATTGCCGTCCCGTTCATCTTTAACATGCTGCTAAGTATGCTCGTCATGGTAATGGCTGTTATTATCCTGTCGTTCCTTGTCATCGCTCCGTCGATCTCAAAGATATCTGATCCGTCTTCCCTTTCCCCGGAAGAAGCAATGGCGTTGATCATGCCTTTGTTCAATGATAGCATTGGCATAGTCGTGGTATTCGGGCTTCTGACAATACTGGTACTGACATTTATCCAGTCCTATTTCACTGCCGGTGCTGTAGGAATGGCAAAGGCAGCATCAGAGTCCGGGCATACGACCCTTTCCGATATGTTCCATTATGGGAATAAAAACGTTATCAGCCTGCTTCTGGCAAAGATCATGGTATTCCTGATAAGCCTTGCTGGCATCGTTTTTATTGTACCAGGGGCACTTGTTACAAATGACTTTGGGACATTGATGTCCAATCCCGAAAATGCCGTTATTACGAGTGTAATGCTGCTTTTCGGTTTTCTATTGTGGATCCTTTATGCTATAATCGTTGCTCTGGTGCTAAGCCCTCTGGAATTCTGTCTGGTAGTGGATAGCCTTGATCCCATCTCAGGTCTTAAGAGGGGTTACAGTTTCTTCATGGAAAACAAGCTGGACGTTCTACTGCTTTTCATAGTAATGATCAGTATATCTGTCCTGAACAACCTGCTTAGTGAAGTGATGTCTTCCATAGAAGCAGTTGGAGCCGTCTGGGCATTTATCAGTTTCATTCTATCCATCGCTGTGATACAACCACTTATTACGGTATGGTGGACCCGCCTTTACATGTCCAGGTCAGAAAAAGAACTGTATGATATCAGTGAGTTGCTGGAATATCCTTAAAAAAGATCTCTTTAAGAGAACCACTTTGAAAATATATCATCAAGTTATTCGCTGTCAACTCTATTAACTTCGTCCAAGCAGCTTACATGCCTGACAAAGCTCAGCTGTACATGGTTCGCCACACACCCTGCAATCCGTGAGACTGGCCTGTGGGAATTCCTTTCCAAGTATTCCTACCATCTTGTCAAAACCTCTCATGATGGAGTACTTGGTACCGGGATGTCTTACTTCAAAATCATTGATCATATCCCTGACCTCTCCCCTGAGGGCTTCATGGGCATACGGACATTCGCTCATATCGAATGGAAGGTCGTTTACAATAGCATACAAGGCAATCTCTTTCTCAGGAACCTTGCGTAAAGGTTTTGCACGAAGCACAAGACCTTCCAGTGCACGTGGCGGTGAAAGACGTATCATACGCTCCACATCACCTCCAAGGTGGTTCATCATTATGGTCTGGGCCTCATCATCCAGATTGTGGCCGGTGGCAAGCTTTGTAGCACCTATCTCATTAGCTATCTTGTTCATCAGGGATTTTCTCAGGACACCGCAGTAACTGCATGCTCCAAGCTCCCTCTCCTGTGCGACCAGTTCATCCAGTGTCTTGTCATATTCATCCTTAAAAGAACGCACAATGTGCCTGATGCCAAGCTCGGATGTGAGCTTTCTTGCTTTTTCAAGGGTAACTTCCCTGTAGCCCTCAATGCCTTCGTCAATAGTGATCGCAACGATCTCCACATCCCGTCTCTTGCTGAATATTTTGTGAAGTATGTGTAACAGGACAATACTGTCCTTTCCTCCGCTAAGTGCGACGGCAATGATGTCACCTTTTTCGACATTGTATTGCTTTCTGATCGTCAGCTTGATCTTGCGTTCCACATCTTCAATGAAATGTTTCCTGCAAAGGTGCATGCCTGAGTATTTCTGGAAAATAATGGCATCCTTGTTACATTTCATGCATTTAATGGGCATTGAATAGAGCTCCTTTCCTTCTCAAAAGAAACTATGATATTAGAACTTTGGGGTTTGAATGGATATGCCGGATATATTTGCTATAGTCATATTGTGCTCATCTTCGTTGGTTCCACATCAAAACGTTAATTTACACATAATGTAATCTTATTCCGATGGATAGCATACTATCACTCAGCAATGTCTCTAAAAGCTACGGGAATTTTCCTGTTCTCAAAGGCATTGATCTTGACATAAGAAAAGGAGAGTTCGTTGCTATACTTGGGTCCAACGGAGCAGGCAAGACCACTCTTGTTAAGATCATGTCCACCCTATCCTCTCCTTCGGAAGGGGTAGTAGAGATCAGCGGACATAACGTTGCAGATGATCCGGCTTCAGTAAGAAGCATGATCGGTGTGATCTCCCATGAAACACATCTGTACAACGACCTCACAGCAGAGGAAAACTTACGTTTCTTCGGAAAGATGTATGGCATCAGAGGTGATGGTCTGGAAGATCGCATAAATGAACTTCTGGAGCAGGTAGAACTTTCCGGCAGGTCGGATGACAGGGTTGTCACTTTTTCCAGGGGTATGAAACAGCGTCTTTCCATTGCAAGGTCATTGATACATGAGCCACAACTTCTCTTCCTTGATGAGCCCTATACAGGGCTGGACCAGCATGCAAGCCGGACATTTGAGAAAGTGCTTCAGGACCTTGATCCTAAAGATACTACAAGAGTGATGGTCACCCATGATCTCATAAGGACATTCCAGATGTGTAATCGCGTTGTAATACTGGATCATGGAAGGATAGTATTCGACAGCCCGATGTCTGATGTGGGTTCAGCAGAAGAGCTAAAAGAGATCTACATATCTAATGTAAAAAGCCATAGTTCAATATGACCGGGAGTTTTCAATGATACGCATCCTTGACATTGCAGCAAAGGACCTTAAAGAGGAATTTCGCACCAAGCAGATGCTCAATTCCATGGTGATCTTCTCGCTGCTTGTTATCGTGATATTTAGCATTTCATTTGGTCCGATACTTGGTTCTTCGGAAAATGTGGAGATGGTTGCACCGGGTGTACTCTGGATAGCATTTATCTTTGCAGGTTCGATCGGCCTGTCCCGATCCTTTGTAGCAGAACTGGAAAATGGCTGCCTTGAAGGATTGAAGCTCTGTCCGGTGAGCAGGGCTGCTATCTATACAGGGAAAGCTGTTGCAAACATCGTCCTGATGCTAATAGTGGAAATTATCACAATCCCTATCTTCGTCATCCTGTTCAACTACAACATCGGAGGCCTGTTCCTCCCTGGCCTGGTGATCGCTCTGGGAACGATCGGTTTTGTCTGTGTGGGCACACTACTCTCAGCACTGACGGTAAATACACGTACGCGTGAGATCCTGCTTCCTGTATTGCTCCTGCCGCTGGTACTTCCGGTGCTCATACCTGCTGTAATGGCCACAGGCAGTGCACTCTCAGGTGCGTCTATGGGGGATATCTCACAGGAACTGAGGTTGTTGCTCGTTTATGATGTCGTGTTCTTCCTTGTGGCACAGCTCGTCTTCGAATACGTGATACAGGATTAAGGTTATAGAATTAATTACAGGATTATTACAAGGTCAATTCTTGCAGGATTAAGGCTTATATAGCGGGGAGTTAGTACTACCTACATCATTTAACCTTATTATCGGAGCCTCAAATGTCGGATAGAAGTTTAACAGGTAAGATCTTGCCACTGCTGGCCGCTGCAACCATGTTGCTGGCCATTGGTATGATATTCTTTTACCTGCCTGAGATGAAAGGTGAGTCCGGTGAAGTCCTGGACAGCAGTTTCAGGATATTCTATTTCCACATGCCCATTGCAATAACATCTTATCTTGCATTTACAGTTGTTTTCATATCCAGTGTTCTCTATTTGAGGAAAGGTGAATATAAATGGGATATTGTTTCACGCTCTGCTGCAGAGGTGGGTGTGATATTCGCATTACTTGTGCTTATCACAGGCTCCATCTGGGCAAAGGCAACATGGGGATGGTACTGGATCTGGGAGCCACGTCTGACCACGTCCCTTGCACTTTTCCTTGTCTATGTAGCTTACCTGTTGCTACGTCAGGCAGTTGATGTTCCGGATAAGCGTGCACGTCTTGCATCAGTATTCGGCATACTTGGTTTTGTCTCGGTACCACTGAGCTTTTTATCTATACGCCTTTGGCGTTCAGCTCATCCTTTAATGTTCGGTGAAGCTGCTTCCGGATCAGGTGGTGGGCTGGAAGGTGCATCTCTCCAGTTGACCCTGCTTGTGAACATAGTTGCATTCATACTTCTTTTTGCATCCATGGTCTCATACAAGATGGGTAATGAGATGCTTGAGGAAGAGGTCAATGAACTTAGATCGTCTCTTAAATGAACATTCTTTTCTTTTCATTTTACTTCAGCAATTTCTTTCCCCTCTTCACTCTTTCTTTCCTTTTTTCCTTCTTTCCCTCTACTCTATTCCACTTCCCTTCCCTCCTTCCTTCTTTCTTCATCAGCAAAAAATATAAAGAATAGTTGCTGATTAGGTAGCATGCTTTTCGAACCAATTTCCATAGCAGACCTTAATGTGAAGAACCGTTTTGTGCGTTCAGCTACTAATGAGTGGCTTGCAGAGGAAGATGGCACCCCTACCACTGCCATTGGTGACATGTATGAGGAACTTGCACGCAATGATGTGGGTCTGATAATCACCGGCTATTCGTATGTGAATGTACAGGGAAAGAGCAACGAAAAGCAGCAGGGTATATACGATGACAGGTTCATCGGACCTTACAGTGAGATCACATCAAGGGTGCACAAGTATGACAGCAAGATATTCATACAGATCGTGCATGGCGGTCGCCAGTCTGTGGTACGGGAGGGAATTCCTCTTCTGGCACCTTCAGCTGTTGAAGATGCTTCATCTGGAAAAAAGCCTGTGGAAATGACAGAGGAAGATATTCTCAACACCATTGAGGACTTTGTGGAAGCTGCCAGACGTGCAAAGGATGCAGGTTTTGATGGTGTGCAGATACATTGTGCACATGGTTTCCTTTTGAGCAGTTTCATATCTCCTTATACGAACCAGAGAACCGACAAATGGGGTGGTTCTGTTGAGAACCGTACCAGAATAATAACAGAGATCACAAGGCTCATTCGTGAGAGAGTTGGCGAGGATTTCCCGATCATGGTGAAGCTGAATGCTACGGACGGGTTTGACGTATTTTCAGGCAAGTTCGGACTTGATGCTCCGGAATGCGTGGAGATTGCAAGTCTTCTTGAGAATGCGGGGATATGTGCCATTGAGGTAAGTGGCGGTATATTTGAAGCAGGGGATGTGATGTCTCAGCCGAATATCGATTCTGAGGAAAAAGAGGCATACTTTAAGCGTTATTCAAAGATGATAAGCGATACTGTAAGTATCCCGGTCATACTGGTTGGGGGTATAAGGTCGAAGAAAGTTATGGAATCCATGCTAAATGGATATGCGGATATGGTCTCTTTCAGCAGGCCGTTCATAAGTGAGCCTGATCTTGTGGTGAAGTTAAAGAAGGGTATCTCTGACAGGGTAAGGTGTGTATCCTGCAACAAATGTTTTGATCACAACGGAATTCGCTGCAATTATGATTTTGGCGATTCCGCTTAATATCTTTTTTTGATTTTTTGGTCGCATCTATTTATAGTTTCTTTGCCTTCATTAATTCATGAGGCTGGATGCATATCTCGTTGAAATGGGTCATTTCAAGTCCCGTGGACGTTCCAAACAGGCTGTTCAGGACGGTCATGTGAAAATAGACGGAAATATTGTAACAAAACCTTCAAAGGATGTTTCTATAAATGATGAGATCGAGGTCGATGAAGGTCTCGATATGCCAAAAGGCTATTTCAAGTTGAAGGGGATCCAGGAAGAAACAGGTCTCATTAGTGAAGGTGACAGTATCCTTGACCTTGGTTCAAGTGCAGGCGGTTTCATCATGTTTGCATCAGAGATCGCCGGTAAGATAAAAGGTCTGGAGTTCAGCCATGATTTCAGGTCAGAACTCGGCCAGCTTGCTCATGAGAATGAGAATGTATCCATTATGTTCGGTGATGTCTTTAATGTCCCTCTCAAGGAGCTTTCAGAGGAGCCTGTAGATATAATTCTGAGTGATATGACACTGGAGCCAATGGACTCATTAACAGCTCTTGAACGCATGCTTCCACTGCTGAAGGATAGGGGCAAGGTTCTTCAGGTTATTAAGGTGACAAGGAGTTGTGACAGAAGACCGCTGCTTGCCAGGATGGAAGAACTTGGGATCGAGATATTGCAGGTTCTGGAATCTAAAAAGCAGGAAATATATGTGTTTGGTCAGAAGATAGGTATCCACGAAGCTATGGAATAAATCCGTTCATCAGGGAAAGCTTGGCAATGCTTTTGAAGCTATATGGAATGGGGCGACCTTTCCGGCTTTTTGTTTCAGGTCTGCATGGTTCGGAATGGCGTGATACTTCATCTGTTCTGTTAAACCTTGGACGGCCCTTTTCAGGTACTCTGGCGATCCTGCCGGTAGTTAGCAGGGGAAAATATATCTCTACACTTGACAGGGATTATTATTCCGGGATCGGAAAGACGATCGTTGATGTTGTTGAGGAATACAAGCCTGACATCTATGTGGAACTGCATTCTTATTCTAAGGGGAATTTCTGCAAACTGGTCTCTAAGGACAGGGTAAACAATGTGGGTGTTCCTGGTTTCAGCACTCTTGAAAATGGTGTTCTTATGGGATCGGTATCTCCTCTCATCCGAAGGGAACATTTTCCTGTTGAAGCTCTCTGCCTGACCTTTGAGGTTGAAAAGAATAACCATCAGTCGCAGAGATTTGTTTCAGGGATGCTTGATGTTGTTAAAGACTGCAATTCAAGGGACGAGTTCATCGAATATATGATGGAACATTATCCTGAAGTGGCAAAAAAAGCGATAGAAGATTATAAAAAATTCTATGGGTTGTAAGGTTTCCCTTACAATCCATTTACAATCCAAGAGCGTCGTAGTTGTGAATGTTGTGCTCCGGGTTGACATCCATCATTTCTTTTCTCTGTGATTTGAGCATGTCGTCGACACGAAGTACCATGTTGGCAACTTCTGAAGCTGATTTGATAGCCTGTTTCTTTACCCTGAGAGGATCGACGATTCCCTTTTCGAGAGAATCGCTGATGTCGCCTGTGTAAACATCAAGACCTGCATTCTTTATCTCACTGTGCTTTGCACGAAGTGCGAGGATCGTGTCAATACCATCCATTCCTGCATTTACTGCAATTTCCCTTGGTATGACTTCCATTGCTTCTGCAAATGCTGTGATAGCAAGCTGTTCACGACCACCGAAACTGGATGCAAAGGCGCGGAGTCCCTGTGCAACTTCGATCTCGGATGCACCGCCGCCAGGAACGATCTTTTCATCCTCAATAACGTCCTTGATCACCTGTAATGCATCGTCAATTGTACGCTCGAGGTTGTCAGTGACGTGCTCGGTGGCGCCTTTAAGCAGAAGGGTTACAGTCTTTGAGTTGTGGCATTCCCTGATATAGGTCTTACCAAGGTCGAATGCTCCGATCTGTTCAATGATGCCTGCAGTTCCAAGGTCCTTTTCGGTGATGTCAGCGATGTTCTTGACGATGTGTGCACCTGTTGCTTTTGAGATGCTCTTCATGTCTTCTTCGTTGACACGTCTGATAGCAAATATTCTCTTTTTCTGGAAATAGTCTGCAGCATACTGGTCGATGTTCTTTGTTCCGACCACTACAGTAGCACCGGTCGCGATGATCGTGTCGAGCAACTTTTCATAATCTGCTTCTTCCTGTGCAGCGAACTGTGTCAACTGCTCTGCAGAATTGATCTGGAAAGTTGCTTTGTTCCTTGTTTTCTGAACTAAAACGTCTGAAGCTACAAGTGCGATCTTTGGGTTCTCGACGATCGCCGGCATTGCAGAATGAAGGCGTGCTTTGTTGATGACGAGACCTTCAAGAAGTTCGGTATCACTGATCTTGTGGCCAGGGTCCTGTGTGATCAGGATATTATCCTTTACATTGACCTTTCCATTAACTGCGACTTCCAGTGCTGCGTCTACACATAATTTTGCAATGTGATCGCCGTAAGCTTCTACGGATTTGCCTGCGATTGCGGTCTTTGCGATCTTTAATAGAACATCCTTGTTCTCTTTTGTGACATCTACAGCATAGTTGTCAAGAATTTCTGAAGCTTTACCTGAAGCTGCCAGGAAACCTTTGATTATTACTGTAGGGTGAACTCCGGAAATGACCAATTCTTCTGCCTTTTCAAGAAGTGATCCTGCAAGGACAGCTGCGCTGGTGGTACCATCACCTGCAATGTCTTCCTGTGTCTTTGCGATCTCCACTATCATTTTTGCAGTTGGGTTCTCGATCTCCATGCCCTTAAGGATCATTGCACCGTCGTTGGTGAGTACAATATCTCCGACCGCATTTACAAGCATCTTGTCCATTCCTTTTGGACCAAGTGTTGTTTTTACGATATTCGCAACTGCTTTTGCTGCACCGATGTTCGCGAAGAGAGCCTGCTTGCCCTGCGTATGTTCTTTCCTTGGATCTGTTATAATTGCTGGCTGACCTACCATTGGATCTGAACCTCCTGATGATCTAATATATGAACTGGTATAGTGATTTTACTAAAATTGAATGAAACTAACTGTGTATGGTTCTATAAAAACGTTTCGAACGATTATACTGGCTTTATATTAGATACTCAAAAACTTTAACATACAAGCTGGTTTTAACCGTATTTATGCTCGACTTTGTAGGACTTGGACTTTTTGATGAAAAAGACATCTCACTAAAAGGACTTGAGAAGATCCATAATGCGGATAAGGTCTATGTGGAATTCTATACTTCCATTCTTATGGGGACTGACCTTGAAAAGATGGAAGAGCTCTACCAGAAAAAGATCACAGTCCTTTCAAGGGAAGATGTAGAACAGCATGCAGAGGAATGGATCGCCGATGCGAAAGATATGAATGTCGTGTTCCTGACCGGCGGTGATACCATGGTATCCACAACCCATGTGGACCTACGTCTTCGTGCACTTGATATGGGTATTGAGACCTTCCTCGTTCATGGTGCATCCATAGCATCCGCAATATGCGGTCTCTCAGGTCTCCAGAACTATCGCTTCGGGAAAGCGGCAACTGTTCCTCATCCTTATGTTACCAGTCGTGGTAGCAGGGTGATCTCCGAAACACCTTATGATACTATAAAAATGAACATGGAGAATGGCCTTCATACGGCGGTGTTCCTTGATATTGATAAAGACAAAGGATACATGACAGTAAATGAAGCTCTCGAGATCCTGCTTGAGGTGGAGGAAAAACGCGGTGAAGGTGTTATGGCCGATCGTATCTCTGTCGGTATAGCCCGTGCAGGCTCGCCATCACCTGTGGTGAAGGCAGACTATGCCCAGGCTCTAAAAAGTTTCGATTTTGGAGAACCCTTGCATATCCTGATAATTCCTGCATCACTGCACTTTGTTGAGGCTGAAGCTCTTGTGAAGCTTGCAGGTGCTCCGGATGAGATACTTGAAGATATGGACTGATAAGTGATAGTGAAAAGTTTCCCCGATGGTGCACGGACTGTCTATGGTCGATAAGCTCACTAATGTGTGCCTGTCTTACCCTTTACTTTCTTATCGTTAACAATAGCAACGGTATAAAGCACAATAGATATAAGTCTGAAGTCCCTTTTTTTGGTGAGAGGATATGATGCGCGGCTCAGTAGGTATAATTTCAGGTGAGACCGGATCGTTTGATTTTAAGTTCTTGATTTCTGACAGCACGGCTGTACATCGAGGGGAATATGTAAAGGCCTGGCATGAGGGCGATGGATGGGTGCTTTGCCAGGTGCTTTCGATCAAAAGGTTCAGTGATAAGGTTAGTATAAAAAAGTCCTTTGACGAAGCTAAGAAAGCCTTTGAGGAATTGAAGAAGGATGGTAAGGACAGGAAGAGTTCCGACCGTATAGTTGCAGAAGCTACTGTTATAGGAAGTCGTGATCCTTCCGGGCTCTTAAGGGCTCCCAAGACCCCGTTCAGTCCGGGCGATGATGTTTTTAAGGCAGACAATGACCTGATAAGCTCTGTGCTCGGTCTGTCTGGTAATGAGATGTACATAGGTCTGCTCGATGGTACTGATATTCCGGTGCACCTGAGCGTGAACAGCCTTGTACAGAAACATTGCAGTATCCTTGCGAAGACTGGAAGTGGCAAGTCATATACCGCAGCAGTTCTGCTGGAGGAGTTGCTTGACCGCAAGGTCCCTCTTTTAATACTTGATCCTCATAGTGAGTATGCTTCTATGAAGGAACCTGCATCCAAATCTGCTGATTTCAGGAAGTTCGGTGTATCTCCAAAGGGCTATGGCTCCAATGTAACAATATATACTCCTGCGAACAAGGTGATAAATCCGAATGCTGATGAACTCTTCAGGTTGAACGGCAACAATCTGACCGCAAAGGACCTTACTTCCATCTTTCCGGAGAATTTCAACAGCACCCACATTGGTATTCTGTACGAATCGATACAGAAGCTCCGTGCGGAAATGGAAACCTATACTCTTGACGACATAATATTCGAGGTAAGCAATAACGAGAGCAAAGCCCGCTGGAATGTTATGAGCCTCCTTGAGGACATCCGTGATTCAGATCTCCTGTCCTCATCACCAACATCCCTGGAAGAGCTCATGCAGAAGGGCAAGGCAGCAGTTATCGATTTTAAAGGCGTGGCTCCGGACCTCCAGAGCATGATCGTAGCACAACTTTGCAGTGCGCTTTTTGAAGCACGTAAAATGAACGCCATCCCGCCGGGTATGCTTGTTGTGGAAGAAGCACATAACTTTGCTCCGGAGCGTGGTTTCAGCAAGACCGCAAGTTCTGAGGTCCTGCGTACTATTGCATCAGAGGGACGTAAGTTCGGTCTTGGTATGCTGGTAATATCCCAGCGTCCTGCAAGGATTGACAAGAATGTGCTTTCCCAGTGCGGGACTCAGATTATCATGAAGGTGACCAACCCCAACGACTTGAAATCCATCAGTAAGGGACTTGAAGGTGTGAACTCTTTTGTAGAGGATGAACTTATGCGCCTGCCTCCGGGTGTTGCCATGCTTGTGAGCAACGATATCGAGAGACCTGTTCTTATAGATGTCAGGGTAAGAAAATCAAAGCATGGCGGAGAATCGGTGAACGTGCTTAAAAGTGCCCAGACATCGTCCCCGGCTCCTGCAAAACGTGCCCCTGGACCTGTCAGCCAGCCACCGGCAAGTTCTGCACCCGTGCAGGCGGAAGGCTCTGCTGAAGCAGGCAGTCCGCCACCGAAAAGGCAGCCCAGCAGGCAACCCGATAGGCAGCCTAAGGCTGAGGGTGGAGGACTTTTCAAGAAGATATTCGGTTCAGAAAAGTGACTTTTCAACGGATGGGTTTATTACTATATTATATGTAGATGGTGTAATTGTGGCAGCAGATCTGAACGAAAAGGTTGAAAGATACGAACGTCTGTTAAGAGAAGCACTTGGAAAGGCGGACATAAGTCCAATTGAGCGATCGCACATGCGTAAGGTGGCCGAGGACTATAAGAATATGTCACGTTCCTACTATGAGGACGGGATGCATTTCATTAGGTCCAAGGATCCGGTAAATGCACTTATCTGTTTCAGCTATGGTCATGCATGGCTGGATGCGGGTGCTCGCCTGGGTGTTTTTGATGTTGACGACGATGTGCTGTTCACCATATGATCATCATTCAATAATGTAGATTAAAGAAGACAATGAAGGTTTAAGATAAAATCTCTGGAGAGAATGAAACGATGACAAATTATCATGTTACACTTGAAGCTGCCTGGTTGGTAAGAGACGTAAATACTGCAGACGACGCTATTGGAGTTGCTATTGCAGAGGCTGGAAAAAGATTGAACCCACAACTCGATTTTGTAGAGGTCGATGTCGGAACTACTTTTTGTCCTGCCTGTAATGAGCCTTTTGGTAGTGTTTTCATTGCAGCTAATACCGCAATTGTCGGTCTTGTCCTTGAAATGAAGGTTTTCGATGCAGAGAGTGCAGAGCACGCATCAAGGATCGCAAAGTCCGTAATAGGCAAGGCATTACGTGATGTACCACTCCATGTAGTGGATGTTGAAGATTTTGAATAAAAGGGTGTCTGGATGTCTGATGTGATATCTGTAGTAGGACATGCTGCGATCGATCTTCTCTTTGATGTGGAAGGCATTGCAACACAGAACGAATCATATCCGATAGTCGATTACCAGAGATTCTATGGAGGCGGGGCTGCAAATATCGTTGCAGCGATCTCCATTCTTGGTGGTAACTCTCAGCTGATCTCTGCGGTTGGTGATGATTTTGTTACATCAGGGTATGAAGAGCACCTTGAAGGTATTGGAGTTGATCTTTCCCTGCTTTTCCGGTTCAAGGGGGAAAAAGGAACTGCTGCTTATGTTTTCACAGATCCTTTCCACAACCAGTCCACTTACTTCTACTGGGGAGCATCTGCAAAGATGAAGGAACTGGAACCTCCGGAAGTTGATTTTGTTCATCTTGCAACATCTGAGCCAAACTTTAATGCTAAGATAGCACAGAAAGCAAAGTTCGTGTCTTTTGATCCCGGACAGGACCTTATCACGTATTCAAGAGAGAATCTTGAAGCTATTCTTGAGAACACTGACGTTCTTTTCACGAACAAGCATGAGATCAAGCGTGTCTGTGAGATGACTGAAAGCACTTTTGAGGATATTAAGGAACAGATAGGCATTGTAGTTGTCACTTACGATGCAGAAGGCAGCAAGATATTTGCATCCGGTGACGAGCATGTGATCCCCGTGGTTCCGGTAAAAGCAGTGGACCCAACCGGGGCAGGAGATGCATATCGTGCAGGGTTCCTTGTGGCATATACTCGTGGATATCCGCTGGATGTCTGTGGCAAGGCCGGGGCTACGGTTGCATCATTTGCGGTGGAATCTGTTGGTTGCCAGACAGACCTTCCCACCTGGGATGATATGGTGGCCAGATATGAAGGTCAGTTCGGAGCATTCCCATCACTTGATGGGTGATGTTCTTCTCTTTTTTATTTAAGTTCAGGTAGCTACGCTAACCTTAGTTAGTTAGTTAGTTAGTTAGTAAATCGGTTAGCTAGTGGCAACTAGGCCAATTGGTAAATATGTGTAAAAAAAGAGTTTCCAATATCGCGTGTTTCCACACGATATTGTGTTATTGCGTTTACTGCTTGTTCTCGATCACAGCGTGTGCTGCTGCAAGTCTTGCAATTGGCACACGGAATGGTGAACAGCTGACATAGTTCAGTCCGACGTTGTGTCCGAACTTCACGGATTTTGGCTCTCCGCCATGTTCACCACAGATTCCGATCTTGATATCAGGTCTTGTAGCACGTCCTTTCTCGATCCCGATCTTCACAAGCTGTCCCACACCTTCCTGGTCAAGCACTGCAAATGGATCGTCCTCGAGTATGCCACTCTCTAAGTAGAATGGTAAGAACTTGCCTGCATCGTCCCTGCTGAACCCGAAGGTTGTTTGGGTCAGGTCGTTGGTACCAAAGGAGAAGAACTCAGCTTCCTTTGCTATCTGGTCGGCTGTGAGTGCTGCTCTTGGCAGTTCGATCATTGTTCCGATCATGTAGTCAAGTTTGATGCTCTTCTCTTCCATCACTGCTTCTACGACCTTGATAACATGTCTTTTGACAAATTCAAGTTCTTCGATGTTGCTGATCAGCGGGATCATGATCTCAGGTACTATTGTCATACCTTCTTTTGTGAGTTCACAGGCTGCCTCGATGATGGCCTGTGCCTGCATCTCATAGATCTCCGGATATGTGATTCCGAGGCGGCATCCTCTGTGGCCGAGCATTGGGTTCATCTCTTTGAGATATTCAATACGGCCGATGACCTTCTTCACTCTGTCAAGTTCGGTTTGAGGGGCATCACTGGCATTCAGTTCTGCCAGCTTTTCAATTGCTTCCTCATGATTTGGCAGGAATTCATGGAGTGGTGGATCAAGCAACCTGATGGTCACAGGATATCCTTCCATTGCCCTGAATATTCCGATAAAGTCCTCTCTCTGCATTGGGAGAAGTTTCTTTAGTGCTGCTTTTCTGACATCGATCTCTTCTGCCATGATCATTTCACGTACAGCAGGAATCCGATCTTCTCCGAAGAACATATGCTCTGTTCTGCAGAGTCCGATACCCTCTGCGCCAAAGTCACGTGCGACCTTTGCATCGTGCGGGGTATCTGCGTTGGTCCTGACCTTCAGGGTTCGAACCTCGTCGGCCCATGAGAGTATCTGTTCAAGTTCACTGGAAACACCTGGCAGGATAAGCTCGACCTCTCCAAGAATAACGTCTCCTGTGGAACCGTCAATGGAGATCATGTCTCCTTCATTAATGGTATGTTCTCCGACATGGAAGTTCTTCTCTTTCATATCAATTACAATTTCACCACAGCCGGCAACACATGGCTTCCCCATGCCTCTTGCAACGACTGCTGCATGTGAGGTCATTCCTCCGCGTACTGTCAGTATACCTTCTGCAGCATTCATGCCGCCGATGTCCTCTGGTGAGGTCTCAGCACGTACAAGGATGGTCTTTTCTCCCTTCTTTGCTCTTTCTTCGGCATGTTCTGCTGTGAACACAACTTCACCCACAGCAGCTCCGGGGGATGCAGGGAGACCGTTAGCAATTACGTCCGGTGTTGCGTCAGGGTCTATATTTGGATGCAGGAGCCTGTCGACCTGTGCAGGTTCAACCCGTGTAAGGGCTGTTTCCTTATCGATAAGTCCTTCTTCGACCATGTCGGTCGCGATCTTGATGGCTGCAGCTGCAGTTCTCTTACCGGTCCTTGTCTGTAGCATGAAAAGCTTGCCTTTCTCAATAGTGAACTCAATGTCCTGCATGTCCCTGAAGTGATCCTCCAGTTTCATGTAGATATCCACAAGTTGGTTGTAGACCTCAGGCATGTTGTTCTTCAGAGTTTTGATGGGTTGAGGTGTTCTGATACCTGCAACGACATCTTCACCCTGTGCATTGATGAGGTATTCTCCAAAGAATCGTTTTTCACCTGTTGCAGGGTCTCTTGTGAATGCTACTCCCGTTCCGGAGGTATCTCCCATGTTACCATAGACCATGCTCTGTACGTTCACTGCAGTTCCCCATTTGCCAGGGATGGCATTCAGGCGTCTGTATGTGATAGCACGCTGGTTGTTCCATGAGCCGAACACTGCATCAATGGCCATCTGGAGCTGTTCCCTTGCTTCCTGGGGGAAGTCCTTTCCGGTCTCTTCCTTGATAATGCCCTTGAACTTTTCAACAAGTCCTTTAAGGTCATCTACGTCAAGGTCGGTGTCCTGTTTAACGCCTTTATCCTTCTTTTTAGCAGTGAGTGTGGACTCGAACTTCTCGTGTTCGATGCCAAGCACGACGTCTGCGAACATTGTGAGGAATCTTCTGTAGCTGTCGTAAGCAAACCTGTCATTACCGGTCTTATTGGCAAGACCGACTACTGAACTGTCGTTAAGTCCAAGGTTCAGTACAGTGTCCATCATACCAGGCATGGACACACGGGCACCTGAGCGTACAGAAAGAAGTAATGGATTGTTAAGATCTCCAAATCTCTTCCCTGTGGTCCTTTCCAGTTCCTTTATGGCATTATCGATCTGCCCTTCAAGACCTGCAGGATAATGTTCATCCTTAAGATAAAGAGTACAGACCTCGGTTGTGATCGTAAATCCAACCGGAACTGGTATTTCCAGATTTGACATTTCTGCGAGGTTGGCCCCTTTGCCCCCAAGCAGGTCTTTCATACTATTTTTGCCTTCAGTTTCGTCGTTTCCGAAAAGGTACACAAATTTATTATCTGCCACTAAGTTTTCCTCCCACGGGAAGATATTTTGATTATGGGTTAGGCTAGCGTAATTATGTATTAGATGATCTGGATATCTTACTGAAATCAGTTTCAATATCCATGGTCTTCCAGATGCTATCTCATTGGACATATCTAGACGACATTGCCGTTTATCGTGTGATTGGTATTAAGTGTTATCGTTGTTTTTTATTGATTTATATTAATGTTCCAGATGTGGGTAATTTTTATGCCAACGCAACCGAAATCTATATATAATATATCTTGACTTTGTCAATTATAATATGTTTACTTTCAAAATTTGCGGCATTTGCTGATAAGAAAAATTGTCAGAAAACGATTTATATCCGTGTGAGGCATTGTCATGCCTGATGTACGCACGATCTTATTAATTCTTGTAAATATGTGTCAATTGTTAGCATTTTTTGTTGTGTTTATGGTCTGGATATGATTATTTTTTTGTAATGGTTTTATCTGGATTATTATAGGGATTGCGAAAACTTTATATGCTATTTACCGTATGTATATATATCAACTATTTAATTTATATATTGATGGCAAGAGACATATGAAAAGACTTGGAACGGTAGTGCAAGTAGTTGCACATCAGGGTTTACTTGTTAGAGGGGACAACATTCGACCAGACACATCTTTGAGGGATCTTCCTCGTATCAATTCGGTTGTTGTTGACAAATCTGTTAAACGCATCGGAAAGGTGAATGGTGTTATCGGTCCTGTCAACTCTCCTTATATCACTATTAAGGTCTTTGGAGATGTTTCGGGATCTGAACTAAGGAAATACCTCAATGAGAAGGTGTACGTCAAATAAGTCTATTTATTACATTTATATTTAGTACATTTGTACATTTATATTAAGTGGATCGTCAGTTAGCAATTTTGGTAAAATCGAGGCAATGATAATATGGTGGAAGTTGAAAGAGTAAGATATTCTGATACTTCAGAGAGAGAAAAGATACGTGCAATGATCAAAGCACGTAAAGAGAAAGAAAAGACCGCTGAAGTTGAGAACAAGGTTATCGAGTGTCCTGAGTGTGGAAGCCGAAATCTTGAACAGGACTATGAACGTGCCGAGCTGGTATGTGCAGACTGTGGTCTCGTAGTGGATGCTGAATTCGTTGATGAAGGTCCGGAGTGGCGTGCTTTTGACCATGACCAGCGTATGAAGCGTTCTCGTGTGGGTGCACCAATGACGTACACCA
Source organism: Methanococcoides vulcani (assembly GCF_900111645.1). Classification (GTDB taxonomy): domain Archaea; phylum Halobacteriota; class Methanosarcinia; order Methanosarcinales; family Methanosarcinaceae; genus Methanococcoides; species Methanococcoides vulcani. The sequence continues at coordinate 632,617 of NZ_FOHQ01000001.1, forward strand.
TACACGATAAAGGTCTATCTACTATGATCGACTGGAGGAACCGTGATTCCTATGGAAAGTCAATTTCCTCCAAGAACCGTGCCCAATTATACAGGTTGAGAAAGTGGCAGCGTAGAATACGCGTAAGCAATGCTACTGAAAGGAACCTCGCGTTCGCTTTATCAGAACTTGACCGTATGGCATCCGCATTAGGTCTTCCACGTACTGTACGTGAGACTGCTGCGGTGGTCTACAGGAAAGCAGTTGACAAGAACCTCATCCGTGGAAGGAGTATTGAAGGTGTGGCAGCAGCAGCACTTTATGCAGCTTGTCGCCAGTGCAGTGTTCCACGAACCCTGGATGAGATCGGAGAAGTTTCAAGGGTAAGCAGGAAAGAGATCGGAAGAACATACCGTTTCATTTCCCGTGAGCTTGCACTCAAGCTTATGCCAACCTCCCCTATAGACTATGTTCCAAGGTTCTGCTCAGGCCTGAACCTCAAGGGTGAGGTGCAGTCCAGAGGTGTTGAGATCCTTCGTCAGGCATCTGAAAAGGAACTCACAAGTGGCCGTGGACCAACCGGTGTGGCTGCAGCTGCTATCTATATTGCATCTATTCTCTGCGGTGAGCGCAGGACCCAGCGTGAGGTCGCTGATGTTGCAGGTGTGACCGAGGTCACTATCCGTAACAGGTACAAAGAGCTCGCAGAAGAACTGGACATAGAGATCATTCTCTGATAGTATATTGGAAAACAAGAACTGCAAAGACAGTTAGTGTCTTTGTGGTCTCTATCTTTTTTTAATTTTCTTCTTTTTCTAATTGGTCTAATCGATCACATTATATAGTAACGTTATTTTCTAGTGACTATGTTAGAACTGTTCGAGATGCTTTTCATTGGTTTCATAGTAGGGCTGACCGGTGCTCTTGTGCCTGGTCCCATGCTATTTGTGACCATTGACGGCACTATGAAGAAAGGCTGGACAGCAGGACCTGAAGTGTTCCTGGGTCATGCTATCATCGAAACCTTTGTGCTTGTGCTGATACTTTTAGGCATGAACTCGCTTGTGGGTGAACGTGAGATGTCGTTCATCTCGGTAGCCGGTGGCATAGTCCTGATCATTTTCGGGATAATGACCATTAAGGGGGCAAAAGTTTCAGCTGAAGAACTTCACGGACAGGATAAAGTGCCATCAAACTCACTTGTGGCAGGTATAGTTACTTCTGCGTCAAACCCCTATTTCTGGCTCTGGTGGCTGGCAGCCGGCAGTGCCCTGGTGCTTGAGAGCATGAAACTTGGAATGGTTGCCGTGGTGTTCTTCATAGTCGGGCACTGGCTTGCAGATCTTGGGTGGTTCACTGCTGTATCGCTATCATTCAGTCGTGGAAGGGGCATGTTCTCTCCGAAGACCTACAGGCATATTCTTGTATCATGCGGACTATTCCTGATATTGTTCGGCTCATGGTTCGCGATCGGATAATTCGAACATGCCGACATTTTCCAGGAGAGATATATTTTGAAGTGTCCCTGTATTGCGATCCCGAAAAAGAAAGGTGAACCTGCCAGAAAGTTCCTTATGGAGCTTGACATCCTTGACAAGTCCCTGAAGATATCCAGTGAGGATGGTGAGCTGTATATTCCTATTGAAAGGGAGCTGACCCCGGAAGAGCTCGATGAGCTTCCCGAAGATGCAAAACAGATTGAACGTGAGTTCGAATCCCATGAAAAGATCCTTACACTTGAGGATATCCTCGGTTTCACCCCGGGTTACGAGATCATAGGTGATATTGCACTTATAGAAGCCGATGAACCGGAAGCCCAAAAGATTGCAGATGCACTCCTGAAGTTGCACAAGAATGTGAATACCGTTCTTGGTGCAGTGTCAGCTGTGGAAGGAGAGTTCAGGACCCGCAGGTTCAAAGTGCTTGCAGGGGAAGAGAGGACGGAGACCATTCACAAGGATCACGGTTGCAAGTACAAGGTAGATCTTGCACGTGCATATTTCACACCACGGCTTTCAACAGAAAGGCAGCGCATTGTTTCACAAATAAGTGAAAATGATGTTGTCTTTGACATGTTCGCAGGCGTCGGTCCATACAGTATCCCGATTGCCAAAAAATGCAAAAAGGTCATTGCCATGGACAAGAACCCCGATGCGATCAATTTTCTCAAAGAGAACGTGAAGTTCAATTCTATCGGGAACATCAAGGTGATCGAAGGCGATGCAAACGAGATTGCCCGCAATTTCAAGGGCATTGCAGACCATGTTATCATGAATCTCCCCCACAGCGCCGATGCATTTCTGGATGCTGCAATTTATGTGACGGCTCCGCAAGGCATTATCCATTACTATGGAATGACCCACGAAGATGATCTGTTTGACAGTTCCATAGGTCTGATAGAAGCAGCAGCGAAAAAAGTGGGTCGGAGTGTTGAGGTGGTAGAGTGCCGGACAGTGCGCTCGTATGCACCTCATCAATACAATGTATGTATTGAGGTCCGGATAAACTGAATTCTGGGCGAAACGATTAAATTGTTAAATCCTTATTAGGTGTAGGTTCAATGTGCCGTCGTGGCTTAGTGGTATAGCGGCTGATTCGTAATCAGCAGGCCGGGGGTTCAAGTCCCCCCGACGGCTATGGAGTACGGGGTTAAAAGCCCCTTCTCTTTATTTTTGTCATAGTGCACTCTGAGTTTACATCTTACCCCTCGTACGAAAAGTCGGGGATAATAGGTAACTAGAAAAAACACTACGTTTTTGTCAATCTGCTACGCAACCATATTACTCTCTCCGCGTTTTTTTCAAAGGGATGATCGAATAAACAGTGGAGTGCAAATTTTAATAGCTTATGAATATTTCACATCAACATGAATATATATTACAATGTTAGACTTCTAAGTGGGTTTGGGTGTACTGACATGTAATTCTCTTTCCAAAAAACAGCTGTAAACGGGGGTTTCGGCTATAATTAATTAAATCGATGAAATGTAAGTAAATTAAAGGGGAGTGTTAAAAAAATGTTGTTTATGGATAGGTTGAACTCAATTAATTTAAAGCGAATTCACAGATCAATGTATTTTACAATCTCTGTTTTGCTAATTTTAGTTATGAGTGCTGGATTAGTAAGTGCTTATGATGCAGATACAAATGATGATGGTAAACTTAACTTCATAAAATTTGATATAATAGATATTTCAGAAAATCGTTTTGTTCCAATTGATCAAACAAAAATTTTAGTAGATTCTAATATCGCAACGGTCGTGGCAAGTACCGATTTAGGATCTAGTAATAACAGTAGCAGTGGTGGAAGTGGTGGAGGTTCTGCTGGCAATTTTACAATGGAAGGAAGTAGGCAATTATCTCCTGAAAATGAAATACGAGGGCCAGTTTTTACAGGTAATTTCAGTACATGGAATAACAATTCTATTGAAATAATAGATGCACAGGACTTCGCTGGTTTCTACTATGATTTAGATGATGATTTGTCTGGAGAAACACTGACCCTTTATCAGAATGGTACATTGAATTCAAGAGTTCTGGATTCAGATGCGGTACAAAACCCACTTGTTTATGCTACAAGTGCCATGTACTCAAGTCCAAAGTTTGAATTTATGCTTGAAAATAATTCGTCTGTACCTTTGTCATACCAAACTGTTGGATTCATGGGTGAACAATATGCATCTATTATACAAGACAATGTAGCTAAACTATCTCCACTTCTTATTGATACTGATGACCGCTACACTCTTAGACTCAATCAAACCCTTGAACTTGGGGAAGGTTATGCCATCACTCCAAAGCAGATCGATGTTGATGGTGAAAAGGTCTGGCTCGAGTTGACCAGAAATGGCGGATTTATTGATGATGAGATTATTTCTACTGGTGCCAACGAAACAACTTCTAACAGAACCTGGTACTATGAGCAGGAAGTTCTCGGAGAAAATGTCGTAACACTCATTGTCCACGTCGATGAAGTATTCCAGGATCAGGACGACAGCCTTTGTGTTATCGAAGGTATCTGGCAGATCTCTGACCAGGTGACGGAAGTTGATTTAGGCGATAAATACGGAAAGATGATCGTATCTTCTGTCGATAATACAAGCATCATAATGGAACTTGATGATGACATCGTTCTGGATGCAGGCAGTACTAATAATTTAATGGAGAATTTTGAATTCAGAGTTGCAGACGAAACTACATTGAGATTCTACTTAAGGAAGACACTAACCGAATCAGGTATCTATGAAATACGTGGAACAGTCGTTGATTCACCGTCTTCAAATGAAACATATAGTTGGAATGCACATTCATTTGCTGGTTTCTGGTATGATTTTGATAATAATGCGACATCCGAAGTACTGACTGTTCATGGAATAGACAATCTTGATAGAACAATAGATGCTAATTTAGGAGAACTGATCTATACCGCTACCATAGTTTATGATATTCAACCAAAATTTGATTTCAAGACGGGATCAACGGATTGGACATATGAAAAGATTGGATTTTTGGGCGAAGAGTATATTCCAATCGAACAGGATCCACAGATTCTTACCAAGCTTTTAATCGACGATGATAGTAGTAACTTGATTGGAGTTGGACATTCACTAAACCTCAGTGAAGGTTATGTGGTCACTCCAAAGCAAATCGATGTTACTGGTGACAAGGTCTGGCTCGAGTTGACCAAGAATGGTACTTTCCTCGATGATGACGTTATTAATGCAAGTACTAATGCAACTACGTCTGACAAGACATGGTATTACAAGCAGGATATACTTAACGAGACTGATGTTCTTACCTTAATAATTCATGTAGATGAGGTAAATCAGTCAGGCAACTTCATAATTATTGATGGCATCTGGCAGATATCTGATGACTTTATGGAGATTGCAGATGGTGAAGAATTCGGAAAGATGGAAATAATTGGTGTTTCTACTAATGCTATTGAACTCAGAAGCACCGAGGATATCGTTCTGGATGCAGGTAGTACTAATAATCTAACAGACAATTTTGCATTGAGGGTTGCAGACGATAGTTCAAATTTAAGATTCTATCCATTCATAGAGTACAATGTTATAAATGAAATCACTGTGGATGACAGCGGTGGGCAGGATTATGCCACGATACAGGCTGCTGTGGGTAATGCAACTGACGGAGATACGATCCTTGTCTACCCGGGAACCTACACCGAGAATGTGTATGTGAACAAGGAACTAACGTTCATCTCACAGTCTGGAAATCCGTTTGATACCATTGTCCAGGCTGCCGATCCAAACAATCACGTCTTTTATGTGACTGCAGACAACGTCACTATCTGCGGCTTTAATGTGACAGGTGCAACTGGTGGTTTTGGAATAGGTCTCGGTGGACTTGAGGGCTGCACTATTGCTGGAAACAGCTTATCGAACAACGATTACGGCATCTGGCTGGGACAGTCCATCAACAACACGCTGAGCAGTAACATTGTGTCAAACAACTCTTGGGGCATCGTTCTGTTCGATTCCAGCGATAACAATACGCTGAGCAATAACACGGCAAGCTCGAACAACGGAGACGGCATCTATCTGGATTCTTCCAGCGACAACATGCTGGGCAGTAACATTGTGTCGAACAACGATTACGGCATCGTTCTGTTCGATTCCAGCGGTAACAACACACTGAGCAACAACATTGTATCGAACAACGGAGACGGCATCTGGCTATTTGGATCCAGCGGTAACAACACGCTGAGCAACAACATTGTATCGAACAACGGAGGCGGCATCTGGCTATTCGGATCCAGCGGTAACAACACGCTGAGCAATAACACGGCAAGCTCGAACAGCGAGGCAGGCATCTGTCTATTCGGGTCCAGCAACAACACGCTGAACGATAACACAGCAAGCTCGAACAGCGAGGCAGGCATCTATCTGAATTCATCCAGCGACAACATGCTGAGCAGTAACATTGTGTCGAATAACTATTGGGGCATCTGGCTGGATCAGTCCAGCGATAACAACCTGCTGAGCAATAACACTGCAAACTCGAACACCGATTGCGGCATCGGTCTGTTGAATTCCAGCAACAATATGCTGAACGATAACACTGCAAACTCGAACAACGAAGTTGGCATCGGTCTGATGAATTCCAGCAACAACACGCTGAGCAGTAACATCGTGTCGAATAATTCTGACGGTGGTGTCTATCTTGAGGATTCCAGTAACAGTCTCATCTACAACAACTACTTCAACAATACAAATAACGTTGAATATAATGGCACCAATACCGGGAATATCTGGAACATTACCATGACTGTTGGAACAAACATTGTTGGAGGTCCTCTCCTTGGTGGAAACTACTGGGTACATCCTAATGGAACCGGATTCAGTCTTGACACAGCAGATTCCAACAAGGATGGAATCTGTGACGAGCAATGCAACCTCTCAGGAACTGAAATTGACTACCTGCCGCTTAGTATTGTCGTTGACAATCTCCTGCCAGTGATCAGTATAACCTCGCCGGCGGATGGATATTCCACAACGGCAAGCTCAATTGCGGTCTCAGGTCTTGTCAATGGCACCGGATCGCTGCCATTGGTTACAGTGAATGACATTGCTGCAGAAACCACAATTCTAGACTTCAACGGCACCTTCACGGCAACGGTACCTCTGGCCATGGGTACTAACACCATTTATGCAAACGTTACCGATGCCGCTGGAAACACCAACACCACATATGTAAATGTTACACGAATCTCCTCCGGCGGTAACGGTGGCGGAGGAGGTGGCGGTGGAAGTGGAGCAACCGGCGAAGCCTTTGAGAACATCGCATTTAAGGAGGTGAAAACAGAGAACATCGTGGGTGGACTTGAAATTAGTTACACATTCGATGACGAGCAGAATGCAATTGAGTACATCAACTTCTCTGCACTGAGAAATTACGGAAGGGTTTCAACAACTGTTGAAGTGCTTAAGAACAGATCTGCAATGGTTGATGAAAGTGCTCCAGGTGTTGTCTATAGCAACCTTAACATTTGGGTTGGTAAATCAGGATTTGCTACTGAAGACAATATTGCTGATCCTGTAATAGGTTTCTGTGTAGCAAAAGCCTGGTTGATAGAGAACGGCATTGATGAGAATTCAATAGCATTATATCGCCACAATGAAGGCAAATGGAATGTCCTCAATACCATGAAGGTTGGAGAAGATGGTGAATACATCTACTTCGAAGCAGAAACTCCGGGATTCTCACCATTTGCGATAACCGGACAGAAATCTAAGATGGTGGAAGAAGTGCCTGAGGAAAAGCCAGAGGGTGAAGTGGTTGAGGAAGAGCCTGAGGAAGAGCCCAATGGAATACCCTGGATCTCAACAGGATTGTTGATCCTGATATTGGTTGGAGTCCATCTGCTAATGAGGAAGAGAGGTTAATACTTCACTTCCTTTTTTCTTTTTTATGGCGTTATCAGGTCTTTTTGTGTTAGAACAGAACTCCGCCATTCGTAAAATCTCGGATTGATTTCATCATAGCGTTAAACTCAGCAGTAACCTTCACCACATCTCCAACCTCTTCCTCACATTTATGATTGCAGAAGAGAAGTTGGAGAAGCTTGCAAAAGCGTGTGAGGAGTGTATAGGTAACGATTCCGGCTCAATTGAGGAACATTTTGAACAATGTCCGGTTTGTAAGCTTTACAAAGAGCAGGCTGAGACTGTCAATTGCATAACAGAAACAATAAGACAACTCGCTTCAAGATCTGAGGAGGAGAAGTGTGATGCAATATGCAAAAATCTGGACGAGTTTTATGGCATGCCGGATGACAAAAGATTAGAAGCAATAAGCGAAATGCTCGATGTTGAGGGTGGATTGTCAGAAGAAGATATGTTCAAGATCGTAACTACCCGGATCGATCTTCTGACGAAACTTCCAAAAGAAAAAAGAATTCTCCTGATGGAAACGCTGGAAAAGATAATGTCCGAGTGGCCTGAGGACAGAAAAATGCTGGAAAAACGTGCTATCATGAATGCAACTCAGGATTATTTCCTCCTTAAGAAGACGCTGATAAGAAGAATGTTTAAAAAAATGCTATCCTAAAAAATATCATCTTCAGGGATATTTAGAAGATCTCGGTTAAGAGACCTTCCGAACATATCTGACAACTACTTTGTGTAATATATCTCAAATAACTCTTTGAATACGTGCGAGTATCAGTATTCAATTTCAAGAGCATTCTCATGGATCTGGTTCTTTGCCTCGATAAGGCCATAACTGCTGCTCAGCTCAAACTCAGGTTCCGGCTCATTTGAACGCTTAATTTTCAACATCCTCCTCAACAACCCCCGTGAAACTTTCATCTTCTCAAGAATTCGACTATTCCTTGTTGCTTTTACATTATATTCATCTTCTGACAGAGCCTTCCGGAAATATTTCTCAGCTTTCTCGTAATCTTCCAGTTCTCCATATGCTCTACCCATATTGTTATAGATCTCCGAGATCGAGGAAGGGTGCATCTCCTCTGAATTGAAAAGTGCTTTTTCATATTCCTCGATCGCTTTTTCGAAATAGCCTTCATCTGAGAGAATATCTCCAAGAGCTCCTAATGCAAATGAATTTGATGGATTCATCTGAAGTACGAGTGTTACTTCAGTTTCAGCTTCACTGAACTTTTTGTTCTCTCTTAATGTATTTGCATAATTAAGGTGTACAGCCACATTCTCCGGGTTTATCTCCAGAGCTTTATTGTAAGCTTCACTCGATTTTTCGAATTTCTTCATATGAGAAAATACATTCCCTTTATTGGTCCATACGTCCTCACATTCCGGATTCGTCTCCAGAGCTTTATTGTAGGCTTCAATTGATTTTTCGTACTTTTTAAGATGACAATAGACATTTCCCTTGCTTATCCATACATTTTCATCTTCCGGGTTCAACTGAAGAGCTTTCTCGTATGCCTCTATAGCGTTCTCATATTTTTTCACTTGAGAATACGCATTTCCCTTGTTGATCCATGTAGGTTCATCTTCCGTATCGATCTGCAAAGCTTTCTCATATGCTATGATGGCATCTTCGTATGCTTTCAGGTGGGAATATGCATTTCCTTTGTTAGCCCAAGCATTTTTATCCTTTGGCTTTAAGTCCAGAGCCTTGCTGTATGCCTGAATCGCATCCTCGTATCTCTTTAAATAAAAATATGAATTTCCTTTATTGGCCCAGACAAATTCAGATTCAGGATTTATCTCTGTGGCCTTATCGTATGCATATATTGCTTCATCGTATCTTCCCAGGCAGAAATATGCATTCCCTTTATTGGTCCAGACGCTTTCCGACCCCTGATCTATCTCAGTGGCTTTATCATATGCATTGAGTGCTTCGTCGTATATTTCCAGAGTGAAAAGTGTATTTCCCTTGTTGATCCATACCTCTTCAGAATTGGGATTTATCTCTGTGGCCTTATTGTATGCATCAATTGCTTCTGCATGTCTTTCGAGGATCGAACAGGCATTTCCTTTGTATATCCATGCAATTTCATCTTTCGGGTCGATCTGCAGGGCTTTAACGTATGCATATATTGCTTCATTATATCTTTCCAGGTTGAAATATGAATTTCCTTTATTGACCCATACCTCTTCATCTTCCTGATCGATATCTGTGGCCATATTATATGCTTCGATAGCTTCTTCATATTGTTTCAGGCTGGTATGAGCATTTCCTTTGCTTGCCCATATGCCTTCATTGTCCGGGTCAAGCTTTGTGGCTTTCTCATATGCCTGAATAGCTTCTTCATAGTTTTCCAGAATTAAGCTGGCATTTCCCTTGCTTGCCCATATGCTTCCATTGTCCGGGTCAAGTTCCGTGGCTTTGCCGTATGCTATGGTAGCTTCTTCATAGTTTTCCAGAATTAAGCTGGCATTTCCTTTGCTTGCCCAGACGTTTCCATCCTTTGGATCGAGTTCAAGTGCCTTATTATAAGCCTCAACAGCCTCTTCATATTTCTCGAGGTTGGAATGTGCATTTCCTTTTTTTGCCCACGTCTTTTTATCTTCCGGATCGATGTCCAGAGCTTTATTGAATGATTCAATTGCCTCTCCGTATTTCTTTAGATTGAAATGTGCATTTCCTTTTTTTGCCCATGTTTTTTCATCTTTCGGATCGATCTCCAGGGTTTTATTGAATGCTTCAATTGCTTCTTCATATTTACCCAGGCCAAAAAGGGTGTTTCCTTTACTTCCCCACGCAGCTTCATCTTCCGGATCTATCTCCAGGGTTTTATTGAATGCATCGATCGCTTCATCACTCTTTTTCAAATGTGAATATGCATTTCCTTTGTTTTCCCATGCATCTTTTGATTCCGGATTAATCTC
>NZ_FOHQ01000001.1:643742-654700 GCF_900111645.1 Methanococcoides vulcani
ATTTCCTTTGTTTTCCCATGCATCTTTTGATTCCGGATTAATCTCTACGGCTCTATCATATGCTTTAATTGCTTCTTCGTATCTTTCCAGATATGAATATGCATTTCCCTTGTTGATCCATACATTTTCCTCTTCAGGGTATATCTCCAGGGCTTTAGTATATGCATCAATTGTTTCTTCGTATTTTTTAAGATTAAAATAAGCATTTCCTTTGTTGATCCATGCATTTTCATCTTCAGGGTAGATATTTATAGCTTGATCATATGCTTCAATTGCTTCCTCGTATCGTTTGAGATTAAAACAAGAATTTCCTTTATTTATCCAGATGCCTTCTAATTCCGGATTTATTTCAAGGGCTCCATTGTATGCATCAATTGCCTCTTCATACCTTTTTAGATTAAAGTGAGCATTTCCTTTGCTTTCCCATGCACCTTCATCCTTCGGATATATTTCAAGTGCTTTATTGTATGCATCAATTGCTTCTTCGTATTTTTTGAGACTAAATAAGCTATCTCCGTTTTTAATCCATTTCTCAGAATAATCAAGATACATATATATATGTTCCATTTTTATATTTAAATAATTTTGCATCAATTTTGTTTTTTACTTCGATTTGGTTTCCGATTATTTTCAAATTATTGCGTTACCTTGATGCTGTTTTTTATTATTTACGATAGGTGTGGGGCGAATGTGAAGTTTTTGCCGATGTTCATGGTCGCAGAATTCGGTTTTCAAGCATTTCGTTCATTAATATTCCGAAAATAGGTATATATATGGATATTTTATGAACTGTTTTTGAGCTGTTTTAATCACTTCTTTCACAAACACATTTTTATAAAACAAAAACAAAATTAGTATTTATATCCAATTTGTATTTTCTGTGCTTCTGGGGGATAAAAAGCATTATGGTACTGGAAGAATACTATCCTGGCATTATCGTAGTTATGGGGACTCTTATCCTTTTGACTGCATTGGGATACATTTTCAGGAAGACCCGTATATTCTCAGAACAAAAGACCTTTGAGCAGTTTATTCTCTTTCTGGTAGCACTTGTCGGGCTTGTGGTTTTTGTGCTTACACTTCCTATCTCGGATAATACGAAGCAGACTCTCCTGAGTTTTTTTGGTATCCTGATCGGTGCCACCATTGCGCTGTCATCGACCACTTTTGTAGCAAATGGTATGTCTGGCATAATGCTAAGTCGTATAAAACCTTTCAAAGCAGGCGATTATATAAGGGTCGAAGAAACTTTTGGAAAGGTGTCAGAGATTGGGATACTGCATACTCAGGTCCAATCTATCGATCGTGATATTATTACCATACCGAACCTGAAATTGATTTCCAATCCTCTGGTCACCATAAGTTCATCAGGTACGATTATCTCGACTACTGTTTCATTAGGATATAATGTGTCAAGAGAGCAGATCGAAAAGGCTCTCATCAAGGCAGCAGAAAAGATCGAACTTGAGAATATTTTTGTCCATGTGGTCGAATTAGGTAACTTTTCAGTTACTTACAAGGTAGGGGGGCTTTTGAAAGATGTATCCAGCCTTATAACCAAAAGATCAGATATGAAAAAGATGATATTCGATAGCCTTCACGAAGATAATATCGAAATAGTTTCTCCAACATTTATGAATCAGAGGATCTACGGTAAAAATGCAGTTTTCATGCCTTCTGATCATGATAAGGCAAGTGTTAAGCCACCTGCAACTTATGAATATGTCACACAGGTTACAACAGAGGATGTAATTTTTGGCAAGGCTATAGAGGCAGAGATCACTAAGAAAATAGATAAATTGATCGAAGATATGGAGCAGAAACAGAATGAGTTCTTTGATCTGATCAATGGGATCAATGATGAGAATATTAAATCAACAGAAAGGCAAAATCTTGATTCCATATTGGAGCAGAAAGACAGGCTTAAAGATGATCTAGTGTCTGTAAAGGAAATACTAAAAGAGGAAGATGAAACATCTGCTGATGGTGTCAAACTAAAGTCTCTCCAGTATCTCGATTCAAAAGCAGTCGAGCTTAATGACGAAATTAAGGAGCTACTGGAAAGAGTTAGCAAGGGAATTGAAAAATAAACTGTGGTGCACGTATCTTTTTTTATTTTGAAAACGGATTCAAGCAACGGTTATATAATTTTAATAATTAGATTATTGTAGATATTCAGGGATAAAATTTTATATTGTAACTTGTTTTTCTTTGTATCAAACCTAGTCTTTTTATACTAACTTTACTTACAATGGTGCAAATATGCACTGTTTATATTATTATCCGGTTTTCATCCGGTTTAGATGCTAGTATTAATTAATGTCCTGACGTACGCAAAAAGGAGAAGATGGAATGAATGTGAAGATACCCTATGGAAAGGACTTTGTTGATCTTGAAGTAAAAATACCTCATGAGGTGCTTTCGCCGAACGAGCCGGAGGTAGGGGATGAGTCCGGGATAATCTCACATGCACTTTCAAACCCAATGGGCATGGAACCTTTTGAGGATTTTGTGAAGAATGCTGACAGCCTGCTGATTATTGTTAATGATGCCACCCGTCCGACACCAACTGCCCGCGTACTTCTTGAGATGAAGGTTATACTTCTTTCTCATCCCGATGTAAAGTTCATAGTGGCAACAGGTGCACACAGGGCACCCACGGAGGATGAGTTCAGGTTCATTTTCGGGGAGATCTATGATGAAATGAAGGACCATATCTTTGTGCATGATGCCAGAAAGGACGAAGATATGGATTATCTGGGTGTTTCTTCCAACGGCACTGAAATGTATATCAACAAAATGGTCAGGCAGGCAGGAAATATCCTTGTTATCGGAAGTGTGGAACCGCATTATTTCGCAGGCTACACCGGTGGGAGAAAGTCTTTCCTTCCGGGGGTTGCAGGCTACAAGACAATAGAGATGAACCACAAGCATGCCCTCTCAAATGCAGCACAATCCCTTGCTCTTGAAGGCAATCCTGTTGCAGAGGATATGACCGACGCCATGGAAGTGCTTAAGGACCTTAATATCTTCTCTGTCCAGACAGTACTTACTGCAGATCATGGTCTTTATGCAATGACAGCAGGGGATCTTTTTGAATCCTTTGATGCTGCTGTTGTAAAGGCCAATGAGGTTTTCGGCACAAAGTTCAAGAAGAAAGGCAACATCGTGCTCACAGCAGCACCATATCCTATGGATATTGATCTTTACCAATCACAAAAGGCTCTTGAGAATGGCAGGCTTGCTCTCGAAGATGGCGGTATCATTATTCTTGTGTCCAAGTGCCGTGACGGGGTAGGGGATGATACATTCCTTAATCTACTTGGTTCTTCAGCAACCTGCAATGAGGTCATGGCAAAGACCTCTGAATGTTACAAACTGGGATTTCACAAGGCTGCAAGGATGGCACAGATCGGCACATGGGCTAAAATGTGGGCTGTATCCGACCTTGACAGTGATATCCTGAAGTCTGCGAAACTGGAATCACAGGAAGGGATCCAGGAAGCTTTTGACAAGGCTATCAATATTATTAAAGAGCAGGGCAAGGAACCTTATGCTATTATTCTGCCTCAGGGCAGTCTGACAGTACCTCTTATTGAATAAAGGTGAAATAATGGATAAGCAGATCATTGAAAGATTACGGGATATTGTAGGTGAGGGTCATATAAGTACATCTACAGCTGAGCTGTATGCTTATTCTACAGATGCCGGAATACACCGCAGTATGCCTGATGCTGTGATCAGGCCAAAGACTACTGCTGAAATAGAAAAAATTGTAAAGCTCGCAAATGAGTGTCTTTTTCCAATTGTCCCGAGGGGTGCAGGTACCGCTCTTTGTGGTCACAGTGTTCCTGTTGCTGGTGGTCTGGTCATTGATCTGCAAAGGATGAACAAGGTAAAGGAACTACATATTGAAGATCTCTATGTGGTGGTAGAGCCGGGTGTGATCCACAAGGACCTGAATGCAGAGCTTAAGAACTATGGATTTTTCATCCCGGGTCCTTCCAGTGGTAATGTGGCCAATATTGGTGGCATGGTAGCAACCAATGCTTCAGGTGGCAATGCCGTGAAATATGGTGCTACAAGGGATTACGTTCTTGGAATGGAGGTCGTGTTCCCTAATGGGGAGGTCGCAAGGCTTGGTTCAAGGACGTTGAAGAACTCTGCAGGATACCAGCTGGAAAAACTGATGTGCGGTATGGAAGGAACACTGGGTATCATAACTGAGATCAACCTGCGGATCGTTCCACTTCCTGAGACCACTGCAGTTGCAGTAGCAGTATTTGATACGCTGGAGAAAGCAGGTCAGTGCGTTTCCAATATCATTGCAAAGCCTCTGATACCTTCAGGGTTGGAGCTTATGTCAAGGGTTTGCATCCAGGCGGTGAACAAGGCTGTTTGCATGGGGCTGCCTGATGAAGAAGCTATACTTCTGATAGAGGTCGATGGCAGCACTAATGATGTGAAGGACCAGATCGAGACGGTAATGGAAGTTTGTAAATCTTCTGGGGCTCTTTCTGTTGATTTCACCGATGATCCTGAGAGAAAGGAAGAATTGTGGAAGGGCAGAAAGGCGATGATACCGGCGTTGTCGAAGTATGATGATGATCTTGTAACTGTTATGCTTGCCGATGATATGGCTGTTCCGATGAGCAAAGTTCCTGAGGCTGTCAAAGCTTTTCAGGAGATCTCCGATAAATATGATATAATCATTGCCAGTTATGGTCATTCAGGTGATGGGAACCTGCATACTAAAGTGTTAATGGATCCCACGAAGAAGTCCCATTGGGACCAGGCGGAAACGGCAGTTGAAGAGATCTACGAGAAAGTAATGGATCTTGGTGGAACGATCACCGGAGAACATGGTGTTGGTATGACCAAAGCTCCGTTCTTCCTTAAGGAAAGACAATGCAGCCTTAATGCCATGAAAACTATCAAGATGGCTCTGGATCCCAATAATATTATGAACCCGAATAAGATCATGGACTGGGAGGGCAATTTTATTTCCCATCTGCGGTACCATCTGGAGGAGGAGTGAATGAGGACGGATAATCTAAAAAACTGGAAAAAAGAGCTGCTCAACTGTACCCAGTGCGGGTTCTGTAAGGAGATCTGCCCTATATTTGACAATGTCGAGTGGGATTCTTCAGCGGCAAGGGGTAAGATGGCTCTTTGTTATGGATTGTATTCCGGGGATATCGAACCTGATGAGTCTGTACTGGAACGCATCTACCAATGTACCACCTGTGCTGACTGTACTCGCAGGTGTCCTTCATCCACAGGGGTAGTTGAAGTGATCGAAGCTGCACGAAGAGATATTGTTGCATCAGGACTAGTAGGTTCAACTCACCAGAAGATCGCTGATTCCATTGCTACATTGGGAAATCCGTTCGGCGAAGAGAAAAGCCGAAAAGAACTGTTCGGTGAAGTTCCTCATCCTGCTAAGATCGCCTATTTTACAGGTTGCAGTGCAGCTTATCGTAATAAAGAGACTTCTACGGCAGGCATCTCCATATTGAAGAAGCTTGGAGTGGACTATACACTACTTGATGAGGTTTGCTGTGGGAGTGTGCTTGGAAGGATAGGCTTTTCGGATGATGTGATCAGAAAGCAAGCTGAAGCGAACATTAAAGCAATTGAGGACACCGGTGCTGAGATCGTGCTGTTCTCATGTGCGGGGTGTTTGAGGATGTTCAGGAAAGAATATCCTCGCTTTAAGGACATGTCTTTCAGAGCAATGCACTTTGTTGAGTGGCTCAATGAGCAGGAATTTGATCTGAAACCTTACAACAGGAAGGTAACCTATCATGATCCATGCCACATTGGCAGACACTTAGGAATCTATGATGCACCCCGTGATGTGATCAATATGATTCCGGAGATCGAGTTCGTGGAAATGAAAGATAACAGGGAATCGGCACGCTGCTGTGGCGGCGGCGGAGGGGTCAGATCAATGTTCCCTGAAATATCCCGGCAGATCGCGGAGAAAAGAGTGGGTCAGGCTGAAATAGCAGATGTTCTGCTTACTACATGCCCTTTCTGTGTTAATAACCTGAAACTGGGTGTAAGTGAAACTTCGACGCTCGAAGTCAGGGATCTACTCGAGCTAATAGATGAACTTCTGGAATGATCGAATCGATTTATTGATCATCCAGATCATTTTATTTCTATTTTTATAAAGAAAAGTCTTTAGTATGGTTGGTATTAATTGACAATATAGGTATTGTTGGAACCAAAAGATTGACATGCGGTTAAACCATACCGGTAAAGGTGGTAGTACGATGACATTGGGAAATATGTCATTCATATCTGAGCAAAGCAATTCGAAGCGATTATCTTTGCATCAGTTTAGAACATAGATGTGGAATATTGATGATCTCGAAAAGGGAATGTGAACGCTCCTCGTGCGTAATGGTAAATAGCAACGATCTTGTGGATGTTGAAGTAATTACTACATCCGATGCGATCGATGTTCCGGAAAAGCAGGGCCAAGGTAGTAGCACCCGTATGGATATTGTACAATATTTACATTCAGTTTCCAAAGTGGTCAATGATGCATCTTCACTGGATGCAGGTTTTCAGCAGATCGTGAAAATGGTTCCATGTGGTATGCAAAATTCGTCGATCGCATGTTCAAGGATTATTTTTGATGATCTGATGTTCCAATCTGATAATTTCGAAATATCCCGATGGAAATATGCATCTGAAATCTTCGTTGATGGTGCAGTTCATGGCAGTCTGGAAGTTTATTATCTTGAAGAATTGCCAGGTCCAGATGGTGGCTCTTTCCTGAAAGAAGATGAAGATATTGTCGACTATATCTCTGATTGTCTTGGTAAGTTCGTTGAACGCATACTTGTGGCAAAGGACCTGAACATATTCAAGAGCATTTCTGATAATGCAAACTATGGCATTGCAGTCCTTGATATGAAAGGAAGTCTTCTTTATCTCAACGAGGCATTTGCGTCAATGCATGATCATTCTCTTGAAGATGTACTTGGCGATCACTTTTTGATGTTCTATAATGAAGAACAGGTTCCTCGCTTGAAGTATTTACGTGACAAGTTACTTAATAATGGACATTTCCAACAAGAAGGGGTCTGGCATATGAGGAAGAATGGCAGTATTTTCCCTGCTATGCTTGACTCTCATGTGATCTTTGATCAGGACAATGTGCCTTCTAATCTCTCTGTAATGTTGCATGATGTCAGTGAGGCAAAGAAAGCTGAAGATACTCTTAAACGCGCGCAAGCTATTGAAGATGCTGCCAATTGTTCTAAGAGTGAGTTCCTTGCGAATGTTAGTCATGAGCTAAGGACACCTCTTAATTCAATAATTGGTTTTTCCGAAATATTACTGGATGGTCGATGTGGGGATCTTACTGATGTTCAGCGAAGATATCTCCAAAATGTATCCAAGAATGGCAATCATCTTTCTGAGATCATAAATGACATCCTTGAGATCTCAATGATAGAAGCAGGAAAGGAGGAAGCCAAGTTCGAAAAGTTTAGCATAATTCCTGCGTTTATGGAAGTAAGGGATTCAATTATGCATTCGATTTTGAAAAAGGATGTTTCATTCTCTTATGATATGGATTCTGAGCTTCCGCAGATAAATGCCGATAAGGCAAAGTTCAGGCACATTATTTACAATCTTCTGTCTAATGCTGTCAAATTCACTTCAGAGGGGGGGAATGTGAACGTTGAGGCTAAAACCCTTGGTGAGATGATGCATATCATTATCAAGGATGATGGTATCGGTATTCCAAAGGAGCAATTGCCTCATCTGTATGACAAGTTCTATCAGGTGGATGGTTCCACAAAGCGACTTTATAGCGGTACCGGTTTAGGGCTTGCACTCACAAAGAAACTTGTGAGTCTTCATGAGGGTCAGATGTGGGTGGAAAGTGAACAAGGCAAGGGTACCACTGTTCATGTGATGCTTCCAATTTAAGTTTATATTGCAGGATAGTTTCAGGGTATCAGTATGTCACCGATAGCATGAATGATGCCATTAGTGCATTCGATGTCTTCTTTTTCTATGGGGATGCCATTGATCCTAACATCACCATCATTTGTAATTTTTAATATCTTGCCGTTGAGCGCAGTCAATGAGTCAACCTCTTTGAGGTCTGATGTCAGGTATTTTCCTTCGACAACATGGTAGTTTATGATGTCCATAAGGTAGTCAAGGTCATCAAATGCCTCATCTATTACACTTTCGGGTATTGGCTCGAATGCTTTTTCAAGGGGTGCAAATATTGTATATGGTCCGTTGTTATCGAACTTTTCATCAAGGCCTAGTTTTTTAGCAGCATTTACAAGTGTTGGAAAATCACCTATCTCTATTGCTGTTTGTACAATGCTCTTTGTTTCACCCATGTAAATATATCCCTATTAGATCTTGTCAGATCGATACCTGATCTAAATATGTCTGGTCTAAAGGATGCTGCTGCAACTTGTGTAGCATCCTTTAAAGGCAGTATCAATATGAATCAAGCTGCGCACGCATCAGGTCTTGTTTCTTCTTTTCAAGGAAGCTGTATACAGAACCATGGTTTGCACCGTCGATAAGCATTTCCAATGCTGTCCTCATTATAAGTATCTGTTCGGGATGGCCTATGACACTTACTGTTTTTCCGTAGACTGAGATCTTGACGCCTATAAGGCTCTCCGCTATTTCTCTTGTCTTTCCACCTTTGCCGATGATCCTTCCTTTAAGGCGCAGTAATTCCTTTGGTGTTGATGCTGCCCGTGAGAGGTCAATTATCTCGAGCATTAACATATCATCATCAAAGAAGCTGTATGCTTTTTCAGGGTTGAATCCTCTTCCAATGGCATGTATGACGTCAACTGCTCTCATAGCTCCGACCGGGTCATCGCCAGCTATTACTTCCACCGTACCGCTTTCACTGTCAATGTCCAGTTTGGAGGTGGATTTATTTTCGATCATATTTTTAACACTGCCTTTTGGGCCGATGATCGCGCCGATTCTGTCCTGGGGTACTTTGATATGTGTCATGTGGTCTACCTGTCGATTATTATAATTATAGTTTACGTTTTTTAGTTCTCTGGTTCTTTTATCCGTGCATAAATGCTTTCGGGTGATTCATTGACCTTGTAGCGTTTAAAGTATCTGAGTATGTTTTCGATATCTCGCTTTAAGAACTGGTCTGCACGTGGATGTTCCAGAGTTACGGATTGTCCCATGTCGATAATAATGGGTGTTATATCTTCCGGATCGATCAGTATGTTGTATTCACTAAGGTCGCCATGGACAAGGTTTGCATCTACATAGAGTTTATGCATGTAGTCTATCACGGTTTCGAATATCATCTGCCCGTCTTCGTTTTCTATCTTTATGTCTTTGAGCAGGGGGTATGGTTTGCCATTCTCTCCCATGAATTTCATTATTAGTATGTTCCTTTCGGTAGTTATGGGTTCGGGTACACGAATGCCAGCTTGCTTTGCCCTCATGAGGTTCCTGAACTCTTTCTTTGTCCATGCAAAGACTATGTCCCTCTTGTTATGGCGTATATTACTAAAACGTGGGTCTCCGAGAATGTAATCTTCCATTGATCTAAAGCTGCTTGAAGATATCCTGTAGATCTTTATTGCGATTTCTTCCTCTTCTCCATCTGCGAGGAAGACATTTGCTTCCTTTCCTGTACTTATAGATCCGCCTAGTGCCTGTACTATTCCTTTGTTGGACAAAGTATATAGTGCCTTTAAGGTGGCGTTATCAAATACATTCTCAGTTACTTTGAGACTATCGCTGTCTTTGCGTTTAATTCGCAATTTATCAACGCTATTGTCAAGGCGTTTAATCTTGCCTTCAAGTTCTTTTTTCATAATTATCCTTTCAGGAAACCTTTGCGCTCAAGCCAATTAACCTGTGGGCGTGTGTATTTCCATATAACATCTGCTTTTGTGTCCTGGAAGTCCCATGGAACGGCGATCACAATATCACCTTCACGTATCCAGTTGCTTTTTTTCATAGATCCGGGGATGCGTCCCATACGGACGACACCGTCCATGCACCGGAGCTTTACCCGGCTTGCACCCATAAGGTTCTCCACGGTTGCAAGAACTTCCCTGTCCTCTGTTCGTGGTGTTCTTACACGTGTTACTTGTTTGGGTACATCATTATCTTTTCCAGATTTCTTTTTATCCAGCCCAATTCCTCTTTCAGATTTATCCAATATATTGCATCATTTATGTCTCATCTATTGTTAAAGGTTGCGTGTGTTTCCTATTGTTTGAACCTGTTTTTGAATTTATAATGCTATTCTTGATTCCTGTCATATGGGTGAATCAGTCCTATGTTCTATGGATAAGGTTCATTGTAAATTTCCAACCAACATCTCGTTTTAAAATCTTTGATTACGATACGTACTTATATGGGTGTGTATATTTAGGAGTCCTCGCAAGGCGAGTGAATATGCGGGTCGGCAATTATGTGTGATCTGGCTATTGCTTCCCTCTGTGAGGATGTCTGTATATAATGAATCGAAAGTCTTATATACCAACAACGACATTTATTTAATTCCGCACAACGTGTGTGGAATTTCAATCACCTCCATATCAGAATCATTAGTGGAGACCGGAGCTTTTCCGGTCTGACGTTGAATGTGGCAGTTCGGTTAATTCTGACTGATAGTGACTTTATCTATCAATGAATTAACCAACTATTGTGCATAGAAAACAACTCTCTAATTAAACAAAGAGTTCTTTTCCGACAATTCTTAGTTAACTTCCAAATTTGTGTGCTTTAACAAATAACTCTGGTTGATCCTGCCAGAGGTTACTGCTATCGGTGTTCGACTAAGCCATGCGAGTTAAATGTTCTTCGTGAACATAGCGAACTGCTCAGTAACACGTGGATAACCTGCCCTTAGGTTTGGCATAACTCCGGGAAACTGGAGATAATTCCGAATAAACCATTCATGCTGGAATGCT
>NZ_FOHQ01000012.1 GCF_900111645.1 Methanococcoides vulcani
CCATCGCATATATACCTTCCGAGCCGGAAGGTTTTGACACATTTTTGGACAATGTGTCGATATACATGAAATGTATGACGTTTTTCAAACTCTCAATAGATCGTGTCAGAATCGACAGCGACCAGCTCACTGAGAGCACCCCTACAACAGTAGCCTTGTATTTATACGTTGTGTGTCAATGTGTGACACGGGTATATATGTGAAAGTAATTCGATGCTCCAGACAAACTCACAGATGGGTCCAAAAATTTCTACAGAACGATTTACTCTTTCCTTTTCCTTCTCATCATATAAATAGCTGAAATCAACAACCCTGATGCTGCAGTGGATGATTCGAATCCGGCCGATTCCTCATTAGTTGATTCATCTATAGCTACTAAATCACCAAAAGCATAGACTCTGCCATTTGCAATGGTAAATACCATTCCATCCGAAACGGCTGGAGAGGACCCTCCGTATCCCGAGTTCCATATCAATTCCCCGGTAAATGCGTCCAAGGCACATGTTCCATTAAGTCCGGTATAATCATCTTCTGGCTCAAGAGCGGTCCCTACAAATACCTTTTCATCTGCAACAGCAACCGAACAGAGCCAACCCCCAATCCCATCACTTGGTGTCGTGTTCCATTTGAGATCACCGGTTATTGCATCGAAACAGTATGTCTGCAGATCACTGTATCCGTAACATCCTCCGCAAACATAGACGTTGCCATAAGCCCCCGTTGGTGTTGAATCTGTCCGATGTATCAAACTTTTCCATAGAATGGACCCATTATTTTTGTTCAGTGCGTAGATCTCGCCTTCACCATAGAAATTGTAGGTAGTCACGTAAACGATATTACCATAAATTGTTGGAGAACCACAGCAGTTATATACAATTTCACTCTGATCCCAGATAAGGTCGCCTGTATTTGAATCAACGCAATAGACATACCCTGCATGGGTCTGCCCATATTCCCAGCTTGTGAAATAAACCCTGCCTTCCTCATATGCAGGTGTTGCCTGTGCATTCCCATTTGCACTAAAATTCCATAACTCCTCTCCGGTCAATTCATCGAAGCAGTAATAGTGACCGTCCCACTCACCTTCGAATAGTTTCCCATCTGCCACTGTCGTACCGCTGTTAACCGAATCTGGCAATCCACACCACACACTGCCGTTGTGGTAGGCAGGAGATGCTATTGAATTATATTTGGTGCTACCTCTGCTGTGATTTCTCAGAAACTCACCGGTATACTGGTCTAAAGATTTAATATAATCACCACAGTTTACGTAAACCTTTGAGTCGGCGATAACAGGTGATGAACCTTGTACTGCCCCTATATCTTCGCTGGCCCATAATATGTTGTTCGTATCCGAGGCATCAGATGGGGAAAATCCGGTATTTTGAGCATCCTTATGGAACTGCTCCCACCCTTTTGGGATTGACTCCTGAATGCAATAGAGGTATCCACTATCCGTTCCAAAGTAAATTTTCCCATCAGATATTGCAGCACCTTGCAATATGTAGCCATCATCAGGTGGATTATATTCCCAGGCAAGAGAACCATCCTCTTTCAGGCAATAAAGAGAACCATTGCTTTTTGCCCCTGTAAAATAAATGTACGTCATCCCACCCTCCACAGCAATGGCTGGCGACGACTTCACACCTGCATCAACGAAATAAGACCACAAAATATTCCCGGTTGAATCGTCCAAACAGGTGAGATTCCCTGGGTAACCATGTTCCCCCTGTCCAACATAGATTTTCCCCTCATGAATAGCAGGCGTTGATGTACTGAAACCATTCTGAGTACACCAACCATCATTGATGAACTTTCCTTTATCATATCCGATCTTCCACACATATCCTAAAGACTGTCCTCTTTCTGAGGTCGTATATACGAATCCATCGTTATATGTTACAGATGAACGGAACATACCAGGATCATCCTTTGCAAAATCGAGGACTTCAGAAGTAAGATCGATCTCATCTACAAGCCCGCCTTTTTCTTTATCGAGGCTTACCAACTTACCTTCGTGCGTTGAATATACAATGAAATCCCCTATAACGCATGCACCATTCCACAAGAATCCTGCAGATCGCTCATTAGCATATTTCCAGAGCTGTTGTCCGTTCCCATCGTAGCAATAATAATATTTTGTAGCAACTCCGCCCTTAAGTCCATCTCCGATATAGATCATGTGATCGAAATAGGTAATCGGACATTCGAAGTTGCTGTCAGTTACATGCTCATTCCAAAGCTCTTCACCTGTTGATCCATCGAATGCAAACAGGTCACCACTATTGCTGGCAACAAAGATCTTTCCATTGCCGTAGGCTGGTGTTGATGATTGAAGCGCACTTCCCCCAGTGGTTTTATTTTTCCAGACCAGATCCCCATTGTTCTTGTCAAATGCCCAGATGGAACCATTCGTTGTATATATATACACAAGATCGTCTGCAATTATAGGTGGGGCGTTGATACCATTCTCTTCATACATAGAGGTGGTAACAGTCCAGGCTGTTTCCGGATTCTCCTTGACTGCAGGGTCCTGTGTTAATGCGGTATGTTCCCAGTCAGACTGAAACTGTGACCAATCGGATGATGTGGCAACTGTCGATATTGAAGCTAAAAATATAAAAATGAAAAAAAGTACGAACGTTTTATCAGATATTCTTTTTTTGTTCATTTTACATTCATCCTTGATACAGAATCGTTTGACCCTCACTTACCTCTAATTTGAATCCACAAAATATTGATAACTTTTCAGCCCACATCTACAAAGATCTGTAGAAAAAAACGTCCTTCTTTTATTGTTTTCGATTTTCATCCTCAACTTCCAGAGTTGCTTCAGCTGTGATCTTAAATTGTGAAACACCAGTGGTTTCTGCTCTGAAATAGATGGTCTCATTATCCTCCCTGTCCTCGAGTTCCTCTGTGTTTAGAGAGTTCCATTTATTATCATAGAACCTGTTCAAAGTGATAGTGGACCTGTTTACATTACTCTCGTTGATTTCTGATTTTAGTACTCTGAATTCTACAGTCATATTTTCCGTACGTTCAGGCATTGTAGATCCAACAAGGGTAGACCAGACGTCAAGATTTTGGAAATCTCCGGTTATTGTTTTTGTGTACGAAGAATTAACTTTATATTCATCTATATTCTTCACTTCTGAGATATTTTCATATGTTATGGCGAATGGTGAAAAACCAGTGGTTTCTGCTCTGAAATAGATGGCCTCATTATCCTCCCTGTCCTCGAGTTCCTCTGTGTTTAGAGAGTTCCATTTATCATCATAGAACCTGTTCAAAATGATCGTGGATCTGTTTACAGTACTTTCGTTGATTTCTGATTTTAGAACTTTGAATTCTACAGTCATATTATCCATGCGTACAGGGTTTGCAAATCCAGCTTTGCCTATCCAGATGTTTAGGTACTTGTAGACCTGTTTCTCTATTGATGTTGCGTACGTAGAATTGGAATTCAATATCTCAACAACGGCAGCTTGTTTCCCACAATTCTGCTTCGCGTCAAATGATATTGAGGTGATATAGTTATCTGGATCATAGAACTCATACGTTGTTTTATGACCAAATGACATATACCTTATACTCGTCTCGAATGCAACGATATTCTCAGGCGCTTCTCCAGTACTATATAAGATGTTTGCTGAACCACCGCTACCTCCACCCCTGCCACCACCGCTGCCGCCACTATCACTAATAGTTTTTTTGTTTGTTAAGCCAAACAAATAATTCGTGTCAGTACCATAATATACCCATCCATCAGATATCGCGACACCTGCAAGAGACCAGTCTGTTTTTCCCGGTTCCCCATATGACCATTGTTCCACAGGATTACTGTTCCCATTGTAATCTTTAAGGCAATAGACCATTCCATTTGCATCGTTTGTTGTGAAATAGATGTAAACGTTGCCATTTCCTGTATCATAACGTTCCGATACAGCAGGAGAGGACTTTACATCACCAGATACTGCAAAAGTCCAGATGCCAGTTAGATCGGATGCATTTAAACAGGATAAAGCTCCAGCACTTCCGACATAGAC
The DNA here is from genome assembly GCF_900111645.1 of Methanococcoides vulcani. Classification (GTDB taxonomy): domain Archaea; phylum Halobacteriota; class Methanosarcinia; order Methanosarcinales; family Methanosarcinaceae; genus Methanococcoides; species Methanococcoides vulcani. The sequence goes on from NZ_FOHQ01000012.1 coordinate 4,050, forward strand.
CTTTCCATTATAGATTGCCGGTGTGGATACACTGGGGCCTATATACGCGTTGTAACTATCCATTGTGTCAAACTTGCCAGTGCTATGATTGAATCCAAGGACAAAACAGTATCCGCCTTTTGATGTGAAATATAACCTCTCACTGTTCCAAACAATAGAGGATCGTATCTCTTTTACATCAACACCAAAAACGGAAGAGGCATCAATTTCATCAATGGTAATGCCCGTATCTTTTTCAACTGAAGTCAGATGTGATTTATCATCACCGTAAATCAGATAATCCCCTTTCACAGCTGCGCCTGCCCAGTAATAACCTCCGCCACTGGTAGAGTCACGACTCCAGAGCTCAGTGCCGTCCTCCACATCAAAGCAATAGTATGTTCCATCAGTGGATGAGCCAGTACCACCACTGACAGCATCTCCGAAAAATATCCGATTATTATCGTATGTAACAGGCGTGTTCAGCTGATTACTGGATACCTTAACGTTCCACTTTTCAACTCCTGTCTTTGCATCAAAAGCATATATTTTTCCATTTTTAGTGGGAACAAAGATCATGTTCTTCCCGTAAGCAATATTTGCAAGAAGGAAACCGCTACCGCTTGAAGAGTTTTCCCATGTGATGTTTCCTGTCTCTTTGTCGATGGCATACACTTTGTTGTCACCGGTTGCCACGTATACAAGGTCTCCATCAACTATGGGTGCAATGTCGATGTTAGAAGATAATTTCCTTTCCCATGATAAGGAACTACCAGTCATCGGATCGGATATCGGTGCTTCATCCTTTGTAACTCCGGAGTTGATTTTGTCCTTCTGGAACTGTGACCAATCGGATGCGCATGCTATACCTGACAAGATACAAATGAATAGTATTGCACTCAAAAAAACAGCGAAGACGTTTTTATTTTTTTTGTTCATCCTTTTAGCCCCCAACGTCCATATTCCAAATCTCAATATGAGAGTGTCGGGAAAGTGATGAAGAGCATTTCCCGACAAGGTATCAATATTCGTATGCCGATCTATCACACCCTTCTTCTCACGATAAAGATAGCTGAGAGCAACAATCCGAATACTGCAACTATTCCTTCAAATCCGGGCAGACCTTTTTTGGGTTCTTCGGCTTCAGGATTTGGTGCATCAGACTGCTCTGCCAAACCTGCATCCGCATCAGGTGCAACTTGACCGTCCTCCTCGTCTGGTTGTGGTTCTTCAGGAGTAACTGTTTGTGGTTCTTCAGGAGTAACTGTTTGTTCTTCTTCATCGACAACTTTCACAATAGTGGCATGGCCTGCTCCGCCACCGCTGCTACCTCTAGTACTACTTTCAATTGCTACAGATATATTCAGGACATACGTTGCTTCACCGATGATGGGGTCAAATGTCGTACTGTTCGTTGGACAGAACCAGAAACTAACAACATCCCCGTTCTTCAGCGTGTTTTTGCTAAGTCCTTCAGAAGCTGGCACATC
>NZ_FOHQ01000010.1 GCF_900111645.1 Methanococcoides vulcani
TGCCAAGGTGGCGGAGCGGCTACGCAATCGCCTGCAGAGCGATTCCATTCCGGTTCGAATCCGGACCTTGGCTTTCATCCATTAATATGAGTTAGAGTACGGCGGCCATAGCGGCAGGGCAACTCCTGTTCCCATTCCGAACACAGAAGATAAGCCTGCCCACGTTGCTTACTGTACTGAGGTACGAGAGTCCTCGGGAAATCTGCGTCGCTGCTGTGCTCACTCTATTACCCTTTTTCTTTAACTGATCTTAACTCACTAGCTTTGACTTTGCTGTTCTGATATGTTTCTATTCATGATCACAATTTATAGATTCAAAGTGCTTAGCAGATATTTCTTTTTTCAAACAAAGAATTTCAATAAAAATTGAAATGGACAAGTTTATATGGCATTTCAACATTATTTGAAACCATGTCGCCTGATTATTCACTATACCTTATGGATGCTGGTCTGGAATCAGTTCAGAACTATCTTGCATTTCATGTATTGCTATGTCTGATCCCTGCATTTTTCCTGGCAGGTGCTATAGCATCCCTGTTCTCAAAGGAATCTGTATTGAAGTTCTTTGGAGCGGATGCACCGGGCTATGTATCATATACTGTAGCTGCGGTTTCAGGCTGTTTGCTGGCAGTATGTAGCTGTACGGTCCTACCTCTGTTTGCAGGAATTTATAAAAGAGGTGCGGGTATTGGTCCTGCAAGTACTTTCCTCTTTTCAGCACCTGCGATCAACATTCTAGCTATCGTCTATACTGCCAAGATCCTTGGTTATGATCTTGGTGCAGCCCGTGCCGTAATTGCAATCCTTCTCTCTATTGTGGTTGGTTTGTCAATGGCACTTATATTTGAGAAAAAATTGTCTGGCGAGAGTAAAGGCATAAAGACATTCGGAGCTGATGAGCATAAGAATAGTGCTTATCTGTTCATCTTGCTGTTGGCCATACTTGTAACACCTGAACTGATCTCCACTGATTTTTATCTGGGAGTTATAATGTCAGCACTCATACTGGTTACTATCTACTTCTCAAGAAAGTGGTTTACAAAAGAAGAGCTTGGTGAGTGGATGAGTGAAACCTGGTTCCTTGTCAAACAGATCACTCCTTTATTGCTTCTGGGAGTTTTCTTTGCAGGTATCATTGTTGAGATACTTCCAAAGGAATACGTTGTAGAATTTGTAGGTGGTAATTCCATCTCATCTAATTTCATAGCAGCAACATCTGCAGCACTGATGTATTTCTCAACTTTAACTGAAGTGCCTATAATCAGTGTACTGACTATACTTGGAATGGGTGAAGGTCCGTCTCTTGCAATGCTTCTGGCAGGTCCTGCCTTAAGTCTTCCAAACATGATAGTCATCAGCAGAATTATTGGTGCAAAGAAAGCATCGGTTTACATTTCCCTGATCGTTGTCATTGCTACCATTTCGGGATTTGCTTACGGAATGTTCATAGCGCAATTTCAATAAACATAAGTCATGTCCAAACATAATTAAAAAGTGAGGTTCAAAGATGAAAATAGAAGTTCTTGGATCAGGTTGCGCGAAATGCAACAAAGTGAAAGAAATAGTGCAAAAGTTAGTCAACGAAAACAACATCGATGCTGAGATTATTAAGGTCGAGGATATCGATAAAATATTGGATTATGGTGTAATGGTCACTCCGGCCCTGGTTATAGATGGGGATGTTAAGATCGCAGGAAAGATCCCTTCCGAAGATAAAGTAAGGGAATGGCTAATGCAGTAATTTCGGGGTATATTATTATGGCAGAAGATCTCAAATGTGCTTGTGACTCTACCAATGTAGCATTATTTTCATGCTCAGGTGCTTCTAACGTAGGACAACTTTCCAATCAGCTTGCCATTGAACTGACCGAAAAAGGAGTTGGTAAAATGATGTGTGCTGTTGGCATTGGGGGTGAGGTAGCTGGCCTTCTCAGATCAGCAGAAGGCTGTGATCGTATAATAGCTATCGATGGCTGTCCTCTCAACTGTACAAAGAAGACCCTTGAACTTGCAGGTCTTGAAGTGAACCGTCATATTCTGGTAACGGACCTTGGTATTAAGAAGAACAAGGATCTGAGGGTAAAAGGACCTGAATTGGCCGATACACTTGAAAAAGTGTCGGAAATTCTGGCAAATTAATTATGCAGATCTGGATTTTAAATAGATATGACCTTGTATTTCATGGGGCTTCCATGAAATACAAATATATAATATCAGCCAATATCTAATGCTCAAATGTCATCGATATTCGAGATAACCCATAAAGATGCTGCAGGACGTATCGGGAAACTGAAAACACCGCATGGTGTTGTGGAAACTCCTACTGTCATGCCTGTAATAAATCCGAACCTTCAGGTCATCAAACCTTCCGAGATGAAAGGTTTCGGTGCCCAGATGCTAATTACCAATTCATATATCATATCACGCAAGGACAATCTGCGCGAAAAGGCGCTAAAAGACGGCCTCCATTCTCTCCTTGATTATGACGGCCCCATAATGACAGATTCCGGCTCATTCCAGCTTTCTGTCTACGGTGATATCGATGTAACTAACGAGCAGATCATCGAGTTCCAGAAAACGATTGGCTCTGACATAGGTGTCCCTCTGGATATTCCTACGCCACCTGATGTTTCACGCAATCGTGCGGAATCCGAACTTAAGACCACTCTTGAGCGCTTAATAGAAGCACGTGGAATGGTCAATGATGAGATGCTTTTAGCAGGTCCCGTGCAGGGTTCTACGTATCCTGACCTGCGCCAGAAGTGTGCAGAGGATCTTCGGGAACACAAGTTCGATGTATATCCTCTCGGTGCAGTAGTTCCATTGATGGAATCCTATCGATATGCAGATCTTGTCGATGTGATCGTATCATCAAAGAAAGGACTGGACCCAACAGTGCCTGTACACCTTTTTGGTGCTGGACATCCAATGATGTTTGCACTTGCAGTAGCACTTGGTTGTGATCTTTTTGATTCCGCTGCTTATGCATTGTACGCTAAGGACAGGCGTTATATCACTTCCAACGGCACATATCACATTGATAACCTGAGCTATCTTCCATGCTCCTGTCCTGTATGTATATCCCATACAGCAGAAGAGATAAGGAAAGCTGATAATTGCAGTGAACTTCTCGCAAGGCATAATCTTTATGTTACATTTGAGGAAATGCGTCTTGTCAAGCAATCCATTAAGGAGGGCAATCTCCTGGAACTTGTGGAACAAAGATGTCGTACTCATCCGAGAATGCTGGAAGCACTAAAAAAGATGTATTCCTATTCCGACTGGATCGAGAAATATGACCCGGCATCAAAGTCCACATTCTTCTATTGTGGTCCGGAGTCTTCACAGAGGCCCGAAGTACTTCGCTTTTCCAATAAGCTTGAGCGTTTTACTATAAAGGGTTCTGCTGTAATCAGGCCGGCTTCAAAGAAAGATCTCAAAGGCTATGACAATGATCTGATCTTCAAAGCCCCATTTGGCGCATTCCCTGCTGAACTTGCTGAGGTATATCCTTTCAATGCAGAAGTGATCAGGACTCCTGATGTAGAATCTCTTGGAAAGGCCGTTGAGAACACTATCGCTCTTATCGAGTTAAATCCAGATACAAAGTTCACATTTATTAAAGAGGAAGGACTTGAACATCCTCTGTTCGAAAAGCTGGGACAGATCGCAGATATTAAAGAGTGATTTGTCACATTTTATAAGCATAAAATTTGAAGATATCATTCAATGGTGATTCATTTGGTATCAACAACAGGATCAAAGACACGTAACCCCTACTTAGAACTACTAAGGCCGGAAATATCGGATATGGATTTTGCCCTTCCGGCAGCAAGTGCTCTACTTGCATCATATCTGGCAACTTCTGCCCTTCCTCCGCTCATTCCTTTCATAATTGCTATTATTGGTGGATATGCAGCTATCACAAGTTCCTATGTGTACAACGATTGTTGTGATGTGGACATTGATCAAATAAATCTTCCTGACAGGCCACTTGCTTCATCGCAGCTGTCTCAAAAACAGGGTCTTACATATGCATTTATTCTATTCTTAATTGCCGCAGTTGCAGCATTCTACCTGAACCCTGAATCATTTATGGTTCTGGTTATTGCAGTTCTTACTATCAGTATCTATTCCAGGCTGGCAAAAAGGCTCACATTCCTGAGTTTTGTGCCCGTTGGTATAGCATACGGTCTTGTTCCTGTAGGTATCTGGCTTGCGTTCGATCCTGCCGGGATACTTCGGGGTAGCGATGGTGTTATCCTGCCATTGCCTGGTATATTCTTTTTCATAATGATGTGTGTGGCTGACTGGGGTTTCACGCTTTCCGGAGTATCCAGGGATGTAGAGGGTGATCGTGCAAAAGGTGCACCAACATTCCCGGTGACATTTGGGGTTCCTGCGACATCAAAGTTCGTCTTCATATGTTGGTCTGTGGGCATTCTTTCATCCTTTGCCATTGGTATAACCGCACATCTTGGTCCGATCTTCTTTGTAGGAGCAATTCTTTCCGGTATCTGGATGATAATGCAGGCATTCGACTTTGTTAAAAATCCTCTTCCACAACGTGGTGGAAGGCTATTCCTGCAGGGCTCAAGATACAGGGGTTTCATGTTCGGTTCCCTGATAGTCGATGTAGTGCTCTCTATAGTTTTAACATCTTATGCAGGTATCCTGTGGTGATCGGAGGTTCTTTAAATGGATGCAGATATAATTGTAATAGGTGCTTCTCCGGCGGGTCTGATGGCAGCAAGGAATGCTTCCCGAAAAGGAGCAAAGGTGCTCGTTGTAGATAAAAAGGAGATAATAGGCCATCCTACACATCCTGCTAATACTTTTTTCAAGGGTATGTTCGACAGGTCGCAAGAGCCTGTTGATCAGAGCTATGTAATAAAGAACATGAAGGGTGCTTACCTGATCGCTCCTTCCGGTGGCAGGGTTGCTATCGAGAGTCCTGCGTATTTCCTCGACCGGTTGAAGTTCGATGAATATTATGCAAACCAGACCATGGACGCCGGAGCAGAGCTTCGTATGGGTGTTGAGGTAAGTAGTGTCTTCAGAAGCAATGGTGTCATGAACCTCAGTACCTCGGATGGCGTTTTATCCTGTTCTCTGGTGATCGTGTCCGATGGCATCAATTCAAAGATGGCCGGTTTGCTTGGACTCAAGCCAATGAGGTATCCCAATGATATTGCATGGGCAATGGAAGCATTTGTAGAGGCCGAAGGCATTGGTGAGCCTGATATGTTCGAATATTATGTTGGAAATCATTGCCCTGGTTGGAAATCCACTTATTCTCCATGTGGGGGAAACCTTGCCACTCTTGGAGTTTATGTAAGGCGGCATGGGAAGGATGTATCTCCATTCTTTGAAAGATGGGTTGAAAAATTCAAGCAAATAAAAGGTCTTGATGAACTTACTGTCCTTGAAAGATCTGTAGGTGGAGATCCTATTATCACTATACCCAAACAGATGCTGACTGATGGTGTGATGTTGGTTGGAGGGGCTGCAGGACAGTCCGGTATAGGATATAGTATGCATGCAGGACAGATGTGTGGTGATGTAGCTGCAGAAGCTATTGCAAAAGGTAACGTATCGGCAAAGTTTCTTTCTGAGTATCGTAAGAGGTGGAATGCCGAATACAAGGCAGAGTACCTGCTTGGCCGTATAGGTCTGGAAACACTGCGTAAAATGACAGACCCTGAGATAGACGATCTTATAAAGACGTTCGAAGGCGTGGATTTCTCTTTCCTTTCAGGTACTTCTTTCCACAGGTCAATGCAGCTTGGTCTTTTTATGCTAAAGAAGAATCCGAAGTCCCTTCTGGCTTACAGGGCCTTATTGAGGAACAAGTGATCTTATGGTAAATGACAAGAGGTATTATTTTTACAAAAATCCCTTTTACAAGGTCTATGCCACGATCGAAGATGGAATTGTCAGGATGCATACTTCAGGAGTTGCATCACGTGCTATCAAACCACTGACTTCTGAGATGCTGGATCTTTTTGAAGGACAAAGACCTGCATTGGTAAAAGAGAACGAGCTTGTTTTTTCTACGTGGATGCCCCCTATACCCAGCAAGGCCTTTGATCGCCTGGTATCAAGTCAGATGGGTTACATACGTGGGAAGATGGTTCCGGAACAGGTCACAATTTCCATCACTGAGGATTGTCCCAATAACTGTATACACTGTGCTCTTCCTGATACTCTGAACAGGTCTTCGTTGTCTGCTGAGGATGTCAAAAGTACAATTGATCAGGTTCTCGATATGGGCTCGACCTTTATTGTTTTTGATGGTGGCGAACCGCTTGTTTATGAGGGGCTTGAGGAGCTTATCAGCTATGTTGATCGGGACCTTGCTACTACCGGAATGTTCACTTCGGGTGTGGGGTTGACAAAAGAGCGTGCAATTTCCCTTAAAGAGGCAGGGCTCGATATGTTGAGCGTAAGCCTTGACAGTTCTACCGAAAAAGGACATGACACTATGCGAGGGCGAGTGGGTGTGTTCAAGGATGCCATTGGTGCTGTTAAGAATTCACTTGATGCTGGTTTGCTCGTGAATATCTATGTGGTCATATCTCCAAGAAACATAGATGAACTGGATGATTTCTACAAAATAGCAACAGATCTTGGTGTCCATGAGATCTCTTTCTTCGAGATAGTCCCTACGGGACGCTGGATGAACCGTCTGGATGAGATGATGAGTGCAGAGGATCACAGGAAGTTCGACGATTTCGTGAAGCGTACTGGGAACATGGATGGTCCTAAGGTATTCCCAATCCCTCATGTACTAAAGAAGATGGGATGCTTTGCAGGAAGAAAGTGGCTTCACATAACTCCGGAAGGTGACATATTCCCCTGTTCGTGCCTTCCTCTGTCCTTTGGAAATATTCACGATGACAAGCTTTCCGATGTCTGGCGCAAGATCCGTAAGGACTCGACCTATAATGGTGGAACCTGCCTTATGAGGGATTCAAATTTCAGGAAACTGCATAACTTCGATTAATCTTTTTGTTCAAAAGGTCATTTTAAGTTAGAACTAGTGATGATCGGTCTTATATTTTTATGAACTTATCAGTTTGAATTGACCTATCTAATAATTGATCTAACTATCGATCGAATTATTTCTATTTATTTATTTATTTATTTATTTATTTATTTATTTATCTGAAACAAATAGTGATAACTATCAAGCTATCCATTACTAAAAAAACAGTACTTAAAAAGATGGATCAGATAGATCCTATGAATGTTAGAATAAATTGAGGGTGAATAACCACCCTCGATGTTGTCAAATTTTCGATTAAAGCAGACCGGATTTCTGCAAGGTCATTAGGTTCTCTGTGGTGAGCTTCTGACCGGACTTGAACTTGTCAAAGATGTCTTCTGCATCTTTTCTCACATCTTCCATGGATGCGACCTTCCTGCCAGTGTCTTCGCCTTTCCTAATCTTGCGAACTTCTTTATCGATGTCCCTGATCTCTTTCTGTGCTGCAATGAATAACTTGTGTTGTTCATCAGCCTTTTCCTGGAACTCGACAAACTGTTTGTGAGCAGCATCAGATTCTGCACGCATCTTGTCGGCTTCCTTGAAAGTGGAGATCATCTTGTCATGATATTCCTGTGCTTTCTGTGCGTATTCTGAAAGGACATTGTGGAATTGTGATGCTTCGTCGCGAATCTCCTGTGCTTCTGTTAATAGGGTCTTAAGCTCTGTGTTGCTCTCGAGCTGTTCCTGCTTAACGACATAGAGTTTCTGAAGCTCTGTGATCTTGTTGACCAGTTCCTTTTCCTTGCCTGGTGTCAGCACTTCTGTCTGCTGTGTGAATTCAAGACGGTCAATATCTTTTCTGATATCCTTGATGGATGGACCGGTAAGATTGTGTGCGGTACGTAATGCATCGACCTTTGCAAATACTTCGTTGGCCTTGGCATTGATCTCGTCACGCTTTGCCTTGTTCTCTTTAACCTGCTCATTGTTCTCGTCACGGAGCTTCTTGTATTCCTGTGCTTCGTTGATGAGTTCCTTTGTGCTCTTGTTGAGATCATTGCGCTTTGCAGCCAGAGTGCTTGCTTCAGCGTTCAATCCATTTCTCTTTTCTTTAGCTTCTTCAGATGCAGTTTTAAGATCCTGCCTTTTGGTGTTCAATTCTTTCAACATGTTCTATATATCCTCCCGCTCCAGCAAAAAAGCTGGCATTTCATGCATTTCTAATGCACGATGCGTAGGGCTTTAATCCAGATCAAGTGAATCTATGATCGGAATTATTGCCCTAAGGTCTTTTTGGGTAACAACCTCATCTGCATATTGGCGCAGAATTGGTTTTGGATTAAATGCAATTGCACATCCTGCTCGTTTAAAGAGGCAAATATCGTTGGCACCATCACCAACAACGATGCAATCAGAGGTTTCAAAACCGATCTCCTTTGCGATCATTTCAAAGACCACTTCTTTGGAGCAATTATCTGTCATTGGACCACTGACCTCGCCTGTAAGATATCCGTTCTTTACAGCAAGCACATTCGAGTATACGTAATCTATACCAAGGAGTTCACCAACCCTGTCAGTTGATAGCGTGAAGCCACCTGACAGCATTGCTGTTTTGAATCCCAGGGATTTTACATGTTTTACAAGTTCTTCTGCACCCGGCATGAGTTTCATAGACCTCATTGCTTCCTGTGCAGTTTCCAGCTTCAATCCTTTTAAAAGTATAACTCTGTCCTTTAAAGCCTGATTATAGTCGATATCGCCATTCATTGCTTTTTCTGTAACAACAGAAACCTTGTCCACAACGCCTGCAGCACGTGCAAGTTCATCAATACTTTCTGCATCGATGAGCGTACTGTCCATATCAAAAACGATCAGTTTAGAATATCTTTTCTGAGAAATATTATTGCTGGAATTCACTTGACCATACCTGAAACTTTAAAATCCTGATTACGGATCAGTAATAATGGGATGTACTGAGATTGAAGTACAATTCCCTACATTACTTTTAAGCTTTTCGGGTAGGATATGCCTTCTGAAACAGATCGTTAATCCAAATACTAACATAATATACACTATATGGGATAGCATAAGGGATAAAACAGTTGCTCTATATTTTCTCTTCTATATTTATTTTTAAAACTAGCAAAGTACAAACTTGATGTGCTTTCGAAAACTTCGCTTTATTTTTGTGAAATCGATGTATTCTCAGATTGTGGTCTTGTGGAAATAATCAAAAATATTATATCCTAACCCGTAGTTGCAGTAATGTGATCTACTATGGCAAAAATAGGATTTATTAAATTAGGTAATCTTGGTATGAGTCAGGTCATTGACCTTGTTCAGGACGAGATCGCAGCAAGAGAAGGTATCAGTATACGTGTTTTCGGAACTGGTCCTAAGATGGGTAAAGCAGAAGCTGCAGAGACAGAAGCATTCAAGGAATGGGGTGCTGATTTCTATGTCATGATCAGCCCTAACTCAAGTGCACCAGGTCCAACCGCTGCACGTGAGCTGTACAAGGACGTTCCATGCATCGTGATCTCCGATGGTCCAACCAAGAAAGATGACAGACAGGCACTTCAAGACGCAGGCTTCGGTTACATCGTAATGACCGTAGACCCACTTATCGGTGCAAAGACAGAGTTCCTTGATGCTGTAGAGATGGCATCCTTCAACTCCGATGCAATGAAGGTCCTCTCAACCTGTGGTGTTGTCAGGATGATCCAGGAAGAACTTGATGCAGTTGCCGCACAGGTCGATGAAGGCAAGTCAGGAAAGGACCTTGAGCTTCCACACATTCTCGCAAAGCCAGAGAAGTGCATCGAGCGCGCAGGTTTCAACAACCCATACGCAAAGGCAAAGGCACTTGCAGCACTCCACATGGCTGACAAGGTCGCACAGATCAACTTCCCTGCATGCTTCATGATGAAGGAGATCGAACAGGTCACACTCACAACTGCTACCGGTCATGAAATGATGCGCGCAGCAGCACAGCTTGCAATCGACGCACGTGAGATCGAGAAAGCAAACGACTCTGTCTTCAGGCAGGCACACTCAAAGAAAGGTGTCCTGATGACAAAGACCGCATTGTACGAAAAGCCACAGTAAGTGTCTTTTCGACACTTATTCTTTTTTTAATTACATGGATACTTTAACTGTAATCGGTATTGCAACTCTTGCCTTCGTGCTCATTGTAGCTTTTACCGCAATGAACCTGAAAGCTGCTTCAAGTTTCAAAAAAGAGGCATCAGGACCATCAAGGTTTGCTTCCGGAAACAACACTCCTGTCGAGAAGGATGAAGACGAAGAAGCGAATGTGGAATAAGTTGGACAAGAAGGTCGACTATAAAAAGAAGATGGCATCTCTAAAGATGCCTTAGATGTAATACGTATTTTAACTTGATTCTGTTTCAATCTGATTTAATCTTATTTTGGTTCTTCCTTTGCACGTGGCATTGCTAGGATCTCGCGAACCTGCAAATTGAAGAAGTTCTGTGAATGTGCGGGTCTCACCACAAGCGCTACATCAGCACCTTGACGTGTTCCTCCGATGGCTATTACTTCGGTATCCTTTGAGACCGGGATATGGCCTGAATCTGCTGCCATCATCACAACTTCCAGGGCGACCTTGAAGCCTTTTCCGAAGACTGCACGCAGTGTGTCAGAGATTACATCTGCACGACTTGCACCGCCCAGTCTCTTTGAGATCGCACGTTCTACCCCTGAGAACATGTGTGATTGTGTGGTGACCAGAACGCCCATTTTCTGAAGTTTTTTCAGGTTATCTTCGTCCATTTCCCAGTTCCCATCCTCACGGAGTCCGTACTGGTGGGTTATGGCAATGATCTTTATGTCTTTGCCCTTTACCTCTTCTGCCATCTTCAGGGCTGTATGACCTTCAGTACTCGAAAGAACAATATATTTTATTCCCAGTTCTTCTGCTCTTTCAGCAGCTACCTTCACAACATCGTCGGTGTTCTGTTTGCCGACATCATCGAAATATTGTATAGATCTCTCCATGATCATTTCTCCATTCTTTGAATGCATTTTGTCATCATCGGTCTTATGTATGTCGTTCTCCGGTCTAATAACGATGTTCTTATCTATGAGAATCTCCAATTATCTAATAAGTGTAAAGTATACGAACTGAATAGTGATGGGGTTACATTTTATAGAGGGTGATTTTTTTGTCAGAAACAGATGATTATGACGCGATCGATGTAGAGATCATAACAAAACCTGTAAGATCAAAAGAGCCGATATTGATCGAAGGTTTTCCAGGAATAGGTCTTGTAGGCAATATTGCCAGCCAGCAAATTATCGAAGAACTGGACATGGAATATATCGGTTCCATTGAATCCAGGTATTTCCCTCCTATAGCTGTTCTGTATGAGGGTCTTGTCAACATGCCGGTCAGGATATACGAGAGTGAGGAACATAACATTGTGATGGTGGTATCCGATATCCCTATCAATCCTTCTGTTTCCTATGATGTCAGCAAGGCACTTGTCGGCTGGGCTAAATCTGTCGGTGTAAAAGAGGTTATCTCTATCGCAGGTATTGCTACTATGGGGGAGGATAACAAGGTCTTTGGTGCAGCGACCAATGAAGAAATGCTGGAAAGGATCAAAGAAAAGGTAGAGATCTTCCAGATGGGTACGATCTCCGGTATTTCCGGTAGTGTAATGGCAGAATGTTTCATGCATAATCTGCCGGCCATAAGCCTTCTTGGGGCAACCAAGACCCAGAACCCTGATCCCCGGGCAGCAGCAGTAGTTGTAGATGTTCTGAATTCCCTTTATGGATTTTCAATAGATACGGAGGGCCTTATTGAGCAGGCAGAGAAGATCGAGGTTGAGATGCAGAAGCTTGCTGAAGATGTTCGCACAACTGAACAGTCAACAATACCAAGAAAAGAGTTCCCAATGTACGGGTGATCAAAATGGAATACGTCGCACTTACGGGTATATCGGATTCAGCTATCTCTGAGTTGAAGGACCATCAGTTGCGCACGATCGAGATACGCACTCCTCAGAACTTTTTCACATCTTTGAATGTGGGTGTTGGTGATGATATCTTTCTGACTCACACATCCATACAGGATCTAACACGTGGCAACACAGGTATTATTGCAAAAGTGATAAAACACCAGCTGTCAACACACAGGACCATAACCGGGAACGATATGTTCTTTGAAGAACATGAGACCATGATGATCCGGCTTCAGCTCCAGGCCAAAGGCATTGCCCGCATAAGCAAGGTACTTTCCAACGAAATTGGAAAAGAGACTCGTGTGGTAGCTGAGGATATGTGCTTCTACGAAGCACGTTAAAGTTTTATCAAAGTACATAAAGAAAGCTGGGTCGAAGCACATTAAGGCTTGATCAATTTCTTGTTTCAGGGATGTTCCTTAATCCCTTTTCTATTTTTTCAGCTTTGTCAAAGCGTATGCCTATGGGTATCTCATTATCACTATAGCCACTGTGCTTGCGGGAACCTTTACAGCCGTAGGACAATCCTATCCCTTTTTCGTATGCAAGGGCTGTGCAGTCTCCGCATATGGAAGCTGCACCGAAGGTATCGATGCACAAACGCTCTCCATCGTTATATGCCATAGCCTGAACGATTCTCATAGCTTTTTCAGGTATCAGGTAGAGTATCATCACATCAAAGTGACCATTGTTGTTTGACAATGGCTCGATCTTTATGTGGTCATATTCCCTGTTGACCCTTGGGAGAGAAGAAGCTGCGTTGGCAGCAGTTTTTTTGTCAACATAACGGCCGGACTTGAGGTAATAGCCATCCGGCTTGTCTTCAGAAACTCCGAGAACATATTTTCCCGGAGGGCATCGCTGGGAAGAGGCAAGGAATACCTCTCCGTCGCGTGCTTTTGTAATAAGTTCACAGTACAGGAGGTCGTATTCTTCTCCTGATCCTTCATTTTCAAAGGTTATGCAGACGGGCTCACCTTTATCCATGAGCTTTGCGATCTCTGTGAACATATTTCCTCTTACAAATGATTTTGTTTTTATTCGATCTCTGCCCTGACAGTTGTGAAAACAGGTCCGCGGATGTCAATTTTCTTATTCTTGCCTGTTATATATCTCTGGGCAAGCGGGTCGAGCTTTATGTTGATCTCGGATGGTACCTTGACGATCCTGACACGGGTTTCCACTGTACTCTCGCCGTTCTCAACAGCTTCTTCGATCTCCCGGGCTGCCTGTGCGGCAAAAGCATCAAGGAACCTTACACCTGTTCTTGCAGAGTGGTTCTCGTAAGCCTTCTTCCATTTCTTGTTGTTGGGAAGTCCCAGAACGTCATTCTCATAGACAAGTACTTCATTGAATGTTGCCGGTCCGCAGAGCTTTGTATCCTCTTCAGGCTCCACCACGGATACTTTGACCTTCTTTCCGTTGATCGATCCTTCCCAGGCGGCAAATTCGCATGGGCTTGGTTCTGATGAGTGGAGTTCGCATTGCTCAACGATACTGTCCATGATCTCCTGACCTTCGGTGGTTTCAGGCAACTTATCTACAAATATCATCTTTGCCAGTTCTCCGTCCTTCAAGGTCCATTCGGAATACTGTGGGATCTGTGGATATGTCAGGGCACGCAGGTCAGTGGAGTCGTGAAGGATCATGGCGAGCCTTTCAACACCAAGTCCAAGATTCATGACCGGGTATGGTATGTCGTACTCTGAAAGAGCGGTTGGTGAATAGATCCCAAAGGTTGCGATCTCTATCCAGCCATCGGAGTATTTTGTATTTGAACCCACAAGTTTTGGGTGGTATGCAAATACTTCGATCTGTGTGTCAGGGACATAATATTTGCTTCTCTTCTCATCAGGCCTGAAAAGGAACTTTTCGAAACCAAACTGGGACAGGAGTCCCTGTGCAACTGCCTTTCCATGGTCCACTGTGACATCTTCGTCCATGATCACACATGATGCGGTATAGTAGGTCATGAGCCTTGATGCATCTTCCTGCTGCTCTCTCCGGAAAGCACGGTCAATTGAGAAGAAGTGGAATGGGGGTCTTGCACGTTCCAGTATTCCTGAAAGGGAAAGGAACCATCCGGATGTCATGTGACTTCTAAGTGTTTTCCTGGTAGCCTGAGGAGTAAGTTCCTTGAATTCCGGGAAGACCTGATCGATCATTTCGACAACAAGTGAATCTGATACATCAAGCTTAAGGGCGATCTCGGGGACAAGGTCATCTCCTTCAACTTCTCCTTTCTTATATGAATGGAGAACTTTCCTGATGATCTCGATACCGTCATCATCAATGCCTCCAAGCATCTCTTTTATTGTTGCAATCCTCTGGTCGGAGATGCCGACGTTTGGTCTTGGTAATCCTGCCAGGTAGAAACAGCGGTCAAGGACTGCCAGTGCTTCGTGGCCGAACTGCTTGTGAACTTCACGCTCATCCACAATTAGTGGATTCATCATCTCATCAAAGCCCATGCGCATATAGGCTTCTCTGAGCTTTGATATTGTATCGTAGACCGGATGTGCTTTTCCGAAATTGAATGAGGTGTGTGGGTACTGCTGATTCAGACCTGATCTGTGAACAAGGTCCTTCCCATTTTTCCATGCAGCATCAAAGTCTTCTTTGGTTGCTTTCCTTATGGCTTCAGGATTGAATTTCATGGTAAAATCTCTTTTAATTTATAGTAATGATCGTCGTTAGTAATCGTAATTTCATGCATAAAAAGTTATCAATGGCTATTACACTTACGTTCGGGAACAGCATGTAAGCTACAAGATGCATAAAATAAAAGGATAAGTTTGGTCTGAATTATCAGACCGGATCTCTTCCCACTGATCGTGGGTCGCTTTGATATTAATCGTCTACAGGAATTGTTTCAAGCTGGCTTGCAACATTCCAGATAAGGGTTCTTGTGTGCAACGGGATGTTTGGGTCGTTGCTGATGTCTTCCAGTATTGAAATGCTGGATGATGTTCTAAGGAAAAGTGGCTCTGCTTCGTTGTTCAATGTTGCAAGGATGTCATTTGCTGAACGTCTGATGTTCCTTGGAACTGAATTATCGTTTGCGATGTGTTCTAACACTTGTGTACATTGCTTAATGACGTCTTCAGGTTGGCTGGCTCCTAACATTTGGATCACCTTAAAATGGTTTAATGATATAAAATAAGAATCAATGCTGTAGTATCCCTAACAATTATATCCTATAAAAAGACTTTCATTCATGGAGTAAGTGAAAAGGTGAATAAATGAGCGATAGTGATGATAAAATAAAACAGATATCAAGACTACTGGAACTTGGTGGCACAATGCTTGCACAGCACTGCACAACATGTGGAGCTCCTATGTTCAGGTATCACGGTGATGTCCTTTGTCCTCTCTGCCAGGGTGAAGGCGTTGGCACGGATATGGCTTCACAGGAACAAATGATGAGGCCAGAAGCATCCACAGTTCCACAGAAGGCTGCAGGTCATGGAGTCACAACATTTTCAGAACCTGCAGGACAACTTTCGGCAGATCAAGTCCCAATCTCTTTTGCTTCTCCTGATGTCCGGTCGGAATCTGTGCCGACATCGCCAATTAAACACGTGGAAGGCATGGGTTCAGTTGCTGATATGCTGAAAATGAAGTTAGAGTCCATCGCAAGTCTCATTCAATCCGAGAATGACCCTCGCAGGATCAGGGAGTATCTTGAGATCATGGAAAAATGCCTTGATATCCTTGAAAGACTTAATTGAATGGCCTGACTGATGTAAATATCAGTCTAATAGATTAGGTGTGGGTCAGGCCAATAAAAATAGAAATCAATATGTTTTAACCGGATGCAAGGTAATTCTGGCCCTGCTCTCCTTTTATCCTTTATATTTGCTTGTAAGAATTTCCCTCATCTTTGATGCGGTCTTTGGTCCTATGTTCCTGACTTTGATTAATTCATCCTGCTCTGCCTTCATAATATTTTCGACTGTATCAAAATGTTCGAGCAGATTCCTCGCAGCATTGGGACCAATATCACTAATGGAGGACACAATGTATTCCTGCTGCTGTGAAAGTAACATTGATGACTTCTTTCCGTGCACACTGATATCTCGCTTTTCATCAACCTGTTCCCTTTTTGCCAGGATGCTGATCAGGGATGCTGTATCTTCAGGATCTCGTGTGTATAGCACAGAGACGCCGAAATCCAGCACAAGGGATGCAAGGGTTCCGTGTATTACATTCGGATTAAGCATTCTGGAGGTGAACAAGCCTTTTCCCTCTATTATCAGTATGGGCTTATCATAGGCTCCTGCAAGGTCAGATATCTGCCTGAAAAGGTCCCTGTCAAGCAGGGAACTCACAAAGTCCTCGGCACTCTTACGCTCAATGGCTGTCCTGTCGCTGACGATATAATCTCCGACCTCAAGGGTCTTGACAACTATATTAATCCCCATCTTCTCAAGGTTTCGTGCAACAGTGCTTCGGATCTCCCTCTGGTCAAGGACAACTGTCACTTCGTTATCTGTAAAATCTGAGAGTCCTGTCTGCTGCTTCTGGGTGACTCCAAATTCGCTTGTAACAT
Organism: Methanococcoides vulcani; assembly: GCF_900111645.1. Lineage (GTDB taxonomy): Archaea > Halobacteriota > Methanosarcinia > Methanosarcinales > Methanosarcinaceae > Methanococcoides > Methanococcoides vulcani. The sequence goes on from NZ_FOHQ01000010.1 coordinate 16,535, forward strand.
CCTGATTCCCATTATCAGAGGACATTCTGTCCTGCCATTGTTGCATATTGCTCTGCATCCGGCGTTCCTTATGGGTACAGCTCCAGTAGTATGCTTCATCCCGTGTGCCTTTGGTCACAAGGACGACAACCCTTCCTTCATGTTTCCTGCCTGTACGACCTTTTCTCTGTATACTCCTTATCTCGGAGGGCACCGGTTCGTAGAACAGTACAAGGTCGGTAGCAGGTATGTCGAGTCCCTCTTCAGCCACTGAGGTTGCTACAAGGACATTATACTCTCCGGCCTTGAACTTCTCTATGATCTCAACCTGCTGTTTCTGGGTGAGCCCCTTGTCGCGAAACTTTGAGCTTTGTCCTACGAACTTGATAGGTCGTATTCCTTCCATTTTGGAAAGTACACTTGTCACCATCTCAGAGGTGTCACGATAATTTGTAAAGACAATAACCCGGGAATCCGGTTTGTCTTTGAGTTCCTTTGAAACAAGATCACTAACAACCGCAAGTTTTGGATGTTCGGTGCTGCATTCCTTTATCCTGTGGTAGAACTGTCTCATATAGAGGTCTTCAGAAAGACGTTTTGCAGCCTTGCTTCCGCTCTTTGAGGTGGCTTCGTTCTCCAGCCGGTCAGCATATTTTGAAAGGGATTCGATGCCCTGTGTTTCAATTATCTCTACAGCATGATTTACTTTCATGATCTCAGCCAGTATGGATAATGCACTGAACACTGCAGGATCGGCCATACCTCTCAGTTCGCCCTGCAACTTTTTCTGCAGGCCCAGCAGATCCCTCTTTGAAGCATTCTTCCCGTATGGAAGTGAATATCCAAGTTCTCCGAGTTTCTTGAACCTGTCATCAAGCACTTTGTCCAGAAGCTTCTTCAACTCCTTCATTTCATCCGGTAGTACAACGTGCTTCCATTCTATCTCTTTTTTGTGAATGTATGGTGCAACATCAGAATCGGATTCTGTCTTGATGGCAACTGAACTTATGAAGAGGTTATTGCAGACCTCACTGATCTTCTCATCGGTACTTCCCGGGCTTGCAGTGATCGCAAGACAATGCGGGTTTTTAGCGTCCTGAAAATATCTCTCAGCAATGTAGGTGTAAGCATAATTGCCGACAGCCCTGTGTGCCTCGTCAAAAGTGATGTGTGAAATATCCTCGAGGCTTATCCTTTTTGTGAGGATGTCGTTCTCGATGACCTGTGGTGTTGAGATGATCACTCGTCCCTTTTCCCAGAGCTTTGCCCGGTTTTCAGGGGAAACTGCACCTGTGAATGTCAGTATCTCTTCTTCGGGTACATTAAGGGCAGTCTTTAAAAAAGAAGCATGTTGCTCAACGAGTGGTTTAGTGGGGGAAAGGATCAGCACCTTCCCACCGGTTTTTTCCAATCTGGAAACAATAACAAGAAGAGCAACGATGGTCTTGCCAAGACCGGTTGGCAACACTACCAGTGTTGGTGCTGATAGTGCCTTTCCGGCAAGGTCAAGTTGATAGAGTCTTTGTTCTATAGTATCTGATTTGACCAGGGGGTGTTTGATGTAGTTGCTCATATTCGTTATAGGTTTGAAAGTTGCTTGATGCAATTACGTTCTTAACCTTATTAAATATGAGGCAAGTGGTGTGAAAGTATTTACAGCTTCACACCTGCGGTCTCAAAGTCCCTCTTTCCATAGACAAGGTCGTATATTACATCTTCAATACCATCTACTGGAGCCCTGACCTGTTCCATTGTATCACGGTCACGAATGGTCACGGAATTATCCTCGAGTGTATCGTAATCGATGGTTATGGAATATGGGGTACCTATCTCATCGTTCCTTCGGTAACGGCGACCGATAGCTCTTGAGTCATCATAGGCTACAAGCAGTCCCCTGTTTCGAAGCTTTTCTGCTATCTGTTTTGCAGGATCCATCAGTTCTTCTCTTGTAAGCAGTGGCAGGATCGCTACCTGCACAGGGGCGACCTCGTTCTGGAACCTGAGGACTATCCTTTCCTCTTCCTCTCCTTCGGCAGCGACCATTTCTTCTTCAAAAGCATGTTCCATGGTGCAGTAGAGGATCCTGTCAATACCATAGGATGGTTCGATGACATGCGGTACGATCTTTTCTCCGCTGACCTTGACAGTTTCCTGTGTATAGGATATGATGTCAGAAGGTACTGTGAAATCCTCGCCATCAACGGTTACCTTGATCTCTTCCTTGTCAAGCTCGTCGGAGCTTAATTCTTTAAGTGCATCGGCAACAGTCTTTGCCTTTCCTTTGAACAGAGGTCCCATTTTGGCCATGTTGGGCTTGACCACGAACTGTTCGATCATCTTCGGCTCATCGTATTCGACATGGACCACAAGTTCTGTGCCGCTTGTTTTTGCATGTGCCATCAGGTCATAGTCTGTCCTGTCTGCAATTCCAACGACCTCGATCCACCCGAACCTGTCTGTCAATATCTCAGCATCCCAGCAATCGATAGCGTAGTGTGCCATCTCATCCTTCTGGTGCTGCCTGAACCTTAGTTTGTCTGCAGCAATACCTACACGCTGCAGGAAGTTGTTTGTAAGTGCAATGTGATATGCCAGGAACTCATGTGCGATGATCTTCCTGTCGATGGCTTCCCTGACGGTCATCTGTTCGATAACGCCCTTCTGCTGTGCTTCATCTGAGTAGAGATTTAATGTAACATCTTCGAACCTTCCAATGTTTGGATGGGTCTTTTCTTCCGGATGAGTGAATATCTCTGCTTCTGCCTGTGTAAATTCACGAAGTCTTATCACTCCCTGTCTTGGTGAGATCTCGTTACGGTATGATTTTCCTATCTGGGTTGCACCGAAGGGCAGCTTTTCACGATAGTATCGGGACAATCTCTGGAAATTCACGAACATTCCCTGTGCAGTTTCAGGACGCATGTAGCCCTGTCTTCCTGTGCCCGGGCCAATACTTGTCTTGAACATCAGGTTAAACTCATAAGCCTCACCAAGTTCACCGCCACATTCAGGGCACCCAATGTTGTTCTCTTTGATCAGCCTGTCAAGTTCCTCGTTGCTCAAAGCATCTGCAATTTCTACGATCTTGTCAACAAGGTGATCTGCCCTGAATGCTTCACCACATTCTTTACATTCGCAGAGTGGGTCGGAAAAACCTCCGACATGACCGGATGCAACAAAAACATCTTCTATGCCAATTGTAGGTGTTTCGATCTCCATGAACCCTTCATGGATGACGTAGAGTTCACGCCAGATCTGCTCGATCCTGCGTTTTAAAGTGCTTCCAAGAGGTCCGTAATCGTAAAAACCTGCAGCCCCTCCGTACAGCTCAAAGGAGTTCCACAAAAAACCTCGTCTTTTTGCCAGTTCAATTACCTGTTCATACCTGTCCATGATAGATCCTCATAAGTTCGCGATCATATTGTTGGGGGTGATAATATGCTATATTATCGATATTTCCTGTTTGTATGCAATGGGAATATCTGAAACCCGAGTTCATTTATATATTTTTCAATATGTTGGCTGGTTTCTATTTTTGATTAACGCACTTTCCACATATAAATTTGTGTCTATAAAGGGAACGTTCAATCATAAATATATTGACTTTATGCTTCGGATATCTGGTATTTTTTTATAAATTTATTTGTCTGACCTGCTAAGATCAGATGCATAATGATGGTAAATTACTTTGGTTATTTATTTTCATTTGGTTACATTGATGCTGAGTTTAGAAAAATGTATGTTCAATAATAAACATCTCATTATTATTATGATGACCAGCAACATCTTTATATAGTTACTAAAGCATAGTAATATTTAGGCAAGACCGAAAAAATCATATCGTACCACCACCACCACAAACTGATTTTTTATTGGTCATTCCATCACGGTCTTGCTATTACTCTTCATTTTTACTTATTACTAAAGCTTCTAGCTTTAAGTTTTTATTTTCAAACTGCTTATCTTTATTATTTATTCAAGTAATCACATATCGTATTGATCAGTCTAAAATTTTGCATTTATTTTTGTCACATGCAAAACAAAAACAATTTCGAAAATTATATATAGTTATTAATATATTGTAATACTTAAGCAAGATCGTAAATCATATTGTACCACCACTACTAACTGATTTTGTTGGTTATTCCATCACCGATCTTGCTATAATTCTTACCTTTTCATCAAATATGATTTCTCAAATGCAATTCTTTACTTATCATTTGAATCTCATCTATTCCTTTAAATGATATTTTTGCTCACTGGAACATGCGAAAGCTTCCGCTATCTTGCAAAATCTTTGATATTAAGAAAATCTTTAAAAAGGAAAAAAGTGAGTGCCGGAAGCTCCGGCATGTGATTATATTTCAGTCTTCCAAGGCTTCGTCTGCTGTCATTCCACCATGGACGACCTTTGAGATACGAGTGACAAGCCTGGTTGGATTGTCGGACTGGAAGACGTTCCTGCCCATTGCGACACCCTTGCAGCCGACCTGAAGTGCATCATAGATCATTTCGAGCAGCTCCTTTTCAGTGTCCATTTGAGGACCGCCTGCAATAACTACAGGAACCGGACAACCATCAATGACCTCTCTGAAAGAGTCAGGGTCGCCTGTGTAGCTTGTCTTGACAATGTCTGCGCCAAGTTCGGCACCAATCCTTGCTGCGTGTTTCACGTATTCCACATCAAGCTCGGATTCGACCTTTGCACCTCTGGGATATGTCATTGCGAGAAGAGGCATTCCCCATTCGTCACATTTCTTTGCGATATATCCAAGGTCCTGGAGCATTGCTGCTTCATCATCCGCACCAACGTTGATGTGAACAGAAACTGCATCAGCGCCTACTTTTATAGCTTCCTCAACGGTCGTGACAAGGACCTTATGGTTTGGGTCAGGTCCGAGTGCTGTGGAACCGGAGAGGTGTATGATAAGTCCTACATCCCTGCCATAGCCACGGTGTCCGTGTTTTGCGAGTCCCATGTGACCAAGGACAGCATTTGCACCGCCTTCTGCAACCTTGTTAACAGTTGATGGCATGTCGATCAGACCTTTGATAGGTCCTGCACCGACCCCATGGTCCATTGGTATTATTATTGCGTTTCCCGTATTTCTGTCGAATATACGCTCCATCCTGACAGATTTGCCAATTTCGCTCATGCTAGGGGAGATGCCTATTATATTACATATCCTTTACGTAGATGCTATTACCTGCCATGTCAGATATTCTCATGCTGGTATCTTCCACAATAGCCTTCATCCACTTCTGTGTGAAGATGATAGAAAAGCAGCTGCATTATGCGGGCGTTTTTCTGGAGGTCGAACCCGGCGGTATTGTACACCACTAGCATGCATTCACTCCTTCCACAATATCCTGCATCCCATACAGCAGTTTCAAGGGTAGCTCCGCACCTGATAAGGCTGGAACGTGGTTTGGCGATGGCTGCCAGCGTCTTTGGTATGTTGACGATCTCGTTCAAAAGGACCTTGTATATGCCTGGTTCAAGGTGTATCCAGCCTTTCTCATCAAATTCGATCTTACTGCCTTCGGATATCCTTCTGCCGGAATTGTCAAAGTCAACCGCTCCTGCACCTTCAATGGTCCTAACTTCCTGAAGTGTCATCTCCACACCGTTAGGCTGGAGCTGGGTATCCATATCTATCATGTTCTCTACAAGGGGTGGATTCGTAAGTACAAGCTCTCTCAGTTCATTTTTTGATAAGAGGGTCATAGCTGTTTGATAGTCTGGATGGGTTATTATGATTTCGGGATGCTATATTTGAGTCAGTTCAAGAGAGTTTATCTTTATTTATTTTTGCATAACGGTTGAGATACCTTATTTCGATGGGTAATATTTATATAAAATGCTGTAATACAGACGAACTTGATGTATGTAAAGTTAATTTGTTTTAATTCAATACTTACTTCCGATCCCATAATTTCGCTATCTATGAATACATATGATCCAGAATCCAGGTGTTAATAACATGCAAGAATATTCACAAAAAATGAACCTTCCTATATCAGACGTTCCGCATGGTGAAAATATTACTCTTGTATATAGAAACGGTGATAAAGTAATTAATTTTGTCTCGTCTTTTTTAAGGTCCGGATTTAAACACAATGATCTATGTGTCTGGATAACACCCGGAGTAAAAAACAATGAAGATCCGGATGCTTTCTTCAAGGAAAAGACCATCTTCGTTAACGAGAAATCCTTTTCCTCGAATTTTGATCTTGTTCTTGTGGACCTGGAATTGCTTTCTGATGCTGAAGCATTTTGCAAGGCTATACTCGAATTCATAGAAAAGAAACACAAATCTGCTATTAAATGTGGATTTAATGGACTGAGGGTCAATATTGACCTGATCTCGGATGAAGGTCAAATGCTGCCTTTTCTCAGGCAATGCCGAAAATCTATCATTTCTGCAACTTCAGATATTGAGCTCACAACCTTATTCACATGTCCTCTGGAGTCCTTTTCCTCTTCAGATGTCTTTGAACTGATGGATGACCGGGAAAACACCATCATGAAAAAGAATGGTATGTGGATCAGTCTGATTGACCTGCTCAGCAGCAAGTACAGGAAGCACCTGCGATTTTCTCCGGAGTTGATGAAAAAGGAAAAAGAGCTGAAGTCTATCTACCGGAATAGTCCTGTGGTTGCCTTCCTCAGGAATTCCGGAAACGGTTTCCCCGTTGAGTTCGTTTCAGAGAATATATCCCAGTTTGGATATTCGGCAGAAGATCTCATGTCCCATAAGGTTCTTTATGAGGATCTAATTCATCCCTGGGACATTGATGATTATTTTATGGGCCTTTCTGAATGTATAAAAAAAGGGTCTACTGAATTCACAAAGGAATACCGGATACTGGACCGTGAAGCTAATACTCACTGGGTAAGTGAGACGTCATTGATAGAGATGAACAGGTCCGGAAAGCCAACTCGTTTCCAGGGCATTATTGTCGATATTACTGAAAGGAAACTTGCAGAGGAAGCCTTGAAAAGATCCGAGCACAAGTTCAAGGCCCTTTTTGATAATTCCAATGATCCGGTTTTCCTTTATGATCTGGATGGAAATATTTTTGAAGCGAATTCCAGAGCATGTGAATGTCTGGATTATAGCAGGGAAGTGTTGTTGCAGAAGAACATAAAAGAGACATATTCTCTGGAATGTGCAGCGAATTTTAGCAAAAGGGTGGAAGAAGTTTGCCGGATGGGTAATTGCATCTTTGAAATGGTAATCCTGCGAAAAGATGGTTTTGAAATACCATGGGAAATGAGTGCCCAGTTGATGGAATATGATGGCAAGCCTGCTATTCTGAGCATTTCCAGGGATATTAGTGAACATAAGAATATAGAACAAGTCCTTTTGGATGCAAAAAACGAAGCAGAGGCGGCTAATATATTAAAAAGCGAATTCCTGGCTAACATGAGCCACGAACTTCGAACTCCCCTGAATTCTATTATTGGTTTTTCAGATATTCTTCTTGATAGTGAAGCAGGACCTCTCGCTGATAGACAAATGAAATATGTAAGTAACATCTCCAAAAGTGGAAAACATTTGCTGACCCTTATCAATGATATTCTGGATCTTTCAAAGATAGAAGCTGGTAAAATGGAACTTCAGCATGAAAAATTCCTGTTCAGGGACGTTTTAAATGACGTGGAAGCAGTTGTCTCCCCTCTTGCAGAAAATAAGAATCTCTGCCTGAGCACAAGCATTGGAGCCGACGATATCTGCATCAATGCTGACAGGCTAAAATTAACCCAGGTCCTTTTCAATCTGGTATCCAATGCCATAAAGTTCACCCCCGAAGGCGGTTCAGTAATGATCCGGACAGAAAATAATGCTGACACTCTGGTAATCAAAGTTGAAGACACGGGGATCGGAATACCGGAATCTGCCCAATGCGATCTCTTCAAGCCTTTTACACAGGTGGAATCATCTTCGAATCGTCAGTTTGGAGGTACAGGTCTTGGCCTTTCCCTTGCTAAAAAATTGATAAAATTACACGGCGGTGAGATCTGGGTTGAAAGTGAACCCGGTAGTGGTAGTGTATTTGGGTTTAGTGTTCCTTTGTCGCCTGAAATATCTTGATCTGGATAGTTTCAATGCTCAATTGAATTTCCAGAATGATAGTGTTTCCAGACATTACAGATTACCCATAAAAATAGCAGTACTCCTATTATTGTGAGCAGTATATAAGTAATAGACAAAACCAGCAAGCTGATCTCCGGTACAATGCATGCGATATTGACTACAAGTATCAGTAATGGTATGAAAATGATAAGGTTCCGGGTCGAATAAGAGCTGCTTCCCAATATGTCCAATTCCTCTTCCTTTTTGGTGGATCGTATATGAGAATTATTGGAATAGCATAGAATACAGTATTGATATGTAAGGCAGAATGGTTGTAGTTATCCTTTCAGGAAGAAGGTACAGGAATGTTACAATATAAAGTAAAATTAGGTAGCTCCCCAGTAGCTTGAAACTCCTTTTGCCCAATTCCAGGTAACTCAGGTCACTATCCTTTGTGAACTTATAAAGCACTGCAATTATCGACAATGTCCCTATCAGGGAAATATTTGCAGATACGAGATCGAACTGGTTCCCGTTAGCGATGAAAGTGCTTATCAATATCAGGAAAAACACTATCATGGATGTTTTCCTTCTCGTTCTTTCCAGAATAAACTCATGTCCTGTTAGCACCTTTCCGGTCAATATCTCAAAAACAAGTGTCGGTACGATAAAAGACATTATCGGATGCCAGAAAAAGACCAGTATGGGAAATTCACCGATCCCCAATCCAAGAAAGGTTCCCATTGATGGCCCCTCGGAATCGAAATAGCCAGCCCACAGGACCTTGGTGATCCATGATTCGTACAAAGCGAAGAGCACTCCAAAAAGATAAAGCTGGGACAATGAGGTCCGTTCTGTCTTTAAGGCGATCCCTAAAAAGAACAACAAATGGGCCAGATAGAGCGGAAATGTTACAAGAATCCCCCAGCCGCTGATGAACCATGTCTGTGAAGCTCCTGAAAATACTTCTGCAAAGAGCATGGATAAGGTTCCTATCAGGAGTATAGGGGGAATTTTTTGCATGTTACCAAATGATGGGTTGTTTTGGAATTAGTAGTTTTGTAAGATGGTCGTATCCTTGCGTTTTTTACTGGAAGTCATGGTGGTAACATATATCCTAAACCACAGCAGAAGTTCGGCAAAAGCCTTGGAGTTGGAAGAAGTCCTTTTCAGGAAATTAATTAAAAGAAATGATGTTTGGGTTCGGAATGAGTTCGTAAACTTTATATGTATATTATGTACCATTTTTTATATGAGCAGTTATGCTGCTTAAATTAGGTGGAGGAAGTGATAAAATGGATGAGAAAAAACCTATCCTGAGACTGTATTTCGCCAAAATCAAGGAAGCATTTTATAACCTGTCTGAAGAGGAAAAGTATGAGTTCATGCGTAAGGATCGCGAGGAAATGGACGAACTCGGGATGAAACTCATGATGACGATTGACTGCCGTTGGTCCAACGAAGAGTGGGATTTTATTGGGATCGAGGAATGGCCATCCATAGAAGCTCTTGAGAAGCGTGCCGAATTCGAAAAAGAAGAACTAGAAGCATTCAGGTATGTTGAATCGAAGACTTATTTGGGTACTCGTGAAATTGGCGAATACGGTAAAGAATGAAAACCTAAGGCAATGGAAACCTGGACCAGTTCCAGAGCGTCTGATCTTCCTCAAAGAGCTTATTGAGGCGGGAAAGATAAAATCGGTCATTGATAGACGCTATCCGTTGGAACCGATTACCGAGGCTCACAGGTATGTCGAAAAAGGACACAAAAAGGGAAATGTAGTCATAACTTTGGAACATAATAAAAAACCTACCAAATTAGTGGGAACTGAAATGACAAACCGTATCGCTGATATATCACAACGCGAAGCTGCAATAGTCGCAGGGTTTGGGCTTCTGATCATGACTATATTCGCTCTCTTCGCTCATTTTTTTGCTCTTCCGAGTCTGATTGTGCCGGGAGATGCCACAGAAACAGCAAATAATATTATGGCTAATGTGGGGCTATTCCGCATGGCTATTTGTAGCTTTATAATCGTGATTATTCTTGATGTGTTGGTGGCCTGGGCACTTTATGTTTTACTCAAACCAGTAAACAAGAGTCTCTCGTTGCTTATGGCGTGGTTCAGGTTGGTGTATGCCACAATTTTAACATTCAGTCTGGTTTTTCTTGTTATTGTTTTGCTACTTTTAAGTGGTGCTGACTACTTGACAGTATTTGAAACAGATCAGTTGCATGCTCAGGCGATGCTATATATTAATGCGTTTAGTGATGGATGGGCCATTGGATTAGTCTTTTTTGGCCTTCATCTTGCGTTCCTTGGTTATTTGGTTTTCAAATCAGACTACATTCCCAGAATTCTAGGTATCTTGTTGATAGTTGCAGGTTTAAGCTATCTAATAGATAACTTTGGCAAATTTCTTTTTCCCAGCTTCGACGTGGCAATTAGCCTGGTTCTGGGTTGGGGGGAATTGTTGTTTATGTTTTGGCTTTTGTTGAAAGGAGGTAAAATACCCGAAATGAGATCCTGAAATTGTTTCATTATGAGATTTGACATAAAACTAGAAATAAAAAGGATTCAAACGCTGGAAAAAGCCATCAAAAAGGTTAAAAGAAACAGATGGTTTCGTGGAGATTCAAACACCTGACTTCTTCTGTTTAAAGCCTGATAATATCTATTTTATTGATTATTCCGTTTTGTTAACAGCGTTACCATTTATGGATTTCTTAACATATTTTACATGTCATCTGATATTCTTTAACAATGTACTTATAAAATAAAATATAATCTTTAAGTAAAGGTTCATATTCGTCTGTGGTGGACGACAAGGTGGCACTGCCTTTTTTGTACCTGATGTTTTTTTGGCATGTTCTGCCTTAGCGATCGTGATCTCTACAGATGTAGATGATTCTGGAGATCGTAATATAATGGGGTGGTGGGAGTAATGAGAATACATGCAATGATGTGTTTTGTAATAGTTTTAGCTTTAATGACCGTAGGAACTGCATCAGCTTTATCACCGCCAATAGTTTACGTCTCCGCAAATAATGATGGTGACTACAATTGTGATGGAGTAGCTGACCAGGTCCAGATAAATGCGGCACTAGACTATGTGGATGCCAATGATGCTTATACGACAGTGTACCTGAAGAATGATGGTGGCACGAACGATTATATCATCAGTGACCAGATTGAGATTCATGATGACACCCATTTCACTGGTGCTTCAGGAGTCAGAGTTAAGCTGAAGTCAGGCTTGACAGAAAATGACTTTGAGCAGATGGTAACTGGTGGAACTGATCTCAGTTACAGGGTTTATAATAGAGGCTATGATATCGAAATCAGCAACATTATCTTTGATGCTGATAGGTATAACCAGTCCATTTCTCGAATGACTGTGAGAGAAACAATCTCTATAAGAGGTAATAATCTCACTGTTCATGATTGTCAGTTTGAGGATGGTGTAGGAGATGCTATCAAATTTGCCAATTATGGTGAGGAGCTTCCTGGAATTGAGATTTATGATAATGAGTTCTATATTTCTGGGCATTGTAACATCTATATTGTGTACACTGGATATACTGGAGATAATAGGGTTTGGATCCATGATAATAACTTCAATGAGATTTATTCCAATGCTGGTGTCAGGTTAGATGAAGTATCAGGGGCCTTGATTGAGAATAATACATTCTTCTCTGATACTCAGTGGAGTGACCATGGTGTCTATATCTCTTATGTCAATGATAATGGTGCTGGAACTGAATGTAAGGATAATGAAGTCAGGTATAATGAGTTTCACAATGTAAGAGAATGGGCTATATTATTTTGTGCCAGAGTATCAAGTGGTGGTACCAAATCAGAGACGACTGGTAATTATATCCATCATAATATGATATATGAAGGATTAGGATATGATGATAATGCTGGTGGTATTAATGTCTATGGTATGGATCAAGCAGTAGTAGAATATAATACTATTGTTGATGGAGAGGGTGATGGTGTTGCTTGTGAGGAGTATCTCAATTATGGCTTATCTCCTACCGGATACACTATTACTGTTGAGAACAACATCATACAGGGCATGAGCACGTATGGCTCACATCAATATGGTATTGCTAACCACGAATCATCTTCACACACTATCAATAGTAACTACAATAATATCTATGATTGTGATGGTGGTAATTATCTGGGTGTAACTGAAGGAGGTTATGATACTCATGTAGATTCTAAATTCTATGATGCTACCAATGATATCTATACCCTAAAATCTACTGCAGGAGTTTGGGATGGAGATAATTGGGAGACATCAGCAGAGCAAAGTCCATGTATTGATGGTGCTGATCCATCTGATCCTTATTCTAATGAGCCTGAGAACAATGGTGACAGAGCTAACATGGGTAGATGGGGTAACACTATCTATGCTTCAAAGTCTGGTGCAGCTGAGATTAATGTGAACTCTGCAGATTCCATCCAGGATGCTGTTGATGCTGCAACCAACGGTGACACGATTATTGTCTATCCTGGGGTATACACAGAGAATGTGAATGTGTACAAGAAGTTAACTATAATATCAGAATCAGGAAATCCGGATGATACCATTGTTCAGGCTGCTTCTTCAAATGATCATGTATTCCACGTGACTGCAGATAACGTGACTATAAACGGATTTACTGCAACAGGTGTCACTGGTGATGATAAAAGCGGGATATATCTTTATGGAGTTGAAGGATGTACTATTACTAACAACATTGCATCGAACAACGATTTAGGCATCTATCTGTATGATTCCAGCAACAACTTGATCTACAACAACTACTTCAACAACACGAACAACACTCTAATTAATGATAGTACCGGAAACGTCTGGAACATCACCAAAACAGCAGGTACAAACATTATCGGTGGATCATATCTAGGTGGTAACTACTGGGCACACCCCAATGGCACAGGATTCAGCCAGACCAATAATACCGATGCGGACAGAGATGGCATATGCGACGAAACCTATACGATTGCATCGGATCACATCGACTATCTGCCTCTGGCTGCACCGCTCGTCTATCCTGTTGCTGACTTTACTGCAAATGTAACTGAAGGTATTTCTCCTCTGACAGTTGCTTTCACTGATCACTCAACCAATGCAACCTCATGGGCATGGGATGTTACTGATAACGGTACAGTGGATTACACAACCCAGTATCCGGTCCATACCTATACCATTCCAGGATTGTACACTGTCAATCTAACGGTCAGTAATGGCAATGGTACGGA
>NZ_FOHQ01000002.1 GCF_900111645.1 Methanococcoides vulcani
CGCAATGTAAAGGCTTATATGGTTGTGTTGCCTAGTAAAGTCCGCTTAAAAAGTGCCAAGGTGGCGGAGCGGCTACGCAATCGCCTGCAGAGCGATTCCATTCCGGTTCGAATCCGGACCTTGGCTTTCATCCATTAATATGAGTTAGAGTACGGCGGCCATAGCGGCAGGGCAACTCCTGTTCCCATTCCGAACACAGAAGATAAGCCTGCCCACGTTGCTTACTGTACTGAGGTACGAGAGTCCTCGGGAAATCTGCGTCGCTGCTGTGCTCACTCTATTACCCTTTTTCTTTAACTGATCTTAACTCACTAGCTTTGACTTTGCTGTTCTGATATGTTTTTATTCATGATCACTTTTACAGATTCGAATTGCTAAATGTACAAACTTATATCCCATTGAGCCCTAAATTCTTAATAATAGGGATATCTGGGGATTTCTATGAGTAAAGTTTCAATAGTTTTTGTATACAATGCAGACAGTGGCCTGGTAAATGAAATGAAAGATTATGTTCATAAAATTGTGTCACCATCGAGCTATGAATGTAATCTGTGTGCCATCACCTATGGTAATACAGGTATGAAAAGTGAATGGAGATCCTTTGTAGATGATCTGCCCGTACCTGTGATCTTTTTGCACAAGGATGAATTCGATAAAGAATATAATTATCCGGGAGCTTCATTCCCATGTACATATCTTGAAAAGGACCACAGGCTTAACCTACTGATCACGTCTGATGAAATAAATGATTGCAGCGACCTTGAAGATCTGAAAGCTCTTGTCAATGACAAACTGAAGTTCATTGCAGGAAATTGATCCCATGGTCTCTTTTACTGAGAAGCTTCAGGCCTTCTTATCTTTGACAAGGTTCGAAAACTCCTTTTTTGGCATGTTCTCCGTGATCCTTTCAGGCATTCTGTCAATGGAATTTTTTGGAAATGGTACTGAATACGTGACAGCAGCAGTGGTCTCCATCTTCCTGTTCATGGGTTCCTTTTCCATAAACGATTACTTCGACCATCTTGTAGACATTGCAAACAACAGGAAGGACCGACCCATTGTTACAGGTGCAATATCACGCAACACTGCACTTCAGGTAGCTGTTGGCTGCATGCTTCTGGCATTTTTAATATCGTTGAAGCTGGGTGAATTTGTTTCTTTGTTCATAGGCTTCAATAAGTGCTCTGATCGATATTCTATAGTAGCCACATGAAAAAAGTTCTTCTGCTGAAGAACATATCCATTGCTTATTATTTCATGGCGACCATTATTTTTGGTACCATCGTGGTGGATACTGTAGTAGAACCACTAGTGCAGTTCTACATCTTAATGGCATTTCTGGTAGGCATCGCCTTTGAGATAATGGCAGATATTTCTGATATGGAAGGAGATATGCAACACCGTGTACAGACAATAGCATGGCGTGTTTCTCCACGTTCTGCAGCCATAATTTCTTCTCTGATCTTCTCAGTTGTCTTTATACTTGACCCTCTTCCCTATTTCGTAAATCTGCATCCCAATCTTGTCCATAACACACCATTCCTTTTGTTGATCGTGCCGGTAGCAGTTGTTTATTTATTCATTTCCAGGTCTTTGATGCGTGACCAGCCAAAGAACAACGTATTGAAATTGAGATCAAGAACGATAGTACTGATGCAAATAGGTTCGCTGGTTTACCTGATAGGTTTCCTTGTCTGAAACACATCATATATAATAATGAAACAGGTATAATATCTCTTATACGTAATTTGGGGTGTACAAATGAAAGAATATGATCTTATAGTGATAGGCAGCGGTTCAGGGATGAACTATGTTGGCTTGATGATGCAAGAGAATCCGGAGATGAAAGTAGCTATTATAGACAAGGATGATCCCGGAGGCATCTGTCTTACAAGAGGTTGTATCCCATCCAAGATGCTGCTCTATCCTGCAGAACTTGTAAGGGAGATCGGAAGGTCAAAAGAATTTGGTATTGATGCTGAGATCAAGAGCATCGATTTCAGTTTCATCATGGATAAAATGCGTTCTTCCATAGGTAAGGACATTGAGATGATCCACAACGGCCTTTCATCCAGTCCTAAAATGGACTACTACGAGGACACTGTAGAATTCATTGAACCCTATATTCTTAAAGTTGGGGATGAAACGATCACTTCAAAGATGATATACCTGAGCATAGGTTCAAAACCTATGATACCTCCGGTCAAAGGTCTGGATGATCTTGGTTATCTCACAAGTGACACAGTTCTGGACCTTACTTCATTACCGGAAAGTCTTGCTATCATAGGGGGTGGCTATATCGCTGCCGAATACGGTCATTTCTTCTCTGCCATGGGATCCGATGTAACTATAATAGGTCGCAGTCCCAGAATTATCACTCAGGAAGAACCAGAGATAAGTGAGCTTGCAAGAAGAAAAATGGAAGACCATATTTCTATAATCACCGATCACGAGGTTGCTGAAGTTCAGGCATCAGGTAACCAGAAGAAGATCCTTGCAAAAAACAGGCAGACAGGTGAAGAGATAGAGGTACTGGCTGATGAGATCCTTGTGGCTACCGGCAGAAGTCCGAATACCGATATCCTTCATCCTGAAAAAGGAAATATTGAGACCGATGAGAGAGGTTGGATCAAGGTCAATGATCATCTGGAGACAAGCTGTCCCAATGTCTGGGCTTTTGGTGATGCCAATGGTAAATATCTTTTCAAGCATGTCGGCAATTATGAGTCTACAGTGGTTTACCAGAACTCTGCGCTCAACGGTGATGTGAAAGTTGACTATCATGCAGTGCCTCATGCTATCTTTTCCTATCCGGAGATCGCCGGGGTCGGAATGGGAGAAGCAGAGGCCGTGGAACATTATGGGAAAGGGAACATTTCCATTGGGTTCCAGAGGTTCGAAGATACCGGTAAAGGTATGGCAATGGCTCTTGAAGATTATTTTGTTAAGGTCATAATGGATAATTCCACTAACATTCTTCTTGGTGCACACATCATCGGACCACAGGCATCCGTTCTTATCCATCAGATGATAACTCTCATGAACACTCCTGGGGCTGATGTAGGTCCTATCGTTCACGGAATGGACATCCACCCGTCCCTGAGCGAGGTTGTCAAACGTGCATTTTACTCAAGGATGCCTGTTGAGGAATATCACTCAATACTCAAGGAATTATCACTTGAAAGCTAACGCTGTTTAGCTTTTATCATTTTATTTTTCAAAAAAAAGGTTTAAAAAAAGAATTACGAAGACAGGGCAAGAATAGCTTCTGCCAGATCTCCGTTAGCATTTTTGAGAGCTTCAAGGGCAGCTTCTTCGCTTGCACCGGTCTGCTCTGCCACAAGCCTGACATCATCTTCAGGGATGACGACCTCACGTGGCACATCCACAGGAGTACCTGTTACCTGATAGGTGTCAACTCCCTGTGCATTCATTATGCTGACGCTTGCGTCATTAAATACTATATCCTTATCTGCGGTTCTTATGATGACCTGTTCCACATCTTCTATCTCATCGATGTTGATGCCCATCTGTTTCATCATCTGTTTGACCTTTTTCGGGTTCATGCCCCGTCCGCCCATGCCTGGAATCATTTGATCACCTTTTAATTACTACCGCGTAGGATGGTATTACTCAATTAAATACCTTGTTCTTAATGGCAACTGCCACCGCAGCTGCTGCATCCGCCTGCAGCCATTGGGTTGTCGATGATGAAGCCTTTGCCACCATCTGTGTCAATGTAATCGATGGTTGCCTTGTCCAGCTGTTCGTTAATGTCCGTGCCCATAACGATCTTGATCTCCTTGCTTTCGATTGTGACATCTTCATCACTGATCTCGTTGTCGAGTGCCATTCCATACTGGATACCGCTGCATCCCATACCTGCAACAAATATTCTCAATGCATGGTCCTGTTTGTCCTCAGCCTCGAGCAATGCTTTCAATTCTGTTGCAGCAACGTCTGTAATTTCGATCATTCTTTGTCACTCCATTTTTTGGTAAATTTCTAAAGTCAGTAAATGCGTTGGTCTCTATATACAGTTTTCGTACATATATGTTCGGACAGTCACAAACAAAGATTCACATGAACTCTACATCATCATCTACAGGATTGGTCAGTATTTCCTGTGTATATGCGTTGATCTCCACGGAGTTCCTTGCACCTTTTACTTCCCATATAGGCACATAGACAAGGTCGATCTTGAACCTGATATCATCCATCGATGGCTTG
The DNA here is from genome assembly GCF_900111645.1 of Methanococcoides vulcani. Classification (GTDB taxonomy): domain Archaea; phylum Halobacteriota; class Methanosarcinia; order Methanosarcinales; family Methanosarcinaceae; genus Methanococcoides; species Methanococcoides vulcani. The sequence continues at coordinate 4,231 of NZ_FOHQ01000002.1, forward strand.
AACATCTTGTGTTCGGATATCAGCGCCTCTCCAACGACATTGTTGAAACGCACATCTTTTGTATATTCTTCGATAATGTTTGATATTAGCGTGCTTTCCGCTTCCTTCTGGTCGATCATCTTGCTCTTGATCTCATAGTTGTCATCAGGAAGTGTCACATGGTCATTTATCTGGTGTAGTTCAATCTCTTCCTTATTGCCGTTGAGGGCATTAAGACAACCCTGGCCCTGACCGGAAATATCAATGACCTTGTTCTTGAACCTGTGTTCTGCTTTGACAGCATAGGCATAATTCCAGAAAGGTACGAACTTGAGAACAACATCATCAGGGATCCCTATCTCGGACTTTGCCATCGCTGCAGCCCTTTCTTTTTCCAATTTTATAGGTGCAGTGTGAAGGTCAAGTGTTGATGGAACTGGTTGTGGCGCTTGCCATAAAGCCTGCTGGGGCTCTGGTGCAGTTGTCACAGGTGCTTCCATATATGATCGCTCCGGCTCCTGATAGTTTCCAACCGTGTCTGCCTGCTGCATCTCAGGGGAAGTTGCCCAGATGTTGAAACCGTCCTGTTCTTCCTGTGCGGGCATCTGCGGGGCAGACGGCGTGGAAGGCTCCGCTGAAGGAGCTGATGTCCCGGAGCTTACTTCAAAGCTTCCTGAGAAACCAGTAGATGTGGATGCAGGCTGATCTGCCGTCATAGCATTGTTGTCTATATCGTAAGCCACAAGCTGGAGGTCGGTAGCATTGCCTTCAAGGTCGGCGATGACAGCTTTTCCTATCTGGAGGGATAGCTCGTCACGGTCCCATGTGATAAGACCCACATGTGTTGCATAATCGTGGAGTTCCGGCTCCATCTTCTGCATGGTGACATATAGTCCCACTCCGTCCCTGATCTGGTCTGCAAAGCTCCTGATCTGTGCAGGATCTGGCTGACCGGTAAGTAAAATATAGGTTCGGTGGTCGTTTTTCTCTACGATCAGGTCCACAGTGTCGGATTCTGAAACACTGTGTCCGGAAGTTGTGAATATGTTTGTCAGGAGTTCAGCAAGTTTTTCTTTCATTCTCATCAACCATTTGTTATTGCATTATCTGAATATCTCCACTACAAGACGATCAGAGAACTCTGGTCGTAGTTTCCAGTTCAATGCCTTTGTGAGTGATATTATATGAAATGGTCTTGTCAGGAGGGATCATCCCTCTCATCTTACGTATCAATATAGTTCTCTCGATCTCGCTTCCACGCTCTTTCATGCGGAACTCGATAACCCCGTCACAAATGCTCTTGAGTCCATTTTCCACTTGTGGGTCATGTGTGCCACCGGTCATAAGGATGAGCTGCACAGCATTGGTGAGCTTTCCGATAGAGGAGATAACTTCAATAGCTTCTGTAACAGATTTCATATCGTAGGATCTCAGGAAATATGATATGGAATCGATGACCCCTCTGTACTGCCCCTGCCTCTCTTTAGAGGTAGCAGTCTTAAGCTGGTTCATCGTATCAGTGTTCTGTTTCAGGAAATCCTTGGCCGAGAGGTTGCATGTAATACTTTTAGGCAGAACATTGCAGAACCTTAAGGTATACGCATCAATGAAGTCCATTTTTCCGTTCTCGACATATTGGTTAACATCCCATCCGAAGTTCTTCATATCCTCTATTATTTCCTGAACCGGATGTTCGGCAGAGAAATAGTAAACTTCCTCGTTGTTCGTCAGACCGCCATATATGAACTGTTGTGCAAATATCTCTGAGCTTGCACCGGGTTCTGCAAGTATCAATATAGTTGTTCCCGGAGGAACTCCTCCTCCAAGCTGAACGTCAAGTCCTAGCAAACCAGTCGGTACCCTGTATCCCCCTCTTCCATCGAAACTATAATCCATTCTTTCACCTTGATATCATATGTAAAAAAATATTCTAATGAAGTTTCTATACACTATATTTTATTATCATTACATATTGATTCCTCTTAGTTTTTATAGTTATAGTATATCTATTAACTGATTACTATGATAGATCTTGACAATCTCAAATATGATGACAATGGTCTTATCGCGGCCATTGCACAGGACAATAAAACTGGCGAAGTTCTCATGGTTGCCTACATGAACGAGGAGGCTCTTAAACTTACCATTGAGACCGGCATCGCTCACTACTGGAGTCGTAGCAGGCAAAAACTGTGGAAAAAGGGCGAAAGCTCCGGGCACATGCAGACAGTACACGAGATGCTGATAGATTGCGATATGGATGCCATCGTAATGAAGATCGAACAGGAAGGCGGCGCATGCCACACTGGTTATCGTTCATGCTTCTACCGCAACATCGAGGGTGATGTCGTTGGTGAGAAGGTCTTTAACCCCGATGAGGTCTACTGATATTTTAAGACTGATAGTCTAAGGAATTATTTTATCCTTTTTTTCTTTCCTTTTTCTGCTCACATTGCTTTTCTGTCATTTGTGTTAAATAGTTTTGAACGGTAGTTCTGTTTATGGAAAATAAAGAGATAACAAGGATAGTTCCGGATACAAGTGTTATTATTGATGGTCTTGTGTCCGAAATGATCGTTGCAGGGGATTATGAGGGGGCCGAGATATTCATTCCTGAGGCCATGGTGGCAGAACTGGAATCTCAGGCAAACCGTGGTCTCGAGATCGGCAATAAAGGTCTGGATGAGCTAAAGCAGCTTCAGGAACTGGCAAGAGACGGCCTGATCGATATATCTTTTACAGGTGAACGCCCGACCATCGAAGAGAGAAAGTATGCCAAAGAGGGTGCAGTGGATGCTATTATCCGTTCATGCGCTGAAGAGCTGGACGCTACTTTTGTGACCGGGGACAGGGTGCAGTACGACGTTGCGGTGGCAAAGGGAATGGACGTGGATTACCTTCCTCCGAAAAAAGCCGAGTTCATTACCCTGCATATTGAGGATTTCTTTACTGATGATACAATGTCTGTGCACCTGAAGAACAAGGTCGTTCCAATGGGCAAGCGCGGTTCCATCAGGAATGTGGAATTTGTGGAAATAAGGGATACTCCATGCACTTCAGGTGAGCTGAAAGAGATCACCCGTGAGCTTCTTGAGCGAGCACGAGCTGACCCGGAATCCTTCATCGAAATGTCGCTTAATGGTGCTACCGTATTGCAGATACGCGATATGCGAATAGCTATCTCGAACCCTCCATTTTCAGATGATGTAGAGATCACGGCAGTACGTCCTGTGGCATCGGTAAAGCTGGATGAGTACCGTCTGGGTGACAAGCTCAAGGAGAGGATACTGGGACAGAGGGGAATTCTGATATCAGGTCCGCCAGGAGCGGGCAAATCCACATTCGGGGCAGGAGTTGCCACTTTCCTGCATGAGCACAATTATGTGGTAAAGACAATGGAGTCCCCAAGGGACCTGCAGGTTCCCAGGGAGATCACACAATATGCTCCCCTTGAAGGAAGCATGGAAAAAACAGCAGATGTGCTGTTGCTTGTAAGACCTGACTATACTATCTACGATGAAGTGCGAAAGACCCGTGATTTCGAGATATTTGCGGACATGAGGCTTGCAGGTGTCGGCATGATCGGTGTTGTGCATGCCAACCGTGCGATCGATGCTGTACAGAGGCTTATCGGCAGGGTGGAGCTTGGTGTTATTCCCCAGGTCGTTGATACTGTCATCTTTATTGACAAAGGAGAGGTTGCCCAGGTCCAGACCCTTGAGTTCACCGTAAAAGTGCCATCCGGAATGATGGAAAATGATCTTGCAAGACCTGTTATCGTTGTTTCTGACTTTGAGACCTCAACCCCTGAATTTGAGATATATACCTTCGGCGAGCAGGTCGTCGTCATGCCGACATCCAAATCAACAGGCAGGAAACCCGTATGGGGTCTTGCGGAAGGTGAGATAAGGGATGTTGTCCAGCGCTATACCAGCGGTCCTGTTGAGGTAGAGATGGTTTCCGACACAAGTGCTGTCGTAAAGGTTTTCGAGAAGGAGATCTCGAAGGTGATCGGCAAAAGTGGTGCGGTAATTAATGAGATCGAGAGGATCGTAGGTGTCCATATTGATGTACGTGAGCTTAAAGAGCAAGGCCGCAAGAACAAGGGTACGGATAAGAACAGATTCTCAGGAAGCTCCTATCGTCCTACTGTCGAGCACACAAAGAAGCATGTGATCCTGAACGTTCCTGAGATAGCTTCACAGGATGTCGAGATATATGCAGGCGAAAGTTACCTTTTCACTGCAACGGTTGGTCGTCATGGCGATGTCAAGGTCCGGAGCAATTCTGCGATTGCTCACAGTATAATGGATGCTGTGGATGACGGGGAACCGATCCTTGTGAAAGTTTTGTGACATTAAAAGAAAAGGGTTTGCAGAGGGCTGATTTCCTCCGCAAACATCAGTTATTTTTTATTTTGATTTTAGACTTTAGATCCCAGAGTCATCCATGTGCATACTTTTCTATGGTTAAAATGCTATACTGAAAAGGGTAGTCTGGTTGCAAAACCATTATTATAATATACATCCTTTACAACTTTATTAAACAGGAGTGATTTTTATGAAGGTATCTATTATTGGATCAGGTTATGTTGGTTCAGTTACAGCTGCATGTTTTGCAGAACTTGGGCATGAGGTCATCTGCATCGATATTGACGAAAAGAAGGTGCAAATGATCAACGATGGTATCCCTCCTATCTGGGAGGAAGGTCTTGGGGAGTTGATGACTAAACATGCGGAGAAGAACCTCATAGCAACATCTGATTATGATTATGCTGTACAGAACTCGGATGTGTCGTTTATCTGCGTGGGAACCCCTTCCAACGAGCATGGTAATATCGACCTGTCGATCGTAGGTGCTGCGTGCAAGAGCCTTGGCATGGCAATGGCAAAAAAAGACGGCTTCCACATTGTGGTCGTCAAAAGTACAGTGGTTCCACAAACTACCGAAGATATAGTTCTTCCTTTACTTGAGGAACATTCAGGCAAGGTCGCAGGCAAGGACTTCGGTGTTGCCATGAACCCTGAGTTCCTGAGAGAAGGCAAGGCTGTTTATGATTTCATGAATCCCGATAAGATCGTCATTGGTAGCATTGATGAAAGAACAGGGGCTCTTGTTTCTGAGTTGTATCGGGATCTGGATTGCGAGGTCACAAGGACCAATCCTCGTACTGCTGAGATGATCAAGTACGTGAACAATTCTTTCCTTGCCACAAAGATATCGTTCTCCAATGAGATAGGCAATATCTGCAAGCGCCTGGGGATCGATACGTATGAGGTAATGAACGCTGTAGGTGCAGATTTCCGTATATCCGAGTATTTCCTGAACTCCGGTGCCGGTTTTGGTGGATCGTGCTTCCCAAAGGATGTGCGTGCACTTATCGGTAAAGCAAAGGAGATCGATTATTATCCTTCTCTCCTTGAATCAGTTATTGAAGTGAACGAACTGCAGCCGATGCAGATGGTGGAGCTTCTTGAAAAGCATGCAGGAGATGTTAAAGACAAAAGAGTGGCTGTCCTGGGTCTGGCTTTCAAGAACGAAACGGATGACATCCGTGAGTCACGTTCCATTCCTGTTATAAGAAAACTTCTGGAGCTTGGGGCCGATGTGACTGCATATGACCCGATGGCAACAGACAACATGAAGGCATTGATTGGAAATATATGGTACTACGATAGCGCTGCTGAGGCACTGGAAGGTGCGATCGCATGTCTGATAATGACCGAATGGGATGAGTTCAGGGAACTCGACTCTGAATTTGCCGGCATGAAGGACAAGGTAGTGATCGATGGCAGGAAGATGATCGATCCTGAAAAGCTTGAAGAGGATATTGTTTACGAAGGTCTTTGCTGGTGAGTTCTATGAGTGGGGGTACTGCAAAAGGGGATGTCCGGGGAAGAGTAGAGTCCTTTGACCAGAGTGTCAGGAGCCTTGAGAAGCGGCTTCGTGCGGTTGAAAGACGTTTGTCGGTCGAAGTGCCTGCTGAGGATGTTGCAGGTACTGTATTTGAGACACAGCAACCACAAGCGTCCGAAGACGTTCGTTCTGCAATTGAGGGCATTGATAAGTTAAAAGCAGAAATTGAAGAGCTAAGGTCACTGGTGGAAGGCTCACTTCGTGTGGATCTCGATAAGCTGTCCGACAAGCTTGAAACATCACTTGCATCGCAGGATGAGAAACTTATGCGGATCGAAGACCGCAACAGGATAACCATCGGCTCTATCAAGATGCCTGTGGAGCTTTCAGGCATTATGGGGGCAGCACTCCTGCTTCTGACAGGAGGACTGATCTTTGCAGGCCGATGGGATATTCTCCGTTCCCCTTACTTTTCGCTGGGGTTGGGATTAGCACTCGCTGTCGCTGTTCTCGCCAAGTTCTATGTGGTCAACAGAAAGGCGGATTGATTAGCTAACTAATTGATTGATCGATTGGCCAATTGATCGAGCACTGTTCATCCCCGGATAACTTTCACAAAGTGCTCGTCATTGTGTTCGAGATAGCCGTCAGCCATTGCTTTGATGGTAATGTAACCTTCGCGTTTTCCGGTAGGAAGCGAGATGTTCATAAGCTGCATCTGGACCTGGCCTGAGCTATCAGTGAGGCCGCCGGAAGCAACGGTTCCGGAAGGATCTCTCAATACAACATTGCATCCGCCTATGGGGTCTCCGTCAAAATTGGAGATGGTGATCTCAATTGGACCGGAGTTGCCAAATTCACCTGATAAAGTTATACTTGTCACATTAGAAGTTGCATACATGGGTCTTGGTGCGGTGGGTGCGTTGACTATGGCCGATACGATCACTGCAAAGCCGATCATTCCTATTATCGTCAGGACCACCATGCGTATTGGCAGGCCTATGGCTGCCTTTTCATCTTGAATAATGCTTTTGTGTACCATATTAAAAATAAGGAAAGTGAGATCACTTTGTCTTGATGATCATCACCGCATTTTTCTTCTCATAATCGTAGAAACCATTCGCTGCGACCGTAAGGTCCATTGTGCCTTCATTCTGGTTAGCACCCATTTCCACCTGTGCAGCAGTTGTTACCAGTATTGTCTCACCGTTGATGTCGGTGGTATTTGTGGCTACACCACCAAGACCTCGCAAAACTACATTTGCATCACGGACCGGATTCCCGTCAGGGTCTGTGGCTGTGATCTTAACTATTACAGTCAGAGGGCTCTGAGCGGTGACCGCATCCACCACAATGGTGTTTCCTGCACTTGGGACATTTCCCTGAAGGCCTGCTTCATCGATGTTCACGGCCATGTTCTTTGTGGGTGGCGGGATTATGGCGATGAGCGCTGCCAATGCTACCATCCCGACGACCAGCATCACCACGATATTGATCGGGAGCTCTATCGCTCTTTCATCATTAAAGATCTTTCTTGCGTTTTTCATTCAATCACCTATAGTAATCTGTACCTTTTCGGTTTTGTTCCAAAGGCAAAAATGGAATATAAACTATGTTATTTTTCATAATTAAGCCAATAATTATATACTGTACTTCACCATCTCGTTAGATTGATGTACCAAAACCGTACTGTACTTCCCATGAAAAAGATCGTGATAATTGACTATGGGCTTGGCAACCTACGCAGTGTCCAAAAAGGGCTGGAACACGCAGGTGCAGAAGTGACCATATCAAAAGACCCGGCAGACCTTGAAAGTGCTGATGGTGTCATTCTTCCGGGTGTCGGGGCTTTTTCCGATGCAATGAAGAACATTGTTCCTTTCCTTGATGGCATACACAAATACGTGGGATCCGGAAAGCCGGTCCTTGGTATTTGCCTGGGCCAGCAGATGCTCATGAGCCATTCAGAAGAAGGCGGGCTTACAGATGGGCTTGATCTTGTTCCCGGCATGGTTCTCCGCTTCCCACACAGCGAACTAAAGGTCCCGCACATGGGTTGGAACGCACTTTCCATCGAGCAGGACCATCCTTTCTACGAAGGGATTGAAGATGGTGCATTCGTTTATTTTGTACATTCATATTATGTGGATACGGATGCTTCACACACTCTTGCTTCATGTGAGTATGGCGTGAATTTTGCTGCATCGGTTGTTAATTCCACAGGCAACGTTATAGGAACACAGTTCCATCCTGAAAAAAGTGGTGATATCGGCTTGAAGATGCTCGATAATTTTGTAGGTATGTGCTGATACTCCGGAGTGATCGAATGGATATAGAAGGCTATGCAAGAAAAGGACTTCGAAAGAATGATCCTGAACTTGAGGACAAACTGACAGAACGCATACTTGAGATAAAGGACACAACCCCCGAACATGCCCGGTCACTTGCAAAAGCAGCTATTGTAGAGGCAAAGGCCACACTGAATGTCGAAGGTGATGTACTGACATCCACTATCTCCGGTGTGAGCATGGGTGAATTTGGTGTAGGTTCCCGCGGATTGGGTGATTTCTACGCACATGAGAAGCTCGCAGAGGTCATCGGAAAGACCACTGCAGCAGTTGACACATCCCATCTTGATGATTCAGGTGCTATACTGAATGAGACCGGGGATGGGTATATAATTATTACAATTGATGGGATCCATTCCCGTCTTAGTGATTTTCCTTTCCTTGCAGGTTTCCACGTAGCCCGTGCATCCCTGCGCGATGTGTACGTAATGGGTTCCCGTCCTGTGGCGCTCCTGTCTGATATCCATGTTGCTGATGATGGTGATGTTGCCAAGATCTTTGACCATATTGCAGGAATTACCACGGTGTCCGAACTTACAGGCATCCCTCTTGTAACAGGAAGCACTCTCCGTATCGGCGGCGATATGGATATCGGTGAGCGTATGACCGGTGGGGTTGGTGCAGTGGGTACAGCCACAGACCTTACAGCCCGCATTCAGACACAGGTAGGGGATGTTATTCTTATGAGCGAGGGTGCAGGCGGAGGGACTGTTTCCACTGCAGCTCTTTACTACGAGATGCACGATGTGGTGGATGAGACCATCAACATCAAGTTCCTTGAAGCATGCGAAGCCCTGATCGCATCCGGCCTGACAAAGCATGTGCATGCAATGACCGATGTGACCAATGGTGGTATCCGTGGTGATGCAAAAGAGATCTCAAGAACCGCCGGTGTCAAGCTTGTTTTTGATGAGTCGAAGATGCGTCCGCTTGTCAATCCGAAAGTTCTCAATATGCTGGAAAAGCTGGAGATCGACTACCTTGGCGTATCACTTGATGCATTGCTTGTTATCGCTCCAAGGGAATATGCAGACGATATTATGAAGACTGTCAGGGATGCAGGCGTTGAGATCGATATCATCGGAGAAGTTGTCGAAGGCAGTGGTGCAGAGATAACGATCGATGGCGAGGTCTGTGATTTCACTCCACGCTTCAGGGAATCGGCTTACACTCCTATCAAGAAGATGATCGGGGATAAAGAGCCAAGGGACTTTGAAGAGATGAAGCGTGCAGTAGATAATGCTGCAAATGAAGCGATTGATAAAAAAAGAAAGGTCATAAAAATGATAAAAGGGAAGTGATGTTTCACTTCCTCTGAATGCTCATTCTTTTTTCACAAGGAGGAGCGGTCCTTTTTTGTCGGTGATCATTACAGTATCACCTTCTTCCAGGTCGTCTTCTGATAGTGCTTTCCAGTATTCTCCTTTGTATCTCACAAATCCTTTTGAACCGGCATCGATCTTATCGATGGCTTCAGCAAGGTCACCGGCAAAGTCTTCGCCGATAACCGGCTTGCGATGCCTGACCTCCAGTACTTTGTAAAATACAAATACAAATAGCAATCCCATCACAATTGTAGGTGTGACGATCGCAATTATCATCATTTGCTGTACGTCTGCAGGTGTATACCAGCGCGGGAAATCCATTGGTACCAGGAAAATGCTTCCTGCTATCAAACAGATAAGTCCCGATATTCCAAATATGCCAATTCCAGGCGCCTGCAATTCGAGAACGAACAGTATCACCCCCAGGATTATCAGGAATATAGCTGCGATATTCACATCAAAGCCCATTCCTACAAGTCCCAGTGAAATAGCTACTACTCCAAAGATCTCCGCTCCTGCACCGGGGTTTGAAATACCGATAACAATGCCGTATATTCCGAGCATTATCAGTAGTGATGAGATTATCGGGTCTGAGATTATATCCATAAAGCTCAGCCTGAGGGATGGAACATAAATATCGATGGTAGCACCACTGGTGTTCAGTTCTTTACCCTTTATGGTTTCCCCGTCCACCTGTTCAAGGAGGTCTTCAACATCTGTAGCCACATATTCGATGACTCCTGCTTCCAGTGCATCCTCGGCATTGAGGTTGAGGTTCTCGGTGATGAACTTTTCCGCTGCGGTCTCATTACGTCCATGCTGGTTTGCTTTTTCTTTTGCAAGTGCCACAAGGGCGTTCACGATCTTGTCATCCTCAACGGGTTCTATCCCTCCTGTAGAAACAGTGACCGGCTGGGCAGACCCAATGACAGTATAGGGTGCCATTGCAGCAATGTCAGTTCCAAGAAGTATCAATGTGCCTGCAGACCATGCTTTTCCGCCGGGGTAGACATAGCCTATTACCGGAACTTCTGACTGGTCTATAGCTTCAATGATCCTGAGCGTTTCCTCAACCCCGCCTCCCGGGGTATTGAGGGTTATAACAAGTGCTTCATATCCTTCCTGTTGTGCTACCAAAAGTGCATCAGCTACAAGGTCATCAGAAACCGGTGTTATCGAATCGGATATCTCCAGTACCAGAACTTTCTCTTCTGCGGAAGCACAGGCAGGACTTAGCAACAATATCAATGCTAAAAATAGAAAAAGAATAAGAGGTGATGGCTTATTTGACATCTTATCACCTTCTTAAGTGTTTATTTCTTACTGAATGCTCTGGAAAGTGCAGCGATCTCACCAATATCCGTTGAACTTGTTACTACGATGAGGTTCTTTTCACGTGCAACTTCAGCAATGGTCTGCAGTTCCCTCAGTTTGAGAGATGCAGGTACTTCCTGATAGAGTTGTGCAGCCTCTTTCATCTTTTGTGCAGCCATGAACTCACCTTCAGAAAGGATTATACGTGCACGCTTTTCCCTCTCAGCTTCTGCCTGCTTTGCAATTGCACGAAGCATGGTTTCATCAATGCTTACATCCCTGAGAGTAACGCCTGTGACCTTAATACCCCATGGGTCTGTGGAAACGTCGAGCAACTCCTGGATATCCTTATTAATGGTCTCACGTTCAGAAAGGAGTTCATCAAGTTCGATCTGTCCGATAACGTCCCTGAGGCTCGTCTGGGAAAGCATTGCAGTTGCAAACTTGTAGTTTTCCACTTCTGTAACTGCTGCATCAGGTTCGAGGACCTTATAGTAAACAACTGCATCAACAGCAACAGTGACATTATCTTTTGTGATAACTGCCTGTTTTGGAACGTCAATAGTTACAACTCGCAGGTCAATCTTCACCACTGAATCGATGATAGGGATGATAAGGAAAAGTCCTGGTCCCTTTACTCCACTAAGTCGTCCCAGTCTGAAAATAACGACTCGTTCGTATTCTTTGACCATCTTGAGCGCTTGAGATAAGATGATAACTCCAATTACAAGTATAGGTATTATGTATTCTTCTATCATGGTAACCTCCCCCAATTTATATGGAAGAAGTTCTAATAAAAAACTATTGCTTGTGGTAGTCTTCGTACAAGCAAAGACATAAATCTAACATAAACAATTAAGACTTGATACAATGAGAGAAGAGTGTACTGAATGTGGAGGAAAGGGATATGAAGTTCTCTCCACTGAGAAATGTTCTGAATGTAAAGGCACGGGGAAATCAAAGTCTGTCAACCTCATGAGCCTTTCACAAAAGGACGTGAATAGTTTTTTGAAAGATGGTTCAGTTTGCCCGAAATGCGATGGAAGCGGGGAAGTTGAAGTAAGAAAAACATGCGCAGCATGCAACGGCAAAGGTGCCTTCTATAAATGTGATATATGCGGAAAACCCATCGATGGTCCGATCAATGGAAAGGAAGCTTGCAGTACCTGTGGTAAGGTAGATATCGTTCATGTACTGGACAATTCCTGTAATCAGGATGAGCTTGAAGTCGGGAAAATGTACCGTGCTACTGTGAACAACCTTGCGAACTTCGGTGTTTTCGTAGATCTGAATTCCAATCTTCGTGGTCTGATACACTCAAGCAACCTTAGTACCCCCCTCGAGGCAGGAGCTTCTGTTGTCGTTGAGGTGAAAGAGGTTCGCCGTGATGGTAAGATGGACCTGATCCCAAGGCAGGTCAAGGATTTCAACATAGTGGAAGTTGAAAAGGAGATACCTATCAGGAAGTCCATAGAGCTCGATAAGTTCATTGGTAAACTTATCAAGATCGAGGGAGAGGTCATACAGGTCAAACAGACCGGTGGTCCTACTATATTTACGATATCTGATGAGGAAGGTCTCATCTCTTGTGCAGCTTTTGAGCGTGCAGGAGAGCGTGCCTATCCGGAGATCGATTCCGACATGATAATAACCGGCACAGGCGAAGTAACATCCCGTGCTGACAGGCTCCAGGTAGAGGTCAAGAGCATGAAACGTCTCTCCGGTGCAAAGGAGGAGGCTGTCAAAAAGCGGATCGATGAAGTGCTTGACAAAAGGGCTGAACCTGCAGAGATCGAATTCCTTGTAGAAAGCGAGATACTTGAAAAGCTCAGGCCTGCAATGCGCCAGGTGACCAAGCAGATCAAGAAAGCTATAATGAGGTCAAAACCGATCCTTCTGCGCCATCATGCTGATGCTGACGGAATGACTGCAGCAGTAGCAATCGAGAGGGCTATCCTTCCGATGATCAGGGAGATAAACGGACCTGATGCAGAATATCACTATTACAAGCGTGCACCATCCAAAGCACCTTTCTATGAAATGCCGGATGTTACCAAGGACATATCCTATGCACTCGAAGATGCTTCCAGACATGGACAAAAACTCCCATTGGTCGTCATGGTGGACAATGGTTCCACAGAAGAGGATGTACCAGCCATGAGACAGGCACAGGTCTATGGCATAGATATGGTCGTTGTGGATCACCATCATCCGGATGAGATCGTTGACCAGTACCTGCTAGGGCATGTGAACCCTGCACATGTTGGCGGGGATTTCGGAATGACCGCCGGAATGCTTGCGACAGAAGTTGCACGTATGATAAATCCTGATGTTACGGATGAGATCAAGCACCTGCCGGCAATTGCTGCAGTGGGTGACCGTTCCGAAGCAGAAGAAGCAGAGGCTTATAAACAGCTCGTTGCTGATAAATATTCCCTGAAAGACCTCAAGGACATTGCACTGGCGCTTGACTTTGAAGCATACTGGCTTAAATTCAGTAGTGGCAGAGGCATTGTGGATGATCTCATGGACCTTGGCGATAAGACCAGGCATAAGAAGATTGTGAATTTGCTCTGTGAACAGGCAAATGCCATGATCGATGAGCAGTTGACCGCATGCATGCCGAACGTCAAATCCCAGGACCTGCCAAACGGTGCAGTCCTGAATGTTCTGGACGTTGAGAACTATGCACATAAGTTCACTTTCCCTGCACCAGGTAAGACCTCAGGCGAAGTGCATGACCGCATGTGCCAGAAACTTGAAGGACGCCCGGTTATCACTATCGGATACGGTCCTGATTTTGCTGTGATCCGCTCAAAAGGTGTTCTTATGAACATCCCGCAGATGGTCCGCGAGCTTCATGAGGAGATCGTAGGTGCCGGCGTTAACGGTGGCGGACACCTTGTGGTTGGAAGTATCAAGTTCGTAGAAGGAATGCGTTCTGAGGTACTCTCCAAACTGGTAGAAAAGATCGGTTCTGTGGGAGTGGAGTGAAACCTCTCCCTCATCAACTATTCTAAAAAAGTTTCTTTAAAGAATTAAAAGGGAATCTTCCCCTTTCAGTCTACACGTGTGATACGTACCAGTGAGCTCATAGGGACATTGGCAATCAGATCTGAATTCATCTTGTCCAGAATTACAGCTATGGCAACAGGATTCGCACCGACATCGCGAAGTTGTTCAACCACGTCTGTGATAGTAGCGCCGGATGAGACAACATCATCCACGATAATGCAGTTCTTTCCCCTGACATCGGCGAAGTTCCTGCTAAAGATACCCCTCTGACGACTCTTTTCTTTCTGGTCATCATAGTCGTGGAAAATGGCGAACTCAAGTCCAAGTTCATCTGACATTATTGTAGCGATAGGTATTCCGCTAAGCCCAATTCCTATCACGAGGTCAGCTATCTGATCGGTCTTCTCCAGTGACTCTGCAACCATATCACAGAGTGCCTGTGATACACACTTGAGCCTGAAAGAACTCTGCCCGATATTGCTCCAGTTCACGGAGATGTCCTTTGGTGCAGGAGCAACGACGTCCTTCTTTGAACGTGTCAAAAGCCATGTGACGGTTTCCCGGGATACGTTGAGCTCGTTTGCTATCTGACCTGTGACAAGGCCGTTAGCTTGCAATTCAACTGCTTTCTGGATCATTTCTTCTATATTATTCATATTATCCCAGCTTTAATCTCAATTAGAAATATTGTATTCTCTTTCTTTCACCTTGTTATAGGTCATATCTACGGTTATAGTTTTCTTTTCCTGACCTTCTTCAATGGCGATCCACAAACAGGGCATACATCACCTTCATCGAACTTACGCCTGCAGGCAGTGCACTTCTTTCCCCATACAAGGACGTCACGTATTTTCTTCTGAGCAATGGGCTTGAATTCAATGCCAAGAACTGAAGCTACGTTCTGTACAGCATAATCGTCAGTTAGCAGAATTGACTCCTCTTTATATTCAAATGCCTTTGCAAGGATGTCGATGTCTGTATCCGAAAGTTCCTCGACGTCACGTGTCTCCTTCGCAAGCGAAACCACCTTTTTCCTGATATCAGGGTCAGGTTGTTCTACCCGGGTACCTGTCTCGCATGCGATCTCAAATCGCATAAGGGCTTCCTGGCTCTTCATCTCATTCCTGACAGTAGGTACTGTTATGAATTGTGAAGGGTCGCCATCATAGCCATAAATAAAAACTGCAGAGTCCGTAATATAGAATTTCATATTTGTTTAGTCCAGGCCTGTGTTCATATTTTGATATTTCTCATCAGGCTTATAACTATGCATCCTCCCCTTCACTGGGAGGATGGTAATATGATGTCAACTCCGGAACTTCTAACCTCGAATTGCCTTATGCCGGTATCGTGTGCACTTCCACGCATTTTGAGTACGGAAATTGTCTTTCCGGTCTTTGCTTCCTCTTCTCTCAGGGAAAGCAGGACAGAGGAATCCATTCCATAGTCGTTTATATCCTGCATCGTTTCGTTCACATCCGTTCTTTGTGCAAACATTGCTGTGATACCGTTCGATCTGAAGATATCTGCAAGGAGCTTGATGTGGTCCTTTGCATCAAAAGGAGTCATAAGGTCGTTGAATACATGGATGTCATCCACAAAAATACGTTTGATGTCCATTTCCTTTATCATTGACCGGAGTTTGATAGCATGTTCTCCTGCTTCAAGATCGGAAGGGTTGGTGTAAAGGACCCTGACGAGTCCGGAAGCAATATGGCCGCTGATGTCATGTCCGATAGATCTTGCATTGTTGACCGTCTGTTTATCGGATTCGACAAAAGAAACGATCATGCCCTTTTCACCGGAGCTTCCTCCTTCTGCAATGAACTGGGTTCCGATAGTGGTCTTGCCGGCACCACAGCTACCGGATATGAGCATTGTGGAGCCTTCGAAAACTCCTCCCTCTGTCATAGTGTCAAGCCCGGCAACACCCGTTGAAACACGGTTCGTGGAATATGGCATGTCCGGTTCAGGCAGTTCCTGCTTGTGGAGGATTACGCCTTCATCTGTTATTGTAAATGGATGTTTTCCGGTCCTGTACCCCTGACCTCTCAGTTTAAGTATCTCAAGGTGGCGCACCCGGCGTTTATTAACCTCATCATCGGACAGGTAAATGACACCATCGGAAACATGGCTCAGGTCACTTGTCATAAGTTCTTCTTTTGTGAACTCTCCGGTCGCGATCACCAAGGCATCCCATTTTTTCATGCGCAGGAACAGGTCGTAATAGAACCTGCGTTTTGCTTCCTTGTCAAGCGTGCTTCCGATTGCAGTTATTGGGTCAATGACAATCCGGTCCGGCTTTATCTTCTCGATGGATTCCTCGAGGTTCCACATGAACGAATAGATACCTTTGTCAAGAGTTTCGGTGCCGATAGGTATGTAGTTCATGTTGCCGGTGGACAGCAGGGAAATATTGTAAAAACTGAGCTTTGACATGAAGTTGTTGACCATTGCAATAGGCTCGTTCAATGATGTGACATACATACACACCTCCTTTTTCTCGGAGGCAGTAAAGACCGACTGCATTGCAATTGTGGTCTTTCCAGAACCCGCCGGACCTGCTATTAGTATGGCAGAAGGTCTTGGGAATCCACCCTTCAATATCTTATCAAGTCCCAGTATCTCAGATCGCATCAGATTCATTATAGCACCTACAATATATTTAGAATAATTTCTGTGACCACTGTATTAAAGGTTATGTCATATGCAGTGTATTTGAACATGAAATCTAAATATGGAGCTGGCCATAATGGAGCTCCTATTATATCATCAAATGGAACTTGATAGCATGGACATGGAAAAAGCGAAGGATATTATTGTGGATTTTATCGGGACAAAGCTGGGTGAAGCAGGGATACCCGGAGCTGTTGTAGGCATCAGCGGTGGCATTGATTCAGCACTTGTGGCATATCTTGCTGTTGAAGCGCTGGGTGCTGAGAATGTACTGGGTATCCATATGCCGGAGAACGCTACTCCCGAATCCGAAGTAAATGATGCAAAAGAGGTTGCAGAGATACTGGGCATCGATCTCAAGGTGATACATATCTCTGATGTCCTTGGTTCTTACAAGAGTATAATGCCTGACATCTCTGAAGCCACAGCTCCTGTTGACGGGAACCTGAAAGCAAGGATAAGGATGTCTGTACTTTACTACTATGCTAATATGCTTGGCAGGGTCGTGATGGGTACCGGTAACAAGACGGAGATCCTTCTGGGCTACTTCACAAAATACGGCGATGGCGGTGTTGACCTTGAACCTATTGGTGACCTGTACAAGACCGAGGTCAGGGAAATGTCAAGGATGCTTGGCCTGCCTGAAAGCATCCTCAACAAGGCACCTTCTGCAGGACTGTGGGAAGGGCAGACCGACGAGGAAGACCTGGGTGTTCCCTATGAGACCATTGACAGGGTTTTGGAACCTATACTTGCAGGTGAAGGCCATGAACGTGTAAGTGCAAGGCTTGGAGTTCCCATGGAGGACATCGATTCGCTTCTGAGGCGTTTAAGGGCCAACATGCATAAAAGGACAACTCCTCCGATAGCTAATCTCGATGAGCTTCGGGAAGACTGAAAGATCATCTTGATGGGAATATCTTCCCATTTTCTTTCATACAGCGTACAAGAGGCATTGCAAGATGTCGGCGTGCGCATGGAGGGACCTCATATGTTCCCGTCTCAATATCTCTTTCTACTTCTACACGTTCAGCAGAATCGGCAGACGTTCCGCACTTCTTGCAGCGATAACCCTGTCCCTTGCCTGCGGATTTCATATTCTTGCCACATTCCGGGCACGAAGGGTTAACAGATTCATATTTTTCTGCAAGGGATATTATCTTTATTTTTTCGATATTCAGCGTACTGTTCTTAACACTACCTGAGAATACGATCCTGTCTCCCGGGATGAACTTGCGGGCAAGTTCCCTGAAGTTCTTGGTAGGCTCATAAGCAGCACAGTCCATCTCATCTCCTGAATCATCCCGGATGGAGAATATGGTATGTCCTCCCCTGATGGTCTGTGGATCGGTTGCCACTGTCACTTCGATAGTGTAGGAATGCAGGTCCCTGATATCCGCGATCTTTTCTACAGGTATAAGATGAAGGTCTGTTCCCTGGTCTGTCCGGTAGACCATGTAGCGTTCTACAGGTTCGGAGCTTATCATCCGGGAGGTTCTTGTGACCACATCAATGCTGTTGCCACGGATGCCGAAAAGCACAGGGTCTCCTGCATGCGGGACACAGACCACAAGGTCGTTCGCACAGTCCACAGTATCCCACGTGTCCGGATATGTTTCCAGGTCTGCTTTTCTTACACTTTCCTCATCGACCTCTCTTGGCGTTCCCCACGCGTCCTTTTCCCTGTATGCAAGATATTCGTAAGTGTGATCCCATCCGGGATTGAGCATAGCACCACAGGCAGCAAGTGCACCGATAAGACCTCTTCCATTCTTCAATCCCTTTGATGGCAGGCCAAGTTCTGAAATAAGGTTCTTTGCGTCCTCTATTTCCAGCACTTCGCGTACAGCCTGCCTGAAGAAGTTCCCGAGTGCTTCCTTTACCCTTTCCTGTTCACCTTCGGGGATGAACACGATCCCCGGGTTTGTCATGTCGCTTTGCAGTTCTGCCAGCTCTTCAACTCTTGAGATCACATGTTCCATGACCTTTTCCGGTTCATTGGTATCAATTTCAAAGGCTGTAGATGCATTTCCACGAGTCTTGTAGGGTATTGTCGGATTGAGGCGTATGAGTATCGGGCTGTCTATGATATCACCGTACTCTTTCAGCTCATCCATCAGCATTGCACACAGGTATGTGGTGCACATTCCCTCTCTGGAATCGGTATCATCTATAGCTATGATCATGTTCTCTTGTTCCGTGTTCGTTTATATACTAACAAATACCTTTATATAGATGTGCAAACAATGATTTATCGTCATGACCAAGGATATTCTGATACATCAGATCATTGAGGTATTGGAACGCGCTGATTTCACGGTTTCAAATCGATGCAATATCAGGCCTCGGAGCTTCGATCTTGCTGCACGTCAGGATAATACGCTCCTATTCTGTAAGGTCTTATACAACATTGACGGTCTGAACGAAGAGACTGCCCGGGAAATGATAGCTCTGGCAGAGTATCTTGGTGGTTATCCGATACTTGTGGGTGCAAAGACCCGTGACCAGATGCTTGAGGATAGCGTAGTGTATATGAGATATGATATACCTGCGTTGAATGTCCAGACGCTGTATGATTATTTTGTAGAGAGTGTTCCTCCGCTTGTATCCGCAGCACCCGGTGGGCTGTATGTGTCCATAGACGGGGATGTGCTGAAGAACGCAAGAATGGATATCTCGATGTCACTGGGAGCGCTTGCTTCCGAGCTTGGAGTGTCCCGTCGTACCATCAGTAAATATGAAGAAGGACAGATGGATGCTTCAATTGACATTGTTTTGCATCTTGAGGAGATCCTTGATGTTGCGCTTGCAAGATCCATTGACATCCTGCGCAGCTTTGAGAAAGAAATGGAGTCCCCAGGCGCCAAAGAAGAATCAGAGAGGGCTACTCCTCCAAATGATAATATCCTGAACCTTATCTATACACTGGGCTATGATGTCCTTTCGACGAACCAGGCACCATTTAAGGCAGTTTCCAAGGATTTTTCCAGCACTTTCCTTACAGGAGTGAGCGAGTACAGCAATGCAATGCTAAAGCGAGCCCACCTCATGAGCAGTATCTCGGATGTTATCCAGACGCAATCTGTTTTCATTGTGGAAGGCAAGAGCAGGTATGATTCGGTGGAGAACACTGTGCTTATAGAAAGGGATGAACTTAATTCATTATCCGATGCTGACGATCTTGAAACCCTTATCAATGAGAGGGCAAGGCACAGAAAGGAAAACTGATCGGATGCACTTTTTATTCCTCAAATTGTTTTTTAGTTCTTTCTGAAAAAAACGTGATCCTGGTATTTCTGCTCATATAACCCCAAAACTCTAATATATAGCAATCTCGTATGGGTGAGCAATGACTCTCAATATTGCAGTTCTTGTCTCTGGACGCGGTTCGAACCTGCAGTCCATCATTGATAATATTGAAAATGGCTATATTCCGGATGCTGCTATCAAAGTGGTTGTCAGTGATAAAGGGGATGCCTATGCACTTGAGAGAGCTAACGATCAAGGTATTGATGCGGTATTCATAGATCCTTCAGCCTTTGGTGGAAAGAAGGGCTATGAGGAAGAGGTTCTTAGGACGCTTGAGAAATATGATACACAGCTGGTTCTCCTTGCAGGATATATGCGTATCATTGGCAAGGATGTAATAGAAGCTTATAAGAACCGGATGATGAACATCCATCCCGCACTTTTACCATCCTTCATGGGATTGCATGCGCAGAAACAGGCATTTGATTATGGTGTCAAGGTCGCCGGCTGCACAGTGCATTTCGTTGATGAAGGAATGGATACCGGACCAATAATCCTCCAGAGATGTGTTCCCGTGCTTGAGGGGGACACCGAAGACACGCTTGCAGACCGCATCCTGGAACAGGAACATAAGATCTACCCTGAGGCCGTAAAACTGTTCGCTGAAGACAGATTGAAGGTGGATGGCAGGATCGTATCTATCTTATAATCAATTGCTCAATTAAAACGATAGCTATCAAAGGAACGATAAACTATGTCTTATATCTCAGATATCGACCCAGAAATTGCCAATGCATTGGAATTGGAGGCAGAGCGCCAGGATTACAAGCTGAACCTTATTGCTTCAGAGAACTACACAAGCCGTGCGGTCATGGAAGCACAGGGTTGCATTATGACCAACAAGTACGCAGAAGGTTATTCCGGAAAGCGCTATTATGGTGGTTGTGAATTTGTTGATATTGCAGAGACCCTTGCTATCGAGAGAGCAAAGGAGATCTTTAATGCAGAACATGTGAACGTCCAGCCGCATTCCGGCTCAGGCGCAAATATGGCCGTTTACTTCTCCGTGCTTAAGCCAGGCGACAAGATCATGTCAATGGACCTTTCCCACGGTGGTCACCTCTCCCACGGAAGTCCTGTGAGCTTCTCCGGCCAGCTCTACAACATCGTGCCATATGGTGTTTCCAAAGAGAATGAGATGCTTGACTATGATGCACTTATGGAGATAGCAAAGGAAGAGAAGCCACAGATGATCGTTGTAGGAGCATCCGCATACTCCAGAACCATTGATTTCAAGCGTTTCAGGGAAATTGCAGATGCGGTCGGAGCATACCTGCTCGCGGATGTTGCACACATCGCAGGTCTGATCGCTGCCGGTGTTCACCCAAACCCATTCCCACATGCTGACTTTGTGACCACTACCACGCACAAGACCCTTCGCGGTCCAAGGGGTGGAATGGTAATGTGCAAGGAAGAATATGCAAAAGGCATTGATAAGGCAGTTTTCCCGGGAATCCAGGGCGGTCCTCTTATGCACATCATTGCTGCAAAGGCAGTTGCATTCAAGGAAGCACAGAGCGAGGCTTTCAAGAAGGACCAGGAACAGACCATAAAGAATGCAAAAGCACTTTGTGCAGCACTCCAGGAAAGAGGCTTTGATATTGTCTCCGAAGGTACCGACAATCACCTCATGCTTTTGAACCTTAACAAGTACGACATCACCGGAAAGGACGCAGAGGTCGTCATGAGCAAGGCAGGTATCGTCATCAACAAGAACACTATCCCATTCGAGACCAGAGGTCCTTTCATTACCAGCGGACTGAGGGCAGGAACTCCTGCTTCAACAACCCGTGGAATGAAGGAAGCCGAGATGGTGGAGATCGCTGACTTCTTCGAGACCATCCTCAACAACAAGGACAACGATACAGTTCTTGAAGCAGTCAATGCGGATGTGCAGGAACTGTCCAGCCGTTTCCCGATATACGAGCACTTGAAATAAATTAACACAAAGGTGGATCTGTAATGCCTAACGATGACCAGACCAAGATCATTGATGGAAGAGCTGTCGCAAAGAAAGTGGAAGCAGAGGTTAAGGCCGGAGTTGAAAAGCTCAAAAGCGAAAAAGGAATAACTCCCGGACTGGCCACCATTCTTGTTGGCGATGACCCCGCATCAAAGATGTATGTGAGGTTAAAACACAAAGCATGTGACCGCGTAGGCGTTTATGCAGAGGATCACCCGCTTCCAGAGTCCACGACCCAGGAAGAACTTCTTGACATCATCAGTACCTTGAACGCAAGGGAGGATATCCATGGTATTCTCCTGCAGCTTCCGCTTCCCGCACATCTCAATGAGCAGGAAGCAATGAACGCCATAGATCCTGCAAAGGATGCGGATGGTTTCCATCCCTTCAACATGGGACAGCTTCTCATTGGTATCGAGGAACTTGTGCCATGCACTCCAAAGGGTGTCATTCGTGCACTTGAGGAATACAACATTGATATACAGGGCAAGCACGCAGTGATCGTAGGTCACAGCAACGTTGTGGGGAAACCCATGGCAGCAATGCTTGTGAACAGGAATGCCACTGTTTCCGTGTGCCATGTGTTCACCGAGGATACCTCTAAGTTCACGAAAGAAGCAGACATCCTTGTGGTTGCCACAGGTGTGAAGCATCTCATCAAGGAAGACATGGTAAAGGAAGGTGCTGTGATCTTTGATGTTGGTATCACGGAAGAGAACGGTAAGGTCTACGGGGACGTTGACTTTGAGAACGTCATTAAGAAAGCTGCTCTGGTCACTCCGGTGCCGGGCGGGGTTGGTCCTGTGACCATTTCCATACTCATGCAGCATGTCCTGATGGCAGCACAGAAGACTGCTTAAAGGCAGTCTGCATTTTTTCTTTTCAATCGTATTATATATAATTGATAAAAACTCATAATCACTGGTTATACAATGGTTGTTGACGTTGACATATGTGGCTTGAGAGTAGGCGATGAGCACCCGGTGCGTTTAATGGGTGTTATAAACCTGAGCCGTGAATCTTTTTACAAGGGGTCTGTGGTCGACGCGGATTCAGTTCTTGATGTTGCTTATAAGATGGTTGATGATGGGGCCGCCATCATTGACCTGGGTGCCCGATCTACCTGGCCGCTGGCAAACCCAATCACAAAACAGGAGGAATGCAACCGCCTTTTACCTGCTCTTAAGATTCTGAATGACAACGTGGATGCTGTGATCTCCGTGGATACGATGTTTGCGGATATTGCGGAGAGGTCGCTGGAAAAAGGCGCTGACGTTGTCAACGATGTGGCAGGTTTTGCAACAGATGGCGGTATGCTGGATGTGGTTGCAGACCATGGCTGCCCGGCCGTTGTCATGGCAGCGGGAAAGCTTCCCGGTGACCCCATAGGTATGGATGCCATAATGCGTTCCCTTAACGACATCCTTGTGCGTTCCGAAAAACGCGGGATCGACACCGACCAGCTAATTCTTGACCCTGCCATCGGTAAATGGGTCCCTGAAAAACTTCCTATCTACGACCTTGAGACCATAGACCAGTTCGACCGTCTGAAAGTGTTCGAAAAGCCGCTTCTTGCAGCCATCTCCCGCAAGTCGTTCATTGGGGACCTGCTTAACAAACCTGCAACCGAACGCCTGTATGGCAGTCTGGCAGCAGCAGCGATCGTTGTCCAGAAGGGTGCACATATCATACGTACCCATGACGTTGCAGAGACATCTGATGTTGTAAGGATCGCAGGCGCCATACGCAGCAGGCAGCCGGTCGTGGAAGAGAGCGGCTTTGAGGTCAGTATACTGGACATCTCAAATACCGATGATGCAGCTCTTGCAATGCGAAATATAGGCGTTACCGGGACGGGTTCTACAATTATGAAAGATAAGACTGTAAGCCGTGTGCTACGCATCAGTAACATTACCACAACCGAGGCCCTGATCATAAAACAGGAGATCCTGGCACGGGGAGGAGATGCAGCACTTGAACGTGATGCTGTCTCCCATGAGACCGAGAAGACCGATGTCATTGTAATGGGCACATTGCTCCAGGTCAGGAAGCTTGCCGATAAGCTCGAATGTCAGGCAAGGAACCTTCCGCTGATATCAAAGATGATCAAAGAAGCATTAAAACAGGAATCTGATATTGAATTCAGCTATCTGAGGTAACCATGATAATCTCATCTTCCAAACCCTTTAGCGAGATCCTTGACATGCTGATGGACAAAGAGTCCGTTTTTATTATAGGCTGCAGTGTATGCGCTGCCAAACAGCATGTCGGGGGAGAGCCGGAGGTCGAGGAAATGTCCTCTAACATTAAAGACGCCGGAGTGAACGTTATCGGTGGAGTTGTTGCAAAGGCTGCATGCAGTGTTCGCTCACGTGAATATCTTGAGGAACTTGCACCTAAAATAAAGGATGCTGATGCAGTGCTGGTAATGGCATGTGGAAGCGGAACATCGAACATCGCACGCTTTGTGGATGTGGATGTCTATCCTGCCAACAACACCGAATCCCTGGGTGCCATGGCAGGGGACAAGATCATACATCATCTCTGTGCCATGTGCGGGCAATGCACGATCGCCGAGTTCGGGGGTGTCTGTCCCACAGCCCAGTGTCCCAAGGAATTGCTTAATGGTCCCTGCGGTGGTTCCATGGATGGCAAGTGCGAGGTTGATCCTGAGAAGGATTGTGCCTGGGAGCTGATCTACGAGCGTCTTGAGAGGATCGGACGGCTGGATCTGCTGGATGAGGTTCGGGATGCCAAGGATAGGCTGGTGAAGTAAGTTTTTCCTCAATCTTTCCACCACAGCACTGGTTGCAGCATTATATCTCGCTTACCTTTGGTGGGGAAAGGGTGAGTATGGCCCGCTCCTGCTGTGGATCACTGTGATCTGCGGTGTTCTCTCCATCGTGGTCATGCAACTCATCGAGAGGGAGAACTGAACCGAGATATTTCTAACTGTCGCGATGCATTTAAAAACCAAACCTACATATTTACTCCACGATGCTATCAACTTTCAACGATGCGCTCAATTCAGACCGCTTCATTGTGACCGCAGAGGTGGCACCCCCAAAGGGTACTGATATCTCGGCAACACTTGAGGATGCAGACCTTATCAGGGGATGGGTGGATGCTATCAATATCACGGACAACCAGCATGCGGTCATGCGCATGAGTCCGGTAGTGGTAGGCAAATTACTGATGGATGCCGGTCATGAAGTGATAGTGCAGTTCACATGCCGTGATCGAAATCGTCTGGCATTGCAGTCCGACATCCTGGCGGCATCTGTCCTTGGCATCAGGAATCTCTGTGTGATGACCGGGGATTATCCCACTAAAGGTGACCATGTTGGTGCAAAGCCGGTGTATGATTTGGATTCTGTGCAGCTTCTCTCACTTATTACTAAGATGATGGATGGGCATGACATGGCAGGCAATGAGCTTGCAGGTGCTCCGTCATTTACTATAGGTGCAGTTTCCAATACGGAGGCAGCACGCAGGATGCAGATGATAAAACTGAAGAAAAAGATCGATGCAGGCGCACAGTTCATACAGACACAGGCGGTCTATGACGTGGAAGGCTTTGGCGAGTTCATGGATTCGTTCACACATCCGGATGTCCCGGTGATAGCAGGGATCATCCCACTGCGTTCGGCAGGAATGGCACGTTTTATGAATGGTAACGTTCCTGGAATAAGGGTTGGGGATGAACTGATATCCCGCATGGAAGATGCTGAAGACCCTGTTCAGGAAGGGCTCGAGATAGCTGCTGAAAGCATCCGGGAACTTCGGAAGATGTGCAGGGGAGTCCACATGATGCCTATAGGGGGCAATTCCAATACACCTAAACTTCTTGAAATGGCGGGAATTTCCGCTTTACAATAATTTATAAAAACGACATTTAAGAGTAGAATAATATGAGATCCACACAGGTAGAATACGCAAAGAACGGCACGCTGACTCCGGAAATGGAACATGTGGCTAAAGTTGAGTCCCTCGATGAGGAAACTGTGCTGGCACGGGTTGCTGATGGAAGTCTTGTTGTGATGGTTCGTGAAGGCTGTCCGCCTGTTGCGATCGGTAAAGGCGCAACCACGAAGATCAACGTTAACCTCGGGACATCTTCGGCAAGCATTGATCCCGATGCGGAGCTGGAAAAGGTCAGGATCGCAGAGAAATATGGTGCTGATACCATCACAGATCTTTCAATGGGTGGCGATATCTCTGCCATCAGGAAGATGGTCTTTGAGAACACTACCCTGCCGATCACCACTGTACCTGTCTACCAGGCAGTGGTGGAATGCGGGATGAAGGATGTTACAGGCGATGATGTGCTCTCCTATCTCCGAAAACAGGTGGACGAAGGGGTAAGCTCTGTTGTGGTTCATTGTGTGGAAAAGCAGATGCTTGACAAATTAAAAGGCACAGGTCGTATCATGGGAATGGTCTCAAAGGGCGGTTCCTTTACCAGTGTGCTGATGCTCAAGGACGGTTGTGAGAACCCTTATCTTGAGAATTTCGATGAGGTCCTTTCAATACTGAAAAAGAACGATGTCGTCCTTTCACTTGGAAACACCATGCGAAGCGGCTGTGTCCATGACCTTTGCGACAGTCCCCAGATGATGGAGATCAAGACAAACGCAAAGCTTGCAGAACAGGCAAATGAAGCAGGTGTGCAGGTAATAATCGAAGGCATGGGCGGTCATGTGCAGGCAAATGATATTCCTGAGCACATCAAAGCGCACCGTTCCCTTTCGAACTTCCCGCTCTTTGTGGCCGGTCCGCTCCCAACTGATGTCGGTATGGGATATGACCATATCTCTGGTGCGGTCGGTGCAAGTATTGCCAGCGGCAACGGTGCTGATTATCTTTGCTACATCACTCCTGCCGAACACCTTTCCCTCCCGACACCTGAGCAGGTCCGGGAAGGACTGATCGCTTTCAGGATCGCAGCACATATTGGCGATTCTATGAAATACGGTCTGGATGAAAGAGATAAGCTCCTTGCTGACAGACGCGCGAATTTTGACTGGGGAGGGCAGATGGAACTTGCTCTTGACCCTGATAAGCCAAAGGGAATGTGCCCGCAGACAGGTCCCTGTTCCATGTGCGGTGAATACTGTGCTATCAAGATAATGTCCGATTATTTATCCGGTGGTGTATGAATTGAGCTCTGAACTTCCTTCAATGCAGATCATTGGTGTACGTACTCCTCTGATCAAGCCCGGCGATGACATGGTGAATCTGCTATGTTCATCCTTCAACGAGCATGAGATCTTCCTGCAGGACGGGGATGTCCTGGTATTGGCAGAGTCTGCGGTAGCCACAGCAGAAGGAAGGATGGTGGACCTTTCCACTGTCATACCCGGAAAAGAAGCAGAGGAGCTTGCAGGTAAGTACTGTGTTGATTCCCGGGAAATGGAACTTGTCCTGTGTGAATGTGATGATATTATCGGCGGTGTGCCGGGAGCAGCCCTTACTATTACAAAGGGAACCCTTTCCCCGAATGCCGGTATCGATAGCTCCAACGCTCCCGAGGGACATGTTGTCCTTTTGCCTGAGAACGCACAGAAGAGTGCAGCTACTATCCGTGCCGGTTTAGAGGAGTTTTGCTGCTGTCATCTCGGAGTGATAATCGGGGACAGCCGTACGCAGCCCTTGCGCCTTGGGTGCATGGGTGTAGCACTGGGCACATCAGGCATCGTCCCTGTGGAGGATGCAAGAGGCTCACGTGACCTGTTCGGAAAAACCCTTAATATTACACGCAAGGCGGTCGCAGATAATCTGGTGTCTGCTGCCCAGTTGTTAATGGGTGAAGCAGATGAATGCATTCCGTGCGTTCTGATACGTGGTGCACCTGTAAAGATGGTCAGGGGTTCGGAAGAAATACCGATTTTCACTCCTGATGAGTGTATGTATTACAGTAATATCAAACGGAAGTAAGTGGCTTATGCTGTTTATTTTGTAATTGGGCCCTTGATGTACGATCTTTGGACTCAGTAATAAAGGCAAAAATTATTTATAGAATAACAACATGGTTTTGTGTGAAGCATACACTACCCTTTTTACTTTTACAAAACCAAAGGTGATTATCAATGAGCAATGTAGTAGTAATGGACTTTACCGCAACATGGTGCGGACCCTGCCAGATGCAGAAACCGATCCTTGAGGAGCTTGAAGGTGAGATGGGCGACAAGGTAGAATTCAAGATGGTGGATGTTGACCAGAACAATGCCCTTGCAGGCAAATACGGTATCAGTGCAGTCCCTACTCTCATCATTGAGAAGGACGGAGCTGAGGTCAAGCGTTTCACCGGTGTGACAAGTGCCGATGTACTTCGCTCAGAGCTTAGCAAGCTCGTATGAGCTTTTCCTTTTCTTCATTAATTCCTCCCTCATTTTCCTTCATTTTTATTCTTTCTAAGTTCTTCATTCTGACAACATGTAAATACCTTGATACATATCCCTGAACTGAGGTATCATTTGGATCGGTTGATAGACATGGGTGTTCTGGCATGCCGCCAGAAGAATTCGCGAGGAACTTTCAAGCCCCATCTTGCCGTAAGGTTCAGGTCAGAAGATGGAAAGGTTTGCACATTTTCCGTTGATTCCACACGTGTCCCGAAAAAACAACCTCAACCAGATGCCTATCTTATAACACATGCTCATTCTGATCACCACGGGAAGTCTGCCATGCTCTCTGAGCTTTCGGTCTGTACTGATAAGACCGCAGTAGCGCTTGAGATACGACATGATCGCAAGTTCAAAGGCAAGACCGTTGACATGTGCGGATCCATAGAGGTCAATGGCACAACTGTCCGGACATATCCCACAGGGCATACTGCAGGAGCGGTTGCATTTTACTGGGAAAATGATGTCGGAACGCGGATACTTGTCACAGGAGATGTGAAGGACCCTTCCGCATTGCCCAAATGTGATCTGCTGATAACCGAGGCAAATTACGGTGACCATGCCGATCCTTCTTGTCACTTTGAGGATGACATCGAGGGCTTCAGGAGTGCCCTGGAATCCAGCTCACAGGTTGCTTTTGGAGCATATGCTTTTGGAAAGGCACAGCGTGCAGTGGAGCTTTTGCGTGAGATCGGACATGATGGTCCTATTGCCATGGAAGAAAAATCACTAATGCTTTCAAACAGGCTTCTGGACGAACCCGGGGAGCTTGTGGGATTGGGCGAGTTTGATGGGGATGCTATTTGCATCGTGCCTCCGTGGGATCTAGGGAAGCTGCCCCGTAACATGGCCAAATATGTGATGACGGGCAGGCAGGACTATTATTATCCCTCCCTTCAGATAAGTGACCATCTGGATGCGAACGGGCTTGTGGATATGGTCGAGAAGGTCGATCCCGAAATGACTTTGGTATATCATCCGGGTGGAGATCGTCCCGGAAAATTCGCTTCTCACCTGAACAGCATTGGAAGGGGAGCTGTTTGCCTTGAGGATGTTGACAACATTCTTGGCAATGAATTCCTCTGATTTTGTAATTTTTATGCTTCAGGAATAAACGTTTATATATGTTCTGATGTTTATAACACCCAATCATATTTATCTCAGGAGAAGAAGCCAATTGAAAAAAGAAAGCAAAAAGAAGTCAGGTGGCACAAAGGATAATGCAGATCAGTCTGACGCTCCTGTTGTCTCAAAGCCTAAGATCATCAAGGAAAAGACACCCGAGGAACGTAAGGCAGCTCATGTAGAAGGTATAGTCAAGACCGCTATCGCTGCATTCATTGGTATGATCGCAGGATTTGGTGCCTTCTACAGGTTCGGCGCAGGTACTGAAACTCCCTGGTATGCAGCATTGATCATCGTTGCTGTGCTGGCATATTATGCGCAGCGTGTTATCTATCCCGCCATCAAGATAGATACGAAGGAGTTCGGTGTCAAGGATTGGTTCTACGTCGAATTCATCGTAATTGACTTCTGTCTTGTGACATGGACGCTGTTGTTGAACTGACACAGCCCATGATCCTGCTTTTTTTGAATTTCCACAGCCAGTTCAGTTTAGTTTAATTCAATTTAATTTATACATTCCATTAAATAACTTCAGTGATGCCCTATGCGAATTGCAATATTGAACAAGGATAGATGCCAGCCAAGGCGATGCAGCCACGAATGTGAAAAATACTGTCCGAGGGTCAGGACCGGCGATGAGACCATTGTCTTTGGAGAGGACGGCAAGGCCATTATCTCCGAAGAACTTTGTGTAGGATGCGGAATCTGTGTCAACAAATGTCCTTTTGATGCTATTATGATAATCGGTCTTCCTGAAGCATTGACCGAACCAACCCACAGGTATGGTCCCAATGGATTTGCCCTGTATGGACTCCCCACTCCTCAGGTGGGCAGGGTCACTGGTATCCTTGGACCTAACGGTATTGGTAAAAGTACCTCCGTCCAGATACTGTCAGGAGCGATCGTCCCTAACTTCGGTGGCGATAACAACGACTGGGATAAGGTTCTGGAGCACTATTCAGGAACTGCCATGTACGATTATTTCAAGGACGTGATCGATGGCAAGGTCAAGGTGTCCCAAAAGCCACAGTATGTGGATATGATCCCGAAAGCTTTCAAAGGGAAGACCCGTGATCTCCTGGAGGGTACCGATGAGCGCGGTGTACTGGATGAGCTTGTTGAAAGACTCGATCTGGCTCCTATAATCGACCGCAATATTGGAGACCTCAGTGGTGGTGAACTGCAGAGGGTTGCCATTGCAGCCTGCGCCGCAAGGGATGCAGATTTCTACTTCTTTGATGAGATTAGTCCATATCTGGATATCTACCAGCGTATAAACTCTTCAAAGCTCATACAGGAGCTTTCAGCCGAAAAGGCAGTTCTTGTTGTGGAACACGATCTCGCTATACTGGATATGCTGTCGGATGTGGTCCAGGTGGCCTATGGTGTGCCTGGTGGTTACGGTGTAGTAACCCATCCGAAAGGTGTACGTGTAGCTATCAACCAGTACCTTAAGGGTTTTCTTCCTGAAGAGAACGTCCGTATCCGTCCGGATGCCATTACTTTCGAGGTCCACCCTCCACGCGTGGGAACGGATATTGCATCGCTTGTGGATTATGGTGCATTCTCCAAGAAATACGGTGATACTTTCTCACTGGAGACAGATGCTGGCTCGCTTAAAGAGGGAGAAGTTATCGGTATCGTAGGTCCGAATGGTATTGGTAAATCCACTTTTGTCCAGATACTTGCAGGGGAGGTCGAGCCCGATGAGGGTGAGATGGACCTTGATATTTCCATCTCCTACAAGCCACAGTATATCAAAGGTGAAGATTCGATGCAGGTACAGATGTTCCTGAGGAGCATTACCCGCAGGTTCGATACAAGTTACTATCAGGCAGAAGTTGTCAAGCCACTCCAGCTTGAACCTCTCTTTGAGAAAATGCTCAATGATCTCAGTGGTGGTGAGCTGCAGAGGGTGGCAATTGCTGCATGTCTCTCAAGGGATGCTGACCTGTACATTCTTGATGAGCCAAGTGCACACCTTGATGTGGAACAGCGTTCCCTTGCCACAAAGGCCATCAAGAGATTTGCTGAGAACAACGGTAAGACCGCTCTGGTGGTAGACCATGACATCTACATGATCGACATGCTCAGCGAAAGGCTGATCGTATTCGAAGGTAAGCCTGCTGTTTATGGTAAGGCACACCGTCCATCGAGTATGCAGGATGGTATGAACAAGTTCCTTTCAGACCTTAATATCACTTTCAGAAGGGATGAGGACACAGCACGTCCAAGGGTGAACAAACAGGGTTCCCGCTTGGACAGGGAACAGAAAGCACAGGGTGAATATTACTACAGGCTGGATGAGTGAAAGCTCATCCCTCTCATTTTTTGATCTTTTATTTCACAAATCTGTTTTTTATTTTACTGATCTTTTGTTCTTTGAAAGGTACCACGTAAGGAACTCAGTGTAAAGTATGATCCCTATGATGGTGGACCAGACGAACAGCAACAGGTGATAGTTGTTGATGGGCACAAGTCCTCCTGCAAGTCTTGCATGTTCATGTGCCAGAAATGTATTTGCGGTCTCAGGTATAGCAACAATGACAACTAACGGGACTACAAGCAGTACGATGGCTGCCAGTAAAGAAGAGTAGTTGACAAGCAGATACAACACAATAACAGCGAACAGTGCGAATATCAATACTGCTGTGCCTATTCCCACAATGTCCGTTCTAGATCCTCCTTTAGTTTCAGATAAATTTGATGTTATGCGTTTACTGCAGCCTTTTCCAGTTATTTAATGTGACCTGCGTATATAAAAATATGCAATAAGCGGGATTATGGAAAGTACGCCTGCTATCGTGGCAAATGCGGATAACAGGAAACTGGCATGTTCTCCTCTTGAGAGGGGTTCATTATCAATTTTTGTGTTCTCACTTTCGATATTCATGTCAGCTGGTTCAAGTGAGTAAACGTAAAGTCTGACCATGTTCGATTCGAATGTTCCCTGGATGTCATCTTCATCGGTGTAGGGAACCATTGCAGGCGGCAGGTCAAAGATGCCTTCTTCCTGTGCAAGCATCGTATATGTGAGCCGTTTTTTGTCTCCGGCCTCAAGTAAGCCTTCCCAGTTATCTTCTCCACTGACGAACCTGAATCCAGCAGGTATATCCTCTGTTAAAGAGACCTCTACATCACTTTTTCCGATGTTCGTGATAGTGACCGTTACGTCGACCTCCTCTCCTGTGAAAACATCACTGAGACTGACATCCTTCTCGACCTCCAGTGATGTTCCTTCAACATCGATGGTCACTGCAGCACCATCAGATACAACGCTGTAAGTTTCCCCCTGTGAGTACCAGCTTGCAATTGCCGGTCCCAGTTCATACACTCCTGCGACTGTGGGCAATGCCTTATATCGTATATTCTCTGATCTTCCGGCACCAATGAATACTGTCCAGTCCGCTGATTCCACTCCCACAGGCATAAAAGTTGAAGGTATTGGGTCATGTATGTTAACTTCATGTCCAATACTTGCATTGTTGTAGACCACCATCTCGACGATGATCTTTCTTTTAGTTTTGTCCTCTTCTTTCAGAAGATGGGTGTCAATTGCCTTTTCAATAGATATGTACGGTTCCACAATGGTCTGTGCTGTAGTGGAATCCCGGTAGTTGTTTCCCATGTAGTCATAACCGTCAACGTTCACATCGATCATTATGTTCTCTTTGACCGGTGTTTCGGGTAATGTAAGGTTGACAGGTATTTTGTGGATCTTCAATGTATCAAGCATTGCAAGCTCGTAGCTTACCGGATCAAGTTGTCCGTTACTGGCAGATGCAGTGATGGTGATACCTCTTGCAGGTATCGTTCCTGTGTTCTTCAGGTATATCTCAAAAGAAGCAGGCATGTTGGGGGAATATTCCTCTCCAAGGTCGTTGATCTCTATTTTGAAGTCGGGTTCACCTGGCTGGTACAGCTGTAAATTTATCTCTTTGTTGTTCCTGTCAATGTATGTTACCCTTAACAGTATGTCATCTGAATACTTCTTGTAGCCGTTTGTTTCGTATTCGTCAACATAGGTTTTTTCATTGATTGTAACTTCCAGGGTTGCAACGTTGTCACTCACATTGAGCAACCTGATGGCGGTGTTGTCCACCTGTGCCATGTCTTCGACAGCGAACTTTCTGCTTTCTGATGGTATCCATACAAGTTCGTATTCGTGAAGATACAGTTCGAGAGTTAGTTTCGTTCCGTCAATTGAAAGCGTTCTTACCGTGAGGTCCCCTTCATGGATGAACTCATTGTTCAACGAATCATCGACAAAGAAGCTCTTCCGGAACTCGCCTTCAACGTATAGAAGCAATGTGGCGGAAAAACGGTTCTCATCTTTATTGATCTCATGGAGCTTGACAGTGTATTTTTCTGCGGATGCCCGATCTCCGGTTGCAAGATCAAAGACCCCCTGATGCACCCAGATCTCCTCATACTGGAAATCATCTGCAGCGGAGGATGTGCCTGTTAAAAAAAGGACCATCAGGATTGCAAGGGCAATACGCTTTAAATACATTAGCCGTTTTTTATGTGGCTCATAGCGTTTAAATATACCGTTCAGAGTGACGATGGAGCATGTCCTTTTGAGCACATACTCTCATCCTTCAACAACATTTAATTAGAGGACATTCATTACCTAAACTATGCTTACAAAGAGGATTATCCCCTGTCTTGATGTCACCCTTGATTCAGAAGGTGGCACCGTTGTCAAAGGTGTTGAATTCGTAGATCTCAAAAAGGCAGGCGACCCTGTGGACCTTGCTAAACGCTACAATGAACAGGGAGCTGATGAACTTGTTTTCCTGGACATTACAGCATCCCACGAAGGGCGCTCAACAATGATCGATGTGATAGAGCGTACTGCTGACGAGGTCTTTATCCCCCTGACCGTCGGTGGAGGGATAAATTCTGTCGAGGATGTCAGGCAGATACTGCGTGCAGGTGCAGATAAGGTATCCATCAACACTTCTGCGGTGAAGAACCCTCAGCTGATCAAAGAGGCTTCCGATATATTTGGTTCCCAGTGTATTGTGACAGCTATCGACTGCAGACGCAATCTGGATATTGAGAACAATCAGGACAAGACAATTCTCGAGCTTGAGGACGGAACTCCTGCATGGTATGAAGTTGTGATCTATGGTGGTCGCAAACCCACAGGCTTGGATGCTGTCCAGTGGGCGAAGAAGGTCGAAGAGCTTGGTTCCGGCGAGATCTTGCTGACAAGTATGGACCGTGACGGCACCTATGATGGTTTTGATATCCCTATCACAAGGAAACTTTCAGAAGAGCTTGAGATCCCTATCATCGCTTCCGGTGGCGTCGGGAAACCTGAGCACATGTATGGAGGTTTCATTGATGGTAAGGCCGATGCCGGACTTGCTGCCAGTATCTTCCACTTTGGGGAGTACACTGTGCGTGACGTGAAAGAAGCACTGAGGAAAAAGGATATCCCTGTCAGGCTCTGATCACAATCAATTATCCTGATAACATTTAAGGAGCTGACAATATGGAGATCTCAGAATTCCAGAAACTGATGTACGACCTGTACGCACACAATGATAAACGCAGAGGAGCTGCTGCAACTACTCTCTGGCTGGTCGAGGAGATCGGGGAACTGGCAGAGGCAGTTCGCAGGGAGGACATGGAAAACCTGAGGGAAGAGCTTGCAGATTGTTTTGCCTGGATAGGCGCTCTGGCAAATCTCTTCGAGATCGACCTTGAGGAAGCATTCCTGGAAAAGTATCCGCTTGTATGTCCTACATGCGGGAAGAACCCATGCATTTGTACTGATTGATCATGAGAAAAAGACCTGAACTTCTGGCCCCGGCAGGCAACTGGGAATCCTTCATAGCTGCTGTGGAAAACGGCGCAGATGCTGTCTATCTTGGTGCGAAGACCCTGGGTGCAAGGGCTTATGCCGGCAATTTCACCCTTGAAGAGATACGTGAAGCTATCGATCATGCACATCTTCGCGGTGTCAGGGTCTTTGTCACAGTGAATACTCTGGTCAAGGATTCTGAGATCGAAAAAGCTGCAGAAATACTGTGTTCCCTGAGCGAATACGGTGCAGATGCGGTCATTGTCCAGGATATCGGCTTGCTTTCCCTTGCAAGGAAAATCGTCCCTGAACTTCCGATACATGCAAGCACCCAGATGACCATTCATAATAGCGAAGGTGTACGTTTTCTTGAAGATCTTGGTGTCAAAAGGGTTGTGCTTGCAAGGGAAATGTCCCTTGATGAGATACGTTCTGTAAAGCAGGCTACCAGCATTGAGATCGAAACTTTCGTTCATGGTGCACTTTGTATCTCTTACTCCGGTCAATGTCTCCTGAGCAGTATGATCGGCGGCAGGAGTGGTAATCGCGGTCATTGTGCCCAGCCCTGCAGGAAGATGTACGAACTGGAAATGGATGGTGAAGTGGTTGACACTGATGGTCCTTATCTATTAAGCCCGAAAGATCTTAACACAACAGAAATGCTGCCACAGCTGATCGAAGCAGGTGTGGATTCCTTCAAGATAGAAGGCAGGATGAAAAGGCCGGAATATGTGGCAGGTGTTGTGAGCACATACAAACGTTTGATCGATCGCTACATGGATGATCCGGATTCGTATTTCGTATCCCCTGAGGAGTCCCTTGTACTTGAACAGCTTTTCAACAGGGAGTTTACGGATGTTTATCTTGAGGGTACATCAACAACAGGCATGATGAGCCGTGAGCAACCATACAACCGAGGTGTGGTCGCAGGTACTGTTGTAGGCTACAACAGCGATGAAAGGCGGATCATAGTAGAGCTTTCCACCGAACTGGCGTTAGGTGACGGTATCGGTGCTGAAGGGCTGGGAAATGCAGGTGAGAACATCACACGCATGGTCCTGGATGGTGAAGAAGTTGATTCCGGTACAAAAGGCGATGTTGTTGAGATCCCATTCTTTGAAAAGGTTCGTTCCGGGAGTTTTATCTACAGAACTATGGACCGGTCCTTAATGGACTCCCTGAAAAAGACATTCACATCTCCAAAGCCTATCCGGAAAGTGCCTGTGAGGATCAGGACAGACATCGCTGCAGGTTCGGTATTGCAGCTGGAAATGGTGGATGCTGATGACAATGCGGTGTCTGTGTATTCTGATTATGTTGTTGAGGTCGCCCAGAAGAAACCGACAACTGAAGAGCAGATCATCCAGCAGCTCTCAAAATTAGGCAATTCTGTTTTTGAGCCGGTTGATATGGATGTGACTGTTACGGGAGATGTATTCATCCCCATCAGGGCACTTAACGATATCAGGAACCTGGCAGTTTCCCGACTGGAAGCTGCAAGGATCGAAAAGTGGAGACGTTCTACAGATAGCAGCTGTAACTTGTCGGATGTTGCCTGTGAAGAAGTACATCCGGGTAAGCCCATGCTGGTCGTAAGTGTGGATGATTCCCGGAGACTTGAGGCTGCTATTGATGGCGGGGCTGATGTCATCTATATCGGAGGGGAAGTTTTCAGGGGCAGAGCACCTCTGGACATGAAGGAAGCTTTCGAGAGATGCAGAAAAGAGGGTCGGAAGATCTACGTGAACACTCCGAAGATCGTATCGGATGAATCTATGGGTCTAGTGCAGGAAACACTCAGGCTTGCAAAGGAGCTTGGGTTTGATGGTGCTGTGGTCTCGAACTACGGTACATTCAGGCTTGCATTGGAAACAGGTCTGGCGGTTGTCGCGGACAGTCCGATGAATGTTTTCAATCTTCATTCCTATGCATCCATGAAGCAGCTTGGTGCAGGTTCGCTGGTATTATCCCCGGAAATGTCATTGTCCCAGGTAGAGGATGTCGCACAATGTGGTCCTGTGGAGTGTATTGTCCACGGCAGGCTTGAGGTCATGGAATCACGTTACTGTATGGTCGGTGATATCTTCAATGAAGGAACTGGCTGTTCCCGGCCGTGCGAGGACGGAGAGTTCGAGCTGTTCGATGAGAAAGAGTATTGCTTCCCGTTGCTAATGGATAACGATTGCAGGATGCATGTGCTGAACTCAAAAGAGCTTTGCATGATCGAGAATATTGGCAAGCTTATCAAGGCAGGTGTGGCAGCGGTGAGGATCGAGGCAAGGACAATGGATGCTTCGAAGGTGAAAAAGGTCACACAACGCTATCGTGGTGCTCTGGATGGAAAAAAACCCGGCAAATGCAAAGATATTACTGACGGTTACACTTCAGGGCATTACATGAGGGGAGTTCTATGAAGGTATTCCTTTCCGGCTCTATTCGTGGGGGGAGACAGTTGCTTCCCGTGTATCAGTTCATTTGCGGATATCTTCGCAGGAACGGGCATGAGGTGTTGAGCTGGCATGTGGCTCACGATGGTGTTGAAATGACGGAGTCCCTTATGAGCGAGAGCCAGATATACGAACGTGACATGGGTTTTCTAAAGACAAGCGAATGCATGATCGCAGAGGTCAGTATGGCTTCTACAGGTGTGGGTTATGAGGTTTGTTCAGCGATAAACAAGGGTATTCCAATACTTTGTGTCCATAGGCCGGATACGAATGTCTCTGCCATGATACTGGGAAATACCAATGGTAATGTCACTGTGAAAGAGTATTCTGATAATGAAGACCTTGAAGGGATCCTTCGGGAATTCCTTGCATCTTTTTGAAGTAAGTGTTAAATATCGTTGACATCTATTTTCAATAGATAAACATGGTAATGGAATTTGTAGTAGTACTGGTAGCTATCATCATAGCTCTTCTTCTATACAAGGTGCTGAAGACTGTCAAGAACATGGTGGTGAACACCGTATTGGGTGTGGTCCTCCTTCTGATCGCCAACTTTGCACTGGGTCTGAATATTGCTTTCTCATGGGTTGTGATACTGGTCTGTGCATTCGCAGGAGTTGTTGGGGCACTGTTGATAGTGCTTTTAGCTTATCTTGGTATCTTCTTCTGATGCCAGTTGGATAGTTCCGTTGACCATATGGCGGGTGTGTGACTCGCCCTTGAACTTTTTTTCCGTAATTACATCATTGATGTCCAGCATCCCGAAGTCCCGGAAAAGATGCTGCAATTCTTCTTTTGTAAAATAGTGGTAGATTATCCCGCTCTGGCGGATGAATGTATGGGGTTCAACGGCATCTCCTCCATATCGCATATCCTTTATCCCGAAGACCTCCAGGAAGATCGTACCGCCGGGTTTCAATATTCGTTTAAACTCACTGGCCGCCTTTTCACGTTCGTTTTCTAAGAGATGCTGCAATACTCCGAAACAAACGATCGCTTCAAAACTGTTGTCTGCAAAAGGAAGATCTGTTATTGAAGATACGACATGGTGTGCTTCACGTTCACGTTTTGCAAGATATTCCCTTGAAGCCTTCAGTGCTGTGGGGGACACATCGATGCCTGTACAATCGTAAAAATTAGATAAGGGGAGAAGGTGACGACCTTTCCCCGAGCCTGCATCAAGAATGCGGCATCCGTCCGGGATGCGGGAGCGGATCGGTTCGATCGGTGCTGCCCCACCCCATCTGACATGGGAATATTCCCTGTCCCATGCTGAAAAATGAGGGCAGGATGCCGGTCCTTGTGTCATTTTCTTATGGTCTGTATGTTGATGCTTCGCTGAAGCGCTTTGCGAGGAAGTCCTGGTCTATGGATGACAGGAACCATCCTGCTTTAGGTCCTGACTGCTGGCCAAGTACTGAAGTGTAGATCGCCTTGAACATCTCTTTAGGATTGATCTCCAGCTCATCATCAGCTACGCCAAGTTTTTCCACGATCTTAAGATGGAGGTCAGAGCCTGCTTCCTTTGAGGAATAGACAAGGTTATGGTAATCCTCGCCTGTCAGTTCTCCGCTGGCTTCAATGATCTCGGATAATGCTCCAAGGAATGCTTTCTGCACATCAGAGAGTGTTGCGGTCTGCTCAGGGAGTTCATCCTTTACGCTGAACTTTGCAAACGGTGGTGCATACATCTCAAGCCAGTTGGATACATTGGCTGACAGTTCCCTGATACATTTCTCGTTGGTGGTGTCGTAGCCTGCACGTTCCACGATCTTCATGATCTTCTCGAAGTCACCATGTGCCACCTGGAAGATGGTTGTCATGTGCTTGAAAGGAATATCGGTGTGGCAGATGCCCTTTGCATGTGAGAGTTCCAGCACACGCTTGTTGAGACCTTCGACCTCAGGATTGGCGTTGAGGCGTTCATACTCGTCCACAAGTGTCAGCAGTGGCTGTCCAGGGTCGAACTTGATGTGTTTTTCAGGTTTTGTACGCATGATAAGATAGCGCAATACCTCAGGCGGCACGACCTTGAGCATGTCGGAGATTGATACTACGACACCGGTGGATGATGACATTGCACCTTTCTTTCCAAGCATGATCCACTCATAGACGATAGGCTGTGGTGGCTCGTGGTCGAATATCTCACGAACGATCCTCTTTCCTGTATCATAGGAACCACCTCTTGAAGCATGGTCCTTTCCGAATGGTTCAACTGTCACGTCCAGCATCTTCCATTTTGCAGGCCAGTCCACACGCCAGGTGAGCTTTCCGCCTCCGGCCATTGGAACGGTACCGGAATGACCACAGGGACATTCATAATCGACCGTCTCAGCATCTGCATCGAATCCGGTGACAACTGCTGTATTTATCTTTTTACATTCCTGGCAGATAGGGTTGAATGGGCTCCATTCAGGCAAAACATCCTTTCCTGATACTTCCTTGAGGATCTTTGCGATATCATCCCTTTTGATAAGTGCTGTCTTGATGGCTTCAACGAAGCTGCCGCTCTTGTAAAGCTGGTCTGCACGGTAGACCTTTGGGTGGATTCCAAGTCTCTCGAGCCCTTCAAGGAAAGGTTTGAGGAAGTGCTCTGCGTAGCTTTCACATTCTCCGCATGGGCAGGGTATCTCGGAAATTGGTTTTCCGACATGTTCTGCATAGCTTTCCGGAAGGAAAGGGTAGACTTTTCGAAGCGGGTCGAAGTTGTCGGCCATGTATATGAATTCTGTCTCAGCACCCCTTTCTACGATCATCCTGTATGCTGCATCTGCGGTTACGACCTCTCTCATATTTCCAATATGAATGTGGCCGGAAGGTGTGATTCCTGTGGATATCCTGTGTTTGGTCCCATTTTCCAGAGCTTCGTCAGCAATGACTTCTGCCCAGTGTTTGATCTCTGCCATTAATTATCACCATGTGTGTTATCTGATCAGTATAAGTGTTGATATGTTTAAAGCTATTTTTGGATCTGAGGAATATCTGCATGTTTTATTTTATATATAACATGTTCCTTTTGCTGAAGGTCTTGCTGCTACGATGCAGCAACCGAGGATAAAAAAGATAGTGGACAACCGTGGTGGCTGCAATGGTATTTGTGGATGATCAGTCTGCCTGCTTATGGGTCTGACAACTGAGTATCATTCTATTATTTCTGTAGGGATCTCTTCCAGATCACAGAAGTTCGAAGTGAAATTGTAGGCTCCTGCATTGATGAACACGATCTCATCACCGATCTTCGGCTTGTCCTTTAGGTACACACGGTACCTGAAAAGATCCATTGAGCACGGTGTGCAGCCCTTGATAACATAAGGTTTGCCGGCATTGTTGCCAACCTCGCCGTCAACTCTCAGTTTTACAGGTACCAGGATCGCATCCATGTCACTGTTGTAGACGGAAGCGTTCACAATGATGTTGTTGTCATAGACACCTGTGATATAGGTGATGAGCTTTCCGGCAGGTGCTGAAATGAACCTTCCCGGCTCTATCATAAGCTGTATGTCCTTCTCATGCAACCATTCCCGAAGTTCGGTGATGCGCCTGAAGATCCCTCCGATCACATCAACGTTGGTATTGGCATATTCTGAGGGTAGACCTCCTCCGATGTTGAGAATGTCGATGGCTTCAAGCGTTTCTTCTGACAGGACGTCCTCGATGTCCTGCTGGATCTTCCACTCGTTGACGTTCTGGGTCTTCCTGTGGAAGTGCACTCCAAGTTTTTCGATGTGGGGAGTGTCCTTAAGTTGTGCTACCCTTTCGTTGATAATATCGGAGCTCATGCCGAAAACGAAATACCTCTCTGTCCTCAGGGAATGCTCTTTGAGCTTTAAGCGGAGCAAAAGTGTGATCTTCCAGTCGGTGGGTTCAATTGTTGAGAGCAGGATCTCAAGGTCGAACTCATTGTCAACGGCAAAGGAGCGAATGCCTCTTTCATAGAGGTCTTCTACGATCCCGGAGGTCCAGCCCTGTGCCAGGAAAAGCACCCTTGACATATCCTTTACGTGCTTGAGCTCGTTGATCATGTGCACGCTGAGGAATCCGTCGGTGTTCTCTTCGATCATCGGGCTGACCCTTGGGTTCGTCTTGGAGCTGAAACCCAGGATATCCACGACTTCCCTGACCTTGTTGTATTGCTCAAGGACAACCTTTTTTGATAATGTGAATTTTGGCGACGGGATGGTTGAACTGTTCATTTGACCACTCCGCTGTCCTCATTGTTCTTTTTCAGGCTTTCCAGCAGACCGTCCTCTGCAAGCTCATCAAGTGCATGTATCATGGCAAGAGGGAATGTGATGCTCACGTCTCCAATAACAGTGGCAACATCGCTTTCGTCCTTGACCTTTCCCCATGACTTTGCTTCGTTGGTGTTTGCTCCGGACATGCTTCCCGAGGTGCGGTGGGCAGTTGTCATATATACTGCGTATTCGGCACCTCCGTTCAGGAGTGTGCTCAGGATAGCATGGTGTTTTGATATCGATCCGCCCAGTGCGATGACGCCCTTGCGATCATCGAAGCTACTTGCGAACAATATGTTGCCGAAGTCCTTTACAACATCGACCATGAAATCAGGATGGTCCTGCTGGAACAGGTATAAGTGGAAACCGAATGCACCGTCGGTGATGGCCGGGCAGAATATAGGGACATTGTTCTTTGCTGCCTGGTAGAGGATCGAGTTCTCGTCATCGAGCATCAGCCCGATCTCACGCAGCATCTCGGAAACAGCCCAGCGCTTTTGTTTTTCATAAAGCTTCTTGAGTATCCTTTCGATAAGGCTCTCGAAGTTCATGTAGCTCTCGTTCTTGATAAGCAGGTTTCCCACACGGTTGATGCCCTTTTCGTGCAGTTCCACATCATCTGTCTGGAACGAGCCTATCTGGAAATCTTCACCTGTGGCCTTCATTATGTCCTCTTCAAGACCGCCTACGGTGGTGACGATGACATCAGCAATTCCCAGCTCGATAAGCTGGGCAAAGAACCCTCTCAGACCGGAGGTGACCATGTTCGAGGTAAATGTCAGGAATACCTTTGCAGAATCCTTTTTCATCTTCACTATAACTTCGGATGCCCGCTGGAGCTCAACGCTCTGGAATCCGATGAATTCGTAGGAATCGACAAGCTCTGACACTCGCATATCCTGTTTCCATTTTAGGTCCTTCACTTTTACCATTAAAGATCACCGTTAAGTATGGGGGTGATGGAATCTCGAAATCATATATAAATGTTGGTCTGCTTTCTGGCAGAAAGTCTATCGAAACATATTTATCTTTCTCTTTAATAGGCTTCTCTATGATCCCGAAAAAAGCATTTGTGGTAAAAGGTACCGGTGTCCATAAGGACAAGCTGGCTTCATTTGAGCTTGCATTAAGGGACGGTGGGATCGAGAAGTTCAATCTTGTGACGGTTTCTAGCATACTGCCTCCAAATTGTGATGTGGTTTCAAAGGAAGAGGGTCTTGGTGATCTTAAGCCCGGTCAGATCGTTTACTGTGTCATGGCAAAGAACCAGACGGATGAACCACGACGTTTGATAGCAGCAGCCATCGGGAATGCTGTTCCTGTCAACAGCAAGGATTACGGCTACATTTCCGAGCATCATTCTTTCGGGGAGGATGAGAGGACCGCAGGGATCTATGCTGAGGACCTGGCAGCAACCATGCTCGCTACAACATTGGGGGTCGAGTTCGATGCTGACTCTGCCTGGGAAGAGCGTGAGCAGGTCTATAAGGCAAGTGGTCACATATTTGATACGACACACTATTGCCAGTGTGTCCAGGGGGATGAAAATGGCTTCTGGACCACTGTTGTTGTTGCAATGGTCTTTGTTATCTGAGATGGTTATGGAATCGAATAATTTTCGGTATGCAGAACCAAAATTTATATATCTAAATCATGGGTTATAGCCACTCATTACATTATAGTGTGAACGAAAATGACTGCAGATCGCATTGAAGAATATCTTGAAACGATACTCTCACTTAGTAATAACGGCGAACTTTCTGTTAAGAATAAAGATATAGCTGATGAGCTTGGCGTATCGCAGGCTGCAGTTTCCGAAATGGTGCAAAAACTCACAGAGGAAGGAGTTGTTGATCACCAGCCATATCATGGTGTCCGGCTGACCAATACCGGTCTGTTGCAGGCAAAAAAGCTAAAGCGCAAGCATCATGTGATCGAAAAGTTCCTCTCGGATGTTCTGGAGATAGACCCCGAGGTCTCACACAACGAAGCATGTGGTCTTGAACATGCGGTATCGGACATTGTTGTGGAAAGCATGTGCAAGTTTCTGGGAAGTAATAACATTGACTGCAATCCTGTTGATGAGGACGAATGCTGTCTTTTCAAAGAGAACTATGTTGCATTGTCCGATCTCAAGGAAGGGGATAGTGGAACAGTGGTCATGATGACATTGCCTGATTCTTCCAAAGAGAGACTGGTATCTCTTGGCCTGATAGCCGGAGAAAGTGTGGATGTCAAGCGTAAGCAGAAGCAAGGTTCAACTTCTATCCTGACACGCGGAACAGAGATAGCTCTTGGAAACGAGATCGCCAGGAAGATCTTTGTACGTCTGGGTGCAAGAAAGAGATATCCGCGTGGAAGTGGTAGAAATTAATTCTGGTTCCGACGTTGTTACTGAAAGGGCGATCTCTTCCAAATATGATATGACGATGGCCTTTGTGGGCAATCCGAGTGTGGGCAAAAGTGCATTTTTTTCACGCCTTACAGGTATTGGCGTGGTCATTGCAAACTACCCGGGAACCACAGTGGAACTGACGCATGGCAGTATCAATGCAGGTTCTAAGAAAGTGGATGTCGTGGACTTGCCGGGAATATACTCCCTGGGAGCTTCCACGGAAGATGAGAAGGTCTCAAAAAGGTATCTTTTGAGGGAATATCCGGACGTTATCATCAATGTTGTGGATGCCACCCGACTTGAAAGGAATCTCTACCTTACATTGCAGCTTCTGGA
Source organism: Methanococcoides vulcani (assembly GCF_900111645.1). GTDB lineage: Archaea > Halobacteriota > Methanosarcinia > Methanosarcinales > Methanosarcinaceae > Methanococcoides > Methanococcoides vulcani. Next base: position 48,773 of record NZ_FOHQ01000002.1, read on the forward strand.
ACTGGACATCCCTATGGTGGTAGCCTTAAACCAGATGGATTCTGCAAAAGAGATGGGTATCGAGATTGATGTTGAGAAGCTTTCAGATTATCTGGGTGTGCCTGTAATTCCAACAGTTGCTACCAAAGGCCTTGGACTTGATGATGTTGTTCTTTCAGCGCTTGACGAGGAAATTTCAACTGAGAAAAGACGCAGGGTACATTATGACAATCATATTCTTCGTGCCATCGAAAGGCTGGATGCAGATTTCCCGGAGATCGGTTATGGCATCAAGGTCAGGGCTCTTGAAAGGGATGAAGAATTCGTTAAATTGAGCTGCCGTCCTCATGATGCCGATCTTTTGCTTGCGACTTCCGGATCCATCACCGAAGATATCGAAAAGGCTCATGAGATGCAGATATCGGATACCATTGCACGCGATCTGTATGGGGAAGCAGGATACATCGTTGATCGGGTCAGGACCCAGTTCGAGCACAAGATCACGTTCAAGGAAAAGATCGATTCTCTGCTGACCTCTGAGTATGTGGGAATAACCGGTCTTATCATTGCTCTTTTACTTACATTCTTTGTTGTATTTACACTAGGTGGTTTCCTTGAAGAGGGAATAGTCTCTCTGTTTGAAACTTACCTTATCTTCCCTGTGGAGGAGATGCTTGCAGATTCATCTCCGATCTTCAGGAATGTCTTTATATATTCTCTTCTGGGAATTGAAGCCGGGTTTGCTATAGCGATCCCATATATTGCGGTGTTCTACATTATCCTCTCATTGTTCGAGGATTCGGGGTACCTGACGAGAGCGTCCTTCCTTCTGGATAACTGGACCCACAAAGTGGGTCTTCACGGCAGGGCGATCATTCCATTGGTCCTTGGCCTGGGATGCAATGTGCCTGCGATCATGTCCACCCGGGCTCTCAATACCATGCGTGAAAGAAGGATCGCATCGGTGCTGATAGCGCTGACACCATGCTCTGCAAGAACTGTGATCATTCTGGGACTTGTGGGAACTTTTGTGGGTTACTGGGCAGCAATTTCAATATATGTACTTGAACTTGTGATCATATTCGGCACTGGCTGGGTCCTTGGTAAAGGGCTTTCAGGTGAAAAGACCGGTCTGATAATGGAGATGGCACCATTGCGCAGGCCTGACCCGAGGGCTACTTTGCAGAAGACCTGGTTGCGTGTGCGTGAGTTCGTTTACGTAGCATTCCCTTTGCTGGTGGCAGGAAGTGCCTTGCTTGGGTTGCTTGATTCACTAGGTGTCCTGGATATGTTCCAGAATGCGGTCGAGCCAGTATCTGTAGGCTTATTTGGATTGCCTGCATTTGCAGCAACTGCTCTTATCTTTGGTATACTCCGAAAGGAAATGGCTTTGCAAATACTGGCGGTGCTTGCCGGTACTGCAAACTTTGTCCAGGTGTTGACTCCGCTACAGATGTACTCATTTGCGGTCATAACAACGATCTATATTCCATGTGTTGCAACCATTGCAATACTAAAACATGAACTTGGCTGGAAAGATACTGCTGTTATCTCCATGTTCACTATTTGTCTGGCACTGCTGGCAGGTTTCCTGATAAATATAGCAGGTATGATGCTTTGAAAAGGATGTTTTTGTTAAGAGAGCCTAAATTTCCTATTTCGGCAGATTTTAATAGTACCTAACGAAGTTTACTATAATGACTCGTATTACAGCTACACCACAAAAGAATTCAATAAGCGCTCTGATCGATATCTTTGAAATGAGCAATTTGCGCGAACCTTTCCTTGATGAGGTAGGTAGCATGCTTGAGGTGATGGGTACCCATGGTTCAATTACAGAAGGAGCTGTGGCTTATGAAGATGAAGAGATCTACCATGTTCACACAATGAGCATCATGGCCCCTCTAAAGAAAAAGTGAATTTTTTGGAAATAATATGAGCTTAAATGCTCGAATTTAATAGTTCTTCAATATCCATATTGATCTCAGGGGTGGAACCCCTGTAAAAACTGTGGTCACGTATGATATTCCCATCCATTGTGATACTATCAAGGTGGCCATACCAGTATATCACCATTCCTGTGCCATAATCCCTTTCGTAGTACTGGAACTGTTTTTTGAGATAATGTGCATGCTCCCTTTCATCCCCGAACATTGCCTTGCTCTCTATCCAGAGGATCTCCACATCATTAACGTAGATCGGCTCATCCAGCAGGAAATCCGGGGTCTTTTGCATTCCCATTTCCCTCAGGTCTTCTTCGGTGCTGTAAGCAAGTTCCTTGTAGTTAAGCCATTTTTCAATAATGTCTTCTCCCATTTTACCCCGAATGGACTGGGCCTTATGTGCTTCAGGGGAAAAGAAATGATCTTCATTGATAGCTTCGCTTATCTCTCTTGCCAGGCGCTTATCTTCCAGTGAATCGAGGTGTTTCAGGATATATTTTTTAGAGTAGCCAAGCTCCTTGATGATCACTGAAGCCATGAGAGTAGCCGGAACTTCGTTGTCCTTTGCCAGTACAATTATGCTTATGCCTTTGTTCCACAAGTAGAGATAGTTCTTGCTCTTGCTCTGGAGGCTATGCATCTTCCTCTTGACCTTCGAGACTATTTTTTGGTTAAGTATTGCAGCAATAACTCCTGCAGGCTCATTGAACTGCATCGCCAGATCATCGATGTTTTCCGGATCATTTACATTTTCATATATCCGGAGATAGGTTCTTTTATCCATTCTTTACCTCTTTGTCTTTGAAGCTATGCAAGAGAACACAATCATCACATTGTTTCTTTCCACAGTAGTTCTTGGCATATTCTACTATCAAAGCATGGTATTCTTTGTATAGTGGTACATCTGATGGAAGTTCTGTCTCGAACAGCTTTTGAAGTTGCATATAATTGCCTTCAATTCCGATGCATTTCATGATACGGGTGGTGTAGGCATCGATCACGAACTTCGGTTTATCTGCAGCATAGAGAACAATACTGTCCGCAGTCTCGTTCCCTACGCCGTTCAGGGAAAGCATAAGTTCTCTCAGTTCCTCTGTAGGTAACTGGAATATGTTATCCATTCCTTCTGTGGTGAAGAACTGTGCAATGTCTTTCAGGCGTTTTGCTTTCTGGCGGTAGAAACCGCAGCATCTGACAAGCTCTTCAATATGCTCTACATCTGCATTTGCCAGTTGTTCAGGCTCTATCAGATCGGACCTTTTGAGAGCACCTATGGCCTTCTCAACATTTGTCCATTTTGTCTGTTGTGTCAGTATTGTACCGATCACTACCTCAAAAGGCGTATCAGCGGGCCACCATTGCAGATGACCGATCATCCCGAGAAGTGCCTCGTAGATATCGCTGACCAATTCGTTTTGCATCTGCCTTAAAAGATGTTTTCTTATTATATAATATGGGCGTGTGTCTTAAAAAAAGTAATAAAGTAAAAAAAGCCGAAGAACTTCTAAAATACTTACTTCTTCGATATGTTGGATGAGCTGAAGTCATCCGGAACTTTAGTTCCAGAACTCCTTCTCATAATCTTCAGGAAGGTCATCAAACTTCATCATTTTGTCAAGCTTGCTTTTTGCTGCATTATCTTCCTTTTCAGAAGTCTCAGTTATATCTTCATTTGTCTGTTCTGCCACAACAGCTTCATGTGAGTGGATCACCGTTGTATGTTCGGTCTCCATCACAACTTCTTCCTCTATCACAGGCTTGATAGGGGCCGTTTCTTCCCTTTCAACTCTGGCAACTGGCTGTACAGGTTCCCTTTCATATGCCCTTTCCGGAGCTGGTTCCGGTTTATATCCAAGGCGCATGCGGGTTTCTTCGGCATAGTTGTCGGACACGACGTCTGACCGGTTGCCTTGTTTGTGAGTTGAACGGTACCCGATGGTACAGTTCTCCTCGCCTGTCCTCCAATCCACATGGAATAGGTAGCAGCTCTTTCCCTTGCATTGCAATTCGTTGTCCAATGGGCATATTTCGGGTAACACCATGTAAAACCACTCCGGGTCTGTTGTCTTTTTATAATTTCTTCAGGAAATCTGCAATAAGAGGTGCAACACTGATGTGACTTTGTGCTTTTTCCAGCGTGTCGGTCGCAATGACCTCATGTACGCCTGCATTGTAAAGTCTCAGGACACCGTTCTTGGTGAGCACCGGGTGTACGCATGCGATGTACACGTCCTTTGCACCCTGGCTGCGTAACAATTTGATTGATTCTGCCATGGTCCCGCCGGTTGCGATCATATCATCTATCAGTATAACATCTCTGCCGGTGACATCGATGTTCTTTGTCTTGATGGTGACCGTATCTCCGGAAAGCCTTGTCTTCTCAAGATAGTCGTATTCGATGCCCACATCTTCGGAGGCACTTTCTGCAAGTGCGATGGCACCGGCATCAGGGGAAATGATCAAGGGGTTTTCCAGATTAAGTGATCTGATGTAGTTGCCCAGAAGGTGGGATGCATCAAGATCGAAAGAGTCAGCACTGAAATGTTCAAGTACGCTCTTCTCGTGAATATTGACGGTGATGACCCTGTCCGCTTTGATGGTGCGGGCAATGGCACGTGCACTGATGGCCTCTCCGGATTTGAAGATCCTGTCCTGTCTGGCATAGCCCATGTAGGGTATGACCACGGTGATAGTGGGTGCATCCTCACATGCATCTATCAACTGCAACAGTGAAATAAGGTCAGAATCAGTGGGTGTGCTCTGGATGATCGTGACATCATCGACTATGTCTTCAAGTACTCTTGTGTAAACCTCTCCATCGGGGAAACGGTTGAACTCGCAAAGCGACGGTTCCATATTTAGTTCTCTTGCAACCCGTGATGCGAGCAACTGTGATGCAGGTCCTGCTATGATTTTCAAAGAATGTACCTCTCCAGTATAATTTTATTAATAGTGATCAAGTGTTATTAACAATAATTCCCCTTTATTACATTGAACCATTAAAAGTCATTGGTTTGTCAGTTGTTCCTTGACTTTCTTTACAACATGTATGTCTTTGATAGCAGTAGATGGATAATTGCCTGTATCGTCCTTTTCAGCGGATTTGACCATATCCCATATAGTAAGAAGGGCCACGGAAACTCCTGTAAGGGCTTCCATTTCAACTCCTGTCTTTCCCACAGACCTGACCTCAACATTGGCTGTCAAATCTGTATCCCCAACCTCAAATTCCACATCTACTGAGGTGATGGGTATCTGGTGGCACATGGGTATCATTTCGGGCACTCTCTTGACCGCGAATATGGCAGCGGTCCTTGCAGTTGCAAGGACATTTCCCTTTTTAACGGTTCCACTTCTGATACTCTCGATGGTCGCCCCCGTAAGAACAAACATTCCGGAAGCCGTTGCATACCTGCTCACAATGTCCTTGTTGCTGATGTCGACCATGTATGCACGGTCGTCCTTTATATGGCTAAATTCCTGCATCTGATACTTCTCTCCACTTAGTCGATACGCACCTGTTTTCTCTGTTCATAGTCCTCGATAGCATCTCCCACCTTTGTGAGTAGCTCCTGTGCCTCGGCGATTGAAAGCTTCACGATCTCTTCATCTTCACCATGGCTGACAACTATGCGTACCCTGTTCCTTTCAATATCTACTGTTATATTTCTACTTTTATCCATTTTACCACTCCCTTTATTTCATGACGTCTGTGATCCTGTCTATAACATCAGTAGCAAGCAATCCATATCCTTTATCTTCAAATGCAAGGTCTCCTGCTGCACCATTGATAAAAGCCGCACAACATGCTGCTTCCATTGGAGAACTGGTCGCAAAGAGCGCTCCTGAGATCCCTGCGAGCACATCACCAGTGCCACCCACCGTCATTCCCGCATTACCGGTACTGTTGATGGCAACCCTTTCTCCGTTGCTGATGGTGTCTTCCTTACCCTTAAGAAGTACGGTCGGACCGTTCTCTCTGGAAAATGCCTGTACATCATCTGCCCCGTGACCTCCAAGTGATCTGAATTCCCCTGCATGCGGGGTGATGATCATTGTTGTATCTTCGGGGACAGGCAGTTCTATACCATAAAGACCATCGGCATCTACAACCACTTTCTTACAGAAAGGTATTATCTTTGAGATCGCTGTTTTTGTTCGTTCTGCTCTTCCAAGCCCCATTCCAATGACCACCACATCATGTGATGTTATCAGTTCAGCGATCGTTCCCACATCCTCTTCACAAAGGACATCTGATGAAAGTGGTCTTACTATTATATTAGGGGAATATGATGCAATAGTCCCTGCAACACTTGCAGGAGCAGCGACGGTAACAATGTCAGCACCTGTTCGTAACGCTGCCATGGCTGCAAGTGCCGGTGCACCGGAATAAGGCCCGCCGCCAATGATAAGTATCCTGCCTGAGTTGCCTTTGTGGCTATCTGCATGGCGTTTTTGAAGGACTTTCAGGTCACCTGAGCCTACATATCTTTCTGCATCGGTACACACCCCGATATTGACAACTTTAACCTCGGAAGTATATTCTCTGGCAAGGGACGTTGTAAGTCCTGTCTTCATTTCGTGAAAAGTGAGAGTAATATCTGCTATCACTGCTTTGTCAATATCTCCGCCGTCGGGGTCAAAACCTGATGGTACATCAACAGCTATTACCTGCTTATCTGAATCGTTGATCATATCGATCACGGTGGATTCAGGTTCTCTCAGTTTTCCACTGATCCCGGTTCCAAGTAGTGCATCTACGATAATATCTGCATCGTCGATCCATCCTTTTTTCTTAAGCTGTGATGCATCAGTGATCTCAGTTATTCCTTCTATATTGCAGTGTTTGAGTATATTGAAGTTATGTCTTGCATCATCTGTCCTTATGCGGGTTGCATTACCCACAAGTGCGATATATACTGTTACATCCGGATCGGATGCCAGATGTCTCGCAGCAACGAACGCATCGCCTCCGTTGTTCCCCCTGCCTGCAATGAATATGACCTTTCCGCTACCGATACGTTCCTTTACCTCACGTGCAATGGCAGCTCCTGCATTTTCCATCAGTTGCAGTCCTTTGAGCCCAAGATATTCACAGTTAGCATCGATTGCCCGCATTCGCGAAGATGTTATCGACCTCATGTTCCTCTATTATTCTTTAGTTTGCATTGTATTTAGATGTATCAATAATGTTACTGTTGCCGGATGGAATTCGGGGCGGGTTCGACCTTTGCCTCGGATGAGCTTTAACTTTCAGCCGAGAAGTCCCTTCTGTAAGGTGGGGGATGAAAGGCGTACTATCCGCATACACCATTATTTTACAAAACATTGATATATTGTTAAAACATATAGTATATTGATGCTTAAAGCCTACAAATATCGACTGTACCCCTCTGAATCCCAAATCGAGATTCTTGTAAAACATATTGGTGCATGTAGGTTTACGTATAATTGGGCTTTAGAACAGAAAAACAAAGCGTATGAAGTTGATAAAAAATACTTGTCGAGATTTGAATTACAGCATCGACTTGTTCATGACCTGAAACCAAACAATGAATGGTTAAAAGAAGTCAATTCCCAATCATTACTAAATACACTTATCAATCTCGAATCTGCTTTCACTCGCTTTTTCAGAGAGAAAAAAGGATTTCCTAATTTCAAATCAAGGAAAAATCCCGTACAATCATTTCAGATACCACAACATTATTCAGTGGATTTTGAAACTGATACAATCAAACTTCCTAAGTTGAAACAACCGATAAAGGCAAAGTTGCATCGGAAGTTTGAAGGTAAACTAAAAACCGCTACGGTATCAATAACCCCTACTGGAAAATACTACATCAGTATTCTAGTAGATGATGGAAAAGAATTGCCTGAAAAAGAAATGTTCGATGAAAAATCAACATTGGGAATCGATGTTGGACTTACTCACTTCGCCATACTTTCCAATGGTGAAAAAATCGACAATCCCAAACACCTTAGAAATAGTATGGATAGGATGAAAATCTTACAAAAGCGGACGAGTAAGAAACAAAAGGGTTCAAAGAACCGAAATAAAGCTAGACTTGCAGTATCTACACTTCATGAAAAAATCCGAAACCAGAGAACTGATTTTCTGCACAAAACTTCTTATAAATTAATAAGCGAGAACCAAGCAATTGCAGTAGAAACACTGAATATTTCGGGCATGTTAAAAAACCATTGTCTTGCACAAGCAATCGGTGATGTTTCATGGAGTGTGTTTTTTCGACAACTCGAATATAAAGCAGAGCAGTACGGAAAGACACTATTAAAGATAGGTCAATTTGAGCCATCTTCGAAATTATGTAATGTTTGTGGTTTCCACAATGGTAAAATGACTTTGAAAGATAGATATTGGAGTTGTCCTGAGTGTAATACAGAACATGACCGAGATATCAATGCCGCTATCAATATCAAGAAGTTTGCACTTCAAAATCAAAATCTACTAAATATTTGACACCTTCGGAACGAGGGGAAGAGCCTGTGGACTTGTGAACATAAGTTCAAAGAATGAAGCAGGAAGCTCCATGCGTAAGCGTGGAGTAGTTCACTATGGTCTATCTTTGTGGGCCTTACAATCTCCTCTATCTTTTTTGTTAGAGCAACTAAAATACAAGGATAGGCTATTTCTATGTGTATGATATATAGCAAAAAAACACTGATAAGTGGAATTGCAGATCAATTTGGGAAACATTGAGATTCCAAAAGCAAAGTTCACACAATTTCACATAAATGATGCTAATAAAGAAACTCAGGGTTTTCATGGACTCTCAGCAACTAACGGATGAAGAAAAATGAGTTACAAGATAGGAATTATGGGCGCTACTGGTGCAGTGGGCAGGGAAATCATCGAAGTTCTTCATGACAGGAACTTTCCTGTGGAAAGTCTAAGACTTTATGCATCAGAGAGAAGTGCAGGTAAGACGATCGAGACACCTTTTGGTGAGATCACTATTGAAAACGCCGGCTCGGCAGATTATTCGCAGCTTGACATCGCATTTTTTGCGATCAGCGGAGGCTGGAGCAAGGAGAATGCCCAAAAGGCAACAGATGCAGGCTGCTATGTGATCGACAACAGCAGTGCTTTCAGATATGATGATGAAGTGCCACTGGTGGTTCCTGAGATCAATGCCAATGCTATCGGGGACTCAAAGCTGATCGCCAATCCGAATTGTACAACTGCTATTGCAGCCATTCCTCTGTATAACCTCCACAAGGAATATGTTCTGAAGAAGGTCATAATCAGTACCTACCAGGCTACCAGCGGTGCCGGAGCTGCCGGAATGAGCGAACTGATAGAGGAAACCAGGAATTACCTGGAAGGCAAGGAGGCCCGGAACAAGGTATTTGTTCATCCTATCGTTTTCAACACTATTCCACACATTGACAGTTTTCAGGAAAACGATTACACCCGTGAAGAGATGAAGGTTGTCTGGGAAACCAGAAAGATATTCAGTGAACCTGACATGGCTATCAGCTGCACCTGTGTAAGGATCCCAACGATGAGGGTTCATGGGGAAAGCATAGTGATCGAGACCGAAAAACCGATCTCTCCGGAAGATGCAAAGAAGCTATTAGGCGAAACAGAGGGAATCGAACTAAAAGATGATATTGAGAACAACGTTTACCCGATGCCACTGACTGCCACCAAAAAATATGACGTGGAAGTTGGCAGGATAAGACAGAACCTTGTTTTCGGTGACCACGGTCTTGAGTTCTTTGTATGTGGTGACCAGATACTCAAGGGCGCTGCTTTGAATGCTGTTCAGATCGCTGAAAAACTTTAATAAAGCACCTTGTATTTGCTAAGGAAAGGAGACTCATGCATAGTTCTCTTTCCTCTTCTTCTTCGTTCTTCGTTTTCATTTTGTTCTTCTTAATACTCATTCTTCTAAGGTTCCTCATCTTCTGAATATTTACATTTTCTGAGATACGCCCCTAATTTTTTGTAGCAAAAACTTTTTTTGATGACTTCCCATATTCCTGTCCATGGATATCAGCGAAATTGACTGGAACGAAGTTTGGAAAGAACAGATGAGGCTCTATAATGAAGTTGCTGGCTCATCGGAAAAGGTGGATATCTGGGAAACCAAAGAAAGTGCCAGAAGGTACTGGGAAATGTCCCGGGACAAAGGCGCTGCCCGGGTTGACCATACCCTGAAAGAGATCGACCTTAAACCTGATTCACGTGTTCTTGATATCGGTGCAGGTCCGGGAGCACTTGCAATCCCTATCTCAAAGCGCGTCAGGGAAGTGGTCGCTGTCGAACCTTCTGATGGTATGATGTCCGTTCTGGAGGAAAATATTGCTGAGATGAACATCGACAACATCCAGTGCATACACAAAGGCTGGGAAGACATCGATGTCGAAGAGATAGGTGATGACTATGATGTTGTCATTGCTTCTTATTCATTGAGCGTTCCCGATATCAGGCATGCCTTTGAAAAGATACAGGCAGTTTCCAGTGGTTGCGTCTACATCTACTGGTTTGCAGGAGAAACATCCTGGGATGAACAGTATCGTGCCATATGGGCTCCCCTTCACAACGAGGAATATCACAGTTCTCCCAAGTGCAACATAATGTACAACGTTCTTTACGATATGGGCATCTATCCTAACATGAATGTGTTCCCTATCGAGCGAAGTATGTATTTTTCTTCACTGGAGGAAGCTGTAAAACACTACATCCCGCACTACCGGGCATATACTCCTGAAAAACTGGAGATCCTGAGGGAATATCTGGGTACGGTCCTGCCTCAGAACGAGGATGGTTCCATCCTGCACCTTGGTGATACTATGCGGGTCAGGATGTGGTGGGACAACAACAACAACGAATACAAATAATTTTCAGGACGTCTCCTCGTTATATTATGCGCGGATACCTTTGAAAACGCTGTATTCCTTTGCCAGCATTACAAAGGTCACAAGGAATGAAAGTCCATCTGATATCGGGAACGCTATCCATATTCCCTCCAGCTGGAAAAATCTTGGCAGTATCAACACAAGGGGTATCAGGAACAGGACCTGACGGCTGATGGATAGTATGAATGCTGGCCAGGCTCTTCCAAGGGTCTGGTAGATGGATGCCCCTACTATCTGGAATCCGATGAATGGAACTGCAAGCACCATGATGCGTGTGGCGGATCTGCCCGCATCTATCAATTGCTGGTCTGTGGTGAAGATGCTGAACAGCTGGGACGGGAAGAGGAACAGCAACAGGAATCCTGCTATTGATATCACGGTGGTGACCTTTATGGCAAGCAACGTTGAGCTGATGACCCTCTCAAAGTTCTTTGCACCGTAATTAAATCCTACAATAGGCTGGAGTCCCTGCACTATGCCTATCATTGGCATGAAGGTGAACATGAAAAGGCGGTTGACAACACCAAAGACTGCTATGGGTATGTCTCCTCCATAGATCGCCAGTGTGTTGTTTATTACAATGATCATCAGGCTTCCTGATGCACTTCTTGCAAAAGAGGATGCTCCGATGGTAATGGTCTCCCTGAAAACGTCCGGATGAGGAATGAGGTTACTTGCATGGAAATTCAGGCTGCTCATTCCACTGCTGAAATAATGTACCAGATAGATGGCGCTGACAGCCTGTGATATTACGGTTGCGATGGCAGCACCCTCGATTCCCATATCAAGTCCGAAAATGAATATCGGGTCAAGTATTATGTTCAGTCCGGCAGATATGAGCATTGTCAGCATGGCAACCTTTGCATTGCCTTCTGCACGAACTATATTATTGACTGTCATTGAGAATGCAAAAACGATTGTTCCGTACAATATTATTCTCGTATAGTCAAATGCGAACGGCAGGATGGTATCGGTAGCACCGAACAGTTTCAGAAGGGGTACGATGTAAATACTTCCAAGTACTGTGATAAGTATACTGAGTGCCAGTATTGCAGATATGGCATTCCCAAGTGCAATATCAGCACGTTTGTAGTCCTTTGAGCCAAGGCTTCTTGATATTATGGATGCACTTCCAAGTCCAATTGTAAGTGCCACTCCCATTATTATCATCTGGATAGGGAATGCTATTGTAATGCCTGCTATTCCCTGTACACTCTCAGCCCCGAGTGCCCTTCCGACAAATATTGTGTCCACAAGGTTGTAAAGTGCCTGAACTACCATTCCTATGGTTGCTGGCACTGAAAGTTTAAAAAGGACCTTTGAGATGCTTTCTTCTGCAAGCATCCGGGCTCTGGCGTTCATTGGTGTTTTCCTCGGAAAGGTTTGGTGGTGAGAAAGAAAACACCTTATAAAACAGTTCCGTATTATCTCTTTTTACGGATATTGTGGCATCGATCGTCTATCAATAGGGGTATGGTATCATTAGGCTGTGTTTCATTGTAGAAAAAAACAAGTGCCATGGATGACCATTCGATCCTGATCATTCTGGCGTTGTCCTTCCCGGGATCCATATGGTCTAACATGTTGATCTCATCTGCAAGATCATTACCAAAAGTTCTGGCATTTGCAGGTTCCATATCTGGAAATTCCTGTAAAAAGATGGTGGAAATAAATTTGCTGATCACTTTTCTTGAATATCCGATCATATTTGTGTCGCAGGAGCCGATTTGTATGTTCAGGCCATTCGTGTCCGTCCAGTAATGTGAATTAGATCCGAATGGCACGTCCATGGGTGGTTCAAAGGGACTGTTTGATCGAGATCGTATATCCATCATCTTTAGTTTCCACATGTTCGTCAGGCTGGAGGATTCTTTGCAGCAGTTTATGGTATATCTCTGCTGATCTCCATCTGTATATCTTTCAATCTCTGCGGATATTGCAGGACAATAGTTTTTCATTTTCACCCTCTTGAGTTATCAGGATGTGGTCGTTCAATCACTCATTCGAACATCCCGAACTCTTCGTTTTTCTGCTTTTTTTAATCCTTCCCAAATGATGTTCATTTGGTTAGTATGATGTAATTAGTAGTTATTTTTTCACGGGTATATATTAGTGATTTAGTTATCTTTTAGTGGAGTTGTCTAAGTTAGTTCAATGGTATAATCCTATTTTACCTTAATAATATCTGGAAGTCCACTACTGTTATACTCATGGCTGAAAAAACAGTTATTTCCACAAATCAGTTGAGCTATCCAAAAAACAACAACAGTAACAACAATAATCTTGTTTTGCCTGACATTTCGGGGCTGTGGCCAACCCTTCATCTCTTGAACAGTTCCACACTGGTCTCGATGTCCGGGGCTTTAAGGATATATCTTGCTTTCCTTCTGCTCCAGATGCAATGTAACATTCTCTCCTGTATAGCAGGTGGCCTGGTCGTGTATGCTGTATACACACTGGATCGTGCGCTTGATTCAGAAGAGGATGCTGTCAACAGGTCCGAGCTTACAGGTGCAAGAAGGGATGTAGCACTTTTCGTTTCGTTGCTTGCATTTTTAGCAGGTGCTTATTTCCTGTTCCTCGATGGAATACTGCTTCTCGCATTCCTTCCTCTTGTTACCGGTTATCTTTACAGTAAAGGACTAAAGGTCGGCAAACATCATTTGAAACTAAAAGGCGGTCTTGGAGTGAAAAATCTTGTTGTGGGTACAACATGGGGTGCCTTCATTGCCGGTATTGCAGGCTGGTATGCTGAAAGTCTTTTCCCTGTGATCGCAGTTTTCCTTTTCTTTGGGATCAAACTTTTCGTTAATTCATCTGTCTATGATTTCAAGGACATCAAGGGTGATGCTCTTGCAGGTATCAAGACCCTGCCTGTGAGTCTTGGACCACAAAGGACCCGTGGTCTCCTGTTGGGCATGCATCTATTCTCCCATTCTCTTCTGGGGATTTTGATACTTTCAGAGACCATTGCCTATGAACCTATTATTCTGGTTTACAGCTTCATTGCAGGAATGATCTGCATAAGTCGGTTCACAGTACCTACGGAAAATGAGTCAAAGGGCAGAATGCACAAGCGCCTGTTCGTTGTAGATGGTGAATCAAGTATGATGGTAGGATTAAAGGCATTTACAGGGATGTAATTTCCCTGGCCTCTTTTTTGTAATGCTCAAAGAGTTCTTTTCCCCAGCCTGCAATGGTCTGCCCGGTTCCCATCAGGTCTCTCTGTGGGTCATAGCTCCCGTTCTTGAAAAAGAGTGACAGGGAAAAGAAGTTGTCAGTCGCAACGAACGCAACTTTAGCATTATCGATCAGGTAAAGTGTTGTGTTATCCGAATCCAGGTACATCTGCATCGTTTCTGTGTACTCATTTTTAACTTTTTCAAAGACGTTCTTGGTTAGTATGAGGGATGTGGGAACATTGTTCTTTGCAAGGTTTGCGAAGAATTCGGGATACATGGGTATAAATATTGAAGATACGCCGCAGACCTCATTTGATTCGGCAATGTTGTCCAGGAAGTTCTTATGAGAATCATATATGTTCTCAATACCTTCTTCATGGATCGTACATTCATCAAGCTCACTTATCCTGTTAAGAAGATATTGTGGGATACCTTCAAGAATGTGTTCTTTCCAGAATTCCTCATTTTTCTCTATTGAACAAAGTGTGTCAACCAGTGGTCTCAGGTATTTGGCTGCAACTCTGCCAATGGGGGTTATGAAATACTCTTTTTCATCCCTGCAGATAAGGTTTGCAGCTATCATTTCTTTTAATCGGGGGGATATCTCCGGTGAGCTGACGTTAAAATGTTCCCTTATCTGGGATAATGATCGAGGTCCTTCTTCTAACAGGAACAGAAGGTCCTTTCGTTTTTCAGAAAATGTTAAAATGCTCAGTAACCCTGTTGATTTCAGTTGCATCAACTCCAAGGTTGATTGTGTATCAATTGTATATATAGTTTAGGAATTTTTATTTAAACATTTCTGAAACATTGGTGGGATCTTCGAAATACAATTGATCAATATTCTCATTATGAGGTCATATGGTGTCGAAATATTTGGTTTATAACCAATTGTTCTAATATTTTAACTGAAATACAATTAGACGTAATTGAAACAACTTTGGAAAAGGTGGCTCCAGAAAAAGGTCAAAAGAAAAATAAAAAAATGGTTGGAAGAATGCATACCTGTGTACGCATTCTTTTTGGTCTTTCAGTGCAGGAAGTGTCTCATTCCTGTGAAGACCATAGATATGTCCAGGCGATTTGCAGTTGTAATTACCTCATCATCCCTGATCGATCCGCCTGGGGATATGATGTATTTGATCTTGCTTTCGTCAGCATGGATTATGCTGTCGTCGAATGGGAAGAAAGCATCTGATGCCATGACACATTCGGAAAGTATGGACTCCCAGTACTCTTCAAATGACATGTCCGGCTTTTCCCTTTCGTAGATCATTTCCAGGTTCTCTCTTGCTTTTGTGGTTGCAAGCTTGCGGATGGAATCAACACGGTTTGGCTGTCCTGCACCCATTGCAAGCATCACAAAACATCCTTCACTGTACTCATATGCCAGAGTTACAGAGTTTGACTTTGTGCTCTTACAGGCACAAATGCAGAACTCGGACAGTTCACGCTTTTCTTCAGGGTATGGTGTATCTGTAACGCATTCCCACTTCTCGTAGAGACCGATGTTCCTTTGCTGTTTCAGCATTCCTCCAATGACATACTTGTAGGTGCTGTCTGTATCAAAGCTCTCGTTGAACTGTGGAAGCTCAAGCAAGCGAAGGTTTGCGCTCTTCTCCTTCAGGTATTCAAGTGCATTGTGCTCGAATCCAGGTGCCAGGATGATCTCTACGAACTTGCCTTTGAGAAACTCTGCGGATTCCATGTCAAATACGGTGTTCGTACAGATTATACTGCCAAAGGCGGATATCGGATCGCCGTCCCATGCGTGCTGCAATGCTTCACTAAGGGTATTTCCAGTTGCAAGTCCGCAGGGGTTGTTGTGCTTGACAATAGCAACAGCAGGTTTCTTGTTCCCGACCTCTTTGATCGTCTGGAGTGCATTGTCGGCATCAACGTAGTTGTTGTAGGAAAGCTCCTTTCCATGCAGTTGTTTTGCATTTGAGAGTGCAGGTCCTTCGATCCCCTTCTCTCTGTAAAATGTTGCTTCCTGATGCCAGTTCTCACCATAACGAAGCTTGACGCCGTCGGTGAAGTTCATACGAAGAACGTCCTCTCCGAGCAGTGTTTTGCTCAGGTATGTGTCAATGGTGCTGTCGTAGTCTGCAGTATGGCGGAATGCCTTGACTGCAAGCCCTTCCCTTGTCTGGTCGGATACTATCCCTGTTGACCTTAATTCCTTGAGGATGTGTCCATAATCGTCAGGGTCACATACAACGGCTACAGAGGAGTAGTTCTTTGCGGCAGAACGTAACATTGTAGGTCCGCCGATATCGATGTTCTCGATAGCCTCTTCGAGGTTAACGCCTTCTTTTGAGACGGTTATCTCAAAGGGGTAAAGGTTGACTGCCACCATGTCGATAAGCTCTATGGATTCCTTTTCTGCCTCTCCCATGTGTGAAGCATCTTCTCTCAGGCACAAAAGCCCGCCGTGTATCCTTGGATGTAAGGTCTTTACACGACCTCCCATCATTTCAGGGAATCCTGTCACTTCTGAGACATCGGTAGTCTCAATACCCGCATCACGGAGCATCCTTGCAGTTCCGCCGGTCGATATGATCTCTATGTTCAGTTGCTCAAGTCCTCTTGCAAACTCTACGATTCCAGTTTTGTCAGAGACGCTCAGCAGTGCTCTTTTTACCAAAAAATCACCAAATTATGTTGTTATATATTATGTATAAACGTTCTGGTTGTGCAATGTGGTACATTGGTCCTGTTCATCAGCCAAACTTCACGATAGGGCAAATATCAATGCAGGCGCCACAGTGGGTGCATGTCTTTCCAATGACCGCTTTTTCGTTCTTGATGGTGATGGAATTGTTGGGGCATTGTCCCACACAGACTCCACAACCCATGCATTTCAGGGCACGCCTGACCGATCTTTCCACATTGGTCATGAACTTGCGTGCACTCTTTTCGTCATTGCCTCTTGCAGTGATCGTTCCCGAGGCGAATATCTGTGCACGTTCATCTCCATGTTGTACTGAAGCGACCCCTTCGATATAAGCAGGCTTTCCGGCAGCACGGAGCTGTCCGGTACTCTCAATTAGCTCCATATCAAGTGCAATGCCAAAACTGCCTTCTGCAGACATCCCGCCTTCGCGGCATGGTCTGTATCCTGAGGTCACAGCAAAGTTCAGGTTACCCTTTACTTTGCTCTTTGGTATGATATTGATCCCTTTCTGCTTTGCCACTTCTGCAATGGCAGGTGGTAGGGTCTGCCATCTCCATAATCCATGGTCCACCCACTCTTTTGAGAGTCCCATACGCTCTGCATATTCCAGCAGGTAGTCATTAAGTCTCTTTTCCATCTCTGGGTGGGTTTCCTTTAAACGCACCAGATCTGCCAGTGATGAGGACGGGCACAGCCAGCATCCGATCCTGTCAAAACCGCGTTCATACATCACATTGTATGGTACTCCGGTCTTAAATATGTAAAGCCAGACATGCATTGCGGTCCAGTCCTGTATCGGGGATGCGCCCACCTGGTTTCCTACCCAGGGGTTCTTCCACACACGTTCGCTCTTTGCCCGGGCATCGGACTCATACTTTCTCTGGCCGATAAAAGTGAGACATCCGTTCTCGTAGTTCTCTTCGATTATCTGTGTGATGGGGCCGAGCTTACATACCTTGCAGCACCAGCGTGCTTCCACAGATGGTGGTCCGAAATTATCCACGGAATCCCAGAAAGCTTCCTTTGCAGCTTTTGTCCTGAGTGGTTTCCTGTATAATTCTTCTATCTCTTTTACATTCTCTACGGTTTCAGGGAATTCCAGTCCGGTATCTGCAAAGAGGAGATCAAAATCTTCTAGGCATTCACTTGTCAGTTGTAATACTGCAAGACTGTCCTTGCCACCGGAATATGACACAGTGACCGGTTTTTTAACGGTCTCGGTAACGTTTTTGATAAATGAATGTGCTTTCTCCTCAAAACGTTCGAGGATATCAGAGTTCGCCTTCACGGCATCGTCCCAGGTCTGTCCACCTTCCGGAACGTTCAGTTTCTCAGGCTTGCCTTTCCAGCGGGTCTTGACACCGACACCACGCTTGTGTTCCAGCATATCGGCACCTGACATGCGTGCACGACCAGCAGCTATGATATCTCCTTCGGGGGTAAGTACGACCGTCTCATCGGAAATCTGTATGTCCGGGTCGGCATCAACGATCCCCGGTGCAAGTACGCTTGCACCCTTTAATATGAAACTCACGGCTCCGCCGTCCAGTACAACCCATCCCTTCATGTCCTTGAGGTCCTTTCCTTCGAAAAGACGTCTTGCGCCGGGCAGTCTTGGCAATAATACCCACTGTAGTTTTTCCATCTCAAAACGGATGCTTGCGAGAACTTCTCCGTCAACGATGATCTCTTCCATCCTGTCATCGTATGGAGCTTTGTTCATTACAACAAGATGACCTTCCGGTATAAGTGGTGCGTTGAACTGCTTTAGTGAAACGGCATTGATATGATCGATGTCGTACTGGAATGCCGGACGTATATCTCCAGGAGGGGTGACCTCTACCTTTTGAGTGCTTTCCCCACAACTGCATTTTTTCCCAAGTACGGGTACATTGCAATGACTGCACCAGTGGAGAAGCAGTTTTCCAAGATATACAGGTTTTGACATCGTAGATGGTCACTGGAAGAATGCATAAATAGGTTTTGGGTGCTGGAACCTTTTCAAAAGAGTTTGGAAGCAAGAGATGACTTCGTAGTGGTACAGAATTTTGTAAAATTGCAATATTTGCAGATAGGACCTTCTTTCCTTTCAGGCAGGATGCCTTCCTTTATAGTGTCAACACGCTTTCGTATCTTCAGAACCTGTCGGCGGTCTTCCGGCCTTATCTTCACTTTTCGGATATTTCCATGTCTTGCATATTGGACAAAACCATGCTCGACACTATCCTCATAGTTGTCCTCGAGAAGCATTGCAATGGCTGCAATGTGGATCCTGTCATTTCCCCAAACACCGGAATCCGGACATTTGCCTGTTCTGATACTAAGCGGTACCATCTTTTCTTTGTAGTGCACAATTGCAGAAGGTATGCCGGTCATCTTTAGTTTGTCAGAATGCAGTACCGGCTCTGTGCGACATGGCCTGATCCTTTGTATGATCTCTTCTCTACCATGCTTCCTGATAGTTTCCGAAAGGTTCATGGCAATGCTGTCGATCTGTTCAGAAACAACACTTTCAGCAGTTTCCAGTACTTTGAAGGGCAGGTCTCGTAGTTCGGTAGAATATATTAGTTCCAGCTCGGCCTTTACACGTTCCATTTCGATGTTAAGTTCGTCATGGATATTCTGTTTTTCACCCGTAGTTCTCTCGATAGCATCAGGATATCCGAGGGAAAGTTCTTTTAGCATCATGTGCTCGAGGTATTCGGCAGTTATCTCTGGTACAAGCGTATGGTTTCGGTAAGCATAGTATACCTGCCGGGGACACTTCAGGTACAGCGTCAGTTCAGAAACATTTGCATGCAATTTGAGATTTATCAAGGGCATGATTTATAGGACATTATCGGCATTTTATAAATAGTTGAACAACATAAGGATTTTTATTCGTCAATTGTCGTAATACCATTCGCTAAATATATATGCAGATTCCTCCTCTTGACTAACGAAGCATGACCGAAGATATGGCCTATGAGAACATCCGTCAGCGTCTGGCTGAAAAGATGGCAGGTGAGATCACTTTATCTGAGAAGCCCGGAGAGGCTTTGAAGAAGTGGCGATTGAACTTTGATATTGCCCAAACCGATCTGTCTGGTTATCTTGGCGTGTCTCCTTCTGTGATAAGTGATTATGAAAGCGGCAGAAGGAAATCTCCCGGTACTCTTATTGTAAGCAAGATCGTAGATGCACTTTTGCAGATCGATTCTTCCAAAGGCGGACAGAAGATCCATAGTTATGAAGGTATGCTTTATACCGATCCGGGTGCCAAGGCAGTGTATGCCACGTATGAGTATACATATCCTATACAGCTTGCAAAGCTTGCAACCCTGATCGAAGCAGATGTTGTGAACAAGGGAGTTGAAAAGCCGCTTTACGGTTTCACTGTCGTGGACAGTAAAAAGGCTATTCTTGAGCTTTCATCCCATGAGTTCCAGAAATTGTATGGCTGGAGTACCGAGCGTGCAATGATATTCACAAAGGTTTCTACCGGAAAATCACCAATGGTGGCTATCCGCGTCACAAATCTGAAACCCGGTGCAGTGGTCATTCACGGAATAAGAGGTAACAAGGTCGATCCGATGGCCCGGAAGATGGCAGAGATAGATCGGATTCCACTTCTTGCAACGACAATGGATATTGATGAACTGGTGGATGTCCTGAAAAAGTACAGCCAGTATCATATAATCGAGTGAAAGAGTATCTCTTTTAGATATATCTTGAAAACTTTTAATACATCAAACAGGTGAATAAAACAATGAGTGTAGGGATTGTCTCGTATGGTGCTTATATCCCCAAATATAGGATAAAAGTAGAAGATATCGCCCGTGTATGGGGAGATGATGCAGATATTCTCAGTGCAGGCCTGATGGTAAATGAAAAATCAGTACCTGACATGGATGAGGATACTGCTACAATTGCAGTGGAGGCTGCAAGATCCGCAGTAGCACGAAACAACATAGATCCCAAACGTATCGGAGCCGTTTATACGGGTTCTGAAAGCCACCCTTATGCTGTAAAGCCTACCAGTACTATTGTAGCTGAAGCCATTGAGGCAACACCGGCCATGACAGCAGCTGACTTTGAATTTGCCTGTAAGGCAGGTACAGCTGCGATCCAGGCATGCATGGGTCTGGTCTCCAGTGGAATGGTCGATCTTGGAATGGCCATTGGTGCCGATGTTTCCCAGGGAGCTCCTGGCGATGCACTGGAATACACTGCAGCAGCAGGTGGTGTCGCTTGCATCATCGGTAGCAAGGAATCTGAGATGGTAGCGGTTATTGAGGATACTTACTCATTTACTACTGATATCCCTGATTTCTGGAGACGTGAGGGCATGGCTTATCCTGAACACGGTGGAAGGTTCACCGGAGAGCCGGGATATTTCAAGCACGTAAGTGGTGCTGCAAATGGCCTGATGGAAAAGATGGGGACCTCCCCTTCTGATTACGATAATGCTGTTTTCCACCAGCCTAATGGTAAGTTCCCTTCAAGGGTTGCCAAGATGCTGGGATTCAGCAAAGAGCAGATCAAACCCGGTCTGGTCGTCCCAAGGCTGGGCAACACCTACTCCGGTTCATGCATGATGGGTATTGCCGCAACACTTGACCAGGCAAAACCAGGTGACAGGATATTCGCAACAGCATTCGGTTCAGGAGCTGGCGGAGATGCCTTCAGTTTCAGGGTGACCGACAAGATCGATGAGGTCCGCGAGGCTGCACCTACAGTTGAAGGGCTACTGGCAGATCCGATCTATATGGACTATGCAATGTATGCCAAGCATAAAGGAAAGATCAGGCTGACATGAGGGGTGTTGATATGAGAGATGTAGCAATTATTGGTGTAAAGAACACAAAGTTCGGTGAGATGTGGGAACGCTCCTTCAGGGACATCGTTGTGGAAGCAGGTGTCGGAGCTATTGAGGACTCAGGAGTTAGCGGCGACAGGCTGGATGGCATGTACGTCGGTAACATGAGTGGTGGACAGTTCGTTGAGCAGGAGCACATTGGTGCTTTGATCGCTGATTATTCAGGCCTGGCATTGGACCTTCATGTTCCGTCAACACGTGTGGAAGCAGCCTGTGCTTCAGGTGGTCTTGCATTCAGGCAGGCTGTGATGGCAGTTGCTTCAGGCCATGAGGATATTGTGATGGCAGCAGGTGTTGAGAAGATGACCGATGTTTCATCCACAGGAGCCTCT
This sequence comes from Methanococcoides vulcani, assembly GCF_900111645.1. Classification (GTDB taxonomy): domain Archaea; phylum Halobacteriota; class Methanosarcinia; order Methanosarcinales; family Methanosarcinaceae; genus Methanococcoides; species Methanococcoides vulcani. The sequence continues at coordinate 70,627 of NZ_FOHQ01000002.1, forward strand.
TCAGCTCTGGCAGCAGCGGCAGATCGTGAGTGGGAAGGCATAATGGGTGCAACGTTCCCCGGCCTTTATGCAATGGTCGCAAGGATGCACATGCACCAGTATGGCACTACCAGTGAACAGATGGCAGCTGTAGCGGTCAAGAACCACAAGAACGGTTCCATGAATCCTATTGCACAGTACAAGAACCCTATAACCGTGGACAGTGTACTGAACTCCATCATGGTGGCAGACCCATTACACATATTCGATTGTTCTCCGATAACAGATGGTGCTGCGGCAGTGGTCCTGGCTCCTGCGGATGTCGCACATGAGTACACGGACACGCCTATTTACATTAAGGCAACAGCACAGGCAAGCGATACCATCGCACTGCATGACCGTCGTGATATCACAACACTGGATGCATCCGTGTCAGCAGGCAAGCGTGCATTCGAGATGGCAAAGATGACACCAGCTGACATCGACCTTGTTGAGGTCCATGACTGTTTCACCATTGCTGAGATATGTGCTATCGAGGACCTTGGCTTTGCAAAGAAAGGCGAGGGTGGAACGATGACCGAAGAGGGAGAAACAGCAATTGGCGGAAAGATCGCTGTGAACACTTCAGGTGGTCTGAAATCATGTGGACATCCTGTTGGTGCTACCGGTATCAAGCAGGTCGTGGAGGTCACCCAGCAGTTGCGCGGCGAGGCTGGCGGACGTCAGGTAGACGGGGCTGAGGTGGGAATGACCCACAACGTCGGAGGTTCCGGCGCGACAGCAGTTGTACACATTTTAGCGAGGGAGAGGTGATCATCGATGTCTGTAGCAAGATTCTGGAGAAATCAGATCCACAGGTACAACCTTGTTGGAACACATTGCAAGACCTGTGATTCATACTATTATCCACCACGTAACGTATGCCCGAAGTGCAGGCGTGACGGTGAGATCGAGTCTCACAAGTTCTCAGGTCCCGGTGAGATCGTGACCTATACTGTCATTCACACAGCAGCAGAAGGTTTTGAACATCAGGCTCCTTATGTGCTTGGTATTGTCCAGCTGGACGAGGGTCCAAGGTTCACAAGCCAGATAGTTTGCAAACCTGAGGATGTGCATATCGGGATGAAGGTCAAGCCAGTGTTCAGGAAGCTCGGTGAGGGTGGCGACAGGGGCATGATCTATTACGGAACTAAATACATCCCTGCATAAGATGATAGAGATCGAGATCAAGGTGCGTGCCGACCATGGTCCTGTCAGGGACAGGATCCTGGGAATGGGCGCACTCAAGATCCGAACTGAAGATCACCTTGATGTGTATTACAATGCACCGCATCGTGATTTTGCAGAAACTGACGAAGCATTGAGGTTGCGCAGTGTCAACGGTGGCACGCGCATGACCTACAAGGGCAGGAAGCTCGACAGCGTCTCTAAGACAAGGGAAGAATTTGAAACCCCTGTGGATGGGACGGCAGCAAAGGGCATTCTTGTTTCTCTTGGTTTTTTTGAATCCGGAATTGTGAAAAAAACACGGGATATCTACAGATACGATGATATCACCATCTGCCTTGATTCAGTTGAAGGCCTGGGTGAGTTCGTTGAAGTGGAATTAGTAGCAGATTCGGATATTGATTCTCACAGGGAACTGCTGTTCGAATTCCTTGAAAGCATTGGGATAAAAAAAGAGGCTTCCATCAGGACATCTTATCTTGAGATGCTGATGGAGAAATAAAAGGAGAGTTGTTCTCCTTTCTTTTTTAATTTAGGTTTGAGATCAACTTCACATTTACTATTGAAGTTTACTCTCGCACTTGTATTTTAATTCGCTTTACATTGACACTTACATTATGCCATTTCCGGCATTGGTTCCTTTCTCAGGCTGCAACAGGATAGCTTTGCCTTCCTCATCAGTTCCTGCAAGTATCATGCCGTTGGACTCCACTCCGCAAAGCTTTGCAGGTGCGAGGTTTGTAAGTACAAGTACCTGCTTGCCGGGCAATTCTTCCGGTGAGTGTGATTCCTTTATACCGGCGACGATCTGGCGTGTTTCTTCCTCGCCAAGGTCGACCTGCAGCTTAAGCAGTTTCTTGGATTTCTTTATCTCTTCGGCAGAAACGATGGTTCCTATTCTCAGGTCAAGCTTTGAAAAGTCGTCGAATGTGATCAGTTCTTTCATCTCCTTTGGTTCTTCTTTTTCTTCCTTGCCACTCTGTTTTGCAATGGCTTCCTTAACTCTTGCAGATGCAATGGCTTCCATCTGTTCGGTCTTTTCATCCTCTACCTTCTCAAAGAGGATGGATGGTTTTTCAAGTGGTGTGCCGCTCTTAACAAGTTCTGTGGCTTCAGCATATCCTGCTGCATGCACATCTGTTGTCATTCCGATCTGCTTCCATGCATCTTCCATTTTACCTGGCAGGATCGGTTCAAAGAGCAGGCACAGTGCCTTTCCAAGCTGTATGCAGTTTGCAACAACTTCGCCACATGCTTCTTTGTTCTCTTTGATGAGCTTCCATGGTTCGTTGGACTGGAAATAGCTGTTTCCGTATGATGCCAGTGCCATTACAGCGTCAGCATATTTCTTGAACTCATAGTTCTCCATTGCCTCATTTGCAGCTTCAATGGTTGAATTGATCTCATCCAGTGTTTCCTGTTTGATCTCACCTGCAGGGATCTCCTTGAAGTTCTTGTGGGTGAACAGGAGCGTCCTGTACAGGAAGTTTCCGAAAACTCCTACAAGTTCAGTATTGATCTTGTCCTGGAAGACCTCCCATGAGAAGTTCAGTTCCTTGGTGTGGGATGTGTAGCTTGCGAGGTAGTAACGGAGAAGGTCCGGGTGGAACCCATGGTCAAGATAGTCTTCTCCTACCCATACGACATATCCACGGCTCTTCGAGAACGTCTTGTCCTCGATCTTCACCATTCCTGATGCAACAACTGCCCAGGGCTGTGTGTATCCGGCACCTTTGAGCATGGCCGGCCAGAAGATGCAGTGGTGGTATATGATATCTCCGCCGATGAAGTGAACGATGCGTGAATCTTCTTTCCAGAACTTCTCCCAGCTCTCATTATTTGCCTCTGCCCATTCTTCAGTGAACGCGATGTATCCGATAGGTGCATCCACCCACACGTAGACCACAAGTTCATCATGTCCCGGGAAGCGCACTCCCCATTCAAGGTTCCTTGTGATGCACCAGTCGGTCAGCTCCTGTTTGATCCATCCAAGTGCGTAGTTCCTTGCATTGAGGGTTCCTCCGAGTTTTTCAAGGTGCTCTATCAGGAAATCCTTGAACTGGGACAGCTTAAAGAAATAGTGCTCCTGTTTCCTGTATTCGGCAGGTCCGCCGCATGTTGTACAGGTCGGATTCTCAAGTTCTCCCGGTTCAAGATGCTTTCCACATCCCTGGTCACACTCATCTCCCCTTGCCTCTTCCTTGCAGTGCGGGCATGTTCCTTTCACATACCTGTCCGGGAGGAAGCGGTCACATGCCGGGCAATATGCGATCTCGATGGTCTTTGGGAAAACATAATCGTTTTCGATAAGCTTGTTGACGATTTCGGTAGTACGGTCGTGATTTGTTTGATCATCGGTCGTGCCGAATGCATCGAACATCACACCCATTTCCTTGAAGGTCTCATCGAAATGCTTGTGATATATCTTTATCAGTTCTTTAGGTGTGGTGTTCAGCTCTTCCGCGTTGAAAACGATGGGGGTTCCATGAGTATCGGAACCACACACGAAAGTGACCTCCTGTCCGGTCTTACGGAGGGATCTTGTGAATATATCTGCAGGGATATATGTACGCAAATGGCCGACGTGTGCCTTTCCATTTGCATATGGCAGCCCACATGTTACGAGGACTGGTTTATCTGATGGGAATTTGGACATTTTTTATCTCCATTATCATTAGTTTCCTTTTGCATGGTCTACAATAATAAAATATATTTCGCTTATATTATCAACAAGAGAAGCTTTTTGAATGTTCAGGTCAATTTACAATATATATCAGAGGTATTAAATGACCTATAGTGAAGAACCCGTGAATGGAAAAGATGATGCTGAAGGCCTTCTTGATGAAGTTCTGGAAGAATCCGTAGAGGATGCTCCGGATCTTGGAGCATTTGAGATGACTCCTGAGCCCGAGTATACGGAGATACTGGACAATGTTCATGAAGATGGCAACCTGACGGACAGCGTTGTTGTACCATCAGTTGAGACATTGGATGATGATATTATAGAATATGTCCCTCCTGTGGAGGTTAAAGAAGAGGGGACCACAATACCTCCAAAGGAAGCAAAAGAAGCTCCACAAAGTCCGCCTGCTCCAAAAAAGAGCCATAAATGGCAATATATTGCATTGTTCACTGCATTGTTGCTTATAATTGGTGGAAGCTTTGCAGTTATTTACCTGTCCTTTGGTGGCGAGATCTATACTTCTGATAATAAAGTTGCAGTGATCTACGTACAGGGAGTAATGCTTACAGGTAATCTTCCTTCCGGCTTTGGATATGCAACATCAGAGGATGTGTGTAACAGCCTGCGTGAAGCTGCAGCCGATGAAGGTGTCAAGGCAATAGTCCTCAGGGTGAACAGCGGAGGCGGATCGCCGGCAGCAGCAGAGGAGATCATAACTGAGATCGAGAATGTCCAGGCACAGGGTATCCCTGTGGTCGTTTCCATGGGCGATGTGGCTGCAAGTGCTGCATACCATATTTCCGCACCTGCAGACCTGATACTGGCAAACCCTTCCACGATAACGGGGAGCATAGGTGTGATCGGCGTTTACACGAACCGGTCGGAATATTATGACAATGAAGGAATAGATTTCTACATCTCTAAATCTGGTGAGTTCAAGGATATGGGTGGTGACTGGAGGGGTCTGACCTCTGAGGAGAAGGAGTATGCTGACACGGTCGTTCTCAAGGTCTATGACCTGTTCATCACCAGTGTTGCAGAGCACCGTAATATGACAAAGAGCGAGGTGAAGGATATTGCCGATGGTCGCGTCTACATCGCTGTGGAAGCAAAAGAGATCGGGCTGATCGATGACTTTGGGAATCTGTATGATGCGATTGATGCAGCGGCAGAACTTGGAGGTATCGAAGGTGAGCCTTCAGTATATTATATTAACAGGCCATCCCTCTCGAGCATACTTTTCGGTTCAGAGGAAACCTTTTCAACAGATTCTGTTGAGCAACTGGTAAGTTATTATAAGGAAAGTCCGGTAGGTACGATCGTCGAGTGATCGGCGGTCATTTTTTTAGTTGATGATTTGAATGTATGTAAAAAAAGTGACCAAATTATTGATCACCTTATCTTTTAGTTGCTATCTTTGACCGATCACTGATCATCCGATATTAGTGAGTTCCCATCCGAGATGTTCCTTGATGATGGTGTAGGCCATCTGTGGTGGGAATGCTCCGACCTCTGTAATTATTATGTCAATGTATTCGGCAGGTGTTATGTCGAATGCAGGATTTTTGACTTTCACATTTGGCATTTCTGCAAGGATCTCCTGATCAATGACCTCATCTGCCGACCTTTCTTCGATATCGATCATGTCACCAAGTATCGTGTTCGGGCTGAACTTGAAAGTTTCAGCAACGCTCAGGACATTCTTCCTTGCTTCATGTGCAGCATGCGCCAGCTGTGATGTTCCTATCTTATTGACAAGAGCACCATTGATCGTTATTGCATCAGCACCAACTATTACGGTGTCAACTTCTTTCATGGAATATCTGACCGCAGAATCCACGATCAATGTGGTGGGAATGCCGTAATCGTTCAGTTCCCTTATGGTAAGCAACCCCTGCCTTCTCGGGCGTGACTCGGTTGCTATGACCGAGATATCCTTGCCCTGTTTGAAAGCTGTGGATATGACCGAAAGTGCTGCATGGGAATTGCAGTGTGTCATGATGACGTCCCCGTCATGTATCCTTTTGGCACCGATCTTTCCCATTTTATCAAGAGCTTCTCCTGCCTGCTTGAGGAATACGTCTGCGTTGCGAATTATCTCCTCACGTGCTCCTGCCACGTCATCAGAATAATGATGTTTTGTGATCTGTACTGCATTTGGAAGTGATACGGCAGTCGGACGTGTCTGGATAAGGATATTTGCTGCTTCATCCACTTTTTTATTAAAATCCTTTATGTTGGTGACCTTGAGGCTCAGTACGTAATCACGAAGTGCAGCAGAGGCGGCTTCGGCGATCCTTCCTGCTCCACGTATCTCCATTGTCCTTATTTTTTCTGCGGTGTCAAGTAATTGCTGCATAACGACATATTGGGAGTGAATGCATTTATATGTATTCTGTTATGGTCCAGTGCTCAGTTCTGCATGCGTTTTCCGGTGTACATTGGCAGTATCAGGATAAATGCGTAGGAGATCCATATTGATATGTATGTATAGTAATCCTGGTCATAGATCGTCAGGTACATCAGCAGGTCAAGAAGTACATTTATCACAAGGAAGATCACTCCAAGGACTGTTGCCTCTGCAATTTTGTCAACTGCATTTTCAAGGTATCTCTTTGAAAGATATGGTATGACTATTAAAGAGGCGATAAGCAACGGGACCGATATGGCCGGCATTTTTGAAACATATTCTATGGAGGGTATCTCCGATAGCGCCGGGGTCATGAAGACAACGGTTCCACACACAAAACCGATCGCCCAGATGAGGAGTGAATACCCTATCGCTTTCAGTGGTCGGTATGGTTTGTAGTTCATTTAACTACCTCCATATTGTCATCTGGTACTATCATTTATATATTGATATCAAATCCGCCTCTCTTATATTAAATTAGGATCAATTAGCCAACTATGAACGCAATGGTCTCAATAAATCCTGCAAATGGGAATGTCAATGGTGAGTTCGAATTGCACTCCTCTGAAGAAGTAAATTCGATACTGAAAAGGTCCAGCGAAACGTTCCTGGAATGGAGTTCACTTGCTGCTGCTGAGCGGGGTGTCTATCTTGAGGATGTCGCTGCTATGCTTCGAAAGGAGGAACAGGACCTTGCAGAGACCATTACAAAAGAAATGGGCAAACCCATAAAACAGTCGCTTCCGGAGGTTGAAAAATGTGCAAGCATGTTCGACTATTTTGCCTCCAATATCGAGTCACTTCTTGAGCCTGACGTTGTGGATGATGCTTCATCAGCCTTCATTTCATTCGAGCCCATGGGCACGATACTTGCTATCAAACCCTGGAATTTCCCTCTCTGGCAGGTCCTGAGTGCTGCTTCCCATGTACTTGCAGGCGGAAATACAATGGTTTTGAAGCATTCCAGCTATGTTCCGATGTGTGCTCTTAAGATCGAGGAGATATTTGAGAAAGCAGGGGTTCCAAAAGGTGTGTTCCAGACACTTCTTGTAGACGGACCTATGGCTTCCTCATTGATATCAAGGCCGGAGATCACAGCAGTTTCATTTACTGGTGGCCTTCCTTCAGGTCAGAAAGTGGCTGAAACGGCGGGTAGGAACATGAAGAAATGTGTTCTTGAACTCGGGGGTAGTGATCCTTTCATCGTATTGGAAGATGCCGATATTGAAATGGCTGCAAAGGTCGCTGTTTCAGGTCGTTTTATCAACACAGGCCAGACCTGTATTTCATCCAAACGCTTCATTGTGGATGAATCAATTGCAGATGAGTTCACAGCTCTTTTTGTGGAAAAGACCCGTGCACTTAAGCTGGGTGACCCGCTGGACCCTGAAACAGACCTTGGTCCACTGGTCCGTGAGGATCAGGTTGCATTACTTGAAGCACAGGTCAGTGAAGCAGTTTCAATGGGTGCTAAAGTAGAGCTTGAGGGTGGCAGTATGGAAGGCGAGGGTTACTATTTCTCACCGGTTGTACTTTCTGATGTGACCGTGGATATGGGAGTCATGAAAGAGGAGACCTTCGGGCCGGTTGCTCCTATTATTGCAGTTAAAGATGAAGCTGAGGCTATGAATATCGCTAATGCTACTGAGTTTGGCCTGGGTGCGAGTATCTGGAGCGGGGATGAGGTAAAGGCTTCCTCACTTGCATGTCAGATACAGGCGGGGGTTGTTGGCGTGAATGGCTTTTTCAGGCCCGAGGCAAACCTGCCATTTGGCGGTGTAAAGAAAAGCGGCATTGGAAGGGAGCTTTCAAGGTTCGGATTCTATGAGTTTATGAACATCAAGTCCACAAAAGTGTATTGATGAGTTATAATTAATAAGTTGTAATTCATGAGCTTTAATTGGTATTGGATAATGTACGGGCAGGAGTCCTTTCAATGACTTCCTTTAAACATCTTGATGACTTTCCTGAAGAAATTCGTCATCTGATCCCTAAGCGTTTTGATATTATCGGGGATGTTGCAGTGGTATCGTTCCCTCCTGAGTTAAGGGATCATAGATTTTCTGTTGCAGAGTATATCTCGTCAAAGAGGGGCAATATCCGGGGGGTCCTTAACAAGGTGACAAAGCTGGAAGGTGATCATCGGGTTGCCGGTTTCGAACTGTTGCTTGGCGATAGCTCGTTAACAACTCATATGGAATTCGGGCTCAGGTATAAGATGGACCTGAAGGACGTTTTTTTCAATGGGAGGCTTGCTTTTGAGAGAAAAAGGTTGGCTTCCCAGGTTCGGGAGGGTGAGGACGTGCTGGTTCCTTTCTGCGGGGTCGGACCATTTGCAATACCTGCTGCATCAAAGGGTGCCAAGGTCATTGCTCTTGAGAAAAATCCGGCAGCTTGCAAATGGCTGGCTGAGAACATCAAATTGAACCATGTGGAGGATAACATAAGTCCTATCCTTGCAGATGCATCATGTATTGGGAATATGCTGAATGCAAAGTTTGACAGGGTAATAATTCCAACTCCTTATGGGATGGACCGTTTCCTTGAGGATGTGCTTCCCCTTGTAAGAAGTGGTGGATATTTGCATTTCTATACGTTCAAGACCCGGGAGCAGATCGAAGGTCTGATCAAGAAATATTCCGGTATGGGGCTCAATGTTATCGGTTACCGGCGGTGTGGGAATGTTGCTCCGGGTGTTAGCAGGTGGGTATTCGATATGGTAAAGGTATGACCTCCGCCCCCTTATCATCTGCAGGCGGTAAAGGTTATTAGTTGTGCTATTCTAATTGCTGTGAACAGCTTGTGACTTAAATGTAATTTACTATTGGGGTCCTTTGATCATGCAGACAACTATCGATAAGGAAAGTTCTACAAACATCATCATTATCTGTTCGACTGTTGATATGGCAGGCCAGAACATAAAAGATCATTTGCTCAGGCTCAGGGAATGGAGCAGGTTGGAGTTACCTCCGGGTATAATTGAAGACCTGTCCGAGGTCTATGAGAGTGGTAATTTCCGGATCGTGGAGGTTAATATACATCATATCTATCTGGAGAATATTGATGAGAAATTAAAGAAGGCCGGTTTGCCCTGCGATCTCATAATTTTTGCTTCCAAGCACAGGAGTGCGGATGGAAGGCGGTTGCTTACGTCTCATTTTACAGGAAATCCGGGGTCTGCCGATTTTGGCGGAAATCCGGGAGAGCTGGCAAAAGCAGCTCCATTTGCTTTGCGTTCTATTCTCCTGTCAATGTCTGAAATGGTTGGTGATATTGACTATGACGTCTCCATGGAGTCAACGCATCATGGTCCTTCAGACCTGAACGTTCCTTCGGTGTATGCGGAGATCGGAAGTTCTGAATCAGAATGGGTCGATACTGCTGCCGGTGATATAGTTGCCCGTGCTATCCTTGCTGTGGAACCGGTAAAATGTCCGGTTGCCATTGGTTTTGGCGGTGGGCATTATGCTGCAAGGCAGACTAATCTTATTTTTAGTTCTGATGTGACCTTCGGGCACAATTTCCCGAATTACCAGATACAGAATGTTGATGGGGCTATGTTCCGGCAGGCAGTTGAGAGGTCAGGTGCCGATCTGGTGTACTGTGACCGGAAATCGATGTCTTCGGGAGATCGGAAGAAGATACGTGATCTGGCGGATTCATCCGGTCTTGAACTGCTAAGGGAGAGTGACATCAGGGAGATGAGAGGTGTCCGTTGGGATGACTTCAGGATATTCCTGCATAAGGTGAAGGAGCATGATCTATTGGGTCGGGTGAAGTTCTCCGAAGGTATCCGGAAAAGGCTGGGTGAGGTGGCTCTCACTGGTTCGGGTATGGATGCTATGTCGGTCACAACTGTCAGGGTAGATCAGGAGCTTATCAAACTGGCCAAATCAGTGGACATTGCGGCTTTGAAAAACGTACTTCAGAACTCAAATATTGTGTATTTTGAATTAGAGGATGCAACTGTTTCAAATGTGTTCTTTACTTTCTGGAAGCAGGATGCAGAGGATTTCCTTACCTTTTTGGTAAACGAATGCATTAAAATACTAAAAGGACGTTATGATACTGAATATGTTTTCGATGAAAACGTGTTGTATATTACGGATGATAGGTTCAACCCCGATCTCGCACGAAAAATGGGAGTTCCTCCGGGCCCCATGTTTGGGAAACTGGCCAATGGTGAGTCGGTTATAATAGATGGAAGGACCATCGGGCCAGAAATGGTACGTGAAAGGACAAAAAAAAGTTTTGTGTTAATAACGCAATCTTTTGAATAAAAGATGGTAAAGTATAATACAAATATCTAACATGTGTATTGCATTAGTATTGTATAATTCCAATAATACATTTGATCATTTTGCTATAGTGGAGAATATGTTATGAAATCCATAGTAGAAGAGGCATTGGCACGATCTGTAGAAGAGACACAAATCCGTTCCAGCGTCCCGGAACAGAATGACATCAATGCGGAACTCGAAGCGATGCTTAGAGATCTGCAGACGAACATCAAGGTCATTGGTTGCGGCGGCGGCGGTTCGAACAGTGCTCAGCGCATGGCGCAGGAAGGCATCAAGGGCGCAGAGCTTGTTGCAATAAACACGGATGCACAACATCTTTTGAATGTCACTACCGAGAGCAAGATCCTTATCGGCAAGAAAAAGACAAGAGGTCTTGGTGCTGGCAGTCTGCCACAGATCGGCGAAGATGCTGCACTTGAAAGCATTGATGAGGTGCGTGCGGTCGTAGATGGCACTGATATGGTGTTCATTACTGCAGGACTTGGCGGTGGTACCGGTACAGGTTCCGCTCCGGTTGTTGCAGAGGCTGCACGTGATACAGGTGCTTTGACAATTGCCGTGGTAACTCTTCCATTCGCTGTTGAAGGTCAGGTAAGACGCACAAACGCCGAGGCAGGACTTGAAAGGCTCAGGGATGTTGCAGATACTGTGATCGTAGTTCCTAATGACAAGCTCCTTGAGGTTGTCCCAAGATTACCATTACAGGCTGCTTTCAAGGTCTCTGATGAGGTTTTGATGAGAGCTGTAAAAGGTATTACCGAGCTTATTACAAAACCTGGTCTTGTAAACCTCGACTTTGCTGATGTAAGGACCGTCATGCAGAACGGTGGCGTGGCAATGATAGGTCTTGGTGAGGCAGACGGTGAGAACAAAGCTGTGGAATCTGTCCAGAAAGCATTGAGGAGTCCTCTTCTTGATGTGGATATCTCAGGTGCTACTTCCGCTCTTGTGAATGTTGTTGGTGGTCCGGATATGACCATTGCAGAAGCAGAGAGTGTTGTACAGGAAGTCTACAGCAGGATCGATCCAAATGCAAGGCTGATCTGGGGAGCACAGGTGGATCCTGAGCTTGAGCACTCTGTCCGCACAATGCTTGTTGTAACAGGTGTGAAATCTCCACAGATATATGGAAGTGGAAGTTCCCAGAACGTTACTCGAAAATACGGTATTGATTTCGTAAAATGAAAAGGAGTTCTCTCCTTCTCTTTCTAATTTGAACCAAATTGTTTTTGTGGGGTTCAATCGAAAGGTATTTTATATAGTACGTTATTTAAACGCCGCTAGAATTTATAATATGGTCGAGGTGTTGGTACTCTGAATTAGATCAACCCCGATCAATCATATGTAATATACTGAAACTGGTTGTGAGAAGTTTGGCAGGTAATATGTTTGAAGCGCCTAAGATAAACCGTAATGTCGTTCAAGTCCTTAAGTCATACCTGAGGGTATTGAAATTGTCCAAGAAGCCTTCAAGGGAAGAGTTCCACATGATCTCTAAGGTCGCTGGTGCCGGTATTTTGGTAATAGGCTTTGTTGGTTTCATTATCTATATACTGCTGACGGAATTACCAAAGTGGGTGTAACTTTATGAGTGAAGATGCCGCTATATTTGTTGTTAAGACAACTGCGAATCAAGAGCGCTCAGTTGCCGGGATGCTGGCTCAGGTTGCCAGGAAGGACAATCTTGACATCAGGGCTATAATTGCTCCGGATGAGCTTAAAGGGTATGTACTTCTGGAATCATCCGATTCCGGTGCTGTAGAACAGGCTATTCAGACGGTCCCTCATGCAAGGACTGTTGTTAAAGGCCAGTCCAGTATAGCGGAGATCGAACATTTCCTTACACCAAAACCAACCGTCACAGGTATTGTGGAAGGTGCGATCATCGAGGTAACCTCCGGTCCGTTCAAGGGCGAAAAGGCACGTGTGAAGCGTGTTGACGAAGGTCACGAGGAAATAACGGTCGAGCTGTTCGATGCTGTTGTACCAATACCTATAACTATACGTGGTGATACTGTACGGATACTCAGGAAGGAAGAATCCTGATGCGTACTGTATGATTATATTCATTAACTAAAACTAAATTTATAAAATTAAAAAAGGTGAATCTCTAATGGCAAGTGTTGTAGAAGCCTTGGTTCCTGGAGGTAAAGCAAATCCGGGCCCTCCTCTTGGTCCAGCATTGGGACCTCTTGGTGTAAATATCAAAGATGTGATTGATAAGATCAATGACAAAACTAAAGATTACAATGGAATGCAGGTTCCTGTTAAGGTAATTGTTGCTGATGACAAGAGTGTCGAGATCGAAGTGGGTACTCCACCAACAGCCGCATTGATCCTTAAGGAACTGAACATTGAGAAAGGCTCCGGGGAATCCGGTACTGTCAATGTTGGTGATCTTTCAATTGCACAGGCCGCAAAGGTCGCTCGCATGAAGAAAGACGATATCCTTTCCTATTCCCTCAAGGCTGCAGTTAAAGAGGTCATGGGCACATGTGTGCCAATGGGCGTTACTGTAGAAGGTCTTGATCCAAGGGAATGCCAGAAAGCTGTTGACGAGGGCAAGTTTGACGAGCCTCTTGCAGCAGAAGCATGGTAATCGGATCGATATCCAATATTAATGTCAAATGCGTTGGTCGGCCGCTCAGGCTGACCGATAAGTTTAAAATAATTGCTTCATTATTGAAGTGTTCGTAATTGAGATGAAAATCTCCTTACTTTAACCGTAGTAGGCCGCAGCGGTCGCATCGGTTGGTATGCATATCGTATGCCCGCCGGATACCGGGTCTGACCCTGTATCTGAACATTTGTTCATTAACTACGGGAGGAATAGAATGGTAGAAGAGACTACTTTAAATCTAGTAAAAGAGTTAGTCGAAGGATCCCCTGAACGTAAGTTCTCTGAAAGTGTGGATCTGGCAATTAACTTAAAGAACCTCGATATGAGTCAACCCAAGAACCGTGTGGACGAAGAGATAATTCTTCCCAATGGTCTTGGTAAATCCCTTAAGATAGCTGTTTTTGCAAAGGGTGAAGTTGGACTCAATGCTAAAGATGCTGGTTCAGACTATGTTCTGACCGAAGAGGATATCAAAGAACTTGGCGAGGATAAATCCAAGGCAAGAAGTCTTGCAAATGAGTGTGACTTCTTCATTTCAGAAGTGCAGTACATGCCTCTGATCGGTAAGACCCTCGGTGCAATTCTCGGTCCTCGTGGAAAGATGCCTGTACCTTTGACACCTGATAAGAACGTTGCAGATCTTATCAACAGTACGAAGAACTCAATTCGTATACGCTCAAAAGACAGACTTACGTTCCACGTAGCAATTGGTCGCAGAGACATGGATGTCGAAAACCTGGCAGAGAATATCGAGACAGTTCTGAGCAGAGTCGAGCACTCACTCGAAAAAGGTAAACATAACCTTAAATCGGTCTATGTTACGACTACTATGGGTAAATCTGTGAGGTTGGTATGATGGAAGAACTTCACCACAGTGAACATATCCCTAAATGGAAGAAAGAAGAGGTCGAGGATATCAAGAACCTCGTCACATCATATCCATTGTTAGGTGTTGTGGGTATTGGAGGCATTCCTGCAAAACAGCTTCAGGCAATGAGAAGGAGCCTTAAGGATGTTGCTGTCCTGAAGGTGTCCAGAAACACTCTCATAAGAAGAGCACTTGATGAGTCATCCGATGATATCAAGAAAATGGATGATTTTGTTGAGGTTCAGACTGCACTGATATTCACAGAACAGAATCCTTTCAAACTCTACAAGTTGCTTGAGAAGAGCAAGAGTCCTTCCCCTATCAAAGGTGGAATGGTCACTCCTAATGATATTGTTGTGGAAGCAGGTCCAACAAGCTTCCCACCAGGACCTATACTGGGCGATATGCAGGCTGCAGGAATTCCTGCTGCTATCGACGGCGGTAAGGTCGTTATCAAGGAGACCAAGGCAGTTGCAAAGGCCGGAGAGGTCGTATCCCAGAAGCTCGCAGCTATGCTTACAAGGCTGGAGATCTATCCACTTGAAGTGGGTCTTGATCTGAGAGCAGTTATGGAAGAGGGATCTATCTTCACTCCTGATGTACTCGCAATTGATGAGGAACAGATCTTCGCAGACTTCGTACAGGCTACTCAGCAGGCATTCAACCTGTCTGTCAACGCAGTGTACCCAACAACCGAAAACATCAGCACATTACTTGCAAAGGCAGCTTCAGAATCAAAGAACGTTGCTATCAACGCTGTGGTCTTCGAGCCGGATGTCATGAACGTCCTGCTTGGCAAAGCACAGGGCGAGATGATGTCTGTTGCATCAGCAGCATCTGCTAAGGATGAGGGTTCAATTGACGATGAGCTGAAAGAGGCACTTGGCGCAGCTGCATCAGCAGCACCAGTTGAATCTGCAGCTGAAGAGGTCGTTGAAGAGAAGGAAGAAGAAAAAGAAGAGGACGACGAGGAAGGCGGCATGGCTGCTGGTCTTGGAGCACTCTTTGGATAAACTACTATCAAAAAATTAATATTAATAACATAAAAGGTGATTTACAATGGAATACATATACGCAGCACTTTTACTACACAACGCTGAGAAAGACATTACAGAAGAAGCAGTTACTGCAGTACTCACTGCAGCAGGAGTAGACGTTAACGATGCACGTGCAAAGGCACTCGTTGCAGCACTCGAGGATGTTGACATCGCAGACGCAATGGCAACCGCAGCAGTCGCAGCACCTGCAGCAGCAGCAGCACCTGCAGCAGCAGAGGCAGCAGCTGAAGAAGCTCCTGCAGAAGAAGAGAAAGCTGAAGAAGAAGAGAGCGGCATGGCTGGTCTCGGAGCACTCTTCGGATAATTTCTTTCAAAACGATACTCGCATCATGCGGGTATCACCAATCTTTTTTTTTCTTTAATTACTTTCAATTTAAAAATACCTGGACTATCATTTTTATCACTGGATCTCTCTATCGGGAGCATCAGTGATCAAAATTCGAATAGACTAATTTTATGATCGATTATAAAATTGGTTCTAAGTGATTGGTCATAACCTATTGATCTTTAGCTTTCATCTGCAAGGTCAAAAAATGGAATTGTCGTATCTGGACGCCATTTTTCAAGGAATAGCAGCATATGATATTTCATAAAGACATGCAATGGCATTATTGCCATTATTGAGAACAGGATCAACAATGCTATCTCTATGATTGCAATAGGTGCAAGGATCAGCCATATTATGCTCTGCTGAATGATCCATGAAAGAGCAAAGTAGATAATGGCATCAATGAATAGGAAGAACAATCCCGGGATCAATATGAGGAAGAGTATAATTATACCGAAGACAACTCCACCTCCGGTCCACAGAATGAACCTTCCGAACCAGTAACCTATCATTTGTTTCCAGTCCTGCCTGAATGTCGCCACTACTTTTTCCAGAGCCTCAATGATCCCAATCTTATCATACATTGCAATGGGGATGCATAGGTAGATGAAAGAGTAGATAATGGCACTAAATATCGATATTATCAATATGACTGCAACAAGGCTCATTCCTCCTGCAATAAGCATGGGCAGGAAACTTGTGGATGGATCATTGATGATCTGAATGATCATGGGTAGTGCTGCCATTATGAATATGGCAAAGAAGCCTATTGCCAGAACAAAGCGTATTATGAAAAGGTTCAGTCCCATCCTCATGTATTTTTTAGAGTATTCCCAAAAACGAACGTCATTTTTTGTGATGGATTCCACAAAAACAAAATCCATTACTGATGAGATATACCACAATATCAGGACAAATAGTCCGATAGATCCCACAATTGCAAGTATCAATGGCAGATCGGGCATGGATGTTATCTGGTCAACGAATCCATTTCCATCCGGAATGTAAGAAAAAGGGAGGTCTGATAAGTCACTGTTGCCTGTGTTAGGTGTTGAACCGTTGTAGCCTGAACTGCCTCCTCCGCCTGCTAAGGCGACTATGATCGCAAGTTTCAGCCACTTCTTTAGATCGAACGGTTCCAGCAGGCATTTCTCGTTCTTCTGAGAGCTTCGCCTGCTGCATCTACTACAAACCAGTTCATAAAAAGAACTAATGATGTTTATATAAAAAGGTGACCGGTAAGGTCACTCTGCCTTTCTTTTCACTCCGGTTCTCTTCTTAAATCCGGTTCTTGCATTTGATTTGTTGGATCCTCCGCGTCCTTCTGATTTTCCGGAGCCTTCACCACTTTTCGGCTTAGATCCGCCATATCCTCCGGACCTTTTTTGACCCCCGCGACCTTCTGATCTTCCGGAGCCTTCGCCACTTTTCGGCTTAGATCCTCCATACCCTCCGGACCTTTTTTGACCTCCGCGACCTTCTGATCTTCCGGAACCTTCGCCACTTTTCGGCTTAGATCCTCCATATCCTCCGGACCTTTTTTGACCTCCGCGACCTTCTGATCTGCCACGACCACCGGATCTCTTGAAGTTGTTCCTGTCATGACGCTTGTCCTTCTCGTCCTTTATGACTACCCTTTCAACCTCAGGCACTTCTTCCTTTTTGATCGTGAACTTGCGGTGATGCCTGACTAGCTTTTGGAAAGCATCTGCTTCTCTGTCTGTCAGAACATTAATGACCTTACCTTCCTTACCTGCTCTTGCAGTTCGGCCTATTCTGTGTACATACTCATTCACATCATCAGGGATATCATAGTTGTAGACGTGTGACACATGAGGAATATCTAGACCACGTGCAGCAACATCTGTGCAGACAAGTGCATGTGCTTCGCTTGAATGGAACTTGCTGAGGGTGCTCTTTCTCTTTGCCTGGGTGTGACCTCCGTGTATGGCGATCGCATCAATATCATTTTTCCTGAGGTTCTTCTGGACGAAGTCCACATTGCTTCGTGTGTTACAGAAAACCATTACTAATCCAGACCTCTCATTTTTCAGGAGGTGAACAAGCAAGGAGAATTTAATGGGTTTTGGAACGTCATAATATACCTGTTCAAGCTTTTCAGGGTCCACATGTGCTTTTGCAAAGACCTTCTGAGGATCGTTCATGTACTTGCGTGAGAGGTATTTGATGTCCTTTGAAACAGTTGCTGAGAAAAGCATTGTTTGTCTTTCCTCAGGACACTCTTTAATGATGTCTTCCACATCATCGATGAATCCCATGTCAAGCATTCTGTCTGCTTCATCAAGGACCAACATCTCTACGTTGTCCAGGTCTATCGTACCTCTTCCAATATGGTCAAGGAGTCTGCCAGGTGTTGCAACAACAATATCTGTTTTTTCCAGCTTCTTCATCTGTGGGCCAATTGCAACTCCGCCGTAAATGGATGCTATTTTTAACCTTTTATGACGGGAAAATTCCTTAAGTGAATTGTGAACCTGCTCTGCCAGTTCCCTTGTAGGGGTAAGGACCAGAGCCTTTATTCCCCTTCCAGTCTCAATTTTCTGGATAATGCCACACCCAAATGCGAGTGTTTTACCGGAACCGGTGGCTGCTCCTCCAATAATATCCTTTCCATCCAGAATGAGCGGGATCGCCATTGACTGAATTTCTGTAGGGGCTTCAAAATTTTTTTCTTCGATCGATCTTAGGATCGCTTCTTCGATCCCTAGGTTTTTAAATGATTCCATGGTGATTACCTGTTAGTATATATCTAATTCTTAAAAGAAGAAGAGCGCCATCTTTGTCTCTCGTTCTTGGCAAATCCCCACCGGAAATCTTGTTAGAAATCATTTTTATGTTAATTATGATGGGGGTTTTTAACCTATTTCGTTTCAGATGCCCTTTCATACATCTTTCTGCTTATAAACATTGTCCTATAAGAAGCAAAAAGAAAACTTTGAAAACATCCTTGCAAAAGTATGATGGAATAGGATATGCCAGATAAATGCTAAGTTTTATCAATAGCGATGGAAGATATAGTGCACCTTAATGAGCATTCGATCAAAGAGTTACCATGTCTAAATTTTCTCCTACCATTGCAGCACGTGCGATCTGGCAGATGAGAGTACGAAAGCGACCTTTTGTTCTCTCACACGCGGTCAATTCCAGATGTAACATGAGCTGTAGCTTTTGTGAATACTGGAAGGAGCCGGGGGATGAGATGAGTCTCGATGATATTTTCAGGATGCTTGATGATGCTCACTCTTTCGGCATTGGCGCCTACAATGCCTGGACAGTTGAACCTCTTCTTCGGGAGGACCTGCCACAGATCCTTGCGTATGCTAAAAGTAAGGGTATGATCACGTCCCTGATCACTAACGGAAAATTGCTGAAAGAAAGGATAAATGACCTGGATGACCTTGATTATCTTTCTGTTTCTGTGGATGGGACAAAAAGCTACAAAGAGATACGTGGCATCGATTTTGAGATAATAATGGATGCTATTATGGCTGTCAAGGACAAACTGAAAAATCCTCTGTTGATGAACTGCGTTATCAGTAGCAAGAACCTTGATGATGTCGAAGACCTTATCCAACTGGCACGTGATATAGATGTGAAGATATCATTTGAGCCTTTGTATGAGTTCAGGGGGATCAAAGAGGATGTCTGGGGCAACATGGGTATTCGTGACATGGAAAAATACCAATGTACGATCGATCGGATAATCGAGATGAAAAAGGATGGCTATCCAATCATAAATTCATTGACCTATCTTAAAATGATAAAAGAGCTGAAAAAGGGATATAATTGTCATGTCAACAATCTGATCCTGGATGTTACTGCAGATGGCTCTATCGAGAACTGCCGTGTTCACAGGGAGTCGTTGGGCAATGTGAAGGACGGTATCGTCAATGTGTGGAAAGCCTCAAAGGATCAACAAAAGGAACTGACCGAGAAGTGTGAAGGCTGCTTCTTCTTTGGTTATGTTGAAAATAGCCTGATGTATGATCTCAATCTCGAGGTCATACAGCATTATGAGTGGATGTGAACTTTTCATTTCATTTAATTAATCTAGTTTTTAGTTTCATTTTATTTCGAAATGTGTTTAAATATAAGAATTATCGTGTATTTATACATTTTTCGGAATTCTAATGTATTTGTGTAGGGTAAAAACGGTTTTCTTTTTGAAAGAGCTTATATATTAAACCAAATATGTCCTTACTATCCTTTAATAGGAAATACCGTCGTTAGATTATATTTAATGATTCAAATAATATCTGGATAAATGTAATATTATTCTGAGGTTTAGTTATGGATGGTTATCAATTATTTATGGCAATGCTTGCAGTCTACCTTTGTGGACTGATAGGCATTGGTTGGTATTTTACAAAAAGACAAAAGACAGTGACCGATTTCTGGCTTGCCGGTCGTAAGATCGGTACGATGGGGATTGGATTTTCATCGGCAGCTTCATGGCTGACCGCTGGTGGAATATTGGCCGTGATAGGATTTTTCATGCTACTTGGAATGGGCTCCATATGGGGTTTCGTAGCACCGAACATTCTTGCATTGCTTATTATTGCTATATTCGTGAAAAGGATCAAACACCTTCCTGCTATTACACAGGCAGAGCTTCTTGAGCAGAGGTACAGTTCTGCGATCCGTGCTCCGGTGGGAATCATCATCGCTATCGTGATGATACTTTTCGCAGTTGCTGACATCAAGGGCTTTGCTCTTGTGCTGCAGATATTCTATGGCCTTGATCCAATATATGCAGCTCTGATCGTTGCCCTTGCAGTATCTGTGTATGTTACCCTTGGTGGGTTGCATGCTGTTGTCTGGACCGATGTGATCCAGTTCGCGTTCCTTTCCATATTTGCAATTGTAATGGCATTCCTTGCAGTTGAGTCAGCTACCTCCGGTGTTGCTGATATTTCAACAGCAGCCGATCTTTTCTCTGGAGTTTCTACTGACTGGTGGAATCCGTTCATAATCGGCATCCCGATGGTACTGATCTTCGTCTTTGCGATAGTTCCGGGATGGATCACTGAACAGGACCCATGGCAGAAGGTTTGGGCAGCTAAGGACTCAACTTCCGCAAGGAACGGTCTGGTACTTGGTTCCCTTCTGGTAGCAATCGTATTCTCTGCATGTGCAGTTATTGCGATCGGACTGAATGCATTGTATCCGGAGATCGCTGCAGCAGGATTCCCAATGGGAATGGCTCAGGCAGAACCTGCATTACTGACCTACATAGTAAGCACTTTCTCACCTGCAGTGATCGGTATCAGTGCAATTGGCCTTGCAGCAGCTTCCATGTCATGTGCTGATACTTTTGCTACATCAGGTGCATCATGTGTCTCACGTGATATCTACCAGAGATTTATAAAACCAGATGCAACAATGAAGCAGATGCTTGCTATCAACAGGCTCAGTGTCCTTTTCATAGTTGCTGCAGCAACAGTGGGTTCATTCTTCATTAGCAGTATCATCGATGCAATTCACATTGCAACCTTCATTGCAAGTGCATCCTATTTCTTCCCTCTGATGGGTGGACTTTACTGGAAACGTGCTACAAAGGAAGGTGCACTGGCAGGTCTTCTTGTTGGTGCTATTGCACAGATCTCCTTTACAGTCTATGATCTTTCAATGACCGCACCTATGGCTCCTCCGTATCTTGAGACCGTACACCCAATTCTCATGAACCATGGTGTCATTGTCGGAATGGCATTGAGTGGAATTGCATTCTTTGGTGTCTCATTTATGACAAGGCCATCCCATATTGTCAACCTTGCTCCATTCTTTAAGGAAGCAGCAGAAGAGCTGGCAAGCCACGAGGCACAGACGGTCGATGAGCAGAGTGCAGAGTACAAGAAATTTCTCAAAAATGTCGATGAGCAGATCACAGGGGAGCGTGCACATCTTCATTTGAGACTTGAAGGTTCTGCAACAGTTAACTGGACCAAATTCGTTGACCAGCTCAAAGAGTCATATACTGCATGGGTCACACCAACCGGCATTGATTCTGTGTACAGGCTGATCCAGGCTGACATGCTTGCATGTGTGTCCATCACACGTGGTGAAGGCGAGAAAGATATCTGGTTTGCATCCGAACCACCTGTAGATTCCGTTGAGATGCAGAAAAGGGAACTTTTCATCGCATACAAAGAGGTCGCAGCTGCTCTTGAAGAGACAGGTGTTCTCCTGACAATAGCAAACAATGAGTAAATTTAAAGTTCACTCCCGTTCTTCGGGAGTGCTATCTCTTTTTTCAATAACCTTTTTTACTAATGGGACCCATTGTTTTTTCATAAATTGTTTGTGATGTGTACAATGAAAAAACAAATTATAACAGTAGTATTTATCTTTGCTCTTGCAGTACTGGCATCAGGCTGTATCAACGAGCTTGTGCCTGTGGACGAAGAAGTGGCATCACCTGACCTTTCCATATATGAGCTGGAGGTCTTTTACGATCCCACAGACGATGCCGGGTTCGTTAACACGACGACGTTCTATCTTGCAAATGACGGATCTGCAAATGTTGTTCATATGATAGTGAACGCTTCTGTTATTGAGGTCGTACCTCTGGAAGACATGCTGAACCAGAACAAGGAAACGATCTCAAATATTGTGATCCTTGCAGGTAGCTCAAATGATACGGAGCCATCCTTTGAAACCTTTGAGAGGCTTTCAACATCTTCAATAGGGGATGTGCCAGTTTTCAATTACACCATGGACGATGAGGTTCTTCGTGGGCAAAAACATATCTACATAAGGTTCAATGAGAGCATCACAGGCATTGTGGCCTATAGTCTGGCAACTCCCAAGGGACCGGATTTCATGTATGTCCCGGCCCATGATTCTGTTGTGAGGTTCGTTCTGCCTGAAGGCTATACTACGGGCAATCCCTTTGTAGGCAAAGTGAATCCCGAACCTGCAGAGAGGTATTTTGATGACCTCGACAGGGAAGTTCTTGTATGGTATGACCTGCGTGCAACGGCAGGTTCATTTACAGAGATGGCAAGAGATTTCCTGAAAGTTGATGTATCTGATGAAGACTTTCCCTATAAACCAATAATCGTCAAGTTCTATCAGACATCCGCTCCACGTATGCTTCTAATAGGCACGAGCATCCTTGGTGCAGGCGTGCTTATAGTCCTCGGGAACTACCTTTCAACAAGAAGAAAACTTCGGAAGGCACGTGAACTGATCGAAGAAGGATTTGATGAGAAAAGAAGATCTGAAAAGAAATGAGATCTGACGTAGGTATTATCTCAGAATGTGAACTCCATTCCATCATATCCTAACGGGTATGTTTCGGATGCCTCGTCGTGAGGTTTGAAATAATGGCTCAGGTGTGTCATAACGACCTCCTTTGCCCTGATATTTTCAGCCATTTCCAATGCTTCCTTTGCATCCATGTGTTTTTTCACATGAAATCCGACATCATCGGGGATAATAGCATCTACTATGAACAGGTCGGGTTCCATTATAAGTTCAAGGCTGCTTTCCGGTATGTTATTATCAGTATCACCACTGATGATAACCTTTTTTTCACCTTCACATATCATAACACCGATCGCCTTCTTTACAGGCGGGTGATTCACTTCGAACAGTGTGAATGTAAGTCCTATAAGCTCAAAAGGTTCGCAGAGCCTAATGTCATGCCTTCTTGGTTTTAAAAATGAGACATAATCAAGTATATAGTCCAGTGTTTCGGTAACTCCGTAGACATCCACATGGCTCTGAACGCGGTGGAACTCGCCAAAACCGGTGTAATGGTCATAATGGCCATGTGTCCAGATAACTCCGTCAATATGGCGGATCCCTTTATTGAGCATCTGTTGTCTCATGTCCGGGCTTGTGTCAATGAGCACTCTGCCTTCGTCGGATTCCACAAGGACTGAAAAACGTGTGCGGTTGCTTTTACCTCCGTTGCGGGCATCCATGCATGTCCGGCAATCACAGCCGATGATGGGTGTGCCGGGTGCGTCACCTGTTCCAAGGAGCGTTATCTTCATGGGGTTTTAGAAACCCCCGGTATTGACAACATATTCGTCGGATTTTATGTGAGCACGCTTGTTGAACCTGTTCACTGCATCACTGAGGTCCTGCTGATTAATGCTGGTGCGCTCCTCGACCAGTGCATTGAGCACACTTTCGCGGATGACCATACGCAGGTCTGAACCTGAATATCCTTCGGTGAGCGGGGCAATTCCTTCAGTGTTGAAGTCACCTTCTATTTCCCTGGTGACAATATCGAGGATCTCTTTCCTCATTCTCTCATCAGGCAGCGGGAAGTCCATGATCTCGTCGAACCTTCTCCATGCAGCAGAGTCCAGCATCCTGGGATGGTTCGTAGCGGCTATCAAAAGGACGCCATCATTGGTCAGGCTTATCTCGTCAATGGCCTTGAGAAGGGTATTTACTGCTCTCTTTAAAGCTGCATGTTCATCTGATGCCCTTGTCTTGGCGACGAAATCGAATTCATCTATGAAGAGTATGCATGGGCTCAGGCGCTTGGCAAGTGCGAACACCCTGTCGATGTTCTTTGCTGTTTCACCAAGATACTGGTCTGTTATCATGGAAAGCTTGACTTCTACAAATGGTATGGAAAGGCGCTCTGACATAGCCTTTGCCACAGAGGTCTTACCTGTTCCCGGTGGTCCCACAAGGAGTATCTTTCCGATGTCATACAGGCCGATGCGTTTGAGGTAATCTCTGTACTCAATGGCCTTTACTATTTTTTCGATCTCTTCTTTCTGCTCTTCTGAAAGAACAAGGGATCTCATGGGCTGGACAATGTCCTCCGGAGCCATAATGTGCACCAGTTTGAGCATGTCCTCTCCAGTCTCCTCTTCGGATATTTCACTTATAAGTGATTCGATCCATTCCCTGTCGACCTCTTTAGGTCTTGTTACAGCACGTGCTTTCTTATAGCTGGCACCAGCTACCTTCTTCTTTTCTTCAAAATAGTATGCCAGTGCCGGATTTTGATCGATCCTTTCAGAAGCAGTCTCCTGCTTCTGGAACCAGTCAGCAGCAACATCAAATGATGTGAATTTCATCTTTGAGGTGAGTTCATCGATATCTAAAAAAGGAAGGGCGAATACCTGTCCTTTTATCTCCTCGATCCCAAAGAGTTTTTTTATGTCCGATCGGGAAACGCTGATGGGTTTTGGGACACCTTTTTGCGTACGGCTCCAGTAGTTCTTCCTGATGTTCTTCGGAAGATCATTAACATCCATTTCCGGATACTTGTTGTATATTTCTGCTGTCAATAGAAGTTCTACAATGTCAAGGGTTGTCGTGTCGGACATGTTCTTACCTGTATAATGGGAATAATTTGATGAATAATTTGTATGCTCATGTTCCTGAGCAGTTCAGTGAACCATACGATTATGTGGTTCTTTTAGATATAATTTATGTGTTTGAGTCCGATCGAATGTTACGATCCCTCACTTATTTTTCATGGGACAATTCGAACATATCCTTTTTTTGGAAAATAGATGTCTCCCTTTTGAAGCAGCTTTTCCAGCGTTCTCTCAAAGATCTCCTCATCAATATCCTGCCTGAGCGCATGGTCGTGAAGTTCAGTTATCTGCATTTCACTGCGTGCTTTTTCAAGGATAGATAATATTGTCTTTGCAGGATCCTTCTTTTTAGGTATATTCGTGGCAGGCTTGTTTGTGGTGGGTATGTGTGTGGGATACTTGCTTGGGGTAGGTTTGAGTGTAGCTTGATGGGTTTTGGTCTGGAACTTTAAGTTAGTGTCCTCTTCTGTGGAGTTGGATGTAAAAGTTGAGAACGTGGACTTGTCCGATATTGTGTCATATCCTCTTCCCAGTATCTTCGCCTGTAGCTTTGTGCGTACTGCAATGGCATCTTCAAGGACATCCGTTGTGTGGAATATCCTCAATTTCCTTGTCTGCAATGTAGCTCCGCATCGCTGGCACTTCGTGGTCTTTGCACCTTTCTGTTCTATCAACTGTGCAGATCTCCTGCATTTTGGACACACTATGACCGAATAAACTGGCATCATTGACTGGTTGTACTGTCTCGTATAAGTATGGCACCCTGCAAGGGCATAGCCTTCAATTTATCACCGATGATGTCATAACTCCATCACATGATACGGGTAGCTACAGGATCGGATATTCCTTCGATCGTAGAGATCGAGAATCTTTCCTTTGATGTTCCCTGGTCTTCACGCGTGTTCCGTTCCTACGCGGATTACCCCGGTTTTATTGTCATAGAGTCTGATGGTGTTATTCTTGGCTATGCTGTTCTTGTGGTCATTAAAAGGGCTGCACATCTGGCAAGTATTGCAACCCATCCAAAGTATCGAAGAATGGGGGTGGCAACGGCTCTTCTTGAAGGGTGTGTAATTCTTGCAAAGGAGAATTCGTATTCTCTCATCCGTCTGGAGGTAAGAGAAAAGAACAAGACTGCTCAGGAATTCTATCTTTCGAACGGGTTTGAGGTGACAGGGAGCATTCCCAATTACTATCCGGATGACAATGCCATTGTAATGGAGCTGGATCTGGGGCGTTGATCATTTCCCGAAGCGCCGGTGCCTCTTCTGGAAATCCCGTATAATTCTCAATAGGTCTATTTTCCTGAGGTCGTGCCAGTTGACATCTGTGAAATAGAGCTCAGAATATGCGGATTGCCAGAGCAGGAAATCGGATAGGTGCTTGCCACCGGCACGTATGATCATGTCAGGCTCTTCCCGGACCAGAAGGTGAGACTCAATGACACTCTCATCTATCTCTTCTGGTTGTATCTTTCCGTCCTTCACATCTGAAAGGATCGAATTGATGGCTTTTGTGATCTCCGCTCTTCCTCCGAATCCTACTGAAAGGTGAACTGTGAGCGAAGTTCCTTCACGTTTCTCTTTGATGTTTCCGTTTTCATCGTATATGAAAAATCCCACATCCTCGGGAAATGATCTCAGCATCTCCTGCATGCCTGTCGTAAGCATGGATGTCATCTCGAACTGAAGCTCTTCTTTTGTATCCAGTACATCGATGTAAGCACTGATAGTAGCGATGCCCAGCTTTTCGCACCAGCTTATAAAGGACCTGAACTTATCTTCCCCTTTCGCATCAAGCAGGTCGGATTCAGAGAGTATTATTGTTATATGTTCTGGTATCTGCTCTGGTGAATTGTTCACCTGACCGAGCAGATATCTCTCATATAGGGTTCTTATCATAAACGCCATCTTGTGTTATTTGTTTTTGGAAATGATGTTTAATGATCAATGATCAATTATAAGTGATCACTTTGCTGTAGAGACTATCTTGATAACATCGCCATTTTCAAGCTCGTGTTTTTCTCCAAGCCTCATTTTTGTTTTCCCGTCTACTGCATAAAGGAACCTGTCGCCGATATCACTATGTACGCGGTAGGCAAGGTCGTGGGCTGTGGATCCCTTCTTCATGAGGAACGCGTCAGGCAACATCCTGTCGTTCTTGTCAGACCATTTTCCTTCATCCTCTACCGGATATACCACTATCAGGTCAAGAAGGTCAAATACCGCCCTGTTGATGCACTCCTGTATCCCGCCTCCACCGGTTCCCATCTTGTTCATGAGATCCTTGAGACTGTGCAGGCCTTTTTTCTGTGCATCGTTTATGTCCTCGGAGATTATCTCGAAGTCCTCATCCCCCGGGAGATAGTTTATGATCTCATTCTTTGCAGCTGACCTTAATGCAAGCTCTGCAGCAGCGCTGGTGGGTACTACTATAAGGTCGAGATCATTGAGGTTCCTGACGTTCTCCTCCGGTGCGATATCGATCTTGTTGGCAGCTATCATTGTAGGTTTGCTAATAGCACGGATGGCATCACAAAGTCTGATCATGTCCTCGTCTGTCCATTGGGTGCATTCGCATGGCATGTCACAGCAAAGAAGTGCTTCGTGTGCCTGTGATTCATTAACTCCGGCACCCATTAGCTGATCGGATATGACCTCTGACATCTTGAGACCTTCTGCTTTGATCTTGCGTGACAGCTTTTCCCAGTTGCGTTTGAGAATGCCAGTCATCCACATGGTGATCTCATGGTTCAGGAAATCCACATCCTCAAGAGGGTCGTGATCCCCGATGTCCACAGGGTTTCCTTCTATATCCGTGGCCCCGGCTGCATCAATTACATGAATTATCGCCTGTGCCTGCCTGAGCTCATCAAGGAACGCATTCCCAAGACCACGGCCCATGTGTGCATCAGGCACAAGGCCGGCCACATCGATCATTTCGATGGGCACGAACCTGATCCCATCCTGGCAGTTGCCACAGCGCTTATCTTTCTGCGTACATGGGCATTCCACCCTTACGTATGTTACACCCCTGTTCGCATTGATCGTGGTGAACGGATAGTTCGCGATCTCCACATCTGCGAGGGTAGCTGCCTTGAAAAAAGTTGATTTTCCTGCATTTGGTTTTCCTGCAAGGCCTATGGTCATTGACATGCTTTACACATCATCCTTGAAGCATTTAACTTTTATTCATGATGAGTTTCCATTTGACATGGTATAGATCAACTGAAATATTCTCCTGACCAGTAATATTTATATTGCAGTAAGTTATTAGGAGTCTGTCCAATGTGTCTCGGTAGGGTAGAGGATATCCTTGGGGCTTGCGGAGCCTTAGACCCGAGTTCAATTCTCGGTCGGGACGTACCACTTAGGGTTTAACACCCGAACACTTCGCAAAGGTTAGATCTTAAATAACCTTTGTGGGGTTCTTTTTATGAGATTTACGATTATAATTTATGATCTAAGGGTATATTTGATTGGAATGCACTTTTGTTCAGTCTACTTTCATCTAATTCCATATTGTCTGTTATTGCAAGTGTTATTACAACTGTTGGGATAAGTGTTGATTGTTGACATTCTCAAGCTCATTTTATGTTAGAAGTTCGACTCCATACATTGGTTATCCTTATATAGAAGTTCATGCATTTAGAACGAACAGATTGAGTACATAATGTGTAATATTTGTGTAAATCCAATCTGCATTTCAAAATAATTGGAATTAATTTATCAATGCTATTTAGGAGGGCTAAATATCTTACCAAATGGAAGTCAGAGTATCCGCGGCAAGGATGCTCAGAGTATTAATATCCTTGCAGGAAAGGCCGTTGCAAATTCAGTTCGTACAACACTTGGTCCAAAGGGAATGGACAAGATGCTTGTGGACTCAATGGGAGACATCGTCATAACCAACGATGGAGCTACCATTCTGAAGGAAATGGACATTCAGCACCCGGCAGCTAAGATGATCGTCGAAGTGTCCAAGACACAGGATGATGAAGTCGGGGACGGAACAACTACCGCAGCTATCCTTTCAGGTGAGCTGCTCGCAAAGGCAGAAGATCTTATTGACAAAGGCGTTCACCCAACTATTATATCTGAAGGTTACAGGCATGCTGCAAAGAAATGCCGTGAGATCCTTGAGACCATCACAATTGACGTAACTCCTGAAGACACAGAAGCTCTCATGAAGATCGCAGCAACTGCTATTACAGGCAAGGGCGCTGAGTCATACAAGGAAAAACTCTCCAAGCTTACCGTTGATGCAGTTACAAGCGTAGTCGAAGAGGAAGATGGTACCTTAGTAGTCGACACCGATAACATCAAGGTCGAAAAGCGTGCAGGCGGAAGTATCACAGATTCTGACCTTGTCACTGGTCTTGTTATCGACAAGGAACGCTCACATCCAAACATGCCTGAAATGGTCGAGAATGCAAAGATCCTTCTCGTAACCTGCCCGATCGAGTTCAGAAAGACCGAAATGGATGCAGAGATCAAGATCACCTCACCTGACCAGATGCAGATGTTCCTGGACCAGGAAGAGAAAATGATGAGAGAGATGGCTGAGAAGGTAATCAGCAGCGGTGCAAATGTCGTATTCTGCCAGAAAGGTATCGATGATATGGCACAGTACTACATCGAGAAAGCTGGAATTTACGCTGTAAGAAGGGTAAAGAAGAGCGACCTTAAGAGACTCAGCAAGGTTACCGGCGGCACACTTATCCAGGACCTCGACGAGATCGTACCTGAAGACACAGGAACTGCAGATCTTGTAGAGGAAAAGGAGATCAGGGGCGCAAAGATGACCTATGTGACCGGATGCCAGAACACCAAGGCAGTAACAGTCCTCCTCCACGGCGGAACCGATCATGTAGTAGCTGAACTTGAGCACGCAATGAACGATGCTATTCGTGTAGTCGGAGTTGTTATTGAGGATGGTAAGGTCGTAGTAGGCGGAAGCTCACCTGAGATCGAACTTTCATTAAGGCTCAATGAGTACGCATCCACTCTTAAGGGAAGGGAGCAGCTTGCAGTCAGCAAATTTGCTGAAGCTCTTGATATCATCCCACAGACACTTGCAGAGAACGCAGGTCTTGACCCGATCGACATAATGGTAGAACTCCGTTCCCAGCACGAGCAGGGCAACAAGAACGCAGGTCTTAATGTTTACACCGGGGATGTTGTCGATATGTGGGAAAACGATGTAATTGAACCACTGCGTATCAAGACACAGGCTATCAACGCTGCAACCGAAGCTACTGTCATGATCCTGAGGATCGATGATCTAGTAGCATCAAGTGGTGGATCAGCAGGCCCAACACCTGGTATGCCTGATGTTGACCTGGACATGGACGCCGGGTTCTAATTTCAGTCAAACCTTACTACTCGTGTCGGGTTTCCCGACACAGTTCTCTTTTTATTATTGATCTTCTCGTAGTATTGCTCTCTTTTACTACTGTTCTTCTTTGTTTGTCAGGTTGTTTATCTGAAAGGTTTGCTTTGTAAGGGGAAAGTATTTAGCCACTGTAAACCAGTTATGGAGTCATGGTTAACAGCGATACTAATACTTCTATCACTTCGCCCCGTCCTGCGGCCGATATCAGAAAAATGGTCTATGCGTCTCTATTTGCGGCATTGACTGCCATCGGGGCTTACATCACTATCCCGCTTGGTCCGATCCCGTTCACCCTTCAGGTTGTGTTCGTCCTGCTGGCAGGTGCAATGCTTGGAAGCAAATGGGGTGCAATAAGCATGATCGTCTACACCCTGCTCGGAATTGCCGGCCTTCCGGTATTCTCAGGTGGCGCTTCAGGGATCGGTGTGATCCTGGGTCCTACAGGCGGATATATCATTGGTTTTATCGCAGCAGCATTTATTGTAGGTTTCCTTTTCGAAAAGAACAGGACGGAAAAGGTTCTGTTCAATGCGATCTATGTTCTCATGGGGTCAGTTGTGATCTATGCTTTCGGTCTGACACATCTGATGCTCGTAGCAGATATGTCCTTCATGCAGGCGATCACTGTAGGTTTTCTTCCTTTCATTGGTGGCGCTCTTGTAAAAATAGCAGTGGTTGCATATATTGCTACCAGTTATAAGATATAATAAAAAAGAACTCAATAACTCATGATAAGGTTCGAAGGAGTAAGCTACAGCTATCCGGATGATCGCCAGGTGCTCAACGGGATAGACCTCCAGATAGAAAAGGGAACGTTCACTACGATAATAGGTGACAATGGTAGTGGAAAGTCTACCCTTGTCCGTCACATGAACGGGCTTCTTACACCTTCAGATGGCACTGTTTCAGTATGCGGAATGGGGACGTTCGATCCTGAAAACCTTTGGGAGATCCGCCAGATGGTCGGAATGGTATTCCAGGACCCTCATTCCCAGGCTGTGGGCGCTACTGTGGAAGAAGATGTTGCTTTTGGTCCGGAGAACCTGGCACTTAAGCGTGAAGAGGTCCGTATCCGTGTATCTGATTCTATCCTTGATGTAGGTCTTGAAGGATTCGAAGAACACCTGTTGATGAACCTCAGTGGCGGACAGTTGCAAAAGACAGCACTTGCCGGTGTACTGGCCATGAAAGCTGAATATCTTGTGTTCGATGAGGTCACATCAATGCTGGACCAGGATTCCCGGTCCCAGGTACTGGAAATCGTACTGAAGCTTAACAGGATGGGAAAGACCATTGTCTATGTGACCCATCACATGGAAGAGGTTCTTGCATCAGATCGTGTCATTGTGATGGAGGGTGGGTCTGTTGCCATTGATGGGTCTCCGGCGGATGTCTTCCGTGAACTTTACAATTCCGGACACCGCATCCCTCCGCTCATGGAACTTGTGTTCAGGCTTCAGGATTCCGGAATACTGGATAGGGGTGTGCTGCCTGTAAATGCCAATTCTCTAATGGAGGGGCTATGTCAATCGATGTGAAGGGCCTGTGCTTTTCTTACGGAAAAGGAAAAAATGAGGTTCAGGTCCTCAAAGATATCACATTTTCCATTGATAGTAACGAGTCCGTGGGGATCGTCGGCAAGGTTGGATGCGGTAAAACCACGTTGATAAAGCATCTAAATGGTCTCCTTATGCCGGATTCCGGAAATGTTACTGTTGATGGTTTGCCTTCTTCTAAAAAAGAAGTGTGTAAAAAAGTAGGTATTCTCTTCCAGCACCCTTCAAAGCAACTATTCTGCAGTACTGTCTTTGAAGATATTGCATATGGTCCGACGAATTTCGGGGTCCGTGGGGATGAACTTGATAGTTGTGTTCATGAAGCGATAAGGGAGGTCGGTCTTGCTGAGGAAATACTTGAAAGATCACCTTTCACTCTGAGTGGTGGTGAGATGCGCCTTGTCGCTCTTGCAGGTGTCTTATCCTCATTTCCGGATTATATTGTTCTGGACGAGCCTACTTCAGGCTTAAGCAGCAGTGGGAAAGCTAATCTATTCAGGATACTGGACTCTCTGAAAAATAATGGTGTCGGAATTGTACTTGTGTCCCATCAACTGGAAGACGTGCTTGATGTTGTGGACAGGCTGATCTATCTGGACAATGGAAAAATTGCATTTGAAGGAACACCTTCGGAATATCTTGCATCAATGCCTTCGCCGGTCCCACAGGTAACAGAACTGATGAGGGGATTGAAGAGGTCCGGTATTGACGTAAAGGATGATATATTTTCCGTGGATCACGCATTTGAGGAGATCTATGCTGCCTGGTCAGAAAAAAAGGGTGTCCTCTGATGGCAGAACCACTTTTTTCCTATGTGAGGGGAAACTCTTTTCTTCACAACATGGACCCACGGGTGAAGATAATTTCTGTGATGTGTCTGAGCATTCTGATATTCAATATTTCCGTGCTGTCACATCTGCTTGTTCTGGCAGTTCTTTTTGGGATGCTAACAAACATTGCAGGCGTGAGCATATCCGTAGCTATACGATCCCTTCGTCCAATGGTTATATTCTTTTGTTTCATTTTTCTTATCCATCTGTTCTTCACAGATGGAAGTCCGATCTTTTCTCTTCCTTTTTCACCAACATACGAAGGCCTTGAAAAGGGAACAGTTGTCACCGGTCGTTTCGTCCTGTTGATCCTTTTTGGTTCCTTACTAACTTCCACCACAAGACCGGCTTTGATAACCAGTGGGATCGAGCACTTGCTTCGTCCTCTTCCCTTAGGGAAATTAGGGACTACGTCCTTTGAAGTAGCGACAATGATGTCATTGGCAATTCATTTTGTTCCACATCTGCTGTGGTATGTGAGGCAGATCAAGGATGCCCAGATGTCCCGCGGCTTGAAGTACGGGCATCATCCCATATCCGGGATGCTGTCCCTGGCAATTCCTGCTTTAAGAGGGTCCATGCGTATGGCTGATGATGTTGCACTTTCGATGGAGTCCCGTTGTTATCAGGGAAATTATCGCACGTCACTCTTTGAGATGAAAATGGCAGCATCTGACCGTTTTGTCTGTATCTTCGTAGTTCTTGGCACAGCGCTAATAATATATGCATGAGCACATGTTCATGTATTCATGGAAAGTGGCCATATATGTGAGCGGGTAGATAAGGAAGCTATCAGCTCTCTTGCATCCAACCTGCCTGAAGAAGATGCAATAGTGAGGATATCCAATATCTTCCATGCACTTCAATCGGGACCGCGCCTGAAGATCATGTATCTTCTTCTGGAAAAAGAGATGTTCGTATGTGAGCTTGAATTCGCTCTTGGAATGAGCCAGTCAGCGATATCACATAATCTTCGCACCCTTCGCCAGCTTGACCTTGTCAGGACCAAAAAGAAGGGCCGTTTTGTTGTCTATTCAGTTGCTGATGAGCACGTGAAAATGCTCCTTGAGCTGTCCCGCAAGCATGTCATGAGGTGTGCATTATGAGCTTTGCTGATTCTGTTGCAGAAGCATTCTCAGGTATACTGGTCGAGTCATGGCATATCTTTGCAGAAGCTGCTCCCTACCTGTTGCTGGGTTTTGGTATAGCGGGTCTTTTGCATGTTTTCGTTCCGGATGATAAAGTAATGCAATATCTGGGCAGTTCTGCAGGAAAGTTCAGGTCTGTTCTCAACGCATCCATTTTAGGGGTGCCTCTGCCACTATGCTCCTGCGGGGTCGTGCCTGCTGCACTATCTCTCAAAAAAAGAGGTGCTACAAAAGGTGCAACCCTGTCATTCCTTATCTCGACCCCCCAGACCGGGGTGGATTCCATCGCTATAACCTATGCCCTTCTTGATCCTATAATGACCGTCTTCAGGCCGGTGGCAACATTTGCTACTGCTGTTGTCGCGGGCGTGACCGAGAATATACTGGACTTTTCAAATGAAGGTCCGGGTACGGTGTCGAAAAGAGCAGTACCTTTAACAGTGCTTCCAATGACCTCCACTATGCCAGATGCCTGTGGCTGCAGTTCATGTGGTAGCCATGAAATAGAGGGCGAAAACGTTGTGCAGAAAGTGAGGTCTGGCATAAAGTACGCTTACATTGAATTACTTGGAGATATTGGTTTCTGGCTTATTGTCGGGGTCGTAATTGCAGGTATTATCTCTTATTTCGTACCAGCGAACATGGTGGGCAGCTATCTTGGTGGTGGAATTGGATCCATGTTGCTTGCTCTTGTTGTGGGAATACCACTTTACATCTGTGCAACTGCTTCCACTCCACTTGCAGCGGTTCTTATCTTAAAAGGGATGAGTCCCGGTGCTGCATTCGTATTCCTGCTTGCAGGACCTGCTACTAACGCAGCCACTATCACTATGGTCTTGAAATTCCTTGGTAAAAGGACCACTGTAGTTTATCTTGCATCGATAGCACTGTGTGCAGTTATCAGTGGGCTTGTTCTCGATCAGATATACTCAAAGCTCGGTATCGATGCTCTTTCAATAGCAGGAAGTGCCAGTGAGATCATGCCGGAAGAAGTGAAGAACGTTTTTGCGGTATTGCTGCTACCTTTGTTAGTATACGGCATGTACTGCAGAAAAGGGTGTGTTGAGAAGTAATGCTATGTTGTTATCTGTTTCAATGGTTCTGATTGTGCCTGTGATCAGATAACATGGTTCGCATACGCTCTTTGAAAGCGTCGATGATAACATCACCTATTTCTTCATTGTCGAGCATCATACGGTTATTGAGCATTGTGTGATCATCGACAGCATCCTCTTTTTCTTCAGATATTGGTATAGCAACTATTTTCCCGAAACTTTCAGGATACTTTATCTCGTTGTTTTTCCATGAAAAATCATCTTTTTTCATTCGAGTCACTTCCCACTCATGGCTTGACGATATATTCTCATGTTTAACTATCTAGTTATTGCTATATATATATCACGAATAATCATTAATATATTTTGATATTCATTCTTATAGTTATCTTATTGAGAAATTCTCCATAATTGTCTATATATTCCGAATGTATTAAATCAGGAGCAGGGCTCACAAATTCCCTGGTCGTTTTCAATTTCAAGACCCTTGAAATTACAAAATTGAGAATGGATGAATGACTGAATGGATGATCCTAATATATTAAAATTTGAAGATAACAATTTGGATCCTCGTGTTCTTTCTAATTCCAATCCGATCTGTTATTCTTATATATGGAAAGTTTCAATCAATTCTTGCCTTTTTTTCTTATTATTTATATTACGAACGTGGCTACTGGCATTGTTTTCAGAAGTTAACGGCGATAAATAAATACGATATCTTTATGTATAGGTTCCCTTTTTAATCGATTAGTTAAAGGCCATTATTCAATTTGTTCATTTCATAAGATAAAGGAGTTGTTTTTGGATGAAATACAGTCTTGGTATAGACGCAGGTGGAACTTACACAGACGCTGTACTTCTGAGGGATTCGGATGAGGTTATCATTGCTTCGAACAAAGCGCTTACAACATATCCTGATCCACTGGAGGGCATAAGGAATGCGATCGATGGGATCGATCAGGAATATCTCAAGGACGTGAAGGTCGTATCCGTTTCAACCACACTTTCCACTAATAGTATTCTGGAAGGTACGGGTTTTCCTGTAGGTCTGATCCTTGTTGGAAACTATGAAATAAATAAGGATCTGCCAACTGAACATTTTGTTCAGGTAACGGGTGGTCACAATTATAATGGGATAGAGACAGCACCTCTGGATGAGGAGGCTGTAAGGGTTTTTGCAGCAGGGATCAAAGACCGTGTTGCAGCATTTGCGGTTTCTTCTTATTTCAGTATTCGTAATCATGACCATGAACTGAGGGTAAAAGAGATCGTCAAGGAAGCTACCGGGCTTCCTGTTGTATGTGCTCATGAGCTTTCACAGGACCTTGGAGCTTTCGAAAGGGCAGTTACTGCATTCTTTAATGCCCAGCTTATTCCTATCACTGAGAATTTCATGTCTACTGTGGAACAGTATATTGTTTCCAAAGGTGTGGATGCAAATGTTTTCATGCTCAAATGTGATGGTTCTGTCATTGGTATCAGAAGTGCTCTTGAAAAGCCGATCGAGTCTATCTTCTCAGGTCCTGCGGGCAGTCTGGTAGGTGCATCTTTCCTGACCGGTAATGATACCTGTGCTGTGATCGATGTAGGTGGAACGAGTACTGATATTTCTGTCATAAATGACGGTGTTCCGGACATGAGTGAGTCAGGTGCTGTTGTAGGCGGCTGGAAGACAAGGGTCAAAGCCATCAAGATGGAGACCTCTGCAATGGGAGGGGACAGTGATGTATGGGTCAAGGACAATCACGTCAACATCGGGCCAAGAAGGGTGATCCCACTTTGTCGTGCCGCAGATATTTACCCCGGATTCCTCGATCAGCTTCAGACGAACCCAATGCCTTCTAAAGGATTGATAGGTAAGAATTTCCAGCCAACCAAGTTTTTCATCAGGACCGGATACGACCCGATCGACATAACCGACATGGAAAAAGAGGTACTTGGCGCAATATCCGAAACCCCTACATCATTAAGGGAGATCAAGTATCGTCTGAAAAAGTATCCTTCAGCCAAACATATCGATCTTCTACTTCAGAAACGCCTGATACAGACCATCGGTTTCACACCCACGGACGCCCTGCACGTGCTTGGTGATTATGAAGAGCACACTGTCGAGGCAGCGCAAATAGGCGCAAAGTACCTCGGTTCTCTGTGCAAGAGGGATGCTCAGGAGTTTGCTGCTTTTGTAAAACAGGAATTTGCCAAGAACATGGCATCTGATCTCATGTCCTTCTTCCTGGAGGGTATACCCAAGAACGAGATCCGTAAGATCTTTGACATCGAGTCCCCGACAAAGTTCAAGGTAGAGATGCCGGTAGTCCTGATAGGCGGTCCTGTGGTGGCATATCTTGAAAACCTCAAAGAAATACTTGATGCAGATATAGTGGTCCCTGAATTCTCGAATGTTGGCAATGCAGCAGGTGCGCTGGCAGCAAAAGGTATCCGCAGGGTGGATTTCCTTGTCAGGCCTGTTTCAATGGCAGCACCGGATTGGGAATTCTATGTTTTCTCTGAGAAAGGACGAATGAATTTCTATGAGTATGAAGAAGCACTTGAATATGCCACGACAACAGGAAAGGAAATGATCATACAGTATATGGCCGATGCAGGTCTGGACCCCGAACATGTAAAGGTCGACGTGGAGAAGGAAGAGATAATTCCTGATGGCTGGGACCACCCACTTGAGACAAGAATACGTGTGATGGGTGTTGGTGCCAGTCTTGTGGAAGAGGAGTGCTAAAAAAGGCAAAATTTCTCATTTTTCTTCCCATTTTTGTCTTTTCTTTTTTCTATTTTTCTTAGTTTTCGTCAAATGGTTTAATTTTCCACTCTCTTATAAAAATTAAAATAGCTGTAAGTTCAATTTTGATATGGTAATTTCTTCTGTGCAGTGTGGGGTGTATGCTGGATGAAAGTGTGTTACGAGAAAAATAAAGATGACAGGATCACCTGTTCAACAGTAGAGCTGATCTCTATACTGGCATGTGTGATGCTGGGTATGTTGATCTATGAAGTTGTAATAGTCAGGCTGCTTCAGACTATCTCTGGTTCCTGAATATTACAAAAATGTCCTTTGAAGAAGGTATGCTATATCAAAAAGAGCAGAGCTTAGTTTATTCTGTAGTTTCCTCAATGTTCATTTTGTTCCTTTCATAATTGACTATTCTGCGAACTACCAGTTTT
The DNA here is from genome assembly GCF_900111645.1 of Methanococcoides vulcani. Lineage (GTDB taxonomy): Archaea > Halobacteriota > Methanosarcinia > Methanosarcinales > Methanosarcinaceae > Methanococcoides > Methanococcoides vulcani. The sequence continues at coordinate 108,578 of NZ_FOHQ01000002.1, forward strand.
TTCTTTCCCATCCACATGTTCGGTTCTTCCGGGTAGTTATCTTTTGCGTAGTTGTAAATTTCATCAGTTGTCATATTTGAAAGTTTATTTTCCAGTTCTAGGAGATGTTTCATTGGCTTAGCCCCCTTATTTTATCTTAAACTCATTGGATGTTGTGTATTTATTATTTTTGGTGTTTTCATTTCATATCTGGGTGCTTACATTTTCGAATAGAAATGATTATGAATTGAAACGTCTATTAAGTATCAAAAATAGCTGAAAGAAATTTGAAGGTAACAATATGACCAATAATAATTTTGAGCCAATACCAAGTTCATTAATGTTTAAGAGCCTGCTTGACAAGGACACTATCATAATGACCGCTAATCCGAGGATAGCACTTGTCATGAACGGCATCATGCGTGCTGCTAAGGACATGGATGCACCGCTCATCTTCGAGCTGGCAAGGTCCGAGTGTAATCTAGAAGGCGGATATTCCGGATTGAAACCATCTGACCTTTCAAGGATGGCAAGAGAATCAGCAAAGGAAGTCGGTTTTGATATGTGGGCTTTGCATGCTGATCACATAGGCATCAAGAAAGGGACTGATGAGGACATTGAGTCTACAAAGGCCCTTGTTAGCGGGCAGATAGATGCAGGATTCACATCCTTTGCCATTGACGCATCCCACCTGTTCAATTTTCAGGGCGGCAACCTGCGCGAAGAGCTTGCTGACAACATCGATGCCACTACAAAGATCGGTCTTCACATCAAGGAGAATATGGGGACTAAGGAATACGGTCTTGAGGTTGAGGTCGGTGAGATCGGCAGGGAAGATGATCATGGAAGGGTGCTTACAAGTCCTGAAGAGGCAGTCACCTTCATCAAGGCATTGAACGAGAACGGTGTCTTCCCTCACTTTTTGGCCATAGCCAACGGAAGTGCACATGGCAACACCTATGATTCAAACGGAAATCTCGTTGAACAGGTATCCATCGATATCGACCAGACAGTTGCAGTGGCAAAGGCATTGAAGGACAACGAGCTGGATGTGAGGATCGCACAGCACGGTATTACGGGTACGCCACGTGATCTGATCCACAACCAGTTCCCTCATGGCGATATCGTCAAAGGAAATGTGGCAACTTTCTACCAGAATATCGTCTGGGACATATTCAAGGTCTACGAACCTGAACTCTTCAACGATATCAGGAACTGGACGATCTCCACATACAAAGAGAAAGCTCCGGGCAAGGGCGACAACGAGATATTCGGCAAGTTCAGCAAGTTTGCAGTCAAGCAGTTCTTTGACAGGATATATTCTGTTGGTGATGACACAAAAGCTGCTATTGATGCAATGTGCTATGCTGAGACCCTTATGTTCATAAAGGCATTCAAAGGTCAGGGTACAGCCCAGATCGTCAGGGAATCAATTAACTAAGTTCTATATTTGCCGGGATGTGACCAGTGATATTTGGTCACATCATCCCGGGCTTTTTATTTTCACGTGCTCTTTCTACAACGCTGGCTATTCTTCTGATCCGGGTCTCTTCACGTTTAGCATCAAGTACCCATTCGATGTATGATCTTCTGTAACCCGGAGCAAAGGCTGAAAAGTTCTTCCATGCCTGCTCATCAGCCTTTAGAGCTGCTTTCATATCTGCCGGGATGTCAGTTGTCTTTGTCTTTGGCTGCGATGGTCTTTCATTGAGTGCATTGCCAAGCTTCTGCAACCCGTTCTCTGTCATTTTGCCCAGTTCTATCATTTTCCGTGCCCGTTGCTTGTTCGTTTCCGACCATTGACTCCTCTCAGTGCGGGGAGTGTATCTCTGGGCATATCTTTCTTCATCGATCCTGCGAACAAGGGTGTCTATCCAGCCAAAACAGATCGCTTCTTCAACTGCATCATCATATGGGAGTACGGGCTTGCCTGTGTGCTTCTTGTAGTGGACAAGCCAGATCTCCTTTTCAGTTAAATGATGCTTTTCCAGCCATTTTCTCCATTCTTCCCGGGTTTCTACATGCATTGTGTTCATTAGCATTATTTTTGTTAGAAGTCTCTTATATCATTTGTCGCGATGTCAGTTCCTTATCAATTACCTGTCATTTCTTTTGATCTCATTTCGATGGGGTATTTTCTACAAGTTCGTCCGGAAAACTCCAAAATGGTTATATTGCTGATGATGGCATCTCTAATGCGGGAGGCAGGATCATGAAACTGAAAAAAGTATCTTTTATTGCATTGCTTGTGCTGACTATGCTCTTATTGCAGCCAATAGCTGTAAGTGCATTGTCATCAAGTGATGCAAAACAGGCGTGGCATGACGCAAAACAGGCAAGTATCGAAGCCCAGGCTGAGCACAGGGATGCAAAGATCGACTGGGCAGCAGACAAGACCGATGAAAATAATCAGAAGGTCATCGATACCGGAAAAGATGCATTGAATGCTGCACTTGATGAAGTGGAAGCATGGCTGATATGGAAGGACCTTGAAGTAGAAGAGAATCCTGGCATTCCGGATGATCTGAAAGAGACCATCCAGGAAGATGTCGATGTCAATCTTGTGAAGATCGATGAGCTAAGGGTGGAAGTCGATGGTGTGGAAAACAGGTTCGAGCTGGGCGTTGTTTTCCTGAAAATGATCGGAAGCTATTTTGAGCTTGTATCCGATGTTGCAAGGAACAGTGGTTTTGTTTGGATCCATACAGCAAATGAACATGCAGATACTCTTGAGGAGTATGAAGTAAAGCTGCGCGGAGTGGCTGAGGGCATGGAAGACAACGAATTGGTCCTTGAAAAACTCGACATGGCAAAGGCCGAGATCGAGGATGCAAGAGCAAATATCAGCAACGCCGAGGAAGAATACGAGCAGGTACGTGTTCCCGGAAAGCCATTGATCAAGTTCTCCAATGGGAACAACTATCTCCGGATCTCCAGGGGCAATATGCTCTCTGCACATGGATACCTGAACGAGGCTTATGGTCTGATCGTCAGGGGAGAATGATAAAATGAAGCGAATGATATTTGCGATCTTAATTATAGCTACAATGTTGCTTGTTAGTGGCTGTGCTCAGAATGGTGATGTCGCTGAAGAAGAAATGGACGATGTCGTGATAGTGGATACGGCAGACGTATCAGGGGATTTTGATGACAACGGAGTTGAAAATGTGGTAGACGGTCCGGCAGAAGCAATCCCTGAGGACGAGGATACATCAACAGAACCTGATAATACCACCCCGATCTCACAGGAAGACCTCGACAGATTAAAGGAAGAACTTGAAGGACTCGAGTTCGAAGACATGGGTGGACTTTCTGAGGAATGACCACCTTTTCTTCATTTTTGGATATTTCTTGTTTTCAATAAAACATATTCTGCTGTTTTACTACGTTCTCACTCATAACGCAATGCGTCAAGAGGTCTCATATTCGATGCCTTCCATGCAGGGTACATCCCGCCAATAAGGCTCGTAGCAACACCGAACAGTATCCCTTCAAATATGTAGATCAGGGTTGCCAGTGAGAACAGGTATGATGTATTCTTTACTACCAGTGAAAGTATAAGGTAGCCTGCTCCGATGGTGAACAAACCTCCGATAAGACTTGCAACAACTCCCAGAAGCAGGGCTTCCAGAAGGAACATTGTGAGTACATCCTTCCGCGAGGCACCGACTGCTTTCATCACACCGATCTCTTTGGTGCGTTCCATTGTGGACATGAGCATGACGTTCAATATGCTGACCCCTGCTACCAGCAGAGAGATCGAACCGATCCCCATGAGGAAAAGGGAAATGGACTTGAAGGCTTCATTGATGCTTTCGAGGATGATATTGGTTGCGAAAACGGTTATTACCTCTTCTTTCTTGTTCAGGAGCTTCTCAATATCTTCTTTTATGTCGTCCACCTTGTCAAGTTCCTCTGCCCGGACGATGGCGAAATCATATTCATCCCCCTCGCCAGGGTACATCTTCTCATACATCTGTGCCGATGTGAACACGCCTGTGTCTGCATCGATATCGAATCCCATCCCGCGCTCTTTCAGGATCCCTACTACCCTGAGCCTTGAATCTCCTATCTCGATCTTGCTTCCAACCCTCAGTTCAAGGTTGTCAGCAATGGAGGATCCGATCACACAATCGGTTGAGCCGGATTTGAAGAACTGCCCGTCTTCCACCTCTGCCAGCTTTTCCAGATCCTCTCGTTCGATGCTATAGATGGACCCAAAGGTATAGCTATTCTTGTATTCGACCCGGTCCCCTGTCGAATAGGCAGGAATTATGGCATCTATGCCGTCTACCTTTTTCATCTGCTGGATCTGCTTTTCTGTCACGCCGTCCTCTCCGGGTGCAGGATATATGAGAAGTTTATCCCCTATGTCCCCGAATGAATCGGTGACCGACATTTTCAGGCTGTTCCCAAGGATCCCCATGGATGAGATGGCAATGACCCCGATGATTATACCTATGGCTGCAAGGACCGTTCGGAAGGTCTGCCGCTTGAGATTTCTCTTTGCAAGCTGCAGGTACATGTTGCTCTGGATATCTTCAATAGATATCATTGGAGACCTCCCCGTCCATTAGGACGATGGTCTTATTGGAATATTCAGTAAGTTTCTGGTCGTGGGTGACAACTATCAAAGTTGTACCCTCTTCATTTAGCCGGACCAGCAGTTCCATGATGCTCTTTCCGGTCTTTGAATCAAGGTTTCCGGTAGGCTCATCTGCAAGAAGGATCGGAGGTTCATTTGCAAGGGCACGGGCGATGGCAACTCTCTGTTGCTGTCCTCCTGATAGCTCGTTCGGGCGATGATATGCATATTCGGCCTCAAGTTTTGCCTGTTCCAGTGTGCGCATGGCCCGTTCCTTTCGCAGATTTTGTGGGACCCTGCTGAATATCATGGGGATCTCTACATTCTCAATTGCAGTCAGTGTGGGTATAAGGTTGAACTGCTGGAAAATGAATCCGATATTGTCCCTGCGGATCGTTGTAAGCTTGTCATCATCGAGTTTAGTTATATCCGTTCCATTGATCTTCACTTTACCTGATGTGGGCGTGTCAAGGCAGCCTACCATATTGAGAAGGGTGGACTTTCCTGAACCGGATGCTCCCATTATCGTGACAAAATCTCCTCTCTCAATGGATATGCTGACCCCATTGAGTGCATGTATCTCACTTGCTCCGAGGGTATAGGTTTTCCTGACATTCTGTAATTGGACTATCGGATCGGACATAGGTTCCTCATCAGTCTTCGACTTCATCAGCTTCGGCATCATCTAATTCTTCTTCATCCAGATCTTCAGGTTCTTCCACTTCTGCTGTCTTCCTGTTCTTCCAGCTATAGACGATAACTCCGGCAATTGCTATGGTTATGATCGCGATGATCCCCCACATCCATATGGGTGTTTCCTTATCCCCGCCTTCCGGTACTGAAGTACTTTCAAGGTCAATATAGCCTGTCACAGATGAATATACGTTGTCAGTGTCACGGAATTCAATAAGGATGGGTATCTCTTTGATGTCAGAGGACAGGACGCGTGCAGATAGTTCGAAACTGCTGAAATCATCTGCCTCAAGTGTGCCTACAAAGTAGTTCGCATAAGGCTGCATGGGGGTGATGTCTTCGGATTCGGTAACAGACACCAGTACGTTCTTTGCATCAGTCGTGCCGAAATTATTGATATCGCCAATAAATGAATACCTGTTCCCGATCTTTGTCACTTCAATGCTCGTGAATATCAGTGATGGCTGGCCTACTACGTTTATCTCCGTCTCCTCTTTTTCGGAAACATGGTAGTTATCGCCGTTGAAAAATGAGGCAGTGAACGAGATGTTCTTCGTTCCGCTTGAAGATGCCATGGTGTTGAGCGTTATCTCCACTGTGGTCTTATCGCTTGCAGGTATGGTTCCCACGAAGATCTCTGCAGGATTGAAAGAGACATTCTCTCCTTCGGGTTTGATTATGACATTGTTGACATCATTTGGCCGTGTATTGATGATGTCCAGTTCTATCGTTGAGATCTCGTTCATCACCGTTGTTGGCATTGTTGCCATTATAAGCCTTAAGTTCCTGTCATCGATCTTGACCGGGATGTTGTAGTTGAGATCGTACATGTCGCTGCCACCCACAAGTTCCATGTTAAGGAAATGGACCCCATCCTCTGCGTTTTCCTTTGCACGTATGTTGAATGCCAGTTTGATGGTATCCCGCGGTCCCAGCAGGCCGATGTCAGTGTATTCATTGTTGAGGATATCGATATCATTGTTACCGCCAAGCGTTATACTGGCAATGTAAGCGTTCATATCGAACGTCTTGTCATCCTCCTGGACATACACTTCTCCTCCTGCCATATTCTCTATGGATATGGTGATGGTGCCGGTATCCCCGGGCATGAGGACTGCAGGCTCCATGGAATAGTCTACGACCACGGTTGGCCTGATATCTGTATCCGCTGCTGCAGGGGCTGTAAGTGCCAGGAGCAGCACCAGTGTTATGCTTATGATGGCCTTTAGTGTCACTTTATGCACCTATGAACTTGCTTGCAGTGTATAATATGTAAAGTCCTACAGGCACCAGTATGGATATCGCTGCGTTCTTCACGCTCAGGCGTCTTGCATGGACAAGTCCGAATATCCAGATGTTAGCACTCCATAGTGTGAAAAGGATCCCGACTATCACTGACATCTTCATTGTAGGATCATTAAGCATTGCCTGTTCCAGAAGTTCCGGGTTCTGCATGTCGAAGTTCTCAAATGAGAATGATGTTGCCATTACGATGATGCCTATGATGCCGCTTGCAATGGATGGGATGAATCCGTAGGCAACAACTTCGAGTACGCGCTTGAACGTTCCTTCTCCGCCAAGGATGGATGAGATCGCATAGAATACTCCTGAATAGATCACCCACATGATGATCGCACCGATAAATGCACCGATTCCTCCTGCAATTGCCCCTATGCTTGCAAATGCTGCTGCTTCAGGGGGCAGTATCTCCATGATTTTCTGCGTCACTATTACAGCGTTTATCGCGCCGAGAACTGCAATGAGAAGTACGATCAGGAGCGGGGTTTTCATTTCCACTTCGGTCTTCATCTTCTCTTCAAAAAAGCCGTTTGGGTTTGTAAGAACTTGAATTAGTGTCATTCTTATTTATGTACGGGGCATTGTATATATTTGTAATGGTTTCGTTTTTTCGACAGGGTCCGTGTTATATATTCAAAGCTTCTCTTAGCATCCTGACTGCTTTACCATAATCAAGACCGTCTATCTCAATTGTCTTTTTTGTACTTCTTGCACCTGACCTTATACTGACACGGGAAGTATTTACTGTAAAGAAGTCTGCAAGGCTTTCTATAAGTTCATCGTTGGCCTTACCTTTTTGTGCAGCGGATCTGAGCTTTATCTCTATGCGCTCTCGCCACTGGTTGTAACCTCCGGGGAAACTGACTTTTTTTGAGCCCGGTGTCACTTCCAGATCGATGGTTATGCCATCTCCTTTATCCATTAGCGCATTTTCAAAAGACATGTCTGTGACCTTTATTTGATATGATTGAGAAGATGTCGATAATGCTGTAGCCCGGCCCACTAACTCCGAAAGATCATCCTATTGGGATCCCCGCTGTCCCTTCCGGTTTCCCTCGTGTCAGGCGTATGTCGCATTATCGTCTGTGCCGCATTGAGGTTGTCTGTACATTCACTGAAAGGCTCTGCCATATTCTCGTGCAAGGACCTTACAATGCGCCAAGGGTACTACATGGTAGTGCAATATAAAGATAACGTACTGTGATACTAATTCTGTATTGGTCTTTATTCCTTGATCCCTGGTCTGTGAGAAACGTTTAGATCCTTTTCCGAGAGGTTGTGGGTTGATGGATACTGCATGCAGGTCAGTAAATTTTCACATCCTGATAATGGCCTTGAAAAAGTTATCGGAAAAAATCGTGGAAAAAATGTCGAATTCGAAAAAAATGTGGGTATTTTAATGGCATTTATCTAAAAATCAAGCCTTATCCTACGTTTTTCTGTTCTTATTTTAATTCATTTTAATGTCCCGGAATACCGTCAATGCTATATACTACCTATCGGTAATAGCTAGCCTAGTCGTCATACTGGTGATAACATCTTTATAACTACCAATGAGATGATCATTAAAAATTGTTAACAAAAAAGGCTATATATTTTCCATGGTCTTTTTAAAAATAGAATTATTATCTAAAATTAAATGTGAGGTAAATCATATGGCAGAACAGAACCCATTTGAAAATTCAAGAAAGCAGTTAAAGAAATGCGCAGACATCCTTGAGATGGATGAAGGTATCCACGAGATTCTTAGAAACCCAATGAGAGAGATGCACGTGTCCATTCCTATCCGCATGGACGATGGTTCCATCAAGGTATTCCAGGGATTCAGGGTACAGTACAATGATGCAAGGGGTCCAACCAAAGGTGGTATCCGCTTCCACCCAGAAGAGACCGTTGACACAGTCAAGGCACTTGCAGCATGGATGACCTGGAAATGTGCAGTTATGGACATCCCACTCGGTGGCGGTAAGGGAGGAGTTATCTGCAACCCTAAGGAAATGTCCGCTGGTGAACTCGAGCGCCTTTCAAGGAAGTACATTTCAAGCATTTCAATGATCGTAGGTCCTGACAAAGATGTACCTGCACCTGATGTCTACACCAACCCACAGATGATGGCATGGATGATGGACGAGTTCTCCAAGTTCTCCGGTAAGAACCAGGCTGGTGTCATCACCGGTAAGCCACTCAGCATCGGTGGTTCACTCGGTCGTGGCGACGCAACAGCTCGTGGTGGTCTCTACACTGTCCGTGAAGCAGCAGTAGATATCGGTCTTGACCTCAAAGACGCAACCGTAGCTATTCAGGGATACGGTAACGCAGGTTACTTCGCAGCTGCTCTCTGTGAAGAGCTCTTTGGATGCAAGGTCGTTGCTGTCAGTGACAGCAGGGGCGGTGTTGTGAACATGAACGGCCTCAGTGCAGAAGCAGCACAGGCACACAAGATGGAAACCGGTTCAGTTGTCGGCCTCGCAGGAACAGAGCCAATCTCCAACGAAGACCTCCTTGAGCTTGATGTCGATGTACTTATCCCAGCAGCTCTCGAGCACGTCATAACAGAAGAGAACGCAGACAAGATCAAAGCAAAGATCGTCGCTGAGCTTGCAAACGGTCCAACAACACCTGAAGCTGATGAGATCCTCTTCCAGAAAGGTGTACACCTTATCCCAGACTTCCTCTGTAATGGTGGTGGAGTTACTGTGTCCTACTTCGAAATGGTCCAGAACTTCTACATGTACCGCTGGAGCGAAGAGCGTGTCTACAACCGTCTTGATGCTAAGATGACAAACGCATACCACGCTGTCCTCGAGGCTTCCAGGGAATACAACATCAACATGAGGACCGCTGCATACGTCGTCGCTATCAACCGTGTTGTTGAATCAATGGCAGACCGTGGATGGTTCTGAGTATTGCTTAAGAATTCAAAAATACCTCTTGGGTTTTGAAGGGACAGGGGTTTCCCCCCTTCCCTTTTTAGCCCGTATTACTTTTCTGCTTGTCAAAACAGATATAACTAACGTGGGAGATTAATGGGATTGTTATGAAGATCGCAATACTTGGTGGAACTGGTAATATTGGTAAAGGATTTGCTTTACGCTGGGGTCAGAAACATGATGTGATAGTGGGTTCCAGAAGTTCAGAAAAAGCCATGGACGTGGCAGCTGAATATACTCAGATCCTGCGTGATAGGGGCATTGATGCAACTATCGAGGGAATGGACAATAGGTCCGCAGCAGAGGATGCAGATATTATTCTCTTTGCAATACGCTATGAACAGGTACCATCTGTCGTTGAGCTGATAACTCCTGTTCTGAAGGATCAGATCGTAGTTTCTGTGGTAGTGCCTATGGAGAAGGACCGCTGTTATATCCGGCAGGCTGGTAGTGACAATATCCCTGTGACCATTGATGCTAAGGATTCAAAATACAATGCCGATTATTTCTGTTATACGACTCCTGAAGCAGGTAGTGCGGCCGAGGAGATGGTCCGTCTCTTGCCAGAAAACATCGAGCTGGTGTCGGCTTTCCACAATGTTCCTGCAAAGAAGCTTGCAGATCTTGACCTTGATCTTGATTATGATATAGCGGTCTGTGGAAACTGCATGCACTCCAAGAAAATAGTCTTCGATCTTGTAAGGGATATCCCAAACATGCGTCCTCTTGATACTGGTCCTATTGAGACATCTGGCATGGTGGAGTCACTGACTCCTCTGGTGATAAACATTGCCATACGCAACAAGATGCATGATGTAGGTATTCGCTTTGTTTAAAATGATCCTAAAACAGTGGTCAGGGTGCAAAAGCTGATAGCTTTTCACCAGTGACTATATATCCTACTCCATCCTATTATAGGTTGGCTTCTGATAAGGGAAACTGAAAGATTCCGTCCGTCAATATAATTTGGATTTCAAGAAATATCCCCTCAAACAGGGATCTCCAGTTTCCTTCCTTTACCTTATCCTTTTACAGGTCTATTATCAAAGGATGCATCAATTTTTATATCAAAGTAGTTGCCAATTTTTACCAAAAACATGATATATGAAAGGTAGGTTTTAAACAATAATATCATATATATCTGTAAAGTAATTAGGTACAAATCAATCCATTGATGTGGGCGATGCAATGAATATCAATACTAAAGAAGATGTACTCAAGGCCATTGAGGCAAACAATGTTAAGTTTATCAGGTTGCAGTTCACGGACATCCAGGGTGTCGTGAAAGACGTTGAGATCCCGGTGACACAGGTAGAAAAAGCTCTTAGTGCGGGAATATCATTTGATGGCTCATCTATTGAAGGCTTTGTCCGTATCAATGAATCGGACATGGTCCTGAAACCGGATGTCTCCTCATTTGCGATACTTCCATGGAACCAGTCCAAGGGCGTTGTTGCAAGGGTGGTGTGTGATATCTATCTGCCTGACGGAACTCCTTTTGCAGGCGATCCCCGTTTTGTTCTCAAAAAAGTTATGAAGGAAGCTGAGGATATGGGCTTTACACTTAATGTAGGTCCTGAACTTGAGTTCTTCCTGTTCGAAAAAGAGAATGGAAAAGCAACCACAGTACCTCATGATTATGGCAGGTACTTTGAGTTCGCACCTGCTGATCTTGCAGAGGATATACGCCGTGATATTGTACTGACACTCATGGAGCTCGGGTTTGATATCGAGGCATCTCACCACGAGGTCGCTTTTGGTCAGCATGAGATCGATTTCAAGTATGGCGATGCACTTGCCACTGCTGACAATGTCATGACCTTCAAGTATGTTACCCGTACCATTGCAAAGCTCAACGGATTACATGCAACTTTCATGCCAAAGCCTATTTTTGGTGAGAACGGTTCCGGTATGCATGTGAACCTTTCCCTTTCAAAGAACGGGGAGAATGCGTTCTATGATCAGGATGCTGACATGCAGATCAGTGACGAGGCACGCTATTTTATTGGCGGTTTGCTCAAACACGTAAAGGCTATTACAGCTATCTGCAATCCACTTGTTAACTCATACAAACGTCTCGTGCCAGGCTATGAGGCTCCGGTATACATTGCATGGTCCGGTGCCAACAGAAGCTCACTTATCCGTATCCCTGCTGCAAGAGGCAAGGGTACCCGCGTGGAGCTTAGAAGTCCTGACCCATCCTGTAATCCATACCTTACCTTCGCTGCTGTCCTTGCAGCAGGGCTGGATGGTATCAGGAACAAGATCGATCCGGGAGAGTCCCGGGAAGAAAACATCTTTGAGCTTTCTGACAAGGGCTTAAGTGATCTTGGCATTGAGACACTTCCACCTACCCTGAAAGATTCTGCAAATTATCTTGCTGAGAACGACCTACTGCGTGAGGCTCTTGGTGAGCACGTCCACAAGAACGTCCTCAGGCTTGCAAGAGCTGACTGGGATGCATATCGTATTCAGGTACACGACTGGGAAGTCGAAAGGTATCTTAACACTATATGAGGGTTTTGAACTCTCATCCTTCTCTTTTTGTTTCTTTTTTCCTTTTTGTTTTCAGCCTGTATGTTTGTTTCTTTTGCTGTTACTTTTTAATTTATGACAGGGCAGTATCCTTGCAGGGTCCGGGGTAATTGATATTTATTACACTCAAGCGGGCAGGAAAATTTAAGAGCCTTTAATGTTTAGTTCCTCTCATGACAGATGTGATGCTGATCTGGGATAATCCGTTGCTTTTTGAAAAACTGTTTGAGGAAAATGGTCTGAAATGCCAGCGTGTCCTTTCCACAGCCATTGGTACGCCTTTTCTTCCTGCATGTAAATGTGTCATCGTCCCGACGGGGTTTGCCAATTCAGCATATACAAAGATACTTCCGGGCATTGAAAGGAACAGCAAGGCATTTGAGAAGTTCGTAAGTGCCGGTGGTTCACTCGTTGTCTTCGGAGCACTTGTCACAAAATATGATCACAGCTGGTTACCGATGCAGCTTACATACATAGAAAAACACGGGAAAACACATCTTCACAGAGTGGGGGTGCATGAGGCACAGTGCATAGTCGAGGATCCTGGTCTGGCTGTGGAATGTGATGGATATTTCTCTGCGACAGATGGGAATGTCATCTTAAGGAACGATGATGGCCAGGCTGTAATGGTGGTAAAAAAAGTAGGGGATGGAATGATAATTGCCACTACAGTTCACGAGTTCCCTTCCCCGGGTTTCCTCGGTTGTGTCACGGACAATGCCAGAAGATCAAAGATCTGATCATTTCATTGCATGCGTATCTTTTCGATCTCATCCTGTGCATCCGGAATTCTCAGGATGAAAAGACCGCTGCAGGGTTTTATGAACTGGAATATGAGGTCGTTACCTTTGACTCCTATGGGGATGGAATCCCCGCCACGGAGGAGTACTCCCCGTATCTTGTAACCACCTTTAACGTGATAGACCTCATCACATTCTTTTTGGACGAAGTCCTCACATTGCTGTGGTGTTGCTCCTTTCAGGAGGATCTCATAGGGTATATCGTTTATACATGCCATGTTAAACGATCTCAAGTTCTCCAACACGAATGCCGCTTTCGACGATCTTTCCGACGATCTTTCCGCCTGTCATCTCTGCAGCCTTCCTGGCATCCTCTTCCGGAAGAACTATCAAAAAGCCCATTCCCATGTTGAAGGTACGGTACATTTCAAGTTCGTCAACATTACCTTCTTCCTGAAGGAACTTAAAGATGTCATTTGGCTCGATAGGGTCTGTAAAATCAAATCCAAGATCGGTAACTCTTTTGAGCTTCAGGAGTCCGCTTCCGGTAATATGTGCAAGTCCGTGGACGTCACATTCTTTTATTACATCGAGGACTTCCATGTAAATGCGAGTTGGGATCAGCAGCTCGTCACCAATGGTGGTCTCAGGGTTGTAGGGGAACTTATCATGGTATGAGTGTTCTGAGCGATCGACTATATTCCTGACAAGGGTGTAACCATTGCTGTGAACGCCGCTACTTGGAATGCCTACCAGGACATCACCAAGCTGCACTTTTTCACCGGTGATGATCTCATCCTTCTTTACCATTCCAAGACAGGTTCCTGCAAGGTCGAAGCCATTTATGATCTCCGGGAGGGTTGCTGTTTCCCCGCCGACGATGGTCATCTTTGATATTTCTGCACCCCGGGTAAGTCCTTCACCGATCTGGCGTGCGAACTCGTCAGTGTGCTCTTCAAGTGCAAGGTAATCTACGAAACTGATCGGTTCTGCACCTATGGCCAGCAGGTCGTTAACGTTCATGGCGATACAGTCGATACCAACTGTGTTCCAGCGCTTCATCTCATTTGCGATGAGCACCTTTGAACCGACACCATCCGTGGCCATTGCCAGTGCATACTCCCCGAACTCGATGAGTCCTGCATAGTGGCCAATGTCCGTGAGCGGAGCTCCAAGACCCTCGCGTCTGTATGTCATTCCACTTGTCAGTGCTTTGATGGTGGATTCCTCTTTCTCGATGTCCACTCCGGAATCTGCGTATGTAAGATGTTTATCACTCAATTTTAAAGGCCTCCTTTACTGTCCGGACCGTTTCTTTGATCCGAGACCGAATTTCTGGTGCAGCACCCTTACTGCCTCTTCTGCATCCTTCTCACTGATCGCGAAGGAGATATTGTGCTGGGATGAACCCTGGCTGATCATTATTACGTTGATCTTGCCCTTTCCGAGGGCTCCGAATACCTTTCCTGCAACGCCGGGGATCCCGTCCATTCCGGCACCTACCACGGCGACCACACAGACATCTTTGTCATAGGCTACTTCCCCAACAACACCTTTGTTGAACTCGGACCTTAATGCTTTAACAGCTTTCTTAAGGTGAGCTTCCTCGACAACAAGGGACATGTTGGCTTCGGATGAGCTCTGACTGATCATGATGATATTGACACCGGCTTTTGCCAGTGCGGAAAAGATCCTTGCTGCTGTACCGATAGCTCCTACCATCCCGGCTCCTGATATGTTGACGGCAGCCACTTTCCTGATCAGCGTCACTGCTTTTACCACATCTTCCTTCCGTGTCTGGTCTGCGACGATAAGTGTGCCTGGATATTCTATATCAAAAGTATTCTTAACACGAACCGGTATGCCATGCTTTATGGCAGGTTCGATGGCACGTGGGTGAAGTACCTTGGCACCGAAATATGACAATTCCATTGCTTCGATGTAAGATATCTGCGGAATGGGTGATGCTTCAGGAACTATCTTCGGATCAGTAGTCATAATGCCGTGTACTTCTTTCCAGAGCCAGATCTCATCTGCCCGGATAGCAGCACCCACAAGAGATGCGGTAAAGTCAGAACCGCCGCGTCCAAGGGTCGTGATAATACCTTTCTTATCCTCTGCAATGAAACCGGTTATCACGGGGATCGAGGTTTCCACAAGAGCCGATATATTGTTCTGTATCTGATCATAGCTTTTCTCCAGAGGCTGGGCACTTCCGTAATCACTTGTTGTGACAATACCTGCCTCTCCACCGGTAAACGGCATTGAGTCCGTTCCAAGCGAGCGTATCGCTCCACTGATGATCGGCACTGCCAGGCGCTCTCCATAGGATGAGATATAATCAATGGAACGTGGTGTCAGCTCACCGAGATAGCAGATGCCGATAAGCGCCTTTTCAAGTTCATCTATGCGGCTGTCGATGGTCTCGATGACATCGTCGGCGATCCTCTCATCATCAATTGCATAGCCGATAGCATCATAGTGTTTTTTGGCAAGGTCTGTCATGAACTCCTTTATCTGGGAGACCTTTCCTTTTTGTGATGCTTCAGCTGCGTTGGTGAGCAGCCCGTCAGTAACACCTCCAAGGGCCGAAGTTATGGCAACTACCTGATCCCCGGCTTCCCTGTAGCCGATCAAAAGCTGTGCAACATGACGTATCTTCTTCCCATCAGCAATGGATGTACCGCCAAATTTCATTACATATCTCATAGTCTGATCACGTTCTGTATTAGGCTTGATTTGGAATGTGGCTATAAACACGGCAGTGTAATATAAAGATTATGAACGGTGGAACCAATGTATCTATTTTCCTTTGTGAAATTTAAAAGAAAGAGTTGATCAGCTAAACTCTCTCTTGAAGAAGAATGCGGTAAGTGCAAGCAGGGCCGCAACTACAATATAGGTGAATGCCGTGGATTTTGTTATGTCTCCAGCTGAATCGGAAACATCGCCGGTGACATTTTCTCCATCCTGGATGATATCCTCGATCTGGTCTGGTACAGATACACCATCCTCAGGAACACTATCCACTATCGAACTCGTTCCATCAACTGTGAACGATGTCTCTTTTGAAGATACACTTCCATCTGTTGAAACGGTTTCGATGATCACATCATGCGCTCCCGTGTCCAGCTCTTCGGTAATTTTTTCATAGGTTCCCGCATCCACATCATTGCGGATGTCTATGCTCTCATCATCAAGGTAGATCGTTACTTTGGATGCATCATTTTCAAGCTCATAGGATATGATGCCCCTCTCGCCCTCTTTGATCTGATTTCCTGACAGTCCCTGGATGCTGATCTCAACAGTACTCTCAACGTTCACATCTTCCCTTTGTGAGATCTCCTTCAGGAATAGTATATGTGATTCACTGCTTTCAAAGAAGTCGTAAACAGTTGTAATGAAGATCGTACGGACTTCTCCGTTTACGTTCTTGTAGTAGCTGAAAATATCTCCGGGCTCCATTTCCTTTACTTCTTTCACCACATGTCCGTTCTTTTTCAGTGTCACTGTGATGGTCTCTTCATCCACATCAAGGTCGGATGCTGACAGGGTATAGCCTTCTTCCAGATCCATTTCCTCGCCTATGTTCACTGAATCTGATCGGTCATATATCAGGAAATCCTTTGTGTCTCTGGTCGGGTCCAGATACTGCTCTATCCTTATCTTTGTAGCTGTGTCTTTCCCACTGGTTACAAGCTCTTTAGGAGTAACGCGGAAGATCAGGTATTCCTCATCCTCATCATCGTCGTCCTCTGCTTCGATGGTCAGTATGTATTCGAAAGAACTGTTCTCTTTTCCTGTTCCAGCACCATCCTCAACCAGTATCCCATTGTGAAGGATCTCTACCCAGACATCCCCGTTGTCCTCATTGATGTCAACGATGTGGAGTGTATATCCCTGGGCTAACGAGAGTTTTGTATCCCTTTCCACCACACTGTCCGAGTAATGTATTATCGGTTCGTTCGGATCAAGGGATGCTGCCGGGGTTGCTGCAAACAGCATGACAAATATTGCTAGAAGTACAAAATATATATATTTCATTAAACCTCACCATTCACGAAGCACATTTAAACATTGTTGAAATGAGCATATTGTCTTTATAGTTTTGTCGATACCTTCATTTGAAGGTTCCGTGTTTATTACAAAAAGAGGTGTATCATTGAAATATATTATTCTCATCGGCGACGGAATGGCAGATTTTTCCCTGGATGAGCTGGGCGGTAAGACGGTTCTTCAGAAGGCTAATACTCCGAACATGGACTATATGACCAGGAACGGGCTGGCCGGACTTGCTATCAATGTTCCCGAAGGCCTGCCTCCGGGAAGTGATGTTGCTAACATGTCAGTTATGGGTTATGACCCGGATGTCTATTATTCAGGTCGCGCTCCGCTTGAGGCTGCCAGTATGGGTATTCCGCTGGAGAAGAACGATGTTGCGTTCAGGTGCAACCTTATCACAATAGATGATGGCAATATTGCAGACCATAGTGCAGGCCACATAACAAGCGAAGAAGCTCGGGAGCTTATGGAAACCATTGATCGTGAGCTTGGGACCGATGAGCTGAGATTCTATCCGGGTATCAGTTACAGGCATTTGCTTGTTGCGTCCAATGATCTTGGTGCTAAAGCAGACTGTACTCCACCTCATGACGTGATAGGCGGGGAGATGATGGACCATATGCCAAAGGGTGAAGGCAGTGATGTCCTCTGCAGGCTGATAGAAGAGTCGATGCCAATACTTGAGAACCATTCTGTCAATGAAAAGAGAATAAAAGAAGGCAAGAGTCCTGCAAACGCCATCTGGTTCTGGGGACAGGGATATGCACCCTCCTTCCGCACATTTGATGAGCTCTACGGACTCACAGGGTCTGTTATCTCTGCTGTGGACCTGATAAAGGGTCTTGGTATATATGCCGGTCTTGACATTATCGATGTTCCGGGTGCAACCGGATACCTTGACACCAATTATGTGGGTAAGGCGGAATATGCAATGGCATCCCTGAATGAGAGGGACATTGTTGTGGTCCATGTTGAAGCTCCTGACGAAGCAGGTCATATGGGTGACCTGAAAGCCAAGCTGCAGGCTATCGAGGATTTCGATGAGAAAGTCGTGGGCACCGTTCTGCGTGCTGCAAAAGAGGATGATGAGGATTGCATGATAGTCGTGCTTCCGGACCATCCGACACCTATCGTGCTCAGGACGCATACATCTGATCCGGTCCCGTTCCTCATTTATTCAACTCTGGAGAACGAGGTTGACAGTGTGGAAGCATTCGACGAGGATTCCATGAAAGAAGGTTCCCTTGGTGTTGTCCGGGGATGCGATATCGTCCAGATGCTGATCGATAAGGCAAAGCAGGCATAATTCTCCTGCTTTCCTCTGTTTTTGATATCGTTACTTTTTTAACTTTATTTGTCATACATTCTATTGCTTAAATTTTAAGGAGTGGAATATATGAAATTTGGTTTAACTCGTAGGGGTCCCTCTGGATTATCCCGCTGGGATCCATTTGAAGAAATAAGGCAGACACAGGAACATCTCAACCAGTTATTCAGGGAGGTTTCCCCGTTCGGAGGCTGGCCAGAGGGAAAGTCAATTGCTCCCCTGATGGATATCAGGGAAGAGGGCGACAATGTCATAGTTACTACTGACCTGCCAGGTGTTGACAAGAAAGATATCGATGTAAGTGTGAAAGACAACATCATTGAGATCAGCGCAGAATGCAGAAAGGAAAGTGAGTCTGAGGACGAAGGATACACTCAAAGGGAACGTACCTATAGCCGCTTCTCAAGATCTGCTGTTCTTCCATCGAACGTTACTGATGATGGTGCAAAGGCAAAACTTGAGAATGGTGTGCTGACGATCACACTTCCAAAGACAAAGATCGAAGAAAAGCCGAAGATAATGATCGAGTGATCGATCATTCTTCTTTTTAAATCCCGATCATTGGTTTGTTTGCGGCATCAGTCAGAGTGTTTCGTCATATTTTGCTCGGTCGGGGTAACTCTCATCATCGCCGCGAGTTTGTCTATATAGATAGTATTATTTATTTTTGATGCCATTTCTCCTGTCAGAGGTGTCATATTGAGGATGGAACTGTTTACCGTAGATGGTTTGCCGCTTATCAAAAAAGGAGATGACCTGGCGGCTATGATATGCGAGCGCACGGAACTTGAGGACCACGATGCTGTGGTGATCGCTTCCACTATTGTGGCAAAGGCCGAAGGGGCAATGGTACTGAAAAGTGATGTGGTGCCATCCGAACGTGCCATAAACATTGCAAAGAGGATAGGTAAAGATCCTGCACTTGTACAGGTGGTCCTCGATAGGAGTGTGGAAGAACTCGTAAAATATCCTTTGTTGCTTGTGGAGAACCTCAACGGGCATGTGAGCATCAATGCCGGCATTGATGATTCCAATGTGGAGGATAATTACTTTCTGGAACTTCCACATGATCCGGATGGTTCAGCAAAGGCCATAGGTGAGAGAATAGCCGATCGGTGTGGCAAGGATGTCAGTGTGATCATCACGGATACGAACGGAAGGGCTTTCAAGATCGGACAGACCGGCGTTGCAGTGGGTGTCTACCGGATGCACCCTATCCTGGACTGGCGAGGGGAGAATGACCTCTTCGGAAATGAGCTTGAGATCACCGAGGAAGCGGTTGCAGATGAGATCGCATCGGCTGCGAACCTGTTGATGGGCGAAGCTGCAGGGGGGAATCCTGTGGTGATAGTACGTGGTTTTGACCTTCATACAAGGGACGATGTCAGTGTGAAGGAAATGTACCGTCCTGATAATGAGGATATAATCAGAAAAGGGTTGAGGTGCCTTCGTCAGTCCTCTGACTGAAGGTTCACCATTTCAACACCGGCAGCAGCGAAGAACTCCGGGGTGTCGATGTCGGGGTATTGTGTGCTGAAGACAACTCGCTTGATGTTGGAATTTATTATCATTTTTGCGCACAGTATGCAGGGCTGGTGTGTGCAGTAGACAGTTGCTCCTCCGATGCCGACCCCATGAAGTGCTGCCTGTATGATAGCATTTTGCTCTGCGTGCACTGCACGGCATTTCTCATGCCTGGTCCCGGATGCAATATTGTTCTGCTGCCTCATACAACCAATCTCAAGGCAATGTTCCATGTTGCTGGGAGCACCGTTGTAACCGGTTGAAAGTATCCTTTTATCACGGACAATGACAGCTCCTACCTTGTTCCTCAGGCAGGTGGAACGCTTTGCGACCACCTCAGCGATCTCCAGGAAATATTCATCAATTGATGGTCTTTCAGTCATATATGAAAAGAAAACAGCAAGTAGTATATATAAGTTGTAGTGTATGAATTGGACATAAACCAGATATTGATAGTTGACATCTTTTCTGATAACGGAGTATCAAAAAATGGGATCCATTCTAACAGAATATCTTGATTCATTCATAAGGGGGCGTGATGACAAGCAGCTTATCACCATTCCCCTTGTAGTTCTGGCACTCTCACTTTTAGTGTCACTGGTCGTATTTTCAAGTACAGGTGCACCTGTAAAGCTCGGACTTGAGTTTGAGGGTGGTACTATGATAGCGTTCGAGACGCAGGAAACAGCAGGTGTTCTTGAGCAGGCATATTCCGATTATTCATTGGATGATGCCCGTAAGGCAGGAGATCGTGCGATCCTGCAGTTTGGTCCCATGGACAATGAAGATCAGAAAGAACTCGAAAAGGATATAATTTCAAAGTATTCGAACGTTGAGATCAAGCAGATCGGTGCATTATACGGAAAAGAGCTTCAATCACAGGCATTGAAAGCAATGGTACTTTCATTCATCGGAATGGCTATAGTCGTGTTCCTGATCTTCAGGACCGCTGTCCCATCCATTGCAGTAGTGCTTTCTGCAGTCTCTGATATTGCTATTGCTATCGGTTTCATGAACATAGTAGGAATTGAACTTTCCCTGGGCACCGTGGCAGCTTTGTTGATGCTCATTGGTTATTCAGTTGACAGTGACATACTGCTGACAACACGTGTGCTGAAGAGAAGAGGTACTGTCAATGAGAACATCGGGCGTGCAATGCATACGGGTCTTACCATGACCACCACAACACTTGCAGCTCTTGTGGTGATGTACATTGTATCCACATTCTCCTACCTTGTGACATCGTCCGCTTCCCAGGTCAACCTGCTTTCCGATATCTCCATTGTGCTGATATTCGGTCTGGTGGCCGATATCATGAACACCTGGCTGCTTAACACAGGTATACTGAGATGGCATGTGAACCGCAGCAATCCAAGGGGGCGAAGGGCATGAGGGAAGAAGAAGTGAACAAAGGCCTCAAAAGCGATCTTCGTGTATGGTTACTGATAGCAGCAGTTTTGTTCTCAGTCGTCATGATTCATCCGTGGTACTCCTCTGAAGAGGGTGCTACCACCGATCTTAATTATGGACTTGACCTTGAAGGTGGTTCATGGCTCCAGATAAGACTGCAGGGTGCTGTGGCCCAGTTAGATGCTGATATTTCACAGACGGTGCCTGCCATTATTGAATCTGTCATCGGATCATCCATTGATGTGAAAAGTGTTACAGGGCATACGGGAAGCGGTTATTCTTCCGTTGGTACTACTGTTGTCTTTACAACTGATGCATATGTTTCAGATCTCCAGATGGACCTTGCAGGCATCGGTGAATCCGATATTAGTTATTCAGGGAACACCTCCGAGATCATTCTTTATACTAACAAGCAGACGCTTATCACTCAGTATCTTTCCGATTCACTTGATGCTGAGGTAATTCCTCTCTCTCTTGGTGATTCTGTTGAGTACGAGATACGTAAAGAGATCTCACAGGAGGACCTTCAGGTCCTGATGAGTGCAGTAGACGGGTCCATTCTAACAGAAGCCGATGGTACTCCGATATACCGTGAAGGTGTCAGGACCGAGACCCGTGATCTGACCCGTGATATTCTCAGTGACAAGCTGAACTCACTTGGTCTTAAGGACATACCTGTGCGTACCGTGGGTGAGGATTACATCCTTATTGACTTTGCAGGAACTGATCTTACAACGGCAAAGGAGATCGTTGAAAGACCTGGTAAGTTCGAGATACGGGTGCAGACGCAGGGCAATGAGACCGCTCATGTGCTATATGGTGATGGGATCGAGAAGGTCGGTGTTGTGACCTTCCATGACGGCCAGTGGCATACACCTTTCACTCTTAACGAAGAAGGTGCTCTTGCCTTGCAGAAGATCGCAATCGAGACCGGTGCAACCAACGATCCGAATTCACACTGGCTCTACATGTATCTTGATGACAATGAGATATATGGAGCCCCGTTAAGTTATTCAGCAGCTACAAGGCTCACAGAGGTTCCGATCTACTCATGGGAAGCTTCAAGCGGTCCTGATGACGACAGCAAGTCAGAGGCGGAGCAACTCCAGATACACCTGCGTGCAGGTGCGTTACCTGTGAACGTGGTTCTCATGGGGTCCGGACAGGTGGACGCAGCTTTGGGTGCACAGTTCAAGAAACAGACTTTATTTGCCGGACTTTTTGCACTTCTTGCAGTGGCTTTGGTCGTGTTCAGACGATACGGAAAGAAAGAGATCCTGCTTCCAATGGTGGGAACATCCATATGTGAACTTATCATGATCCTTGGAGTTGCAGCGACGATCAACTGGCAGCTTGACCTGCCGGCGATCGCAGGTATAATTGCTGCAATAGGTACCGGTATCGACCACCTTGTGATCATTACTGATGAGGTATTGTACGAAGGAAAACTACCTTCCAAAAAAGTATATCTTGAGAGGATCGCAAAAGCATTTGGTATAATCTTCGCAGCAGCTGCTACAACTACCATTGCAATGTCACCATTGGTCGTGATGGGATTCGGTGCACTCAAGGGCTTTGCCATTACCACCATCATCGGTGTGCTCATCGGTGTGCTTATCGCAAGGCCGGTATATGGTAAGGTCATAAAGGTAGTGCTTGATGAAGCGCAGTGATCTGTTCCTTAAGAGGTGTTAATGATGAAGGATATGTGGACTGTGAAATACCGGCCAGAGATGCTTAAGGATATCCTGGGCAATGATAATTCCCTCAATGCCCTTGACAAGCTTGTCCATTCAGGCAACCTGCCCCATCTTGTGTTCCACGGTCCGGTGAACTCCGGCAAATCCTCAACTGCCTTTGCCCTGGCACGTGAACTGTACGGGGAGGACTATGAGGGCAATTTCACATACTTCAATGCATCAGATTTCTTTGATCAGGGGAAGCGCTATCTTGTTCGTGATAAGCGTTTTACCCACATTATAGGGACGGATGACCCGAAGAAGATCTACTCAAGTGTCATCTCTATCTTCAAGACCGTGATAAATGAGTTTGCCGGAATGGGTTCAATTGATGCGGATTTCAAGATCATCTTCATCGATAATGTTGAGTCACTGGATACCAGTGCACAGCATGCCCTGCGTCGTATAATGGAGAAGTATACCCGCACCTGCAGGTTCATCCTGTCCACTACCCAGCCTTCCAAGCTGATCTCACCCCTGCGTTCAAGGGGACTGGAGCTTTTCTTCACTTATGTTCCGGATGATCTGCTAAGGCCATATATTGTCTCAATTGCAGAGCAAGAGGGCATTTCTATTTCTGAAGATGGCCTTGATGCTCTTATGTACTATGCCGGAGGCAATGTTTCAAGGGCTCTACTGACACTTCAATTTGCTAATATGAACAATCCGGATGCAAAGATCACAGGTGACCTGCTCTACGAGGAATCTCTCTGCGAAGTGTCTGACAACGTGACCGAACTTCATGCTGCAGCCATTGGGCACGAGTTCTTGAAAGCGAGGAAGCTGATCGACACTCTTCTCATTGAGGAAGGTTTCACCGGCGATGAG
Organism: Methanococcoides vulcani; assembly: GCF_900111645.1. Classification (GTDB taxonomy): domain Archaea; phylum Halobacteriota; class Methanosarcinia; order Methanosarcinales; family Methanosarcinaceae; genus Methanococcoides; species Methanococcoides vulcani. Next base: position 132,229 of record NZ_FOHQ01000002.1, read on the forward strand.
GTCCTGCAGCAGTTACATTCGGTAGTTGTGAGATCGGACCGTACCGAAGATGAGATCGCAAAAGCGGTCTACAGGATAGCTGATGCAGATGCAATGATCATCGACAGTGCGAATGCAAGGATCCATCTGGAATCACTTGTTACGGAACTCTACTGATATCGGGTATTTATGATGACGTCTGAAGCTGATGAGAATTTCAGGGCTGCATGCCGAAAGTTGCTGGATATGGTACTTGAGGGTAAGGTATCTGGCAACCTCCAGCTCAATGAGGCAAAAAAAGCTGTCAGCAAGGAGTTCAGGCTTTCCACACTTCCAAAGAACCCGGATATAATTATGGTGGGGACTGAAGAGGAGCAAAAAAAGGTGCGTGATTCCCTTCGCCGCAAACCGGTCCGTACGATATCAGGTGTTGCGGTGATCGCTGCAATGACCTCACCCTGTGCCTGTCCTCATGGTGTATGTGTGCCGTGTCCGGGAGGTCCGAATTCTACATTTAATTCTCCTCAGAGCTACATGGGAAGGGAACCGGCTACAATGCGGGCCATGCAGTATGAGTATGATCCCTATCGGATAGTCTCAGGTCGCCTGTCCCAGCTAAAGCAGATCGGGCATGAGGTGGATAAAGCAGAGCTTATCGTCATGGGTGGTACTTTTTCTGCCCGGGCCATCGATTATCAGGAATGGTTCACAAAGCGCTGCCTTGAGGCAATGAACGATTTTTCCGGAACCGAGTGGCGCGATGATGTGCAGCTTATCGGTACATCCCGCCCTTATGTGACGGTGGAGGATGTGCAGAAGGCCAATGAGACTGCAGCCATAAGGAACACGGGTATCACTTTTGAGACGCGTCCGGACTGGACGGATGTCGGACACGTGGACCGTATGCTGGCACTGGGTGCCACAAAGGTCGAGATCGGTGTCCAGAGCGTATATGATTTCGTGCTTGAGAGGATGAGGCGGGGGCATACGGTGCAGGAGACCGTGGAGTCCAACCGGATCCTCAGGGACAGTGCGCTTAAAGTTGGTTTCCATATGATGCCACATCTTCCCGGGATGGATTCTGCAAGGGACCTTCGGGGTTTTAAGAAGCTTTTTACGGACAGCAGGTTCATGCCTGACTACCTGAAGATATACCCCACTCTTGTCACAGAGGGCACACAGCTTCACGAGATGTGGCTAAAGGGTGAGTATGAGGCACTGGATGACGAGGCTGCTACGGAGCTGCTTGCAGATATCAAGGCCATACTTCCCAAATGGGTGAGGATGCAGCGCATACAGAGGGACATTCCTTCCCCGCAGATCCTTGCAGGGGTTAGAAAGAGCAATATCCGCCAGCTTGCAAAGGAGAGGCTGGAATCAAGGGGTGGCAGGTGCAGGTGTATCCGTTGCAGGGAGGTCGGTCACAATGTCCTCAGGGGCAATGAACCGGATCCGGATAGTATTGAACTCACAGTAGAGACCTACGACTCCTGTGGCGGGAAGGAATATTTCCTCTCATTTGAAGATATGACGAACGATATCCTGATAGGTTTCCTGAGGTTGCGTTTCCCGAACTCTCCGCACAGGGCGGAGTTACAGGATGCTGCCCTTGTGAGGGAGTTGCATGTCTATGGTTCCATGGTGCCGGTGGGCAGGGATGCAAGCAGGACCGACTGGCAGCATCGCGGGTATGGCGCGGAACTTCTGGGGAATGCGGAGAAAATGGCTTCAGAGGCAGGTTATTCAAAGATATCCATCATCAGCGGGATAGGTGTGAGGGAGTACTACCGCAAATTCGGATACTCTCGCGATGGTGTCTATATGTCAAAAAAACTTTGATATTTATCTGGCAGATCCTAAGGCAAGTTGTAAGTTGTTGTATTACTGTATCTCTTCAATACATTTATAGTGTAGTTGGATGTATTCCCTATAAATCTACTATTATGATGTTCGATCGAGAATTTTGTAAAAAATACTCGGGGAGACCAGAATGACAATTGATGATTCCAATGAAGAGATCGTTAATCTTTTGAAGGAGATCAGCGGGAAACTGGATCGTATCCTGATGCAGGGTACATCTACGAAAGAGTCGGATGAAGGTATCTTTGATGTACTGGATGTGATGACACTGCTCACACTACCCGATCATCTGCGTGCTACAGCAACAGCGCTTTTCGAGTTGGGGTCGGCAACCGCTGAAGATCTTGCAGAGAAGACCCATAAGGAACGTGCTGTGGAGAGCAATTACCTGAACCAGCTTGTGAGGATGGGGCATGTTGTAAAGGGGCGTTCAGGCAGAAAAGTTTACTTTAGTATAGGGGAAGGTCTTGGCAAGTAATAGGCCTTATCTTTACTTGAATCGTATATAAGCTATATATGGTGTATATTTCTGTACATCGTTGATCAACAAATGTCTCAAATCAGAATAGATAAAGTATACTTGATTTCAACGCAAATATTCTGTGAAATACTCTTATATAGGAGTTTGTCATCTATCTCCTAAGGACTAATATCTACTCTATGGGGATATAAATGGGAATAAGTATCGCGGTGCACTCATCAAAAGGCGGGTCTGGTAAGACCTCCTTTTCTATCAATCTTGCATTTGCATATACATCTGCCGGGAAGAGCGTATGCCTTCTCGATGCTGATTTTAAGGCTCCGAGTCTTTTTAATTACATGTTCCCTGATTCTGATCGCTGGCTGAACGATGTCCTTGATGGCAAATGCGACATCATGGATGCGATCGTTGAGGTTGCTGATGACACAGTAGCCCCTGGCAAGTTATATGTGGGATATTGCAACCCTGATATCGATGCAGTTCGTGAAATGTCGGGTAAGGATCGCAAATGGCAATCAAAAGCTCTACAAAATATAATGGGTGTAAAGAAGAAATTGTTCTCCTCCGGCATAGATGTGCTTATCATCGATACCGGTCCTGGTGTGGATTTCACATCGGTTAATGCAATAGCTGCAGCTGATTATGTTATAATGGTGACCAAACCTGCCAGATCTCACCAGAAATATATGGAGCAGATCATTGATGGTATTTATATTCCGCTTGGTAAGGATTACGGTGTCATTATGAATAAGTGCCATGATAATAAGCCGATCGCAATACCCGGTTTGGTCGATCCGGATATTCCTGTTGTAGCATCAATACCCTGCCTTTGTGATATTGCTACCAGGAGTGATTCAGAAGTGCTGACAGTCGCTGATCCGGAACATCCTTTCTCAAAAGCTGTTTTCACAGTGGTCAGGACTATCGAAGATTGTCTTTCCAATAAGTGAGTTACTGATCATCATCTTTTTCAAGCATGTCCTTTACATCACTCACATAGTCGAGGACATTTTCCTTCTTTGCCTCTTTCACTTTATCATGGAATGTGTCCGATTCCATGAGCGTGTTCTGAAGTGTCACTATCAATAAAAATATGATCGAAGCTGCTGCAAACGCAAGTGTGATCCTTTCAATGGGGTAAATAGTGATGACCGATGCAAACATCTGAGGCGGTAGGTCAAAAAGAATTGCTGCACTTATGCTACCTGCAAGATGGTCTGCCAGGATTGCTATCAGTGCTGCAAGAAGCAGGAATGTAAATTTGAACAGGTTTCCTTCCCTGTCCTTCAATTTGTAGTTAAATACGAGGAAGGCGCCAAGTGTGACCACATGGAACCATGGGTAGTAGTATATTGTCCTTCCTGTAGGCGTGATATACCAGAGCAGTATAAGAATTCCAAAGACTGCCATTGCAGCTTTTTCTTTCCTTGTGATACAAAGACCTGCTACTACAGAGGACATTGCTACAAAGAAAGGGGTAAGCAGATGGAATGTGTCCGGGCTACCTCCTCCTCTTACTAAGGTGTGCCCCATAACACCGGTAAAGGATACGATCGTACCCCAGAACGGACCAAGGAGCATCCCATTCAATGCACCGAAAGATACTACCGAACTTATCCTTGCTCCCTCTATGCCGATGAGGTTCTCGAAATCCGGAAACCAGCTTGCAAAGTATGTTATTATAATGGCTGAAAGAACATACAATGCTGTAAGGTTCCTTTTTTTGATAAGCTGGTTGTATATATCAATGATCACAATGCTATATTGTTTCCATTATTATATAATACTTTGATGAAACATCTGCCTTTTTTTACAGGTGACTCCATTATTCTCATCAGAAATGATATATATAGTCATGGCAATTTAGCGGATTGATAACTATGATGTTTATTGGAGAAGCATTAATCGGCGAGGAACCAGAACTCGCACACGTCGATCTTATGATCGGGGACAAGGAGGGACCTGTTGGACAGGCATTCGCAACAGGCATGACCCAGCTTTCAGCAGGGCACACTCCTCTTCTTTCCGTCATCCGCCCGAACTTACCCACAAAGCCATCTACACTGATCGTTCCAAAAGTGACAGTGAAGAACATGGACCAGGCCGCACAGATATTCGGTCCTGCCCAGGCAGCTGTTGCTAAGGCGGTCGCTGATGCTGTGGAAGAAGGAATTGTCCCGACAGAACAGGTAGAGGACCTTGTGATCATCGCAAGCGTATTCATCCACCCACAGGCTGTTGACTACAACCGTATCTTCAGGTACAACTATGGTGCTACAAAACTTGCTCTTAAGCGCGCACTGGACAATTTCCCGGATATCGACACTGTGCTCGAGGAGAAGGACAAGTCCGCACACGCTATCATGGGATTCAAGGTCTCAAGGCTCTGGGATGCCCCATACCTGCAGGTTGCACTTGACAACCCCAACATCGGTGCTATCACCAATGTGGTCAAGCAGCTTCCAAAGAGCGACCACCTGATCCTGGAAGCAGGTACACCTCTTATCAAGCGCTATGGTGTGGATGTTATCAGCAAGCTGCGTGAGATCAAACCTGATGCGTTCATCGTTGCCGATCTTAAGACACTTGATACAGGTAACCTTGAGGCACGTATGGTGGCAGATGCAACCGCAGATGCTATTGTCGTTTCCGCACTTGCGCCTATTGCAACGCTCAACAAGGCGATCGCAGAGGCACACAAGACCGGTATCTATGCTGTCATGGACACACTGAACCAGCCAGATCCTGTAGCTGTACTTGAACAGCTGGATGAGCTTCCTGATGTGGTCGAGCTTCACCGTGCTATCGATATCGAGGAAACCGCTCACGCATGGGGCAGCATTGATGGTATCAAGGCAGTTGGCGAGAAGCGCAACAAGAAGATCCTTGTGGCAGTTGCAGGCGGTGTACGTGTTGAAACTATCCCTGATGCACTTGGTGCAGGAGCTGATATCCTCGTTGTCGGAAGGGCTATCACCAACTCCAAGGATGTCAAGCAGGCAGCTGACCAGTTCATCGAAGGCCTGAACAAGCCAGAGATCGACCAGTTCAGAGTAATGACCGATTTCTAAGCGTGCGATTTTCGCACGTTCCCTTTTTTATGGAGGGGTATGTATGAAACCATTGATCGTATTGAATCTGAAGACCTATCTTGAAGGTACCGGGGAAGGTGCTGTCAGGATCGCTGAGGCCTGCAGGGCCGTAGGCGAGGAAAGTGGGATCGAGATCGCAGTGGCACCACAGCTGTGCGATGTCTACAGGGTTGCATCCCAGGTGGATGTGCCGGTGTACTCACAGCATCTTGATGGTGTCGGTGCCGGAAGTTTCACAGGTCATGTGTTTGCCAGATGCGTCAAGGATGCCGGTGCAGTGGGTACACTTATCAATCACTCCGAGCGCCGCGTAAACCTTGCGGACATCGAGTCATCCGTTACTGCTGCAAAAGGAGAGGGTCTTCGCACGATAGTGTGTACCAATAACATCGCTACAACAGCAGCAGCAGCTGCACTAGGGCCTGATTTTGTTGCAGTGGAGCCACCGGAACTTATCGGTTCGGGCATTCCTGTTTCAAAGGCAGATCCTGAGGTCGTAAGGGGTTCAGTCACTGCCGTTGAGCGCATCGATGCTGATGTGAAGGTGCTCTGCGGTGCAGGTATCTCAAAAGGAGAGGACCTTAAGGCTGCAATGGAACTCGGTTCTGTTGGAGTGCTCCTTGCATCCGGTATTGTCAAGGCCAAAGATCCAAAGGCAGCGCTTGAGGATCTGGTAAGCCTGATCTGATCCTTTAATAGAAGTTATACTAAAAAGAAGTAAGTGATGCCTTCTGGCATCCTTTTTTTAAATTTATTGTTCCTTAAAGGAAATACCATGCGATAAGCAACAACATGGATGAGAATCCTACTTTTATTCCCATGGTAAGTTCCAGGTGAAGGTTGCGTGCAACCATGTTGGATATTCCGATGGGCGGTGGTGATAGCAGGAGTGCTGCCAGGAACAATGAGATGCCTGATATGTAATTGTTTTCCACAATAATGAGGTAGAGTCCCGAAATTCCCAGATATATCCCGAAAATGGAGATTATCAAAAGTCCCATTTTGTAGAATCGAAGGTATTTTTCGACACCTCCGGGAAGCATATTGGCAGTTTGCAAATTTTCAGTCTTTTTCAAAAGATCACCACGATCAGTGTTTAAACGGAATATTAAATTTGTTTTCATTGCATAAATATCAGATGGAATTCTGACCCCTTATTCCGCAACCAAGCCCAACAAAGAGTTTCTCGATGTCTTCCTGCACCTCTGCAGCAGGCAGGTCTCCGAGTATGGTAATGCGGTATGTGACACTAAGCCTATCATCGGATATGCCTGAGTATGTGTCAATAATGCTGACGGAGACAATCCTTTCATCGCAGTCGATGACCTTCTCAATGGTCTGTGGGTCCGCTCCGACAGGTATCAGGACCGAGATGTCCCTGATAGGATGTGCGAGGTTATCGATCTTCCATTTATTCAGTTCTACATCGTTAAGCAATCTGATGTTCTCGGTTCTCAGAGATACGGTCCTGTCTCCCTTTGACAGCGTTACTGTCCGGGGTGTGACCTTTTCGATGATGCCCACATGTGTCACGCCGGAGTAGTTATGCAGAAGTCCCCTTTCTCTCCCGACGGATGCTATCATTTCCTCGAATTCGGCTATCTTTGCATTGATCAGCTTATCAGATCTGTGTAGTGCGGATGCCGTATCCTTGAAATGGGCTGCTGCTTCTGTCATCTTTTTACAGAAAGCTTCGGTGTCCTCTTCCCGGACGATGTCCGAGAGTACATTGCATTCGTTGATGAATGCCTCATGGACCTTGAGCACCTGGTCGTTCTTCATCTGGATATGGGCGTACAGGTATGGGTTCTGTCCCAGTATCCTTCCCACGAAGTCGACCATTATCTCATATACCGGGCTCATGAAACGGCGTGACTTGCTCACGTCGAAATCAAGGCTTTTGAACGTGGTCCCAATGGTGATGTATGCAAAATGTGTCAGACCCTGGACAACGGAGACGAACTGATCGTGCTCCTGCGGGTCGATGATCTCAATATGTGCACCGCTTTCTTCGAAGAGTTCATGCATGATCGGGAACCATTTGTCACAGCGTCCTTCTGTTGGGCTCATTATGACGATCTGTCCCTGTAATGTCGGGATCGAGGGGCCGAACATGGGGTGTGTTCCCAGGATCTCCACGCCTTCAGGTGCGTATTTTCTCATTGCGTTGACGGGTTCTGCCTTGATGGATGTCAGGTCCATTATCAGGCTTCCCTGCTTCATTTTCGGAGCGGTTTCCTTGATTACCCTTGCAGTGATGTCTATGGGTACGGTAATGATCACTACATCAGCTTCCCGGATCTCCCTGTCAAGGTCGGTGGCGAATTCCACTCCCATCTGGTCTGCGATCTCGGTCTTGCCGCTGCTTCCCCATACGATCACCTCATAACCGTGCCTGAGGAAGAATCTGGTGAACCACTGCCCCATTCCTCCGGTACCGCCGATTATGAGCATCTTCATAATTACAGGGCCTCCATTACAGCCTTTTTCATTACATCCACAGGAGGTTCCACGCCGGTCCAGATGCGGAATGCTTCTGCACCCTGGTAGACCAGCATCATGATCCCTGTGACCGGTTTTGCTCCGGCAGCTTCGGCTTCCTGAAGCAATCTTGTCTTCAATGGATTGTAAACGACGTCAAAAACGGTGAGGTCGGAATGCATCTGGTCGGCGGTGACGATCGTATCGCCTATGCAGGGGTCCATTCCCACTGTTGTAGTGTTGATAAGTATGTCCGTGTCCTTCAGGCATCTGTCCAGTACATCCAGCCCGAAGCCGTTGACATTGCCGACCTCTGCTGCAAGGGTCATGGCCCTTTCAGGGGTCCTGTTTGCAATGTTCACCTTTGCACCGGCTTCTGTGAACGTGAAGGCGATTGCTCTGGCGGCGCCTCCGGCTCCGAGTATCAGTACGTTCCTGTCCTGAATATCGACCCCGGCATCTTCCAGTGTCTTCTGTGCGCCGATACCATCCGTGTTGTAACCTTTGATACCATCCCTGAAGTCGATGGTATTGACGGCTCCTATCCTTGCAGCCAGGGGGTCGGTCTCAATAAGTCCGATGGCAGTCTCTTTCAGCGGGACAGTGATGTTCAGTCCTCCAAATCCCATGGCCTTTGCGCCTTTTAACGCATCGCCAAGGTCCTCCTGCTTTACCCTGAACGCGTGGAATGTGCAGTCCATTCCAAGTGCTTCGAAGGCTGCATTGTGCATGATGGGTGAGAGTGAATGGGCGATCGGGTCTCCCATAACTCCGAATACCTGTTTCATTGAAGCATCTCCAGTGCTTTTTTCAGTTCGTGTACCTTCAACTGTCCGGGGGCCACGGCGCTTGATATGCTGGCGTAGGTCAGTTTTGAACCGTAGCATGGCCCGATGATCCGGCTGTGCTTTCCAAGCTGGCCCATTGCGATGGTGCAGACGTTATCCTCATTTAATGTGACCTCAAGCAGGTCAAGAACATCCTGCATGCTATTTGGCATCACTGCAAGCTTTGCAATATCGGCTCCTGCCTGTCTTGAACGTTCAAGGATATCCCTGATGATAGCTTTGTCAGGCGTGCTCTCAAAATCATGGGATGATATGATGACAGCTTTGCCCGCTTCCTTTGCCTTTTTTACAAGCCTGTCACGAAGCTGCGGGTCTGCACTGAGCTCTACATCGATTGCGTCTGTGAGGGGCAGGATCTCTTCAAGTAAAGTTATCCTGTCATCTTCTGAGCCTTCCCAGTTACCTCCTTCAGTTTGTAACCTGTTGGTTGCAATACACGGAAGTCCTGTGTCAGATCGAAGCTTTTTGAGGATATCTGTTACTTCTCCAGGGGTCTTTATCCCGAGCAGGTCAAGCCTGATCTCAAGGATGTCTGCTCCCAGGTATGCAGCGGCCTTTGCCTGTATCAGAGGGTCCTCGTTGATAGCTGCAACAAGGGCTGCCCTCTTATCCAGATCGAAATTACCTATGCTGACCATGTCTCATTTCTCGATGATGGTCTCTTCCACCTTCATGCCGAAGTGGCGTGCGCCTCCCTCGTAGTTGACCAGTATCTCATCTCCGGGCTTAAGCTCGGCAATTGAGATAGGCTCCCCTTTGGTATCTACGAGCTTGATGGTCTCGGCATTCTGGAGTATGTTCTTAATGATGTTGCCATCTACCTCTGCTTCAACAAGCATGAGTGGGCGCCTTTCTATCTTGACCCTGCCGACGATACCTGCACGCTGGTTGCCCTGTGCATCAACTATGGTTACATCATCACCGGATTTCAGTTCGGAGAGGTATCTGGTCTTGTCGCCGACCTTCACGTAGGCATGGACTGCTCCTGCATTGACCCTGAACGGCCTGGACGCCACGTACGGGCTTTCCTCGGATTCGGAGTGAACAAGGAACATGCCGCTTGCCTGGGAACCAACGAGCATTCCTTCGCCGCGTGTCATCATGTTGCATGTATCGACACAGACGCGGTCACCCATTCCCACAGGTTCGACCTTTGTGACCTTTGCAGCGATGAGTTCCAGTGCTTCCACACCTGAGCTTTCGCCTACTGTAACAGTGGACTTGATGGCGTTAGGGTCTTCAGTGTCAAGGAGGACACCGTCAGAGCCGTGCTCCATGGTCTCAAGGGCGAGCTTTGCTTCATCAGCATCACGGACACCTGCAATGATCTTCACATTGCTGTCCTGAAGACCTGCAATGAGGTTCTCAAGAGGAATGACCTTCCAGTCAGTACCGACGATGATCAGGAAATCACATTCCTTTCCGATATGTGCTGCAAATTCCTCGTAGGCCTTGTTCTGTATGACCACATATGCACCTACGGTGAGGCCTTTTTCCTTTAATCGGATGGCCGTGCTCATGTCAAGGGATCCGATGGGGTCGGGGGACAGAGGCCTCGTACCGTCGCCTTCTCCTCCTTTTCCGACGACCACAACGTCAGCGCCTGACCTGTCATCATTGGCAAAGGCAGCGACCTTGATATCGCCAAGTTCTCTCACTTTTTCCACTTCGCCAGCGTTTACCAGAACATAGTTAGCACCGGATTCCAGCCCGGTGGTTATCCTGTCCTTGTGATCTTCCCAGTCGCCTTTGTCAGCTTTGATCCAAATTGTCTTGCCTTTCATATGTATACGCCATTTGCCTTCATCATTTAAGTGTTTGTAGTGCTTCCTCGACACTGCGGCCTTTGTGGACGATCTGTGTGATGGCCTGTGTCATCTTTATAGGGTCAGGATGCTGGAACACGTTCCTGCCAATGGCAACTCCCCTTGCTCCGGATTCCATGGCGCCGCTGATCATTTCAAGGAACTGCTCGTCGGTGTCGGTCTTTGGTCCGCCGGCAATTACTAAAGGTACGGGACATCCCTTTACAACGTCCCTGAAGCTGTCGACATCTCCGGTGTAGACGGTCTTGATGATGTCTGCCCCAAGTTCTGCACCGACCCTGGCCGCGTGTGCGACCATTTCCGGATCGTGCGGGTCTGTGATCTTCCTGCCTCTTGGGTACATCATGGAAAGGAGGGGAATTCCCCATTCGTCACACTGTTCTGCGACATATCCGAGCTTCTTAAGCTGGTCGGATTCGGTATCAGAACCTATGTTCACGTGGATGGATACGGCATCGGCACCCATTTTCATGGCTTCCTCGACCTTGCAGACAAGGACCTTGTCGTTGGGGTCAGGTCCGAGGGATGTGGAGGCGCTCATGTGGACGATTAGTCCGACGTCATGACCGTATCCGCGGTGGCCGTGGTAGATCATTCCTTTCTGCATGAGAACTGCATCTGCACCGCCTTCAGCGACCTTGTTGATGGAGTCTGCAATGTCTATCACTCCCCTGATGGGTCCGTCAGAGATCCCGTGGTCCATTGGAATGATGAGCATGTTCCTGCTTTCCCTGTGCATGATCCTTTCAATTCGAATCCTTTTACCTATTTCAGCCATTTTATCACTCTCATTATTGCGGTTTTGTCAAATCGTGTTAGTATGTGACATAGTAGCACAAACAACTATTTAAAGCTTGTTATTTTCTCCCTTTCTTAAAATCTGGAATAGTCTTATATATAGATTCATCATTACTGGCAATATCGACTCAACCCGGTGTGATTTTCATCATGAGAGAGTTAAAGATCCTTGTTATCAATAATTATGGCCAGTTCTGTCACCTTATTCACAGAACCGTACGCGATCTCGACATGGAGACGAAGATCGTAGCGAACACGACCTCTGTGGAAGACCTCCTTGAGCAGGAGCCGGACGGCATCATCTTAAGCGGTGGTCCGTCAATGGACCGCATCGGCCTCTGTCAGGAATATGTCGAGAGCATAGACAGGCCTATTCTGGGCATCTGCCTGGGACATCAGCTTATAGCCAGAACCTTCGGTGGACAGACCGGTTCAGGCGACTACGGCGGCTATGCAGAGATCGATGTGGAGATACTGGACGAGGATGACATCCTGAAAGGGCTTGGTCCAAGGACATCCGTATGGGCTTCACATGCCGATGAGGTCACTGTCCTTCCGGAAGGATTCCTGCACCTTGCACGCTCGGACGTGTGTGAGATCGAGGCAATGCGCCATCCAGAAAGGCCGATCTACGGGGTGCAGTGGCATCCTGAAGTTGCTCACACCGATAAGGGTGAAGAGCTTTTCATGAACTTCTTTGAAGTTTGTGAGAACTACTGAAGCCTTAACTCCTGCCTTATCGCAAAGCAGGAGCTAAAACCTTCTTATCCTCTTTTTTACATTTCAGCTTTCCTGAACGTATCCTGCAGCAGCAGGGCATCCCCTTCGAGATTGGGACTTTCACATATCACAAGCCCCTTCACATCGAATTCCCGAAACGCTGCCATCAGGTCAGTATAATTGTAATCCGACTCCCGGAGCACCAGGTGGTTCTTCTCCCCCTTATTCCCATACTCGATGCCGGAAACGTGACAGTGCATGTCCTCAAGCCCTTCCCGCCCGAGATATTCCTCCACCTTCACGAGCACATCCCGGAACTCCTCGATAGTGTTATACTCTCCGCTGCTTCGTGCGTGCAGATGCGAGAAATCGATACAGGGCATGACCCCCTCGATGGCTGAAGCTATCATCAGGGTCTCCTCCAGATCGCCGAACTGGGTCGGTTTGCCGGTGGTCTCCGGGCGAAGCACAGCGTTGATGCCCTCGTCCTCAAGCCTTGATGCAAGCCTGCCAAGCAGCCCGCTGACCCTTTCAAGCACTTCCTCACTGCTCTGCTTGAGGTAGTAAGCAGGATGGAACACAATGGACGATGCACCGCAAAGTGCACCGATGCGTGCCGACTGGTAGATGCGCTCGATGCTGGCCTCGATCTTCTCATCCTCTGCGGAGTTTAGATTGATGTAATACGGTGCGTGCACGCTGAGTGTCACACCCTCTGCTTCCGCTGTTGCCCTGACCCTTTCAGCCATGCCTTCCTTCATGCGCACTCCGCGCACGAATTCCAGTTCCATGCACCCCAGGCCAAGCTCACGGATACGCTGTATCCCTTCGACGCTGCCCCTCTTCTTTGCACTGACGGGGGTCCCTGCTGTTCCGAAGAGCAGCTCTTTCATAATATCCCCAAGTGGATCCTGAGCTCTTTTACTCGCTCTTCCGATACCTTCTCGCCTAACAGCTCAAAGAACGAATCGATATCCTCTGGATCAAGGGACCTGATATCCTCCTTGCCCTCCATTGCAAGTCTTGCAAGGTATTCCAGTTCCTCAGCGTCAAGCCTCTCAAGCCTCTCCCTGAAGTCATCCGAATCCTCTGCGATCTTGTGGGATATCGGCCTTAGTATGAACGGATATGGGTGTCCCATTTCTGACATATGCGTTCCGCCGTTCTCCGGTGCAAGCTTGTTGAAGATCTCCTTATCCTTGTCTGAAAATTCTCGTCCCATGGGATTTGATTATGTGGGGGGTGGTATAAAATTATGTCTTTTTTTTGGGGATGTGTATTTGTGTATGTATGAATATAGTTTGTATGCTTTTATAAAAAAATCTTAAATTAATTGTTGTGTATACGAACTTATTTATTCTGAGGTTTGCTTCCGCTTGGTTTGGTATATATGCATACTTCTAATTATAGAGTATATTTCTTTCATAATTGATAGCATGAGGCTACTTCTTTTTGTAGTTAAATCAATAAATTCATTCTGTTATCATACGCCTTTATATAATATGATTTATCAATATTTACTTTGGGAGGTTGTGGGTGATGTGCATATGTGTAATTATTAAATTGAGTATGAGGTGTGCCAATGACTGTGGTGGCAGCCATTCCTGCGTATAATGCCGAGGTTTATATCAAGAATATCATTAAAAGAACGAAGCTCTATGTAGATCATGTCGTTCTTGTTGATGATGGGAGCAGCGATGCGACAGCCTGTATTGCTAAGAATATGGGTGCACAGGTGATCAGGCACGGGGATCATCTGGGCAAGGCTGCTGCATTGGCAACAGCTTTTGAAGAAGTGAAAAAACTAAACCCATCTGTACTTGTGACCATCTATGCGAACGGTTTTCACAATCCTGATGACATCCCTGCAATATTGAATCCTGTGCTTTCTGAGGATGCAGATGTTGTGAACGGTGTTTATGTTACTTCATCGGGCACTGGCCTTGATACTACGTTCGAGGATGTGGAGGCTACAAGCAAGGGCCAGTTTTTCATGGCCAGTGGGTTCCGTGCGTATTCTTCAAAGACACTCGATGTTTTCAAGTTCACAAAGGGCGACGATGCTATTGAGGTGGAGTTGATAAATGATGCTATCAAGTCCGGTTTTAAGGTGCGTGAGGTGCCTATCAAGATAATCGATCCGGTCAAGAGAGAGTTGTTGGCAAGCAAACGCATAGGTGTGGTAGTGCCTGCGTACAATGAAGAGAAGCTTATAAAAGCTACCGTTGAGGGCATTCCCCAGTACGTTGACCGAATCTATGTGATAAATGATGCGAGCACTGATAATACTGCAAAGGACATTGAGACACTGAATGATCCGAGGGTGTTCGTGATAACGCACGAGACCAATAAAGGTGTGGGTGCTGCAATTGTCAATGGCTACAAGCAGTCACTGAAAGAAGAGATGGATGTCGTTGCGGTCATGGCAGGGGATAACCAGATGAACCCTGCCCAGCTGCCAAAGCTGCTGATGCCCATTATCGAGGGCAGGGCAGATTATACCAAAGGCAACCGCCTGTTCAGTACGGAGTTCCGTGAAGACATGAGCAGATTGCGCCTGTTAGGTAACTCGATGCTCACGTTCATCACGAAGATTGGAAGCGGGTACTGGAATATCATGGATCCCCAGAACGGCTATACTGCCATCTCAAAGGAAGCACTGGCAGAGATAGGTCTGGATGAGATCTACACGTACTACGGTTACTGCAACCACATGCTTGTGAGGTTGAACGCCTTTGGTTTCAGAACCCTTGACGTGGTCATGCCTGCCAGATACGGACAGGAGAAGTCAACGATCAAGTACGGTCCGTACATGAGCAAGGTGTCGATCATGCTGTTCAAGAAGTTCCTCTGGAGGCTGAAGATGAAGTACATGATACTCAGCTTCCATCCGCTCGTCTTGTTCTACATCCTCTCCATGGCCTTCCTTCCTGCAGGTGTGCTGTTTGGTATGGCAATACTCATAGCCACGCTAATGCAGTGGCCAGTATCTGCGAACCTGGCAATACTGGACGCTTTGATTCTTATATCAGGTGCCCAGTTCCTGCTGTTCGCCATGCTTTTCGATATGCAGGAGTCAGATAAGGACATACGAGGCGAGAACAGGTTGTATCACGAAGACTGACAAAAGAAAAATTCATATAAAATCCAAAAAGGCCGAAAACCGATCCGTTCATTTCCTGTGCTCGTACACAAGGAACAGAATCGCTAACAGGCCAATAACTTCAGAAACCAGGGCAAAAGATAAGTCAGGACTATAAACATGTTTCACGATATTCATGAAATAATCCAGAAAGCTCCCACAAGAGCATCCCTGAGCAAACTCCCACCCAAAGATCGGCCAGAAGAATGTCTGCGGAGTCATCCACATCCGGTCTTCCAGCAGATGCAGGAAACTGGCTCCGGCCACAAGCATGATCCGGGAATCCCCTCGCTGCCTGAAATAAACATATCCGGCAACCAGAATTACAATAACAAAAACAAGAGTGTGTGCAAAAAGCCTTCCACTTGCAAAAACATCTTCAAACAAAACCCTGCCTATGGCCTTATCGATCAGGTCCGGCAGCAGGGCTCCCAGTGCAATGAATCGGTAATCAAGATGACGTTTGAGGGACGGAAAAGCAAGGCTTGCAAGGAAGAATACGGTAAGCGTGACTCCTATATGGCCAAGGATGAACATTATGAGTCTAGTAGGGGTTATACATTTAAAAAACTTCACATTCGTAAGAGCTCGCTGTGTGGTGATCCCTGATGCTGAGTATTGATGATCATGATTTTACGATCCATAAGTTTCACCGCCTCTGTGATGCAATAGCCACAACGTATCCAACGATCACAATGGCAGAATACATGAATAAGGAGCATTCTGTCAGGTTCGTGCTGATGCGCCATGATGTTGACAGGATGCCAGGACATGCACTGGAAACTGCGCGGATCGAGCATGAACTGGGCATCAAGGCAACATACTATTTCAGATCGATCAAAAGCGTGTTCAAGCCTGAGATAATGAAGCAGATCCTGGATATGGGTCATGAGATCGGTTACCACTACGAGACATTAAGCGAGGCAAATGGCGACCCGGAAAAGGGAATCGAATTGTTCCAATCTCATCTCGAGAATTTCAATGATGTCTGTAAAGTGAAAACAATATGCATGCATGGAAAACCCCTCTCAAAATACGATAACAGGGATTTGTGGAAGACTTACGATTTTAAAGATTATGATATCGTTGGTGAAGCCTATCTCTCTGTGGGATATGAATTAAATTATTTTTCAGATACAGGCAGAAGCTGGAATAAAAAGAACAGTTTGAGAGATTTCATTCCCAACAAGACCGAAGGTTTCACCGCCGACACAACGGATGACCTGATCGACCTGATCGAGGGTGGCGAACTGGATAATTTCTATATTCTTACGCATCCGGAACGCTGGTCATTGAATCTAATTGACTGGGGATTGTATTGTGGTATGGATATGGCTGTCAATGTGGTGAAGAAGGTTATAGCTGCGGTGAGAACATGAGGGTCTTATTCAATATGGCACATCCCGGACAGATTCACTTATTCAAAAATGCGATATGGGCTCTGGAAAAACGAGGACACGATTGTAAAATCACCACGGTTGACAAGGATGTTTCTTTGAATTTACTTGGAGCATATGGATTTGAATATGATGTTGTTGGAAGTGCAAAACCTTCCTTATTTTCAAAAGCCACAGAGTTGCTGAAAATAGAATATAATCTGTACAGGATCGCAAAATCATTTAAACCCGATATTCTGGTTGGTGGCGTTGGTAATGCCTATGTTGCTCATGTAGGTAAGATCATCCGAAAACCTTCCGTCGTTTTTGATGATACTGAACATGCAAAAATTGAACACATATTAACTGATCCTTTTGCATCTGTTATCTGCACTCCGTCTTGCTATCAGGTCGATCTTGGAAAAAAACAGGTACGATACGATGGGTATCATGAACTGGCGTATCTTCATCCAGATTACTTCACTCCCAATCCAGAAGTTCTATCTGAACTCGGGTTAAATGAAGATGACACTTTTATAATTCTACGCTTTGTTAAGTGGGACGCAGATCATGATATTGGACAGCATGGTATCCAGAACAAGATCGAATTCGTGAATGAACTCGAGAAACACGGGCGTGTGTTGATCACGTCTGAAGGTGAGATGGACAATGCACTAAAAAAACACCGTATTAACGTTTCTCCGGAAAAACTGCATGATCTGTTATATTATGCAAGTCTGTATGTGGGGGATGGAGGAACCACTGCTGTTGAAAGTGCAATACTGGGGACCCCTTCTATTTATGTTTCATCTCTTGTTGGAACAATGGGTAATTTTACTGAGCTTGAAGAAAAATATGGATTGCTTTTCAATTATAACGATTCTAACAAAGCCCTGAATAAAGCAGTTGAACTAATCCAGGATCCAAGCATCAAAGAGGAATGGAATAAGAAGCGTGAACAACTCTTGCGCGACAAAATTGATGTAACTGCATTTATGGTCCGGTATATAGAGAATTTTAGTAACCTAACTTCTACACCTTTAAGCGCATAACCCCAATTGTGTTGGCACAAGTTCAGGAATTATGGTATAAATCCACAGCAGTATTTGAGTAGATCTTGTTGTTCCTTTGCAGGTAAGTGTACAGTTGAATTTGATTTTCAGATGTTGGGAAATAATCCCCTTCTTCAAATGCCAGCTTTGTATCTAAAAATTGCTTTTCTCTGATCAGTATGTAACCTTCGTAATCCGGGATACCATCGTAGGCGTTTATCATATAACTCCTATAATAAGGAAGCTCCAGCGCATCTGATCCATTAAATTCTCGTTGTGTAAAATATCTCGATGTCTCATAATCTGAATGTAGGTTAGATCCAAACGGAACATGACCGGAAACATGGTCATATCCTGTCAATTCTTCATCAATGAAATACTTGCGATTTGTAGTCGATCCAAAATAATTAGAATCTTCTGCATTTGATATTATGGAATAAAATGAAAATATGCTAAATAAAACCAATACTATCATAAAAGCAGAACGTATTTTGAGATTTTTAGACATTAAATAATATAAAAAAGCAAAAATTCCCGCGCTCATCACGAACGACATAAAGGGAGCAAGAATTAGCATAAATCTATCAAACCTGAACAAAACCATAGATTGCCATAACAATTGAATCGGGTTCGGTGTGTATAGGACGAGTGTGAATAAAGCAAATAAACTAAACACACGGGCATATTTCTTATTTTCTTTCCATAGTATATACCCGATTCCGATCAAAGCAAAAAATAAAAAAATTGAGGTATCAATGTGGTTTACTAAGAATGACCATTCGTTACCAGATTGAACAGTAGCTTTCACCACCGGGGTTTCGAAATGTTCTGGCCTGATATGCGATTCCATCAAACCTCGAGTAAATGAATATGCATAAAAAAACCAGTACCCAATAAATGTGACATTGACCAATAACAAAAAATTGTTGCTTAAATACTGTTTATTACCTGCAATTCGTTCGCAGACAAATAGAAGAAGTATCAATATAACCATTTGAATTATTGAGACCTGATGTACAAGTATGACGAATATACATAAAAGTATTGCAAGGAACCTGTAAACAGCTTTATTTTTATCACTGTGACCTTTATATGTTAGATATATCATTATGAGAAATCCGACATAGGCTACAGTTCTGGTTACCACATATGCGCCATAGAGTATTACCACAGAAGTCACTGAGTATATTAAACATGTAAGGAGCGACATTTGTGAATTACGTGTGGTTAAATTAAATAATTTGTAAATAAAAACAATTAGAATCACATAAAGGGGAATTGCTATCAAGAAAAGAGTGTTTTTGAGATCTAAACCCAATAAATAAGAACTTTCAGCGATCAGTATATGGTATAATGGGAAGTTCGCATATTCTAAAAAGTAATCTATTGGGAGTGTGTACCCGGATAGATATGTTATCTTAGCGAAAAATAAGTGCGGTAAAATATCAGTCCAACCGAAATATAGTGGATACTTTAATGTCATCCCGCCGATAACACTGGCCATAAGGAGTATTATTTCAGACAATATTATCAATGTATTTGCATCTCTTGAGAAGATCTGCGTAAATATCAGGGAATATAATATCAAAATTAGCACAAAATAATACCATGGTCTAAATGGAATTAACAATAATATCAATATGGATACATTGAACAATATGCCAAAAAGCGCACTCAATGTCCTTTGATTAATTATTAATGTATTTGAAGAAGAAGTTAATTCGATCTCTCTTTTATGATATATCAGTACTAAAAATAATGATGCTAAAATGGCTGGGAGTCCTGTTGCCAGGCCCCTTATTGCATAATCAGGCCTATCTATGGCAAAAGCTAACAAAAATCCACTTACTACCGTCAGAAGTATCAATACAGGTAATGCAAGCGCAAAAGAGTGTATCTTATTATCTTTAGTCATAAATTAAAACTCATATGATTTCATATGTATCTTCTATACTAATCACATGTTTGTGCCACGAATATCATCGATTAGTCCCGATTGATCAATGATAGCATCCCATGTAAAATTTTTGGAGAGGTCTCTGTTGTTTGTGCACATTTTGTCATATAGTTCTTCATCGTTTAGGAGCATATCGATCTTTTCAGCCAGGTCTTTTGGATTACCAGACTCGTATAATAGACAGTTTTGATTCTCGATCAACCAGGACTCCCGTCCCTCGACGTCTGACACTATGATCGGTTTCCCGGCTGCAATATATTCTTTTGCTTTTCTTGAAGAGAAATAATCTGGATAAAGAGAATGCTTGTCATCTTTGTCATACGGTAGTATGCAAACATCAAATTTGTGTATTAATGCATAAACATCTTCCCGCTGAAGTCTCCCGGTAAAAATTATGTTTTCAGTGTCACAATATTTGTCCATGATGTGGTCGGCTTTATACCCCATCCCAATAATCACTCCTACACAATTATTTGCATATTTCACACATTCGCACACATCTTCTATTTTCATAAATTGTTCCCAGTTACCAATAAATCCGATTATCCTTTTATTGCCGGGTAATTTTATTGAACATGTATGATCAGTTTCATTTATTTTATCTATGTCAATACCATTGGGCATGTATATGCATTTATCCTTGTATTCTTCTATCTGGGCAATAACTCCTCCACTTACTACAATGATCCTGTCTGCCAAATATAGTGACAGTCTTTCAATATGGTCAACAAAGAAGGCTCTTAAATGTCGATCTTGCTGAATTAATTCATTTTTATACTTCCCATGATAATCCGTATATATTTTTATGTTAAGTATCTTTAGAAATGGATACAGCAAGATGGTATCATATCCTCTGATAATTACATAATCAACTCTTTTTGAAACGATGTGCCATAGTGAAAGAAGAGTCATCTGAAGCTTAAATATCATGCCTTTCAAAAGTCGAAATTTTCCTGATATTGGTATTATGGGTTTAACTTGGATTAAATTTCCCAATCCAATCTGTTCGTCCTCATTTTTTTGCATAATTATATATGTGTCTGGAAACTCCTCTTTCAGTTTCCGGAATATGTATAGGGCCCTTGAAGATTGAACAATGCTGAATGAAAATTTCGCACTCATCAATATAATTATGCCTTTTTTTTGTTCCATGGGATCAGCTTTCTTATATTATTATTGGACTGTACGTATTTATATTTTTTTTATCACATGTGTATAATATTAGTAAACTCTGATAGATCCAATAAATTTAGAGGTAAAATTCTGGAGGAGCGGAACACAGCAATTCCTTACCATATTAAGAAAATAATCAAGCACGGTCTCAGAATAGAAGTCCACAGTCACTCATCCAAAAACAGGGCAGAAAAACTCCATGGTGCTATTCACACGCTATTCTTTCCAATGGTGAGAAAATTGATAATCCGAAGTATCTTAAAAACTCAATGAAACGAATGAAGGTGTTGCAGAAAAGATTATCCCGAAAACAAAAGGGTTCTGCAAATAGGCAAAAAGCAAAATTAGCAGTAGCAAAACTTCATGAAAAAATCAGTAATCAACGTAATGATTTCCAACACAAATTATCTTTTAAATTAATAAGCGAGAATCAAGCTGTGGCGTTGGAAACATTGAATGTTGAAGGAATGATGAAAAACCATTGTCTTGCACAACATATCGGTGATGCTTCATGGAGTTCAATCGTGGAGAAATTGGAGTATAAAGCAGAATGGTATGGAAAGACTATTTTGCGTATCGGACAGTTTGAGCCATCTACCAAAATATGTAATATTTGTGGATATTACAACAAGAACATTACACTTGCAGATCGAAAATGGGATTGTCCAGATTGTAATACAAATCATGATAGGGACATCAATGCCGCTATCAATATCATGAAATTTGCACTTGATAAACAAAACTTAATAGGAATTTAAGCACCTTCGGAACGAGGGGAAGGGCTTGTGGACTTGTGAACGATGGTTCAAAGGATGAAGCAAGAAGCTCCATGCGTAAGCGTGGAGTAGTTCACCGAAAATATCT
This sequence comes from Methanococcoides vulcani, assembly GCF_900111645.1. Taxonomy (GTDB): domain Archaea; phylum Halobacteriota; class Methanosarcinia; order Methanosarcinales; family Methanosarcinaceae; genus Methanococcoides; species Methanococcoides vulcani. The sequence goes on from NZ_FOHQ01000002.1 coordinate 153,878, forward strand.
GGCTGTGGACTCAGAAAGCCATGTAGTAGTAATCAAGATGCCTCTGAGTGGTGGAAGGTGCACTCAAGTACGGAAAAATCCCATGTATGACTTCGAGATTATAAAAATGAACGTTGTTTGCCCTGTAGATCCATACGTATAAAAAAGATTATATTCAGGTAAACTTTAATATATATATGTTGACACCTGACGCTGAATCATAAAAACCGTAATCTCTGGCTCCCTAAATTTCGCTAAGTATGACTCAATAGCCTGCACCTATTCAACTATGACTGTAGTGGAGTTTTATCTCACCTGACCTCCTGTCCAGCATCAAGCTGTGAGATATTCTTACAAAAAAACAGTATTGTTTTGACCATTATCAAATATAGATACGCAAAAGCGAGATATTATAATGTCAAGTTTCATCAACAACGTATTAAAATTGGTATCTGGGAGTTTGCTGGCGCAGATGTTTGGGATTATGCTATATCCAGTCATTGCCAGGATATACTCTCCGGCTGATTTTGGGGTCTTTCAACTTTTTCTATCGATCTCAACGATTGTTACAATATTCACTTGTTTTTCTTATGAGCTTTCTATTATGCTCCCAAAAAATGATGAAGATTCTGCCAATATTGTTGCACTTTGCATAATTCTTCTAACATTTGTATCTATTATTGTCGGTTCTATATTTGTCCTTATCCCGGAGCAGATAGGCAGTCTCCTGAATGCCCCACAACTTTCTGATTATCTTATATTTGTGCCTCTTGTTGTATTCTTAAATGCCCTTTTTTTTGTGTTGAATTTTTGGACATCCCGGAGAGTCAGGTATGGAGTCATTGCAACAGCAAGGGTCGTTAATTCATTATCATCCCGGGTTACGCAAATTGGGATTGGGGTAGTCAGAGCATCACCGATCGGATTGATCTCTGGTTATTGTTTCGGTTATTTGCTGGCAGATCTCCTTATGTTAATAAAAATAAGATCCGATCTACATCTTTTCAATAATATTTCTCTTAAAAACATACGGAGGTTGGCTATCAGGTATAAACGATTTCCAATATTTTCGATGTGGTCTCAACTTACAAATGTGATCTCCCTTCAATTAACTCCGTTCATGCTCGTATATTTCTTTAGTTCTACCGTAGTTGGATACTATTCAATGGCAAGTCAATTGTTAGTTCTACCTCTGACACTGGTAGGAGGTGCCACCAGTCAGGTATTTTTCCAGAAGGCCAGTGAAGTGAAAAACATTTCCGGGAATTTAAAGAACATACTAACTGATGTTCATAGGAGATTGATCTCGATTGGCGTATTTCCGATGATGATATTCATGATCATCGGTGAAGAGCTGTTCAGCTTTTTTTTGGGATCAAACTGGTATACTGCCGGAACCTATGCCAAGATATTGGCACCGTGGATCTTTTTGCGATTTATATACGCCCCGATATCATCTGCTTTCAATATACTTGAAAAACAAAATATAGCATTAGGTTTTAATTTTGTCTTTGTTATTTCGATTTTTCTTGTGCTCTATATTGGGGGTACCTATGGGGACCCAATGATAGCACTTACTTTACTTTCGGCTACTGCGGTGCTGTTGTGGGGAGCTGCCGATCTCTATATATTAAGAATGTCTGATGTTCGATGTATCGATGAAATTAAAAATCTAATAGAATACCTGGCAATAGCATTTGCAATTTCTCTTCCTTTAATTGTGGTGAAGTACCTCTCTTTGTCGATATATGTCATCTTCATTGTTGCATTTGCAGTTACGTTTGCTTATTATCTGGTAGTTATGTATAAAGATCCTATACTGAGGGATCACTTATATGGTACATTAAAGACTATTAAGAACAAGTTATGAATTTGCTATGAAAATCAATAGTTCAATCAAAGAAGCAAAGTATGGATCTACAAAGTCTTGAGTCATATTTCAATGTTATTGTAGCAAGATGGTATAATGAGAAAAACAACTATAACATTATTGTGTAGTCTACTAATATTTGTTCTGTTACTGGGCATCACAACCACTTTACGTAGTTCACCGGCTGCAGCAACAGTATATGTTGCTACAGATGGCAGCGGTGACTACAATTGTGATGGTACAGATGACCAGGTTCAAATTAACCAGGCAATGGACTTCGTAGCAAGCCATTCTGAATATACGACTGTTCATCTAAAAAGTGGTACTTACATTATAGGCGATACGATCTTCATTCATAGTGATACCATACTTGAAGGTGAGTCTGGTACTGTTGTCAAATTAGAAGATGAATGTGGATGGCCTAGCCAAAAAGGTTTAATCGAACCATCTGGTGAGGGTGCCCATAGTTTTAAAATCCATGATTTTGAAGTGGATGGGAACCTTGACAGGCAAACATATGTAGTAACCCAGATGGGTGAGCCAAGCATACATGGTCGGGGATACCTTGATATGTTCTTTGCGTCCAGTGGTGAGAATGGAGACCAGAGTGCTCCATACGATTTTGAGATATATAATATGTACTTCCATGATGGTGCAAATGATGGTATCAAAATCAAAGGGGATAAAACATCTGCTGGTATGAAAATTCACGATAATACATTTTCTCGGACAGGTCATGATGATATATTCATTACGTTATCAAAGGATGTACATATCTATGATAATGATTTCACATGGATTTATGGCGATTGTGGAGTGCGAATAGAGAACACAGATGATGTTGTCATCACAAACAATACTCTGTATACAAAAACGTCTGATCCTCGTGGAATCTCCGGAATTTATTTATCCCTTACTCATAATGTGCACACATGTCACAATTATACCGTTGCGTACAATACAATAAGAGATGTTCAGGAAATGGGCATTGTAGTTTGTAATCGTGTGGCAGGAACACCTGGCCTTGACAAAGCCAAAGATCTGTATATTCATCACAATTTGATCTATAATGCAATCGGTAATCGTGGATACGGTGGTGGAATCCAGGTAAATGGCTGGAATAATACTGTGATCGAAAACAATGTGATCGATGGCTGTAATGGCGATGGGATCGTTACCAGAAACAGGTTTGAAATGGGTGACACGACTGGCTACAAGATATACATCAGAAACAATGTCATCACTAACACAGGTTATTATAGCGGTTTCTCATCAAGTGGGCATGGTATCAATAATTACCTTGACTCAAGGCATGATCTTATCCTGGAAAACAACAATGTATGGAACAACGAAAAAGGTAATTACCGCAATGTCGACTCACATGCGTCCGATCTCAACGTCGATCCATTGTTCGTTGATCGGGCAAATCATGATTACCATCTAAAACCGAATTCACCGATCATTGATGCAGGTATGGGTGTGTATGTAAGTGCTGGTTCTACACCAGCACCCATTCTGAACACGAACGGTGGCAGGACAGCGGATGAAGGAAGCAGCTTAAGCTTTGTGGTCAGTAGATGGATAAGCGATATCAGTAGATGGGTAATCGACTCCATAAAAAGTCCGTTCATCGATTCGGACACTGTTCTTGTAACAGTACAGGAAATTCCATCGGACACTGGCTGCGGAAATTTAGACATAGTACGCGGCACAGCTACAATCGATGGTGATCTAAGTGATTGGCAAAACACAGCAGGGATCACAATTTACGGAGCTTCCGACAGAAATCCAGAAGAAGACAATACAGCAACAGTAAAGGCAATGTATGATGACACGTACCTTTACTTTGGATATGATGTGACAGACACCACCCTCCGGGCAAATATGGTACGTGATGACACTAGTCTATATTTAGATGACAGCGTTGAGATATATCTTGACACTTTAGACAACAATGGGGCCGTAATGCAGGCAGATGACTACCACTTTATCATAAACCTGAATGGTGCAGTAGTGGATGATGTGGGCACCGGTAGTGAGAAGGATTACAATTACACCAGCAATATTCTCAAAAGCGTGAGGTTGCAGGGCAGCAAGAACGATGCCAGTGACACGGATACAGGCTACATGATCGAGGTTGCAATACCATGGAGTGACATCGGTGGACAACCCTCTAACGACATTGTTGGTTTGTTCCTTGCCATAAATGACTTGGATAATGCAGGTGATATATATTTCTTTAATTGGTGCAATCTAACAGGTTCCTACGCTGTACCTGAAGACTGGGGGGATGCGATCATTACAGGTATAAACAACACAGCGCCTGTCTGACTCCCATCGATAGCAGGACCGTGAATGAAGGAAGCACTCTAAGCTTTACTGTCAGTGCCCGGATGCTGACGATGATACCCTCGCCTACTCTGCCACGGATCTCCCTTCCGGTGCAAGCATTGACAGTTCCACAGGTGCTTTCATCTGGACACCATCGAGGGCCAGGGAGGTACCTATGGTGGTGATGTTCGAAGTTACCGATGGTGAACTTACTGATTCAGAAGCCATCATCATCAACGTGAATTCGGTCAATACAGCACCTTTATCAAAGACAACAAGAGAACCTTTTCTTAGTCTCTTGTTTACCTGATGATACATTTTCTTGAAATATGTCTGATCGTTCAGGTTACCTTTCTTTACAGTGATCCCTAGGAAGGTTGATAGGATCAGTGAGTTCGCGGATCCCTATGGTTATTTGCTTCTTATCTGGTCTATGATCACGACTATAGCCATATTTCCCAAGTGGAGCTTTATCTCCATGAAGAACAATGCTTGTCCAGTCCATATTGATATTGGTATGTTCGAAATCATACCTTTTGAATAAGCTATCTGGATGTATGAAATAATCTCTTCTTTATTTGCACCAATCGTTTCCAGAACTCGATAAAGAGTTCTTTCGCTGAATGTATCAAGATCAAAAAGGTCAAGCACTTCATCACGGTTTATCCATTCATGTGCTTTTTTGATGCTAAAATTATCTGTGAGCTTATAGCTCACAAGAGCTTTCAATAGACTGTTGATATTAATCCCGTTCTTTTTGTGTTTGCCGAAAAAAGGGGAAATCAAGGACATCATAGATTTTTTCAACGGCTAGATGGTTCCGATCGGAAAGATATATTGTTGTTAGGAACGATTTCGTATGTTCTTAGTTTTGTTTGCATTTTCGTCGATTCAAATAGAACTAAGAACACTTGTAATAATTTTGACTGTCAAACTTGGGATGCATACATTTACTTCGCTTTCGATGTGACTGATAAAGACCTCTAGGCAGAGGGTCTGGCTGAGATGGATGGTCTGCACCTTGATGATATTATCGAGATATTTTTGAATAATGATCAACTGTATGCCCGAACAAGTGTAAACAATAACAATTTAGCAAAAATGTCATGGGACTCTGCTGTAAAACAATCGTACACAAAAAATGAGATATATTCTAGATAAATTCCTTATCTTGAAAGTTCTCATATAACAATAATGTCCAATGTACCAGTCTGAGCTTTTGTCAATGTTCCAAAAAATAGTGTATGATCTTTAAACTTTTAACGTCAATGCCAGTTTCTTATAGTACTCCTCTATCGGGATCAATGGGCGAAGGGATAAATTCGTGATCCTCATGTCCCTCCAAATCCAATTCATCATCCTCATTGACAAAATTGTACAGATATGCATGTTTGTGCTTTCTTTTAATCTTAATTAGTTTTTTCAGTATTTCCTCCATTTTCTGATCGATCGGCCAGAATACTGATGCAGCAACATTATGTATTTTTGCCAGATCCATTGAGAACGCAATTAATGATAGAACGATCTCCTCTTCGAACTGTGGTATGTATGCATCTTTCAACTGCATGGTCTTAATGTCTTTTTCAGAACATGCAATATCAAATACAAAATATCCAACCAGTTTATCATTTCGGGTATCGATACACTTGATCACATATCGCTTCTCGGCGACAGCTTTTGAGAAGTATAGCCATTTAAGTGTCTCTGCATCTCTGCACAGTGTTGTTGCATTTTCTTTTCTGCTGTTTTTCCACAATTCTGTGAACGAATCATCACAATCTGTGCATAGAGAACATTTGTAATGATTCGGTTGTAACTTAAATGTTCTTTTATCCTTGAACCATTGAACAAAAGGTGAGATCAACTTTATGGGCACCAATGAAATTTTTATTAAAGGTAGCAGCCTGTGAGATTTAATGTTCGTTCGTATATATAAATCATACATTTTTCCATAATCTCGAATATACCAGTATTCTAGATTCTTAAACGGGACATCGAGATCAGAAAACCCGAATTTGGAGAATATTTTTGCCACAGTCTAATTTGCCGTGGTGTTGAGCAGGAGTTTAATATTTTTCTGTCTGGCAAATGCCAGTATCGGCTGAAGGCTGTTAACTCCTCGCACTGAAGGTCGCACATATAGTGATGTACCGGCTGCAGCGATATCATCTCTTCCTTTTATCTGATATTTTACAGGGATATTCCCCAGAAAACCAACAATTTCCGATTTCTCGTCTTCAATGACCCAGCCATACGGGATGGATCGATCCATCCAGGGATTGTTAATCCACCACATCTCGAAATGAAGCTGCCAGATCTCAGGTGGGATCTGTAACCCCTCTCTCAAGAAATCGGCCAGTTCTGAAAAATCCTTTTCCTCCAGAGTGCGTATCTTTGTTGATTGCATGGTATCCCGAGTTATTATTAATGTGATGAGTATTTATAAATTGTCTGATTCAGGTGCAAAGTAAAAGCTTTAAGTTCTTCAAACTTCAAAAATGCCAGTTTAACTCATAAGGCGTGAAGTCCCCTTTCGTAAGATAGGGGATGAAAGCCGTACTATTTAATTCATTTTTTACGAAACATATATGTATTGTTAAAACATCGGGTGAATTGATGCTGAAAGCTTACAAATACCGTTTATACCCCACGGAACCTCAAAAAGAGATTCTTCTAAAACATATCGGTGCATGTAGGTTTACCTATAATTGGGCATTGGAACAGAAAATCAAAGCATACGAAACTGATAAAAAGCATTTATCAAGGTTCGAATTGCAAAGTCGTCTTGTTCATGAGCTGAAACCAGGGAACACATGGCTCAAGGAAGTTAATTCACAAGCATTGTTGAATACACTCATCAACCTTGAATCTGCTTTCACTCGGTTTTTCAGAGAAAAGAAAGTTTTTCCAAAATTCAAATCAAAGAAGAACCCAATGCAATCGTTCCATATTCCACAACATTATGTCGTGGATTTTGAGAACAATGCAATCAAGCTCCCTAAGATAAAACAACCAATCATGGCAAAATTACATAGGAAGTTTGATGGAAAAATGAAAACCGCAACAGTATCATTTACAAAGACTGGAAAGTTTTACATCAGTATTCTTGTCGAAGATGGAAAAGAGCTTCCAAAAGCACAAGCTTTCGACGATGAAACAACATTGGGTATAGATGTAGGCATAACTCATTTTGCTACTCTCTCCAATGGCAAGAAGATTGAAAACCCAAAACATCTTAAAAACAGCATCAAGAGATTAGGTGTCTTGCAAAAAAGATTGAGCAAAAAGCAAAAAGGTTCTGCCAATCGGGATAAAGCAAGGCAAAAAGTAGCAAAAATTCACGAAAAGATACGAAACCAAAGAAACGATTTTCTACACAAAACCTCTTCTAAACTCATAAGTGAGAACCAAGCAATAGCCGTGGAAAGTCTGAATGTATCTAGTATGCTGAAGAATCATCGTCTTGCACAAGCAATTGGTGATGTTTCATGGTATGAATTTTCTCAACTACTTGAATATAAAGCACAATGGTATGAAAAGACATTGCTAAAGATTGGTCAGTTCGAACCATCTTCGAAAATATGCAATGTTTGTGGATACCATAACGGTGAAATGACACTTGCAGATAGAAAATGGGAATGTCCAGATTGTAGCACAAAACATGATAGAGACATCAATGCCGCAATCAACATCAAGAAGTTTGCACTTCAAAATCAAAATTTACTAATCATTTGACACCCTCGGAACGAGGGGAAGAGCCTGTGGACTTGTGAACGATGGTTCAAAGAATGAAGCAGGAAGCTCCGCCCGTAAGGGTGGAGTGGTTCACTCTGTGATTATTTTATAACGATGTTTATTCTCCACCTTGAATGTTATGGAACCGTCCGGTTGCTGCTCCCATTTGACACCCTCTCCTGCGGTATCATCATAAACGTCGGTGTTCCTGCTGGTGCTGATATTGACATTAGCAAGTGCATAAGCACCGTTTGAAGATGCTCTGAATGTGGTTATGTTCCCGTTAGACTCGATCTCATTGAAAGTTGCCTGGTTTGTATTGCTGTTAATGGCCCACCATCTACCAAATGGTACTATCTTAATATCCCTGGCGTTGTAATTGTCCACCCATGTTAAAAAATTGGGATAGCTGATCGACCAGGGTATAGCTGGATCCTCGTCAGTTCGATGGGTAAATGCAGGGAAGATCATCCCAACACAAGATGCCCTTTTCCACCATTCCCAGGATATATCTTTAAGGTTTCCCACATTGTGTTCAGCATGAATGCCTGCATCACCATTCCTCCAGATCATACCGAATTTATCATATGCGTATGTCGCATGCGCCAGTTCATCACCATTGCGCAATGAACACCATGTTGTTGGACTGGATCCAATCTTCTGGCTGATGATCTTGTATTCATTTTCCATGAGTTCATGTGATCGTTCCAGTGGCATACTGTTCAAAGATTCACTGTAATGTATGCCAACCTCCCACGATTCGTTGTGTACCAGGTCACGGAGGTACTCAATATATGCTTCATCATCCAGATATTTAACATCGAACCAGATCGTTCCTTTGTTGTCGTTCTTTTCCAGATACGAAATCCCCTTATTGACCGTCTCGTAATTATGTGGTCCGTCAATTCCATATGGGGTAATCTTCTTGTCTCCTATCGCAGTGATGAAACTTCTTTGTGCAGTTTGTGTTATTTCAAATATTTTCGTGTTGATAAAAGTGCCTCTTCCGACAACATAATTTGCAAACTTGATCCATCCGCAGGCAAAATCAGGATATGGCAGATTTCTTCGATTTATGGCATAAAATGGAGTGGTTATAGAACTGTCCCCACTGCAATAGATGGTGTTTGTTTTATTCACTCCATCAAAAGTAATATTCAATGTCAATCTCTCTGTAACATCCGGGATGAGCAGTTCTTTGAACATCGGTGTCACTGATTGCGGGTTCTGATAGTAGCTCGTTATCACCCATGTATTGTTGTCCGGTATCCGGCAAGTTATCTTTGCTCCGGGGCTATTTATCTGAACATAGTTGTCAGGATCATCCCTTTCGATACCGATCGTTATCTGGTAATTGCAACGGTGCATGGGTACGAGTCCACACACATAGCAACATTCTGTTTTAAGCCTCTGCATCCTGTATGTTATATCTTCCAGGCGGTGTTTTCGCTTATCGCCAGTAATATGATCCAGAATCGGTGGAACAATATTATAGAGTCCTCTGAATCCTTTACGAGTTGCAGATTCAACATCTTTTGACACGTCATTGAACCTAAGCTGGTTCCTATAGGTGCCATTTATTATAGTGCACGTCAGATCGATTATGCCTGATCGCATGCGGCTATGTATGTCTATATTACCAGATCGGCTATTCTGGTACGGATTTGCGCTGAACATGTTAGCAGGGACATTTTTGTTCTCTGGATAGTCCTGCCTGAACAGTTCAATGGTACCTTGATCGATATTACTGCTTACTGTTGGGGGACTGGTTTTGTCGGTCAGGTCCATGTTTCGTTACATTCCAGGTTGATGTTTATTTTCAATATGATAATCCATGAATGTCCCCCCTCCCTCTGAGATATTTTGATGTTCTTTGCGGCAGGACAGTTCGGCTCGATACAGTGTTATTTTATCGTATGGATGTTTTTTTGAGATACCACCATAGTCCACTTGCTTTGACTAATAGTTCGTTGATGTCTGCACCATCCCGAATACTGAAGCGTTTCAGTTTGAATATATCCGTATCCTGGGAATTGAATCCCACATCAACGGTGATCCCACACGTATAACCCTCTTTTTTAGCGATTGAGATCTCCCGGTCCGAGTAGTCACCATTTGGATAGGACAATGCATATATTTTGAGTCCATATTTCTCCTCAAGGTCCTTCTTTGACTGCGAGATCTCCTTGTATGCTTCCTCCGTGGTACAGTTCGGCAGGACCGGGTGGAATACAGTATGGGACTGGAAGTCTGCCATGACCTTCATATCTTCGATCTCATTTTTTGATAATGCCTGTCTGTCATCGAACTCTTTTGTTTCCTCGAACCCAAATCCTCTCAAGATCTCCAATCGATCTTTATTGGGAATATTTTTCAGTTCCTCACGACTATAATCATTTCCTATATTGTGGGACCACCAGAAATGGCGTTTTGTGTCTACTATGCCGCTGCACAGGAAAATCGTGACGGGTATCTCATATCTTTCCAGCAGGGGTTTGAGGTCATAGTTGCTCTTATGTCCATCATCCAGTGTTATGATCAATGATCTTGGTGGCAGTTCATCAACTGTTCCTGCTTCTTTTGCTCTGACATAATCCTGCAGGGGGATAATATTGTATTTAGATCTTAGCGCTCTTAGATGCATGTCTGCTCTGTCAGGACTTATATCATGAAAATTCACTATTGTTACTTTTTTTCTCTGGATGACTTCTCTGATGAAGAATGGTATCCCTGTTAGCCGCAACAAAAGGAATGGTATTTTTCTAAGCATTCTGTTTCGCCCCACATGATACAATTAGGTGCTCTAAACTCCGAGATTCGACTTTCCTGATCGTTCATATATAAATCCTGTAATATAAATATAATTTCTGTAGTATAAATCTTTTTTGTTGACGTCTAGTGCCATCTTATATGGCACCTGCGGAAAGTGAGTTATTTACGCATTTGAATCAAAAATAAGGCAAATTCGCAGAATGTGGAGTTTTGGGACCACCAGTTGAATAAATATTTAGAGTTTTTCTGGATGTGGCATCCAAAATAAATTAAGCAAAACAAGCTTATATTTTCTTGACATCCAACTCTTGATCCAATACTAACAAAATATCATCGGCTAGTTTCATTGACTACGCCGATCCACATAACAATCCGTAATTATCTGATATAATAATTTCTTCACTCCCACCATTATAAGTTGCAACCCCACAGGCTTCTCACAACCCATTGCTTCGATCTGAACCAAACTAGTCCCTCAATACTCGGCAATGCAAACACATCACAAGCATTCATCCAGATGAGCATGTGATCGTGTAGATTGGCACCTATAAACTCTAATAAACTCGTAAATGTGCCTCATTTTATTCCAATTTCAAATTTGTTCCTAAATGCTTATTTCGAGATTGCATTAATGATGGCACTCCACACGTTTGTTACACTTTTTTCATTCAGGTGGCGAACACTTTTTGCTGCATTATTTGAATATTCCAATAAAGTTTCAGGATCTCGCAAAAATTCAAGAATTGCTTCAGCAAATGAACTGTGATCTTGGTAATCATCAATAATAAATCCGTTATATCCATGTTTTATAATATCTGAAACATTTCCACAATTAGAGGCGATGACCGGTAAGCCACAGCTAAGAGCTTCAACAACTGAATAAGGAAAACCCTCCCTTTCGGATGTTAATATCGACATTTTTCCCTTGTTGTACCAATTCCATACATTAGATTGATACCCCGCAAAAAATATGTTTTCCATTATACCAAGTTCTCTAGTAAGTTCTTCTAGCTCTGTTTTACACTCGCCATCCCCTACTATTGCAACCCTTACCTCCTCATGCGTACGTCTTACGATGTCAATTGACTTTATTAGTGTCTCAACATGTTTTACGCCAGCCAATCTTCCAACGAACACAATGTCATATTCTTTAATAGAATTCACATACTTAAATTTATTATCTACTGCATGGGGAAGTACAGATATTTTATCATTTTTGATGCCTTTGCCCTCCAGATATTTTTTGGTATAGGTTCCGGTGACCGTTATAATATCGCATTTATTTAATATGGGCAATAGCATCTTTGCTGAAAAATTCAAAGGTGGTAGTGGTCTGCAGTATGAGTATTTACCTATCGGACTCCTTCCCGGGGCATATAGTTCTACAGGTCCTGCAAGTAACGATATTCCCACTTTCTTCCTTGTTAATTTGCCTGCTACAAATGCTAAAATACCATGTGGGAACATAAGATAACCATGGATCAACTCCGGTTTTTCCCGAATGGATAGAATGAACATTAGCACAAATTTATACAATAAAGCAACTATGGGGATCTTTAAAGTCCAATGCGGGGGGCAATGGTACTGAACTTTGTCAATATCCGGACCTTTTACATCTCGCACAACTATCAACTTATCTACTTCATCCAATAATGTTATTGGATAAATATGGTGCATCATGTTTCTATCGGCCAATTTCAATGTAATTAATAATTTCATAAAACCAACATCATTTTTTGATAAAATTTCCAAGTATCTGGTACAGGTACATGGGTCTATATCGATAGAAATTTGTAATTAAGTGCTTAACAAGGGCCAAACGATATTGCCTTCTACAATTCCTTACTTCCTTTTGATACGTATCGTCACCAACACGTTCTAAGAACTCATTATTAATTTTCGACAAGAGCACATCTTTATCTTTCCCATACAGAGGAGTGGGTTGGTAATGCTCATTGATATATATGGGAATGATCTCGAGATCTGCAATACCATTCTTAGAGAATTTACATGAAAATATCATGGATTCCCTCATTTTCCTTTGCCACATATCAAAAACAAAATTACCCATGCTATAGACTATAACTCCTTTATTATAACTCTCGACACCCTGTAACACATGTGGATGATGTCCCAGAATAAGATCTGCACCTGCATCAATTATGTCATGAGCAAGAGAAAATTCGTCAGGTGATGGTTTTCTAACAAATTCATTACCCCAATGAAGTGAAACGATCAAAATGTCCACATCATCTTTGACTTTTTTGATATCACTGACAATATCATGAGGGTCTTCAACAGAGCAATAAGCGGTTTCATCACGCACGAGACAATAAGCCAGGAAACCAAAAGAAATTCCATTTCGATCTAAAATGACCAGATCCCTGGATCTCATTTTATTTTCAGATACACCTACTGTCTTGATGTTACTATCAGATAGTAATTCCTGAGTTCTTATCAGTGATCTCTCGCCATGTTCCAGACAGTGGTTATTCGCTACAGACATCACGTCAAAGCCCGCAGACACGAGACCATCTACCGAGCTTTCTGAGCCCCTTAATTGTACCGATCTGATGTTAGCGGGATCTATTTCAATATCTGACAGGACAGACTCTAAATTCCCAAATGTAATGTCTGCTTTTTTTAATATATCAGAAACATTCTCAAATATAAACTCGGATCGTTTTTTTTTGATGAGACTTCCCACACCGTGACCAATGCAGATGGAATGGTCTCCCAGCATAACATCTCCAACGGCCATAAGTGTTACAGTATCATTATCTGACATCATACCAGCTCAGAGATGATAAACTTGTACTTTCCAGCTTTTGTCCTTTCGATCTCATCAACGAACCTGAATTCAACGTCCCATTCGCTGGACTTACTTTTAATGATCTCTCTGATCATGTCCAGTTGTTTTTCATCAAAATTATCTTCTGGTACGATCTTGATGACAAGCTTATCGACTTTTTTCTGTACTACTTGGTATTCCCTTACACCTTTTCCATAATCCCAGAAAATATATATTAGGAAATATCCATGAACATACCTTCCGTCAGGAGTCACCAGAATATCAGCAGTCCGCCCCATGACTTCTTTCAACAACTTGGATTTTCTTCCACAACCACATTCTTCATTAAGGAGATGTCCTATGTCTCCCGTTTCATACCTGATGAAAGGCATCGAATAATTATGAAGACTAGTTGCCAGTATCCTTCCAACACCTTCTTCCAGTTGCTTGCTATCATCATCCACAATTTCCATAATACTTCTTTCAGTATCGATGTGCAGTCCATTGTGTTCTGCACATTCGTAAGCACCCACGCCTCCATCGTTCAGACCATAGGCATCATAGACCTCACATCCGAGCAGATCTTCAATATTTTTCCGCATATGGGGCATCAGTTTCTCTGCAGTCGTGAAAACTGCCTGAAGGGGGGGAATGTCAATATTGTTCTCATCAATGAAATTAGCAAAAAAATTGACCGATGAAGCATAACCCCTTATAGATCTAGGTTTGAATGAATTGATGATCTTTGCATATTGATGCATATCTTTGGGGCCCATATCAAACGAAGACAGTCTTCGAATATTCCTTGAGATCTCATGAGCTTTGTTGATTATGATGGATCTGGACCCGACATCCAAAGAGGTACCTGCCAGAAATACCATCCGATCTCCAAGTTCGTAACCACCATACCCCCATCCACGATAGAGCATTGCACCTGATAAAAAACGATCATATTTCGACTGCCTGTATTGAAAGGGAGTTCCTGTGGATCCACCTGTTGAATAGATGTAGTATTTCATTGTGTCCAGACCGACTGGTTTGAAATCCTCCCAGTTATCTTTGATAGTGTCTTTGGTAAGGGTCGGGATCTTTTCAAGGTCTTCGATCGTCTTAATGTCAGATGGTGTCAGTCTCAGTTCATTGAATAGTTTGTGATAGTATGGAACATTGTCGCAGGCAAAACTAATCATGTGACGCAGTTGTTTTTCCTGATCTTTTTTTAGCTCGGAGTAGGGGTTCCACTGCGAGTGAACCACACGTTTATAGGTAGAATAAAAGCTAGACTCTCCTAAAAGATGAGCAAATATGAATAACGGTTTATGATACATATTATTAAGTAACAATTTATATTTTTAGAAGTTAAGGTTTTCCCCTTAATACAGCTTTGTGTATAAATGGTTATATAATGCATGAGTGTATGTGATGAACTCCATTGTTCTTCGGTTAAGGAGTTTTTTGACTTATTGCTAATGGTTTTGGACAATATCAACTACCTGCACTTGTCGAATTTAAATACGAAGTGATCTCATTCTGCTGGTTCTATCACTGGTATATTTTTGATCGAGTTCTGTAACTATGTGCTATTTATCACGATTCTTCATATTATTTGATGACATGGATGTCTTTTGACCATAACTGGCACACGTCGGGACTCTGTGTTCACAAATACAAGAAATGTAGACACAGTACTCATATTAGTGTACATTAAAACCGTTATTTAGTGGATGTTATGTCGAGGAAAGCACAACTTTGCTTTACAACTCCAAAATATTAATTAACAACATTTATATGTAATAATAACCGTGAACTCCCCAGAACATATATCTAATTACAATATAAAAATCCATTATAATATTCAGTGGTCATCATGAAGAAACTAAAGTTATTGTTAATACTGTCATTCGTTTCGTTAATTATCATCCCAACTGCGTTGGGTAGTACTGCCCCGATCGTATATGTTGCCACAGATGGAAGTGGTGACTATAACTGTGATGGGACAGCAGACGAAGTTCAGATCAATCAGGCAACTGCGTTTGTGAATGCTCATCCTGAATATGATACTGTGTACATCAAAGCTGGTAATTACGAAATAGCCGATACTGTCAGATTCTATTCAAATATGGACCTGCAGGGTGCAGGTGTAGATAAGACCATCATAACATTGGTGGATGAATGTGGGTTTCCGCAATACCAATCATTGTTTGAGCCTGCTACGCGTGCAGCACACAATTTTAAGATCCATGATTTTCAAATCGATGGGAACTACTTTTCACAAACGTATGTAAGGACTGTGTATGGTGAGCCTGCTATTCACGGGCGGAGTTTTATGGATGGGATCGGATTTCGGCATAATGGCCCTAATGGCGATCTTAGTGACCCGTATGATTTCGAGATCTATAACATGGAAATGCATCATATCGCAAATGATGGACTTAAGATCAACGGCGATGGAAAACCAGCTAATATGAACATCCATGACAATGAATTCTATTGGACAGGTCATGATGACATCTATATACATGGAGCTGATGGTGTATTCATTCATGATAATCTCGTTTCAGTTTTGAATGGTGATTGTGGTTTCAGAATAGAAAACACCGATAATGTTGTGATCACTAACAATGTGATGCAGACCGACCCATCTGCATTACATGGTTTGTCTGCGATCTATCTATCCCTTACTGGAGCTTCATACACATGCCAGAATTATGATATTTCATATAATGAAATAAAAACCCATCAAGAATTTGGTGTGGTTGTTTGTAACCGTGTGACCGGAACTCCTGCACTCGATAAAGCAAGTGATCTGTATATTCATCATAACCTGATCTACGACTCGACAGGTTACGGCTCATACAGTGGTGGGATCCAGATCAATGGTTGGGACAACACAGTAATTGAAAATAATGTGATCGATAGTAGTGAGGGAGATGGGATCATCACCCGT
The DNA here is from genome assembly GCF_900111645.1 of Methanococcoides vulcani. Taxonomy (GTDB): domain Archaea; phylum Halobacteriota; class Methanosarcinia; order Methanosarcinales; family Methanosarcinaceae; genus Methanococcoides; species Methanococcoides vulcani. Next base: position 170,303 of record NZ_FOHQ01000002.1, read on the forward strand.
AACAGATTTGGAATGGGTACCACAACCGGCTACAAAATATACATCAGAAACAATATCATCACCGGCACAAATTATAACAGTGGTTTCTCATCAAGTGGGTATGGGATCAATAATTATCTTGCCTCAAGACATGATCTTATCCTGGATAACAACAATATATGGAACAACGAAAAAGGTAATTACCGCAATGTCGGCTCGTCTTCATCTGATTTCAATGTTGATCCATTGTTCGTTGATCGTGCAAATCATGATTACCATCTAAGGTCGGATTCACCGCTAATTAATGCAGGTATAGGTCCGTATGCAGATGGTGACTTTACACCATCTACGCCATCTACACCACCTACACCAAGTAACGCAGCACCTGTGCTGAGTTCAATTGGTGGTAAGACCGCTACTGAAGGAAGTGCCCTAAGCTTTGTAATTACTGCTTCAGATGCTGATGGTGACAGCCTTATGTACTCTGCATCAGGTTTGCCAACCGGTGCAACATTTAATGGTGCATCCAGAACATTCAGCTGGACTCCGGATGTAGGTCAGGCAGGCACTTATGGTGTAACTTTTGAAGTTACCGATGGAGAATTTACCGATTCTGAGATCATATCCATTATTGTAAGCCCAGAAGGCTCTTCTGGAAACATGGTCGATACTGTGTACATCAATCGTTTACGTGAATCCACTCCTGAAACTGTGATCACAGCAGACGGCTATGTGGATGTCGGAAATATTGATGGTGTAGGCAGCTACAGGGATGTCATGTGGTTTGACCTAAGCGATTACGAGCAAACAGACACTGTGACCAGTGCAACTCTCTCATTGTCCTGGTATTATCCACAAAATGCTCCACGCAACCAAGACACAGTTGTTGAGGTCTACAGGGCAGCAGATTGGGAGCATTCAGAGGTAAGCTGGAATGAGAAATCTTCCGGTAGGCCATGGGATAATGCTGGTGGAGACTGGTTCGACAGGAATGGTGCAGCTCAGGGAAGCGTACCTTACGCATCAATAACCTTTAGTGGCAGTGATGTTCCTGACAACGGCAACTATGAGTTCGATGTCACAGAACTGGTACAGGATTATGTCAGTGGTGAACATGCAAACACCGGTTTCTTCATCAAGGCACGTAATGAGCATGACAACTACATTGCTTTCGATGGTACCGGTTCCGTCAATGAGGTCAAGAAACCAAAACTGAAAGTAACCCATTCAACCACTAGCAATCTTGCTCCTGTGATGGACCCTATTGGCGACAAGACGATCGATGAAGGATCAACTCTGAACTTCATCGTAACTGCCTCTGATGCAGATGGTGACAGTCTCACATACTCAGCCACAGGTCTCCCGGTCGGCGCAACCTTTGATACCACTTCAGGTGAGTTCACCTGGACGCCATCAGATGTTCCGGCAGGAACTTATGGTGTACGGTTCGAAGTTACTGATGGGGAACTTGCTGATTCAAAGGCTATCTTCATTAACGTGAATGCGATCAGCAATGATCCTTTGAATAATCTTCCGGTAATAACCGCATTCTCACCTGCTAATGATGCAGTCTTTGAGGAAGGAGATGTCATCAATATTGGAGTAACCGCCTCTGATGTAGATGGACAGGAATTAACTTATCTCCTGAAGATCGATGGAGTTATTGTCAGCACAACTTCCAGTTATGTATGGACCACTGATAAATCCCATGACGGAACTCATACCATCGAAGCAGTTGTAAGTGATGGAACCGATCAGGTGACATCCCAACACGTGCTCACTGTGATCAAGATCCTCCCACGCTGGGATGTAAATAAGGATGGTGTGGTGAACATTCTGGACGTCACCATAGTAGCTCAGAACCTCGGTACTGACAAACCACATCCAAGCTGGGATGTAAATCAGGATGGCGAAGTAAACATCCAGGATCTCACCATTGTAGCACATTACTTCGGTGAAACGATAGAGTGAGATGCAGATTCTGCATCTCTTTTTTCTTCTTTTTCTTTATGTCAGGCTTTTTTTACTTTTTTCCTCTCTCAATTCATTGCTCCCGAAACGCTGCCATCATATCAGCACAATTATAATCTGACTCCCGGAGCACCAGGTGGTTCTTCTCCCCCTTATCCCCATACGCAATGCCGGAAACGTGCCAGTGCATATCCTCAAGCCCTTCCCGGCCGGGATATTCCTCCACCTTCCCGTGCACGCCCCTGAACTCTTCCAGTGTGTTATACTCCCCGCTGCTTCGTGCGTGCAGATGCGAGAAATCGATACAGGGCATGACCCCCTCGATGGCTAACGCCATCATCAGGGTCTCCTCCCGGCTGCCGAATTGCGTCGGTTTGCCGGTGGTCTTTCGGGCGAAGCACAGCGTCGATGCCCTCGTCCTCAAGTCGTGATGCAAGCCTGCCAAGCAGCCCGCTGACCCTTTCAAGCACTTCCTCACTGCCCTGCTTGTGGTGGCAGGCAGGATGGAATAATGGATGATGCACCGCAGAGTGCACCGATGCGGACCGACTGGCAGATGCGCTCGATACTGGCCTCGATCTTCTCGTCCCAGGGATTTGTGTATGTGGGGGTGGTATGAATTTGTGAGGGTTTTTGGTGAGGATGTGTATTTGTGTATCTTGGATTATATGTGTTTCTGGAAGTGTATATGATATTTCGTTCATCTGGAATGGTTGAACACATGCGACCGGTGTCTATTATTTTATTTTTCGAATAATTATGATGCAAAAATAGTACGAATATGTGTATATGCGAAATACGATATAGATTTGTCAAATGATTGAAAACGCATCCAATGTCCTTTACTTATTGCAACTTTCTAAGAGAGTATTATCTAAAACAAGTATATTTATATAATATGTTTCTGTTCTCTGCACTTCTTATAGGGTATCTAATGGTGTGCAGTTAGTACAATTAGGGTGGATAATATGAGCGACGAAAGTGGATCCGTTCAGGGTACATAGGATTACAGCTGTTACAGCAGGACCGGCATAACCGCTGTACTGCCTGCGTTCAACGAAGGTGTCTCCATCGGGAGTGTGGTGCTCCTTACAAGACACTACGTTGACGAGGTAATAGTGGTCGATGACGGCAGCAGTGACAATACTGCGAAGATCGCTGAAATGGCCGGTGCAAGGGTCATCGTGCATTCCCGGAACATGGGGAAAGGTGCAGCACTGCGAACAGGCTTTGACGCTGCAAAGAACTCCCGCGTGATCGTGACCCTGGACACTGACGGCCAGCACGACCCCCAGCAGATCCCCTGCCTTGTAGCTCCTATCCTTTCAGGCCAGGCTGACATGGTGAACGGCAGCAGATACCTGCACGGCAAGGAGACCGACACCCCCTCATACAGGAGGGTCGGCCAGACAGTGCTCGATCATGCTACCAAGCTTAACAGCGGAATACACATCACCGACACCCAGAGCGGTTTCAGGGCCTTCTCAGGCCACACATACGATGCCTTCCGCTTCAAAGCCGACAACCTCGCCATCGAAAGCGAGATGCTCGCAGATGCCTCCAAAGCAGGTCTGCGAATAAAAGAAGTGGATATAGATGTCCGCTACGACGTGGACTGCTCCACCGAACACCCCGTAAAACATGGCATAGGAGTTCTTGTAAAGATTCTCAGGGACATGGAGTTCAACAAACCCCTGTACTATTTCACAGTTCCCGGCATGGTAATTGGCCTGACCGGCCTGTATTTCGGAATGAGATCCCTGCAGACCTTCTATCTTGGTGGGAGCCTCAATTTCGGCCCAACGATGCTAATGGTAATGCTGACCATCGTAGGCACTTTCATGGCATTCACAGGACTTATCCTGCACTCGATCGCAAGGACCATTCACATGCTTGTTCCAAAGCCTTCGTTCGCTCATCCCAATCCTGAACATGTGAGTGTGGACGAGGATGCTGAAGAGGAAGAGGTTGAGGCTGTGGCAGTGAAGAAGGCTGGTGAGGTGAAGGTTGCTGCGGATGTGCAGCGGTGAGTGGTTTTTGATAAAAATTATCAAAAAAGCTTTGTGAATTGAAATACCGACTTGATACGGAAATATGATTTTTGTGTATATAGTCCAATAATTAATTACTGTAATAGTTTAAATTCAGGTAGGTCAGATGAGGATCCTTATAATATCTCAGCATTTTCCGCCAGAGCGTTCAGGGAATGCTTCTCGCATATTCGATATGTCAAATCATCTTCAAAAATCAGGTGAAGATGTTACTGTGCTTTCTCCTCATCCTAACTTTCCTCATGGTTCATTTAATAGGAAATGGTCCTTTTCTGAATCAAAGAAGGTCAATGAAATAAATTTAGTAAATCTTTTGGCATGGCAGCCAAATGCCAAGGATCCTGGTTTCGTTAGCAGGATGGCATACTATCTATCGTTCCCAATGCATACGATTTTATGGATTCTTCTCCATCATCGTAAATTTGATGTAATTATCACTTCTGCACCTCCGATATTCACAGGATTTGGGGGATTATTTTCCAAGGTCCTTTTCAGGAAAAAATGGGTTATGGACGTAAGGGATCTATGGATAAATGCATCTATATCACTGGGCTTCCTGAAAGAAGGCAGTTTTTTTGAAAAGATCAGCCGGATGTATGAACAGGGCTGTTATTCAAGAGCAGATCTTATCAGTGGTACTACCCAGGAACTCGGTGAAGACATTTTACGAACTTACAGGAATATTGATGAGAACAAGGTGAAAGTAACTCCCAATGGAGTTGATATTGAGCTTTTCTATCCTGTTGATGTTCCAAAGAAGAACCAGATGATCTATGCAGGGAATATCGGTCATGCACAGGATCTGGAAAACGTGATACTTTCTTTGAAGAAGATCAATGAAAAGTTCGATCTGAAGCTTATAATTGCTGGTGATGGAGACATCAAAGAGGATCTTATGAAGGTAACATCTGAGAACGGACTTGATGATCTGGTCGAATTCCCTGGCATGGTCCCAAGGGAATCCGTCCCTAAAATGTTCTCTGAATCACTGATCGGTCTTGCACCACTGAAGAAGTTGAAGACACTTGAATATGCAGTGCCTACAAAGGCATATGAGTGCATGGCATGTGGAATTCCCTTTGTGGGTTGTGGAGAAGGCGAGATCAGAAAACTTGCAGAAACCTCTGGTGGAGGAGTCATTGCAGAGAACTCTGCAGATGACATTGCTGCTACTATATTGGATTTATTGGAAGATCCCCAGAAGATGGATGAGATGGGGAAAAAAGGGCGTGCTTTTGTTGAAAAGAACTACAGTCGTAAGCAAATTGCTGCCGGATTAAAAGAGAACCTCCACAACATCGGTACTGAAAAAATGAACATCGATTACAGTGATGGTATAGGATATGCAGGATCTGAATAATCGCATCTACAGAACAATATCCCATATAATTGAGAATGGGATCTATCCAAATCTGAAGATAGAGGACGATGTAGCCTATACTATAGACCCGGTTTATGGAATTGCAAGGAACAGGGTCAATGCCGAATGTGTCAAGACACTGATAAGGATCAATGGAATGGATGGAAAAGACCATACCGAGATCATAGAGAAACTCCTGAACCAGCTTGTTAAAAAGCAGAGTCCTGATGGTTGCTGGAACGAGATCCATGTCAAATACGATGAGCCTTCAGCACTTATTACATCCATTGTTGGTGAAGCACTTCTTGATGGATATGTCGCCCTCCGGAGAAAAGACCTCGAAAGAACGATCCAGCTTGCAAAGGATTTCGTACTTGCAAACTATACCTCTCCGGGATATTTCAAAAAATCTTCCGTATATGTTGCGGACCACCTTAATGTGGATGCCACCTGCGGAGCATTTATTGCAAAATATGGCAAGGTGTTCTCCGATGAAGAGTGCATTGAGATCGCAAAGAAAACCGCTGAGCATATCTGCAAATACCAGTTCCCTGATGGAGCTTATCCTTATACCAATGAAAACCACGGGAACTATCAATACGGTCTTGAGATCCCCTGCATCCATTACCAGGGCGTGACGATCTACTACCTTTTGAAGATCATCGATGCGCTTGAAAGCAACTGGCTTGACCAGGAGCTTAAGAAAGGGATCGAATGGCTGGCATCCGTACAATACAATGATGGACGATTCGATTGGTCCAAAAGCGGATTGATGTTTGCCTATTACCTAAGCGGTGCCTACGCATTTGCAATCCCCTGCTTCCTATATGGAAACAAATGGGACAGCAGATACATACAAAATTCAGAGAAGGCAATGGACGTCCTGGAGAACAATATCAGGGACATTGCAAACAGATGGGAAAGTGCATCAATGAAAAGCCTTCCATCCTCATTGATCACCTCGATCAGAACTGCCAATCTAGGAGATTACCCTATCAAACACAGAGCCTTCAGGTTTGGTTACGGGATGTATAGGCAGTATGCAAGACGCAGATTCGCAGATACAGTGGACCCGAAATTATTCAACTTATTATCATCGGTAATGGGGATCGAAACATCAACTATAGAACCGGATAACAACTTCCCGGATATTTTCATGACATCTGAGATACTGGATTGTTTAAGTTATTCATTAGATCATATGGTGGTTGATTGATATGATCCCAGAATTAGCAAAATTTCCTAAATTAGAGAAAATACTGGCTTCAGCATATGACAATTGCCCATACTATCTTCATAACCTTGCAGTGTCTGCATATGGCTATTATTATAGGAAACAAAACTTAAATGAGCGTGTTTTTAGCCACCTAAATGAATTGGAAAAAACCCAATACTACAACAGATCAGACTTAGAAGAATACCAAAATAAAAAATTAAGGTCATTGGTAAAACACGCTTATGAAAATGTCCCATATTATCATAGAATATTCAAGGCTAACAATCTGACTCCTGATGATATAAGGACTAAAGATGATCTGGTGAAATTACCATATCTAACAAAAGATGATATTCGTCATAATTTCCAAGATCTCATCGCAAAGAATTATGACATCAAGGAATTGCAACTGGTGCATACAAGCGGAACAACTGGCTCTCCATTAAAATTCTACTGGGATAAAAATCTAATGGAAATGGAGAATGCATTTATTCGAAGACACTGGGGATGGGCAGGTTTTGGTATCAATGATCAGCGTGTCACTCTAAGGGGGAACGTGATCGTTCCATTGTCCAAAAAGAAGAAACCTTTCTGGAGATATAATCTCCCTGAAAAGCAGGTGTTTTTTTCATCATTTCATATGAATAATGAAACACTTCCAGATTACGTGGAAAAAATTAGAAAAATATCTCCAAAAGCAATACAGGGATACCCTTCAACAATTTACACTTTGGCTAGATACATGCTTGATAATGATGTTGTAATTCCAGTAGATGCTGTTTTCACATCATCTGAGCCCATATACTCTGTTCAAAGGGAGACGATTGAAAAACAGTTCCAGTGCAAAATATATGATCTATACGGTCTGTCTGAGCGTACACTAGCTTCAGGACAGTGTTCGCATGGAAATTACCACATCTATTCTGAGTACGGTATTGTTGAATTAACAAAAGATGATAAAATCATAGACAACTATGATGAAATTGGTGAAATTGTTTCAACGGGTTTGAATAACTATGGAATGCCCCTAATTAGATACAAAACAGGAGATGTTACTAGATTAAAGGAAGGGGAATGTGAGTGTGGAAGAAGTCTACCTCTTATGGAAGCCGTAGAAACAAAATTAGAGGACATGATTATGACTCCCGAGGGAAACGTCTTATCATCATCTGTCATGACGCACCCATTTAAGCCACTGGTAAACATTGAAAGATCCCAGATCATCCAAGAATCTATAGATAGGATCATAATTAAAATTGTAAAAAGACCTGAATATTCTGAAAAAGATAGTGAATTATTGCTAAATGAGTTTCGTTCAAGGGTTGGTCCTAATATGGGTATCAATCTGGAGTTCGTTGATGAAATCTCTCGGACAAAGGCTGGAAAATATAGATGGATAATTTCGAAAGTTACCAACGATCTTGAAAAATGATATGGCATTAATATGACTAATAAAAATACTGTCTTGATTTTGGGACCTACGCCTCCTCCGATGGGGGGAATTGCAACTTATGTAGGGGATCTGCTAAAATCGGGTATTAACGATGAGTACAATGTTTTATATCTCGATACAACAAGAGATTATTCTATAAAAAAATCTTTAATAAAAAATCTATTGTTATTTTTAAAAAACAAATTTAAATTAATATATTTACTATCTTTTAAGCGCCCAAAAATAGTACATATTCATACTTCCTCCTATATGGCATTCTGGGAAAAATCTATATTTTTGATTGTTTCAAAACTTTTTTTCACTAAAGTTATAATGCACATACATGGTGGAGGCTTCAGTGAATTTTATCAAAATACTCGAATTCCCCTTACTAAATCATTGATTAGATTCTTTTTAAATATATCTGATAGAATAATTGTATTATCTAATGGTTGGAATGATTTTTTCGCAGAGATTGTAAATAAGAATAAAATTATAGTCATTCCGAATGGCGTTTATTCCGATTTGTACCTTCCTGACAATGTACTAAAATCGAAAAATGGATTTATTCATATATTATTTGCTGGATACCTAGCAAAGGAAAAGGGGATATATGATATCTTGGATTCCATTCCACACGTTTTGCAAAAACATAATAATGCTCGATTTGTTTTCGCTGGTATAGAAGAAAAGCTGGGTGAATTTGACAAGATCAAAAAATATGCAAGTGAACTAAATATTGATAACAATACTTTCTTCTTAGGAATGCTTTCTAAGCAGGAAATGGTTGATACATACAAAAAATCAAATATATTCATATTGCCTTCATATATTGAAGGGTTACCAATTTCAATATTGGAAGCAATGGCTGCAGGGTTACCGATAATTTCTACACCTGTTGGTGGGATTCCAGAGGTGATTGTGGATGGAGAAAATGGTTTTCTTATCACTCCGGGCGATTCTCTTGAATTAGCAAATAAAATCATTGAACTAATCGGAAGTCTGAAATTAAGAATGATGATGGGTGAATTTAATCAAGAAAAAATTCGAAATAACTATGATTGGAAAATCATTGCGAATCAAATTTCTGATGAGTACAATAAGCTATTGGAATGAATCAAAAACTTATATAAAAAATTATGGTTGGTACTATGAAAGTATGTTATATCGGTGAATTCCCATTGCCAAATCATTCTCCAGGAGCGGGACCTGAAAATGTATTGTATAATCTTGTAAAAGGTATTTGCAAATCTAATAATAATATAGATGTAAGTATAGTTACTATCCGTAATGATGTGACAAATCCTTTCACACATGAATATTTTTCAAACGTTCCTGTGCATTATATACCAAGTTTTAAGTTGTTACCTAGAAGTTTTGGAGATCCAATTAAAATTAGGAAATTTATAGAAGAGAATGACTTCGATTTAATACATGCACATTATCCTATAGCATTAGCAAAAATTATGGATATGGACATTCCTAAAATATTGACTTTACATGGAATATTCCATATTGAAAAAAAATTTGTTAAAAATCCATTAACACGTTTACTTTACCATGATTACAATACATATATGTTGAAAAAAATCTTGTCAAAACTGGATGGTTTCGTGGCCATCAGTCCTTATGTGATAGATATACTTAAAGAAATGAATACATATGACAAAATGAATGGGATCTTCCAAATAAATAATCCAATAGATGAGTTATTTTTCTCAATTTCTTCAACTAAAAAGGATAAATCGAATTTTATTATTTATCCTGCCAGAATTACAGAACGAAAAAACCAATTAGCAGCGATAGAAGTAATAAAGCTAGTAAAAGAAAAGGTGCCCGATGTAAAACTTATTTTAACGGGTGGTTCTGATAAAACATATTTAGAAAAAGTAAATGAGTCAATTATAAAAAACAATTTAACTCAAAATGTGGAGTATTTGGGAAAGGTGTCAAGAGATAAAATTCTTGAATTATACCAAAAAGCATCAATTGTTTATCTCCTCTCAAATCAAGAAACACAACCAATGTCAATAATAGAGTCGATGGCAACAGGAACTCCTGTAATAGTATCTAAAATAAACAGTAATAAATATCTGGTTGAAAATGGAGTAAATGGTTATCTCATGGATCAAAACGACCCAGAAAAGATAGCCGAATGCACAGTTGAATTGCTTGCAAATAAAGAAAAAAGAGTGAAAATGGGTGAATGTGCTAGACACATAGCACAAAATAAATACAATTCAGATATAATTGTCGAGCAAACACTGGAAATGTACAAGAAAATATTAGGGGTAAAACAGTGAATATGAATCGTTTATCCAGCATTTTTTTGAGTCTTGGATTCCTTACGTTGTGTGGCATATTATATGTGATCTATAGCACACCGAATGCTGCAGGATATGAACTAACTATTTATGATGCTTTTCCTGGATATTTTTTCTTTTTATTTATAGTTGCATATTTTTTTGGATATTCAGTTATATTTGGATCATTAAAGGGAAAAAATGAAACAATTATGTACTTTGTTTTTGCTTTTCTCCTTATCTTAATGGCAAATACTATTCTTTTATCATTAAGCAATTTACATGGATACTGGCTTTATGGAAGAGGTGAAGGAGATGTTTTGTTTCATATCGGAGTTATGAAGGACATAGTTCAAACTGGACACGTACATAATGAGGTTTTTTACCCAATATTACATTTACTAGGGACTACAATATTTTATGTCACAAACATTTCTTTTGAAAATATAACAACTCTAATCAGCATAATGTTTACTTTGTGCTTTTCATTATATGTTTACTTTTTAGCATCATCAATAACTGAGAAAGTTTGGAAAAAGATTATAATTGTAGGATATTCAACTTTATTGATTTTTTCAGTATTCAATTTAAGGGTGCATCCTTCTGTTTTGTCAGCCATCATGTTGCCTTTGATATTAGGCTCTTATCAATATAAATCGTGGGCGAATAAAAAACCTGTAGAATTTTCAATAATAATCCTAATACTAGCATTTTTAATAACATTCATGCATCCAATTACAACAATTCTTTTACTAATATTGATCGTAGGGTATTTCTTCATAAATAAAATTCATAAAAAATCTGCTTTCTCTGATGCAAAAGAATTAAATCTTGCTCTATTAATTTCAATAGCATTTTTTGCTTGGTACCTATCTTATTCCTCTATATTACGCTATTTCAAAATAATCTATACTTCATTGTTATCCGAATCTGATACTTCAATAAGTAATTACTATATGGATATATATTCAACATCTCAACTATCTGCATACAATACCATTAAATATTTATTTTGGAATTATGGATATTTAGTAATACTATTTGGGATTGCAACATTATTCATCGTTTCAAATCTGTACAAGCATCACAAAAAAGTAGATTTACCTTTAGTTAATATTTCATATTCATATTTCCAATTTATTGGATTTTTGATTTCAATTAGCTTTATGGTTGGCTATTTTATAGAATTCGAAGTTATAAGGGTATCGAGACTTGCAGTTATATTATCCGTAATTACTTGTGGACTATTTTCAATAGAGTTTATAAAAATTAATAAAAAATATATAATTTTTCCATTTATAATACTAATTCTTTTAAGTTCTTTTTTTGTTTTCAATGTATATTCATCACCACATCAATCATCTCCGAATTATCATATGACTGAAATGGAATATTCAGGGTTAGAATGGATAATAGTGAATCGAAATAATGATTTGCAATTTGTAAGTAACACGAACATTTGGAAAAATGGATTCTATATTTTAGGTTATGGAGAAAGTTTAAAAGATCCGATAAATAAGAATCGAAACAAATTACCTACAAATTATGGTTATGAAAAGTACGAATCATTTAATGATGCGGTTATAAATGAATTAGAGCTCAATGAATCCTTTTATACAACTTATGATACATATATGGAAATTAATTATAAAGTATTGCCTACAGAAGTTTGGGACATTGCTAGCAAGTACAACAAAAGTTATATCGAAATGGATAAATCTGTAAGCGTAATATATTCAAATGGTGAGCATGAAAATTGGCTTGTTAATATTTATTCTTTTTAAGTATATGTGGGACGAATTTTGATTAAACATCAAAGGGTATATACACTCACTCCTCATTTATTACTTTATACTGTTTGTAATTCCAGTTAGTGAACATTACGCACATACCAATGCAATATGATAATGCAGTTGCCCCTATTGCTCCATGAAGTCCAAAATTAGGTATCAAATACAAATTGAGAAATATATTAGCAATAGCTATTGTGACACTTCCACTCATCGTTAATTTAACGCCCTCAATACCTATAGAATTAAATGTCCATATGTATATATCGTACACTACAAATAATACTGATGTAATTGCAAAAATCAAAACCAAGGATAAATTGATTGGATAATTGTCTCCGTACAAATTTAGTATAATGTATTGTGCAATTGCTGAGAATGGTAAACCAAAAAGAATAATAAATGGTATTATCTTTTTAATCTTTTTCAATATTGATCTTTTATCATTATATTTGGATATAGTTGGAAATAAAACTGTAATTAGAATTCCAGAAAATAAACCTAGGACATTTATCGATGAAAAGATGTAAGCATTATATAGGCCAATATCTTCTACTAGCATATATCTATTTATTAATATTTTATCAATGTTTGTATATAGCACAAATGAAACACAACTAAAAATATCAAAAGCACTGTACTTAATTATTTTTTTAGCCCAGAATTTATTAAAATTTAATCTAACGTACTTATAAATTAGAACTAATATGAGCAGACTTGTAACAACATAAGAAAGATATGTAGAAATTAGCATCGATTTAAATGAAAAATAATTACCAAAAATAAGAAGCATAAATACACCTAATAAAAGAAATCCATATGCAAATCTCAATAAAGAAAAAATCTTCATTTTATGCAAACTGCGTAGGGTATTAATTGTTAGTGTATGGAATACAAACACAAATGCAAAAACAATAGACAAATATAAGAAATCAACACTAATTGAAAAAATCTGGGACAATTCCGATGAAAATTCTAGATATATAAGTGTAGAAGCAATCGTAAAGATCAATACTAAAATGTATGACGTTGATATGATGCTTTTCTGTCTAAAAAAGTCACCTTTTTCTGAATTATATTTCACCATCGCAGTACTAATCCCAAAAAGCATTGGGATATATAGCAACATTGCAACCGAGTTAACAAGGACATATTTTCCATATTCAGTGGGTCCCAAAATTCTTCCTGCTAATACATTAAATATAAATGAAAATCCTGTGGCAAGAATTGTCCCCGTAGCAACATAAAGCATATTTTCTAAGAAATGAATGACTTCATTACTCATTTTTTCATGATATATTCTTTCATAAAGAACGGAAAATGAATTCTTAGTCATGTTTGAAATAAATGTTCTAATGGACAACTCACCACAACCATTCTAAGCAAGTTTATTTTTGTTTTAGATTAAGTGGAAACAATATGCTTTTCAGATTTGATCAGCATAGCCTAGGTAAATATTTACCTTTGATTAATTTTGCCAATGAGATTTATATTAAAATCAAAATGGCTCCAGTATGAAGTATTGATAACATTCCGTGTATCCAAGACATTTAGGTTTGACATACTTTCATAGAAGTTCTTCGGTTCCATTTCTCTAAATACACTGTGATCTGTCAATATAACAATACAATCACTTCCTTCCACAGCCTCGTTAAGTCCCAAAATCGGATAATCAAAATCCTTCACATAAGGGTCATAGATTTTGACATTATACCCTTCCTTCTCTGCAAGCTTGATGAACTTCCTTGCAGGGGTTGCTCGGGTATCTCCGATGTCTCCTTTATAGGCCACCCCGAAAACGGTTATTGTAGGATTGTCAATACCATTGATCATCTCTTTGACCATTCCCAGTACATGGACTGGCATGGAGTCATTGATCTGACGAGAGAGCATGATGAGCCCGCTGCTCTTTGCATCTTCTGTCAGGAACCAGGGGTCTATGGCAATGCAGTGTCCTCCAACACCGGGCCCTGGTTTGTGGATGTTCACCCTGGGATGCTTGTTCGCAATATCAATCGCCTCCCAGACGTTTATGCCGCAGTCCTCTGAGATCTTGGCAAGCTCATTGGCGAGGGCGATGTTCACATCACGATAGGTGTTCTCCATAAGCTTGATCATTTCAGCGGTGTTGTTGTTGGTGAGGTAGAGATTTCCTTTTACGAAAGATAAGTAGAGTTCTTTTGTGATCTCTGTTGATGGTTTATCGATGCCACCGATCACCCGGTCGTTGTGTACCATTTCGTAGAGTGTATTTCCGGGTATTGCTCTCTCGGGGCAGTGGCTGATGTGAAAATCTTCTGGTGCTTTCAGGCCGGATCTTTGAAGTGTCTGTCTGACACGGTTCTCACAGGTCTTTGGTGGGATCGTGGATTCTATGATAACCAGATTTCCTTTGTTGAGGTGAGGATGGATCATATCGCAGGCCGAGATCACATATTTCAGATCGGCCATTTTCAGGTCTGCATCGAATGGAGTGGGTACTGCTACAAGGAATGTGTTTGCTTCTTCGACCTCGGTTGTAGCTCTGAATGTATTATTTGCAATGGAATTGTCCAGAAGTTCCTGGAATCCTTCTTCTTCGAAGGGCATTTTTCCATTTTTGAGGCTCTCTACAACTTTTGGATTGACATCAACACCGACCACTTCATGGCCGTTGTTGGCAAACAAAAGGGCGGTTGGCAGTCCAATATATCCCATTCCAAGTACGCAGATCTTTGACATTGAATCCCTTCTGATAATTTTGTTATAGTAATTTTTTAATGGTAAGTTCGCCGGCAGTTCCATTTCCGTATGGGTTTGTCCAGTCGCTGTTCTTCTTTATCATGGTCTCTACGGCATCCATGATGTTTGCTCCGATACCTGCGACCACATTTGATCCCACTTCCACGGTTTCAGGTCTCTCGGTATTGTCCCTGAGTGTCACACATGGCACTCCGTGGATGCAGGCTTCCTCCTGCAATCCTCCGCTGTCGGTGATTATGAGCTTTGCACCGTTCTCAAGTTGAAGGAAATCCAGATATCCTACGGGTTCTACGATCTGTGTGCCTTCTGGCGCTGTCAGATCGAAGTTTTCCATCATCTTGACAGTTCTGGGGTGTGCAGGGAAGATCATTGGTAATTCATATTTTGAGTGGATCTGTTCGAATGCGTTGAGTATGCTTTGCAGGCGTTCCTTGTTGTCCACGTTCTCTGCACGGTGGATAGTTGTCAGGAAGTATCCTTTTTGTTCCACTCCGAACTTCTCAAGCACGTTCGTTTTTCGTTTAGCTATCTCAAGGTTCTGGAAAACGGCATCTACAACGGTGTTGCCTGTGATGTGTATCTTCTCGTCAGGAATGCCTTCGTTCAGCAGGTATTGTCTCGAGTTCTCTGTGGGTGCAAAAAGATAGTCTGAGATGTGGTCTGCCATGATCCGGTTGATCTCTTCCGGCATATCTCTGTTAAAACTGCGTAGTCCTGCTTCCACATGTCCTACTTTTATGTGGAGTTTTGATGCTGCCAGTGCTCCTGCCAGTACGGTGTTGGTATCTCCCTGAACCAGTACGACATCCGGTGTGTCTTTCAGGAGGATCTGCTCAATACCTGCAAGCATTTTTCCTGTTTGTTCGCCATGCATTCCGGAGCCGACATCAAGATTGTAGGTTGGTTGTGGGAGTTCAAGATCTTCGAAAAATACCCTGTCCATTTCATGGCTGTAGTGCTGGCCGGTATGTAGTATGTAATAGTCAAGTCCCTGTTTTTCACATTCCCTTATTATGGGGCTCATTTTGATGATCTCAGGTCTTGTACCCAGGACAATAGCAACTTTCAATTTTATTCCTCGCTTCTGCTATAATAGTAGTTTTATGAACAGTTCAGTAATGAGTTCACAGTATCCTTCACAAAATCTTCTGATCCTGTGTTGAGGTCCCATCCGAGATCATTCAGCTTATCGATCGAAAGCATCATTTTTGGGACATCTCCTTTCCATCCCCTACTACCGCCAGTATAACTGAATTTCACATCTTTAAGTCCCATTTCTTCAACGATGATTTCTCCTATCCTCGTTGGATTTGTAGTGTCCTCTGATCCAATGTTGAAGATGTTCACTTCATCGTTACTTTTTTCGATAGCAAAAGTGATCGCATCCACACATTCTTTTACTGATAGGTATGATTTGGATTGTTTTCCATCTCCAAGTATCTCAAGATGGTTTGGGTCATTTTTGAGTTTTTCAATAAAATCTACAATTATGCCATGAGTGCCTCTATTGCCAATTATATTGGCAAAACGGAATAGCCATGATTGCATGCTAAAAGTATGTGAGTAAGATGTGATCAGAGCTTCACAGGCCAGTTTGGATGCACCATAGAGAGATATTGGGGCAAGCGGACCATAGTTTTCAGGTGTTGGGATGATCGTTGCTTCTCCATAGACTGTTGATGTGGATGTAAATGCGATCCTTTTAACTTCATTGATGCGCATAGCTTCCAGTACATTGTAGGTTGCGGTGATATTCTGGTCAAAGTGTACCTTTGTATCTGAAGCACCCAGTCTGACATCAGGATTAGCGGCCACGTGGAAAACAAGGTCTTTTTCTTTGCAGGCGTTCTGTATTTCATCTGTGTTTAGCAGGTCACCTTTGATAAATGTAAAATTCGGATTATCTATATGTTGTTCCAAAAACTCCATTTTCCCTGAGCTAAGGTTGTCAAACACAGTAACAGAGTTTCCATCTTTTATCAATCGGTCTACGATATGGCTGCCAATGAAACCCGCTCCACCTGTGACTAATATCTTTTGTGCATCTTTTTCTTCATTACCAATGTCGGGTTTTGCTATGGGGATCATTGTAAATATCTCGCTTTTTGATCAAATTAATAATTTCAACAAAAATAGTCTCTACTAGCCAAAAAACAGAGTTAAAAATAATACTAAGACGTTTTTTAGTAACGATAAACCTTTAGTAGGTCAGACTTCCAGTACTACACTTTCCGGCTCATCACCCATAGCCTTGGAACAACATCCAAGTGTGCAGTACAACTCCCTGTCTGCCACAATCTTATCTACTATGAACTTATTCCCGCATACGGGGCAGCTTTTTTCAACATACCTCAATTTTTACACCCTTTGATATTTTTGCCCACCGAATAAATGATATGTAAAGTTAACTTGTTTTGTACCGAGGTATCCAATGGGAGTAAAAATATTTAAGCTAATTGGTTTGGTTTTTGAGTGTGTATATACAGTATGCTGTGTCGGTTTTCAGTGTTAACTTCGTAGTAAATGTTGTTTTCCTTTATCAAAGCCATCTTTTAAGCTCATATCAATGAAGCATCATTCACGTTTTTCCTTCGATCCCTTCAAATGCCCGTGTACATCGATCTCCCCGTGTACGATCTTTGTGGAAGAAATAGGGATGTCATCGTCGGCCATGACGTGTTCTATTCTGATGATCTTTATCTCGGGCTTGCCGGAGGCCTTTCCTTAGTTCGTTGATCTTCAGGGCTACGGGGTAGGTTTCGGCATCAAGATCATATGATTTTTAATGCTTTTAAGCATATGGCCCCAAGATTTAAAATTATATCTTTACAATCAACTAGAAATGGTTTGATGTCTCTTATATCATATAGTGCAAAATAAGTTTTGTCGGATTTGAATACGTTGTTTAAAAATATACGGTAGTACCCTCTTCTTGTAAGTGTATTTATTACTTCATGCTTCAAATAAACAAAATGAATATCTTTATCTTTTATTTGAATTTGTTCTGGCACTTCTTTTCCAATTGCGTCTAAGTATTGGGTATATTGTATATTTATTCCTGAGAGGTTCCCAACTCTGTGCCACATCATTGAGCGAAGATTTATTTCCATTAACTTGTATTTGTTATCCCTGTGATCATACTTGAACTCAGGTTGTGCTATTCCTTTTATGTCCATTCCATCCAGCAACGTTCTTCCTAAATTCAATACCTCTTCCGGAGCCTCATTGGAAGCACTTGAAAAGACCCCAAAATCATCTGGATACTGGGATAACTTTTTGCCGGTCCATTCATTTGATATTTTTCCACTTTGACTTCGATATCCTACATAAGTATAGATATTTGATCCATTCCCGGGTATTACTTCAGATGCCAAAAATGAAATTCCCATCTTTAAATAATTCTGTAATTTTTCTCTATTATCTTCAAGATCATTTTTATCATTTAATTGTAAATTCCTGAAAACCTGAACTTTTAGATCTTCTCTTTTATGAGGCTTTATTATTACTGGATATTGTATTGATGATATTTTCTCTATATCGTCAATAGTTTCTATGTTCAATGTTTTTGGATATGGGACTCCAAGTTTTTCACAGTATGAGTATTGAACATATTTATCAGAAGATTCTAAGATATTTTCATAATTGAAAGGTAAAAAACAGAATGATCTGATCTCATGGTATATCGCGTGCAAATACTCCAATTCCAGATCATTTGTAGGAAACACAATAATTTTTTCATATATATCATGTAATTTTTTTATTTCCTGGGATAAACTCTCAGGCGTTTTATCGATCAATATGAAATTTTTAATTTTATTACTATGTGCTCCAACTCTTTTTCTCTCATCAAAAAGGATTATGTCATTTACACCCTTTTCGTGCAATTCCTGGATTATTGAATATCCGTTGACATATCCACCCAAAACCAGAGCGCAGTTATCGATCTTCAAAGTCTCTCCCCAAAATTTAATGAACACTGGTAAATTGATATTGTGTGATCATAACTTACTCCACCATTCATACATCTCTTTCCCACTTGTCATCCAGGCATCTTTCTCATAACAATACTTTAAGATCTTCTTATATAATTCCAGATTCTCATCCTGCATGTATATGTTATGCCAGAGTATTGTGATAACACCATTGTACTTTTCGACAGTATCGATCAGTTGCTTTGCGAGGTTCCATGAGGCATTGAAATCTAATCTCATATAATTATTGGAAAGGCAACAGTCCATGATCGTTAGGGGAATTTCTATGATCTCACTCTCTTTTCCTGTTTTCAGGTCGATCGGTCTGAATGGATGGCACATTCCATTCCTGAAGCCTGCACAATCGTTATATCCGAATGTTGTATCGTATTTAAAACCGGCTTTACTTAACATATCCCAGGTCTCAGGAACCTTGAACCTTAAGAAATGGTTTCGATATCCTATTATGCTCTTTCCAAGGATGGTTTCGAGTTTCTCTTTCCTTTTGAGGATGTCTTCGTAATTGTTATACGAGGCATGGCCTCCATGAAGGCCTACTTCCCATCCCCTGGAATCGATGTATCTTATGTCATCCCTGATTGTCTGCAGCTCATAGTTATAGTCCTGTTCTCCAGGTTCAAGTGCAAGAAAATAGAAACTTGATTTGGCATCGTACTTTTCTTCCAGTTCCATTATCTCACGGAAGTTCCGGAATGGATGCTTCCGTTTGTCAACTGTATAGGTAAGGTAATCAACCGCATCTCTAATATTGCCTTTGATGGCAGATCTCATGGAAATAGATGCACAAACGAGGGGGTCCTGATGGGTTTCATCTATATCATGAGTAAGGCAGACTGCAAATTTCTTTCCATCCGGATATTCCGGTTTGAAGCCATTATCTACCAAATATCTGGAAACCTTTGGTTCAAAGACATCCCGGTTATTGCTCAAATAATGTGGAAACCGCTCATACTCGTCCAGAAATAAAGGGTTGTATTCCTCCTTTTTCGTGAAAAGGTCCCATAGTTCCGTTTGTCCTTTCAATTTCTCGACCAATTTGTGATTTGGTATCATATGATATCCTCAGATGTTTAGCTAACATCCCCTCTTATAATCTCTCGATAAATGAACCAAACATCAATTAATCTATAGGCTAGATCACGTTCCTGCAATCTACAACGAGGGGCTGATCTTCTCAGATCTGCACTAAATTCCACTGCAAACTGCTTGCTCGTGCTCTTCAAACAAGCCCCTGGCGTGCAACACAGATCACTTTTGGCTACGCTCTTATCCACAATGAAATTACTGCCACATATAGAGCAAGTATTCTCTACACTAGTCATACTTACTACCTTAACACTCGATATATAGAATGCTCTAAAAATATTTAAGCAAAATGGTTCTATTCTCTTTTATATATTAAAATAGAAACATAAATATTGGTGTAAATTAGTATTTTTGTAGGTGTGGGTAATATTTCACACCAGAACGACATCTCAATTTAGCTTCAAATGGCCGTGTACATCGATCTCCCCGCGTACGATCCTTGTGGAAGAGATGGGTATGTCATCATCGGCCATGACGTATTCTATCCTGATGATCTTGATCTCCGGCTTGCCGGATTCCTTTCTCAGTTCGTTGATCTTCAGGGCTACGGGGTAGGTTTCGGGGGAGACCACGATTGCATCGTAGTCGTCTTCCAGGGTGGTTCCGTAGGGGTCGGTGAGCATCTGGATCTGGTAGCGTTCTTTCGGGATGCCGAGCTCTTTGATAAAATCGGTGAGGTTCTTCTTGCGGGTGGGGTAGTCGGGGATGTCGCGGTTCTTTTCTCCGGCCATGTCGTCGGATGTGATGCCGATGTCCAGTATGTCGTCTCCGGCTGTCTCGAAGGCTTTCTTTATATATCAGCATCAGCATAGATTTGATTAATATGGTTGATCCGAAAAAGAATGAGGAAATTGGAACATATCTGCACAAATTACATGAGATGCTCCCGGATCTGAAGAAAAGGTATCCGGTCAGTTATATGGGGATCTTTGGATCTGTTGTACGGGGGGAGCAGACCTCTTCAAGTGATCTTGATATTCTTGTAGAGTTCAATGGGACCATAACATTGCTTGGCTATGCACGTCTGGAAGAAGAGCTCTCACAGGCTTTTGGCGTGCGTGTGGACCTCGTATCCAAAAATGCCTTAAAACCACGCATTGGCCGGCATATCCTTGCAGAGGTGGTAGAAGCATGATCCGCAGTAGTGTTGATCACCTTGAGGATATCCGGAGTTCCATAGATGATATTCTGACATTTGTGGAAGGATATACCTATGAACGTTTTGAGGATGACAAAAAGACCCAGTATGCTGTCATAAGGGCTCTGGAAGTGATTGGTGAAGCTTCCAAGAACGTATCTTCCGATGTAAGGTCACAGTACCCTTCTGTTCCATGGAGGGAGATGGCCTCAATGCGTGACAGGCTCATTCATGCTTATTTTGGTGTCGATACGCGAATTGTATGGGACACGATACAACAGGATCTTCCATCTCTGGGCTCATCCATCAGCTTGATCCTTAATGATCTGGATTGACCTTTTTTTATTCTTAGAAAAAGTTAGCATGTGCTTATAAAAAGAAACGTGTCTTAATAAGATGTATGCAGGTCATTTGTATATCTGCAACAGCTTCCTCTCACTGCATGATCCGATCACACCCTGGTAGATCTTATGTCTTTGACCGGTGTGGTAAAAGGGCAAGTTTCTGAAATTATTCGGGCTGCTGGTCCGGTGACCCCTTCAGATGCCCGTGTACATCGATCTCCCCGTGTACGATCCTTGTGGAAGAGATGGGGATGTCATCATCGGCCATGACGTATTCTATCCTGATGATCTTTATCTCCGGCTTGCCGGAGGCCTTTCTCAGTTCGTTGATCTTCAGGGCTACGGGGTAGGTTTCGGGGGATACCACGATTGCATCGTAGTCGTCTTCCAGGGTGGTTCCGTAGGGGTCGGTGAGCATCTGGATCTGGTAGCGTTCTTCAGGGATGCCGAGCTCTTTGATAAAATCGGTGAGGTTCTTCTTGCGGGTGGGGTAGTCAGGGATGTCGCGGTCCTTTTCTCCGGCCATGTCGTCGGATGTGAGGCCGATGTCCAACATGTCGTCTCCGGCTGTCTCGAAGGCTTTTCTTATCAGTTGCTTGTGTCCGTCGTGGAGGTATTCGAAAGTTCCTCCTACCGCTGTTCTTCCCATTGTTCTCTGAAATGGGGTTTGTGTAACATAAGTCTTTGTGTTGGGTGATTGTTGATACTCTAAGATGTGTGGAGTGTTTCCACAATGACTTTATAATTTCCAGTCAATGTTTTTTTAATGGGGTCTGAGCCATATTTCAAAAACAATATCGTTAATAGAATTACATTAATGGATGGGTGTGCTATTTTTTTCATTGTACTCGCCCACGAATTAGAAGGTACAAACACACCTGACGCTTTGTTTTTGACCAAATATCTTGCAGTCTTTGGCTTAGTCTTATTTACTTTTTCTTCTGGATTAAAAATGGGTCTTAATCATTTTGATGAAATAAATGATAAAACCTTTTTAAGCAATTATTTTATTAAAAGATTTATCCGTCTGTATAAAGCTTATATTGGATATACTCTATTAGCATTTATTTCCTATTTTTCTGTTCTTTATATCTCGACATATTATCTGAAATTGAATTTTGTAGACTTCAATGAGTGGTGGAATAGCTTAAATGTAAATGACCTGTTTAATACTCTGATCGGAACTAATTTTGTTTCAGCTCATTTGTGGTATTTAGTTGCTCTACTTGCAATTACATCTGTTTGCTTTTCAATCATTTATTATTTTAATATCAAAACTTTATTTTTATTCATATTCCCATTAATGATATTTGATATCATTTATTGGGACTATTTAATGCTCCATTCCATGATCTTGTTTAAGATTGTGGCATATATGCCGATCTATATTTTTGGAATTTTTTGTGGTCGTTATCTCATAGATCATATGAATAAAAATATCTTCCATGGACTTTCAATGTTTTTTATTGTGATCTTTTTATTGTCTGTTGCATATCCAAACAATACAATATTAAAGTATGATATTTTGATATACGGATCTACTTTCCCACTGACGATGCTATTCGTATCATCCTATTTATTGAATTTTAACTATATTAATCAATTATTACTGATCTGTGGAAAATATTCATTTCAAATTTATTTATTTCATTGGCCACTAATATTACCAATATTAAGCAGATTAATTACAGATGTACTTTCCATCAATTATTTTATCATGCCTTATTTTGTAACAACTTTGGCAATTGCTTCTTGTATATGTGCATATAAAATTGTAAAAAAAATAAAATTAAACATTTTATTTGAATGAATTTTTGATAACATTAATTATTTGGTTCAAGCACTCGATCTTTTTAGAGATAAAATACTTTCACACCGCTTAGCTCATGCTTAAATACTCCGCGGAGATAAAGAAGAACGAATGTGCACGCTACGAGAAAAACTGTGCACCATAAGGAGCTATCAAAATGAGTGAAGTTTTATTGGAAGATCTTGATCATGTGGGGCCGGCTACGGCGCAGAAACTTAAGGACGCCGGTTTTAATACGGTCGAGGCCATCGCTGTGGCATCCCCTGCAGAACTTGCCAACAGTGCGGAGATAGGAGAGTCAACTGCGGCTAAGATCATCAATGCGGCCAGGCAGGCTGCGGATATCGGGGGGTTCGAGACCGGGGACCTTGTGCTTGAGCGCAGGAAACTTGTGGGCAAGCTCTCCACCGGGTGTGAGGAGTTCAACGAGATGATGGGCGGTGGCATTGAGAGCCAGTCCATCACAGAGATGTACGGCGAGTTCGGCTGTGGTAAGACACAGGTCGCCCATCAGCTGGCTGTGAACGTGCAGCTGCCTCCGGAGCAGGGTGGATTGGGTGGATCGGTTGTTATCATCGATACCGAGAACACCTTCAGGCCCGAGAGGATCACACAGATGGTCAAGGGGCTTTCCGAGAAACATGGCGTGGAGTATGATCCTGAGGAGTTCCTCAAGAACATCCATGTGGCACGTGCTTACAATTCCAATCACCAGATACTTCTTGTGGACTCAGCTTCCGAGCTTGCCAACGAGCTTAAGGATTCCGACATGCCTGTCCGTCTGTTGATCGTGGATTCCCTCACAGCCCACTTCAGGGCAGAGTATATCGGCAGGGGTACGCTTGCCGACAGGCAGCAGAAGCTTAACAAGCATCTTCACGACATCCAGCGCTTTGGTGATCTTTTCAACTCCTGCGTGGTCGTTACCAACCAGGTCATGTCCAAGCCGGATGCATTCTTCGGGGATCCTACCAAGCCGATCGGCGGTCACATCCTTGGTCACACGGCCACCTTCAGGCTGTACATCAGGAAGTCCAAGGGCGACAAGAGGATCGTCAAACTGATAGACTCACCCAACCTTCCGGACGGCGAGGCTATCATGTCCATCACCACGGACGGACTTAGTGACGCATGAGACAACCTTTAAGATACCTTCCGTCATATCTGAATGCATGGTCTTCAAAGCCCTTGTAGTTGATATTGACGGAACTATAACCAATCACGACAGGACCCTGGATCTTCGGGTCGCGAAGAAATTCCGTGAGCTCAGGGTTCCGGTTATCCTGTCCACAGGTAATCCTCTCTGTTACGTCCATGCTGTAGCCAGGCTCATCGGCATCAGCGGAATGGTGATCGCAGAGAACGGTGGGGTCGTCTCCACCGGTTTTGACAGTCCTTCCATCATAGCCGATGGCATGGAAGAATGTGAAGAGGCGTATGAACTGCTATCCCGGTATTTTGATCTTGAAAAGCTCGATGCGGCATACCGCAAGACCGAGGTCGTACTGCGCAGGGGCATGGATGTTACACAGCTTCGCAGGATCGTTGAGGACAACGGTATGGATGTGGAGGTAATCGACACGGGCTATGCCGTTCATATCAAGGACGGGAAAATTAACAAGGGCACAGGGCTTCACACCGTGGCCGGGCTGATGGGCATTCAGGCCTCTGATTTCCTGGCGATCGGGGATTCCTGCAACGATGCCCAAATGATGCGTGAGGCAGGCCTTGGCATAGCTGTTGGCAATGCTGATGATGAGGCCAGGCAGGCGGCATCCATGATAACGGAAGCCTCATTTGGCGAGGGTGCGCTGGAGGCCATCGAATATGCTCTCTCCAATGACCTTCTGGAATAAAAGAAAAAAAGGACCTTACTGACGATCGTATGGCAGTCCCTTTGCCAGGACCTTGTCCACCACGATATAGTCCTTGATCGCGCTTACCGCTTCAAAAGGCACAATGAGATACTGACCGTCCTTCTGGTACTTGGAAGTGTCAAGACCGATATCAGGCTTTATGATAAGGTCTTCCAGTTCTCCGGTCTTTCCATCCATTACGATGTTGTTCAATATGCCAAGCTCGGTTCCGTCAGTAGCCATTACCTGTTTGTTGGACAGGTTCTTTGCAAACACTTTTGCCATCTTTCGTCTCCCTCAGTAATTAACAGATTATTTACATATATCCCATATAAGAACTTGTTTCTTGCTGGTGTGTACCACCCTTGAGCTTTTCCTGGATCTTGTTGTAGAACGTGGTCATGTCCTCGGTAATAGTAGGCTTGACCTTTTCCATGGCTGCAAGGAAATGGCGGTTCTTCACAAGCTCTGCTTCGAAGTCCTCACGCAGTGCAAGCATCACGGCTTCCCTGCACACGGACTCGATATCCGCACCCACATATCCCTCTGTCATAGCTGCAAGCTCCGAAATGCTGACCTCGCCGTCCAGCGGGATGTCGCGTGCGTGTATCCTGAATATGCTCTCCCTTCCCTCCATGGTGGAATTGCCCACAAGCACCAGCCTGTCGAACCTTCCTGAACGCATCAGTGCAGGATCGAGCATGTCCGGTCTGTTGGTGGCAGCAATGACCACTACCTCCTTCAGGGCTTCCAGTCCGTCCAGTTCGGTCAGCAGCTGGTTGACCACCTGCTGGGAAGCTCTTCCTGTCTCGCTGTCAGCCATACGGGTAGATGCAATGGAGTCTATCTCATCGAAGAAAATGATACATGGTGAGACCTGCCTTGCCTTCTTGAAAGTTTCCCGGATGGCCTTCTCGGACTCTCCCACGAACTTGGAGATCATCTGTGGTCCCTTGATACTGATGAAGTTCGCATTGGACTCGTTCGCCACAGCCTGTGCGAGCAGTGTCTTTCCGGTTCCCGGCGGGCCATACAGGAGAATTCCCTTTGGTGCCTTGATACCCATCTCCATTATCCTGTCAGGACGTTTGATAGGCCACTCCACAGCCTCCACGATCTCCTGCTTTGCCTCATCAAGACCTCCGACATCGTCCCATTTAACAGAAGGCACCTCGACCAGCACCTCTCTCATTGCAGATGGTTCGACCTCTGTCAGTGCAGCCTCG
Source organism: Methanococcoides vulcani (assembly GCF_900111645.1). Lineage (GTDB taxonomy): Archaea > Halobacteriota > Methanosarcinia > Methanosarcinales > Methanosarcinaceae > Methanococcoides > Methanococcoides vulcani. Next base: position 196,599 of record NZ_FOHQ01000002.1, read on the forward strand.
AAGTCATCTGTCCGGACTATGAGCTTCTCCAGCACCTCCTCGGGTATCTCGTCCTCGTCAAGGTTGATCTCCGGGATGATCCTCCTTAAGGATCGCATGGATGCCTCCTGTACCAGTGAAAGAAGGTCTGCACCAACGAATCCCTGGGTGTGATCTGCCAGGTACTCAAGGTCAACATCCTCTGAAAGGGGCATTCCCCGGGTATGGATCTGCAAGATCTCCAGACGGTCATCGCTGTCCGGCACGCCGATCTCGATCTCCCTGTCGAACCTTCCTGGCCTGCGCAGTGCAGGGTCAATGGAATCCACACGGTTGGTGGCACCGATAACTACGATCTGTCCCCTCTCTTCCATACCGTCCATAAGTGTCAGCAGCTGGGCGACGACCCTGCGCTCCACTTCTCCTGTCACGTTCTCACGCTTTGGTGCGATGGAGTCGATCTCATCTATGAATATAATAGAAGGTGCATTCTCTGCAGCTTCCTCGAATATCTTTCTCAGGCGTTCCTCGCTTTCCCCGTAGAACCTTCCCATGATCTCCGGTCCTGCAATGTAGAGGAAGTTCGCCCTTGACTCACCGGCAACAGCCTTTGCAATAAGCGTCTTTCCTGTACCCGGCGGGCCGTACAGTATGACTCCCTTTGGAGGTTCGACATTAAGACGCTGGAAGATCTCATGGTGCTTCAGAGGCAGCTCGATCATCTCGCGTACTCTCTGGATCTCATCACCAAGTCCGCCAATATCCTCATAGGCGATCCCGCGGGCAGCGTCCTCATAACCCTTTGCAGGTTTCTGGCGCAGTTCGACCTCCGTATTTTCAGTAATGATCAGTATTCCCTCTTCCGGCGTTGCTTCGATAGCAACAAGAGGTATTGCCTGGTTGCCCGGGGTTGGCTGTGTCATCGAACTTGTGATAGGGATGACATCTCCGGCAACAAAGGGATGTTTCAGGATATTATGTTTGATAATGGCCTGGATGTTGGTCCCGAATTCCATGCTAATTCCTTCGGGAGGTGCAAGCACGACCTTCTCCGCAGGGGTGACCTCTGCCCTTTTGATAACGGCCCTTTCCCCTATGCCCACTCCGGCATTCTGCCGGGTGAACCCGTCGATGCGACCAATTCCCTGTCCCCAGTCCTGTCTGTCTGCACGCCAGACCTTTGCAGCCGTTGATTTCTTGCCTTCTATCTCTACGATATCCCCTGGTGAAAGCTGCAAGCTGAGTAAAGTGCTCGGATCAAGCCTTATGATTCCACGCCCGAAATCTATCGGATGTGCTTTTTCTACTTTGATCTGTAGTTCTTCCATTGGTCTCATCCTTAATTGTTTTACTATTTTATCCTGTCCAATGCATAAATAATATATGGTTCCATGCCCTGTTTTTGCATTCCGGAACATCCGGGCATAGGTGTTGGTATGCCAGCAACATGGAAATAAAAAGACCTTTGATACATATGCCCGTGGTCAGTCTCTGATCATATCTTAAGGAACTCTTCAAGCCCCTGCTTAAGTCCCACCTTTGGTACAAAACCAAGTTCCTCTGCCTTTGAAATGTCCGCAACACTGTGTCGGATGTCTCCTGCCAGTGGTTCTTTGTGCTCGATCTCAACATCCTTTCCAAAGAGTTCGATTACGATGCTCGCAAGTTCATTGATCGTGGTGCTCTTGCCGGTTGCTGCATTGAACACTTCTCCAACAGCCTCTTCTTTGTCAATGACAAGTTCCACCATGTCAACAATATCATGCACTGAGATAAAGTCCCTTGTCTGCTCCCCGTCACCGAAAGCGATCGGGTTCTGGCTGTTTCGCACTCTCTCCATGAACTTTGAGATCACACCGGAGTAAGGATTGGAAGGGTCCTGTCTGGGACTGTATATATTGAATGGTCGTATGCATACAGTGGGTAACCCGTATGCCCTGTTGTACATGAGGCAGTATTTCTCACCTGCCAGCTTGCTGGCACCATATGGGGAGTGGGGGTCCTGCGGGTGTTCCTCGCGGATCGGCACTTCTATGGGGTCTCCGTATACTGCAGCTGAACTGAAATAAACGAACCTCTCAAGATCTGCTTCCCTTGCTGCCTCGAGCAGGTTAAGTGTGCCCATGACATTGTTCTGTGCATCGAAAAAAGGTTCCTGCATGGACCTTGCAACGCTGATCTGGGCAGCAGTGTGTATCAGTATATCGGAATTCTTCACGAGATCTGAAACATCATCCTGGATGTCGATCTTTACCACTTCCACATTTTCAGGCACATCTTCCCGTGTGGTGGATGAATGATTGTCCACTACAACAACTTCATTGTCTTCATGGAATCGATCAACAAGATAGCTTCCGACCTGTCCCAGGCCTCCTGTTATGAGGATCCTTTGCATAACATCTACAACGGGTGCTTTGTTTATAATTATTTGGGAGATGTGGGTCACTTTGAATAATAATGATGAGTATACTCACATTACAAATTCATTCATAAAGTTAATATGCTATCATTCGATTATTATATATTAGGAAACATGCTACAATTTCATGATTATATTAGTACGTTCTGAAAAACAAAAGGTCGTGGTGGTGCGACCTTGGTGGTATGGGCGGCATAGGGTATGTCCGATCGGTGGGCCAATGGGTGGCCCGCCTGATCCATATCTGTTTTCTGATTTTGTTATTTCTTTCTTTATTATTCTGAATGGTTATATGTCGAAATGATAATGCTAATAACTGTCTAAAACCATTCGTTAAGTTAATATATTATCGTCAGGTAGTGAGGCTAGCGTACGACCAATGCTACTTTATTGGTGGTATTGTCGTACGAGAAAAACGTTCTTTCATTTCGTCATTTCTATGACCGAATCGGGGGGGATATATCCAGTCCCCCTCTCATCCCCTCTGTTTTTGAGAACTTTGCTCTCAGGTTATTGCTTCATTAAAAAAGAGTAAAAAAGTGAAGAGACCTTCAGATCTTTTCTGCCGGAGGTGCTGTATTGAGTTTGACGTATTTGACACCTTTCAATGCCATGAGCCTCTCATCCATCTCTTTGATCTCCTCCCCTTCTCCGTCGAATATTATCACTTCAAGGCAGTTGTCATGGTCAAGGTGGATATGTACGGAGGATTTAATGAGGTCTGAATAATCATGCTGGGTGTCTGCGATAGTGTTGGAAAGGCCTCTTTTTGTGTGGTCATAGATCAGAGTGATGGTACCAACACGGCGTCCTTTTATGTCACTCATCCATTCATGCTGGTTTATGTAATTACGAATGGCATCCCTGATTCCCTCGGAGCGGGATGAATACCCTCTGCGTTCGATGATCGAGTCAAATTTGGTCAGAAGGTTGTCCGGAAGGGACACTCCTATTCTCATAAGTTCCTGTTCCATTTTTTTCACCTAAGCGTGTAATTGACATAAAAGGTAATAAGATTATGTATCATTTTTCTTATTTTTGTTGCGTTCCTGTCCTAAAAAGTACACATAGCACATGTATTTATATTCAGCATTCCTATATAGTAGCTAAGATCTGGAGATGAATTTCATGAAAACGGAAGAACTTTACTCAGGCAAGGCTAAGACCATTTACAAGACCGACAACCCCTCTGAGCTTATTTCAGAGTTCAGGGACAGTCTCACCGCTTTTGACGGTAAGAAGAAGAGTGAGGCCGCAAAGAAAGGTTATTACAACGCCCAGATCTCAAAGAAGATCTTCGAGATGCTTGAGGAAGAAGGCATCAAGACACATTATCTTGGCATGGTATCCGACACAGAGATGCTCGTTAAGAAAGTGGAGATCGTTCTCATAGAAGTGATCCCAAGGAACATCGCAGCAGGTTCCATCACACGCAAGTATCCAATAGAAGAGGGTACTGTTTTCAAGGAGCCGGTACTGGTGTTCGATTACAAGAGCGATGAGTACGCTGATCCGATGATCAACGACGACATTGCAGTCGCAATGGGTATTGCAACTCGCGAAGAGATCGATTACATACGCAGTATGGCCTTTAAGATCAATGAGATCCTCAAGAGCTACTTCGAAAGCAAAGGTTTCCTGCTTCCTGACTTCAAGCTGGAGTTCGGAAGAGTGGACGGTGAGATCGTACTTGCAGATGAGATCTCATGTGATACCTGCAGGTTCTGGGATGTCGAGACCGGAAAGTCCATGGATAAGGATATATTCAGGTTCGATAAGGGTGACCTCTCAAAAGCATATGAAGAGGTTGCACGCCGTCTTGTCCCTGAGATCTTCTGAGGGGTAAATGGAAAAATATGATGTCATCGTGGTCGGAGCCGGTGCAAGCGGGCTGCTGACCGCACTTACATTATCCAAGCATGGCAAGAAAGTGCTCGTGCTTGAAAAGATGCATGATGTGGGGGGAAACTGCAACAGCTATACGGTAGATGGCTATCAGGTGGACACCGGTCCCCATGCTATCACCCATCTTGCAGAAGGACCGCTCAGGCGTCTGATGGATAATTATTTTGATTACCAGCCGGTCTTCGAGAACTATGGTCACTATTATGTGAGGACCGAGGACCGTTTCCTTAAGGTCCCATCCACCATCCGTGACTTCGTGACCTTTGATGTGTTCCCCAGGCTTGATCGCCTTGCTATCACCCAGTCCATCACAAAGGCCCTGACTCTTTCCTCGTTCGGGTTCGACCTCTCAAAACAGTCTGTTTATGAATCCCTGCCGGCGAACCTCTCAAAGGAGACCTATGAATTTGTAGATGCGATCTCCTATTTCCTTTCAGGTCGCTCCATGCATGAGACCTCTGCCCAGAGGGTGCTTGCAGGTAGCAGTTTTGTCAGGGACAGTGTAACACAGGAGCAGTTCGAGGAATTTATAAAAGAAGAGAAGGTGCCACGCCCGGAGTCGATCCTCCAGTCAGTGCTGTCTTCGAACGTGCACACATCCCTTTATTCAAGGATCAACAACGTTTCCAGTCTCGGAAGACTTGCCAAGAACAAGGTTCATCTCTCCCAGGGCTATCCTCGTAAGGGTTTAAAATCACTGCTGAATGCCATCCTTTATTCGCTGCCTTCATCTGTGGAGATCAGGACCGGGTGCAAGGTAGAACGCATACTTACAAAGGACGGGAAAGCATATGGTGTCGAAGCAGACACGATATATGAAAGTGACCTTGTGGTATACACCGGCTTTGCATCATCTTTGCCATCCCTTATGGATGACCTGCCGTCATCATATCTGGAACTTCTGGATGGGGTCGTGCATAGCAAAAGCCTTACTGTCTGGCTGGGCCTTGACAGGGTCATGGACGAGTTCAATTACATGGGCTCTGAGATCTGGTTCAAGGACACACCATACTGGGCCATGCCCATCAGCAATTATGATGCGTCTCTTGCTCCCAAGGACAAACAACTTGTTGGATTTGCTTTCTTCCTTGATGAGAATGAGGATGTAAAAAAAGGAATAAAGAATGCTTATGAGACCATCTACAGTGCCATTCCTTCTATACAGGATCGCGTGGAAATGAACCACGACCAGTTACTTGTACCCGAAAAGGCAGCAGTGACCATCGATGGTCAGTTTGCTGACATCCGTTCCCCTGTCAAGAACCTGTACATTGCAGGGACCGATACTGACAGGCGCAGCATGGGTGTGACCCGGGCTGCTTATTCTGTCATTGAATTGTTAAAAGTATTGAACGAGGACGGTAATCTTCACTGATCACCGTCTGAGGATCATTGTCCTTATCCTGTCGGCTGCATGCTCCGCCTTGTCTGCGATATCCGCAATGGTACGTACAAGTTCTACAAGGTGGAATACTCCCACAGCACCCAGCTCTTCTTCATGTGAATATATCTCTTTGAGCAGGTCCTTCTCTATGAGGTCTACCCTGTGCTCCATTTCTTCAATAGTAGGTACCAGTACCAGAGACTCGTCGACCTCACGTTTACTGAAGGACGTCTCAAGGATCTCGCTTAATGAATCCACCAGCTTCTCGTATGTCTCCACTGTCTCAAGTGTAAGTGCTGATAGCTCACAGAGGTTTGTCTTTATTGGATCCGGCATATCGCAGGGTCTCAATGTTAACATATAAGCAGCTTCCTGTGCCACATTTGCAATGGAATCCTGTGGTTTAAGGAAATTGAGCAGGTCCTCTGCTTTTACAGGCAGCATGATCGAGGATGACAGCTGTGCCCGGATGGTCTGCTTAATGATATCTGCCTCATGTTCGATACCGTCTATCTGATGGCTTAGCTCTTCCACAAGTGGCTGGTTAGTGCAGTATGCATTGACTGCCTGGTCCAGTATCTTTACGGTCTCCACTCCCTTGGATGCATGCAGGTACAGTGGTTTGAAAGGCGATCTTGCAAATACGTCAAGTACAGAACGTATGTATTCCATTTTCTTCATAATCCAACCCCCAATAATGCCACGAAGACAAGTGCCGATGTAAATGCTGCAATAGGCACTGTGATGATCCATGACATCACTATCTTTCCTATAACACTAAGATCAACAGCAGCAAGACCTCCTGCAAGTCCAACACCAATTACTGAACCCACAAGGGTATGGGTGGTGGAGATGGGCAGGGAACTATAGCTGTGAAGAACGACAACGGATGCAGTTGCAAATTCTGCAGAGAATCCCCTTGTAGGGGTAAGTTCGGTTATCTTTGTACCAATGGTCTCGATCACACGGTATCCCCATGTTGCAAGTCCGATCACCATTCCGATACCACCAACAATAAGCACCCATATCGGTACCGTTGCTTCTGCAAGGTTAAGTGCATTAAGGCCTGCGTAAAGCGGTCCCACGGCGTTTGCGACATCGTTAGAACCATGTGCGAACGCAATGAAACAGGCAGTTCCGATCTGCAGGTACACGAACTTCTTCTCGATGTGATATGGGTTCTCCGCTTTTTGCAATAGCGTTACCCGGATAACAGAAAATATCAGATATGCGAGTACGGCTCCCAGTATAGGGGAGACCAGCCAGCTGCCTACGATCTTTGTAAGCACGGCCCAGTTGATGTCTGAGAGTAAAATAATGTCCTGGTATACGGCAACAATTCCAAAACCAAGGACTGCCCCTACGATCGAATGTGTTGTCGATACTGGTAGGTTATAAAATGTAGCAAATGTGATCCAGAATCCCGCGGCTAGAATTGCTGCAAGCATCCCTATCGCCACAAGGTTCGGGTCGATTGCCTTTATGGCATCAATAGGCACAATTCCTTTTGCAATGGTGGATGTGACCTTCTTTCCAAAGAAAACCGCTCCGACAAACTCAAAGACAGCTGCTACGATGATGACCTGTTTGATCGAGAGCGCTCCACTTCCAACAGACGTTCCCATGGCATTAGCAAGGTCATTGGCACCTATGTTCCAGGCCATGTAAAGGCCGGCCAGCACTAATAAAACCACAATAGGGTTAAATAATTCTATCATAATCCTCTTCCTGATCTTAGTCTTCGAGCCGTTAAGTTTGCATCTGTGATAAATGTATCAATATCCATTTTTTTGTTCATGCGATGGAAGTGATCTCTTCCCTTGCCTTTTGGGCCTCTTCATTATCCGGCTCAAGCTCAAGCAGGAGCTCATAGGTTTTCAGTGCATCGGCGATGTTGTCTTCCTGTACGCAAAGTTCAGCGGCATTGGCAAGTATATCCTTTGCTTCCTCTTTGTGTCCAAGCCTATATAGTAACTTACCTCTCTGTCTCCAGAGGTCCACGTTGGTCACATCGATCTCAATGGCACTCTCTACTGCATTCAGAGCATCAAGATATGCATCCGGACTATTGGTAACGAGTGCTTTCATCTCCCATATCTCGGCAGCTGTAAGGAAACATTCAAGTGCATCCTTTGATTGTCCGAGCCTTCGATGTGCCACTCCTTTTATGAATATCGGTTCAGTGGCATCTTCCATCAGGTCTATTGCAGAATCCAATGCACCGATCGCTGCACCATATCTCTCTAAGTTGAAAAGCACCATTGCATTGTTGTACCATGCATGCCCCATGTCGGGCTTAAGCTCAATGGCATGTTCAAAGTTTGCAAGTGCTTCATCCGTATTTCCCATTTCCGCGAGGATGCTGCCTCTTAAGAAATATGTATCAGCATCATCAGTAGCGACCTCGGCAAGCTTATTGAAGGTCTCAAGTGCACTTTCAAGCTCTCCTTTAGTAGCAAGGACATTGCCTTTCAGTTTGAGCACTTCCGCATCGTCACCCAGCTTCAGAGCCTCTTCGGCAGCTTCAATTGCTTCATCAAAAAGGTGAAGCCCGAAGAGTATCTGTCCTTTGATGAGCCAGGCCACTGTGGGGTCCGGGGCGTGTTCGATAGCCTGTTCCACAACATCCAGCGCTTGCTCATGCTGCCTTTCCCTGCACAGAAGACGTACTTTGTTAAGCAGGAAATCTGCCAGTTCCTGTGGTGACATATTGTCTTGGTTCTCAGACATAATGCCCAATTGTATCATACCATTTTAATGTCTTGCGGGAAGCTTACAAAAAAGAGTCCAGTGTTCTCTGGAAACGGACGTCTGAAAGCATTTTGGTCTTAGCTTTCCATTCCTGTGCAGGTGTACGGACACGCGTCGCCATATCATCAAGCGCCTCCTCTATCGTTTCAAAGGTACGTGGAATGGATGACATTGCATTTCGGGCAGCTTCCCGCACGACCCAGACACCCAGTGGTGCCCAGTACTCAGGTGTGATCTCCCTTATCATGAACACCGATGCCTGCCTGCCAGCGTCTTCCAGATATTCCAGGGCAGCGATGCGTGCTGCATAGTAACCTCCTGCAAGGTTCGAATATCCTTTCTTTCCATTGATATCTTCCATATCCTGCCCTATCCAGGAGGATCCGCCTGACCAGACCGACCGTTTCATCCAGATCTCCAGAAGCTCGAAGGAGAACACCCGTGGAACGAGCATTATCTCAAAATAGTTCCCGAAACATCCGCCGCTGAACACGGATATCTCACTTACCAGTGGCATGTCCCGTACGTGGTCGATGATGTCCTTTCCTGCCATATCATCGGTTGCGGTTATAGCCCATCGGGTGGGCACAAGTTTGCGCTGCTGCCCCAGAAGACCGATGGAAAGCAGTCTGGTGATGTGTTCGGTAGGTATATCGCTCCTGAAAAGTTCGCATACGACATCCTTTGCAAGCGCATCGGTGTCATATGCCAGGTAGTCGACCTTCTTCGGGACCTTCGGGTTCTCTGCTATATCGAAGTCCTTTACCGCTCCTGATGGTCCCATGGGTGTCAGGACACTGTCAAACTTCAGTTTCTGTTGAAGGGGTTTAGTGAACCATGCCTCTGTGTCTACCGGTGATCTGGAAAGGGCCAGCTCCTGTGATCTTTCCAGCAATCTGTCTGGCTTCATCGCATCTTTCACATTGATGGTCGTGTTTGCCCTGACAAGCTGGCAGCGGGCGGATATCACATCCTGGATATCCATGGATAGCCATTGCTTGGGGTCTTCAAGCATCATTGCATCCTTTGCATCCACCTGGGGTGGTATCATCGGGCCGGCCGTAACTTGTGGATAGCCGTATCTTCCCACAAAAACAGCTGGTGGGGATGCACCAAAAATAGAACCGTCTGTCGAGATCGCCGCTGTGGTATTCTCGGTTGACCTGAATTTTTCAAGGATCGGACATAAAGGTCGCCCGCAAAGTCCTTTTCCCTTACATTTTATACAAAGGCTTTTGCTCAATCTTCCTCGTCACTTTTGCAAAGGATACAGTATTCTGCTCCGGGTACGTTCTTGTATAACCAACCTGAACGCTGTACGAACTTGCATACATTGCACATCCCTTCGGTTAATACCTTGTCAGATGATCCGTTCACAAGTTTTGTGGCAAACGTCCTGATCTCTTCGATGGTCTCTTCTGAAAATCCAACCTCTGCTCCTCGTTTTGCACTGACGTACTGGGAGACGGCTGCTCTTGAAAGGCCTAATATGTCTGCGACTTGCTGTTGGGTGCATCCATGATCGACCATCATGGAACGTGCAAGCTCGGCACGTATGGCAGGCAATACTTTCTGTACCATTATCTCGCAGGTAGGTTTCATTATTATATTTCCTTTTTTCGTCCTATATGTTCTTTTCGTCAGGTCGTTCAAGTTTGAGCATTTCAGCCGTATGTGCAGATACCTTCAAATTTAAAAAAGGAAACATGGCAATTCTGTATGGCCATGTTCTGTATTCGAAAAGTTAAATGAGTTGGCGATGCACAATGTGCATATCAATTGGTCAGTCTTTGATCTGTTCCGGAGAGAAACCTTTCTGGACAAGGACTTCCTTCATACGGGTCAGATGGTTGCCCTGTAGTTCAACGGCACTTCCTTTTACAGTTCCGCCACATGCGAACTTTGATTTTAGGTATGTGGATAGCTCATGTAGGTCGATCTCGTTTGCATCGAATCCTTCCACAACTGTAACTTCTTTACCGTATCGTCTTCTGTTCACTTTCACTGTAATTCGCTGTTGCTCCTTTGCCACTTCTTCGCATATACATAGCTCTGATGGCAAACCGCAAACCGGGCACATTTCTGAACTCATCTTCTGGTATTTCCTCCGATCATTTACTCACCTGTATACTATTTATATAAACAATAAACAGATATTAGATGTAATTCACAATGTTATTAATATCTAATGGTGATGTCATTGCATCGGATGTTGAATATGCCAAAAGCATGTTCAGTCAGGCAAAGGGCCTGATGTTCAGAAGCTCTGTTCCGGATAGCTATGCTATGATCTTTGTGCTATCTTCCCCGAAGAAGATCTCCCTGCACATGCTCTTTGTTCCTTTCCCTCTGGACGTTCTTTTCCTGGATGATGAAAAAAGGATCGTGAAGACTACTTATCTTCGACCATGGGTAGGCCTGGGGGACTCCGGTGAAAAGGTAAAGTACATCATAGAGCTTCCCGCCGGCACAATTTCCCGTTATGATCTTTCGATCGGTGATCAGGTTATGTTCGATGGATCGTGAACTCCTATTACCTTTGGAAATCTTTATCTAATCTATGGTTTATTTAAGCCTAAATCATACTCCTTATATAATGAGGCGCACAAATGTTACCGGAAAATGACCTGAAGATCATAACAGAAGAGATGGGCAGAGAACCAAACCTTGTTGAACAGGGATGCTTTTTGAACCTATGGAGCGAGCATTGCTCCTACCGTTCCAGTGCTCCTTTGCTGAAGACCTTTACCACTGTTGGCGACCGTGTGATCATCGGACCCGGTGATGATGCCGCAATTATCCGTTTTGGTGATGGCTGGGTACTTGCCATTGGTATGGAAAGCCACAACCATCCTTCATATGTGGACCCTTACAACGGCTCCGCAACAGGTGTCGGTGGTATTGTGCGTGATATCATTTCCATGGGTGCCAGACCTATTGCACTGATGGATCCTCTTTATTTCGGTCCGCTGGACACACCGAAGAACCTCTACCTCTTTGAACATATCGTGGAAGGTATTGCAGGATACGGTAACTGTATCGGAGTTCCTGTTGTCGGGGGAGAGGCATATTTTGACGAGACATACAGCGGAAATCCGCTTGTCAACGTTGTCTGTGTCGGACTGGCCCGCGAGGAGAACATCGTGACCGCCTGTGCACAGAAGGCAGGCAGCAAACTGGTCCTTGTGGGTTCCACCACAGGACGCGATGGTCTTGGTGGTGCTTCATTTGCTTCCCGTGACCTTTCAGAAGCTGCAGAAGCAGAAGACCGTCCAAGCATCCAGATCGGTGATCCTTTCACTGAAAAGCTCCTGATCGAAGCAACACTTGAAACAATAGGTACCGGGCATGTGCTTTCATGCAGGGACCTTGGTGCCGCAGGTCTTGCAGGTGCCAGCTCTGAAATGGCATCCAAAGGCGATCTTGGAATGCGCCTGATAGCTGACAAAGTAATACTTCGCGAGTCCGGAATGACCCCTTATGAGATCATGATCTCCGAGTCCCAGGAACGTATCCTCTTTGAAGTTGCACCTGAGAATGTGGATGAGGTCCTCGACATCGCAAAGAAGTATGACCTTCACGCCAGCATGATCGGTGAGCTTACAGAGCGTCTCTATTACACCGTCGAGTTCGAAGGCGAGGTTGTCGCAGATATGCCTGTCAAGCTTCTCACAGAAGGTGCACCGACCTTTGAGCGCCCCTCAACAGCTCCTCAGGAGCGTGACATAGGGGATAAGCCAGAACTTCCAGCTGACCTGAAACAGGCAGTACTGGACATTCTTTCATCTCATAACATTGCATCAAAGGACTGGATATACAGGCAGTACGACCATGAGGTCCAGATCCGTACCGTGGACAAACCCGGCTCAGATGCAGCGGTCCTTCGCATTGCAGACGGCAAGGGCCTTGCAATGTCCTGTGGTTGCAATCCGGGACACACCCTTCTTGACCCGTATGAAGGCGGAAAAGGAACCCTCGTTGAGAACAGCATGAACCTTGCTGTAAAAGGTGCACAGGGTATAGCCCTTGTGGATTGCCTCAACTTCGGTAACCCCGAAAGGCCGGACATCTACTGGCAGTTCAAGCAGGCCATCCTTGGTCTCGGTGATGCTGCAAGGGATCTATCCATTCCGGTTGTCGGAGGTAATGTCTCCCTCTACAATGAGAGTGGTGAATACGGCACAGCTATCGTACCAACTCCCTCCATCGGTCTTATCGGAATAACCGATGACATTGAGACCGTCCCTGGTTCCTTCTTTGCAGGAGAGGGTAGCTCTGTGATCCTCGTGGGAAGCACCTTTGATGAACTGGGCGGTTCGGAATATTATAACATAAAAGGACTCAGGAGCAATGGTCGTGCGCCAAAGGTACGTGAAGACGCTCCCAATATAGTGGACTCCATCATAAATATCATCAGAAGTGGAAATGTCGTAGCAGCTCATGACGTGTCTGCCGGCGGACTTGCCGCAGCTCTTGCTGAGATGTGCAACGAAATAGGTGCAAACATCGATATCTCAGATGTCAGTGAAGATCTCAGACCTGATGATGTCCTGTTCTCAGAATCCCATGCAAGGGCTATCCTTGTAACCTCTGAGAAAGATAAGGTTGTCGAAATGCTTGGTGATATCCCATATTCCGTCATCGGTAATGTTGGCGGAGAGGACTTACATATCAAAGGAAGGGAATTTGATATCTCCCTTTCCATGAAAGAGATCGCAGAAGCAAGATCAAGTCTCACAAAATTGATGATGGAATAATTTCCATTATCTTCTTGCTTTTTTTCTTTCTTCTTTTATCTTTTTCTCGACCCTTTTAGCTAAATTGTAGAGACGATCGTCCCCTTGTATAGCTTCAATAAAAAAAGATCATGCGAGCATTGTTATCTGCTCGACACCCTCTATCAGTGAATCAACCTCTTCTTCTGTATTATATAATGCAAAGGATGCCCGCACAGTGCCCTCAACTCCCAGCATGTCAACGGACGGCATTGCACAGTGGTAACCGCTGCGAACACAGATCTTCCTGGTCTCGTCCAGTATCATGGCAACATCGTGCGGGTTCATACCTTCCACATTGAACGGGACGACCGTCCTGTCCTTTGGCCCGTATACCTCCACGCCTTCGATCTCAGAAAGACGTTTTGCAGCATCTGTGGTTAGTTCCTTCTCGTGTTTCTCGATATCCTCCACACCTATCTCCTGTACGTACTCAACGGCTCTGCCAAGGCCGATAACTCCCGGGATGTTCGGGGTGCCTGCTTCGAACTTTGAAGGGGAAGGTTCCAGCTCATAGCCTTCTGTAGTGACAGCATGGACAGTGCCTCCGCCAACGTAGGTCGGTTCAAGGGCATCCGGATCTTTGATGCAGAGTATTCCTGTTCCCTGAGGGCCAAGCAGTCCCTTGTGCCCGGGTGTGGCAAAGAAGTCGCATCCTATCTTTTTGATATCCACTGGCATATGTCCTGCCGACTGGGATCCGTCCACTAGCACCATTGCACCGCCTTTCTGTGCGATCTGTGTTATTTTCTCAACATCTCTTATCGAGCCGAAAACATTGGATACGTGGTTGACAGAAACGAGTTTTGTTCTGTCAGTAATTGCAGCATCAACATCTTTCGGGTTCACACGTCCTTCTCTGTCGGATCCTACGATGGTGACCTCTACGCCTTTTTCTTTTAATCTCATCCAGGGTAGGAAGTTTGAGTGATGCTCCACAAGAGTTGTCACAACGTGGTCGCCTGCTTCCCATTGAATACCAAGGGCGACCATGTTGATACTTTCAGTTGCATTTTTGGTCAGGACGGTGCTTTCAGGAGTGGTGTTCAGGAACTCTGCAACTTTATCCCTTGCATCCTCGTAATTATCGGTAGTTTGCCTGGCGAGCCTGTGAGCTCCACGACCATGATTTGCTGCGTATTTGAAGAAGTAATCGTTCATGGCATTGACTGCCGGGACAGGCGTCTGGGTTGTAGCGCCATTGTCCAGATAGATCACTTCATCAAGGACGGGGAAATCTTTGCGTACGGAATGAATATCATACATACACTTCCTTACGCAAGATAGCTAAAAATATGTTTTGCAGGCGTTATTTTGCCAGCATTCCGCCGAGAATGAACTTGTAAAGTTCCAGTTCTTCAGCATCCAGATTTTCAGTGGTCTGGCCACTTACGACTGAATGGTATGTCCCGTCTTCTTCACACCGTCTATATTCATCACTTATTTTCGTGATATTTCTCATCATATATTTCCTCCTGTCTCTTCAATTGAGTTCTTAAAAATTTAGCCTGTAAAATGGGCTTAAACACAACATCATGTTTCTATAATATATAATCCTTTCGACTAACATCTTTCTCGGTTTTGTCGCAAGAAATATAAGTTGCAAAAGAGTTCCGATTAACATGTCCCATATCCCAATCGACCGATCATTACAGTATATGGATGGTACGCAGCGAGTTCTTGACGAGGAGACAACTCTTGGTAACACGAAACCCCACCTGAAAGAGATAGGGGTTACAAGGATAGCCAGTATCACCGATCTGGACCGGATAGGCATTCCGGTATTCTCTGCCATCAGGCCATCAGCTGCCGAAGGTGCTATTTCTATCTACTCCGGTAAAGGTTCTACCGAGTCACAGGCAAGGATCTCGGCCATGATGGAAAGCTTTGAGAGATGTCTTGCAGAGCGTGTAGGCGTAAATGCTGATATTGTCGAGGATGTGGTCGCAGAAGAGTTCGTTGAGTCTGTTGAAAATGCCGCGAAGGACTATGAACTTCTTGATCCGCATAGCCTTCTTCTACCTGAACCATTGCCTCCGGAAAGCCTGGTGGAGTGGACTCAAGGCTGGGACCTTTTACGCGAGAAGGAGATCTATGTCCCTTCAAATGCAGTATATCATCCATACGATTCCCCGGGCATGTCCGCAAGGCTTTTCAGAAGCAATACCAACGGGCTTGCATCGGGAAATGTCATAGAGGAAGCAATATTGCACGGTTTGCTGGAGGTCATCGAGCGTGATGCACTGAGCATTGCCGAATTCAACAGGAATCCGGGCAGGGAAATTGTCCTTACCGAAGATGATGGTACCAATTATGAGCTGATGAAGAAATTCGCATCTAACGGAGTACAGCTCAAACTATGGCTGCTTCCACACGATACGGGTATTACCTCTGTTGTGGCAGCAACAGATGACCTGGACCTGAAAGATCCTGCTTTGCTTGTAATGGGTGCAGGTTCCCACCTGAAACCTGAGATCGCAATAAGAAGGGCCATCACCGAGGCTGCCCAGTCAAGGGTCGTGCAGATCCACGGTGCTCGTGAGGACACTGACAGGGAATCTTTTGTCAGGCAGATCGGGTATGAGCGTATGAAGAGAATGAACAATTTCTGGTATGACGGGGCAGAGACCATCACAACCGGACAATTGAATGATATCTCCAGGTCAACTCCTGCAGAGAACATCGATGCTGTGCTCGATGAACTACGCAAGATCACGGACAGTACCATTGTGGTCGATCTTTCCCGCAAGAGCGTAGGTGTCCCGGTCGTAAGGGTCATAGTTCCCGGATTCGAGCAGTACACACTTGACCGTGAACGTGTTGGCCATCGGGTGAGACAAGGGCGCAAACAATCAGCATCTGCCGAGAAACCCTGGAAAAGAAGGTTCGGCAAACGAAAGTGATCCCATGAGAGCAGTTATCTTTGCAGGTACGAGTATCAGCCACGAGGATTCAAAAGCTATCCTCGATGCCGTTTACCTGCCACCTGTGGCAAGAGGCGACGTCGATAAGGTGGCCGGCCAGGGTTATGACGTAATTGGCATCATCGATGGTGTTTTCTTTGACAGGGCTGCAGTAGCCCACAAGGAGATAATCCGCGCGATTAAAAAGGGCATCAAGGTAGTTGGCGGATGCAGTATGGGTGCGTTGCGTGCTTCTGAGCTTGACAGTCATGGCATGACCGGTGTAGGCAGGATCTATGGCTGGTACAGGGATGGTATCATCGAAGCGGATGATGAGGTTGCAGTGACAACCAATCCCGAGACCTTTGAACAGGTCTCAACACCGCTTGTGAACATAAGGGAGACCTTCCGGGCAGCCCTCGATGAAGGCATTATTGATAGTGGGACCTGCGAAGGTCTTATCAGGATAACAAAGAGCATCCACTATCCTCAAAGAAGCTACCTTGGTATAATCAAAAAAGCAGTTGAGGGAGGACTTCTGGAAGACCGGGAGCCTCTGCTGGAATATTGCAGGAACAATGCCTCAGATGTAAAAAGGGAAGATGCAGTATTGGTGCTTCAGAAGGTAAAAGAGATCCTGGAAACAGGCGAATGAAGCTCATTCTTCCTTCTCTTCGTGGTGTTCATGTTTAAGGTTACAGCTGTCATGTTCGATCCTGCCGCAAACCCCGAAAGCCGGATGTCCCATTGAATCGCAAATGGCATTTATGGCCTTTTTTGACACATAACCTTCAAACCTTGCAACCTCTGCACATGATTCCTCTGCAGTGAGCCCGTAATGGTTAAGCATCAGGCTCAGTATCCTGTGCCTTCTCAACAGGAAATGTGCATAATCCTTTCCTTTTTCCGTAAGACTGAAACCCCTGTACGGAACATGGTTCACATATCCTGATGAAGCAAGCTCATTGATTGCTTTGGTAATGGTGGAAGGGTCCACGTTCATGTGGTTGGATATCTCGGTGGTGCGTACATTGTCGCTCCTTTCAAAAAGGTATTTCAGGTATTCGATCTTCCTTGGCGAAAGTTCCAACCCTGTTATATCATCCATATGGAGGATTATGCAAAGATTTATTTAAAATTTGCGTGGGTACCAAAGATCCACCAGTTTCATTCACAATTTCCGTGTTTGTCTATGAAATGGTCTATGAGGGCACATGAGATGCTCTTCTTTCCCGGAAGCTTCGGAATGTCATCCACATGGAACCAGCAGGCATCCTCTATTTCATTCACGTCGACATCGATCTTCCCTTCTGCAAAGTTCGCTGTAAATCCTAACATCAGCGAGGATGGGAATGGCCAGGGCTGGCTTGCAAAATAGTTCAGGTCCTTTACGAAAACGCCGACCTCTTCCTTAATTTCCCTGTGGGCTGCGTGCTCGATGGTTTCCCCGGCTTCCACAAAGCCTGCCACAAGCCCATAGACACCATCCGGGAAATGCTTTGATCGCGTCATAAGAATGTGATCTTCCCTCTCTATCAGCACTATGACAGCAGGGCTTATCCGCGGGTATGCAATGTGGTCACAATTATGGCATTGCATTCCGGTCTCTTCCGGGACGTAGTGGGTACTTCCTCCACATAACCCGCAGTATCGGTGAGTGCGGTAAAGATCAGCCATTTGAACTGCCCGGGAAGCAATACCGAGCATTTCCTCATCAATTGTACCATATAGGTCATGAAGGCCAAAGTACTGCATATTGCCTTCAACAAGCTCTTCCTCCGTTTCAAAACAGTAACATGGCACACCATATAGTGTTCCAATGTAGATCACTTCAGTGCTGTCGGGGATATGCTCTTTGGGATAGCATGAAAAATATTCATCAGGGTGACTTTCAGCATCGATCAGTATCTTTCTCTGATGCACAGGGAAATAAAGGGCTTTTCCTTCTGAATTGCTCTCATTGCCATGGAACACCAGTTCTTCAGTGGCAAAAGAGGTCGGTACTGTGTATTCATTAATATCACTTCATGAGGGGATGTTTTGAAAGGTGTTCACATCCAATGCATATAGTCTTTCGCTTATCTTTAGAATCCGGTATGATTGGCGTAGCGGCTCCACAGGTATAAAGTGGATATCCCCACGATAGCTATCAGTAACATTGTATTCCTTGAGCGGCAGTAGAGTTCCTTTGATCCGGATACCCTTATAAGGACCAGCTTGTTGAGCGTGCTGATGACCCCTGCTATCACTGCTGTCTGTGCAGCTACCGTATATGATACGTTCCCTGTGAAAGCCAGTGCAGCAACGGATGCAGTTACAGCTGAACTGCTGACAAGTCCTCCAAGTGCCGATGCATAGACCCCGGCAGTACCAAGGAATTCGCTTGAAATACTGGTGATGACCAGCAGGATGGTGAAGATCGCACCGAACCTGAAAGCAGGTTTTAATGCAAATGGTGAACCGATCTCCAGTGGTTCGGTCATAACATCATTTTCTTTCCTTCGGATAATGACGATGGCAAGTGTCAGTATGAGCATTGCTATTTGTGGAGGCAGCATCATCAGCATGGTACTTGCACTGGGGTCGACTATCAATGCGATCAGGGTGTTGCTGATTATCATTGAGACGTTTGACATCAGTATCCCGATGTACAGTGCATCCATCAGGCTGGACCTGTTCTTTGACATGGTTGCAAGCGCAACGGTGGTTGCCTCACTGCTTATGAACCCGCCAAAAAGCCCGGAATATGATATTCCTCCACGGGTCCCATCTGTCTTAAGGGAGATGTAGCTGACAAAACCGATGAACATGACCAGTACCACGATAAGTATGGCTGATTTCAGGTTCAGAACTCCCATTACAGGCTCTTCCGGCATCAGCGGATAAAGAATGAAAGCGACCACAAGGAACTGGACCGCATTGATTATTTCGTCATCTGAGAGATGTTGTGCAAAGGAGTGAAGCGGTTTTTTCTCAATTAGCAGTAAAGTAATGAGCACAGCTATGATTATCGCAAAGAGGTAACGTCCTGTGGCTACCAGGACCCCAAGCAGGTAAGTTGAGAACAGTGCAATGGAACTTGTCATTCCAAGTTTCCCGCTGGCTGTGTATATCCTGTACACGAGCACAAAACAGGAAGCTGCAACCAGTGCTGTGGTGATCTGCAATATGGCGATGTCCATCACCTCTGCAACATAGGTTGCAAGCATACCGATAAGACATACTATTGCAAACGTGCGCACACCTGCGAAGATCTCCTGATCCTTACGCCGATGCTCCCTTTCTATACCTATCAGTATCCCTATCAACAGAGACAGGATAGCTTTTGTCAGAAAGTCGTATAATGCAGAGTCCAGCCCAAGGTCAAAAGTTAGCACAACGCAGTCCTCCGAAGTGGTATAGGAATTTTGTGTTCGATCACTTTATATTAATAATATATCTCATGACCCCTTATAGTATTTTTGAAGTCTTTGCGATATTGCCATCACTTTTAGCATTTAGCATTCAACATTTAGCAGTTGGCATAACAATTTGCTTAATAGATGGCTCAAACAGTATGGGATGTCCTAAATTTGATCGTTCAGCAGATATTTACAAGTGGAATCGCTCATAGTTCATACCTTCTTGGCGGTCATATACAAAACGCCATTATCATCCCGGTACACAAGCTCAGGGATTCGTATAAGGAACTTGATCCCGATGCAAAGACCGTGGTCATCTGCGGAAGCAGGCATCGCTCGAGCATGGGTGCAAGCATACTGCAACAGAAAGGCTTCAGTGATGTTTACAATGTTTCCGGCGGGATGACCGGTTACAATGCTGCAGGATTTGGTCCTGATTGCCCGTTATGTGCATTCCATGGATATCTTCCGGGAAAGGCAAGAAGGATGAATAAAAAAGTTGCATAACCTTCAAAGGCTATGCTGCGTCAGTCCGAATCCGCGATCCTTGCTCAGGTTTATGCTCTTCGGTCGGTAGAGGTCCCCTGCTTTCCAGGAATCGATGGCATCCTGTACCGTGCCATCAGCGCCTACAAAGATGTCGATGTTATTCTTGTTCAGCAGGTCAACGATCCTCTGGCCGACCCCTGAACAGAGAACTACATCTACTCCAACTTTCACCAGCAGTTCATGTGGAAGCCCCTTTCCTCCCACATGGACACTTGTGTTCTCAATGATCTCAATTTCTTCTGTTTCGCTGTCATAGATCGTGTATGTCGCAGCTTTTCCGAAATGAAGTTCGATATCATCGTCCAATCCACCTTTTTCCGTGCTGGGTATAGCAATTTTCATATTCTCACCTTTTCTCCGGAAGAATATGTTCTCATTGTTTGATATACTTCTGCATTGTGTACGTTTTCAGTCATCCGGAAGTATGCGATCGAGCAACTCAGAACTTGAAACGGGATCCTGCTGCAATAGGTACAAAAGTATTCGGGAATCTTGTTCTGATGGTCTCAATATTCGATGTGCAGTGTCCGGCACCAATGAATTCCAGTCCATCCAGCAGATCGTATTCCTGGCTATCATGTAATCCTCCGATGATGCCACGTACATCTCCTGTGGATGCTGCTGTTCCGATTATTGTTTCCAGACCCGGGTGTGCACAGCCTGTAATTACGTATATCCCATTGTCCGTTTCAAGAATTAGTGACTGTTCCTTCGGGTTATTCCCAAGTTCACCTGTAGAAAAGACGTTGTTGCATATCCTGCATTTTTCGGTGACCTCGTGCAAAGTTGAATGGGTGGCTATCTCATTTTTAAGTTTTTCAGAAAATGATGCAGGGACGTAAACATCAAGGTTATTGTTAGCATTCAGTATTTCCGGAACACCGCCTATATGGTCCCAGTGCTGGTGTGAAAGTACAAGAATATCAATATCCTCGATAGGGATATTAAGTGCTGAAAGATTTTGCTTTAAGGCACATCCGTCCCAGCCGGTATCGAACATTATTTTGCTATCTTCGGTTTGTATATAACAGGAGAACCCCCAGCCTTTCTGGAGTCCTTCTTTAGCTTCGTTGTCATAGACGATCGTGACATTCATCACATCTTCTCCATGCCGAAACGGTTCTTCAGGTAATATCCGGAATAGAGTGCTCCTGCAGGATTGTGTGCAAGGACCCTGTCCTTTACAATGAACGTCGTAACAGGAGCCTCAGAATACTTGTTGAACATTATGTCATGGCCCATGCAGAGTCCGACTATGATGTTAAGGTCGGTCTCCGCCCTGTTAAGCATCATTGCCTGGGCAATAGGATTGCAGGTAGTTTCCCTGCCATCCCTGATCTTGTCAAGTCCATATTCTTCCTTGTCCACGCCACAGATCTTGCAGCATACGGACTCTACGATAAAATCCTTCTCAAGTATCCTGCAGAAGGTCCTGGCCTCATTCTCCAGTCCCACACAAAAAGCAACCCCAAGCTTACGATATCCCATCTCTTTTGCAAAAAGGATCAGCTCTTCAAGCCTTGTCTTCTCCATGTAGAAGTTCGCCTCTATCTTTGAAGCTACCTTCATCATCTCGAGGTCTTCTGACCTGTATTCTGCCTGTACTTCTGCCGGAGTACAGTCTTTTCCCTGCCTGCACCTTTTTGTATCACAGGATGCACATTTCATGGCCTTCACCTCTTAAAAGTTAATTTATTTTCTGGATCATGGACTTTCACAGAGCTCTGACCTTACAGTTTTCCAGATTTCCCTGAGGTTTTCTGAGAACTCATTGTCTGCATATTCAATGACGGTCTTTTTTCCGATCATCGCTTTGTTCGGGATCGTGTCATATGGTAACTTTCCTGCTACGATGATGCCGTTTTCCTTACAGGAGATCTCGATCTGCTTTGTGTTCTCTTCATTGATGCTATATTTGTTAATACAGACGATAGCCGGTATCCTGAAGTGGTCAGTTACCTGTATTATCCTTTCCAGGTCGTGTATCCCTGATAGGCTTGGTTCTGTGACAATGAGGGCAAGGTCTGCACCGGTAATGGCTGCTATTACGGGGCATCCGGTTCCGGGTGGTCCGTCACATATTATCAGTTCGGCTCCGTTCTCACCGGCAAGTGACGATGCATGTTCTTTTACTGCAGTGACCAGTTTGCCGCTTGCTTCTTCTCCGATCATGAGCTCTGCATGTACCATTGGACCATACCTGGTCATGGAATCAAAGACACTTCCGGATGGGTTGTTTATCATTTTGATGGCATTTTCAGGGCATACATATTCACAGACCCCGCAACCTTCGCATTTGCAGCTGTTTATGGAATGGTCAGTATAGATGGCATCAAAATTACAATTCTCGATACATATGTTGCATCCGGTACATCTTTCAGTATCGATATGTGCGATTTCCATCCCGTGGAAGTCGGAGGCCTCTGTTATCTCAGGCTCCAGGACCAGATGCAGGTTCGGTGCATCCACATCACAGTCCGCAATTATGGCATTCTCTGCCATTGATGCAATTGCAGCAGTGATGGTGGTCTTCCCTGTTCCTCCTTTGCCGCTGATGATGACAAGCTGTTTCATGCTTCTATCTCCCTGCCATATCTGTCCTGGATCGAGCTGTAGATATGTATGAACTTCTCTTTCCACTGTCCCATTTCCTGCACAAATGGTATCCCTTCCGAATACAACTGCGCGATCTTTGTGTCGTGGGGTATATTCATCAGTATCTCGATACCTTCGTTCATGCAATATTCTTCAACACTATCATCACCGCTACCGCTTCGATTGATGACGATCCCATGTGGGATCTCAAGTGTTCGAACTACTTCCACTGCCAGTTTCAGGTCATGCAATCCAAAAGGAGTGGGTTCTGTAACAAGGATACAGTAGTCAACATCCTCAAGTGTTGTCAGGACCGGGCATGCGGTGCCCGGCGGTGCGTCAATGATGGCTGTCCTGCCCGGGTCTATGTTCTTCTTGAGCTCACTGATCACAGGTGAGGCCATTGTCTGCCCTATGTCCAGTAATCCTTCGTAGAGTTCAGGCCCGTTCTCATCGTCTGCAGAAGTTTTCCTGATGATCCCTGTAATGGTCTCATGCTTTTGTATGGCTCCTTCGGGACAGACCATTATGCATCCTCCGCAGCTGTGGCATAATGTTGGGAACGTCAGGATCTTGTTCGGGAGGGTAGCAATTGCGTTGAAACGGCAGAAGTCAGAACATTTTTTACAATATGTGCAGTTCTCTTCCACAATTTCAGGGATCATGGACGTTACTTCTGTGACCTGCTCAAGTTCCTTTTTGAGGAACAGGTTGCAGTTCGGTTCTTCAACATCACAGTCTATGAGCTGTGCGTCCTGAATGGAAAGGGCAAGGTTCACAGCTACGGTAGTTTTGCCGGTACCGCCTTTTCCGCTTGCTATGGCGATCTTCATGATATCAATTAATGCTGATTGTGGTCGTGGTCATGTCCATGGTCCTGGCAGACGTTTTCACTGTTTGGGCTTGCAAGGTTGCCTGCTTTCCAGTCGAAAATGGCTGTTTCCACAGTTCCCTGTGCTCCGACAAAGACCTCTATATCAAAATTTGAGAACATGGTTACAGCCTTTTGTCCAAGTCCTCCGCAAAGCATAATATTGACACCTGCCTCTGATAGTAGTTCCGGTGGCAGTCCAACGCCTCCGTTGTGCTGGCTTGTGTTCTCTACGATCATAACTTCATCTGTCTCTGTATCCAGTACAGTATAGACCGGAACCATTCCAAAGTGCTGTCCTACATTATCTTCCAATCCACCATTTTTTGCAGAAGGTACGCATACTTTCATCTTTTTTACCTCTCGTATATGTTCAATTTTGATTTATTATGCTCATATACGATGAAGTATTTAAAATTAATGGGAAACATTGATATATTTACTCTCTTTTGTACATTTTAATCTTCGAGAGCTTCAATAGGGTGCCAACGAATTTATGTAGTTAAGTTTCATAATATACACGTATGCTATCCTTCTTTGAAGCCGTTGTTCTTGGTATTGTTCAGGGGACAGCGGAATGGCTGCCCATAAGCAGTGAAGGTATGACCTCCCTTGTAATGATCAATTTTTTTGGGAAAACACTTTCTGAAGCTATTCCTATTTCCATATGGCTGCATCTGGGAACTTTGCTGGCAGCAACGGTATATTTCAAAAAGGATGTGTTTGAGATCCTTTCAGGGCTTCCTGGCTATTTTCAAACCTTTTCTTCAGGTGGTCAACGCGACCCCATCATAAGTTTCCTCATAATTTCTACGATGCTTACGGGTATTGTCGGCTTGCCTCTGGTGCTGCTCGCAACGGACCATTCTGAGATAAGTGGTGCATCAGCAACAGCTCTTATTGGTGTCATGCTGATCGTGACCGGTGTCCTTCAGAGGACTGCGTCACGTGGCGTCACAAAAAAAGTATCCCTGGTAATCCGGATTCTTTCATCACGGGTATCCTGCAGGGATTTGCAGCAGTACCGGGTATTAGTCGTTCCGGTATCACAATGTCTGCTCTCCTCCTGCGCAAGTTCGATACGGAAGATGCCATAAAACTGAGCTTTCTAATGAGCATCCCGGCTGTCCTGGCAGCGGAGATCGGTATCGGTCTTATGGGTGCAGTTACACTTGACATCTATTCTCTGGTAGCTCTGTTCTTCTCGTTCGTTTTCGGGCTTATTACAATAGATGTTTTCCTTAAGGTTGCAAAAATAGTTGATTTCTCTTACTTTTGCATTGGTCTTGGCATCCTCAGTGTGTTGGCACTTTTCCTCTGATCTTGATCATTTAAGCTCTTTAGTTCCGACTGGATGCCGAAGATGGTCCCTTTTTGATTTTGAAGGGTGCAGATAAAAATGGAATGAATGCTGGATAAGCTCAGGGTGAAGTTCAGAACAGAATAAAATCCGGACAGAATAATCAGAACGGGATAAAACCAGGACAGAATGAAGTTCAGATCATAAATGAATTAAAAAAAGAAATTAAAGAAAAAAGAATTGGACAATTAGTATGTCCAGTTCTTTGCAGCTTCGATCATTGCCTGAAGGTTCTCGGTTGGGGTCTGGCTTACGATACCACAGCCAGGTGAGAGAAGTCCCTTGCCATCGAGTTCCTTGAGTACTCTCTCGGACTCTGCTTTGACGTTTGCTACGTCTGTGTTCCAGAGGCAGTTGACTGGGTCGAGGTTACCGACGATGAGTGCCTTCTCTACCTTGCTGACAGCGGTTGCTGCGTTAACGTTCTGGTCGACACTGATCGCGTCTACACCACAGGTCTCCATGAGTGCAAGACCTTCGGTTGTGTCACCACAGATGTGGAGTACAGCTGGTACACCACGCTCGTGGAGTGCGTCAATGAGCTTCTGGTGGAATGGTACTACGAACTTTGCGTAGAAGTCTGCACCGATAAGTGAGTAGCTTGCGGTTGGGTCAATGATGGAGAATACACTTGCTCCACTGTCGACCTGTGCGAGTGCGTATTTGATTGAGAATTCGGTTGTGAAATCCATTATCGCAAGACCGTATTCCTCCTTTGTCATGATGTCCATGAACCAGGAGTCGCCGGTGATGTGCTGTGCAAGTGAGAAAGGACCGATCATACTTCCGATGATTGGGAGCTCTTCTCCATACTTGTCAGCGAGGATCTTGATTGATTCGAGGACGACGGAGGTTCTCTTGCTTGAGTCTGTGACATCGTATCCTTCGAACGGCTTGAGGTCATCCAGGCTGTTTACAACGTGTTTGATGACGGATGGTTGCTGTACCTTTGTACCGTCCTTGATTTCACAGCCGAAGAACTCTGCTTCTGCGGTGATGTCGAATGGGACACGGATCGCTTCGAATCCGACAACTGTGTGTCCAGCTTCTGCAAGTGCAGCAAGCTGTGCAGCATCATAGTTTGCTTCTGGCCAGAAGGTGTTTACTGCTTCCATCTGGTCTACAGTTCCGGTCTGTGTGACACAGACAGCTGGCATCCTGTCGACTTTCTCTCCATTCATTACGCGGATTAATCTTTCCTTTGGTGTGTATTCGGACATTTACATTCTCCTTTATACTAGATCCTTTATAATCACTAAAAAGGTACATACGCTATGTATTTGCAATATATATACCTTTTTGTTTGGTAAAAATCACTTGCAATAGTCGCATTGGACAAGTATTATGGATTTATTTTGGTGATTTTTGTTATGGTTTCAGCAAACATTTCTTCCTGCCAAAACACCGTATATTTTTTTACTTTAATCTTATAAAACTGAATAAAGCATTGCTGCTACTCCAATTACCAGTGGTTCCATTACAAGGTCGATGTCATACTTCTCGACAAGTTCATCCGGCAGGGCGCATGGGATGCCGGGGGTTGATACAAGACAGCGTTCTGCGATCATTCCTTCTGATATGGTATTCGCATTGGGTGTTGCCTCAAAGACCATCGAGAACTTCCTCGGGCTCTCAATATCAAAGGCTTTCACACCAAGTTCTTCTATTGCCTTGTTCATGAAATCGGTGTTCGGATCGCATGCATATACGTTGAATCCCTTCTCTACAAGGTGTGACGCACCGGCATAACCTACACGTCCAAGACCTATCACCAGTACATCCTTCGAATCGGTGTGCTTATATCTTGAAGCTATCTCCGAATAGATCACGCCGGTGCATACATGGTTGGTTGCTATCTTACCGTTCCTCAGGTTGTGGGCAACGAAGATGTGGTCATCTGCCATCAGTATGATGTCTGCACCATTTGCTACTGCCTGATGGTATCCTGTTATGTCGGGATGCTCAGTAATAAAACCTTCAAGTCCGAAATATTCGGTTATTGCAAGCAGGGATGATGAGAAATTCCCGATGATACCGTTGCCGGACGTGATGGGTACGATCCCCACCTTCCGGGAGTCGGGGGTAGTACCATAGACGGCCTCGCATATCTGTGCGATATCCATCCCGGTGGCTTCTTTGATGATGTTATTGTTCATGTTGAGTTTGTTCAACAGGTCTTCCAGGTCTTCAGGTGTCAATAGTGCCATAATGATTACCTCTTAAAATCCATAATGTTGTCCGATATATGCAATTGCTCTGTTACGTGCGATCTGTGCTGCATTTTCATCGATGCCCCTTGAGATGAGGGTGAATACAGTGTCCTTCCCATCGGACCTGAATATTTCAAGTCCGTTCTCCTCATGGAACAGGTCATAGCTGTCTCCCATGGACAGGACGTGTTCTCCAACGGGCACAAGTTCACCATCTTTCAGCAATAAGTGCTCAAAGATACAGTATCCTTTTTCAGGTGCCTTTTCGATCTCAGTTACACCTTCAGTGAATGCCTGCATCAGCATTTCTACAAGATTGATACCACTTGAATGGTATACCGCCGTTGGTGTCTGGCTTGGGAACCGGGCATCGATCTCGAGAACTTTAAGTCCCCTGTCGGAAGCGATCGCCTCTACATCCATGATCCCTTTCAGGTTGAGATTCGCGGCAAGACTGTGTGATATCTGCCTGAATTCCGGGTCATGGTCGATAGGCGTTATCATATGACAATCGTAGGTGTCATCGATATGCACCTTTGTTTCCTTCACCACAGCAAAATGCTTACCATCACCGATGATCTCCAGTGATACAACATCACCTTCCAGATATTCTTCGATCATCATGGTAGGGTCGATCCCTTCAAGTCC
This sequence comes from Methanococcoides vulcani, assembly GCF_900111645.1. Lineage (GTDB taxonomy): Archaea > Halobacteriota > Methanosarcinia > Methanosarcinales > Methanosarcinaceae > Methanococcoides > Methanococcoides vulcani. The sequence goes on from NZ_FOHQ01000002.1 coordinate 224,349, forward strand.
ACTGTCATCGTAAATGATACTGGTTCCGATGCTGCTGCTTTCACATGGCGGTTTGACAAAATATGGTGGTTGGGATGGTCTGTCATCCGGAGTTGGTACTCCTATGGATACAAAATATTCCTTTGACCTGTTTTTGTCCATGCTGATGTGGTATGCATCAAAATCAAAAAGAACGGGACAATCCAGCTTGCAGCTGATATTCCTTATGAAGTTCAGGGTATTAAGGTTCTCATTTACCGGTATTATGGCATCGACATTCCTTGAGATGCCGATAAACCTTTCCGGTTCCTGAATTACGTCAAAACAGAAGAATCCGTCAACAACATTGCGGATAAGGGGCTTCTCGTTCCGGTCTATCAGAACAACATTCATCCCCGCTTTCCTGGCAAGATAGCTCACTTCGAATCCCTGAAGCTTGCCTCCTATTAAACAGATCGTCGTCATCCTATCGCCCCAACAACTTCTCGAACTCACTTTGTTCAGCGGGTTCCATACCCATTGTCTTCAGTCTGGCGATAACGCTCTTAACATCCCTGTCCCTCTCGGCATGTTCCCTGTCGTAGTTCACGACACCTTCAAGAGATGAATTGGAAGATATTATGGATGTGACGACGTTTGCTCCTGCATTTAACCTGTGGACCATTCCATCGATCCCTTCAAGGTCAAGTGATGCCGGAATAAGCTTGTCCGGGTAGAGCAGGCGCAGTATGGAGATGATCTTCAGTTCTGATGAGCTGTCCCTTACTTCCTTTCCTTCCAGCGGCGTTCCCTGTTGCGGGAGGAATGTCATCACACGTACCATATCTGGATTTGATGTTGCTAATCCTCTCAATGATATGATCGTGGACTCAATATCCGGTTCCACTTCTGTTAGGATACCATCCTCAACACAATAGCCGATCTTTTTAGCATGGTTCCTTGAATTGATCCTGCCTTCAAATGATTGCTCGACCCTTAATTGCTTGTACAGTTCCATGTCATAGGTTTCCTGATACAGGGCAAGGAAGTTGGCACCGTTGTCCTTGAGCATTTCAAGGGTATCGTTGTCAACAACTCCTGGGGAGATCATGATAGGTTTTCCGACTTCTTCCTTTACGGTCCTGACAAATTCTGCCAGTCGTTCAGGTTTGTTGTGGAAGTATGGGTCTTCTCCCATTGTGAGGTCGACCATGTGTACATTTTCGGTCTTGATCACCTGGCAGATCTTCCTGATGTCCTCTACGCTAAGACGGTATCTGTCAATTTTGTTGGCATTGTTGTAATAACAGAATGTGCATTTGTTCTTGCAGTATGTAGAAAAGTACACAAAGCTGTACATGAACACCTTATTTCCGAAGAAATTGTCTCGGATGTGTCGTGCCACATAGTGCAGTTTTTCAATTTCATCAGGGCTTTCAGTCTCAAGAAGGCTCCTGATATCATCATCGGACAATTGTGACCCGTCTATGATCTGCTCTGCATAGTTGTCAAGGTCTTCATTATCCATGTTCTTAAACAAGATGTTCACCTCACAGATTAGTATTGATCCCATTGTAGTACAGTTCGGACCTGCTTGCACGGCGTATGTTGGTGTAGTCGTGCTTTACCTTAAGCAACCTTTCCAATCCGAAACCTGCTCCGATCCATGGTTTGTCAACACCCCATTCCCTGTCAAGCGGGATAGGTCCGACAACTGCTGAGGAAAGTTCCAGGTCACCATGCATAATGTCGATGGTATCTCCATAGACCATGCAGTCATCTGCCTCGATCTTATACTCTATACCCAGATGCTCGAGGAACTCGCTGATGATCCCTTCAAGGTTCTCCCTTGTGCAGTTGGATCCCATCTGGCAGAAGTTCAACATCGTGAACTCTTCCAGGTGTCTGCTGCCATCGGATTCCTTGCGGTAGCATGGTCCTATCTCGAATATCCTGATGGGGTCTGGAAGTACTTTGTCCAGCTTGCGCAGGTAATTGTACAGGCAGGGTGCCAGCATTGGTCGCAGGCACATGTTGTCTCCCACACGGAATATCTGTTTGTAGAGATGATCGTCCTTATCGATCCCCATTCTTTCAACATACTCGAATGGTATCATTATCGGGGATTTGATCTCAAGGAAACCTCTTTCTACGAAGAACTCGGTTATCGTCCTTTCAAGCTTACCAAGACGATCTTCCCTGTCCTCTTCATACATCGATATGAGGTCTTTGCGCCGTCTTTGGATCAGTTCCTTTTCAAGATCCTTGAACTCCGGCAATTCGCCCTGCACCGGTATCTTGTCATCAGGCGCCATCAATGTCTTCAGCCTCTCGATCTGGGATGGTGAATATTTCACTTCCGGTTTGTTGTTATCTTTTGCTCCTTTGTTGTCAGGTGTGGCAGGGGCTGCTTCACTTGCATCTGTCGGAGTTGGTGTAGAAACTGAAACGGATTTAACAACAGCTTGTTTTGGCTTCCTGGGAGTCGGCTTCTTTGAGGAGAACACACTAACGGTCTGTCCTCTCTCTTTGAAGGTCTTTTTGACAAAACGATCGATCTGTTCGTCACTTGGACGACAACGCTTGCAAGGCTTGCGGTACTTATTGTTCCTGAGCGATCTTGCAGAACGACTGGATCTGGAATTCCTTACTGTAAACCGTGCCCCGCACTCGGTTTCAATATGGATGTGATTCCTTGTGACCTCAAAGTCTCTTATCCCATGAAGTAATCCGCTTCGCGATAGCCAGACTCCGTTGAGCCCGACCAGAACATCCAGTAATTGCTTTTCCATAGGCCTATGCTCCTATTGCGAAGTACTTCATATTATCATCATCCTTTACTTACACCCGATGTCTGTCACATCATGGCGCTATATGTTTTAATGGAAAGCCATGTCCATCTGGCGGAAACTCCGGGAATCTAACCCGGCTGAACGGATTTAGAGTCCGTTCGATCTACATGATCAAGTCTCCATGTTGTGTATGATAAATGTTTATGGATACTCTGGCTTTCCTTACATATTCGTGATGAACATTTGGTGGATATAACATCCAGTGACACCACTGATACACTCTCATTGATGGGTTCTATATTTAAGAATTTCGGATTAATTGTTTTTTCTGCAAATCATATCTGTGAACACTTGCAGTTGGTCAATTTTAGGATCTGGATGTAGGCTTGCTATAGATGCCGTTTCTCTTCGGAAAAGAAACTGGTCGGAAATGTAAGGTCGAAGTTTCTAAAGAAAAATTTACATAAATTAATATAGCTTTTGTTCATATCATAGCACGATTAATGTGACGATGAATCTGGAAGCTGAAAGAAGCTTACCTCTCAAAAAACATATCATAGATCTTGTGCCTGCATCGCATGGTGGTCTTGTGCGAAAGGCATCGCAGGAATACGGGATATCTGAGTCGGATATCATAGATATGAGCGCAAGCCTGAACCCTTTAGGCAGCCCATTCGATCATCCGGAATACGGTCTTGACCTGTCTTCTCTCTTTGCCGCTTCGAAGCCGGGGATGTATCACTATCCTGATAACCGTTATCTCCAGTACAAGGAGGCTGCAGCATCCTTTTTGGGTGATGGCATAAATGCCGTGAACATAGTTCCCGGTAATGGTTCATGCGAGACCATTCGTCTTGTTGCAGAATGTATGCTTGATACAAATGATACTGTGGGGATACCACAGCCAACTTTTGATGAGTATGAGCAGCAGTGCAGGATAATGGGTGCGAACATCCGTTATTTTGAGCACGAAGGCCTGATGGATATCTCCGATGAGGCATTGGATGACGTAAAGATCCTCTTTGTCTGCAATCCTAACAACCCTACGGGCAAATTGATACCCAGAGATGATATCCTTGACCTTGCAAAGCGTTGTGAGGCAAACGGTACTCTTCTGTTCGTCGACGAAGCTTTCATCGAACTTGCTGACCCTTCCCAGAGCGTGGCTGATGTGGCTGCGACAAATGATCATGTCTTTGTACTTCGTTCTCTCACCAAGAACTTTGCAATACCGGGCATCCGTCTGGGATTTGGTGTTGCATCTGAGAAGATGGCGCTTGCATTGAATACTGCAAGACTTTCATGGAACCTTGGTTCTGTTCCTGATGTTGTTGGTACGTCCCTTCTGGAGATGGAGGGCGGATGTTACAGTAAATACCTTGCACTATCCCGCAGTTTCATTGAGCAGGAGCGGGACTATCTTGTAGAGCGTCTTTCTGGCATCTATGGTTTTAAACCCCTTCCAAGCACTGTGAACTATGTTCTTGTTGACATCAGTCAACTTCTGATGGATTCAGTGGAGCTTACAGAACGGCTTGCATCCCATGGTATCCTTGTGAGGGATTGCAGTTCTTTCTATCTGCTGGATAATGATTACATAAGGATCGCAGTTCGCACCCGGGATGAGACCGATCTTCTGATCCAGGCCATTGGTGATGTTCTGACCGAGTCTGGAAAAGAGTATGCCGAGGAGAAATTAAAGCAGACCATCGAGTGTGCGGCATCCGGTGAACCTGCATCCAGAAATACCTGTGAGTATTATCCATGCCACTTCCCGGGTCAGGACTGCACTTTCTGCTTCTGTCCGTTCTATCCATGTGAGGATTCCCGCACAGGAGGGCGCTGGATAGACAGTACCACTGGCGGCAAGGTCTGGAGCTGTGAGGGTTGTACTATAATCCACAGGAAAGAAGTTGTACAGGATGTTCTGAAGATCCTCATGCGTGATATTGAGACCGAGGATAACCTGAAAGTAGCCTGGGAAAGAGTAATTGTTCCCAATCTTTGATCGGTTTTCATGCTCTCTGATCAGAGCATATTTTCCGATCACCTGTAATATGGAGAATTGAAATGGATGCTATCATTATGGCAGGTGGCCTGACGCAGAGGTTAGGTATGGAGGAGAAAGCATGTGTCATGCTCCTGGATAGGCCACTTATCAATTATCTTCTTGATTCCCTTCTTGGTGCAATGCATATCGACCGGGTATTTGTTCAGGTGTCTCCCTATTCCCCGGACACTGAACGATGTGTGAAAGATACCTACCAGGGCAGGGTCTTAATTCTCAGGACCTCTGGCGACAATTATGTGGGTGATATGGTAAATGCCGTAAGGGATTCCGGGAGCACCGGTCCTGTGATGGTGTTGATGCCGGATCTCCCGCTGGTAACATCGGAACATATAGATATGATGGTAAAAGCCTATGATAAAGTTGGCTTCCCTGCCATGTCGGTGTATGCTCCCATTGGTCTGTATCGTGAACTTGGGTTGAGGCCGGGTACCGTTTTCAACAAAAAGGGTGAAATGCTTGTTCCTGTGGGGATCAATATCCTTGATTCAGTAACTATAGATGTAGAACAGAAAGATACTGATTACCTTGTTGATATTCCTGAGATCGCTATCAGTGTCGATTCCGTGGAAAGTCTTCACAAATGTGAAGAAATGTTGTTGAGATGAACGTCTACTGTATTTGAATCAAACCAAACTGATTATCTTTGTTCTTATTTCCTCTGGTTTACTTCAGAAATTTGTTGGTTACGGCATCGGTTTTAATTCAATCTCAGATTCCCTTAAAGAAACCTAAATTGAATAACTTAATATATTTGCTGTTCTTTACATTATTCGATAAGCGTGTCGTACAAAAAACAAATCCCTCTTAAAGATCATGTTGTAGAACTAGCCTGTCCTGCTCACGGTGGCCTTATACGCGAGATGGCTGGCCGTTATGGCATTCCGGAATCGGAGATGCTGGACATGAGCGCCAGCCTTAATCCTCTGGGAAGCCCCTTTGATCATCCTTCAGGCGGTCTTGACCTCGATGATGTCATGGAACGGGCAGCGCAAAGATTTGGCCAGTATCCGGATAATCGCTATCTGGAATATCGTTCTGCAGCGGTCAATTTTCTGGGCAACGGACTTTCTGTTGATAATATTGTTCCGGGCAATGGTTCCTGCGAGATCATAAGGCTCGTAGCAGAAGCGGTGCTGGAACATGACGATATTGTGCTCATACCCCACCCCACTTTCGGGGAATATGAGCAGCAATCCAAAGTTGCAGGGGCAGATGTGCGCTACATAAAACAGGAAGAGGTCATGGGACTTTCGGACGATGTTCTTGAAAGTGCAAAGATCCTCTTTGTGTGCAACCCAAACAACCCGACCGGTGAATTACGCAAGAGAGAAGACCTTCTGGACCTTGCAGAAAGGTGTGCATTGAATCACACACTTCTTTTCGTTGATGAGGCTTTCATTGAACTTGCCGATGATCCGTCCCAGAGCATTGCTGATACGATTGACAACAATGATCATCTGTTCATACTTCGCTCGCTGACCAAGGATTTTGCAATTCCCGGGGTCCGCATTGGTTTCGGTATAGCTTCAAAAAGAATGGCAGAAGCACTTAACACTGCAAGGCTTTCCTGGAACCTTGGTTCTATCCCCGAGGAGATCGGGGTGGCACTGATGAACATGGAAGGCGGATGTGACAGCCCTTATCTTGTTCAGTCCCGTGAAGCCATAAAGAAGGATAGGGACTATCTCATAGAACGTATCTCAAGGATACGCAAGTTCGTTCCGATAGATACAAAGATCAATTACATTCTTGTAGACATAAGCGATTCAGCATTTGATTCGACCGAACTGACCGAACGTCTCGCCTCCCATGGAGTGCTTATCAGGGACTGCAGTTCATTCCCGTTCATGGGAAAGGATTACGTCCGGATAGCTGTCAGGCCTAAGGAAGAGACAGACCGGCTTTCACGTGCAATAGGAAAGGTTGTCGTGGAAAAAGCACGGGAAAATGCAAGATCTGATCTTATTGACATGCTTGAGAGCGGCAACGCAAAACCACAGGGCCCGAATACCGATTGTCCGTATTATCCATGTCATCATTTCCCTGGTCAGGACTGCACATTCTGCTTCTGTCCGTTCTATAAATGTGAAGATGAACGAACCGGGGGCAAATGGGTAGACCGCTCAAGTGGCGGCAAGGTCTGGAGCTGTGAGGATTGTGTTCTGGTACACCAAAAGGACGTGGTGGAAAAGATACTCCATGAGCTCTCCGGCGAAGGCAGCATGGAAAGTAAATTGAAAAAAGCATGGAATAAGGTGATGGAGCCTCTCCTATGATAGAACCATTTCTTCCTGATGCCGATCATCTCATATCGGTGCTTCTCCTTGCAACTGCATTTGATCTGTTAATAGGTGAACCTCCGGTATCTCTGCATCCGGTGGTGTGGATCGGTAATGTCATAGCATTCTTCAAAAGATCGGCCCCTGCTACCCATAGGAAGCTCTATGGTGTGTTGTTCGCCCTTGTCGTTATACTGTTCGCATCATCTATTGGCTACGCTGTACTGCTGGTTGCAAACCTCTCTATACTGCCTGGTTTTGTGGTACTTCTTATTGAAGCGTATTTCCTCAAGTCCACTTTTGCCATACGCCGCCTTATAGAGGCTGCTATTGAGGTCAATACTGAGCTGGAAAAAGATGATCTGCCTTCTGCACGTAAGAAGTTATCCATGTACGTCAGCAGGGACACTTCACAACTAAGTGAAGGTCAGATATCTTCATCTGTGATCGAGACCTGTTCAGAGAACTTCGTGGATGGTATCTTGAGCCCGCTATTCTATTATGCGATCCTCGGCCCCTATGGGCTAATAGGTGCATACGCATTCAAGGCAGTGAGTACCCTCGATTCAATGGTAGGTTACATGGATGAGATGCACAGGGACCTTGGATATTTCTCGGCAAAGACCGACGATGTCCTCAACTGGATCCCGGCACGTATTTGTGTTATTTATATTACTCTTGGATCTGTCCTTGCGGGAATGATCTCAAAAGGAAAGAAACTTGACCCTGGTGGTGCGATCAAGTGTGCTACCAGTGACTGCCGTTCCTGTTCATCACCGAATTCAGGTTATCCGATGGCTTCTGTGGCCGGTGTGCTTGGTGTGCGCCTGGAGAAACCTGATACCTATGTGATCGGGAAGGACTTCTCCATGCCTGTTGCAGAAGATATAAAACAAGCATCAGTGGTAATTGCTGCAGCCTCGATACTTGCAGTAATTTCGTTTGCAGGCTTAATCTATATAATTTCAGTTATAATCAACTACATCTAATCATACCATATGAGTGATCATTATGAAACTTTCAGATATAGACTCTCAGGACCTGAAAAAGGACCAGCCAAAAGAACTGGATGGTGATATCAACTACGATATCATTGACATACTGGAGGAGGAAGGTATAACCGTGGAGATGCTTGTGGATACTGCTCTTGAGCTTTATGCTCCGCATCCCGGTCTGGAGACCAGGGAGATCGCAGAGGAGCGTTTCAGGAAGGAGCTTGATATCGCGGTATCTGATGCCAACCTTTGCCTTCTGATCTATTCCGGCATCCTTCTGGAAAGGGATGGTGAGGACGGTAAGCTGCCAAATATCAGTAGAAGTTCTTATGAGAAAGACCTGACATTCATCATCGCCGATGAGGTCATCGGAATGAGCATTGCCAAGTATATCAGTGGTGATAAAGGCATGTTCGAGTTCGTGCGTTTCGATAAACAGAAACCCGGCATCCTCTCTAAGTTAGGTCCATTCATGGATGATGTGATAGGCGGTCTCATCGGTGGGGTTTCAGCTAACATGTACACCAGGGGTATGGCTGAAGCTGCTGAGGTTGAAAAAAAGTCACGTAAAAATAAAGATAACAATAAAGACATAAGTGGTGTGATAGCAGCATGAACAATTTTTTGCTCGCTCTCAGGACAAGTTTTGGATTCCTTTCCACAATACCTGTAGGTATTACGATGGAAGGGCTGGATGAGCTGGTAAAGCGTAGCTATCTCCAGACATTCACAGGTGTGGTCCTTGGTCTTATGATCGGAGCCTTTGCTTTTATTACTGAGACCGTGATGCCGGACCAGATCAGTGCAGTTCTTATCATGGTCTTTATTTACTATCTTACAGGCCTGAACCATCTTGATGGCCTGGGCGATTTTGGTGATGGGGCGACTGCGCACGGTTCACTTGAAAAGAAGATAAAAGCGCTCAAGGATGTTGCCCTTGGTATCGGAGGAGTGGGTTATGCAGTTCTTGCATTGCTTGCTCTGTATGCATCCATTTCTGCCCTTCAGGCGGAACTCATATTCTTCTCGGACAATGCTGCTTTCATGCTTGCAGTCTCAATGCTTGTAGCTGAGATCGGTGCCAAGCAGGCAATGCTTACTGTTGCTGCATTTGGAAAACCCATCCATGAAGGTCTTGGTTCCATGATAATCAACAGCACGACCTTCCCGAGGTATGTCGTATCCTTCATACTCGGTGCTGTAGCAAGTATACTGGCGTTTGGGTCTGTCGGTATGGTCGGGTATGTGGCAGCTATAATTACCGCATTTGTTATAATTAATATCTCCAACCGTCATTTCAAAGGTGTAAACGGGGATTGTATCGGAACTGCCAACGAGATCGCACGTATCATTGTACTGATCGTAATAACTCTTATGGTGGTCGCTATTAACGGGAATGGAGGTCTGCTTTGGACGCTGTTATAATGGCAGGTGGGCAGGGGCTTCGACTTGGGATGGGTGAAAAACCATGTGTCGAACTTCTTGGTAAACCTCTCATAAGTTATGTGATCGATTCCCTTGAAAGATCTTCGCACATCGAACGCATATTTGTGGCAGTATCGCCTTCAACACCCGCGACTGAAAAGCTTGTAAGGGAGCAGTATGGTGACCACATACAGGCTGTCAATACAGCAGGTGATAACTATGTTGGGGATATGGTCTATGCTGTGGAGAGTTCCGGTATAGACGGGCCTGTTATGATTATAATGTCTGACCTGCCTCTTGTGACCCCGGAACTTCTGGATTCTATCATTGATGCTTATGAGGCATGTGGAAAGGCATCCATGTCGGTCTTCATCCCGCTTTCTCTTTGCAGTGAGGTTGGTATAAGGCCGGACACGGTCTTCAATTGGGCCGGGAAGCTAATTGTGCCTGCTGGTATCAATATTCTTGATGGGAAGCATATCAATGAGGAGCAGGACTATCACAATTACATGCTGGAAGACCATGAGGTCGCGTTGAACATAAATACGGCGGAAGACCTGAAACATTGTGAAGCTATTCTCAAAAAAAGATGATCCTTTCTAATATTCAGGGAGCTTAAATATGGTAGAATTTGCAACGCTGGGCGATAAAAAATATTCCCTGCAAACAATAAAGCTGGTTACAGGTGATATCTCTGCTGGCACTGACATTCACAATATTCCTGAGGAGCAGCTTCTTCTCTGTGAGGCAATAGATGATCCTTACCTGCTTCCATTCCTTCTGGAGAAGTTCTATATGATGGTGATCAAGGATGCAGAACAGTTCAGGTTGTGCCTTATAAGGATACAGGTCGATTCGGATATGCGCCTTAATGAGGATATCCAGAAACATCAGCATCGTAGATATGTTTCCCGAACGATAGAGAAGTTGATGTACCGTGATATTTTCCTTGAGATCGAAAGGGAGGAGGATGTTGGTATTGAGGCTTGAATTGTTTGATGGACCGACGGTAGAATCTATAGTTTAATTCTGAGAATCTGTGTGGAAATAAATCATTTTTTATATCATAACAAGGCATACTGGTATAGATATCACAGACATTTTAGGGTGCTTGTCTATATGAGTAGTGGGAAAAAAGTATTCATTATGTTCTGTCAGGATCTCAAGATTCGATTTTGAAAATATCTACATGATCTAACTATATTATCAGGTGTAAAGATGGCTGATGAAGTAACTCAAGAAAGGGTTAGCACGGGAATTCGTGGATTGGATGAAATGTTACGCGGAGGTTTCTTCAAAGGGACTGCCAATGTGGTCTCAGGAAAATCCGGTACAGGTAAGACTATCTTCGGGACCCAATTCCTGCTGGAAGGTATCGAAAAAGGTGAAACCGTAATGTGCATCATCACATCCGAGGAATCCAAGTCTCTCGTGCGTGAAATGCAATCATCCTTCGGATGGGATCTCGATTCAATGGTCACAGAAGGCAAGCTGGTATTTGTAGACATTACAGACCCAAGCCTTCGTCTCCAGAAGAGTGTGGAGATCGCTCCGACAGAGCTTATCAAGAGCTTCAAGAAACTGGTGGAAAGCAAGATAGAGGAAACAAAACCTGATCGTGTCTTCATCGATTCCATTGAAGCAATGTTCCTTGCGATCGAGTCTAACTACAAGTTGCGCACATTGATCGATGATATCTTTGGTATCTTCAGGAAACGTGACGTTACAGCTCTTGTAACTGTGGGCGTTATGTTCGGACTGGACGAGATGGTGGAATATGGTGCAGATTCTGTTATCAAGCTGGGCCGCGAGATCATAGGAAGCAACCTGCAGCGTACTATCTATGTAATGAAGCTCAGGGGTTCAGGTACCATCAACGAGGTAAGGGTGCTCAATATTTCTGACAGTGGTATAGCTGTGCTTGCTCAGTCACCATATCTCGAGAAATGATTAACGGATAAATGAAAAGGTGCCTTTCAGGGTGCCTTCTTTTTTACTTTCTTTTTTACTTCGTTTGTTTTTTTATTCGCAGTCACAGTTTATTTATTTAATTATGTGATCTACTTTATTTTACAGAAGTATTTACAAAAGATACCAGTCCATATCATTGGTGGAATGGTCATCATGAACTCCCACGGTACGTTCCGGAATATCCAGTATATCTGTGATGGAGTCTGAAAAGTCCTGAAGATACTGGCGCTGGCTGAGGCTTCCGTACTTAAAACGCTTGTTCGGGTTAGCGACCTCTTCCATTGTCTTCCTGTCAGGGACAATGACAACGTCAATGTTGGTCATTTCAACTGCCTTCTCCATGGCTGTCCTGAAGTCCCCTATACAATAGGCAATTCGATGCTTGTAATTGTCGCGTGTTCTTTCCAGGTATTTTGCAAGCCTCTCGCTTTCCATCTTGATAAAATCACGTTTTATCTTAGCGACATTGCACTTCCCCATCATGAACTTGTAATCAGTGAACGGGTATTCGGTATCTATCTCACGTGGCGTGATCCCGCAGGTGCCAAATACCACTACATGCGCATCCTCTTGTTCGAGTATGCCGAAGATAATGCGGTCATACATCTTGTGTGAGGGGCTGGTATGATATGGTTTCCTCATGGCGCAGGGTACGAAGATGCAGAAATCCCTTTTAGGGGGCTGGTATTCGGAAAGTACCCACTCATTGGCACGTATCATATCGGGGTGGTATATCAGGCGTTCTGTATCCAGTGGTTCACTTGAACGTTCATTTTCAGGAATTATAGTTGTCAAGGTGTGAGGATTCTGATAAACTATATATATAATTAACGACGTGAATATTATGGTTTTGTATAAACTGTACAAGAGTGATTACTAAGTATCTTTAATCTATAAGTGGTGAATAATGACAACATCGATTCGGGAAATGTTAAGGGCTAACTGTGAATGTGACGATGTGGCAAAGTGTATCTTAGGTTTAAAAGCACTTGATATGGGTGCATACAAATGCCTGCTGGTCAATGGACCCATGACCGCGGAAAGTCTGGGGGAGCATCTTAATAGGGAGCGAAGTACTGCATACCGCTCATTACAGAACCTGATATCATGCGGACTTGTCTATCGTGAGACCAAGACCATCGATATTGGTGGCTATTTTTATGAATATGTGGCTGTTGATCCTAAGAGGGTCAAGGAAATGCTCAAGGAAAATGTCGAACAGTGGTATGAGAAGGTCAGCGGCCTGATCGAGAATATCGATAAAGAGCTCCTTGGGAAATAACCGGTTCTATTATAACATTTGACAATATTCGGTATTATCTCTGATATTTTGAAAAAAGAGGGATTATTCTCATAATCCGTCAACAAATGTACCGATTCTGTCAATAGCTTCCTTGATATCTTCCCTTGATGCTGCATAGGCACAGCGAAGGAATCCTGCTCCGGTCTCACCGAAGATATCTCCTGGAATTGTAACAACGTTCTGCTCGTTGAGCAGCCTTTCTGCAAATTCGTCAGATGTCAGCCCTGTACTTTTGATGGATGGGAATGCATAGAATGCGCCTCCTGGATTGAAGCAATCCAGGCCGATATCGTTCAATCCGCCGACTATGAGCTTCCTGCGCCGGTCGTATTCACGGACCATCTTCCCCACCTCTTCCTCGCCATTGCGAAGTGCTTCGATAGCACCGACCTGGGCAGTTATTGGAGCGCAGAGCATGGAATACTGGTGGATAAGCATCATCGAATTGATTATCTCAGGGGCTGCCATTGCATATGCCATCCTGAATCCTGTCATTGCATATGCCTTTGAGAACCCGTTCAGCATGATGGTTCGATCACGCATTCCTTCAAGGGCTGAAAAACATGTGTGCTTTCCCTTGTAGGTAAGTCTCTCATAGACATCATCGGATATCATCATGATATCATGTTCTACGATGACGTCTGCAATGGCTTCCAGTTCATCTCTGTCCATTGTGGCGCCGGTAGGATTATTGGGATAGTTTATGATAACCGCTTTTGTTTTGTCCGTAATGGCGGCCTCGATCTCCTCGGCTGTGATCCTGAAATCATTCTCTCCCTTTGCACCAATGGTAACAGGAACTCCGCCTGCGAATATTATGGAAGGTACGTAGGCCACATATGATGGCTGCACTACGATGATCTCATCACCGGGGTTCACGATAGCCCGTATTGCAAGGTCAAGTGCCTCACTGACGCCTGTGGTGACCAGTATCTCGTTTGTTGGGTCGTAGTAGACATTGTGCCTTTTTGTATATGTCCTTGAGATCTCTTCGCGAAGCTCCATGAGCCCATAGTTAGAGGTATAGGATGTTTCCCCGTGTTCAATAGAGTGTATGCACGCCTCCCGGATATGCCATGGTGTCACATAATCAGGCTCTCCAACTCCGAGGGAGATTACATCCTCACTGTCTGACGCCATGTCGAAGAACTTTCGAATGCCCGATGGGGGTACTTTTTGCATACGGTTCGATACAAACCGGGAGGGGTTACATTGTGTTCTCAAGATAGATGCCTCCATTATGAATGGGGAAAGCAGGTTAGAAGAAAAAAAATATTATGGGGAGACTGCCAGTCTCTTGACCTGATCAGGTTCATCCAGAATCAGCCCATTTTCCTTGTAGGTCTTCAGAACAAAGTGTGTGGCAGTGCTCTGGACCTGGTCCAGTGTCGCTATCTTCTCCGCTACAAAGAAGGCGACCTGTTTCATGGAATTGCCGCGCACTGTAATAGAAATGTCATGCTCTCCGGAAAGTAGCCTTACTGAGCGTACTTCCGGGAACTTGTAAAGCCTCTCGGCAATTGCCTGATATCCCAGTTTGCGTTCCAGTTGAACCTTAAGTTCAATGATAGCATAAACGTAGTTCTCGCCTGCCAGTTCCCAGTCGACGATAGTCTTGTATTTGCGAATGATCTTCGCTTTCTCAAGATATTCGATCTTCCGGCTCACTTCCTCAACGGTCATGCCGGTGAGTGCTGCGATTTCTTCTGGTACGATCCTTGCGTCTTCTTCAAGGATCTCCAGTATGTTGCGTGTTTGCTCATCCATGCCTGAAACATCCCGGGGTTAAAAAAAGATGATCAAGTGAATATTTACTCGATCAATACTGCGTTGACCACGCCATCCTGCCCAGGGCGGCTTGTGACAATAGCATTACCTATTGCGGTCTTGATAACTGAGCCCTTTGTGATGGTGTTACGTCTGATGTAGTGCTCGTTTGCAGCGTTGTCAACAACTGTTTCGATAGCTGAAACAACTGTCTTTCCGTCTGAAGGGGTTGTGACGTTTGCAACGTTACTCTGCAGGAGCCTTACTTTCCTGTTTCCGCCACGTGTTGATATGTTCTTCCTTTTTGTATCAGCAACATGTGTTTCTGCAGGCTCACGTCCGAGTTCATGTTTCCTCTTACCACGTGATGATTTGATCTTTGCTCCTGTGTATTTCCTTTTTGATCTTCCCTGAAATTGCATAAATTTGTCCTCTTATTTATTATTAGTAGAATGAATCTCTATCATATATAATCGGTTAATGGACTTCCTTTACTAATAGGATTCTATATGAACTTTTCGAGCCGCTCAGCTTTGCCGTAAGTATCCATTGGGGATGCAAATGTGATAACAGATAAATAATTTTATCGCATAATACTTCCTACATGCTTCTTGTAACATTTTTAGGGACGGGTGGTTCTTTACCCACCAAGAACCGCAATCCTTCCGCGATCATGGTCAACAGGGATGGTGAACTCATCATGTTCGACTGCGGGGAAGGTGCTCAGCAGCAGATGATGCGTGCAAAGACCGGAATGATGAACCTCTCATCTATATTTATCACGCATTTCCATGCAGATCACATTCTCGGTATACCCGGTCTTGTACAGACCATGTCCTTCCAGGGCAGGACCGAACCACTCACCATATATGGTCCGGAATGGGTGGAAGAGTTCGTAAAGTTGCTCTCGGCCCTTGGCTACTACAAGCTGAAGTTCGAGATCAAGGCTGTCAGGATGGAGCGCGGTGATGTTGTAAAGCGGGATGGTTATTCTGTTGTTGCTTTACAGACAGAACATAATGTACGCAGTATCGGGTATGCTCTAGTAGAAGATCCGCGGCCGGGAAAGTTCGATCGGAACAAAGCTGTGGAACTTGGTGTTCCGGTCGGTCCGCTCTTTTCAAAACTTCATAAAGGGGAGGATGTGGAAGTGGATGGCAGGGTCATAAGCTCTGAAGATGTGGTGGGTGAGTCCCGTCCCGGAAGGACTATCATCTACAGCGGTGACACGAGACCATGCAGGGATATTCTGGAAGCTAGTGAGAATGCTGATCTCCTTATACATGACGGAACGCTTGCTGACGAAAAGCTGGAATGGGCAAAGGAAGCAAAGCATTCAACAGCAGGCGAGGCTGCAGCACTGGCAAAGAAAGCGGGTGTCAAAAGACTGGTGCTGACGCACATCAGTTCAAGGTATTCAGATGATGTTTCTCCTTTGCTAGAAGATGCAAAAGCAATATTTAAGGATGTTATAATTGCAGAAGACCTGATGTCCATCGAAGTCCCTTATCAGGGATGAATAAGCTTCGATAATTGTCATTTTCTGCATTACACAACTTTTTTAAGTTCAGGCACCCAAACTATTACTTGTAATGGTTGGTGGTGCCATGTTAGATGAACGACATACGTACAAGTCTCATGATTCTGATGGAAAAGAAGTCATTGATCCCTATCATATAAATGAGTTCAATGATGTGATAATGAAGATAGCTTCCCTGAAGGACAAGGATCTCCGGATATCCCGGGGCATCGATACAATTACGACTAAGGTCTGTAATACTGCAATACGGCTTGCAAAAGATGATCATGAAATGCCCTTAGATCGTATTGATCAGGCAATTGCACTGAATTTTGCAAGTTCAGAGCAGGTAGAGCATGATATTAACAGGATCATCTCTGAAAAGATGAACCTTGGTCAGATGTTCCGATACCCTGAAACCTTCCGTTATGACCAGATCCGTAAGAAGGACCTTGTTCCTCGTAAAGTTCCTGAGGAAAAGAAACTGGGCATCAATATAAATTATGCAATAGAGGCATTATATGCACAGGAGAATTCCGCAGACCAGTGGAATATTATTGTCAATCATGAATGGTTCGAGCTTAGTACTGAACCGATCTTCGATCTGATGCCCGAGATGTTGCCTTCAAATTCGGAATATGACACAACAGCGGGGGTGGTTAATATACTCCACTTCTTCGATATGGATTCAATACGCAGGGAGTGGTCAGGTCCTGTCGATCTGTTCTATCAGGGGTGTGTGGATACATTAATGGAGCACACTGTTGCTGAAATTGAGGTTCCTGATGAAAATGGTCTTAGTCACACTTACAAGATTGAGTGGATCGATGAATGAGTGACGACTGAATAAATTAAACAATACATTAAATAACAAATAAAAAAGTAAACGCTGGGGTATGATCAGATCATAGTCCAGTCCAGTTCGTTATCGTTTTCATCATAGAGGTGGACTTCCATGGACATTTCCTCTAATCCATAAGGCAGTTCCTTTACACCTATGAAGAGTGAATCTCCGATGTTTACGTTGAAACCATCTGCCTTGACCTTCGCAAAGTATACTCTGCCTCCGGATTCCACGTCCTCGACGGTAACTCCTTTCCACTGCTTCAGGTTGTCAATAATGTTCACTACTTTGCATTCGAACCTGTCATTTTCTTTGATGGTGGTCATAATATCACATTTAACTTATTAGGATTAAGCTTCCATTTTTCATATATAAAGTCTATTCAAAGCACCGGTGTCTTCTTTTTTCACCAGTTTGGAAATAGCATTCTCAAAAAGTTCCTGTCTGACCTCTTCTTGGTCATCTATGATCGCCTGGTGCAATGCATTCTTGAGAACTTTTTCCACGATGTCCCTTCCTGAAAGCCCTGCTGTAAGCTTTGCGATCCTTTGCAGGTCAATATCTCTGGCAGGAAGCGGGAATGTGCTGATGTTCTGTTCGATTATCATATAGCGGTCCTGCTCATCAGGTAACATGAACTCGATCTCTTCCTCAAATCTGCTCCTTACGGCAGAATCAAGGCTATCGATGCGGTTCGTTGCTCCGATGGTGCAGACTCCCTTACGCTCTACAATTCCATCCATTTCGGTAAGGAGTGCGTTCACGATCTCTGCAACATCTCCTCTTAGTTCCTGGAATTTCCTGTCCAGTGCAATGGCATCCAGTTCGTCAATGAAGATTATGCATGGCTGCATCTCTTCAGCCCTATCGTAGAGCTGGTGTATCTGACGGGCACCTTCTCCTACAAATTCCCCAATAAGTTGTGTGGCTTTTATAGGTAACAGTGGTACCTCTGTTTTGTTGGCAAGGGCTTTTGCGAGCATTGTCTTGCCGGTCCCGGATGGGCCAAAGAACAGTACATTTCGGGGTGCCCATTTACCAAACCTGTCCGGTTCTTCGAGAAAACGCTCGATAAGCTTACATTTCCTGCGGGCAGTTGTCTGGCCGATAACATCTTCAAATGTGATCCTGGTCGCAAACTCAGGTGTAATAGGGATCTTTTCATCCTGATTGACAATGATTGTGGTTTCCATTCCAATGACCGATTCGGGTGGTTCCACGTCGAGGACCTTGTAAGCAAAGTCGGGATACATCCTGTGGTCAAAAAGGTATTCTCCCTTGCGTGCCAGAAACCCCTTCCACTGCTTTCTTGCATAATGTTCGAAGATATCTGGATCCTCTATCTCGGGATATTCATCAAGCATACTGCTAAGCGGATACCCCTGAGGCTTTAGTATGACTATGTCTGCAGTGGAGTCGGATGGCTCGATGTTCTCTTCCCGATTTCTTTTTAGTGTTGTCTTCTGGGCAGATCTGACTATTTTATCAACTCATTTTCGTCTTACAATGGGGTATTAGTAAACGATCTGATTTAATCTATTTCCTGAAAGCTCCTCCTCTATATATTACATGGACCTCTCATAATAGATATAATACTTATCTTAGAATGGGGCAACTAATTACATTTCTGTATATGACCTTAACGGGATAATTATTATATATTGACTTGTGATGTATTACATGAAAAAAATGATAGTTCTATAAATATGTTTTATCCTGTGCCAGAATGTGTGCATGATATCAGGTTTGTTAGTGTGCTTTCCTTAATATGATGGTACACAGGTCCACCTGATAAACTTAAAACAACATCTATCAATTTTTAATAATAATCGTTCAAAAGTGGTAATGATGGAGCAAATTTTGGTTGTGGAAGATAATCCAATGAACATGGAACTGACCGTGGTCCTGCTGGAATCCTGGGGCTACAAGGTTGGGCAGGCAGAAGATGGTGCACAAGCTCTTAAAGAAGTTAAGGGGGGCAATTATGACCTCATTTTGCTGGATATGCAGCTTCCTCGTATGGATGGGCTTGAGGTACTTGAGTATCTTAAGAATGATCTGGAAACTGCAGATATACCTGTGGTAGCCCTTACAGCCCATTCAATGACCGGTGATGGGAGTAAGTTCCTGGATGCCGGATGTACGGGGTATATTTCCAAACCCATCAATGTTCCGGAATTCAGGGATCAAATAGCTGATTACCTAAAGGGGTCTGCTTAACTGCCTTATTTTTGGTGTAAAAATGAATGACAATTCTGTTCCAAAAATACTGGTCGTCGATGATGAACCGTTAAATGTGGAGCTAATGGAGGTCTATCTTTCCGGGGATTATGAGGTTATCCCTGCTTATGGTGGAGCAGAGGGACTTGAAAAGGTGAGAACTGAAGACCTCGATCTGGTCCTTCTCGACGTCATGATGCCTGGGATAAGTGGTTTTGATGTTTGTAGGACCCTGAAGGAGGATCCTCTTTATCAGTTCATACCTGTTGTTATGGTAACTGCCCTTTCAGGTAAAGATGATAAGATAAAAAGTATAGAGGCAGGTGCGGACGATTTTCTTTCAAAACCAGTTGACAGGCTTGAGCTTGAGACAAGGGTTAAGTCCCTCATAAAGATCAGGCAATTGCATACTAGCCTCCTGGCCCAGCGTGATCAGGCACAGAACTATCTTGACGTTGCAGGTGTCATTCTTCTGGTACTGGATAAGGACCAGAATGTAACTCTTATCAACAGGAAAGGTTGTGAGGTCCTTGGAAGAAGTGAGGAGGGGATCCTCGGGAAGAATTGGTTCGATTCATTCCTGCAGCCAGAGAAAGCCGAATACCCCAAAAAGGTATTTTCCCGCTTGCTCGAGGGTGGAATTGATGAATTGGAATACTTTGAGAACCCAATACTCACTGCCGACGGTGAAGAACGGCTAATAAGCTGGCATAATTCCATTCTTACGGATAAGAAGGGCAATGTTACAGGTGTCTTAAGTTCCGGTGAAGATATCACGGAACGTACAAAAACAGAGGCCGCATTGAAAGATTATGCAAAGCAGCTGGAGCATTCCAACGAATTGAAGGACCTTTTTATCGATATTATCAGGCATGATCTTATGAATCCTGCTGGTGCTGTAAAAGGCTTCACCGACCTGCTCCTTAAGAGGGGTAAGCTTGAAGATGGGGACCTGCGTATGCTTCAGGCGATCAAACGTACGAACACTAAACTGATCACTATGATCGAAAGTGCGGCTACTTTTGCAAAGATCGAGTCAGTTTCTGAGGTAAAGCTCAAGAGGATGGATCTCGGGGGGATCCTTAACAACGTTGCGCAAACCCTTGGGCCACAACTGAAAGGAAATAGGATAAAACTGAATATGTCAATTGAAGGTCCTTATCCTGCACTTGTCGATCCGATGATCGAGCAGGTCTTTGTGAACCTTCTTTCAAATGCAATAAAGTACAGTCCTCAGAATACCTGTGTTTCTGTGGAAATGGAGGATCTTGGCAGGGAATGGAGGGTCAAGGTCATAGACCAGGGTTTTGGTATCCTTGATGAAGATAAAGAACTGGTCTTTGAACGTTTTAAGAGGATGGATAAAGGTAATATCAAAGGCACAGGCTTGGGTCTTGCTATTGTCAGGAGGATCGTTGACTTGCATGAGGGTAAAGTCGGTGTTGCTGACAATCCGAATGGAAACGGCAGCATTTTCTGGGTCACTTTGAAAAAGCCATAATTCTGCTTATCTACTCTTTTTAAATCTTTATTTTCATTCGGTTTTGTTTTTTTTTGTATAGCGTTGCTGCTGGTTCCAACAACTTTAATATAGATGTATCCAATGACCATTTGGATTTTAATTATCATGAGGCAGTAATATGAAACTTGATGAGGTCACAATTTCAAGAGCGATTATAGACGAGTTCTCTAAAGTATTCCTTGATTATACAGAAGTTGATGTTGCACTTGTGGGTGGAGGTCCTGCAAATCTTGTAGCTGCAAAATATCTTGCAGAAGCCGGGTTAAAAACGGTGATCTATGAGAAGAAATTGTCCATTGGTGGCGGCATGTGGGCTGGCGGTATGATGTTCCCGCGCATTGTTGTCCAGGAAGAGGCACGCCATATACTGGATGATTTCGATATTACCTATCATGAATACGAGAAAGGTTATTACATAGCCAATTCCGTTGAGTCTGTTGGCAAGCTCATAAGTGGTGCAACAACTGCAGGTACTGAGATATTCAACCTTGTGAATGTTGAGGATGTCATGATAAGGGAAAATGATGAGGTATGTGGCCTTGTTATCAACTGGACCGCTGTGGAGATCGGAAGACTTCATGTTGATCCTCTGGCAATACGTGCCAAGGTCGTGGTCGATGGTACCGGTCATGAGGCAGCTGTCTGTAACACTGTGCAGCGCAAGGTTCCAGGCGCAAAACTGGGAGATCTTGGTGTTGTCGGTGAGAAGCCAATGTGGGCGGATGTGGGTGAACGTATGCTTCTGGAAACAACAAAGGAAGTATATCCAAACCTGTATGTTGACGGAATGGCAGCCAATGCTGTAGCTGGTGCACCACGTATGGGTCCGGTATTCGGTGGAATGCTTCTTTCCGGTAAACAGGTGGCTGAGCTTATTATTGAAAGGCTCAAATGAAGCTTCTATCTTCATTTTGAGGAAAAAGCTTATCTAACAAAAGTACTAGTATAAGGTGCTTCGCTGTGAAGCACCCTATTACCGTGCCGGGGTAGGGTAGCGGTTATCCTGTAGCCCTGTGGAGGCTACGATCCGAGTTCGACTCTCGGTCCCGGCCCCATTCCTTTTACTATTCTAAAATTGTTATTTTTGAATCTTCTTAGGAATTATCTTTAAATTCGTCTTAATAATTCTCTTATAATTCTCTTATAATTTATCTTAAGATTTATCCTATAATTATTTCATAATTTATCTTGGAACTCTTCCATATAACACACAATGTTGATACACTCTTTATGTTAACATTTCAACTCTTGACTTTTTATTGTCAATGTCTTAGTACAGTGCTTTAGCTACTTCTGTATTTTACAGTTTTAAAAGCGTACTGGAAATTACAAAGGCCAGTTATGTGATAATGAATTTAAAAAAAGAAACAATGCGGCTGTGATAGCCGCTATTACATTTCGAATGCCCTGTCAAATTCAGGATATAGTTCTGAGTTATCTGCAAGTTCCTCGAAGGCCTCATGTCTTGGACTGACGATCACAACATGTGCAGGAGGATGTATCTTCCTTAACTTACTGATCGCAGCACCTGCATTGGTATCAAGTTCCACCAAAGCAGCAGAATTGCATCTTGCTTTTAATGCTACTCCGGAAACGCTTACAAGAAGCTGATCTGCATATTCTGGTTCGATCCTTTTTGGATTTGAGCCAAATTTCATACTCCCATAGTGTTCAAGATCGTGCAAAGCTATTTTAATTTTGTTCGGGTCCTCTGCCCGAATCACCGCAAAAGATTTCATTTTTTGTCCCCACATAAACTTTATTGAAGTTTAATAAAATGAATAGAGTCATAAAGATATATCAATCTTTGGATATTGTTCTCTATTTTATTATTTTATGACTTCAAAGAAAAGTAATCTTTACTTGCCCAGTTCCTTTGACCTTGTGGAGGATTCAATTACTGCATTCATGAAAGCAGCCCTGATCCCACTCTCTTCGAGGGTGTGTATTCCTCGGATCGTGGTTCCTGCAGGGGATGTCACCATGTCCTTAAGTTCTCCTGGGTGCATTCCGGTCTCAAGGACCATCTTTGCAGCACCAAGCACCGTCTGTGCGGCAAGTGTTATGGCGCTTGCACGGTCAAGCCCTTCATAGACTGCACCGTCCGCCATTGCTTCGATAACAGGGAATATGTATGCAGGACCACTGCCTGAAAGTCCCGTGACCGCGTCCATGAGCTTTTCCGGGACTTCGATAGCACTTCCGAGGGACCTGAAGACCTCAAGTGCGACCTCTGCATCTTCTGCGGTTGCGTTCGTTCCGGTACATATGGCCGATGCAGCTTCAGCGACTGTTGCAGCGATATTTGGCATTACGCGTATGACCCTTGTATCGCTGTTCAACTCGTCTTCAATAGCAGCAAGGGGGACGCCGGCAGCAATTGATATTACGAGCTTGTCGGATGTGATGTCATCTTTTATCTGTGCAAGTATGCCTTTAAGTATCTGTGGTTTTATTGCAAGAACAACAATATCGGAGTTCACGATGGTATGGGCGTTATCTGTGGAGACGCTGATGCCCAGTTCATTGTTAAGCTTCTTTAGGGCAGGTTCGTAGACATCGCTTGCATAGATGCTGATGTCACTGTGTGCTCCAAGAATACCTCTTATAAGGGATTCTCCCATTTTTCCTGTGCCTATGAATCCGATCTTCTTGTCTGTAAGGTGCATGTTTTTTCCTTTTCCTGATTAGAAATATTTGATGCTTAGTCCGTTTGAATAAAATAGAAAGGTCATTTAATGAATGACCCTGGGTTGCTTTCTTATTTTCTCTTGATGGTCACAATATCGCCAAGTGTCGTACCTTTGTTCAGGCGATCAGCATTCCATTCCCCTTCGCCAAGGCGTTCTGTAAGGTGGATATTGAGTGTTCTCTCGATCTTCTTTCTTACAGAATCTTCGGGGATGATCTCTGCTCGTTCGATCTTCTTGATAAGTGATGCCTTTTCCTTTACCTTTGTGGCAAGCACTTCCTGGCTCCATCCTCGTTTTTCACGGGCATCGCGTATGATCTTGTCGTATTCATCAACAAGTTCATCGTTAAGTTCTGCAAAAGGATCGCGTCTTTGTCCGGTCTTTTTAGGGACATCTCTTCTTATTTGGGGAGATACTGGTGATATCTTCCTGGATACGGGTGAGCGAGCTTTTACTGCAGTTCCATACTGTGAGCATTTGCTGCACACTTTAAGCTGGCTTCCGTCAATTGTGACTTCTACTGCCTGTCCTTTGATCTCTGTGCCACATATTTCGCATTGCATCTGGTATCATCTCTTAAAGGCTCTTTGCATTGCTCTTTACGAAAGGGCTATATATCGTCTCTACTTAAATATTATTCGGGACTATGAGCGAAACAATTGATGATGAACCAAGAAACGATAACTACGGCTTCCATAGTATTGGTAATAATGCCGGGGATCTCGTTTCCGGAAGTGACGAGGACTTTTCTAAATATCTGCTGGATCGAATGAAGCAGCTGGAGTCTCGCAACACGCTCCTTAAAGAGCAATGTGGGCAGATGGAGTCTGAAAAGCGCTTTATGGAATCCCAGAAGCTCAAGTATGAGCGTGAGTCTCACAGGCTCCAAACGGAGCTGGATCAGTTGAAATCCGTGCCTCTGGTAGTTGCAAATGTGGTTGATGTTTTTGATGATGACAAGGTTCTGATCAGAAGCAGCACCGGTCCGCAATTCCTTGTAAAGGCGTCTCTGGAACTTGATAAGGATATGCTGGCTCCCGGTGCCAGGGTGGCTTTGAACCAGCAGACATTAGCCGTCGTTGAGATCATTCCTGAATCAGATGAGCCGGTTGTATCTGCTATGGAAGTGATCGACTCTCAGGAGGTCGATTATTCCCAGATAGGTGGGCTCGATGATCAGATAAGGGAGATCAGTGAATCAGTTGAACTCCCTCTCACAAGGCCGGAATCCTTTGTGCGCATAGGCATCTCCCCGCCGAAAGGGGTAATGCTTTATGGTCCTCCCGGAACCGGGAAGACGCTGCTTGCCAAAGCTGTGGCACACAGGACGCATGCTACCTTCATAAGGGTGGTCGGTTCTGAACTTGTACAGAAATACATAGGCGATGGTGCAAAACTTGTGCGCGATATCTTTGAGATGGCAAGAAAGAAAGCACCTGCGATCATATTTATCGATGAGCTGGATGCAATTGCTGCTACGCGTTTGAACGATACCAATGGTGCGGACCGTGAGGTACAGCGAACTCTCATGCAGTTGCTTGCCGAGATGGACGGTTTTGATAACAGGGGCGATGTTCGCATAATAGCCGCAACCAACCGTCCGGATGTGCTTGATCCGGCAATAATCCGCCCGGGAAGGTTCGACCGTGTGATCGAGATCTCTCTTCCTGATCAGATCGGTCGTGAGACTATATTCCGCATTCATACTGACCGGCTTTCAATTGATGACGATGTTGATCATGCGAAGCTGGCCAAACTCACTGAAGGTGCAAGTGGTGCGGATATAGGAGCTATTGTTATGGAGGCCGGTATGTTCGCGGTTCGCCAGAACAATGACAGTATCAGTATGTCTAACCTGCTTGAAGCCGTGGACAAGGTCATGTCATCACCGGATGTCATAACTGACCAGTCCCTTCAGATGTTCTCATAACACTTTCAGATCGGTCGTGTGAGCTTGGTTTTTCATATCAAACCGGAGATAAGGATCCTTGGTATCGATGATTCTGCACTGATACGTGACAACATACTGATAGTCGGGGCTTTCTTCCGGGGCGGTCAGTGGCTGGATGGGGTGATGCGTTCTGAGGTCACCCGGGACGGGATGGATGCTACTGACAGGATCGTGGGAATGGTAACTTCAAGCAAGCATTATGATCAGATAAGGGTCATTATGCTGGATGGGGTTACATACGGTGGTTTCAATCCGGTGGATATTGTAAGGTTGAACGAGGAAACCGGCATCCCTGTTATTGTCCTTATGCGTGAGATCCCGGATCTTGAAAAAATAAAAAGTGCACTGTGTCATCTGCCGGATGCCGATAAGCGATTGCAGATGATGATGCGCGCAGGGCGTGTCATTAGGACAATATCAAAGGACCCCTCGAATCCTGTTTTCATTCAGTGTGCAGGCATTGAACCCTGCCTGGCATGCGATATAGTCCGGCTGTCTTCCACAAGGGGAAACATTCCCGAACCTTTACGTGTCGCTCACATGATCGCCACAGGCATCATCTGTGGTGAATCAAGGGGGAAGGCCTGATGATCAGACCTTGCATTTCTCGACCAGTTCCACACCTTCGTTCATAAGCTCTTCAGCTCTTTCCTTTGTTTTTGCTTCCGCGAATATACGGATTATGGGTTCGGTTCCGGATGGTCTGATAAGCATCCATCCATCCTCGTGCCAGACCTTGACGCCATCGGTTGTATCAACTTCGTATTTTCCACCCATAACGTGTTCCTTGATGCTCTCCATGGCTGCCTGAAGTTCACTGCAGCGGATCTTTGTCTTGGAATTGAAATATTCAGGAACGCTTTTCACAAGGGATGATAATGTTTTTCCGGATGCCATGATCTCAAGCAGCTTTGCAGATGCCATGGCGCCGTCGCGGCAGTACTGGTGCTCCGGGAAGATAAGTCCGCCATTGCCCTCTCCTCCAAAGACTGCACCTGTTTCCATCATCTTTCTTGCCACATTGATGGAACCGACGGCTGTCCAGTGAAGCTCGACCTCTGCTTCTTCAGCAACGTCCAGCATCCGCTGGGAAGAGCTTACAGGTGTAACGATAGGACCTTTGTTATTTTCCAGGATGTATTTTGCCATCATGGAAAGGAGTATCTCCTCATCAATGAAATCTCCGTTCTCATCGAAGAAAACTGCCCTGTCAGCATCTCCGTCCTGTGCGACACCCATGTCTGCACCACTGCTCTTTACGATGTCTGCAAGCTCTGTCAGGACATCAGGGGTAGGTTCAGGGTTGCGCCATGGGAACGTCCCGTCGATCTGTGCATTAAGTGTGATGACCTCACAGCCAAGTCTCCTGAGCAGGAATGGTAATGTGAGAGAGCCGGCACCGCAACCAGTATCCACAACGACCTTGAATCGTTTTTCCCGTATATTTTCAGCATTCACTGAATTGATGACGCCGTTGATGTAGTACTCGTTGGCATTGTTGTCTATGTGGAAGTTGCCTGTCCTGTCCCAGTTTGCGGTGGAGAACTCCTTTGACATGTAGATCCTTTCGACAACTTTCTCTCCTTCCCGTGAGAACTCGCTTCCGTCTCCTGCAACCAGTTTTATCCCGTTGTACTCTCTGGGGTTGTGGGATGCGGTAACTCCGATCCCTGCATCAGCATGGTCCCTTACATAGTATTGTATTGCAGGTATTGGTGCAGTACCTATGTCTATGACAGTCACTCCTGTGGAAAGTGCTCCTGCGATAGATGCAGACTTAAGCATCTCTCCGGATATTCTTGTATCGCGGCCGATAGCGATAATGCCCTTTGAGCCCATATAGGTCCCAAGGCTTTTTGCAACATCTATTGCAAGCTGCGGTGTGATGTATTCATTGGCAATGCCCCTTACTCCGTTTGTACCGAAAAATGCCATTTAATATCTCCTTTTTACAATTGCTTGCATATGGGTTCTGACACTATTTTATATTTTTGAGATGACATTTGACCAAGTTTAAATTATATGAGTTCTAATCTATGGCACATGATGATGCGTGACAAAGGGAAACTGGTTATCTGGCCGGCAAACCTGGACCGATCCAGGTCCAGAAAAGGTGGCAGGATCATCTCCAGGAAAAGTTCTGTGGAGAAACCCGATCTCAGAGAACTCTCGAAAGCTGCTGAGAAGCTGAACCTGCACCCTGAAGTAGAAGCCGATAAAAAATATCCTCGTTCATGGTGGGAAGGAAGCGGTCGTATACTGGTTGATAATGAAGAGCCAAAGACCATGGTTGCGAGAAAGATCGCAAAATCAATTAAGGAAGCACGTGGCGGCTGAAGTCGGATCATTATTTTATCCGACATTTGTTTTATCAGTTCTTTAATTAAGTAGACTTAACTAAGTGAACTTAAACTAAGTGTAATGTGAATACTAAGACTAAGGTCAAAAAGGCGACCGTAAAAGCTATCTTGGTCTTAGATTGAATAAGCTCAAAATAAAAAGTGTGAATTAGGTTATGGCCAGAGGCCAAAACCTGCACTTAATGCAAGAATAACAATTCCACAGAGTGCTCCAAAGAGCATAACTGTTTTTGGTTGCAGGTGAATTGCTCTTTTATCCGCATCATAGTATCTCATGAGACCTGCAGATGACATAAGCCCACTTCCGCTAGATTTTTGTTTAGCCATATTCTCTCCAATTGTTTTTTAAATTTTTAAACTTTGTGGCTGTTACATTATTACTTCATCCAGCAGGAAAGGTGGCTGGAATATTCCTTTTTCAGTAACTATCGCGGTAATGTTCTCCATTGGAGTGGTGTCAAATGCCGGATTGTACACCCTGACATTCGCCGGAGCTATCTGTTCACCAGCCATATAGCGAAGTTCATCTCCATCCCTTTCTTCGATCTTCACTGTCTCCTCCCATCCATTAGGGTCGAATGTGGAGACCGGTGCTGCAACAAAGAATGGGATCTCATGTTCCCTTGCAAGCACTGAATGGGTGTAAGTCCCGATCTTGTTGAAAACAACGTCCTGCGTGACCCTGTCTGCACCCACTATTACTTTGTCGACCATGCCGTTCTTCATCACATGACCGGACATTGAATCTGTGATAAGTGTGACCGGGATGTTGTCTTGCATAAGTTCCCATGTAGTGATGCGACCTCCCTGGTTCAATGGGCGTGTCTCGCAGGCAATTACCTCTATCTCCTTTCCCTTTTCCACTGCAGACCGGATCACTCCCAGTGCTGTGCCCCAGTCCACACATGCCATCCTGCCGGCATTGCAGTGTGTCATCACCCTGTCGCCATCTTCAAGCAGCTTGTGGCCGTGCTTGCCGATCGACTTGTTGACCTTCACATCCTCATCTGCAATTCTTATTGCCTCGGATATCACAATGTCCTGGATGCTGTCAAGGTCATAGGCATCTTCTGTGGCTTTTAGTACCCTGTTCACAGCCCATGCAAGGTTCACAGCTGTAGGCCGTGTTGCCTTGAGGGTGTCAGCAGCGACCTTCAGGTCCTTGAGCAGCGTTTCCATGGAAGTCGCACTGCTGAGAGTAACTGCAAGCGCCATTCCAAATCCGCCTGCTGCTGCGAGTGCAGGAGCACCCCTGACCCTCAGTGACCTGATAGCTTCACAAATGGAGGCAAGGTTATCGCATTCAATGATCTTGAGCTCTTTTGGTAGGTATGTCTGGTCTACCAGTGTGATATTTTTGGATTCATCATTCCAGTCTATTGTTCTCATGTGGACCACTTCATGACCTCTAATGGCACTTCCGGATAAAAAAGTATTCAATCTGTTCTTCCACTAAAGTGGTCGTTGAAGTGGTAGTATTTTTTGTGATCATCCTACATTCTTTTTATATATTGTCTTTCCATATTATTGTCTGATGACAAAACCCAGGGTGGTCCATGATCCTGTTCACGGAACTATCATTCTATCCGAACTTGAACAGCTTCTGATCGATACCCCGCAGTTCCAGAGACTTCGCGGCATACAGCAACTAGGTCTTGCAGATGTCGTATTTCCCGGTGCTAACCATACACGCTTTGAACACAGTGTTGGTACCATGCACACAGCATCCCTTTTAGGTAATTATCTTGAACTTGGGGACGAGTCTGTACTGAAACTGAGGCTTGCAGGTCTTCTCCATGATGTTGGGCATTCTGCCTTTTCACATGCTGTGGAAAGTGTCCTCAAAAGAGACCCTGAGATCAGACCGAAAGTGAACGGCAAAGGCTTCCTTACACATGAGGCTTTCACAAAACACATTGTTTCAGAGGTCCTGCCGGGAATATCTGTGATTTCCCGATGGGTAAACGATGAGCTTGGCCAGGACCCTTATGAATTCTTTTCCGAGATATCAAAGATCGCCACAGGTGATGTTTCCATTGAAAAACCGTACCTTTCACAATTGATGTCCGGTGATATCGATGCAGATAGGATCGACTTTTTGCTCAGGGATTCATATCATACGGGTGTATCTCTCGGGCTCATCGATCTTGATCAGATCATACAATGCCTTTGTATCAGGGAAAACAATGTGGTCCTTGGTGATCCGGAGGCAGGAAGTTTCGGTGAGGAAATGACACTTGCAGCAGCAGAGTCCATGCTTATTGCACGTTCCCATCATTACACCGCTATCATACACCATCCACGTACCCAGTCTGTAAGAGTGATGCTCCTGAATGCCCTGGAAAGCACTCTGTCAAAGCTGAGGGGGCAGATGGGAGATGAAGCAGTAGCTGAAATGGTGGCAGAGTTCTTTACAAGTTACAATGATGCTGACCTGCTCGATCTAATCAGCAGGAATGGCGATGAGGCTGCAAGGAACCTGTTGCGTGATATCCGTGATGGCAGGATATATACTCCTGTGGCAAGGTTCAACCAGAAGACGCTTTCTCCCGGCACAAGGATGGCACTTTCCACGATCGCACATCATGGTGTGGCAACAAAGATGCTTGAGAGAGGGCTTGAGAAGGAATTAGGTGATGTGCTTGTGGACCTGAGCATTGCAACAGGTGTTCCAAAGACTGCCATGGTGATGGCAGGTGGTCATGAGAATTTCTTCTATGACGAATCTGCCCTTGCCAATGGGCTGGTACGTGCTATATCCAGGCAGATGTCCCTTACGGCTTTCACTCATCCCGATGCAGCTATAGGCTCAGAGCTGGCTTCTGCACACCAGAAGATGCGTGAGCTTGTGGATGACCTTTCCCCGAGGTTGCTGAACTTTATAAGGGGTGACCAGTACCTGCCGATCGAAGGTCTTATTCTTCTTCTTTATGCTATCCACAAGTTGTTCGAGGTCGAAAAGGATGGTTTCATCTCAATTCCGCGTATCAGGAACATCACCTGGCTATATCGGAATGTAGCGCTTTTCAGGGAGGACAGCAGGTTAAAATACCTGTTCGACTATGATTTCCACACAAGATACGGTTTCCCTTACAGCAACAAGGTATATGAGGACATCCAGTTGCTGGTAGCCATGGGTATTGTGGACGAGGACCTGCGTTACTTTGAGAAGGACGGACGTTTCAGGCAGCGTTATGAGTATGCGTTCACAGATGCAGGCATTCAGTATGCTGCTTCGATCGTTGATTCCTATGGGCGTGAGTTCGGGATGATAACCGAACATCTTACAATGAACAAACATTCAATACCTCGCGATATTGTGACAATTCCTCTGGCAAGGTACCAAAGGGACAGGAAAAAAAGGACATCAGGTGCAAATAGATGAAATTAGGTGAAGTAGTGCTGTTAAAGACCAGCCACAGAGGAAAGATAAGGGAATTCATTACATCAGTATCTGATGATAAGTTCCACACGAACTTTGGTATTATCGAGATGTCGGAGCTTCTGGAAAAAGATGCAGGGGACACTGTGGTCTCCCACATGGGTCAGGAGTTCGTTATCCAGCTGCCAAGGATGCCGGATTTCTTCAGGCATGCAAAGCGCACCGGCGCACCTATCATGCCCAAGGACATCGGTATGATACTGGGCTACACCGGCATCAACAAGAACGACGTTGTGCTTGATGCGGGAACCGGGTCAGGTATCCTTGCCATGTATCTGGGTTCTATTGCAAAGAGGGTCCTGAGCTTTGAGATACGGGAGGACTTCGTTGATGTGGCCCGTGAGAATATCCGCCGTGCAGGTCTGGATAATGTGGAAGTTCGTTGTGGTAATATCGTTGATGAGGTAGGAGGCCTTGACGAGAAGTTCAATGCGGTGATCCTTGATACCATTGATTCGGCAAGTGTTGTGCCCCATGTTCCCTCGATACTGGCTCCCGGTGGTTTCCTTGTTACCTATTCTCCGTTCCTTGAGCAGACCGCGCAGATAAGAAAAGCGATAGATGAAGCTGATTTCTTCGAGGTAAGGACAATTGAGTGCATTGAGCGTGCAATGTCCTTCTCAGACCGCGGCACACGTCCTTCTACTTCAAGGGTCGGGCACACCGGTTATATTACCATTGCAAGAATGTAAAAAGATATTATCTGACACCATCTGCGGTTATGGTGAATTCGCAGGTGGTACCTTCGGGACGGGACCGATGTTTCCAGAGCTTTGCGCGGCGTCTGCCGGTACCTGTTCTCTCAAGCTGGACGATCGTCTTGGAGATGTGTTCAAGACCAGTACCTCCTATGGGTTTGAGCGTATTGGTATTGATATCTGAGTATACCTGGTTGGTTATTACAACTACAATGCCCCGTTTACGCGCAAGGCTGTGAAGGAATCCGATCTGGTTTGAGAGCTCCCTTCTTGTCCTTATGCTTGAATCGTCATCGTCCAGTTCGAAACGGTAGTATGCGGTGGCAGAATCCACTATGATAAGGCCGACATTCTCGGTGCTTATCTTTTCAGTTTCCCTTACTGCAGAATACTGCTCTTCAAAAGTATGGGGTTCGAAGATGATTATGTCCTGTGCGATCTCTTTGGCATTCTCTCCGGCTATTTGCCTGAACCTGTCTGCTGAGATCCCTTCTGTGTCAATGAAAATAGCCTTTTTTCCGTTCTTAACACATTCAACAGCAAGCTGGAGGCATATGTTCGTTTTTCCACTGCCTGCTTCTCCGAATATCTGGGTAACTACTCCTGCTTCGAATCCGCCTCCCAAAAGTTCATCTATGGGCTGGCAGCCTGATGCTAGCTGTTTGTTTATTTTCTACACCTCTGCTCGTGGGATGTATCTGGTATTATGGAATTTATGATATACATCTTTTGGCAAAGGGGATTTGTCTGGTTGGTCTGATTTAATTGGTACCTCTATTGATAACAAACATGGTTACAATTTTCTCATTATAATGATGATGCGTTTGGACATTTGTTACCACATTTGTTACCATCTATGTTATCCTCTATGTTACATTGTATTCAGTTGTAGGTGTAAAAAGCATTATTAACTGAGAACGCCATACTATTGGTTTACTCATGTAGAGGTCTTTCCCGCATTATACCGGGGCTACTGAATGCGATTATTATTTTTCAGTTGCTGTGGGGGTTTGTGTGTTGGGTCTCTTGCTTATGTTTAAAGATCAAATGGATGGAAGAACTATGCCTGGTGTTATTATCTATACAACGGAAACATGCCCGAAATGTGTGCAGCTGAAGAATGTATTAAAAGCAAATGACGTGGCTTTCACTGAGGCGGACATGTCAACTCCTGAATCATTGACAGAGTTGCGCGTAAACGGAGTGTTCACTGTCACAGCTCCGGTGTTACAGATAGATGAGGATTTCCTGACATATGACGAGCTCTTTAACAGCGAAGGCGTGAATCTCGATTCACTAAAAGATATATTATGAGGGAAGTGATCATTTGCTATCTAATACAAAGCTTATCGATGATCCCGAAGGGGAAATAGAAGTGGGTACAAAGGAACAGATGCATGATGCAGATGAGCAGGGAGCTGAGATGATGCCTCTCACCGAGCCGCAGTCCATGCAGCAGACACTTGACGGTCAGCTGATCTCAACAATGCCAAAGGTCCGAACAACCGATGGCCATATGGTGAGCTGGGACCGCAATATCGTAGTGAACCAGCTACTGAAGGAAACTGCGCTGAGCGAGTGGTACCATAACATCGATTCCATCACAAAAGAGGAAGCGCATGATATTGCCAGGGAGACCGAGAAGCGTATCCGCAGCATGAACATCAGGTTCCTCTCAGGTCCGCTTATCAGGGAACTTGTAAATATGATCCTGCTGGAGCGCGGACACCTTGAATGGCGTAATGTTTCCACAAGGGTAGGTTCTCCTGTTTTCGATGCATGTGAGATCGACCAGGGTTCAGGTTTTGAGGCCAATGAGAATGCCAACCTGCAGGAAAATGCTGAAACTTCCCACAAGAAGAAAGCTGATAAGATATCAAAGGAACAGTACCTGCTGTTGCTTCCACCAAAGATCGCAGATCTTCACCTCAACGGTGACCTGCATATCCATGACCTTGAGTACTTCGGTACCCGTGCTTTCTGCCAGGACTGGGATCTCAGGTATTTCTTCTACTATGGATTGATGCCTGATGGATCAGGCGCAAAGGCAAGCGTGGCAGGACCTTCCATGAAGGCAGAGGTTGCCATGTTGCATGCGGTCAAGGCTCTTGGAAGTGCCCAGACCAACTTTGCAGGCGGACAGGGCTTCTACAATTTCCTTACCTTCTGTGCTCCATATTTCGAAGGCAAATCATACAAAGAGATCGAACAGCTTATGCAGATGTTCGTCTATGAGATGACACAGATGATGGTGGCTCGTGGCGGTCAGCTTGTGTTCTCTTCAGTACAGCTGTCCCCCGGTGTCCCAAAGATGTGGAGGGACAAGCCTGCGGTCTACAAGGGACGTGTCTGGGATGGTAACAATGGTACCGACAGGCGTGTCTATGGTGACTATGAGCGTGAGGTAAGGCTGGGATTCAAGGCACTTATGAATGTCATGCTTGAAGGCGACTACTGGGGTAAGCCGTTCAACTTCCCCAAACCGGAAATTTCCATCGAGCCTGATTTCATGGTAGAGGATGAGATGTTCAACCGTGCAAATCCGGACCTCCCAACCTATGATGAACTGTACACCATGACCTTTGAACTGACCGCAAAATACGGAACTCCATACTTTGACAACCAGCTTCCTGCATACAGGGGTGCCGGAGAAGGCATATCCTGTTACCAGTGCTGTGCCTACCAGTTCTCAGCAAATCCAGATGAAGATGATGAGTTCGATGATAAGATGTACTTCAAGGAAGGAAAACATTTCTCAATGGGTTCCTGGCAGGTAGTTTCATTGAACTGTCCAAGAGCTGCATATGAGGCAGATGGTGATGACCAGAAACTGTTCGCTCACCTGAAGCACCTTATGGATGAGGCAATGGAAGTGTTCCAGACCAAGGTCAAATGGGTGACACCAATCATCGAAAATGGAAGGATGCCATTTGCAACACAGCAGCCAAAGGATCCGGTAACCGGTAAGAAAGGCGCAATTGCTGTAGATATAGGTTCCCTTGTGTTCACCATCGGTGTTATAGGTATTAATGAGATGGTCCAGTACCACACAGGCTCCCAGCTGCATCAATCGAAATCTGCATTTAAGGTTGCTGTGCGTGCTATGACCGAGATGGAGATGTATGGAAGGGAACTTTCCAAGAAATATGGCATGGAGATCGCTCTTGCAAGGACACCTGCAGAGACCACCGGTCAGAGGTTCGCAGTCTCTGATATGCTGCATGAGGAATTCAAGGATAAGGTCCTGTCCGTTGCAAAAGGTGATGTGAACGCAGCAGTTGAGAACATAAAGAATACTCACGACCTGCCGGTCTATTATACCAACGGTACTCACGTACCACCTGGAGCTGACATATCCCTGGTAGACAGGATCAACATCGAACATGTGTTCTTCCCTATCGTTGACGGCGGGGATATCATGCACATCTGGATGGGTGAGGGTTCACCTGATGCAAAGGGCCTGAAGGATTTTGCAATGAACATTGCAAGGAACACCCAGGTAGGATACTTTGCGTTCACCAAGGACATGACAGTCTGTATGGATGATTGTCACATGATGTCAGGTCTCAAGGACACATGTGAGAACTGTGGGTCCGATAATGTTGAACAGCTTTCAAGGGTCACCGGATACATTCAGGCTGTAGGTGGCTGGAATGCTGCAAAGAAGCAGGAACTGGAAGACCGTAAGCGCTATGCTTCAGCTGATATGATCTGATCTGCCGGATGTCTGGTATCTGATGAAAGTGAATTTTGGGGAGATCATCCCCATTTCTACTGTTGACTGGCACGGAAAGGCGTCAGTCGTTCTTTTTTTACGTAGCTGTCCTTACAGGTGTCCCTATTGCCAGAACTACGAGATTCTCACGGGTTCTGATATGCTGGATGCAAAGGAACTTGAGAAAAAGATAGATTCCTCTTCTCTCTTTGTAAGCAGTGTTGTGTTCTCAGGCGGTGAACCGCTTGTGCAAAAGAAAGCCGTAATGCACCTTGCTGCCTATGCAAAGAAAAAAGGGCTGCTTGTGGGGATCCATACGAATGGCTACTATCCGGAAGTGGTGGAAGAACTGATCGATGCCGATCTTGTAGATAAGTTCTTCATTGATGTCAAGGCTCCCCTGGACGATCCCGTGATGTATGGCAAGGCTATCGGATTTGGTGATGATGCTATTGTTCCTGAGCCTGCGGACGTTGTGGAGAATGTAAAGCAGACAATATCCATTGTCACGGACAGGTCTATGGAATATGAGCTGCGTACCACTGCGATACGTGGTTTTATTGGGGATCCTGAAGATATTGCAGCGATCGCAAGGTCCATTGTTCCGTATATTTCTATCTCGAATGCTCCGTATGTTATCCAGCAGGGTCAGCCTGCCCATTCCATGAGAGAAGACCTGCGTGATATTTCGCCTTTCTCTCGTGATGAGATGCTTGAACTTGCTAAACGTGCTCATGAATTTGTTGAGAATGTATGGGTCAGGACAAAAGAAGGTGGCAACGAGCAGGTTAACTTCGAATCAATCTGAAGTTTAAGTAAAAACTTTATATGTTCGCGGTGTAGCTCTTCTTATATATTTATAAGGAGCGTATCAACATGAAGCGAACATATCCATTACTATTTATTTTTCTGCTTACTTGCGTTATTGCAGCAGGATGCCTGTCAACGGACAGCAACACTCAGTCCTACGCACCGCAGGAAGAAAGTTTTTCTTTTGGAAGCAAGATGGCTGAAATGGCTGCCGATGAAGCCTGGGATGTTTCGGATGATATGTTATTCGATGTGGCAGACAGTGGCGAAGCCACAGGAAGCAGCATAACACGCAAGGTGATCACAACTTCTGATGTTTCCCTTGAGGTAAAGAATGCTTCAGAAGCCGTTGATTCAATTGGTGCTATAGCATCTGAATACGATGGTTATGTTTCCTCTTCGTCTGTTTATGATACTTACTACGGGGACAGTGAAAGCATGTCCGGCTACATCTCCATACGTGTTCCGGCAGTTGAACATGATGCTGTACTTGACAGGGTCGAAGCTCTCGGGAAGGTGACATCAAAGAGTACCAGCGGTGTCGATGTGACCGAGGAGTATATCGATGTGGAGGCACGCCTGTCAAATCTGGAAAAGCAGGAGTTGCGTCTTCAGGAGATCCTTGATATGGCTACCACTGTGGAAGATGTCCTTGAAGTGGAAAAGGAACTTGGTCGTGTTCGCGGGGAGATCGAAAGCCTGACAGGCCGGCTCAATTATCTTAAGGACAGGGTGGAGTTCTCAACTATCACTGTTAGTGTCACTGAGCCTCGCAACATAACCCATTCATGGGGACTTCGGGATGCTCTATCCGATTCCGTGCGTGGCTTTATAGCCAGCGTCAATGGTATCATCGTTTTCATTGGAATTGCTCTTCCAATAGTGATATTCCTGACCATTGTCGGCAGTGTAGTGATCTTTGCTAAGAGAAGGGTATGGAGATGACCCTTCTTTTTTACCACATTGCTAATAAATATTAAAACTATAAGGTATCCCATGGATAGGTCTGATATTATTTCCGGCATAGCTGAACGTGAACTTGTTTCCAGACTATGCGGTATCTTCAGGCAACAGGAAGATAAATGCATCATGGCGGGTGCCGGCAAGGATGACTGTGCTGTTCTGGAGGTCTCGAATAAGGAATGCATGGTCATTACAACGGACATGCTGCATCGGAAGACCGATTTTCCTGCTGTTATGACTCCCTGGCAGATCGGCTGGATGTCTGCCGCGGTCAATCTGAGCGATGTGGCTTCCATGGGAGCAAAGCCTGTGGGTTTTCTTTCCGCTCTTGGGGTCACGAAGGATCTGCAACTTGGATATGCTGAGGATATTGCCCGTGGCATGGATGCCTGTGCAAAGTTCTGTGATACATCGGTCATCGGTGGCGATATCGATCTTCATGATGAGCTGACCATAACAGGGACTGCCCTTGGGATGGTAAAGAAAGAACACCTTTTAAGGAGGACCGGGGCAAAGCCGGGAGACCTAATCTGCGTGACAGGCAACGCAGGCTCTGCAGGTGCTGCACTACTGGCGATCCAGCACGGTCTGGATGTCAGCGATGATCTGCTGAATACATTACTTGAGCCGGTTCCCCGGACAGATGAGGGGCAAAAGCTTGCAAAGACCGGTGCGGTCACTTCTATGATGGATACAAGTGACGGACTTGCAATGTCGCTTTACGATCTCATGGATGCCAATGGAACAGGCTTCAGGATATATGAGGACCAGTTACCGATAGATGATGAGGTCCGTTCTCTTGTCGGCCATGATGATGCCTTGGAACTTGCCCTTTACACAGGAGGAGATTTCGAGTTACTGTTCACGGTCTCACCTTCGATGCTGGAAGCCGCGAAATCCGTTTGTTATTTAAATGTTGTAGGCGAAGTTACTGATGACACTTTAATAACTATGGTAAACAGAGAGAATGCAGAGGTTTCGATATATCGCAAAGGTTATGTACATTTGGGAAGATTTGATAACTTATGATCATATAATATTCGGAGAACTAACTATGAATAAAGGTTTAAAATTATTACTAATGAGTTTGCTCATTGTTGGGATGAGCTGTGGAGTGGCGATGGCTGCCACGACACTGAATGATTCGGTTAGCCCCACTTTAGGATCGACTACTGATACTTTTTTGTATAAAATAAATTTCACAGACACTGAAAATGATACTGCAGATTATGTGAAATTAACCTTAGATGGTACTGATTATTTTATGAGTGCTGTAGATTCAAATGATCATACTACAACCGATGGGAAAGAATATGCAACTGTTACCATTGGGCCATTTGCTGCAGGATCATATGCGTTTAGCTATGAGGCTGCGAACGGAACTGATATAGTTCTTGCGGCTCACCCTGGCACATTAACAGTTACAGAACCATTAGCTATTACTGGTCAAACTCCTCCTTCTCCAGTATCAACTCAGCAGGGAGTTTCACAGACATTCGAAATGAACACCAATAGGATTGCTACTGTAGAATGGTTAATTGATGGAGTCGTTTTTGAAACACATACTGATACAGACTCTGCTTCTTACAGTAATAGTACTACTCCTGTAGGCAATAACTATAATGTAACTGCAAGAGCAACCAATGGAAGTGAATCTGTTCAGTATTCATGGGACTGGACTGTTACATCTTCAAATACCCTTCCTGTATTAGGAAGTGAAGATATTTTACCGTCAGACTCAGGAACACCTTCCACAGAGTTTTCTTTCAGGATTACTTATTCAGATGCTGAAAATGAAACTCCTACTTATGTGAGAGTTGTAATTGAAGGAACACCTTATGACATGGATCCTCTTGATCCTTTAAACAATAACTATGTGGGAGGAGTTGAATATTTCTACAATGATACTTTCCCAGAAGATAACTATAATTACAACTTCGTTACCAGAAATGCAAATTCTTCTGAGATAAGTTCTGGTTCTTTCTCATTTTCATCATCAGCATCAGACCATGAGCCAACACTTACCGATATTGAGGTAAACGGGATACCTGATGTTTCCATAGGTTCGACCTTCTTCTTCAATGTAACATATACAGATCAGGAAAATCAGGAGCCTGATTATATCTATGTCAACATTGATGGAATAAACGAAACAATGTTGAAAGTTGATGATTCTGATAATACATACACTAATGGCGTCGATTATTCCTACAACACTACATTTTCAGAAGCCAAAGAATACACATATCAATTCTTCACATCAGATGGTAACTTTTCTGTTAATACAGCACCTGAAAATGTGACAGTCCAAACAGCAAATTTCTATTCCGGTGACCGTATCTGGGATGCTGACGCAGGTCAATCCCTTGATTACACCTGGAATGCTCTGAGTTATTCGGGATTCTACTATGATCTTGAGTCAGGGCTTGGTTCCGAAACAATGACAATACATCTGGACAGTGATTCTGACAGGAATATCGGAGACGGTGATCTGGAGTATGCGACAACTCCTATCACTACTGACTTTGAACGCAGTGCATGGGGTTCTTATCAGATCATTGGTTTCATGGCAGAGAGATACTTTGCAGGATACACTTCCAATACTTCATCAGAAATTACCTTCGATGATATCAGCATGATGTCCAAAGGACAGCTTTCAAAGGTCCTTATCGATAGCGACGATAAGCAGTCTGTCTATTCAGGTGCAGGACTTGTCCTTGAGGATGGGTATGTGCTTAACGTTGTTGAGGTCGACAAGAATGGTGATCGTGTGTTTGTCATATTGTCAAAGGACGGTTCAGAGGTTGATGAAATGGTTCTTTCCTCTCGTGACACATATACATATGAGGTAGACCTTGGTGATGTTGATGATGTCCCTATAATTGCTGTTTACTTTAAAGAGATCTTCAGTGGCATTGAAACAAATGCTATCTTCATCGAAGGTATCTTCCAGATATCCGATGAGTACATTGAGGTCGAGTCTGGTGACGATTTTGAAGCCATGGAGGTCAAGTCAATAAGCTCCACACAGATCAGGATGGAGAACGAAGATTCTATTGATCTTGACGAAGGTGATATAGTTGATATCATGGGCAAACTGAAGTTCATTGTTGCAGACGATGAGGATGGCACCTTAAGATTTGCACCATTTGTGGACATGTCCGAACCGGGTACTTATGAACTAAGAGGTACCATTGCAGAGAATGAAGGCTTGAACTGGACACCACTTAACTTTGAAGGCTTCTACTACAATATCGATGAGGGTATAGGTACTGAGTCACTCAGCATAGTCGCTCTCGATGGAAGGAGTATAGATGAGGATGATCTGGTCTATACGACAAGCCCAGAGCCAGTTTCCTTTGAACGTGGTGAATGGGGTAAGTATGAAGTCATCGGTTTCATGGCAGAGAAGTACTTTGCAGGCTATCCTGAAGATGCATTTGAAGATGGAAGCAAGTCTGTAAGCATGATGTCCAGAGGTCAGCTCTCAAAAGTACTTATCGATGAGGATGACAAAAAGTCAGTTTTTGGTGGATCATCAATTATTCTGGAAGAAGGCTATTCACTGGAGATCATTGAGGTCAACAAGGATGGTGACAAGGTATTTGTGGAACTTTTGAAGGATGGGGACACTGTTGATTCCACTGTATTGTCTTCAGGAAATCCCTACATCTACGAAGAGGATCTTGGAGATGTCGATGATGTACCTATCATTGCTGTAAACTTCAAAGAGATCTTCAGTGGAACTGAAACCACGGCAGTTTTCATTGAAGGTATCTTCCAGATATCTGATGATTACGTTGAGATCGAGTCTGGTGATGACTATGGTGAAATGGAAGTCAAGACGATCAGTTCCTCAAAGATAGAGATGAGGAACTCTGATGACATTTCACTTTCAAGGGACGATGAGGTCGAGATCATGGGCGACATCAGTTTCAAGGTCGCAGATTCTTCAGATGTCCGCTACTATCCGTTCGTAGAAGTAACAGTTGAACCGGAAGAAGCCCTTGATGTTGAAGTTGATCCTAAGGTGGTCGTCGAAGGCGATGAGATCACTGTAACTGTAATCTCACGTGGTTCCCTGGTCAACGATGCAACCGTCAAAGCAGGAAGCATTGTGCTTGGTACCACAGATGACGAAGGAGTTGTAGAATACAAGTTCTTCTCTGATGGCACCTACACCATAACTGCTGAAAAAGACGGCTATGCTACCGGAACTGCTGAACTCGAGGTAATATCACCTGATGACCTGAGCAGGAAGATTAGCATCGAAGTCTCTCCCGAGGTCATCTATGAGGGTAACCTTGTGACATTCACCATTGTGAAAGCCATCGGCGGCGATCCAATGGAGGATGTGAGACTTTCCCTTGATGGCAAGACCATCGGGCAGACCGGAAGTGACGGTATTGTGACCGATGTCCTTACAGAGACAGGCATGCACAAGTTAATTGCTGAAAAGGATGGTTTCCTGAATGCTGAACTGAACATCGAGGTCAAGGAAATGCAGGCAAAGTTCGAGTTCAGTGATCTTGTGCTTGATCCGATCGAGGTCAGGTCCGGCAAGGATGTGGAGATCACGTTGAATGCTGTGAACAATGGTAATGCAGAAGGCAGCTACACAGTTGAACTGGTGGTTAATAACAATGTGACAGATACCCAGGAGATCTCTCTTGGTGTCAACGAAACCACAGAGGTGACGTTCGAATACCCTTCAGGAGAACCTGGTAGCTATCTTGTGAAAGTTGGAGGAATGACTGCAACTCTTGAAGTAGTTGAGGGTGTAAGTACAATACTTTACCTGCTTGGCGGTTTAGCGGTAGCAGTTCTTGGTGGCGCAGCATACCTGTTCACTGCCGGTGGATGGACTATCGAAACTGCAGGACCGAAAGCAAGTGAGGCAATGGCTGCACTTTCTGAGAAGATATCCAACCTGCTTTCAAGAGGTAAATGAAGGAACTGAATTCGGGCCAGGTGGTCCGGTAAGCTGCCGGCAGAAATATTGTCTGGCAGCATCTTTTTTCTTTTTTTATTATCGAAGTAAATGTCTGGCTTTTTTATATGGCTCTATCACATGGACCTATATGTGGGCCTATATATGGAATCTTTTAAGTGGACCTATTACCTGTATCCACTACGTGCCTAGTTAGTTCTATCCATTTGAAATAAAAATAAGAAATAGTGAAAGATCGCTCATTCGATCTTACGTGCAACTGCTTCGATAGCCTCTACAAGACTATTCTTTGGCATGATGGTTGCAACAGGTATGCGAATTATCTTTTCAATAGTTGTGCTGACGATAGGTGCACACACAAGGGCTTTGGCACCTTCCCTTTCGGCACGTACGGCAGCGATGATGGCTTCTTCCATTGATGTGGCAGAGTATTCCCTGATCGTGCAAAGGGTGCCGGAGATCTTTCTCTTTGTCTCACTGATATTGTCCAGCACAGGGCGTGCAGCTATGACTGCAATGAAATCTCCTTTTTCGGAACCCTCGATCGTCCGGATGGTCTTCACTATCTGGCGAAGTGTCCTCATGTTCGGTTCCCTGTTCCCCGACATTAGCTTATAAAGGGTGCTTGGGGGGATATTTGCATATTCTGAGAACTCGATTGCTGTGAGCTCAAGGTCTTCTTTTATGACTTTCAAAAGTGTGTTCTGAAAAGCCTCATCCGATTCAAAAGCAGCATCAATAACCTTATTTGCAACGCTAATATTCACTCCTCCGCTACACTCCGATTTCCATAAAGGATATATTTCACTTCGTATTAATACTTTTAGGACACAATGCGGGCATATATGGTAAGATATAAATAGGTCATTTAGACGAAATACAATAATACTAAGATTTACCAGGAGGTTTTTATGTGAAAATCACAACAATTACATTTATTTCTATTATGCTGGTTGCAGCGGTATTCCTGTCCGGATGTACTTCTGCACCTGAAGATGACACGATGACAGAGATCAACATTGGCTATCAGCCAAGCACACACCAGATCGC
Organism: Methanococcoides vulcani; assembly: GCF_900111645.1. Taxonomy (GTDB): domain Archaea; phylum Halobacteriota; class Methanosarcinia; order Methanosarcinales; family Methanosarcinaceae; genus Methanococcoides; species Methanococcoides vulcani. The sequence goes on from NZ_FOHQ01000002.1 coordinate 267,648, forward strand.
TCATATGACAGCTATGGAGAAAGGCTGGTGGGCTGAAGACCTTGCACCATTTGGCATTGAGACCGTGAACGAGTTCGAGTTCCCAAGCGGTGCTCCTGAGATGCAGGTAATGCTTGCAGGTGACCTCGACGTAGCTTACGTTGGTGCAGCTCCTGTGATCATCGCATTGGCTTCCGATCTGGACGCAAAGATCATTGCAGGAGTTAACACACAGGGATCCGACCTTGTGCTAAGACCAGAAGTGCCTTATGAAAGTCCTGAGGACCTTAAAGGACTGAAGATCGCAACATTCCCACCGGGAACCATTCAGGACACACTTTTGAAGAACTGGCTTATTGAGAACGGTCTTGATCCTGAGAATGATCTCGAAATAGTAGCTATGGGTCCGGGAGATGCCAAAGCAGCTATTGCAGCAGATCAGGTAGATGGTGTATTCCTGCCGCATCCAGCTCCAACTTTCATTGAAGCAGAAGGAAATGGTCGTTCTGTCCTTGCATCAGGCGAGATCATGCCGGACCATCCATGTTGTGTACTGGTGGTAAGTGGTGACCTTATCAGGAACAACCCTGAAATGGTCGAACAGATCGTCATGACACACATCAAGGCTGTTGAATATGATTCTGCAAATGTCGAAGAAGCTGCTGAAACATATGGGACCAAGCTTACTGCCGATCCAGAGATCGTTCTTAAGTCCCTTGAAGAATGGGATGGTGTCTGGTCTGCAGATCCACGTCCGCTTGTAAATTCAACAGTAGAATATGCAAACATACAGTACGAACTTGGCTACATCTCAACAGAGCTTACAGCAGAGGATATCTTCGATGTGAGCTTCTATGAAGCTGTATCTGGGGAATAAATAGAAACATACATTAATGAACAGAATCTATGTGAGCCGGACCTGAGGGATAATCCCCTCAGTTATCCGGAGGCAACATGAGCAAAGACAGCGCAAAAGGACTTTCAGGTAGGGGCATCGAATTACTTTCCCTTGCTACTGCTATTGTTATCTGGCAATTGGTAGCAGCTCATATAGTTGCTGATAAATTTTTGCTTCCAAGCTTTACTGATGTTCTGTTCGCTTTTTTAAGGATTGTTGAGACCGGAGCATTATTCACTGATCTTTCTATAAGCCTGTTGCATTTTGGGATTGGTATCATTTCAGCTTTAGTGATAGGAATTCCCATCGGTGTATCAATGGGCTGGTTTAAGACCGCGAATCGTGCTTTTGATCCCATCATTGAAATAATAAGGCCCATTCCGCCTCTTGCATGGATACCTTTTGCCATCATATGGTTCGGGCTTACACACATCTCTGCAGGATTTGTGGTATTTGTAGGCGCTGTTTTCCCGATAATCATCAATACATTCGATGGTTTTAAAAGCGTTCCAAAAATCTATGTGGAGGCTGCAAAAGTTCTTGGTTGTATGACCAGCGTCCCTCTTATCCGTCATGTTGCTTTCCCCTCAGCATTGCCTTCAATTGCGTCTGGTATTCGCATAGCGATGGGAGTTGGATGGATGTGTCTTGTAGCTGCGGAAATGTTCGGAGTGAGCAGCAGTGGTCTTGGTTACAAGATCTGGTGGCATTATTACCTGCACCAGATGGACTTTGTACTCGTTTACATGCTGATCCTCGGTTTCCTGGGTCTTTTGATCGACAGGATATTCAGGTGGTATGTGGATGGCCGCCTTCTTAAATGGCGTGCAGGGGTCGTGGTATAATGGGTGAAGTAAAAATATCCGATGTTTCACTGGCATTTGATAAGGAAAATGGCGAATCCACTCTTGCACTGGATAATGTGAGCCTTGAGATCAGGGACAAGGAATTCATTTGCTTCATAGGACCTTCAGGTTGTGGTAAGACAACACTTCTGAGGACCATTGCGGGGCTTGAAACACCGGATTCTGGTGAGATCACCCTTGACGGCGAAAGGATCACAGTTCCTGATTCCAAGAGAGGTATGGTATTTCAGGAGTATTCATTGTTCCCCTGGAACACGGTTATCCAGAACATCACATTCGGTCCCCGGATGCAGGGAATGAGCAAAGGTGAGTCTCTTGAGAGGGCGGAAAAATACCTGAAACTTGTTGGTCTTGAACAGTTCAGGAACAGCTATCCTTATGAACTCTCAGGTGGAATGCGTCAGAGAGTTGCAATTGCACGTGCTCTTGCAAATGAGCCCAAGGTACTTCTCATGGATGAGCCGTTCGGTGCACTGGATGCACAGACCAGGAATACCTTGCAGAACGAACTTCTCGATGTATGGGCCAAAAATCAGATCACTATTGTATTTGTTACCCACAGTGTGGATGAGGCCGTATTCCTTGCAGACAAGATCGTTGTCATGACCGCAAGGCCGGGCAAGATCAAAAAGGTTATAAATGTGGAGCTTCCACGACCTCGTGACAGGACAAGTTCTGAAGCAAACGAATTGCGTCATAAACTTCTCAGGATGCTGGCAGAAGAAAGACGCAACTGATGCTGAGAATGAGATCTTACTGGAATATGATCTTATTATTTTACATGTCGGAACGAACAATGAGCTTTGTTCCCGACTCTATCTCTTTTATATCAACTTTCCCGATAAGTTCAAGGGCACTGTCTGCTTTTGCAAAAGCGACCTCACATCCCGGCCTGATGGACATTTCATTACCACATATTGCATGACCTGTGACCTTTACATTGTCAAGCATTGTAAGGTTATGGGCAACATCAACATTCCCTCCTATCTCGCAGCGTGTGCTTATCAGGGCATCACCTGCTTTGATATTTCCTTTAACAAGGGATGCTTTTCCAAGCTCAAGTGAACCACTGACCTCAAGGTCTTTCCAGAAATTCGCACCTGAACCAACGATCATATTGCCATCGATCCTGACAGTATCTTCAAAAAACGCTTTCCTGCGAACAATGTAAGTATTTGTATCTGCGTGGTATTTGACGAATTTATCCATTTTATGTTCCACATCCATGATCTTAAAGGCGGATCGCTACGTACTGCAATATATGTCCTATTGTTTGCTGTATTAATCTGTCTTTTTCTTATATATTCTATTGTTCTTTGAAATTCCCAGTGTGATGAGCGAAAGTGCAGTTGCTGTAACATCGCCTTCACCTTTTCCCCATGAACCGTTAGCATTCTGCCTGGCCAGGAGCCACCTTTCCGATTCTTCAAGCTCTTCTTTAAAGCCTGCGATCGACAAGGCCTGGATCACTAGATTGCTTGTGGAGATGAACTTCCAGCCACCGTCTTCCTTCCTCTCTGATAATACCCATCTTGCACGCTCTTTGATGAGATCGGCAAAAGGATCTTCTTTGATGAGATGGCCCTGTTCGATCAGGGCAGTAATGATAAGTGAGGTCGTTCCCACGTGTTCCCATTTCTCATCATAGTTCTCAACAAGCCAGCTGCAGCCTTCAGGGTCATGAATACCCATGTCTGCCAGAGCTATTAATGCGTAAGTGGTGTCATAAACATCATTTTCCCATGAACCGTTGCTTTCCTGTCTGGAGATCAGCCACCGTGAGCTATCTTCAAGATCAATATCTGATGATGCAAGCGCGGAGCAGGCTCTGGCTGTTTCTCTTATTGACCCGTTCCAGTTGTTCCCTGTCCTGAGCCTGATCAGTCGGGAAGAATAGTCATTTTCAACATTCCAGAGTTCACATGCAGCTATAAGGCGTGATAGTTCCTTTGCAGTGGATGGATCCTGCCGGGCTGTCCATGTAAATGCTCTTTCGATTGCATCTTCCATGCGATAGATGATGCAGGCATCGTTATTTAGTGTTTTTACCATGGAGGTTGTATCGATGCCTTTCTTCGTACTCTTTCTGTTTTCCCGGATTCCATTGTTTCACGTGTCCGAAATAACCGGTGACCCTTGATACATGATCTATTGCAGGTTTATTGCAAATTGGACATTCAAGATTCATTCCACGGGTCACATGCCTGTTCTCACAGACAGAGAAGTCAGGTGAGAAGCAGAAGTATGCAAGGTCCGTTTCGGAGAGCTTCTGTATCAGTTCGCTCATTCCTTCGGGGTCAGGGAAACTTTCTCCCATCCAGATGTGACTGATAGTTCCTCCGGTAAAATAGGGATGGAACCCGGATTCTATCTTTATTTTCTCTGCAAGGGATATTCTTGAGCTGTAGGGTACATGTGTGGAATTGGTATAATATGCATCACGGCTGCTTCCCTGGACATGTGCTTTTTCACCGAATGAAGACCTGTCAAGCATGGCAAGCCTGTGTGCGGTACTCTCTGCAGGGGTCTGTTCGAAGGTGTATTCAATTCCGTCTTCCCTTGAGTATGTCTCTATCTTTGCAAGCATGTGGCGGATCATCTTCATTCCCAGTTCATGTTGCTCTATCAGCCCTTCTCCTGTAAGGTTTAGCAGGCATTCATTAAGTCCGACCACACCAAAGGTCAGATGTCGTGAATCAAGATCGAAATACGGCAGGTCATTTTCGGTTCTCTGCAAAAGCCAGGGCAGTATCTTCCATTCATACAACGATCTCCTGACGATCTCCTGTCCTTCGAGCAGGGCTTTCCTTGTTAGATCCAGAACTTCATCCAGGTGATCAAAAAATCCATCGATTCCGTCTGCTTCAAGTGCAACTCCGGGCAGGTTTATCGTTACTATCTTGTTGGAGCCGCTTCCCATCCCGCCAGCTGTCCACACACCCCCGGAATGTCTGGCAAGAAGACGGCAACACATGGCCTGCACGGTGTTCTCTTCAAGATAGTCTGTGGTCAGGTTCAGGAAATATGGAGCACCTGTGGAAGAAGTGGCATACATCGTTTTTTTCCATAATGGATCTTCAAGGTCGAGGTCCTTTGTTATGGCGGTGGTGATCAGCGGGAATGTAAATGGTAGTCCGTCAGCATCACCTTTTGCTGCGATCTCCATAAAGGCACCGTAGATGGCACGTGCTTCTTTTTCAAAATCCGAGTATGTCCTGTCGATGAACCTGCCACCATGGACCGCAGGCTCATTTGCAAGGGATGAAGGGCAGTTGATACGAAGTCCGATGTTGGTGAATGCACTCTGTGCACCGATACGGTTGGATTGGTTCATCTGGAACATGAATCCCTGTACTATCTGGAGAAGTTGCTCTTCATCGATGTCCGAATAGTGAAGATGTGGTGCAAGCAGCCAGTTGAACATATCAATAGCCTGCGCTCCTGCAAAGAACTGCTGGGAATGCAGCATGAAGGACATCGCATGGAACATGGCGGCATTGAACTGTTTTGCAGGAGCGCTTCTGGAGTCCGGGAACTTCAGTCCGTCCATGAGGAATATCCTGCCATCGATACCATTGCAGTAAGGCTTGAAAGGTTCACTCAGGTCGTGTATGTGTATAATGCCTCTGATATGCGCATTGGCAACATCGTTCGAGTATAGTTTTTCAAGTGCGTATCTTTTCTTGAGCTGTGATGAAATATGCATGTCAATGACAGAAGGGCTAAGTCGGGTGTTTGCGTTCTCCCTGATCAGCCAGTTCTTGTCATAGAGGACATCATCTATCAGTTCATCAGTATCCTTAAAATCAAGACGATCGATCTCATCTTTACCTGTAGTCCCACTCATGACTAAATATTTGGAAGTCAATATTTAAATATCTATTCAGAAGGACTGAAGAAAGGCAGATCAAAGTACAAAGATGAGATCTGATAAAATATAATGAAATAATATGCAAAAAGGTTTCAGAAGGCACGTTTTGGATGGCAAAGGACCATCACTAAAGAATGCCTTCCTTCAGGTTATTATTTTACGAATTCTTCAACAGCGTCAACGATCTTATTGAAGGTCTTGTACCACTCAGAATCGCCTTTGATGTCCTCGTGAACCTTTCCACTGTCACTCGTGGCTGCAACTTCTGTCTCTATAGGCAATGTACCAAGTACTTCCACTCCAAAGTCCTCTGCTGCCCTTGAGACTCCGCCTGAACCGAATACGTGGATCATCTCATTACAATGTGGGCAGACAATTCCACTCATGTTCTCCACCATTCCAATTACAGGTACTTCTAGCATTTTTGCGAAGTTGAGCGACTTCCTGACACTTGTAAGTGCAACGTCCTGCGGTGTTGTGACCACGACAGTACCATCAAGGTTTCCAATGAGTTGTGCAATGCTCAGTGGTTCATCTCCTGTTCCCGGAGGCAGGTCGATGATCAGATAGTCCAGTACACCCCAGTCAACTTCTTCCAGGAATTGCTTGATAGCACCCATCTTTGCAGGACCACGCCAGATCACCGGGGAATCATCGCTATCGAGGAGAAGTCCTACGGACATCACTTTCAGGTTATCGTTGACCTTTACAGGAATGATGCCCTTTTCTCCTACAGTTGGCCTCTGGCCTTTCACACCGAACATCGTTGGGATGGTCGGGCCGTGTATATCGCTGTCAAGAAGACCTACTTTATATCCACGGTCTGCAAGTGTGGCAGCAAGGTTGGCGGAGACGGTGCTTTTTCCCACGCCGCCCTTTCCGCTCATGACCATGATCTTCTTCTTTATACCTCTAAGATTGGTTACGAGCTTTGGTTCTTCTGGCTTTGTGCTAAGCAGACTTTCCGGTGATTGGATATTGGATGCCATTTTAAATCTCCTTTGATCTTGTTGTTGATTTACCAGAGGTCAGTTCGATCCCTTCTGGTCTTTGATGCTGACATAGTTTCCGCCCTTGATCTCTATTGCTTTGCCTGTGGTCAATGCAAATGCTATCTTCTTTCTTGCACTCTTAAGGTCTTCCCAGAATGCACGTCTTGATATTCCCATCTGCGTGGCTGCTTCCTGCTGCTGCAGTCCTTCGAAGTCCACAAGTCTTAATGCTTCCAGCTCTTCCACTGCAACAGAGACTACCTCAAGCTCCGAAAGCGCAACTCCACGTGGCTTAAAATAAAATCCTTCCGGGTTACATTTGACCCTTCTGGGGCTTTTTGGTCTTCCTCTGCATGTCATAACATCGTATCTCCTCATATGTTAACTTATATATAAGCAATTCCCACAATGTTTTTATATTTATTCTCATGTGTTTAAAATCATTTTTTTAATTACATATCCGGCTCCATTGTTTTCCAAAAAATAACAATAGAGGTCCAATAAGCAAAAGGCTATTATGTATTTTCACAGTTAATGTATTAGAATTCATTGAGGAGACACTGTATATGAATAAGGACATGCTGATGTGGGACGAGACCCTGTTCAGGGATGGTAGTGTTCTTGAACTGGATCATCTTCCTGACCATTTCTCGCACCGTGAAACACAGATGCAATCCCTTATGTACAGTCTGCGCCCTGCTCTTCGGGGAATGCGTCCTATCAACAGCCTTCTCAGTGGTCCGCCGGGTACCGGAAAGACCACTACGGTCATGAAGGTTTTCGGGGAGATGAAAAAACACGCGGGAAACGTGGTTTTCGTAAAGGTTAACTGCCAGATGGACTCCACGAAGTTCGCTGTTATTGCAAGGATCTACAAGGCACTTTTCAAAGTATCTCCTCCTGCATCAGGAGTTGCATTCAGGAAACTTTTTGAAAAGGTAATGAACTTCCTTATTGAGAATGAGAAGACGCTGGTCGTCTGCCTTGATGATATCAATTATCTTTACCATGAAGGAAATGCTGACGATGTCATGTATTCTATGCTCAGGGCCCATGAACAGTTCCCGGGAGCAAAGGTGGGTGTGATCGCTATCGTAAGTGATACCGGGAAGCTCTACCAGTTCGATCCAAAGGTGAACTCGGTGTTCCTGCCGGAAGAGGTCGCTTTCCCAAGATATGGATCTGATGAACTCCAGGATATCCTTGGCAGGAGGATCGATCTTGCATTCTATCCTAATGTCGTATCGGATGAAGTAAAGGATGCTATTGTGGAATACGTTGATATGACCGGTGACCTCCGTGTGGGTATCGATCTTCTGAAACGTTCAGGCCTGAATGCCGAAAGGCGAGCCAGTAGGACAATATCTGTTGAAGATGTGGAAAGTGCATATGAAAGATCCCGTTTACTACATCTTGGAAGGAGCATTATGTCTCTCACACCTGATGAGCGAACACTTTTAGGGCTTATCGCAAAGCAAAGGGAGTGTCAGACCGGTGATCTCTACAAGCTTTTCCATGAACAGACAGGTCTTGGATACACTCGTTTCTATGATATGGTCAACAAACTCAATGATGCACGCTATGTTAGCACTGATTTTTCCGGCAAAGGTACTCGTGGTCGTACTCGTATCGTGAAACCAAGATACCAGCCGGAAGATATTCTCAAGTGCCTTGAATGAGGGGGTAGAACGTTGGAGACAAGGACCAAAGTATGGCTGACAGAGGATGGGAAACATATAATCGGCGCCGGCAAGGTACATTTGCTCAAAGCCATTGATGAAGAACGTTCTTTAAGTAAAGCATGTAAAAAACTCGGAATGTCTTACAAACATGCCTGGCTTATCCTGAAGAAAATGAATGAACGGGGGGACCAGGAGGTCGTGTACACTGTCAGGGGTGGAAAGGACCAGGGTACTTTCCTGACCGAGTATGGTAAACAACTGATCGATGAATATGAGTCAAGTCGTTCTTATCTTGATGAAACGATTGGTGATGACACCTCCTGGGAGAACATTGCCTTCAAACTGTCTGCCCGGAATAAATTGATCGGAAGGGTGGTGGAAGTTGAGAAAGGCGACATTGTCTCTAAGGTGAAGATCGAGGTGGATCCTGCAGTCCTGACATCCATTGTAACAGCAGAAGCTGTGGACAGGCTCGATGTAAAGGAAGGGGATGAGTTGTTTGCTATCATCAAATCCACTGAGGTCATGCTGGCAAAACCGTCCCGGGTACCGGATGAAAATGAGGATGATTAAATGGCTTCTATCAATATTATGTCATGGAATGTGAATGGTTTAAGATCCATGGTGAAGAAAGGTTTTCTGGAATGGGTAGCTGAATCCCAGCCTGATATTCTCTGTCTTCAGGAGACCAAAGCACAGGAAAGGCAGCTTCCTACAAATCTGCGACATATCGATAGTTATATTCCTTATTTCTTTTCAGCAGAACGGAAAGGTTACAGCGGTGTTGCGGTCTATACGAAATTACCTCCGGTAAATGTTGAATATGGTCTCGGAGAGATACGTTTTGACGTTGAGGGCAGGACTCTTATTGCAGAATATGAGGATTTCATTCTTTTCAACATATATTTCCCCAATGGAAAGGCTTCTGATGAGAGACTCCAGTATAAGATGGACTTCTATGATGCATTTATGGAACGTGCGGACGGGTTCAGGGACGAAGGCAAGGATATTATCGTATGTGGGGATGTGAACACCGCCCACAAAGAGATCGATCTTGCACGACCCAAACAGAATGAGAAGTCATCCGGTTTCCTTCCTCAGGAGAGGGAGTGGATAGATACGTTCCTGGATCATGGTTATCTTGATACTTTACGTATGTTCGACCAGGGAGCAGAAAAGTACACCTGGTGGGATCTGAAGACACGTGCAAGAGATCGCAATGTTGGTTGGAGGATAGACTACTTCTTTGCAAGTGAGAGCTTGAGGGATCGGATCACTTCAGCTTATATACTACCGGAAGTTATGGGTTCTGACCACTGTCCAATTGGGATCGAGTTAGATATTGGTCAATAATTGTTTTGAAATATTTGTTGACAGCCAAGGCTGTGTAGCTTTTGCTATCCAAAAAGATGTAGGGAATTATATTGTGAGATATAGTAAGTGAGAAATTGTACTTATAAAAAAGAATTGTCGGGCGCAGGATGCGCCCTAATGTTTTGTATTTTTTGATTTACATCATTGGAGGCATACCGCCCATTCCGCCAGGCATACCGCCTTCTGGCATTGGTGGTGCTCTGGTGGATGCAATGATGTCGTCGATCCTGAGGATCATGACTGATGATTCTGCTGCTGCGTTTATTGCCTGGGTCTTTATCCTGAGTGGCTCAACAACGCCGTTCTCCCACATGTCGATGACAGTGCCGGTGTAGACGTTAAGACCAGCGGTCTTTGTGCCTTTCTCATGGTGTGAGCGCAGTTCAACAAGCATGTCTATTGGGTCAAGACCTGCGTTCTCTGCAAGTGTCCTTGGGATGATCTCGAGTGCTTCTGCAAATGCCTTGACTGCGAGCTGTTCCCTTCCGCTCAAGGTTGCTGCGTACTCGTTGAGTCTGAGTGCGACCTCTACTTCAGTTGCTCCGCCACCAGCGACGAGCTGTTCATCTTCGATAGCAACAGCGACTACACGGAGTGCATCCACGAGTGCTCTCTCAATGTTGTCGATAACGTGCTCTGTACCGCCACGGAGGAGGATTGAAACGGACTTTGGATTGACACAGCCGGTGATGAAGGTCATGTTGTCGCCACCGATCTTTTTCTCTTCGACAAGTTCTGCCTGTCCAAGATCGTCTGCGTTCATCTCTTCGATGTTGGTAACAAGTTTTGCACCTGTGGAGCGGACAAGTTTTTCCATGTCGCTCTTCTTGACACGCCTGACTGCAAAGAGACCTGCCTTTGCAAGGAAGTGCTGTGCCATGTCATCGATACCTTTCTGGCAGAATACGACGTTTGCACCACTGTCGGTAATGCTCTGTACAAGGTTTCTGAGCATTGATTCTTCCTGATCAAGGAATGACTGGAGCTGGTCAGGGGATGTGATGGAGATCTCTGCATCGACCTCTGTTTCCTTAAGTTCGATAGCACTGTTAAGAAGTGCGATCTTTGCACCTTCTACCTTCTTTGGCATGTTGGCGTGTACCCTTTCCTTATCAAGGATCATACCTTCAATGAGCTCAGAGTCATCGATACGTCCGCCGACCTTCTTCTCGATCTTTACGTTCTCGATCTCGACCTTGTTTCCGTCGTCCTGGTCGACGATGCTGGTGATAGCGTCTACAGCGATCTTGGAAAGTACTTCCTTTGATGCTTCTGCGCCTTTACCGGTCATTGCAGTGTCAGATATCTTGGTAAGGAGCTCTTTGTTGTCGCTTGTGATATGTTTTGCAAGTGTTTTTAGGATATCTCCTGCTTTTGTGGAGGCCATCCTGTAACCTGCTGCGATGATCGTTGGGTGGACGTCCTGCTCGATCATTTCTTCTGCTTTCTTGAGGAGTTCACCTGCAAAGACAGCTGCAGTTGTTGTACCATCTCCGACTTCATCGTCCTGTGTCTTTGCGACCTCGACGATCATTTTTGCAGCTGGGTGCTCAATGTCCATCTCTTTGAGGATGGTTGCACCATCGTTGGTGATAACTACATCTCCAAGGGAGTCTACAAGCATCTTGTCCATACCTTTTGGACCAAGTGTTGTTCTTACTGCTTCAGCAACTGCCTTTGCTGCCATGATGTTGTTGCTCTGGGCATCCCTGCCTCTAGTTCTCTGGCTACCTTCTCTTAAAATGAAGATAGGCTGTCCTGCCATCTGTCCTGCCATATATTTTAACCTCCTATATTAAACATAGATCAATATAACTACCTGTGTCTCAGGTCGTTTTTACATGTTTGTAGTTCTATATATAATTTTCTGATATCAGGTTTTTTCCATACCTAATTTCCAGGTGATCCATGAGTAAGCTTGTGACCTAATACTGTCCATCTGCCAAAAGCACAAGCTATCCGGTTAATAGTGTCGATGTTTCATTCAATTCAAAAAAAGATAGCTGGTCTCTTTCAAAGAGACCTTTCTTAATAAAGGACTGTTCTTACAGTCCTGAAAAAGAGATACTTAGCTGGCAATGGCCTTTGGTGATCTCTTAAGGAAACGCCTCTTTGCGCCGCCGGAGGTGTATCTCTGTGCAGGTCCTGGGTGTGCCTTTGCTCCAAAAGCTTTCTGCACTTTGATGACCCTTCCCTTTCTTCCTTTGACCTTTACCCATTCAATGCTGCCTGTTTTACCCATTATCAATCCTCGTTATGATTTTATGTTAATATTAGTTTTAAGGCCCTGATGGCCTCTGATATCTATTATATTTGTAATTGGCACAAATGTGGATATTTGTGACCTGATTAATACAATGTTATAGGTTCCCTTTAGATGTAATGTTTATAGTTAAAGTTTACGGAACTTATGATGTGTGAAGAATGATCATTTCAGGTCAGCAAATTGAGCAATTGAATATAAAAAATAAACAAATATATCTATGTTCCTGTACATTTGTTTCACATGACCCTTGAGCCGGTTCACATTAAAGCCATTTCCAGTATGGTATCCCGTATCGATAGTTTATCGGAGGACGATGATCCGGAAAAGGCACCTGAGCTTTTTGAACTTCTCAGTGAGCTGGAATATGATGGTAAGGTCGTTCTCAAGGCACTCGGGAAACTATTCCGTGCAAAAGCGGACATCGACCGGATGTCTCTTGCAAAAGACCCCTTTGAGAAGACCTATTCCTGTGATAGTGGCAGTACTAATCCGATATCCTTCAACAGCGGGCTGTATGTGGACCTTTGCCATTGCAGTATTGCTTCAACACCTACGGATATCGATCTTCATTCAAAATGGACCATGGTAATGTCAACGTACTCACCAGGTACGGGCATGGTCATCGATACAACAGGGGGCTGGGAGCACTTTGATGAAAATGAGGGTCGTGCATCCATTGTAAAGATAAGGCCCGGACTGCTCAAGAAAAGGGTTGACCGGATGGTGCATAACATTGCATTGTACCTTTCAGAATCAGAACACATACTCTGGCTCATGGAAAAGTTCGATGAAGATGGCTTTTTCATAATGGATGGCCCTATTTATCCAAAACAACTGATGTACTGGATGGTCGTGGAATCCGATGATGTGCAGATAAGGGATGATGACAATGCAAAACGGATCCTGCAGAACTATGTGGATATCATGGACCATCACATTGCTAACAGAAGACCTCTCATTGGCTTTGTGAAAAATCCGGAGGATATGCAGACAATGATAACCCTCCGGAAAAAATATGCTATGGGCGATCTTCCCTGGTTGAGGGATTCACAGTTCTTCAAGAACGTGCTCTCGCCGGGAAAGGACGAAGGAAAAGGTAGCAGATGGATAACCTACACCAACTGGTTCCTGCAGCCCAATCAGTTCTATGAGAATATCATGGACAGCACTTCCCTTGTGCTGGATCTGGACCTAAAGCATGAGTTTCCCAAAGAGGACTATGCGATCACATTTTTCATGATCTTTGTTCCTTCCATTGATGTTCTTTTCAAGATCGAATCTCCTTATGGGATAACAAAGGATGAGCAGATGCGGGATATGATCACGAGGAAAGTTCTGCACGATATTGCTGTGAATGGCATCCCGATGACGCTTTCAAAGGCAGATTCCCTTGCGAAGATAAGGATCTCTGAGAAAAAGCTGATCAAAGGTATGTTCAAAGGGCAGAAGATCGATACTATTTACAATGATGTGAGATGGGGTGAATCAATAGATGATCAATGATACAGACTTATTGGCTTATGCGTCAGACAGCGATTTTGATGATGATACACATGGATCGTCGGATAACACGGGTTCTGAAAAGGAACTCGAATTCGAAGAGTACGATGTTGGGGGGTCGTTCGATCTGAATGCCGGAGGTGCAGAGAATGCCTTTGGTATCATAACAACCGGTTTTGATCCCCTCGAGGTCACCGAATCCGGCTCAAGGATCGCAGGCTACATCACTACGGATCACAGGTCACAGGTGCGGCTGGGCACATATGTTATAGTACCTTATGAGGACGAGCACCTCTTTGCACGTATCTGGAAACTCCAGTACCAGCAGCAGTTCGAAGTGGATGATGCTACCGAGATACATTCACGCAGGATGCTCAGGAGCAACACCACCGCAGAGCTGGATTACAAGTTCCTTGCCTACCTTGATCCGATATGCATCCTGTATGAACATGTACCTGGGGATGGATCCTCCCTTATGCGTCGTATGGCAGACCGTATCCCAAGGCCTAACACTCCGATATTGCCGGTAACTGAAAAACTGAAGATCCAGACCGGCCTGAACATTCCTCGCGAAGGTATCTTCCTTGGTCATCTGAGCGTAGGCGGAGAACTGGTGCGAACCCATGCATCACCACCGACCGTGCCTTACTACCTGAGGAATGATTACTCCATGGGCGATCCGTTGATATTCAGGCATATACTGGTCTGTGGTAGTACCGGTACAGGCAAGACCTTCCTCACAAAGAACATCCTGCGCCAGTTCATGAGCGAGGACAACAGATATCAGGTGCGTGACAACGGCGATGGTGTAAAAAAGAACAAGAACCCGTGTCTTGTGATAATGGACCCTCAGGATGAGTATTCCCAGCTTCTGGAGGATAATTCTGAGCTTATCTCTTCTGATGAACATAATATGAACTCCGAAAGTGTCAGGTTTGGTGGTGTCCCTTCAACAAAGACCTTTGTGGCAAGGGTGGATGGTCAAACCTACAATGGCAGATCACGTGCCGAGCAGGCTGAATTTACAATACCTTTCGAGATGGTCAGGAGCAATTCCTGGCTGATCGCTGCAGCAGGACTTACCGAACTTCAGGGAATCGCTCTTGAACTTCTGCTTGAGGACTACTTCAAAAGACCCGGCACGCATACGTACAATGGTTTTATCGAGCACATCGATGATGCAGGTGTGAGGGGTACTTATGTTGACAACGGTAAGATCCACGAAGCATCCTATGATGGAATTGTAAGGAAGGTCAGGAATCAGGCTTTCAGAAGGGTCTTCGACCAGCCTGCAACCCCTATCACCGAAATGCTTGCTGATATCTTCAAAGCAGGGCAGATCTGTGTGTTCCCTACTGAGTATATTTCGAACACCAGGATACGGGATCTTATCACACTGACCCTCATGACCGTTGTTGTGGACAACAAATTGAACACTTCAGGCGATGCACTGGTCAAGGAAACGCCCATGATCCTTGTGCTGGATGAAGCACACAGGTATCTTTCGAAGGGTGCAGGAGAACACTCAAAGCGCATCATCTCCAAGTTCGCGGATGCAGCCCGTCAGGGGCGTAAGGAAGGCCTGGGTCTGTTCCTTATCACACAGGACCCTCAGGATATAGATGAAACTGTGTTCAAGCAGGTTAATAGTCGTGTGATCCTCAATCTTTCCAATGATGCAGCAATAAGTGCAATGAAGGTCAAAAAGGAATACGAAAAGCGTATCCCATATCTCAAGAAGGGGCAAATGATAATTCAAAGTCCTGATAACAGCGATGTTGTAGAGGTCATAGGACTTTCAAAGTGTGTTGTAAAGCACGTCTGAAAAAAGCATTTGAGGGAGTGGATTCCCTCTCTTCCGATACGTATATATATTGGTACTACGTATGGGAGCAACTACTCACACATGCGTTGGGCCGGTAGCTTAGTCAGGCAGAGCGATGGACTCTTAATCCATCGGCCGAGGGTTCAAATCCCTTCCGGCCCGCTTTCAATTCATGTGATCTTTTCTGTATCTATATTTTCTGTGAATCTATACATTTTATGTACCTGTATGGGTTATGTATCGTTCATACTGATACTAGTGTATAATATCGAATGTTATCTGTCATTTTAAGGTGAGAACAATGCCAAAAGTAAGTGTTGATATTCCACAGGAACTTCTTGATGATCTTAACGAACATGTTGGGAATGATAAGAAGTTCGTTAGCCAGTCCGATGCTATTAGAACGGCCATTCGCAAAATGCTTGACATGATGGATAACATAGACAGGCGTCACGGAAGGCTTGAGCAGGATAAGTCCTGATGACTTTATGATATGTATGATATGGTTTTGAGGTTAGCCTCATTATATGGCTTTATAATTTTCTTATGATCAGCTTTATGCCGATCAACGAAAAGAGGATGAAAAAGTACGGATCTAAAATAAGCATGGTGTAATTATGCTTAATTTTGGATCAAAGTCCCTTCAGAAAATTAAGGCTTTCTCTTCCTTCTTCCAGATCGCTCATCTCGGTGACGAGCCTGCCTTTGTAATTTGACAATCCTTTTTTCACAGATTCCCAGTTGACGGTGCCTCTGCCTGTTGGAAGATGTTCGTCCCTTTTACCCATGTTGTCATGCAGGTGCACATGTAGTATCCTGTCACTGCATTTTTCAAGAAAACCCTCAACATGTCCTGTTGTGTTCGCATGTCCTATATCCAGCGTCATTCCTACATTGTCACGGTCAACATCATCCAGCATCCTGAGCATTTCATCAGGCTCCCTGCCAAATATCATCGGGAAATCCGGCATGTTCTCCACAGCAATGGAGATCCCGTATTCTTCAGCAGTATCGCATAGTTCCTGTATGGAACGAATATTTGTGTCCCATGCACGATCCGGTACCTTCTGTCCATATGGTGAAAGGTATCCGGGGTGTACGACTGCAAGTTCCACAAATTCAGAAGCCAGAGGTAGGTAATTCTTCATTTGCCTGAGAACTTCCCTGTGTATACCGGGATTAAGACCAGCGAGGTTCATGTCAGAGAACGGCATGTGCAAGGTGAGTACAAGATTGGTAGTATCAAGCACTTCCTGAACCTTTGACAGGTTATCTTCGCTGAGACACTGGGTGCCTTCCTGTACCATTTCCCAGCCTGTGAAGCCTATGTCCTCAAGTTGATAGACCCAGGGGAGCGGGTCCTCACGGACTGCATTTGATGAGAAACTTAATCTGCTGATATCCATGCTATCTACTTCTCAGCTGCTTTATATCTTGGGCATTTCAGGCTCAAAAAGTGGAACCCCTTCTTCTGTGGGGGGTGCTAACCACTCGATGAGGATCTCCATATCTTCCGCATTATCTGTCCTTATGTCAACATGTATGGAGCCAAGGGGTTCATCTTGGGTAGCTAAATTCAATTTCCCTATTGTTGCTACCTGTTTGTTAATGAGGAAATGTGTTCTTGCCGGGTTCTTATAATTGCCAGCGACCAGCCTTGTACGGGCAGTATCAATGATCTTTTCTCTCCTGAACAGGTCGTGTATGTTCCTGAGACTCTCGACATCACCGGTACCTTCGATGAAATTACCCTCATCGGTAGTTACCGCTTCTATCTCTATCAGCGGGAACATGTTCATGACTGCCATCTCCACACGTTCCTTATCTTCTGTGGGATTGAAGGCAGTGCTGACTTTTACTTCGATCATGCGTTCTCCAGTATTCCGTTGATCGTGTTCCTGAATGCATCGATGGTGTCGGTGTTCTCGACAGTTATGTCTGCCACTTTGATGGCTTCTTCAAGTCCCCATCCAAGTTCCCGTTCATCTCTTACCTTCAGTGCCTCGATGTCGGTCATATCATCGCTTCTGCCACGGTTCGAAACCCTTTCAAAGCGTATTTTCAGAGGTGCATCGATGAAGACCAGTGTAAAATCTTCCCCGAAATGTTCCTTGAAAAAGATGACCTCTGCTATTCCGCGTACCCCGTCCACAACGACAAGGTCCTTGCCTAAAGCCTCTATCTTTGGAACACAACGCTTTGCAACAGCATCCATGCCTTCCTTATCCCGCAGGTCGTTTGCCACGCCGCCAGTGTTGGCATCTGTGGGATCGAGTCCTCTCGCTTTGACCTCGTCGCGTATAACATCTCCCATGTTTACAACATCGATATTTTCTTCTTTTACAACATCTGATGCTACGGATTTGCCTGCTGCCGGCATTCCTACAAAAGCTATGATCTTCATATTTTGTGACCCTATTGTGGTTTAAGTAATAATATATTGAAATTATAGTGTTTACGTATTAGTGTATATTATAGGTATGTTGAACGGGATTATCAAGGTTTTGATTTTATATATCAGTATGTCTTTGTGTGAGTTGAGCTTAATATGAGACTGGGCGGCGTGGATCTTGCTGGTAACCTTTTGCTTGCACCTATGGCGGATGTGACGAATCTGGCCTTCAGGCTGATGTGCAAGAGATATGGCGCATCCCTGACATTTACTGAGATGATAAGCTCAGATGCAGTTGTACACGGTAATGAGAAGACCTTCCTTCGGGGGATGACCTGTGAGGAAGAGCGCCCCTTTGGAGTGCAGCTATTTGGTCACTGTCCGGAAACGATAACGGCTGCAGCACTTGTTATTGAGGAAATGTTCGATCCAATTGTAATTGACATGAACCTGGGATGTCCATCCCCTGCCATTACAAATGCCGGGTGCGGTTCCGCATTACTTCGCTCACCTGAAATTGTGAGTGACATCTTCAGGGATCTTTGTGAGAACGTGAACACTCCGGTAACTGCAAAGATACGTATCCTTGAAAATATGGATGACACTCTTGATATTGCGAACCGGCTGGAGGAAGCTGGCGTCTGTGCGCTCACTGTTCATGGACGTACAAGGGAACAGGGCTATCAGGGGTTTGCAGACCATCGTTATGCAAAGCGCATTAAAGAGGAACTATCTATTCCGGTTATCGCCAATGGGGACGTAAAGGATGGCGAGTCTGCAAAACGTATTCTGGAATACACCGGATGTGATGGTTTGATGATCGGGAGGGCAGCTATGGGTGACCCTCATGTTTTCTATCGGGTATCCCGTTTCCTTGAGAATGATGAGGTCATTGGAACTTGCTGTGAGCAGCGCAGGGATGATCTGCTTGAATACATTGAACTGCTGGAAAAGTTCGATCTGATGACACATGTGAACATGAAGGCACATTCCCAGTGGTTCACCAGGGGTTTAAAAGATAGCAGGCGTATGCGTATGGAGATGGGTAGTGCTGATTCTCACGTTTCTCTTGTGGAATGCATTCGCAATATGTGCGGGAATAATTCTGAATAACATTTTGTACATATGTGCATTAATTGTCATAAATGCCTTTTGATATCGTTTTTTGAATATATTATTCTATTTTCGGGTTGGTTTTTTTCATTGATTTACCGAAAGACTAAATAGTAATCAGGATTGTACACAATTAAACATTGCATTTAGACTGCGATATATATTTTTGGCAGTCAATGTGTGTGGGAAAACAGCTACGTCCTAAAGGTTTACGCTTTTTGGCGATACATTCCGAATACCTGTTGGATCTTATCCAAAAATGAATGTGGTAGCTGTTCATTATCGAACTATTATACACTTATTGTCTTACGGAGAATACACATGAAAGAAATACGAATACACGGTAGAGGCGGACAGGGTTCTGTTACTGCTGCCGAGCTGCTGGCTGTTGCAGCTTTTGCTGATGGTAAGTTCAGCCAGGCATTCCCGGCTTTTGGTGTGGAACGCCGTGGTGCACCTGTTCAGGCATTTACAAGGATCAGTGAAGATCCTATCAGACTCAGGGCTCAGGTCTATGAGCCAGACTATGTTATCGTCCAGGACCCAACTCTCCTTGAAGTAGTCAGTATCGCAAGCGGTGCAAAGGACGACGGACTAATTCTTATCAACAGTGACTTTGATCCGGAACACTTCGACCTTGACACCAACGCCAAGATCATGACCGTCAACGCTACAAAGATAGCTCTTGATATTATTGGAAGACCTATTGTGAACACTGTTCTGTTAGGTGCTTTCGCAGGTGCGTCCGGTCTTATCGATCCGGCATCCATCAAGGAAGCTGTCATGGAGCGCTTCCCCGGAAAGGTTGGTGAAAAGAACGCAGAGGCTATCCAGAAAGCCTACGATATGATGATGGAGGCTTAAGTTATGACAATTCCACTAGGAGGAGTCTGTGCTCCAGGTTCCACTCTTGTTAACAAGACCGGAGGATGGAGAACATTCAAACCTGTTTTTGATTATGACAAGTGCATCAAATGCAAGCTGTGTGAACTCTTATGTCCGGATATGTCCGTAGACCCAAGGGACGATGGTTTCTTTGAGTTCAACTATGACTTCTGCAAAGGATGCGGTATTTGTGCTAACGAATGTCCAAAGGACGCTATTGAAATGGTTCTGGAGGAGAAATAATGCAGCGCGATTTTGAGAAAGACAAGAAGAACATGGTCGTAGTTGAGGGATCATATGCAGTGGCTAGTGCTGTAAAATCATGCAGGCCAAATGTTATCTCAGCATATCCGATCACCCCGCAGACACATATTGTGGAAGACCTTTCACAGTTCATGGCTGACGGTGCGATACCAAATTGTGAGTACATCAACGTAGAATCTGAGTTCTCTGCCCTTTCCGCACTGGTAGGTTCATCCGCAGCAGGTGCAAGAAGCTACTCTGCAACAACCTCTCAGGGTCTTGAACTTATGCACGAGGTACTGTTCAACGTTTCAGGTATGAGATTACCTGTTGTAATGACCGTTGTAAACAGGGCAGTAAGTGCACCAATCAACATCTGGAACGATCATCAGGATTCCATCTCCCAGAGAGACACAGGCTGGATCCAGCTCTATGCAGAGGACACACAGGAAATTTCCGATATGACCGCACAGGCATTCAAGATCGCCGAGGATCCGGAGATCCTGCTTCCGGTAATGACCTGTATGGACGGTTTCATCCTGTCCCACGTCTATGAACCGGTCGTACTTCTTGAAGATGACATTGTGGCAGAATACCTGCCGCCGTTCGAGCCAGAGTTCAAGCTCGACCCGAAGAATCCAAAGACCTTTGGTGCATTCGCAGATCCAAATTCCTACACTGAGTTCAGGTACCTGCAGCAGCAGGCAATGGACAAGGCATTGAAGAAGATCGAAGATGCTGCTGCTGAGTTCTATGACCTCTTTGGCAGGCACTACGGTGGTCTTATTGACACATATGAGACAGATGATGCTGATATCATCCTCATGGCAATGGGTTCAATTGTAGGTACCATCAAGGATGCCATTGACAAGCTCAGGGCAAAAGGCGTCAAGGTCGGTCTGTTAAAGGTCAGGTCCTTCCGTCCGTTCCCGGTTGAAGCTATCAGAAATGTCGTCAAGGATGCAAAAGTAGTTGTTGCACTTGATAAGAACATCTCTATCGGTCTTAACGAGGGTGCACTGTTCACCGAGACCAAGGCAAGCCTGTACAACACCAAGATCGATGTTCCTGTGATCGGCTTTATGATCGGTCATGGAGGACGTGATATTCCTACAGGTACTATAGAGAACATCATCGATGAGGCAAAGAAAGTAATAGATTCAGGTATCACTGTCGAAAGCCAGTTCACTGACCTGAAGGAGGAGTTGTTATGAAATCACTGTTAGCACCAGGACACAGGGGATGTGCAGGTTGCTGTGACGCAATGGCTGCAAAGTTCACACTCATGGCAGCTGGCGAGGATTGCATTGTTGTGAGTCCTACCGGATGCCTTGAAGTTATGACGACCCCATACCCTGAATCATCATGGGGTGTCCCATTTATCCACTCCCTTTTCGAGAACAACGCAGCAGTCGCATCAGGAATTGAAGCTGCTCTCAAATCAAAGGGCGAAATGGGCAATACAAAGATCATTGCAATGGGCGGTGACGGTGCAACCCTTGATATTGGTATGCGCTCCGTATCCGGTGCATTCGAGCGTGGACACGATTTCACATTCGTCTGTATCGACAACGAAGCATACATGAACACCGGTGTACAGAGAAGTGCTGCAACACCATTTGCTGCATCCACTACAACCAGTCCATCCGGTAAGGTATCCTTCGGTAACATCCGTCCGAAGAAGAACATGCCTGCTATCATAGCTGCACATGGTTCACCATACGTTGCCACAACTTCCATCGGATATCCAAAGGATATGATCAGGAAGGTAAAGACAGCAGTCGATGTTGAAGGTCCTACCTACGTGCACGCACATTCACCATGTACAACAGGATGGGGATTCGATACTTCCAAGACCGTAGAGGTCGCAAAGATGGCAGTAGAGACATGCCTCTGGCCACTCTATGAAATGGAAGATGGTGAGATCACCAAGGTCAAGAAGATCAAGAATCCAAAACCAGTAGAAGATTATCTCAAGATGCAGCGCCGTTTCAAGCACCTTTTCACAAAGGAAGGCGGAGACGAGTTCATCAAACAGATCCAGGCACTCGCTGACGAGAACATTGTGAAGTTCGGGTTACAGTAAACCCGAAACTCATTTCTTTTTTATTTCTTTTATTTTTCTATCGTTCTTCGCTTCCTGTTCTGATGATGTTTAATTTAGTAGCTGTCGCTTTCCTCTTTAAGACCGTCAAAGTATTTCCGTGTCTCATGAGAAATTATCCTGCGTAATGCCAGAATAGCTATTAGGTTCGGGATCACCATCAGTCCGTTAACGATGTCTGCCAGAACCCAGATGGTATCAAGTGTCAGATACACTCCGCCTCCTACCAGTGCGATGTAGATCACCCGGTAAGGCATGATCCCCCGGACACCTACAAGGAATTCCACACATCTTTCACCGTAGTAATTCCATCCAAGTATGGTCGTGAATGCAAAGAACATCAATCCTATCCCGACAATGTATATCCCGATACTTTCCAGACCTGTAGAAAAAGCATAGCTGGTCATGTAAGCACCTTCGTATTCACTTGTCCATGAACCCGTCATTACAAGGACGATACCTGTCATTGTACAGACGATTATCGTGTCGAAGAATGTTCCTGTCATGGAAATGAGGCCCTGTTTTGCAGGCTCCTTTATCCGGGCTGCAGCTGCTGCGATGGGTGCACTTCCAAGTCCTGATTCATTGGAGAATACTCCTCTTGCAATTCCCATCTGGACCGCAAGGATCATGGTGGATCCAAGGAAACCTCCTGCTGCAGCTGTCGGGGTGAAGGCGGAACGTATGATAAGTGAAATTGCTGAAGGCAGTGAGCTGACATTTGTGGCTATTATGAGCACGCATCCCAGCACATAGGCTATGGCCATGAAAGGAACTACCACCTGTGCGACCTTCGCTATACTTCTGATGCCGCCGACCGTTACCATGGCCACTAGGACGGTAATTACAATTGCAGTATAGAACGGGGGAACATTGAATGTTATAGCTGCTGAATCAGCGATCGCATTGACCTGTGGGAAGATGCCGATCCCGAAGAACGCGACACAGATGCCACTAAAAGCGAAGAAGGTCGCAAGCGGCTTGCTATATGACTTGTCCGAAAGCCCGTTGGTGATGTAATGCATGGGTCCGCCTGCCATCTGTCCGTTCTCATCGATGGTCCTGTACTTGACCGCCAGCATGCATTCGGCATATTTTGTAGCCATTCCGAAGAACGCTGCCAGCCACATCCAGAAAAGAGCCCCTGGTCCTCCGGTTTTGATGGCAGTGGCAACCCCTACGATGTTGCCGGTGCCAATTGTGGCTGCAAGCGCCGTTGTCAGGGCTGCAAAACTGGAGATATCTCCCGCGTTGTCATTGTCTGACGGGTCCGGCCTGATAACATACCGTAATGCCAGGGGTAGCCTGAAGACCTGTATAAAACCGAGGCTGAGTGTGAGATATACTCCTGTTCCCACAAGAAATAGCAAAAGCGGTGGTCCCCAGACAAAGCTATCAATGGTCCTGAGAACACTGAGAATATCAGGTTCGGCGGTAAACAGGTTCAGAAAATCCATATTATTCTCTATAGGCTCTTAAAGTATATTTATTTCAATGATGTTTTCTGTAGATCGGTTGCAGGATGTTTTGCTTAATTCAATTTGGTTTCATTTCAGGAAATATTTTTGTATCGTGCTAACAAATTACCTATGGGATCACAATGGACAATACCAAGAACTTTGATCGCATATGGTCTATACTGAAAAATGAATATCCTGATCCGCAACCTGAACTGGACTACACTAACGAGTTCGAGCTCCTGATCGCAACGATCCTTTCAGCACAGTGCACGGATGCACAGGTGAACAAAGTTACGGCTGAGCTTTTCCGAAAATACCCTGATGCCGGGTCACTTGCTGCTGCTGATATAAATGATCTGGAAAAGGAGATATATTCCACCGGATTCTATCGTGCAAAATCAAAGAACATCAAAAGGACATCACAGTTGATCATTTCTGATTTTGGAGGTAAGGTCCCGGATACCATGGAAGATCTGACATCGCTTCCCGGCGTTGCAAGGAAGACCGCCAACATCGTGCTTGCAAGGGGTTTTGGCAAGGTTGAAGGCATTGCCGTGGACACCCATGTGAAAAGAGTTTCCGGCAAGCTGGGGCTTACTGGGAATACCGACCCGAAGAAGATCGAACAGGACCTGATGAAGCTTGCAGAACAGGATGAATGGGATGGCCTTTCAATGACCCTTATCCTTCACGGACGTCGGGTCTGTGATGCGAAGAAGCCGAAGTGCATTATATGCATGATTGCTGAATTATGTCCTTCCAGGCTCGATTGAAAATTGGTTTTCTGTAAGTTGTGATATGTCTGATAATTTTGTAAATTGAGAACATAAGATAGTTTACGGCTTGCTGACCCACGAATGGTTGAGCTATATGCAGTACGGGAAAGCCAATTATCCATTCCTGTTCTCACTGGCGATGAGGATAAATCCGTTCGATAAGGATGCAAGTGTGATAGTGGAGTGATAATTCCTGAGAACTTCCATGAGCATTTTTCAGTTCATGGGAGTTCTTATCTTTTTCATCTTTTGATTGTGAGGTGAATCATTTTAATGATCTCACTTTCACTCCACTTGCCAAATCCTTAAAATCAACTTCATACATACTAACTCTTTACAATGTCCCGAATTATCCTCCATGTTGATATGGACTACTTCTATGCAGCCATCGAAGAGCGCGAGGACCCCTCCATCAAGGACAAAGCCGTTGTTGTCTGCATGTATTCCAACAGGGGAGAAGAAGGAGGAGCTGTCAGCACCTGCAACTACATTGCAAGGGAAGCTGGCATTCATTCTGCCATGCCCTGCAGGATTGCAAAGTCCATAAAGCCGGATGCTGTCTATCTGCCGGTCCGAAAAGAGTTCTATACTGAGGTGTCGGACCGTATAATGGAGATACTGAGGTCATATGCAGACGGTGATGGTGAACTTTTTGAAAAGATAAGCATCGATGAGGCATTCATTGAGATAACGCAGGGGTCTGGCGGTGACTTCGATGTGGCAGACCAGATCGCAAAGCGGATCAAAGATGATGTAAAAAAGCTGGAGGGCCTTACCTGCTCGGTAGGTATCGGACCGAACAAGATTATTGCCAAGATGGCATCCTCAAAGCAGAAACCTGATGGTGTCACTCTCATTAGAGATGAAGATGTTGAAGATTTCCTGAAGGAAATGCCTGTCTCAAAGCTCTGGGGCATAGGGAATGTCACAGAAGATAAACTGGCCGAAATGGGCATTGAAACCGTGAAAGACCTTGCAGGACGTGATGTACAGGAACTGATAGGGGCTTTCGGAAAGACCCGGGGCACCTGGCTCAAAATGGCTGCATCGGGTATCGATGAAAGTCCGGTTAAAGAGAAGACTACCTCGGACCAGATAGGCAGGATGGCCTCGCTGACCCATGATACCCGCAAGAGCGATCTTGTGCTATCCCTGCTGGACGAACTTGTGGACGATGTATTCAGAAAGGTCCAGTCACGAAGTGTATCTTTCAGGTCTGTTACAGTAACTGTTATTTATTCGAATTTCAAGACCGTTACTAAGAGCCGCACGTTGAATCACCCTGTTGCAGATAAATCAATGCTTCGGGAGGTATCGTATCAGATAATGGGTGAGTTATTGGATAGTAGTACGCTTAATTTCAGACGTATCGGTGTGCGTGTTGGGAATCTTCAGGAAAGCAAGGGTCAGAAAACGCTGTCTGAGTTTTTCTAACAATTTTGATGGTTTGTTGTAATATCCGCCAAAGGCATACATGTGCACAAAATGGATAAATTCTGATAGAACCAATCCTTTTATTCAGGCTTCCCGAACCCGCCGCCACCGGGTGTCTCTATCACAAAGACATCGCCTTCATCCATTTCGATCTCAGCAGTTCCTTCGATCTCCTCGCATTCCCCACTCTTTCTTATGATCAGGTTCCTGCCACATTTGCCTCCATCTGCACCGTTCATTCCGAAAGGAGGGTATTTCCTGTGTGAAGAAAGGATCGCTGCCTTCATTTTTTTAAGGAAACGTACCTTGCGTACCACACCGTTTCCACCGGTGTATCGCCCCCTGCCTCCGCTTCCTTCTCGTATCGAGAACTCTTCAAGCAATACAGGAAAACGCAGCTCAAGTACCTCCGGGTCGGTTATCCGGGAGTTGGTCATGTGGGTCTGCACAGCATCGGTCCCGTTAAAACCATTTCCTGCACCGGAACCTCCGCAGATGGTCTCATAATACTGGTATTCGTGATTCCCGAAGGTGAAATTGTTCATGGTTCCCTGCGATGCTGCCATTACTCCCAGGGCAGCATAGAGAGAATCAACGATGTACTGCGAGGTCTCAACATTTCCGGCCACGACTGCAGCAGGATAGGAAGGATTCAAAAGGCTCCCTTGCGGTATGATGATCTCAAGTGGTTTCATGCATCCTGCATTCAATGGGATGTTCTCTTTTACGAGGGTGCGGAAAACATAGAGCACAGCAGCCCTGCAAATTGAGGCAGGTGCGTTGAAGTTGCTCTCCTGTTGTGGTGAGGTACCGGTGAGATCGATGCATGCAGAGCGGTTCTCATGGTCGATGGTAATATTTACACATATCCGGCTGCTGTCATCAAGTGTGTAGGTAAAGCTTCCATCATGTAGTACGTCGATAACCCTTCTGACAGCTTCCTCGGCATTGTCCTGTACATGCTGCATGTATGAACTGACGGTTTCAAGTGAATATTTCTCCACCATCTTCTCAAGCTGTTGTAGCCCTTTTTCATTGGCAGCCACCTGGGCTTTGAGGTCTGCGATATTCTGTTGAGGATTTCTTGATGGATAGCTGTTTGATGTCAGAAGTTCCAGGATATCTGCTTCCTGGAATGTCCCCTCGTTCATCAGTTTGAAATTCTCTATCGATATGCCCTCCTCATATATCGTCGTGCTCTTAGGGGGCATGGATCCGGGTGTCACTCCTCCTATGTCCGCATGGTGGCCACGGGATGCCACATAGAACTTTACATCTTCGGTCCCGCAAAACACAGGTGATATTACAGTGATGTCTGGAAGATGGGTGCCTCCGGCATATGGGGAATTGAGCATGTAGGCATCCCCTGCTTTCATGTTTCCTTTGGTGGATCGGATGATGGCCTTGACCGCTTCTTCCATGGACCCGAGGTGAACCGGGATGTGGGGTGCGTTTGCGATCAGGTTCCCATCATTGTCAAAGATAGCACAGGAAAAGTCCATGCGTTCCTTGATATTGACCGAATGTGCAGTGTTCTGCAAACGGTATCCCATTTGCTCGGCAATGGACATGAAACGATTATTGAACACTTCAAGCATCACCGGGTCAATATTCGTACCGATGGCAACGTGTTCTGCCGGCGGTTCTGTGCGTGTTAGTACAATGTGGTCTTTGGGTGTGATCTCTGCTTTCCATGATGGTTCCACGACAATTGTAGTGGTATCTTCAATGACAAGTGCAGGCCCTTTCACCACATGTCCGGGTTTCAGGCATTTCCTGGTGAAGACTGGTGTGCAGTGGTATTCTCCACAGGTGTACATGTCAACAGCTGTCTCATGGGAGCATTCACCTTCTGCCACATCGTTTCCGATGATCTCTTCCGGAATTTCATTTAGTCCTATGATCTCCAGCGAAATATTGGAAACTACAAGTTTCCTGTCTTCCATCACAAAACCAAACTGTTTTTTGTGAGCTTCAAGAAAGCTTTCCACAATGGTCCCGATCTTCCCGAAACCGACCTCAAGGGATGTGTCGGTGCCGCTATATTTCACATGGACCTTGTGTTCGAGCACAAGTTCCTCTTCCGGAACTCCCTGCTCTTTCATAGCAGCAGAGCCATCGCTCTCCAGTTCTTCGAACAAATCTCGAATCTCATGGATCACTTTGTCAGTAAGCTCTTCCTCCACAGACCTCTCAATGATCATCCTCTGGTCTGCCAGCCCCATTCCATACGCTGATAATACTCCTGCATACGGGTGTATGAATACACGGGATATTCCAAGGGAATCTGCAACGAGACATGCATGCTGGGCACCTGCGCCTCCGAAACAGCACAATGTATAATCTTTCAGGTCGTATCCTCTTTGTGTTGAGATCCTCTTGATCGCATTTGCCATGTTCTCCACGGCAACGGTAAGGAACCCTTCGGCAACCTGTTCGGGTGTGGTGTTCTCTCCTGTGTCTGTGGATATTTTCTCTGCAAGCCCGGAAAAATGAGAGCGTACCACATCAGCGTCCATTGGCAATGTCCCGGATTCCCCGAAAACATTAGGGAAGAACTTTGGAATGATCCTGGACAGCATCACATTGCAATCTGTAACTGTCAGCGGACCTCCTCGTCTGTAACAGGAAGGTCCGGGATCAGAGCCCGCAGAGTCAGGTCCTACCTGATATCTTCCTTCCTCAAAATGTAAAATAGAACCTCCTCCGGCTGCAACGGTATGGATGTTCATCATTGGTGAATAGAGGTGTATCCCTGCGACCTCGTTCTCAAAGGAGCGTTCATATTTCCCTTTGTAATGTGCAACATCGGTGGATGTTCCTCCCATGTCGAAACTGATAATTTTCTCAAATCCTGCCATTCCTGATGCCCTGGCAGCTCCTACGATCCCTCCTGCAGGCCCCGAAAGAATACTGTCCTTCCCCCTGAACAACATTGCATCGGTCAATCCGCCATTGGATTGCATGAAAAGTAACTTTGTATTATTGTCATCTGCATGCAGGACAGCAAGTATCCTGTTCACGTATCGCTGCAGGACTGGGGAAAGGTAAGTATCGACCATGGTGGTCTCCCCGCGACCCACGATCTTGATCAGTGGACTGACATTGTGCGAAAGTGAGATGTTATTAAAACCAATGTCCTTTGCTATTCCTTCAATGACCAGTTCATGTTCCGGATATCGGTATGAGTGCATAAGCACAACTGCCAGCGAACGTATGCCTTTGGCATAGATGGCTTCGAGGTCTTTTCTGATCTTTTCTTCATCAGGCGTTACAAGCTCTTCACCTCTGGCACTGTGTCTCTGTTTCACTTCGACCACCTGCTCATAGAGAACTTCGGGCAGTTCAATTTCAAGCGCGAAGATATCCGGCCTGTTCTGGTAACCGATCCGCAGTGCATCCTTGAATCCTTTGGTTATCACAAGTGCAGATCTCTCACCTTTTCTTTCCAGAAGCGCATTTGTGCCCACGGTGGTTCCCATCTTAATGCACTCGATCTTCTCTGTGGGAAGTTCATCATCCTTTGAAAGCCCAAGTATCCGGCGTATGCCCTGTATGGCTGCATCCTCATAGTGCTCAGGGTCTTCTGAGAGCAGTTTGTGTGTAATAATGCTTCCATCCGGTCTCATGGCGACAACATCAGTGAACGTACCGCCTCTGTCGATCCAGAAATGCCATTTTTTACCATTGGACATGTTTGGGAACCTCTATTGCAAAAATGTTTATCCTATACAGTTCCTACAATTATTTATGTCGTTCTCATCCATGGAGCTCCCGATAGTTCAGATGCTGAACTCATATCCGGCACTGGATCCTCTTATGGTGTTTCTTTCTGTTATGGGTGAAGGCCCTTTGTGGGTATTAATAGGATTTTATCTTTACCTCTCCGGCTCAAAGAGAACTGCAGTGTATTTTGGCCTGATGCTATTATCTGTGTGGGTAGCAGCCACTGTCCTGAAATCCTGGTTAATGGTTCCAAGGCCTGAGGACGTACGTTTTGTTGTGGAAGCATCAGGATATTCAATGCCGAGTATTCACTCAGGCGTGGCATTTGCAGCAGCAATGTTCCTGCACCAGATAGCAGGAAAATACAGCTATCTTTTGTGGACTGTTGCTCTAATGATGGCTGTTAGCCGTGTGTTTGCAGGGGTCCATTATCCATCAGACGTGATAGCTGGTGCTGTTCTTGGTATCCTAATGGGATACATCTGGATAAGGATTGGTGTGGGTAGTGTATATGTACAAAAAAGAGAGGAGTCGGATTAATCCTCGTCCTTGAACTCATCAAGTTTGAGTTGCTTGCGGTGACACTTTTCACCAGGTATCTCTACAGGGTAAAGTTCAGTAAGGCATCCAAGACAGAGCTCATTCCTGTCAATGCCGATCGACCTGACAAGGCCGTCGATGCTCAGATATCCAAGTGAATCTGCAACTATCGCATCTTTGACCATGTCCACGGGTTTTTTGGCAGCTATAAGCTCGTCCCTTGTGGCCATATCAATTCCAAGATAACACGGGGCGATAATTGCGGGACTTCCGATCCTTGCATGTATCTCTTTAGCACCTGCTTTGCGTACCATTTCAATGATGCGGCGTGAGGTGGTTCCACGCACGATGCTGTCATCGATGAGAATGACCCTCCTGTCCTTGAGGTTCTCGGAAATGGTGTTCATCTTAAGACGTACCGCTGTTTCTCGCATTGCCTGTCCGGGCAGGATAAATGTGCGTCCGATATAACGGTTCTTCATCAGGCCTTCCCGATAGTCGATCCCGGACTCTTCGGAATACCCGATAGCGGATGTGATTCCCGAGTCAGGTACCGGGGATACTATGTCGGCTTCTACCGGATGCTCGCGTGCAAGTTCCCTTCCGATCTTTTCACGAACCTTGTAAACAAGCTGTCCGTCAATAATGGAATCAGGCCTTGCAAAATAAATGTATTCAAAAACACAATGTGCAGCGTTCTTCTCGCTGAACATCTGGTGGCTTTCAAAGCCATTCTTTGTGATCTCTACAACTTCACCGGGTCTTACATCCCTTGTAAGTTCGCCGTTGAGCGTGTCAATAGCCACACTCTCTGATGCGACCACATATCCGCCGCTGATCTCACCTATGCATAATGGTTTGAATCCCAGGGGATCGCGAGCAGCAAATAGTCGGTCATCGATCATCAAGGCAAGGGAGTATGATCCCTTTAGTCTTGACATCACAGCTTTGATGGATTCTAAATGATCACGCTTTAGCATCTCCTTGACAAGAAGATGTGCTATGACCTCTGTATCAGAATTAGTAATAAAAATGCGCCCTTCGGATTCCAGTTCATCCCGAAGTTCCCGGCCGTTCACAAGATTGCCGTTGTGTGCAATTGCAACGGTACCACTCTTGTAATTGACCATTAGTGGCTGGCAGTTCTCGATATTTGAATCTCCGGTAGTGGAGTATCGGACATGTCCGAGACCAAGGTTACCTTTGAGTTTCAGAAGATCATCTTTGGAATAAACTTCCGGAACAAGCCCCATGCCTTTGATGGACTTGACGGTCTCTCCACATTTGACCGTAATTCCGGTAGATTCCTGTCCCCTATGCTGCAAGGCATAGAGGGCATAGTATATCTGAAGTGAAGCGGGTTTCGCCTGTGCATCTGCATCATGCATCAACACACCAACAACGCCGCATTCTTCTTTCATTTATACTCCGAGTGAGAAAAAGTCCTTTTTTAGTATTTGCACTTTCTCTGCCACTGGTAGCTTCTCATGCGTGATGTTTTTCCGAAACCGCATGATGTGCACTGTTTTGTATGGATGTTGAGTGAAACGCTTCCACAGCGTCTGCATTTAGCGTGTGTGCGTTTTTGCCTCTTACCCATTGATGGAGTACCTTTTGACATCTCTTAATCACCTTTTGTAAATCTATAATGTAATATGTTCCAGTATATCTCAACTGTTGTTAGCTGTAATTATATTGGTGTGGGTTTATCCCTGATGCACCTATTATTCTTATAGGTTACGGAGACACGTAGACAACGTTATCTCCTCTGATAACAACGCCACCGATCTTGCGAACAACTTCGCCTTCACTTAATTCTTCTGCTTCCTCAAGTACAAGGTTCATGTGTACGTCATATCCCTGAAGGATACCCCTAAACTCTCTTGTACCTTTTAACCTGACAATGACGGATGTGTTCAAAGCATCGTTCAATATATCCAGAGGTCTGTTTCCCATTATTAATCGCCCCTAATGCATTATGTGATTTTGATAAGCTATGTTACTCTCGAACTTAATAAGGTTTTAGTTCTTGATTTAGTTCTTGATTAGAATCTCCATTGTTGCAAATACTCTATATAAACCTGTCGAAGATATGTCTATCTTGGAAGATCTCTTTAATGATCTCACCAGATCATTCCGATGTAACCACTTGGTTTTTATTTAACAAGTTCAATCTTTAACTTCATGATAATAGAAGGCAGGAACATGGATGAGATGGATATAACTCCCGTAGTATTGACCATCGCCGGCTCAGATTCAGGTGGCGGGGCAGGTATCGAGGCCGACATCAAGACCTTTGGGTCACTTTATGTGCATGGGACCTGTGCCATAACCTCAGTGACGTCACAGAACACTACCGGAGTAAAGAGTGCATACGATCTGCCGCCTTCAGTGGTGTCCGACCAGATCGAAGCTGTCTGCACCGATATGGACATCAGATGGGCAAAGTCAGGCATGCTTTCATCTGCTGACATTGTCAGGGCAGTGGCAAAAAGTGTGAAAGAATATGGTCTTCATATCATCGTGGACCCTGTAATGGCCGCAGAGGCCGGCGGAGATCTTCTGAAGGAAGATGCCGTTTCGGTCCTGAAAGAAGAGCTTTTGCCTCTTAGCTATGCCACAACTCCCAACATAAGTGAGGCACAGGTCCTTTCCGGTATCACCATAAATTCACGTGAGGATGCCAAAGAAGCTGCAAAGGCCATTGCTGTCCTTGGGGTAAAGAATGTAGTGATCACAGGAGGGCATTCTGATGCTGTGGACCTGGTCTATGAATCTGAAAGTGATCTCTTCGCAGAGGTGCCCGGAAGGTTCATTGAAGGAGGTACCCATGGTTCAGGTTGCACTTACTCTTCAGCACTTACAGCCTATCTTGCAAGAGGCTATTCTATTGTAGATGCTGCTATCGCTGCAAAGGAATTCGTTGAATACGGCATCCTTCTGAGCAGAACTATTGGTAAGGGCGTATCGCCTGTGAACCAGATGGGCTATCTCCAGATGATGGCAACAAAGGATGAAGTGCTTGCTAACACTGAAAAGGCAGTTAAGATGCTTGAGGACAGCCCCAATTTCGCCAAGCTTGTCGCAGAGGTAGGTTGTAATATAGCAATGGCCCTGCCGCACGCAAGGAAGGTTTCTGATGTTGTTGCTGTCAATGGCAGGATCGTCAGGCTTCAGGGCAGGCCAAAGGTGGTAGGTTGTGTCAGCTTTGGTGCAAGCAGCCATGTTGCAAGGATCGTTCTTGCGGCGATGGAGTTCGATCCGGAAATTCGTGCATCGGTCAACATAAGCTATTCAGGGAACGTGCTGGCTATCTGTGAGGATATGGGACTTACAATGTCCTCTTTTAGCCGTGCAGAAGAGCCTGAACACACCCACACCATGGACTGGGGTGTAACCTATGCAATTGATTCCTATGGCAGGGTTCCCGCTATCATCTCTGATGCCGGAGGCATGGGTAAGGAACCAATGGTCCGTGTTCTCGGAAGGGATGCAATAGAAGTTGCAAGTATCGCCCTGGAGATTGCAGACCGTCTTGCAGTTCTGGAGGCTTAAAGTCTCCTTCTTCCTTTTTTAATATTTTTTGTCTTAATTTTTATCTTACTATTTTATCTGACGACCAGAAGTTCTGCCGGTGAGTTCCTGATAACCTTGTCCGCAACACTGCCGAGCCTGAACCTGCCATCCGCTGTCTTTCCAAGTGTGCCGATGACAACCAGGTCCACATTCTCTTTCTCTGCAATATCAAGAATAACGTTTGCAGGGTGACCTTCCTCTACACGTGTTTCAACCTCTGCTCCCAGCTCTTTGCAAAGATCTTCCACATAGGATGTAACAGCATTCCCTTTCTCTTCGAGATGCTTGTGTCTTTCAGTCTTCCACATATCATCTGCGACCCGGGCAAATTCATGCCATTGTTCCTTGGTCATATGTTCGGTGACCGCCAGTTCCATTGATGCGACGTAGTCCCTGTGGACAGCTTCAGGAGTAACACCTACGGTCTCCATCTCAACAACATAAAGGGCAAGTACTTTAGCACCGCTCAAAGCTGCTATCTTCACTCCCGATCTTGCAGCTTTCTCTGCGTTCTCGGAACCGTCAGTTGCTATCAGTATCCTGTTATACTCTTTGTTAGTCATAAAAAACCCCCGCGTTTAGTTATATAAAACTAGAGCGGGGGTAAAAATAACTGTTTTGGTCAGCGGACTATCACTACGACAGTACCGTTGACATCAAGAACATCCACAGCCCTGCCGGCTGAAATGACCTCTTTCTCAATGACAACACTTTCAGGTTCAAGCTCAATATCCTCGCCATCAACTGTTATGCTGATGTTGCCCTTTGAAGCGATGTCGGCAACTTCCACAGGGTCCATTGATGTAAGTGTCTTGATGATAGCTCCTGCCTGCTTCCTGAACTTTGGACCAATGATGCCCATGTTAGGCTTTATGTTCACAGGAACATGCTCAAAGTCAGGTTCGCCTTCGATGATCTCTACGGTTGAGTTTGTCACGCCGATAAGGTCGGAAGCGTCTCCGAGTGTACCGTATACCTCTATCTTCTCAAGAGGGGCATTTAGTGCCATGCCTGACTCGGACTTGTATCTTCTGACATTGCTCGCAATTTCCTTGATGAGCTCTCCGTCCTTTTCTACGGATTCACTTATGAGTGACTCGTCAGCTTCCGGCCAGCCCTGTGCATGTACGCTGCCTTCCCCGATCCTTGAGTACATCTCTTCAGCAAAGAATGGTGCGAAAGGTGCAAGCATGCGTGATAGGGCATCCATTGCCAGGTAAAGCGTATATTGTGCCGTCCTGCGGGCATTTTCGTCATCTCCGTATAGTCTGGATTTGACAAGCTCGATATAGTTGTCCGCAAGGGTCTCCCATGCAAATCCCCTGATGGACTTGTAAGCTTCATCGAACTGGTATGCATCAAGGCTTTCAGTTACTGACATGATGAGCCTGTTAAGATTGCTCAGCAACCACCTGTCAATGATCGCAAGTTCTTCCGGCTTGTTGTTCACGATGTCTGAAAGGTCATCCTCAAGGTGTGACATGGAGAAACGGTAGATACTCCACATCTTCGTAAAGAATCGTGATGCTGATACGACGTCCTTCCACCTGAACATTACATCTGATCCGGTGGAACCACCTACTGCAGCCCACTGCCTGAATGAATCAGCACTGTATTTTGCAATTACTTCTTCCGGTGAGATGATGTTTCCAAGTGACTTGCTCATCTTGTGACCATCCTCTCCGAGCACCATTCCATTGACGAGTATGGAATCCCATGGTCTCTTGCCGGTCAGTGCCTTTGAACGCAGTATACTGTAGAATGCCCATGTGCGTATGATGTCGTGTCCCTGTGGGCGTAGCTGTGTTGGGTTTCTCATCTCCTTGTCGCTTAACCAGCCTGCTACGTGCAGAGCTGTAAGGGAAGAGTCCATCCATGTGTCAAGTACATCTTCTTCTGGCTCGAAGTCAGTGGAACCACACTTGCATGCTACAGGTGGTTGTTCCTGTGTAGGGTCCATTGGTAACCATTCTTCTTCTGCTACCATGACCTCTCCACATTTCTTACAGTACCATACAGGTATTGGTGTTGCAAATATCCTCTGGCGGGAGATGCACCAGTCCCATTCCATGGTTCCTGTCCAGTTCTGGAGCCTGACCTTCATATACTCAGGCAACCATTCGATCTCATCGGCTGTTTCGAGGATCTCGTCATTGTCGATCTTCACGAACCACTGGCGTTCGGACAGGATCTCAATAGGGGTCTTGCATCTCCAGCACATTCCAACGTTCTGGTCGAGTGTTTTCTGGTCATAGAGGTAGCCTTCTTTCTTAAGGTCCTCAATAATAGCTTCTTTGCATTCAGGAATTGTCATGCCTGCATACTTGCCTGCGATCTCTGTGATGCGACCGTTCTTGTCAATGGCCTTTCTTAGTGGCAGATCATGCTCTACCCACCATCTGACATCCTGTTTATCTCCAAAGGTACAGATCATGACAGCCCCTGTACCGAACGATGGGTCAACATCCTTGTCCCCGATGACCTTTACCTCGTGGCCGAACAATGGTACCTTGACGGTCTGCCCGATATTCTCATTGTATCTTTCGTCATCAGGATTGATGGCAACTGCCACACATGCTGCAAGCAGTTCCGGCCTTGTGGTGGCGATCTCCAGTTTGTCAAAGTGCAGGAAGTTGAGCTTTGTGTCCCGTGCATCGTATTCGACCTCAGCAAAGGCAATAGCTGTTTCACATCTTGGACACCAGTTTACAGGATGCTCTGACTGGTATACGCGTCCCATATCCTGCATCTTGACAAAGGATCTCTGGGTCTTGACATAGTAGTCAGGGTCCATTGTGATGAACTCATTGCTCCAGTCCGTGGAGAATCCAAGGCGGAGCATTGTGGCGCGCATCTTCTCGATGTTGCCGACGGTCATCTCCTCGCATAATTTTCTGAACTCAGTACGTGGTATCTGGTTCTTGGTAATGCCGTGGATCTCCTCTACCTTTACTTCGGTAGGAAGGCCGTGACAGTCCCAGCCCTGTGGGAACATTACATTGAATCCCTGCATTCTCTTATAACGTGCAACGAAATCGATGTAACACCAGTTGAGTGAATTTCCTATGTGGAAATTTCCTGTAGGATATGGAGGTGGTGTATCTATTATGTACTGTGGACGGCTTTCATCCTTCCAGTCAAAATGATACATTGACATATCCCAGGTGTCCTGCCATTTTTCTTCTATTTCATTGGAATCATATTCTTTAGGAATCGTCATTAAAACACTCCGATGATAATTAAACAGTTATCGCATATTTTGTTAGATTGAGAGGTTTTAGATTATTTAAAATATCTGGTTGGAACTATGATATGACTCTGTATTGAGTTTGTATAAAAAAAGTTAAAAAAAGAAGGTTTTAGTTGGAATCCGTTTCCTTTGGTTCCCAGCCAAACCTTTTCATGACCATCTTGATACGGGCATTGATCTCCCTTTTGTCAAATGGTTTTGAGATGTAGTCATCGATACCAAGCTGCATACCTTTGAGCTTGTCCTCTACCTCTGTCTTTGCAGAGACCATTATGACTGCAATATCCTGGGCATCACTGTTCTGCTTGAGTTTCTCGACGACCTCATATCCATCCATATCCGGCATCATGATATCCAGCAGGATCAGGTCGGGAACTTCCTCGATAGCTTTCTTTACAGCTTCTTCTCCGCTATATGCTATCAGGAAATCGTAGGGTTCCGTGGCAAGTGAGAGTCTTATCAGTTCAGGAATATCTGGTTCATCGTCCACGACAAGGATCGTCAGTCTTTCCTTTTGCATCTTTTTCTGACTGTAGCTCAGGTCGATCTTTCCATCAACGATGGTATAACGGGCATCAACAATGTTCAATCCGATGTCTGTGTGCAATTTGCCCTGTTCCGTAATATCGATTATTACGTCAAAGAACGAGCGCATCAGGCCTTCGGTCTCAGTCGGAAGGGCACCTTTTCCCAGCATGGAGATGATGCTGCCCTGATTTTCACGAACGTTTCGTTCAAGGAATTTAATAAAATTCTCTACTGTCTGCAGATTGTCTTTGGAAAGTACTGTAAGGTCGTCAAGGACGAGGATCGATCCGGGTTTTTGACCAAATATCTTTGATGTATGTGAACCGATCTTTATGTAGTCTGTCACAGAATTGCAATAAAGGGTATTCGGGTCGTTCTTGCCAGGTCCCTCTGTATCAATGAACCAAATTCTGTCCATAAACTCACCGACTTCCAGGCCGTATTCTTCAAATTTTTCAAGAACATGTTTTCTGGAGGTCTTCAGGCAAAGCCATACAATGTTGCGGGAAGGATCACTCTTCATTGCAGAATGGGTGTAAAAATAGATCATTCTCTCGCTGAACACATTGATCGGTGCTAACAATAATGCATTCTTTGTGGTTAGTTCCTTACAAAGCGTGCCCATGATCTCATCAGTTTCTTCTGCAGACATCTTACCTCACAATTTCAGTACATTCTATTGTTTTTTTTCTAATATTAACCTTTTCAAATAGAATGGTATTTTTTGATGTGTTTATGCATGTATTTTCTGATCTTATGGCATAATTATCAGGTCGTAGGGTAACGAATGTAAAAAAAGAGCAAAAAAGTAAAGAATAGTAGAAGATCGGCTTCAAATAGTAAGCTCAGATCGGCTCTTGAACATTATTAAAAGGTGCTCTTTTCCAGCAGTACCGCAAAAGAACTCCGTTTTGTTCAGTTCAATTCCCGATCATTCGAGCTGTTCTTTTAACAGCTCAATACCGCGATCCAGGGCGCCGGTCATATTTGATGGATCCGTTCCTCCACCGCGCGCCATGTTAGGGCGGCCTCCGCCACCGCCGCCGACAATTGTGGACATCTCTTTGACGATCAGGCCCACGTTGACGCCGTTCTTAACTGCTTCATCACCAGCAGCTGCCACGATCTTAACGCCGTCCAGCTCGCTTATCAGCACAGCAACGACATCGTTCTCCTGTGTCAGTTCACCGGCTGTCTTTGTGAGCTCATCACTGTCTGCATGTGGGACCGTCTTTGCGATGACCCTGATGTCGTTGATGGTCTCAGCATCTGTGATCAGCTGGCTTACCCTTGCATGAGCAAGGTCTTCTTTGAGCTTTGTGTTCTCTTTCTTGAGATCCTTCCATTCATCAAAGAACCTCCCGATAGTAGATGGCAACTGCTCTGCTGATACGCGCAGTGTTTCGGATGAATCGCGCACAAGTGACTCGAGATCCTGCATTGCTTTGATAGCAGCTTCTCCTGCAGCATATTCCAGACGTTCCACACCGTCCTGTATGCGTTCGGTCTTCAGTATCTTGATCGGACCCACAAGGCCTGTGTTCGTACAGTGAGTGCCTGCACATGCCTCGATATCATTGCCTACCTGCATAACACGGATCATCTTTCCTGGGGGTACACCGCCCTGGTACAGGCGGAATCCGTATTTCTGTTCGGCCTCTGTCCTGTCCATCCAGTCACTCAGCACCCGCTTGTTCTCCATGACAGTACGGTTTGCAATCAGCTCGATCTGGTCCAGCTCTTCCTGTGTGATACGTTTGTAGTGTGAAAGGTCAAGACGCGCCCTGTCCCTGAACTTCTGGGCACCTGCCTGCCAGATATGGCTTCCAAGAACATCCCTTGCAGCATCATTGATGATGTGGGTTGCAGTGTGATGTCTTGCATGTGCCATACGGCGCTCCTCATCAACCCTGCCGACCACAAGGTCACCTTTTCTGATGTGCAGTTCATCCTCGATATCATCAATGGTATGGACCACCACTCCGTTGTAGATCTGGGTGTCCACCACATTAAGTACAACGTCCTCAACGGTCAATGTGCCGTGATCAGCTGGCTGTCCGCCACCCTCGGGGTAGAAAAGCGTATTGTCAAGTACGATATGCTTTTCAAATATGTCCAGGACAACACCTTCGAACTCCATCCTGTTCGGCTCGTCATAGAACAGGCGTTTTGTCTTCGGTAACTTTGCGATCCTGTCGGCAAAAGGAATGACCTTTTCTTCCTTCTCTTCGGACTTGCTGTGTTTATCTGCTACCAGTGAATAGAAATTGTCCGGAAGGTCTACCTCCACACCGACCTCTGCTGCAACAGACTTTGAGATCTCTGGTGGGATCCCCTGACTGTCATACATGTCTATGATGGTCTCAAGAGGGATATTTTCTCCACTCTTCTTATAGTGCCTGGCAGATTTCTCCATCATTCTCCTGCCACGGTCAAGTGTGTCCGCGAACTTGCGCTCCTCATGGGCAAGAATATCCTCAATGACATCGAAGTTCTCCTGGAATTCAGGGTACTCCGGCAGGGTGTCGATGTGCATCCGCACGATTTCAGATATGGGGACGTTGATGCCAAGGTCTTTCATCATCCTGAGCGTCCTGCGTATGACAAGCCTTGCAAGGTATCCGGCCTTAACATTTGATGGTATGCCACCGTCACCGAGCATAAATGTGAGACATCTGGTGTGATCTGTGATAGCGTAGACGCTTTCCACAGGTTCCATTATCGAACTGAGCTTTTCTACGGTAGTTCCGATGCTGGAAGCAACTTGTTTCCTCAATTCGAACAGGTTTGCTTTCTCACTGACGTCCATAAGTCCTGCCAGACGTGCATTCTGTGAAAGGATATTGGTATACTCTTCGTTCTCAAGCTCATGCTCGATACCTGCAAGTCCCATTAGCTCGTTCACAATGCTGGGGAAGATCGCATCATAGATGGTGGGTGAACCTTTTGATGCCCACACGAACCTCTCAAGTCCGTATCCTGTATCCACGATGTAATTATCCATCTTGGAATACTGGTCTCCCTTGATGTTTATATCTCCGGTCTTGTCCTGCTTCAGGTCCATGAACACAAGCGTTGCGACCTCAAGCCCGCCGATAAGTGTCTCCACACATGGTCCGGCATTTCCGCCACCTGCCCATGGTTCTTCCTTGTATGTGACAGCCATCGGGTCTGCACCAAGGGAGTCGAGGAGTCCGTCACACAGTTCCAGTGTGTGGTCCTTCCAGTAGATCTCTTTCTTACTGTTGTTGAAGGCATGGTGTGCCATCATTTCAAAAGTGGTAAGGTGCCTGCCACTCCTTCCCACAGCATCGAGGTCAGAAAGCCTGATGCATGGCTGGGAAATTGTGAGTGGGTTTGCTGGTGGTGGTACCTGCCCGGATGTTACAAATGGCTGGAAGTCGGCAATTGATGCAATTGTTAAGTATATGTCGTCTCTCCATCTGGCAATGACCGGGTATCTATCGATGCGGGTATGGTCCTGTTCCTCGAAAAATTTAAGGTAGAACTCCCGCATTTCTGCAAGTTCCATCTTCTTCTTGAATACGGGATTGCCTATGAATGAATAGGGGTCGCATGGTGCATCTCCACATGTTGACCTATCCTGGTCTCGTGTCCAGAAGTATTTTCCACATTTAGGACACTGTTTTCTGATAAATCCGTTATCAGAGAAAAAATCGATTTGATATTCATCTTCAAGCATAATGATTCCAACTGTAAGTGTTATTTTGTAATCATGCTGTATGCAATATATGTAGTACGTATAATGTGTTCTACCACGTATTGTTCGATAGTTTAAATAAATTTCTCATTTTGAGCGCTAATATGTGCTCTTCCTATTCTACAATTTCGATTGTGGCTATAGGTCCTGTTATTTGCGATCATCTCGATCGGGTTGTGTTCCGACGTGTACACATTTTCGATCTTTCTGCAAAAATCATGGACACGCTGAATATATGCCTGTCCATAGAAACTATGTATTATACCTTAGGGAAAGATGATTACAATGCAGGCAGTCAAATATATGTCACTGGTCTTCAGGGGCGCAGTAGAGGAGTATGATAGTACCGGTGTCCGCCCATCCGTTTTTCTGGATGCAGCCGGGGACCTGCAGATATACCTCTGCGATCCGATACTTGACGAACCTGAGGCTGAGGGGGCAATTCCTGAAATGGAACTTGAGGGCAATGGCGGACAGTTTGTCGGATCCCTTGGTAACAGCTTTAATGTTCCTTATAACAGGGTAAGGTCAGAAGTAGTATCTGAACAGTTGCCACGTTAAATCTTCCATTTGTATACGACCTGCCTGTTGGGATTGATCCCTTATCCATTTTTCTTAGGTCCACACTCCATCACTATTTTTCACTTTTTAATCTCTTTTTGTTCCATTAACTATAATACTACAGAGAACAAAGAAAGCACCAATGTCAACACGAATACTGCTCACTAATGATGACGGTGTCTACGCTGCCGGTATCAGGGCGGCTTATGGAAGTGTATCCGATCTGGGTGATGTCACAGTTTCAGCACCTGCTATGCAGCAAAGTGGTGTGGGACGCTCTATATCCATATTTGAGCCACTGCGCATTAATCGTACGGTCATAGACGGCATAGAAGTAAATGCAGTGGGCGGGACTCCTACGGATTCCGTAATACTTGGAATTTTTACAATTATGAAAGAATTGCCGGATCTCATTCTTTCCGGATTCAATATAGGGGAGAACATAAGCACCGATACGATCACAACATCAGGCACTATCGGTGCTGCACTTGAAGGTGCAAGTTATGGTGTTCCTGCTATTGCAGCCTCCATCCAGGTAAAGGAAGAAGGCCTTAAGTTCGATGATCTCAGGGATTTCCAGCATGACTTCGATGTAGGTGTGAAGTTTGTGAACAGGGTGGCAAAAAAAGTGTTGAAGGAAGGGCTTCCTGAGAATGTGGACCTTTTGAACATTAACATCCCGCATTTTGCAGAAGATGGTTGTGAAGTGGAAATAACAAGGCTTGCACGCAAGTTCTTCAAGACTGACGTGGAAGAGCGGCATGATCCTCGGGGAACGTCATATTAC
The DNA here is from genome assembly GCF_900111645.1 of Methanococcoides vulcani. Classification (GTDB taxonomy): domain Archaea; phylum Halobacteriota; class Methanosarcinia; order Methanosarcinales; family Methanosarcinaceae; genus Methanococcoides; species Methanococcoides vulcani. Next base: position 309,997 of record NZ_FOHQ01000002.1, read on the forward strand.
TGGATCACAGGCGACCCGATCCATGAAGCAGAAGAGGGTACTGATGTCAACGCTATTGAGAATGGTCACATATCTGTTACACCTATCTCGCTGGATGCGACATCTCCGATAAAGTTCTCAGATATAGAACATCTGGTCTGATGGTTTGATACCTCTGACCGGATGAAAATTGTTCGATTTATTTTTTCAGTTTGATGGTGAGGTCTTTCCAGTCTGCATTGACACCGTGAAGTGTCTCCACAGAAGAACTTGCCATTGCTCCAAGTATCTTCTGTACGAAATGGTTGATCTCGATATCATTACTGTCAACTGTAAGCTCGACTTCCATTTTATTTATCTCCGATGATCGTTCTTTTCTCAATGATCGTTCTTTCTTTAGAGTCCGTGTAGAAAGGTATTCTACGTTCGATAGATGCCCTAAGAAGCTCGGGAAAGTCCTCCGGATCAGCATTAGAGAAATCTATTAGATTATCATTGACAAGAAGGCAGGGTTTTAACTTACCATCCGCAGTTATCCTGAGCCTGTTGCAATTAGCACAGAATTCCGCATTGTCAATAGGTCGTACGAACTCAACTTCTGCCCCGTCGATAATATAGCTTTTACGGTGATGCATTTTGCGCATCTTAATTTCATCTGCACGCCTTTCAAGCTTTTTCTCGATCTCTTCAGCATCCAGGTTGTATTGTGCACCGTCCCTGAAGTCCATGACCTGTATAATTTGCAACACAAGATCGCCCTTGTGACCTCGAACGAACTCCAGCATATCGTCGATCTCATTCTCATTGATGCCTTTGAGAAGTACCATATTGATCTTCACAGGGGTCAGGCCAGCATCTATGGCTGTGTTTATTCCCTCAAGTACATCATTCAGGTTTTCCGGTCTTCCATGTGTGATATAAGCATATTTTTCCGGGTCAAGGGTGTCAAGACTGACATTGACGCGGTCCAAACCCGCTTCTTTAAGACTGTAGGCCCGGTCCTTCAGGAGAACGCCGTTGGTTGTCACTGATACGTCCTTAAGTTCCGGCAATGCCCTGAGGATCTCCTCAAAATCTTTCCTGACAAGAGGTTCCCCGCCTGAGAACTTGACCTTATTGACGCCGAACTTTGCTGCTGTGGTCACTATGTCGGATATAATTCCAACCGTCATCTCATTTCTGCTGCCTTCATCTCCTTCACTGTGACAATAGATGCAGTCAAGGTTGCAGCGGTTGGTAAGTGATATCCGAAGACTTCTGACCGTTCGGCCGAACTTGTCTGTAAGAAGATCATTTGAAGTTTTCATGTTCGTATACACTAGAATGGATTAAGTTATGAACAGGAATGGTAATGGATATATATAAAACCAACTCAATTGGTATCATGAAACGATCGGTCCTAATTGCAGGAACGCATAGCGGCGTAGGCAAAACAACTGTAGCCATGGGTGTTATGGCCGCCCTTACGAAAAGGAATATGAAAGTCCAGCCTTACAAGGTTGGTCCTGATTACATAGATCCTACTCATCATACTGCTATCTGTGGCAGGTCCTCCAGAAATCTTGATACATTCATGATGGGTGTTGATGGTGTTCGCAGAACTGTTGATAGCAGCTACAAGGATGCTGACATCTCTGTCATCGAAGGCGTAATGGGTCTTTACGATGGTATGAACTCAACGGAGATCGCCAGTTCAGCCCATGTTGCCAAGTCCCTTGATATCCCTGTTATTCTGGTAGTGAACGTGCACGGCATGTCCAGAAGTGCAGCAGCCATAGTCAAAGGCTTCACCGAGTTCGACAAGGATGTGAACATTGCCGGTGTCATTCTTAATAGGGTGGGAAGCCCCCGCCATGCCCAGATGATCAAGGATGTGCTTCCCGACATTCCTGTTGTGGGAACTGTTCCAAGGAACAACGATATAAAGGTTCCTTCAAGGCATCTTGGTCTGCACATGGCCTCAGAACAGGATTATGATGTTGGCAAGCTTGCAGAGTTCATTGAGGAAAATATCGATATCGATGCGATCCTCTCCCTTGCTTCCGAGCCAAAGAAGCCTGAGGTCGAAGATGAAAGGTGTGTTGGTAATATGTCAGAGGTGACCATTGGTGTTGCCCGTGACAGTGCATTTTGTTTCTATTATGAAGAAATGTTCGACATGTTCCGGAAATGTGGTGCAAAGATCGAGTTCTTCAGTCCACTTGACGGTGACATTCCTGAAGTGGATGGCATGTACTTTGGTGGCGGATATCCTGAACTTAACATTGCCAAGCTTGAAAAGTCCAGGACAACAAAAAAACTCAAAGACCTCTCAGCAGATGGCATGCCGATCTATGGTGAATGCGGAGGCTTGCAATACCTCTGTAGTTCCTATGAGATCGAGGACGTTGTTTATGGGATGGCAGACCTTTTCCCTGCAGAGACGGTCCTTACAAAGAGACTTCAGGCACTGGGATACACTGAAGGTGTTGCAAAGGGCAAGTTCATAAAAGGACCTGTCAGGGGACATGAGTTCCACTACTCGCTCACAGAATGTGACAGTGATTCAAGACTTATCTATGAAATGTCACGTGGAAAAGGCATCATGAATGGCAAGGATGGTATCACAGAGCACAATTCACTGGCAAGTTATATGCATGCACATCCAGGTTCTTTCCCTGTGGACAGTTTTGTGGAACAGTGCCGCAAATATGGTCGAAAATAAAGCATAAGAAATGCAGAAACTAATTACAGATCAAAAGGAAGGTCTTCAAGCCTTCTTTTCCTTTTCTTTTTCCATTTTGTTCTTTAACCACATTCTTCTGCTGTAATAACCTAAAGGATGTTTTGTGTTCTTGCATATCTCATCCGGGTTGTAGCAGTTGCCGTATGTTCGCATCGTGTTGCAGGAGGGTGGCTTGTAGGTGGTACCCGAAGAGCCAGCAATATGCTGTATCTGGTATCTTGTCTTCTCCTCGTCAAAGTCAGGAGACACATTGAACATAGCTACGACCTCGTCCACGGTCATTCCAATGTTCAACAGGAACGATGTCATTGCAAATCTCATTGAATGGGCAAGGTTCACTCCTGCCCTGACATTTGCAATAGCCTGCACGATACATGGGGGGAACAGTTCACTTTCCACTTTCTGGAACTCTCCAACGCCAAAATCGGATTTTTTCTCCTCAAGGGTCTCGTTGATCTCTGCAAGGTATGGTGTGCATGCCTCGCTGATCTCTTCAGGGACTGAAAGTGGAAGGGCATTCTGTATGCGTGAACGTATGGCTTCCTGCAGCAGGCGGGCGAACTCTTCCTTGCTGATCCTCACATGGCCTGCTTTCATTTTCCTGTTGACCAGTTTCCAGTTCAGGTCCTTTAAGGTAGTTGCAAGTTTGATGTAATCCGTAAAATGAAGGTCAAAAAGGATATCGTGGGATTCCATATTTTCGTAGGTCTCGGCATTGATCTGGAAATCAAGGCCAAGTTCCTGCAGGAATTCCGGTTGCTGCGTCTTAAGAAGCCTGTATGCAGCTTTTGCTTCTGCAAGTGCATATTTTCTCGTCAGGAACTGGTCGTCGATACAGGATACCAGTATCCTTGCAAAAGGGTAGGACAACAGTTCAGTGAGGATCTTTCCCTCTTCCGAACCGGAAGGTGACGGCTTTTCGATCTCTCCTGTCAGCGACTGTATTACACGTTCCTTTCCCCTCAGGCGGGCAGAGTCAAGTGCACGGGAGGATAGGAGTTTCTCTGGTGAAAAACCGAGGCCACCGACATATTCGGATGCCTCGGATACAAACGGATATAAGGCGAGATATCTGCTATCCATTTTAGTCAGATTCGATCCTTGGTGCCAGGAGATATCCGATAGTACCGGCTCCGTTAGCAATGGAGAAGTTGATCTTTATCGGGAAGTCCTTTCCAAGGTGTAGTGTTACTTCATTGGATTTTGAGGCAGGTTTGATTATGTCTGACAGGTAGTCCAGTGAGAACAGTGAACGTGTATCATTTGCCTTGATATCAATCAGCTGGTCGCGTGACATTGTGAGTTTCACACGGTCAGTATCGCCTTCGGCTTCCATGAAGAAATTCTCTCCTTCAACGCCAAGTAACATGTGATCACTTATCTTCTCTGCAGCTTTGACAGCCTTCTGGAGGTCCTTGCCGTTGAGGACGATCTCAGCTGGAAGCTCGAGCTGTGGGATCCTTGGCTCTGCACGGATAGTTGACGGGTCAAGTAATGAGAGGGTGTATGAGAAACCACCGATCTGGATCATCAGTTTTTTTGCATCTTCATCAAGTTCCATGTGGACCTTGTCGTCCCTGTCTGCAACTGCAAGTATGTCAGTTACCCTTGAGAGGTCCAATCCCAATTCGCAGTCGTCTCCACTGAAATCCTCAAATGCATCTGTTGCCAGGTCAAAGCTGACCATTGCAACGTTTGCAGGGTCTACTGCCCGGACCGCGATTCCTTCCGGTGATATCCTGAATCTTGCTTCATCCACGAGTACAGATAGTGTTTCGATTGAATCTTTTAGAAGATATGCATCAATTGTCGCCTTGAACATGTTGTTTCTCCGCCAAATAGTTTCGATTTCAACTTCTTTATATCATTTACAGTATATATGCTTTCACTGTTCTTCGCGCACATATCTTCAGTCGTATTCACGCCATGTGAAGCTGCATTTGGTACACTTGAAGAACCTGGTCTCGGATTCATCAGCAGACCTTAGCTGTCTTAGCCACCAGTATGCTACGTTGTTCCCACATTCAGAGCATCTTGCTGTAGCTGTCGGGAGTCCTTCATCAATATCGCCTTCAAGTACCGTAACTTCTCTTTCTTCACGGTTCGATCTTGATACAAGTTCAGGGTTTGTTTCCTTCTCTTTTACGTACCCGCATTTTTTACATTTCAATGAGCCTTCCATGGGGGTCATCATGCTCTTACATTTTGGACAGAATTCCATTAATATCATCTCCTGCGTCGTCAATCATTTTTCGGTGGTCGAAAGCTATGTCCGGTAGCTCCTTCAGGTCGAATGGGGCTACTTCAGCTGCGTCAGTGGCGGCTTTTGGTTCGCCGTGGCCGATCGCAAGGTAGCATACAGATACGGTATGTCCTCTCGGATCGCGCGAAGGCTCTGAATATACTCCTATCAATTTGACAAGATCGATAGATAGTCCGGTCTCTTCATATGCTTCCCGAATTGCCGCAGCTTCGGTCGTCTCGCCTATCTCCACGAAACCACCTGGTAGTGCAAATCTGTTTTTGAAAGGGGGATTCTTCCTTTTTATCAGTATAATCTTACCATTTAAGATGATTACGGCATCAACTGTGAGCAGGGGAGTGGTGGGAACTGTCATTTGAACAAAACCTTAATACAATTAGCAAGATACTATATATGATACCTGTGATAAAGGTGTTTGATAATGATAGAAAACGTACTATGGATCGCAGTTGCCCTGATGGTATTATCCTCGGTCATACCTGCAACAAGAGGCATAAAGTTCCTCACAGGCGGGGTGGGGTGGATATTCTTTTCTCTTCATTGGGCATACCAGCCGCTCCATTATATTGAGATCAGTGACTATTTCAATGTAGTACTGACCCTGGCAATTGCTGCCTTCTGCCTTTTCATGGCACATAATATGATACGGGAGTACAGGGAACCTTCGACATCCGGACTGAGCCAGAATACTAATGTTATTCTTATGGTTACGAGCGCAACGGCAATAGGTTCGTTGTTCTACTTCCCTTTCGCGAACATTCCTTCTCTGAACCAGTGGCTCATATCCAATGTGACCAATGCTACAGCCGGTTTGCTTGGCTTCCTGGGTTACAATGTAGAATCAACATGGCATAAGATCACCTATAACGGTTATACTGTACAGATCATACTTGCCTGTACTGCGATCGAAAGCATTGCCCTGTTCACGGGATTGATCCTCTCCATCAATGCGCCTTTCAAAAGGGTCATGTCAGCTTTCATGGTCTCTGTACCTGTAATATATATGCTGAACATCGTCAGGGATGCCTTTGTGATAGTGGCCTATGGGGATCAGTGGTTCGGAGCTGAAAGTTTTGAGATCGCCCATCATGTGATCGCAAAGATCGGTTCAGCCATTGCACTCTTTGTGATCGCTTACGTTGTGATGCGAATATTGCCTGAACTTCTTGACATGATCGATGGATTGTGGCAAATGACAACTAAGCAGATCAGGGAAATAGTACGGAAAAGCTAAGGACCTCTGAAATGTTAGCTAAAGATTCGACCTCATGGATCGCCGTTGTGGGCTTTTTTGCTCTGGCAAGCACAATAGCATCCTATCTTACAGGTCTTGCATTAGTTCGTTACCTGTCATATCTTGGTCTTGCTCTCTTTGTCTTTATGATCTGGTTCTTCAGGGACCCTGAAAGGACAACAAAGATATGTGACCATTGTCTGTTCTCTGCCGCTGATGGTAAGGTCATAGATACAAGCAATGGCAAGGTCTGCGTTTTCATGAACGTTCACAATGTTCATGTCAACCGTGCCCCTATCACCGGAACCATCCGTAGCATAACCCATAAAAAAGGCGGGCATATACCAGCTTTCAATAAGGATTCCGAAAGGAACGAGCGTACGATCACAGTTATTGAAAGCAGCCACGGGGATGTGGAAGTGACCCAGATCGCTGGTGTCCTGGTGCGCAGAATTGTATCATATTTGCAGGTGGGGGACAAGGTGGCTAGCGGACAAAAGATCGGGATGATACGCTTCGGTTCCCGTGTCGATGTGACCATTCCTTCTGATTTTGAGATATCATGCAAGGTCGGTGATCGTGTGTATGCAGGGGTAACCATAATTGCAAAAGAAAAAGGATTCAAGAGGAAATAACAATGATGTTCAAAACCCTCCGGGTCCCGGATCTTGTGACACTTGGAAATGCTCTTTTCGGCATGATGGCGATCTTCAGTGCATGCTCCGGGCATACTGACCTTGCTTTTATATTCATTCTTTTCGCAGCTATTGCTGATGGCATGGATGGTTTCCTGGCACGCAGGCTTCCTAACAGTGCTATCGGTGAGTATCTGGATTCCCTTGCAGATGCCATCTCCTTTGGTGTTGCACCTGCTGCAGCCTTATATTTTATCTATGGGTATTCTCATCCTTATATAATGGCCATTGGAGCATGCTTCTATCTGTTCTGTGGAATAATCCGCCTTGCAAGGTTCAACACAAAACAGAAAACCATCCCTGATTTTGAAGGTCTGCCTATAACCGCATCTGCTGTAGTGATCGCTTCCTATCTGCTCATGGCAGACAGGTATGTCCAGTTCTACGGAGTTATTGCAATTATGCTGTTGCTCTCTTTCCTTATGGTAAGTGAGTATCCTTATCCTAAGTTGAGGGGTCTAAAATCAATGGCTTTTGTAGCCATCGTATTCATTTTACCCATAGCATCTTACATTGTATTGCCTGCATATCTTCCAATATTCTCAACAGCAATGTTCCTGCTTCTACTACTTTATCTTGAATCTCCGATAATGAGGATTCCAAGGAAGTATTATGAGGACTGATGGGGCTTAAGTGGGAAGCTAAAATCGAAATGGGGTTGTCAGCCCCCTTAAATGTCTGATTCTTCAGCCTGAATGGCTACTTCAACAGTTATACCGCGTTCGTTCGCATCCACAATGATCGTACATCCTTCGGGAGCTTTGCCTTCAACGATCAGTTTTGCAACTGCTGTCTCGACCTCGTTCTGAATGACACGCTTTAGCGGACGTGCTCCGAAAGACTCACTGTATCCTGCATCTCCAAGATAATGCTTTGCACCATCGGTGATCTCAAGGTCGATCCTCTTGTCCTTAAGCCTGTGTACAAGGTCTGCTACTTTGATATCCACGATCTGTATAAGCTGGTCCTTTGTCAGTGGCCTGAAGATCGCCAGCTCATCGATACGGTTGATGAACTCCGGTCTGAAGTGTTTGGTCAGCTCGTTCTGTGCCATCTCCTGCATACTGGCGTAGTCTTCACCCTTCTCAAGCTTTGAGATGGCGTAGTCCACGCAGATGTTCGATGTCATGATGATCAACGTGTTCTTGAAGTTCACCGTCCTTCCGTGTGAATCTGTCAGGCGTCCGTCATCGAGTATCTGGAGCATGACATTGAGCACATCATGGTGGGCCTTTTCGATCTCATCGAACAGGACTACGGAATATGGTCTCCTGCGTACTGCTTCGGTAAGCTGCCCGCCTTCCTCGTGACCGATGTAGCCAGGTGGTGCACCGATCAGCCTTGAAACGGTGTGCTTTTCCATGTACTCGGACATGTCGATGCGTATCATGTTGTTCTCATCATCGAAGAGCTCAGTTGCAAGTGCCTTGGCAAGCTCTGTCTTACCCACGCCGGTAGGTCCGAGGAAGATGAAGCTTCCAATAGGTCTCTTGGGGTCCTTGATGCCTGCATAGGCGCGGATGACCGCGTCAGAAACTGCCTTTACTGTTTCATCCTGTCCTATCAACCTCTCATGGAGCTTGTCTTCCAGGTGGGTGAGCTTCTCACGTTCTCCTTCCATGAGCTTCGTGATCGGGATGTTCGTCCACTGGCTGACCACCTGTGCGATATCCTCTTCGCCAACCTCTTCTTTCAGAAGCATATCTTCCTGTTGCTCCTGAAGCTTTGCCTCTTCCTCATTATACTGGTGTTCAAGAGGTGCCAGGGTGCCGTATTTCAGCTTAGATGCCTGTTCGAAGTCTCCGCTGTTCTCTGCCAGCTCAAGCTGGATCTTGATCTCTTCGATCTGCTGCTTCAAGGAACTCAGGTTTGCGATGATGTCCTTTTCTCCCTGCCATTTTGCACGCATGGCATCGGATTCGGCACGAATGTCCGCAAGTTCTTTCTCAAGGTCTGCAAGTCTTTCCTTTGAAGCCGCATCCTTCTCTTTTTTGAGTGCTTCGCGCTCGATCTCCAGTTGCAGGATCTTCCTGTCGGCTTCGTCCAGTTCCGGTGGTTTGCTGTCTATGGATGTCCTGACCTTTGCAGCTGCCTCGTCCACAAGATCGATAGCCTTGTCCGGCAGGAACCTGTCCGAGATGTAACGGTCGCTGAGAACCGCTGCTGCCACAAGGGCAGTATCCTTAAGTCTCACTCCATGGTGGACCTCATATCTTTCTTTCAATCCTCTGAGGATGGATATGGTGTTCTCAACATCCGGCTGGTCCACCAGTACGGGCAGGAAACGCCTCTCAAGAGCCGCATCCTTCTCAATGTACTTGCGATACTCATCAAGGGTCGTAGCACCGATGCAGTGCAGTTCTCCTCTCGCAAGCATTGGTTTTAGCAGGTTGCCTGCATCCATGGCGCCTTCAGTGGCGCCTGCACCTACGATGGTGTGCAACTCATCGATAAAGAGAATGATCTGTCCTTCCGATTCTGCAACTTCCTTTAGGACCGCCTTGAGACGTTCCTCGAATTCTCCCCTGAACTTTGCTCCTGCAATAAGTGAACCCATGTCCAGTGCGATGATCTTCTTATCCTTCATGGCATCGGGAACATCCCGTTTTGCAATACGTAGTGCAAGACCTTCAACAATTGCGGTCTTTCCGACCCCGGCTTCTCCGATGAGGACCGGGTTGTTCTTCCTGCGCCGGGAAAGGATCTCGATGGTGTGCCTTATCTCCTGGTCCCTTCCGATCACAGGGTCAAGTTTTCCCTGTGCAGCAAGTTCGGTAAAGTCAATGCCGTATTTCTTGAGCGGTTCCATGGTGTCTTCGGGATTCTCACTTGTAATGCGACGGTTCCCCCTTAGTTCTTTTATTGACTGTAAAGCAGCTTCAAGTGTGATCCCTGCCTCTTCAAGTATGCGATAGCTGGGGCTTCCTTTCTCTTTTAGTAATGCAATGAGCAGGTGCTCAACACTGACATATTCATCGTTCATGGAGCGAGCTTCCTTGTCAGCAGTATCGAGTACCCTGTTATATGACTGACTTACGTAAGCCTGCTCGCTTCCCGGACCTGAGACCTGTGGCAGTCCTGACAAATGCTGCTCGAGCTTTCGGGCAATTGCCTGTGTGTCAGAGCCCATGTTATTAAGAAGTGTAGGCACAAGGCCGCCATCCTGTTCCATTAATGCAAGGAACATGTGTTCACAATCTGTCTGTTGATTGTGGTATCTTGCAGAAACGGTAAATGATCTCTGGACGGCTTCCTGTGCTTTCTGTGTAAAACGGTTTAGATCCATTCGAACCTCCTTATGTTATGGTCATGTAATGGTTTGTTCTACTTCATGTGATCAATATATGGATTACATGCGCGTACTCAACAATGACCCAATTGCATCTTGAAGCATACTCCCCTTGCTCACTTGATGGCATAATTGTAGTTTCAGGTCACAACTGGTCATATTTGTGAACTGCATGATTTAACACTTCAAATTATCTATCTTGGTATTTAAACGTTGTGTACAAATTGCAAATTAAACTATATTTTATAGTTTTCATATTCATTTTATCGACATGATATGTACAAAAGTAAAAAGGTATATATGTTTTGAAAGCAATGTATTTTTGATGGCTCGTCAGATCATCCTTATCAATATCGAAAAACCTGTAGAAAAGGACCTCGAGAAAGACATTCATTGGTTTTGTGATAGTTTTGGGCTTTCCTCAGGTAGGGATGTCGAAGATATTTCCAAAAAGATTGTCATGGACCTGCTTTCAAATCTGGCTCGTGATGAAGGAGTTACTTCTGAAATGCTTGCAAGATCCTTGGATATAAGTTTATCCAGGGTAAATCATCACCTTCGCAACCTTATGGGTTCGGGTCTTGTCTATCGAAGGAAAAAAATGCTATATCTTCGTGGCGGGAGCCTTAAAACTGCTGTCTGTGAAATGAGAAAAGATTCTGAAAGAATATTCGATGAGCTGGAAAAGATCGCAGAAGAGATCGATGATGAGGTTGGTCTGAGGAGCAGATGAGCTTCTTCTTCTTCTTCTTCTTCTTCTTCTTCTTCTTCTTCTTCTTGATTTTCGATTGTCTGGTTTCATCCTTAGGTAGCCTTATATATTGCCTGCTTATATATTATCTATTGAATTATTGTGGGGTACAATTGTTCATATTGGGTTTCAGGGAGGCCTTCTATTACTGTAAATGGTGAATCTGATGTGAAAGATGAGCTTGGTGTAGATTCGCTGGGATCTTGTCTTAAAGAAAGGTGCAAGGAAGAAATAGCCGGGCACCATGGTACAGAGGACCTGATCAAAGAGAATGAGACCCTTCTAAGGAACGTCTTGGAATCTACTGATGATGGTATCTCCTTTTTTGATAACGACGGGACTATCCGGGTAGTGAACAACAAATTCAGAGAGATCTGGAATATTCCTGATGATGCAGACACTGGGAAGAACTATGTTGATGCATTTGTAAAATATGGTGTACCTCAACTGGAAAATGCTGATCATATCCTTTCAAAGGTCCGCAGATTTTCGACTTTGATGGAATATGATTCCGATGTCCTTTATTTCAGGGACGGTCGCATCTTTGAGTACCATCTTTTTCCTGTTATTACTGATGGTGAAGTCAAGGGACATGTCTGCAGTTACCGGGACATAACGATTAGAAAGAAGGCAGAATCGAATCTTCAGGAATATGCACGGGAACTGGAACATTCAAATGAGCTTAAAGATCTCTTCACTGACATTATACGTCATGACCTGCTGAATCCTGCAGGTCTGGTTAAAGGATTTGTGGAGATCTTGCTTAAAAGGGAGTTCGATCCGGATACCACTGAAAAGCTCCGTACCATTAAAAGAAATAATGGAAAGCTTATTGATATGATCGAATCGGCTTCCAAGCTTTCAAGACTGGAATCTATCAGTGAGCTGGAATTCAAAGAACTGAATGTTGCTGCTGTTCTGAGGCTTGCAATACAGGTTCTCAATAGTCAGTTTGCTAGTAAACATATCATTCTTGAGAACAATGCAGCCGGAAAATACAATGCAAAGATAAGTCCGGTGTTGGAAGAGGTTTTTGTGAACCTGCTTTCAAATGCGATAAAATACAGTCCTGAGGAAAGCAGGGTCATTATTGACATCCTGGATAATGGCGATGAGTGGAAGATAACGGTAACTGATTTTGGAGAAGGAGTTGCTGATGAGGACAAGCCTTTCGTGTTCGAGAGGTTCAAACGTGCTACTAAGGCTGCTGTGAAAGGTACAGGTCTGGGTCTTGCTATTGTCAAAAGGATAATTGACCTTCATGGTGGCGAAGTGGGAGTTGAGGACAACCCTAAAGGAAAAGGAAGTGTTTTCTGGGTGACTGTAAAGAAGGCCTGAGGATAACTATTGCTTTCATGGGTTTCAGGTAACCGTATTGGCTTTATATTTTCAGGTCAATTTCGTTGCAGTAATGATCATGGTAGGTAACATATGGCCGAAAACACAATAACCGAAAGGGATAACGTATTTTTTGAAGCTGGAATCAAACTTGGAGCTTTGTATCATCAGTTCACCGGCTCTCCTGTGAGCCTGAAGACGGTGGAAAGTCTTGAGACTGCTATTGCACAGAGTATCTCCGTGCAGCCTTGTGTGGAGCAGATTACTGTTTCTATCGACAGGGATATGGTACGTTCAAAGCTTAATGATGAGTTCGGTTACTGTGAATTGGAAGGTCGTATGCTCAATGTCCAGATCGATGTAAAATACGGGTCCGTAAGAGCTCATGTCTCAATGGAGTTCAATAAAGAGCTGGATTACCCGTTAATGAAAATAGATAAGGTCTACTGACCGCTTTTTTAGTCAGTCTAATGGGAAAGGGGTCAGATGGAAGTGAAACCTTCCACGACCTTTTTGTTCTGCTCTTCTGTTCCAATGGTAATACGTATGAGTGAATCTCCTGCATTGGCAAAGGAAGTACAGTCACGCACAATGATCCCTTTTTTGAGCAATTCTGTGGTAACATCACGTGCCTTGTGCGGAGCTACGTCAACAAGGATAAAGTTTGCCTGGGTGTCATATACTTTGAACGGGATGTTATCCTGAAGATATTTCTTGCCCGTACGTGCCAGCTCAATGCTTTTGTTGAGGTGCTCGGTATCTGATAGTGCAGCAACACCTGCAGCGACTGCTGCGGAGCTTACATTGAATGGAGTTGCTATCTTCATGTATTCTTCCTTGAGCCATATTGGAAGCATGCCGTATCCGATCCTCATGCCAGCAAGGCCGAATGCTTTTGAGAATGTCCTTCCGACAATGATGTTGTCATATTTTGGAACAAGGTGTGCGATATTCTTGTCAGAAAATTCCACGTATGCTTCATCAACGAATACAAGGGCTTCAGTGGCTTCTGCGATTCGTAGTATATCCTCTTCCGGTACTACATTACCTGAAGGGTTGTTGGGTGAACACAGGAAGATGATCTTTGTCCGTGGTGTGATAGCATCGAGTACTTTTTCAACGTCCACTGAGAAATCCTCTTCACGCTGTACGTAAGCAGGAACTGCGCCGTTTGCACGTGCGGATATCTCGTAGTAGGAGAACGTCGGTGTTGTAAGGATGACCTCATCACCACGGCTTATGACAAGTCTTGTGAGTCCGTCCAGAAGTCCGTCCATACCGGGACCTGAAGCCACAATATGATCTGCAGGTATGCCGGTGTATTCGGATATCGCTTCCACGAGCTCACGTGCATCGGCTGAAGGATAAATGCTGATCCCCTGTGCATCTTTTATGAGCGCTTCCACTGCTTTTGGTGACGGTCCCAGAGGGTTCTCGTTCGAACCGAGTTTAATGACTGACGCAGGGTCCAGTCCGTATGCTTTTACAATATCATCAATTGATTTGCCGGGAACATATTTTGCAATTGATGCAATCTCTTCTTTTATCAGTTCATATCTGGGCAAGCACATCCACCACCATGTCGATCTGTTCTTTGGTGATCACAAGAGGAGGTGCGATACGGATGACTTTCTCGGATGTGCAGTTAAGGAGTATGCCATTTTCCCTTGCAAGATCCACGATGTCTGCACAGGGCTTGTTGATCTCCACGCCGATCATGAGACCGCGTCCGCGAACTTGCACTATGTTGTCGAGTTCAAGTGACCTGAGCTTGTCCATGAAATACTCGCCCATCTGTGCCGAGCGTTCCACAAGGTTCTCGTCCCTGATCACATTGATGGATGCAAGAGATGCAGCACATGCCAGTGGTCCGCCTCCGAAGGTTGCAGCGTGCTGGCTCTTTCCAAAGGATACGCCATCACGTGCCACAATAGCACCCATTGGGAATCCTCCACCTATTGCCTTTGCCATGGTCATAATGTCAGGAACTACCTTTGAATGGTCTTTACAGAACCACTTTCCTGTCCTGCCAAAACCGGTCTGGACCTCGTCGAATATCAGGAGCATGTCGTTTTCATCACAGATCTCACGTACCTCTTTGAGGTACTCATCAGATGGGACATTGATACCACCTTCTCCTTGTATGGGTTCGACAATGACTGCTGCAGTGTCTTCTGTTATTGCATCCCTGATCGCCTGTGCATCGTTGTAGGCAACGAACTTTTCCCCCTGTATAAGAGGTTCAAATGGTGTCCTGTAAATGGATTTGTGTGTTACTGTGAGGGAGCCCATTGTCCGGCCGTGGAATGAGTGTTCCGCTGCGATGAACTCGGTCTTTCCTGTTGTGACCCTTGCCAGTTTCATTGCAGCCTCAACGGCTTCGGTACCGGAGTTACAGAAGAATGCACGGCCCATGCCGGTAATATTGACAAGTTCCTCGGCAAGGCCTGCCTGCACATCGGTATAATAAAGATTTGATACGTGTATGAGCTTCTCCGCCTGCTTGCTGATCGCTTCGACGACGCGAGGGTGGCAGTGTCCCACATTGTTCACGGCAATTCCTGCCACACAATCAATGAACTCATTACCGTTGATGTCGCGGACAACTGAACCTTTCCCGCTCTCAAGTGCGATGGGCTGGCGTGTGTATGTCTGCATTACGTACTTTTCATCCTGTTCTACAATTGATTCGTAATCTTTTGATAGGGTAGTCTCTTTGGTCATAGAATACCTCTGAATTAGTTATGTTCGTCAAATATCGAGTGTCATCAATTCTTTCTCATTGAGGACATCCTCTTCTTCACGCTCGAAGACGATCCCGCCTGATGCTCTCATGACACCGTCCACACGTGCGCTTTCATGTATCCTTATGGAATTGGCATTGATCTCTCCAAGGACGTGTGTACCTTTATTGATGTGTACATTTCCACGTGAAACGATGTTACCGTGTATGGTGTTGTTCTCACCAAGGTTCACTGTGTTCATGGTACGTATACTTCCGTAGAGCGTAGTGCCATTTGCCAGATCAAGTGAAGTGGCGCGGATGTTTCCCACAAGGCGGCAATCACTTCCGATAACCGCATTTGAAGGAACTCTTATTGAATCGATGGATATCTTGGAGCCGTTTGGTATGATCATGGCAGCAGTGCCGATGGTCTCAACTTCTTCGTCGAACATCTCACTTAATGCCTTTTCGACCTCTTCGTCCTTGCCCATGCGTAAAAGTTCGGTCAGGTACAGGAAAAGATATGCTATTACAGGGACCGGATTCCTTACAACGATCCATCCCTTTGCCTCGAATCCGTCACTGATCTTTACATTGTTGCCTATATCAAGGTCACCTTTTACCACAAGTTTCCCGTCAATGGAGACAAACTCTCCGATGTAGGCGTTCTCTTTGGTCTTGACAGTTCCGCCAATGTGGGACCAGATATCGATCCTGATGTCTGATCTGGCATTGATATCGCCGGAAACCTCGACCCTTTCTCCGAGGATCGCAGAATCAGCTATCAGGCCATATCGTACATCTGAATGGTTACCTACTATGATGTCTCCATCCAGCACGATATTGTGCTCTTCCATTTTTGTATTGTCCGGAATGACAAACGTTTTAAAGAGTTCCTCTTCTGCGATGATTTCACTCTCCGACGAGATGAATTTGAGGCGATATATAAGTTCACAGCTTATTTAACCTGTTGCTATATGTATATTTTGACGTTAGGTACTTACCACAGGATCCTTTGGATGCCTGCAGGATTTACTGCTCACATCCGCAACGTACATCCACTGCAGCGCCTGTATCAAGCGCTTCTACCTCATCGGGTGAAAGCAGGAGCTGTCCGGTAGCAATGGCCTTATCGTTCTCATCAACAATGATGACCTCATCACCGCTTCGAAGACCGGGGTCTATGGATGTCACATGTTTTGCGAATGTGGTCTTTCCCTTTGAAACAAAAGGTACTGCATCATCGCATACTGCCACCCTTAAGGCTGGCGCAGGAACATGTGCGTGGATCGCTGTAGCCGCTTCCATGCTAAGTGTGAGCATTCCATCCCTTGCTCTTGCTGTTGCAATACGCTTGCCATCGATCATGATCTGCCTGATGCGTTTTGTCCTTGAGAGCTGGAAGGTTACGTCATCAGAAAAAAGAATGTCTCCGCATCCCTTGCCGAACTGGTAGTCAGCCATAATACGAACTTTTTTGATCATCTTCGCTTTTTTATCCATGGGCGCAAGATTAAGGATAGAACTTAAAATGGTTGACGGTCGGATATTAAAAAAGGCGTTGCAATAAAATCGTCCTAGCCTCTTTTATATTTAAATGATATCGAACATCTTTAAATATTATTATACCAATCTATTATTTGAGGAAGCGGACAGATTGCTTGCAAACTTTTGTGTTGTAAATGACTGTAATCAAGCAAACCATTCATCCCCTCAAACAAAGCCGTTTCCTCACTCTCTTGTAGTCTTTTCATAATATCTTTCTACTGATCATTTCTTTGATGTTCTCTTAATTTCTCTTAATATTAGACAACTCTAAGCAAAGCTATGTTGTTCTAATATCCTGGCAGCTCTGTCCTTAAGATAATTTAGGTCAGATCAGCCTTTAACAACACCAAGAGGCATCATTCTGGCAACCTTTCTTGCGATACCAAGATCATGCACAACATTGACGACATCACTGCTGGACTTGTAAACGCTAGGTGCTTCCTCCGCGATCATGGATGGATGTGCAGCCCTGACTATGATCCCGCTTTTCTCAAGTTCGCTCTTGATATCTTCCCCGTAGAATTCCTTCTTTGCATGGGCACGGCTCATGACCCTGCCGGCTCCATGGCATGCACTTCCGAAAGAGATGTCCATTGAAGCTTCCGCTCCGTGAAGTACGAACGAAGCTGTTCCCATACTTCCTGGTATCAATACCGGCTGGCCGACATCGCGGTATGCCTGTGGAACGTCCTTATGTCCCGGTGGGAATGCTCTTGTAGCTCCTTTCCTGTGGACGTAGACGTTCTTTTTCTTACCATCCACGTTATGTT
Source organism: Methanococcoides vulcani (assembly GCF_900111645.1). Lineage (GTDB taxonomy): Archaea > Halobacteriota > Methanosarcinia > Methanosarcinales > Methanosarcinaceae > Methanococcoides > Methanococcoides vulcani. Next base: position 327,314 of record NZ_FOHQ01000002.1, read on the forward strand.
CTTCCAGTTTTGCCACATTATGTGCAACGTCATAGACAAGGTCAAGCCCGAGCTCATCGATGTCGGACCTGAATACTTCTGAAATGATCTCCCTGGTCCAGTGGGTGATGATCTGCCTGTTGTTCCATGCATAGTTGGCAGCGCATATCATGGACCTGAAGTAGTTCTGTGCTTCATCGGACTGTGCCGGAGCACATGCAAGTTGTTTGTCAGGAAGTGCGATCTTGTACTTCTTTGCAGCCTGTGAGATGGTACGCAGGTGATCGGTGCATATCTGATGACCGGTGCCTCGTGAACCGCAGTGGATCATGAAGGTTACCTGTCCTTCTTCCAGACCAAAGTTATCAGCAACTTCCTGGTCGTATATCTTATCGATATACTGTGCCTCAAGGAAGTGATTGCCGCTGCCCAGGGTTCCTGCCTGCGGTCGTCCTCTCTTGCGGGCCTTAGCGCTGATGTGCCTTGTATCCCCGCCTTTTATGCATCCGCCACCTTCACAGTGTTCGAGATCTGCCTCCACACCATATCCATTCTCAACAGCCCAGCGGGAACCATGCAGGAAAATATCATCCAGCTCACTCTCAGAAGCCCTTATGCGGCTCTTGGAACCTACGCCTGCAGGCACGGCCTGGAAAAGTTTATCGGTGAGCTCTTTCATCACCGGGCGGACGTCTTCAACAGTGAGGTTAGATCGAATAAGGCGCACTCCGCAGTTGATATCAAACCCCACTCCTCCAGGGCTGATAACTCCTTCTTCCTCGTCAAAGGCGGCAACGCCTCCTATGGGGAACCCGTATCCAAGATGTGCATCCGGCATCGCCATGGAATATTTCTGTATTCCTGGGAGCATTGCCACGTTTGCAACCTGGTCGAGTGCTTCCGGTTCGAGGTCGTGGATAAGTTTGTCTGAGAGGTATATCCTTCCGGGGACGTTCATTCCCGGTTTCGATCCGATCGGGATCTCCCATATATTATCGTCTATCCTTTTGAGTGATTCCTTTATGTTGCCTGCATCTTCCATGCGTTTCCCTCCCACTGTAATGTTGAACTATTACGGTCCCTGATTTGATCATGTGTCAACCGTTACCTGTACCATGAAACCTTCCGGAATTTCCTCTGCCTTCAGGTTATTGTAGGTCACAGCTTTGACCTCGGTATCGATCTCGTGTTTTTCAAGATCGATCTCTTCACCGCTTGCGTGTGCTGATATTGTGTATTCGCTATCCACCTGTGTAATGCTCTCCACTTTGAACTCCCCGAAGGCTATGAAATCCACTTCGAAGAGGAACAGAAGTTCTGAGAGCCAGTCAACCAAAAGATCGTCTATGTCAGGTGCTGTAAGTTTGATTTCCTCTGTGTGTTTGCAGTCAACCTTTGATGTATTGATCATTACATTGAACATGGCAACAGCTGCGTTCTCAAAAGCCTCTTCCATTGTTTTCCCGTAGGCCTTGAACTTTGCATCCGCCGTGTGTTCAAGATATTCGTATTTCAGGTCAGGAAACTGCATATTTTTAAAATGGTCTTTGCTCTACTTTAAACTATTCCAAAAATAATCGGGATCAGAAGACTAAAACGATTAGAGGCGCTTCCATATGCTGCCCATTCTCTGTATCGTTGTTATATGGCTTCCAAGTCCAATAACGATAATACTCCAGCCTATCATTGTGTATCCCAGGACAGGTTCGCTATAGATGTAATAGGCTACTGAAGCAAGCAGTATAAGTGCAAGTCTGTCAGCCCTGCCCATGATGCCACCGTAGAATCTTCCAATTCCAAGGGCCTGTGCCTGTGTTCCGAGATAGCTTACCAGCAAGACCAGAATGATGGTTATGGTGCCGATCTGCCACTGTACATGCCCGCCGAAGAACATTCCGCAGATGATGAACACATCGGAATAACGGTCGATGACATGGTCAAGGAAGTCACCTTTCTTGCTATCGGTACGAAGATATCTTGCAACTGCACCGTCCAGGGCATCAAAGGAAGAATTGAGCCCGACAAAAAGGATGGCTGCAAGTGCAAAGAATGGTCTTTCGACCGAGAAGTAGAAGCAGATGCCTGCCAGTACTGCGAATCCAAGGGAAGCGAGTGACAGGGAATTTGGTGATATCCTCCTGTTTGCGAGTGCTATAGCTACCGGGTTCAATATCCTTGTAGCAGCTGGTCTTAATGCATCAATGGTCATGGACTTTCCTTTATTAGGCTCTTTCTTATTAGTTGTTATGGTTTTTCCTTGATCTTCACTTCTTTGCAAGATCGACCAGGTATTTGATCCTGCAGGAATGCTCTATCTGTGTTGTTACCACGTAAGCATCAGCAAGCGTCTTGCCCACTGCGAAGGTGCCATGGCTGTATGCGATCGCTCCTCTGTGGTCGGATAATGCTTTTGCCGCCCCTTCTGCCAGTTCGGCGGACCCCATCATTCCCTTGAAAATGGGTATCTCATGAAGGAAGTGCATACCTTCACTGTCAATAGGGACAATGCTGTCCGAATCCGCAATAAGCGTCTGGGCTACCGAATAAGGGCAGTGTGCATGCAGGATAGCAAGCGCAGGCGTGTTCCTGTAAATGGCACGGTGCACGATGGTCTCTGTGGATGCGATAAGGTCAAGTTCTGATGTTCCCTCAACGGGAACTTCCACCACACTGTTCTCAGTGATCTCATCAAGTGCTGCACCACTTCGTGTTATTATCATTTTGTTCGCGATACGCACGCTGATATTTCCAAAATTGGACTCGACCAATCCGTGGTCGACCAGCTTTTTCCCATATTTTGCCATTTCCTGCCACATGATGTTTCTACTATGCTAAAATCAACCATAACATTTATTTGTTATCATGCATTGTATGGGTACGTTTCAATAGCGCCTCGATGGCTCAGCCCGGCAGAGCGAGTGATTTGTAATCACTAGGTCGCGTGTTCAAATCACGCTCGAGGCTTTTTTCTTATTTTCTTTAAGTTTTTTGATGCGTAGTGAAGGGTCGGTCTTTATTTCGGCCAATTTCTGCTAGCTATCTCTGAAACAGTGAAGTTAATTACACATCCATTCTTTCGACAACTAAAATCCCTTAAGGAATTTTCGAATATGATCTTTAAACCCCACCACCTCCTGTTCCTTGCAACAACCGTCTTCTTTGCAATGGCAGGGGGTGCCATACTTGCACCAGTATTGCCACAGATGGTGGAACCATTAAACAGCACTCCTAATGAAGTAGCACAGCTCATGGCGGTCTACACCATCTCCACAGCTATCTTCTCTCTTATCATCGGGCACTTTGTTGATCGTGTGAACAGGAAGGCAGTGCTTGTACCCTGTCTTGTCATCAATGGATTGATGGGGCTTTTCAGTTTCTTTGCAACAGACCTGCAGACCCTGCTTATATTGAGGTTTGTTCAGGGTATAGGGATCGCCGGGATGATGTCACTGGTGATGCTGGTGATAGGGGATGTTTATAAAGGGCTTGACCGGGTTCATTCAATGGGCAGGGTCAGTATGGCAATAGCCATTGGTTCGGTTACAGCACCCCTTATTGGTGGTGGGTTGGCCACCATCGGGTGGAACTATCCTTTCCTCTTCTATGTCCTGTCACTACCATTTGCCTTGTTGGTTTTCCTGTTGCTTCCTGAAACAAAGGAATGTGATGGATCCTATGGTGGCGGATTGGGAAATGCAGTTCGTGAACTTCGGGATTTCAGGATACTTTACACCGTGTTCCTGAGCTTTGCTATCTTCTTCCTGTTGTTCTCGATCGTTGTCTTCCTTCCATTCATGCTCAAGGATGTTTTCGGATTTGCTGCAAAAGAGGCAGGGATGGTGCTTTCCATTCAGGGAATTGCCATCATCATGGTGGCATCTAACATAAAGAAGCTTGCAGAAAAACTTCCATTGATAGTCCTCATAGGTATAGGTTTTTCACTTGTAGGAATATCCATTTCCCTTATTTCATGGACAGGTTCTCTTCCTGTACTTTTCCTGTTATTGCTGGTGTTTGGCGGCGGGTTCGGGCTTTGCCAGACAGCTATTGACTCCCAGATAATCCAGATCTCACCACCACAGTCCCGCGGAGGGGTCCTTTCCATTCACAATACCATGAAATATGTAGGTCAGAGTGCTTCACCTGTGGTCCTGGGCATCATATTGCTTTACTTCGACCTGCATATCGTGTTCCTGCTTTCAGGTATCTTTGGAATACTTGTGGCAGTCGCGACCCTGGTATTCAGGGGAAGGTTTGTCGTGGAAAGTAATATCTAATTCAAAACTGATGATCTATTGAATGTATTATGATCTCATAAGGACGAAACTTGGAACTGTACTGGTAGCCGGAGATTCTGAAGGGTTGAAGGTGCTGAACATTCAGGGTGGCAAGAGGAAATATACCATTCCCTCTGACTGGGAGCAGAATAGGGCTTTCTTTAAGGAGGTCGGAGAACAGCTAAACCAGTATCTTGAAGGGGAGTTGAAGGAATTCGATGTAGAACTTTCGCCAGAAGGTTCCGATTTCCAAAAGGCGGTTTGGGATGCTTTAACAAAGATCCCTTATGGCAAGACTGTATCCTATGGGGCTGTAGCTGAAATGATCGGCAAGCCAAAAGCTGCAAGGGCAGTTGGGCTTGCAAATTCTTTGAATCCGATCCAGATCATCATCCCATGCCACCGTGTTGTTAGTTCTTCAGGAAAACTGGCAGGGTATGCCGGCGGACTTGATGTAATGATGGAACTTCTTGAGCTTGAAGGTATAAAGACCAAAGATAACGGGTCTGGGAAGTTCAGCATCTAACTAATGGGATCTTCATCAGTGAAAAGTAGATATTCCATTTATGGTATATGCCTGTGAAAAAGGATATTATGGGACATGGGTCGATCCATTGTCCCATTGATCATTATCCACCCGAAGATGTCTCAGAAGTCGAATAAGGTCCTTTGAGGCTTTGCTTTTGCAGCTGGTTTTTGGTCTGGCTTTGGATCATCCTTTGGAGCCGAGTTCACTGTCTTTGAAGTTTCTTCAGCTTTTGAATTTCCGTTGGAAGCAGCACTTTGCATTATCTGGTTCAGGTCCATCTGCTTTTTATCCTGTACCTTCTTCACTGCTTTCTTCTCAAAGAAGACCGGAGCATCGTCATTGCCATAGGTGCTGCGTTGTGCCTGTGCAAGATCATTGATCTTCTGTATTCCTTTTGTGACCTTCTTGCCACCGGTAAGGTACACCATCTCATCGACGTTCAGGTCAAGGTTCACAGCAACGTCTACTGCATAGGCATCGTCCTTCAGCATCCTGCCGTACAGGTGCGCCAGGTCTGTGCGGGAATATCGCATGGACTCGTTGCAATGGTCACCGATCCTGGAGGCAATATTGTCCCTCATGTCACGTTTTGACCTTAGCTGACCCATTTTACGCCAGAATGACGGTGGCTGGTATTTTGTAAATCCACGACTGACATGTGACTTAGATACTACTGTCCCGCAGGTCATGAGGACGCCTGCATACCTCCAGAGGCGGTAGCTCTGTCGTTTTCTCACACGACCAAGATACCTGTCTGCCTTTGAAAGATGCCTGTATCCAGTTATCAAATCCTCTTCGGTTCCTTCCTGGGTGCCATATTGTAATGGCAGGTTCTCATCGATCCAGTGTATAAGGTTCTCCGGTGTCTCATCCAGGCCATATGTTGCCTGCAATGCGCTTTTTGGGTCAGTGCTCTTGAAGATCTTCCCGAGGGCTTTGAAGATCGATTCCTTCGTATCCCTCTCGGATGTGGCGATGTCTTCAATGTAGATCTCGTCCCTTCCCAATGCCACAGCCTGAAGGTCCTTGACAGCACTTCGCATGTCTCCGCCGGCGTTGTCGGCTAATTTCTCAAGGACACCAACACCGCACATGATCTTCTCTTCAACGCATATTTTCTTGAGCGCCGGTATCATTGACCTGCCCTGCACAGAATTGAACTTCAGCTCAATGCAGCTGGAGCGTATCGAAGGTGTAAGTCCGTAGAGGTCGTTGGCAATGAGCACGATGGGCTGGTCAGTTGTTTTGATAATGCTGCCCACAGCACGGGCTCCTCCCCTGTCTGCATTTCCGTGCATGTTGTCAGCTTCGTCCAGAATGATCAGTCTCTTTGTGGAAGTGCCGGTAAGTGAGCTCATCTTTGCTGCAGAACCTGCGACCCTTTCAATAGCACCGGCTGTTCGCTGGTCGCTTGCATTCAGCTCGATGGTCTCCCAGTCGAAATCCTTTGCAAGTGCATGCGCTGCGGATGTTTTTCCAACTCCGGCAGGTCCGTGAAGTATAACTGCACGCTTTTCCGGCACTCCGGAGAGCCATGACTCTGCCCACTCGCGCATATCAACGATTGACTTCTTGTTCCCCACAAGATCTGATAGGGATTTGGGCCTGTATTTTTCAACCCATTCGATAGATTCTTCCATCTGTGATCATACCTTCAATAAAAGGGAAAATTAATTAATGTTTGCATCTCTTTGTTGATTCTGATTAATATCATTTCTGGCAGGTGACCCGGCATGTAGAACAATAGCACGACAAGTCTTATGGATGTTGTCCGGAAAAGGGCTCTTTCAAACACTGCAAAGGTGGCTATTGGTGTACGTGATCCGACACCTAAGATGATCTCCAGTATTGAGAATGCACACAATGAAGGATATGCACACGTTATTCTTGTAGGGGATAAGCAGGAGATCGATGTTATTGGCACTTCCCTGGAGATCATTAACACCCATGAGCCGGAGATCGTTCTTGGTGACCTGTTGGCATCGGGTTCAGTTGATGCAGCGGTCAGAGGGACTGCGAAAGCCTCGGATACTCTTTCCCATCTTAAGAAGGTACTGAAGATAGAGCGGTTGCACCGGATGGCCTTTCTTTTGACCTCCGAAGGTGTGCCATTTTTCCTCGCACCTGTGGGGATCGATGAGGGCAATGACCTCTCGGACAAGATAACCCTTGTTAAGCTTGGTGTGGAGCATATGCGCAGGTTTGGAGTTGAGCCGGTGGTAGGGGTGCTCTCGGGTGGCAGGATGGGCGATCTTGGAAGGCATGAGAAGATCGATCGCACACTTGCAGATGCTGACTTCCTTGCAAGCAGGCTTCGGGAAAATGGTATATGTGCAAAGCATTATACAATACTCATTGAGGACGCCATAAAGGAAGCGAACTTCCTCTTTGCTCCGGATGGAATTACCGGTAACCTGATATTCAGGACACTTGTGTTCCTTGGAGGAGGAGACGGTATTGGTGCACCGGTATTAATGGACGACCATGTCTTCGTGGACACATCACGTGTGGGTGGTCACTACACAAAGGCGATCATGCTTGCAAGTGCCCTTGTGGATATGAAAAACGAGAGAAACAGATCTTGATTATATGAGGTGTTGACATAGAAAACGTTGCATGTGGCTGGCCTGTTGTGAAAGGAGATTGCATTGCCGGAAATAACGATTCCTGTATTGCAGTTATAACCCTTGCAAGCTCATTTGAACCTTATGAGGAAGCTGCCATGTGGGGTAGCTGCAAGACCGAGAACCTTGGTGCAGAGAAGATCATCATAAACACGGTCTCAAATTCAAATATCAGGTATCTCCTTATATGTGGCAATGAATCCAGAGGTCATCTTGCAGGTAGAACACTTATTGCACTTCACAAGAACGGCATAGATGAGGATGGGCGGATCATCGGGTCGGATGGCGCGATCCCCTTTATCGAGAATATCAGCAGGGATGTCATTGAGCGTTTCCAGAATCAGGTACGTCTCATTGAGCACATAGGCTTGGTCGACATTGATGAGATCCGCCGGATCGTTGATGAGTATAAAGAAAAAGAAGGTCCGTATCATGAAGCAGCTTTCGTTGTCGAGAGCGCCAAAAAGAAAAGTAGGCCAGTTATGGATGTCACTTCCGGTGATATCATGGTATCAGGCAATGTAATGCTGGATTCAACTTCCGGTATTGTCTGTGAGGTAAAGTCGAATTAAGTATCATTTAATTGTTATTTTCTCATTGTTATATTTCGTAGAGGTAATGTTCATGTTCAGGTTCCAGAAAGAGCAGGAGATCGTTAATATTGCAGGTGTTAAGATCGGAGGTCAGCCCGGTGAGCTGGCAACAGTGCTTGCAGGTACTATATTCTATGAAGGTCACAGCATCGTGGAAGATGCAGATGCCGGTATATTTGACAGGAAAGAGGCAGAGGCCCTTGTGAACATGCAGGATTCCATGTCCGATGAGACTGGAAATCCATCGATCGTCCATATCTTTGCCAACACTTTTGAGAGTATGCAGAAGTACATCGATTTTGTTACCTCCGTAAGCGATTCTCCATTTATCATCGATTCCCCACAGCCTGCTGTGAGGATGGCTTGCGCAGAATATGTGACCGACATCGGACTTGCCGACAAGACTATCTACAATTCTATTAATATGAGCATCACCGACGACGAATTCGCTTCCCTGGCAAATTCCGATATTGACAGCTCCATTATTCTAGGTTTCAATGCAATGGACTCCTCCCTTGATGGCAGGATGGCATTGCTGGAGAACGGCGGTAAACTGATGGACAGGGGTCTGCTGGATATTGCTGAGGAATGTGGTATCAAGAACATCCTGATCGATCCGAGCATTACTCCTATGGGTGATGGTGCAGGCATTGCTCTTCGTATGACCATGACAGCAAAGGCGAAATGGGGATATCCCGTAGGTTCCGGGATCCACAATGCTCCTTCTTCCTGGAGCTGGCTCAAGGCTAAAAAGAAGGAAGATCCACTGGTCTATAAGATGTGCGATATAGGTACGGTTTCCATGCAGCAGCTTGCAGGCGGTGATTTTGTGCTCTATGGCCCTATCGAGAATGCACGTTACACCTTCCCGCTGGCCGCCATGGCTGACATCATGATCGCAGAGGCATCTTCAGATCTTGATATCGAGCCATCATCCTCACACCCCCTTAACCTGCTGGTGTGATCTCCTTTTTGGAAATGCTTATGTATCCCCTGCACGCATATTCTTTTTAGCTTTCCAGGGTTGATGCAGCATGAAAGAACTTAAGATCAGTATATCTGATGAGTTGTATGAGGAACTATCTACTGTTCCTGATAAGGATTCCTTTTTGATAGAACTTCTTGAGAACAAGCTGAAAATATCTGGTGAGGATAATGCCGGCTCTGTGGAAGATGCCGAAGAGCCTTGTTTTGAAGAACCGCAGGACATTGCTGGAATAACAGATGATGTTCCTGATGGTGGCAATGATATTGACGATCAGGCTACAGAAGTTACTGGTGCTGAGGATGCCGGTGAAGAAATTCCTGAGGAAGCATACTTTGAACTTGAAGACGTCTTTGAAGAGGAAGACATAATCGCTGATGATGAGGAAAATGAGCTTACTTTATGTTGCAATTGCAGTCTTGTAGGTCCGGATGATCTTGAAGATTGCAAAGGACCTGTCCTCGATGTCGACTTTGCAGATCCTGGTGAGGAGAGTTCAAAGTCAGTTTCAGAGTTAATTCCTTCTACTGAAAAGGAAAACAATTCCTCTATTGAAAAGATGGCCTGTTTCGAGAGCATCATCGTTGATCTTATAGATCGTATCTGTGAGCTTGAGGGGCAGATCATTGATATGAGTACCAACGTTCAGTTCCTTAAGGAGAGGTCCATCTTATCCGATATTGGGGGCAATAAAGCCGAGTCGGATCCAGTCTTTCCGGCAAGATCCGGTAGCATTGTGGCAGAAATACATGAAGAAGCAGTTCCATATGCTACTCTTTCCTTTCCGGAGTTGAAGATCCCGCCGGAATTGCTATCTGATGTTGAAGTTCCGGTAGCAGAAATTGAACACGATGATGTTATGGAAACTCCAATGGAGAGTCGTTCTCCGAATGTTCCGGAAGCTGCCGTTAAAGAAGCTTCTTTTTCGGAACCATTTAAACCTGTGCTATTCGATACTGATACCTCATCACTAACCTCTTCACAGACTCCAACGGCAATTCCAGTGCAGCAAATCCCATCATTACAGGATAGTGAGATTGCTACTGATAATATGAAGAATGATGGTCTTGAGCAACATCCTTCCCAGGCAGCTAAGCCCGATGCACCTGTTCCGGCTGTAAATGCTCCGGTTGCGGACAAGCTTGAAAGCTGTATATTTGCTTATCTTTCATCTGGTTCTGAGGTTAAGAAAGATGTGATCAAAAGTCTTCTTTCCAAGAGATATCTGGATAACGAAGTGGAGTCTAAGATAGATCAGCTTCTTTCAGCAGGGAAGATCTCCAATATTGTAAAGGATGACAGGGTCTACCTTATGAGGCTTCCTGAAAAGGAATCTGCATGATCTTGTTTTGCAAATTGCATCAGGCTATAGTTCAAAGATCATAACTTATGATCGGATCATAAGCTTGTCATAATCTGAGATTAAAAATAAGGATGTAAAAAAAGGAATAAGCTGCTTAAACAGCAGCTTTAGTTCCTGATAGCTCCCCTGTTTGCGGAGCTAACTGTTTTTCGATATCTTGAAAGGTAGCCGGTGACTTCCTTCTCGACCGGTTTGAAATCTGCCCTTCTCTTTTCCAGTTCCTCTTCTGAAACATTGAGCTCAAGCTTCCTTGCAGGCATGTCGATCTCAATGATGTCGCCTTCCTGTATCAGACCGATAGGTCCGCCTTCGTAGGCTTCCGGTGAAATGTGACCGATACATGGTCCTCTTGTACCGCCTGAGAATCTTCCGTCTGTGATAAGTGCTACTGAATCGATAAGCCCCATTCCTGCAATGGCTGATGTTGGTGAGAGCATCTCACGCATACCGGGACCTCCTTTTGGTCCTTCGTACCTGATGACAACAACATCTCCTGACTTGATCTCGCCTTTCATGATGGTAGACATTGCATCTTCTTCACTATCGAATACCCTTGCAGGACCTGTGTGCCTGAGCATCTTCTCATCTACAGCTGCCTGCTTGACAACTGCTCCGTCAGGTGCAAGGTTCCCTTTCAGGACCGCAATTCCGCCTTCTTCGTGGAGTGGAGCGTCAAGTGTTGTTATGATACGGGCGTTCAGTTTCGGGTTGACGATCACGAATTCCTCGACATTTTCGCCAATGCTCTTTCCGGTGATGGTCTTCTCATCAAGATTGAGCTTTGTTCTAAGCCTCTTCATGATCGCATGAACTCCACCGGCTCTCTCAAAGTCTAGCATGAAATTCTCTCCACCTGGTCTGAGTCCGATCAGGTGTGGGGTTGTCTTGCTAAGATCATCGAACTTCTCAAGTGGAAGCTCAATTCCGAATTCATGGGCGATGGCAGGTAGGTGAAGTGTGGTGTTTGTGCTGCCTCCGACTGCAAGGTCTACCATGATGGCATTCTCAAAGGACTTCTCTGTGACGATCTGGCGTGCAGAAACTCCTTCTTTTACAAGCTCTACGATCCTTTCACCGGAATCTTTTGCAATACGCATCTTCTTTGCATCAACTGCATGTGCAGTTGCACAACCGGGCAGACTGAGTCCCAGTGCCTCTGTCATGCATGCCATGGTATTGGCTGTGAACATTCCGGCACAGGATCCTGCACCACAGCAGCAGAGATCTTCAAGCTGTTTCAGTTTTTCGGATGAGACCTTACCGCTCTGGCATGATCCTACGCCTTCGAAGACGGAAACGAGGTCAGTATAATTGTCATCGACATATCCTGGCAGCATTGGACCGCCTGTGACGACTATTGCCGGGATGTCAACTCTTCCTGCAGCCATGATGTGTGCAGGTGTGATCTTGTCACATGATGTTACCATGACCATACCGTCCATCTGCTGACCCTGTATCATGATCTCAATGGTGTCCTCGATGGCTTCCCTGCTTGGGAGGGAATATTTCATTCCTTCATGTCCCATCGCGATACCATCACAGATGCCTATGGTATGGAATTCGAAAGGAACACCGCCTGCATTGCGAATGCCGGCCTTTACCGCTTCTGCAACCTTGTCAAGGTGGATATGTCCCGGAATGAACTCTGTCCAGGAATTCACAACAGCTATGAACGGCTTCTTCATTTCAGAATCGGTAACCCCTATCGCTTTCAAAAGCGAACGGTTTGGTGCACGTGCATCTCCTTTCTTTGTATTGTCACTTCTCATATGATAACCTCAGTAAAACTCCATGACGTACTATCCTACATGATTAAAGTATAAGTATACTATGATAATCTGATATTCAAAAGGTTCATTTATAAGGTATCCTTCCATTCCTGGAAATCGGGGATACTGAAGTTCACACAATTGAGAGCGAAGAGTGCCGGATGTTGGGATGGGAGAACGAAATGCTTGGGGCGAAGGTCTCGAAAATGGAGACTTTGATTGGTGATGTTATTGCAAGGGTTGTTGAAGATGCACTTGCAGATAAGATGAAAAAGAGTGAGTTTCTGTGATCAGGGACTAACAAAATACAAATCTTGTCTGTCGTACTTTACATTACCTGAAGCAGAATGCAGGAGCGATAAGCTGTTTACTCTTAATGCTCATGTTCGGGGAAAAGCTGGATGAATGAGAACAGGATGTTTCTGTTAATGATTGCAAAAAAAATGAGGGGAGTAAAAACCCTCTCCTCTTAACTCCAATTCTATTTATGGTTCACTTACTTGGGTGGTGGTGGCACATAGCAGTGCGTTACGACGGTGCCCTCAAGAGTACCGTCTTCAAAATAAAACTCAGCCACCCAGGCAAAATCGCCCTGACCTTTGATGTGCCACTCAATAGCTTTTGACTGGCCTTTGTTATCTTTACCAAATGTGGCCATGTGCTTTATGCTTGGTTCAGCACCATTGGCTTCGGTGTACTTGATCTTCAGCCCAAAGTCATAGGAAGTATTGTGAATTTTAGTACTGTTGTTGACCAGGAACGGTCCAAATGATGTATCATCGGTCGTGTTGTACACATTGTCGGCACCCTTGTCGACCACAGTAATATTCACCCATGCGATGTCCGGTCCGGCTAAGGCACTTAAATTATAGAACCCGTCATCATTCTGCCCGCCCTTTGGTCCAGGTAGTGTGGAATATCCTGCCGGTGGAACTGTTTTCCCATGGGGATTCACAGTCTCAGTACAATTGGCTTGATGGGCCATTGCAGCTGGTATGCAGCCTAGCATGGCTACCACCATCAATAAAGCCACCACAAGCTTAACTCTTTTCATGGTATTTTCCCCCTTATATTATATTTTTATTAGATGGTCTATTCGGATCATCTGATAATTAAATAAAGTTATATATTTATTATCATATATACTCTTTGCAAAAATAGAAACAGATGCGCATTATCATCATAATGATACCATCTGGATCGAACACTGGAGTACACTGAAGAAGATCCTTGGAATGCCTTATGCTGAATGGGAAACGATGGGGTTCTCCAAGGGTACATTGCATTACATGAAGCAGAATGCCAAGAGTGATAAGGTTTTTCCCCTGAATGCTCATGTGGGGTAACGGGTATCCTGGAAATAGATACTCAGAATTTTAGTATGTTTATGTATTAATATTTAGCTCCGTAGAAATCCTCTTCCCTAAATTCGAACCCTAAAATAGCTCAAGCGTTTACAAAATACAAATGCTGCCTGTCCGGACAACATGTCCAGTTCAATTTTCATGCGTTGGATACGATCACAACAATATGAGTGCAATACTCCGAAATATTGACACACTATGATAAACTCCCTTCAAAAGGTTCATTTATAATGTATCCTTCCATTCTAATTCCTATGAGAACTGTGATCGTAGACGGTTATGTGGATGAGCCTGCATGTTTCGGGGTCCCGCCATATATCTCCCCATACATACGTTACATAGCCGGTGCCATGCGTGAAAGGGGTATAACAGAGGATGATATCCATTATTTTACCATCGATGGTCTGAGGACAGCAACTCCAGAAGATGTGCTTGCGCTTAAAAAAGCCGACCTTGTGGTCATATTGTCAGGTATCACGGTACCGGGTAAATACCTTCGATCATCTCCCATAACTCCCGGTGAGATCGAGAACATCTGCAGTCTTTCATCAGGTCTGAAAGTCATCGGTGGTCCCATACGTCTTGGTTTCAGCAAAGAAGGTGGTACAGGTGCCAAAGAACTTGGCATCGAAGCAGAAGATGTTGTCATTGCAAAGAAGGACATCGAAGCTTTTGTTTACGATCTCTTCGAGAACGTTTCTTTGCTTGATCCAGAGGATATCGAGCACAGGCTGAGGACAGTAGAAGAGATCGGGATGTGGTCTCGTCTTGGTGCTTTCATCATCGAAAGACATCCGGATTATCCGTATGTCATGTGTGAGCTTGAAACCTATCGTGGATGTGGTCGTAAGATCCACTGCTCTTTCTGCACCGAAAGGTTCTACGGTCCTTCGGATTATCGTCCGGTATCTGATGTGGTCGATGAAGTCTCTTCCCTCTATGCTGCAGGTGCCCGGTATTTCCGTATCGGCAGGCAACCTGATCTGTTTAGTTTCCATGCAAGGGATATCGGTGCGGATATACTGCAACCGGACCCATCTGTCCTGGAATTGCTCTATAGCGGCATACGTAAGGTGGCACCTGAACTTAAGGTCCTTCATATGGACAACGCAAATCCGGCAACCATTGCTGCGTATCCTGAACAGAGCCTTGAGATTATGAAGACCATTATTCGCCATCATACATCCGGTGATATTGCTGCTCTTGGAATGGAAACTGCTGATCCCAATGTGGTGCGTGCTAATGACCTTAAGGCAATGCCGGAAGATGTGCTGGATGTTATCAAAATGATAAATGAAGTTGGTGCTTCAAGGGGTAGCAGTGGACTTCCGGAGCTATTGCCAGGGTTGAACTTCGTTCATGGTCTGCCTGGTGAGACAAAGAATACATTTGGGATGAACTATGCTTTTCTCAAAAGCGTGCTGGATTCAGGTCTTCTTGTGAGAAGGATCAATATCCGTCAGGTCATGGCATTTCCGGATACCCGGGTCTATGGCAACGATGAGCTTGTGGGGAAACACAAGAAGGTATTCCTGAAATACAAGGAAAAGATACGAAAAGAGATAGACCTGCCAATGCTTCGGAAGGTCGTTCCTAAAGGTACTGTACTTCGGGATGTGATGTGTGAAGTACACGATGAGAGTTCAAAGAATGAGCTGACATTTGGCAGGCAGTTCGGTTCCTATCCTTTACTTGTCGGGATACCGCTTACTCTTCCTCTTGGTAAGTTCACTGACGTGGTTATTGTGGGGCATGGTCAGCGTTCTGTAAAGGCCATTCCTTATCCACTTGAAATAAACTCTGCACCTCTGTCTGTTATCAGGGAAATTCCCGGTATAAGTGATCTTGAAGCTTCAAACATCTACAGTGGTGTGCCTTATGCAAATGAAAATGAGATACTGGGGAAAGTGCAGGACGTGGAGAAATTATTGAAATATGTAGTAGTGTGATCCTGGTGCTTTACTTGTCAATTGAATTGCTCATGATATCTGCATCTTTCAGTACCTTCAGGCTCACAAAACTCCCTGCGACTATGTTCGTATAATATGTGAGTGCTCTCCAGGTCAGCACAGTTATACCTATTAAAGCAGGGGATGCAAGCAGTACCGAGAACAGTGAACTTGCACCTAGTTCTGCCACCCCGCTTGCACCAGGGGTTGCAGGTATTATCATTACTATCGTCAGCAGTATCTGTGCTGTGAAGGCAAGCACAATTTGTGGTGGCTGGTTCAGTCCTACTAATATGACCGGCAGGATCGAATAGAGGGCGCAGCGATAGATGATGGTACATATCATCCCGTAGAAAAGTCCTCTTCTTCCCTTTTTCAGCAGATATCGAAGTCCATAGTGGAAATCATCCAGTTCGGTGTCCACTTTCTTTAACAGGTGTGAGATCGCTTCATCGGTTTTCTTTCCATGAAAACGGGTAGTTCTGTTCACCAGAAAATGAATCGTGCTCTTTGTTCGATCAGGCTTCCATATCCCATATATCAGTATTCCAAGGACTGAGAGCAGTACTGCTTCTCCTGTGATAAGTAGAATGTCAAAATTCTCTCCGGGGATAACGCCTCTGAAGATATAGAGTGCCACAGGTGCTGTCAGGAGTATCAAAAAGGCATCAGTGAGCCGCTCACCAATTACCACTGCCGTTGCCTGCCCGATAGGTATCTCGTTCTTCGAAAGAAGATGGACCCTTAGGGCCTCTCCTCCGGCGGAAGATGGTGTGACCGCAGCTACGAGGAGACTGGATATAGCGATCTCAGTGGTTTTAAATGAGCTGATGTCATGACCCATGGATTGGCACATGAACTTTGTGCGAAGTCCCCAGATTATATAAGAAAACACCTGAAGTGCGATGGCAGCGACGATCGCTTCTTTTTTGATGTTAAGGATCGCATCGATGGTGGTCGTGTCCACTGTGAAGAACAGTAGAATTACAATTGATGTAAAGCTTAACAGCAATGAGATTACGAGCCACTTAAAGAATCGATTCATACTTTCAGGTGTTCTGTTATTTAGTCTAATTCAGGGTTGATTATGGTCTCCTTTATCCTTGAGCCGGATTTGATATTGATCTCAGGCCATATCTTTACATCGGAGTGAATGGTGGCATTATCATTGATGTTCACACGGGGACCGATGACCGTTCCGTTCTCCATGCTGCAGTTCCTTCCTATTACCGTATTGTTGTCGATTATTGAACCGGATGCATTGGAGTTGTTTCCGATGGTAACATCGTTGAAGATATATGATGATAATATTCTGCAGTTGTCTTTGATGACACAATTGGAACCAATGGCTGTGTATGGTCCTATCAGGACGTTGTCTCCAATAGTTGTGTTTTCCCCTATGACAATTGGTCCCACAAGTGCAGAGTTCGAACCTACGACCACGTTGTTCCCTATCTTAAGAGGTCCGACGATACGTGCATTTTTGGTTTTGAAGTTACCTTCGATGGAGGTTCCGGGAAGGGAGTCAAGCATCCATCTCTGTGCCTGTCTGTATGCGTTTGCACTTCCCACATCTGTCCAGTGGCCACGCATAAGCATGCCATTGATCTTCCTGTCCTTTTCCATCAATGCAGGGAAAAGGTCCTTTGCGAAATCATATTGTTTTCCTTCAGGTATCCAGTCGAAGATCTCCGGACTGCACATGTATATGCCTGTGCTGGCAAGATTGCTGAAAATTTCTCCAGGGCCTGGTTTTTCAAAAAAGCGGTGTATCCTGTTGTTGACATCCATGTCAGCGATACCGAACTCTCGCGGATCATCAATGGACATCAGTCCGATGGTCACCATGGCATCGTTGGTCTCATGGAAACGGTACATTGTACGGAGACTAAGGTCCATGACATGGTCTCCACCTACAATAATGAATGGTTCATCCTTAAGGTACTCCTCGGCATTCTTCACGCCGCCTGCAGTACCGAGTTTTTTCTCTTCATAGACATAGTCGATATGCACTCCGAACATACGCCCGTCCCCAAGGCTTTCTTCTATCTTTTCTGCCATGTATCCGATCGTAATGACGATGTCGTTGAACCCTTCTTTTGCAAGGTGTTCTATCAGATGCGCAACTGATGGCTTGTTCAGAATAGGTATGCTTGGTTTTGGTCTTTCAAAGGTCAAAGGGCGAA
Organism: Methanococcoides vulcani; assembly: GCF_900111645.1. GTDB lineage: Archaea > Halobacteriota > Methanosarcinia > Methanosarcinales > Methanosarcinaceae > Methanococcoides > Methanococcoides vulcani. The sequence goes on from NZ_FOHQ01000002.1 coordinate 344,932, forward strand.
GTCGTGTGCCTTCCCCTCCGCACATGATACATGCTTTCATACTTCAGAAAATGACCTTTTCACTTATATTGTTACCGTTATGAGTTTTTGTAATTAGCTTCTGAAGAATTTAACATCTTTTGCTTTCTGGACAATGATCTCCAGCTCACCTTCATATTCATCCAGTATGCCGGTAACACGCACCTGGTCATTGGTGGAGATCCTTTCATTGATCTCTTCAGCTCCACGGTTGTTTGGTATAAAAACAGTTATGGGTTGTGTGCTGTGGTCAACTTCCAGAATAAGGTGGTCTCCGGTATATGTGATCCGCTTGCTGAGCACCGTTCCTTCTACAAAGACCTTTTCCCCCAGTCCGGATGAATCTGTTAGTGGCCGGATATCTCCCGTCAACTCTCCTGGAAGGTAAGTAAAATAAGCTACTGCCAGTGACAGGATGGCCATCACCAGCAGGACTACTACGATCTTTTCTTCTTTTTCCATCCTTGATCCTTTATTGGTTTGGTTTATTCCTGTCCGATAGATACCAGTGTGATCTTGAAGACAAGTGTCTTTCCGGCAAGGTGATGGTTGTAGTCGATGAATGCATGTGTGTCGTTCATTTTAGCTACCGTTACCTGTCCGTGCTGGGTGTGTAGTGGCATTCCTACTTCAGGCTCGATCCCCATCTCTTTGAGATGATTGATCTCTATTGGCTGGACAAGTTCTTCGTCGTACTCTCCATATGCTTCTGCTGCCGGGATCGTGACCGTACGTTCCTCAGCGATCTCCATTCCAAGTACGCCATCGTCGAAACCTTTGATCATCTGGCCAGCACCCACAGTGAAACCAAGCGGGCTGTAATCCCTTGCAGGGTTGTACTGTCCGGCTTCCTTTGCGGCTTCTTCCAGTGATGTGTCAAAAATTGTTCCATCTTCAAGCTGGCCAATGTAATTGACAGTGATATAATCTCCTTCGTTTACCATAGTATCTTCCTGATCCCCGGAATTGCTTGCACAACCACTAATAAGGACCATGCCTGCAAGTATAACAAGTAATATTGCTTTTTTCATTGGAATCAACATTTCTAACCTTATAATGTGTGATAAGTATTTTGATATTTTATATCTGAGTTTCTATATTGTTTGGCATGGTGTTCCTCTGTAAGACTTAGATGAAGGTTTGTAATAATAAGTATGATTTGATAAGTTATGTAGACTCTTTGTTGTATATCCAATAAATTATATTTCATTGTAACTTCAGTTGCATCGTTTTTAGGCTCATGTAATGGTAGATGCATAGTTATTATTGCTTCTATCGTTCGTTGCAACTTTATTTTTCTGATTTGGTCTGGTGTGCAATGTCTTAGGAATGTTTCTCATTTCATATCCTATTTGACTAATATATACATTCTTCATGAAATACATTAATATCAAAAAGTAACACATATATGATTCAAAAAGACAGTTTTATATACTATATCAGTTTTATTCGTGGCACTCAACTAAACTTGTCTGATTCAATGCAAGATCATATTTGATTTAATATGATGTAAACATTATCAATTTGGGTGGTAGAAATGTTGTTAATAACATACATTCTAAAAGAGATGTTAATTTTTATAAGAGGTGCTTGTGAATGAACATGGTACTTCTCACCGTTGTGGGGATACTGTTGGCCATTTTTCTATTTGGTATTAAGACCGGGATAGGCTGTGGATTTTCTAATCGCAGCACAAAAGAGATCCTTGCGATTGCAGGCAGCTATTTTATTTTATCACTGATAATTGGCAGTCTCATAGGATATGTGGACCAGTCCAATCTCGACCTTATTGCGAGCATGGGTATGTCTCTTCACGTCCTGGTTGCATTGCTCCTGATCGGGGCAGGCATCTATACCCAGAAACAGTGGAACTGTGGCTGTGATGTTTCTCATCGCACATTCCTTGTGATCTCCCTGCCCTGCCCTGTCTGCCTGACAGCACTCTTCATATCCTGTATGCTTCTGGCAACATATATTGAGATAAGTGGGATCCTGATCGGACTGCTTGTGGGTAGTGTGTTCTTCATCTCTGTGGTTGCGTCTTCCCTTCTGTGCAAGATGCTGAACAAGACCCCGGAGACCCTTGGTAACGTCATGATGATCCTTGGTATCTACTATCTCATGGGCGCCATCATTGTGCCTGCTTACATTAAGACAAAACAGATGAACATTCCTGCGTATTCCGCACCGCCTGTGGAGATCCTTCCATTCGTGGCCTTTGCAGCACTGATTGCCGGGGGATTTGTTCTTGATAAAATTAGGAGTAACTAAATATGGCTATTGATTCTTCTTTGTTCCAGATCATGTATACTGCTTCATCAGCCCTGCTGTATCCTGTGGTAATACTTTTGATCCTGGCAGTTACGGTATCGCTTGGTCTGATCGGTGAGTTCATCTCAGAATATGCAAAACGTCATCGAAATGTCAAGGAACTGGAACATATAGGCAGAAACGTTCAGGAGAATGTCAACAATTCCTCCCACGATAATGCCGCATCACATCTTCTAAAACTTGACCAGAACCAGCTTGTTACATCTTTTGCACGTGATGCAGCAGAGCACCTGAAACAGAACTCGCTTTCCTCCATGGACTGGTTGTCCGAAGAATATGAAGTGAGAATGACAAAACGTCTGGAGCAGACCAAGATACTGTCTACGGTAGCCCCTATGCTCGGATTGATGGGAACTTTAATTCCATTGGGCCCTGCACTCATCGGCCTTGCACAGGGTGACATTCTCCAGCTTGCCAACAATCTGATGATCGCCTTTGCCACTACAGTGCTTGGCCTTTTTGCAGGTATCGTGGGGTACACACTTACATTGATCAGGAAGAGATGGTACTGGCAGGATATGGCAGACATCGATTATCTCGTTGATTCCATGGAGTGTAATCAATGAGAAGGAAACGGTATCATCGAACAGGCATCCTCTATGAGGAAGAAGACCAGAGCCCTCTTACCGGAGTGGCTAACCTCTTCGATGTTGCCATGGTGTTCTCAGTAGCTCTATTGGTAGCTCTTGTGATGTCTTACCAGCTACCTGAGCTGCTCAGTCCTACAGATATGACCATCGTAATGAATCCTGGCCAGGAGAATATGAAGATCATAGTCAAGGAAGGGCAGGAGATAGAAGTACTGAACATGACCGATCAGATAGGCGGTGGTACCGGCGATGCTCTTGGAACCGCTTACAAGCTGGCGGATGGTCGTGTGATCTACGTTCCTGATTCCGGAAACGAAACGGGATCATGATTCTTTCAAAAGTGTGTATGGAAACGAACAATAAGAAAATTGAATGAAAATGTGTAGATAATGAAAGTTTGAGACATCCCGGAACAGCCTCCAAGCAAAGTGCCGGGATGTCTTACATATTATCGGGTGGATAACATGCGAAATATAAAACATCAATTATTACTATTAAGTGTATTGATTTTGCTGGCAGTTTCAATGCCAGTGGTATCGGCAGATGAAAACCAAACGAATGTAATGTTTGTGCTGGGCACGGATGTGAATGAAGCATCGTTAACAACTATGTCTTCGCACTCTAACATCACATCCAACCTGACCGTAACGATCTTCAACAGTACCGAAATCGTTCCGGCAGGATTCAATTTCTCGAATTATTCTGTTATATTCATCGAATCACAGTCGGAGAGTGTTGTCAACGACTGGCAAGCGAACTTGACGTCTAATCTGACCACTGCAAAGGACAATGGCAGTGAGGTGATAGGATATAATCTCTCATCCGCTGTGGCCAATGTAGACCTGTATTCAAATGATTACACCGACATCGAACGGTACTGGGTACAGGGTGGCGACACCAACATGGAATCCATGCTCAAGTTCATGGGACAGGAGTTCTGCGATGCATGGGCGAACGAGACCATTCCAGAACCTGTTATTCTGCAGTCCAAACAAAAGATCACCTATATTATCAACTCTGATGCCAGCAGGTACTATCTTTCTCAGGTCCTGTCAGAGAGAAGTGTGATCACAGACCGTTTCGATGTCACTGTAATGGATGGTGAAGAGGCTGCAGCAAACCTGACAGATGTTTCTGACCAGGACGTTATCATGATGTATATGATCGGTGCCAATACGCTTCCGGAGTTCAAGGATGAACTTCTTGCTGCAAAAGCTAGTGGTACACAGATCGGCATGTTTGGCATGAACGATGTGTATAACATCAGTACCATCGATATGAAGAACCCACCCCACAGTGCCATGCAGGATTACTTCTACAATGGTGGATATGCGAACATGGAGAACTGGATTCGCTGCATAGGGGCAACTCTTGAAGAGGCCTACATCGAGTACTCTCCAGCAGGACCTCCATCGATTCCTAACAATGGGATCTATCATCCAGATGCGTTCCCGAGGATCTTCGAGAACAGTTCAGAATACCTTGATTGGTACGCAGACAACGGATACAATGCATCTGCACCGACCATCGGTATAATCGCCTCCAGCAATATCGGAAAGACATCCATCGATTTCAATACCGATGATGAGATTATCAGGAATCTGGAATCAAAGGGATGTAATGTCATCTATACCACCAAGAAGGTGTGTAGCGATGATGTGGAATATTTCACCAACAATGGTACAGTGCTTGTGGACTCCATAATCTCCCTGAAAGGGTTCTATTTCAACTACTACCATCAGGATGAAGGTGTGGAATACCTGAAGGGTTACGATGTTCCTGTGATAAAAGCTGTGCTTGACTATTACAATACTCCTGATGAGTACAATGCCAGCGTACACGGAGTAAGCCCATCATCGCTCGCTTTCCAGGTGACCCAACCCGAGATCGATGGATGTATCGATTATATATGGATCGCTGGTAGGGCTACAGACCCGGTCACCCAGCAGAAATACTATGAACCCCTGATGTACCAGTTGGACTGGATGTGTGACCGTGCGATCTCATGGGCAGAGCTTGGTCATGCCAGCAACGCCGATAAGAAGGTGACCATCATCTACTACAACCATGAAGGTGGCAAGAACAACATCGGTGCCAGCTACCTGGACATCTCTTCCAGTTTCACATTGCTGCTTGAACAGATGCGAACAGCAGGTTACGATGTAGGCAACGGTACCATTCCAAATGGCAGTGAGTTCATCGATCGTTTCATTGAGAGCAGGAATGTTGGATCATGGGCGCCAGGTGAACTTGAGAAGGTTGTCAACTCAGGCAATGTCACGCTGGTACCAAAGGACGAATATCTTGCATGGTACAACACCCTGCCGCAGTCCGTTCGGGATGAGGTTGAAGCACGATGGGGTGAAGCACCAGGCAACATCATGGTGTATGAAGACAACTTTGTGATCCCCACAGTACAGCTTGGGAACATCAACTTTATACCACAGCCGACCAGAGGCGACCTGTCCGATGAATCAGCCATGTACCACGACAAGGAACTGCCACCTACACACCAGTATCTTGCGACCTATTACTGGATCAACAATGTCTATAATGCCGATGCCATGATCCATTTCGGTACGCACGGCACGCAGGAATGGCTGCCGGGCAAAGAGGTTGGCCTGTGGAAGTATGATTACCCATCCATCATGGTGGCAGATACACCTGTGGTATATCCATACATCATGGACAATGTTGGTGAGGGTACTCAGGCCAAACGCCGGGGCAATGCAGTGATCATAGACCACCTGGTTCCGGCAATAACAAATGCAGGACTGTATGGTGAACTGGCAACAATGCATGACAAGCTACATAGGTATGAAGAGGCCAAGAGTACCAATAATACTGCAATGATGGCACTCTATCGCGATAGTATGATCGGGCTTTACACAAATCTTTCAATGGAAAATGATCTTGGTGTAACTCCTGATCAACTCAGGGCAATGACAGAAGATGATTATACGAACTTCATTTCAGTCACTCTCCATGACTATCTGCATAAACTGCAGGGTACGCTCATGCCTCTTGGACTCCATACCTTTGGTGTCGCACCACAGGATGAGAAACTTGTCTGTATGGTCAAATCAATGCTTCGCAGCGGTTTCATTGATCACATAACAAATCTCTTTCCTTATGTCAGTGGACATGAAGATGATTGGGAGGTTGCAACCGAACAGCGTGCCAATGATTTGTTGAATGCCACATTACTCAATGGGACGGATGTTTCAACTGCTCAGTTAAATGTGCTGAACCTCACCGACGTGAACATCACGGCAGATCTGAATCTGGCAATCGAATATTCTGTATTCCTGAGCCAGACCTCTCGTGAGATCGATGAGACATTGCATGCTCTCAATGCAGGATATATTGAGCCCGGTCCAGGAAATGATCCGATACGGAATCCGGAAGCTCTGCCAACAGGTAGGAACTTCTACAGTTTCGACCAGAGAAAGTTCCCTGATGTGGAAACAACAGCTATGGGTGCGACCCTTGCGGACCAGCTGGTGCAGCAGCACTATGACACACACAACAACACCTATCCGAACAAGGTGGCTTATGTTCTCTGGTCTGTGGAGACAATGCGTCATCATGGACTCATGGAAGCTCAGATCTACTCTCTGCTTGGTGTCGAACCTGTACGAAGCTGGGGTAGGATCACAGGTTTTGAGGTTATTTCTCTGGAGAACATGACACATCCAAGGATCGATGTGGTCATTACACCTTCTGGACTGTACAGGGATACGTTCCCGTATCAGCTTGAGCTGATCGATGAGGCGGTCCGAACAGTTGCAGCACTCAACGAGACTAATCAAACGAACTATGTCAGGTGGAATTCCCTGAAGATGGAAGACGCACTTCTGGCCAGTGGGTACAATAACACCACGGCACAGGCGATCTCACAGTCCAGGATATTCAGTGAATCACCGGGTTCATACGGTACCGGACTTCCGGGTGTTGTAACTGCGAGTGAGACATGGGACAGTGAAGACAAACTTGCTGACCTGTACATGTCACGCATGTCCAACATCTATGGGCAGGACATGTGGGGTGAGAGCTATGAAGACGTGTTCAGGATGAACCTGATGGATGTTGATGCAGCTGTACACAGTGATACCTCAAACCTGTACGGACTCATCGATAATGATGACTTCTATCAGTACCTCGGAGGTCTTGGACTTGCGGTGAGGTCGCTGACAGGGGAGAATCCCGAAATGTATGTGGCCGACCTGACAAGTGTGGATGATCCAGGGATCATTACCTTGAACGAAGCGTTCAGGAATGAATTGCGTGCACGGAACTTCAATCCTAAATGGATATCCGGAATGATGGAATATGATTACGCCGGCGCCAGAGAATTCATGAAATTTACCGATAATCTGTGGGGCTGGGACGTCATGACACCCGACATGGTCACGGATTCTGATTGGAATGAGATCTACGACATCTATGTTATGGATAAGTATGATCTTGATGTGGATGAGTTCCTCAAAACCGAGAATCCATATCAATATCAATCCATACTCACTAGAATGATAGAGACTGACAGGAAAGAATACTGGGATGCATCGGATGAGACACTTCAGAACCTTGTGAGGGAATACGCCGAGTCTGTGGTTGAAGATGGTGTCACGTGCTGTCACCATACCTGTGGAAATGCTCTGCTTAACGAGTACATACAGGGTATAATGTCCGTACCCGGAGTTGTGTCACAGGAAACCATCGATGAGTACAACAGATTGATGGAAGAGGCCACACAGAGGAATGCTCAATCATCAGCGCCCAGTACACGCAGCAGCAGCGGATCGACTGCATCTGCTTCAATCGTCAATAGCACCAGCACAAGCAGTGATGATGGGGGATATGGAACTACAACCGACCAGCCAGCAGATGCTTCACAGCAAAGCACACCAGACAACTATGTTGAAGGGTATGAAATGACAAAAGAATCCACAACAAGTGATTCAGCCTCGTCGTCTACATCCTTCTCCGGTGCTGATATTTTAGGCAGTGTGTTGGTAGTGTTAGCCGTTGCTGTCATAACTATCGGATTTAGAAGAAGGCGACTCTAAGTCATGAACACCCATTCGGGTGTTCTTTTCTTTTTTTTATTTCTCTGTTTTTCTCATTAATTTGTTTTATTGCACAAATACCATCACGTAAAACAATTATAATTAAAAATAATTAAAGTTTGTTTTATTACGAATGAGTTTTTACTACTTCCTTATCTGATCTTCTGGGGTTGATCAAAATGATAACGGATCCAATTTGTAAAGCTCATGTAACTGAGAACAGTACTTATGTCACGGATTATGGCGGGAAGAGGTACTACTTTTGTTCTGCGGAATGCAAGAATAAGTTCGATCAGCTCGAAAAGAGTGTGATACGCCTGAAGCGTAACATTGGTGAGCGTGAGAGGATCTCTTTTGGTAAGCTCAAAAAAGAGATAATTAACCTTGGCATTTGCACTTTGTGTGGTGCCTGTGTTTCTTCCTGTGAATCCATAGCTTTTGTGGGCAATCAGCCCAAACTGATCGATAAATGTACGGCATGCGGTGTTTGCTATAACCAGTGCCCGAGAACCGTTACAAGGGAAGAGGACCTTGTCGGGAAGCTCAGGTTCGGATATGCTGCCAGGTCTTCAATTCCCGGCTTTAAAGGGCAGGATGGCGGTGTTGTCACCTCACTGCTTGCATACGGGCTTGAGGAAGGCCTGCTGGATTGTGCCATAGTCACAAGGAGGTCGGAAGATGACCCCTGGAAAGCTGAACCTTTTATTGCAACTACCGCGGATGAACTCTTTGATTCTGCAGGAAGTATCTATTCTCACAGCATGACCATGGAACCACTGATGAGCGCCATCAAGCAGGGTATGAGGAGCATTGCATTTGTTGGGCCGAGTTGTAATATAGATGCTGTTCACAAGATGCAGACGAGCCCATATGGCTTCCTTCATCTGTTCCTGAGGGCAAAGGTCCTGAAGTTCGGCCTTTTTTGTATGGATAGCTTCGAGCATGAGGGTATAAGGGAATTTGTGGAAACACATGGAATGGACCTGAATGACATCGAGTCCATGAAGATCCGTAAAGGTGTCTTTGAATTTGGCATAGCTGACGGTATAAAGAGCTACGATCTCTCAGAACTGGACCGGTACAGGTCTACCTCCTGCAAGTTCTGTACCGATATGGCTGCTGAGAATTCGGATATCTCCTTCGGGGGCGTGGGAACTCCGCAGGGCTGGAGTACTGTCCTGGCGCGCTCATCGATTGGATAGGAGATACTCTGTGAAGCGATCGACAATGGCTACATCGAGGCCAGACGTCTTGAGAATAAGGAAATGGACCGTGCCGTCAATCTTGCAAAGATGAAGAAGGTACAGATGTATGCCTTAAATCGCAGGCAGCAAGCCTGACTTCATGTTATATTTTCAAAATATCCATTGGTGGAAATAGTTCAAAGTAAAAGAAATCAATATTGGTGGACCGGTCGGGAATTGAACCCGAGGCCTCTACCATGCCAAGGTAGCGATCTTCCCCTGATCTACCGGCCCAATATCTAAACCATACTTACCATTATCTAAAATAAAGCTATCGCTGTATAATGCTGGCGTTTCTTCTCACACCATTTATTTTTTCATAATGACGGCATCTATGCGCGAAATGTTAATATACTAGAATGTGTATTGTGTAGCTCGTACGATGAACAACATCGTGCAAGATACGCATTGGGCCCGTAGCTTAGCTAGGTGGAGCGTTCGGCTGATAACCGAAAGGTCCTGAGTTCGAATCTCAGCGGGCCCACCATCATTACTTTTCTGAAGATTTCTATATTTATTGTTCTATCTACTTTATCTAAATTAGTTCATTGTTTTTCACGACTTTTCAAACTACATACATTCAACTAGTTCCTTCAATTAGCCATAGCTGATTGTTGTTTCTGCCTTCTCGTGACATTGGTAATACTGTATTTGAGGTGTTGAGCGAAGCGAAACATCTCGAACCGCGCTCCAGAAGCGTGATCTGGATCTGGGTGAGGTTACCGATATAATATAAAAAGAAAAACATAAAATTTATAAACCAATAGATAATATCCCCTTTATAAAATACCTACTATAATGGTGGACATATGAATAATGGTGGACATATGAATAATGGTGAATATTATGTGGATGATGAAGACAGCGAGATGGTCTTGCTCCTTCAGAAACTGAATGTTTCAAAGCCTGTGGCAAAGACACTTGCTTGTTTATTAACTGCTGAAAAGATAACTTCCCGTGAGGTCGAGATGATGTCACGTTTAAGGCAACCAGAGGTCAGTATTGCCATGACCTATCTTCAGAAGAACAACTGGGTAGAGGTCGAAGAAGTAAAGAAGAAACAGGGGAAGGGCAGACCTATTAAAGTGTATACTCTAACTGTTCCAATGGATGATATCATTGATACCATAGAGCAGAAGGTTATATCTGAGAATCAAATGATGCTGGAGAACATTGAAAGGCTGAAAGGCCTTTCATGATCTTCTTTTCTAATTACATTCTATCTATTTATTTATCAAGTAATTCTATTGTCAATTATTTCAAGATCGTTTTTTGATCTATTATCTGTCCTATTTCTCCTGTTTGCAGCTGTGGACAGATACACATATTTATCTGTTTACTGTAGTATTCAGTAAGCAAGTGATACAGGAGTTAGTCTTTTGAGTACCATAAGCGAGAAAATATTTAGCAGGGCAAGCGGAAAAGAAGCAAAAGCAAACGAGTTTATCATGGCGAACGTGGACTATGCCATGGCTCATGATGGCACCAGTGTGCTTGCAGTAAGATCGTTCAAAAAAATGGGCCTTGAAAAGGTATGGGACCCAAAACGTATTGTAATTCCATTTGATCATCTCACTCCGGCAAACACGGAAACAACTGCTGCATTGCATCACGATATAAGGGAGTGGATCGCAGAGCAGGGAATCCCCAACTTCTTTGATGTGGGTGAAGGCATTTGCCATCAGGTGCTTCCTGAGAACGGCTTTGCAATGCCTGGTAAGCTTGTAGTTGGTGCAGATTCCCATTCATGTACTTACGGTGCTTTCGGGGCATTTGGGACCGGTGTGGGAGCTACTGACATGTCCGAGATATTTGCCGCAGGCAAGCTGTGGTTCAAGGTTCCTGAGACGATCAAGGTGACAGCCCGGGGTAAACTGGGTAAGCATGTGCTTGCCAAGGATGTGACCCTCAAGACCATTGGTACAGTGGGTGCTGCCGGGGCTACATACAAGGCCGCAGAGTTTTATGGTGACACCATCACAGATCTTTCAATATCCGGCAGGATGACGCTGTGTAACATGGCGATCGAAATGGGTGGTAAGGCCGGTATCGTACCGCCTGATAAGAAGACATTCGATTTCCTTGAAGGCAGGGCTGTTGAAGAGTATGAACCTGTCTACGCCGATGAGGATGCTGAATACTGCGCTGAATATGATATCGATGCAGCAAACCTCGAGCCGCAGGTTGCTCGTCCTCATCAGGTGGACAATGTATGTGATGTCATGGAAGTTGCCGGCACAAAGGTGGACCAGGTGTTCATCGGCACATGCACCAATGGAAGGCTCGAAGACCTTGAAATTGCCGCTGATATCCTTAAAGGTGAGAAAGTGGCTGTCAGGACCCTCGTTATTCCTGCATCACGCTCTATAATGATCGAAGCTATTCGAAATGGAACTGCTGAAACATTATTAGAGGCAGGCGCGACCCTTGGAACTCCCGGATGTGGTCCATGTCTTGGAGGTCACATGGGTGTTATCGCTGAAGGTGAAGTGTGCATCTCTACAGCAAACCGCAATTTCAGAGGCAGGATGGGTACTGGTGGTCAGATCTATCTGGCATCCCCTGTAACAGCTGCAGCGTCTGCGCTGACCGGTGAGATCAGCGATCCAAGGACCGTTTGAATAGTATTTATGTGGAGGTAGTGAAATGGTAGAAGAACTGGATGAAGGAAAACTGGAGCATCTTCTGGGACACTGGATAGAGCACAATGAAAGCCACAGCAAAAGTTTCAATGACTGGATCGTCAAGCTTGAAGCTGCTGGTTTTGGGGAAGTTGCAGGCCATATCCGCACAGCTGCTACAAAGATGGATGAATGTACTGAACATTTAAAACAGGCAAAAGAGGTCGTGAGGAAGTAAATTTCCTCACGGACGACATTTTTAGTTTGATTGCCGGCTTATTGGAAAGCCATCGATTTTTGGAAGATAAATTGCGGCAATGATATGCCACGATGGAATATCAATGCCTGACAATTAAATAACAACTATCACTCAGCTACTTTCCGAGCGGAGCTTTCAAGAACGTAGTGTGCGTTGTGTTCTTCAACTGTTCTGTCGCTTAACCTGAAACCATGCAATGCATGTGGGAAAGGCGAAGCTGATACAACTCTTACTTCTATCTTATTTGCCATAAGTGTTTCTCCTTCTTAATTTAAAATAATATTTGACTCCTTTATTTTGCCCTTTGCTCCTGTTGCAGTAGGCAATTACACACTAATCTTCAAATATATATAGTTATTTGTTTTATTTATATATGCGCTTATTTTTCGAGTTGAAATATGGTTTTATTTATTAATTATTTTATAAACAAAAAAACTGGACTAAATCTGCCTGAATATAAATATTTCTATAATTAAGAGTTGGTACTTATAAACATTGGTGTTTAAAAAAACGATAAGTGTAGGCTTAATTGTCTGGGATTTTTTTGACAGTTGCAAGAAATAGATAAACATCTCCTCTTATTTTTGACAGCTGGCTTACTCAAAAAACGCAATCAATAAAACTTATGTTAAAATATTATGCATATTATCTACTAATTTAATTAATTATAAACTATTTTAACGCCTTACCTATTAGTCACAGCTATTATGAATAAACTAAATAGTTATCAATAGACTTTTTTTTATCTAATATGGAAATCCAAAATTTCCAATTTTTTCCTGAAGATATCTGGTCAAACGATCTCTAGATCAAAAGCTTACATAACTTTCCATGTTTTTCTTCGAGATAATATTCTATGATGATGTAGTCGTTGCAATCTCTTTTTAAATTAAACAAGTCGATTTGTTTTAATAAAAAATCAATTGCAATTTAATTCAAAAGTTAAAAACAAGCATCTGTCGCCTTTATTCTTCTCATGCATGGACCTGCCGCATAATTCCTCGCTTACTCGACAGAAAGTTTCTAAAAATATTTTTATTGCTTCAGAGGTCCTTATATTTCTTCCATGCGCTCTCTTCTGTGCGGCGCATAACTTCTTTCAAAGGCAACCCGGTAATGTCACTGACACGGCGGCAGTCTTCGTATTCCGCAGAAATATGAAGGATCTCTCCGCTTTTGTCCTGCGCGATCTTCACAGCAACCTTATACTCCTTGTCTGCAATTGCTATAGTGGCACTGTCCATCCTGCGGTCGGCTATGAACCGGTGTTTTGTGGGAATGACGCGTACTCCCAGGGTGCCGGTCTGCCGCATAAGTTCTCCTGCAATGCGTGTACTGTCCTCCGGCTTTGCTATCACCTGGATTATATGACCACTACGGCCTTTCTTCATGGTAGTGGGTGTGATGGCAACATCTTTTGCTCCGGCTTCCATCAGTTTGTCGAACAGGTTTCCGAGGACCTCTCCCGTCACATCGTCCACGTTTGTCTCAAGCACTTCTATGGAATCGCGGGATAGCTCTCCGGTGACGTCCATTAGCATTGTACGAAGAACGTTCGGTATCTCTATATCAGCATCTCCTGCACCGTACCCGGTCTCAAGTATCTTTCCCATAGGCAGCCTGTCCACAGGTTCTGCAAAATATGCAAGTATGGCTGCACCCGTGGGTGTAAGTAGCTCCCGCTCACCCGAGCTGTAGATGTCCAGCCCGCTTCCCTTTAGTATCTCAAGAGTGGCGGGTGCAGGCACCGGGAATGTGCCATGGGCAGCTTTTACATTGCCACCACCAACGTTGACAGGGGTGCAGAATATGTGATCAGCTTTTATTTTATGGATGGCATAACAGGAACCAATTACGTCTGCAAGGGCATCATCCTGGCCTACTTCATGGAAGTGAAGCTCTTCGAGGGTTTTTCCATGTACCCTGGATTCGGTCTCTCCGATAAGTCTGAAAACACCAAGAGCACTTTTCTCGACCTCAGCAGGTAATGCTGCAGCTTTGACGGTATCGATAAGATCTGCATATTTTCTGTTGTTCTTATCATCATGTGTTTGGATGTGAACGTCCGTAGCTTCAATACCGCACTTATTTGCAGTTCCCACAGAAACAGTGACATCTACGACCGACTCAATGATCTCGCAAAGTTCAGATTCATCCACGCCAAGTCCTATTAGCCCCCCAACGATCATGTCTCCGGATGCACCTGAGAACGGCTCAAAGATAAGTGATCTCATTCCATCAACAACCCTTTTAATTATTGGAATTGCGTGCCTCAGCTACCTTGTTTGCAATTCTTGCTGCAAATGCGCCGGCAACGAACCCTGCATCAATATTGACAACTGATATCACCGAGCAGGATTGTAACATAGATAACAATGCAGCTTCCCCTTTTGCACCGGCACCGTAACCAGTGGATACCGGTAATCCTATGACCGGTACATCGACAAGGCTGGATACAACTGTTGGCAGGGTACCTTCTCTTCCTGCAGCCACAACAATGGAGTCCGGTTTGTGATCCTCGATATCTTCCATCTCTGAGATCAGCCTGTGGAATCCGGCCACACCCACATCGTAAATGGACAGTGTTTCACATCCCATCTCAGAAGCGACCATCCTGGCTTCCTCAGCAACGGTTATGTCTGCGGTCCCTGCTGAAATGATCACAACCCTGCCGCCTGTTCTGGGTGCAGGGGTGCCGTTGTGTACAACAGCTGTTCTTGAATGCTTGCTCAATTCTATATTGTCATTTCCGAAAGATCTTTTTAAAGCAGTGACCTTGTCTTCGTCAAGGCGTGTAATGAGTACTCTTCCTGTAGCATCGACCTGTGCCTTTGCTATCTCTACTATATCATCGGCTTCCTTTCCTTCGGCTAATATAGCTTCCATTACACCGGTTCGACATTTGCGGAATGTGTCGAGTTTGGCGATATCCGATATTTGCACATAGCCCATTGATCGTATCTGGCTTTCTGCAACCTCAAGGTCTGTCTTGTTGTCTTTTACCTGACGTAAGATCTTCTTTAATTCCATATTCAACCTTTATAATAATGGAATGAACCTTATAAATAGAAGTCCCTTTCAGGCAAAGAATTATAACAATAAGAAGCCTAGGATGTAGCCAGAAGAAAGCGAAAAGTTAAAACATTCTTATTCCATGAATGTGATTATTACATCACTGTTCGGTATGTCCTCTAACCTTTGCATTGACAGGGCATCCCTGTGGTAATCAGGTGGAAATCAGGTACAAATACAGGTTTACAATAATGTCCAAAAGATCAAAAGATATGGCGCTTCGAAATTTCAACAAAGGCATGTCTCTCCTATATGATGGTCAGCAGGAGGATGCCCTTGAGTGTTTGATGAAAGCAGAAACTGATGCAAGGGGGACCGGTTCACCGGACCTGCTCGTCAATGTACTGCAGGCGATCGGAGGTATAATGGAGTCAGATGGCAGGATAGGGAAAGCCATTGACATGTATGCAGAAGCATCTGAACTGCTTGAGGATATGGCAGGTTCAGACCCTTCATTTGCGGAGCATAAGGCACTGGCCATGAACAAGACAGCTTCCCTTCTCTCAGAGCAGGGTGATATTCATAAAGCGATCCCTTTCTTTGAGAAAGCTGTTGTGTCCTACGACAAACTCCTTGCCAAAGAACCCAAGAACGATGTTTACTGTTCAAGTGCTGCCTCTGCGATGAACGATCTTGCCACGATCCTAGCAGATGAAGGCCACAATGATAAGGCAAAAGAGATGTTCGAAAAAGCGCTGAAGCTTTCCGGCAAGATGGTCGTGCTCGATCCGTTGAACAGGGAGAACAGCGCAAAGGCACTGACTATCCAGGCCAATCTGGCTAATCTTCTCTATGAGATGGGGCTTATGCAGAATGCAAGGCTGAATCTGGAACATGCATTCGATGGTTATTCAGGGCTCATGAAGGATGATCCTTCAAACAGCATCTTACATGAGCAGTCGCTGGAACTCCTTGAGAAGCTTGTTAATGCCCTTATGGCCATTGGTGAATATGATCCAGCAAAAGAACGCATTTATGAGCTGGTGGAGTTGCTACCAAGAGCTACAAATAATGACCCCTCCTTTTCCAGAAAGGTCTCCGATATCTTCATGGGGCTGGCAGAACTTGCATCCAGGCGTGCAGACGAAAATATGCTCGATGATACTCGTTCCATTTATGAAACGTCCATTATTGTGATCCTGAAGCTATTGGGGGAAGAACCCAATAACAGCATCTATTTGGATATATTCAGGAATATATTACTTGATATGGAAAATTTGCTGGTAATGGATTCTCCCGAATCGGAAAAGGAAGCGGACCATAATGTTCTGATCTCAATGTATGAGAAGCTCTCCCGGATGGTGCCTGCGGATCTTTCATATCGCACAAAGATCGCAACACTTTATGATGATAAAGGCAGGTTCCTGATGAAGGCAGGCAGGACAGACGAAGCCCGCCAGAGCTACAATATGTCACTGGGCATCAGGGATGAGCTGATAAAGGCAGGAGAATCCCCTCTTTTGCATGAGTTCGGAATTGCTTCCATTAAAAACAACCTTGGTACCCTGTTAGCACAGGAGGGGTATTTTGGAGATGCAAAAACTATGTTCGAGGAATCCCTTGAAGGCTATATGGGTCTATTCGACCGTATTCCTGATGATCCTGCATATGAATATGGTGCTGCACTTACATTGAACAACCTTGCCAAGCTGCTTGCTGACATGGAGCGGCATGAGGATGCAAAGCGTATTTATGAATCCGCACTTGAGATCTATGCAGGGCTGCTAAAATCCGAACCTGAAAAGGTCGGTTACAAGAAGCATGCATCCCGAACACTTGACAATCTGGCTTCCTTGCTTGGGAAGATGGGTCGTGAGGAAGATTCCCTGCGTATGCATGAGAGTGCCAGGGAATTATTAGAAGACATCTGATAAGGGGGGTGTCTTAATTAGATGAAAGGTCCATTCAATGTATGGGTGGACCCCTTCCACAAGAATGTGATCTGATGATATTAAAAAATGATAAAAAGGTCTGTGATGTTCCTCCTGAAGTCCTCGCCCCGGCAGGAGATATCGACGCGTTGATAGGTGCTATCAAGGGTGGTGCAGATGCGGTCTATTTCGGTGTGACAGACCTTAATGCAAGAAAAGGTGCGAAGAACTTCTCCATGGAAGACCTTGAAGATACTATTGATATGCTGCATTCCCATGGTGTAAAAGCATTTCTGGCATTGAACATACCTATCAAGCAGAAGGAGCTTCAGCATGCTCTGGATGTGGTGGACAAAGCCTATTCTTTTGGTGTGGATGCTATTATCCTGCAGGACCTCGGTCTTCTGCGGATCCTTCATGAGACCTATCCTGATCTGGCGCTTCATGCAAGTACACAAATGACCGTCCACAGCATGAAAGGTGTTGACTTTATTGCAAACGAAGGGGCAGTTCGTGTTATTGTTTCACGTGAACTCACGGTGAAGGAACTTACTGACATCGTGGGGCATTCCGATACCGAGATCGAGATCTTCGTACATGGTGCTCTTTGCTATTCTTATTCTGGGAAGTGTCTTTTCAGCAGTTTCATGAGTGACAGGAGTGCTAACCGCGGAGCCTGTGCACAGCCCTGCAGAAGGCCATATAACTTCGTTGTGAACGGTCGTAATGTCAATGTTAAAGGTGTAGGCAGGTTCCCGATAAGCTGTGCTGAACTGTGCACACTTTCGGAACTCGATGAGATCGTTGGTACAGGTCTTCGAAGCCTTAAGATCGAAGGGAGGATGAAGAAACCGGAATATGTGACCGAAAGTGCAAGTGTGTACAAGCGGGCAGTCGAAGCGATATGTAATGGGGAAAAGCTTGAGGAGGCCGAGATCGAGGCGTTCGAAAAGGACCTTGCACAACTTTTCTACCGGGGATTTACAAAGGGATTCGTTCTTGGCGAAAGGGATGTCGTTCATTCTAAATACAGTTCAAGTTATGGTGTTTACCTCGGAAAGATCAAGGAGATTGAGACTTACAAGTATACTACCAGTTTAACCCTGACCTTGAAGGAAGATGTCCAGGTAAAGGATGGTGTAGGTATACACACAAAGGCAGGTGTGCTGGGTTCTGCGATCAACAAGCTTCTGGATGCAAACGAGAATGAAATAAATACCGCGAAGAAAGGCGAGAAGGTCATTATTGAGATCAGCTCTAAGACCGGGAAAGCTGTTGCCAGGGGTAATGAGGTCTATCTTACAACCGATCAGAAGCTTCTGGAAAGCCTTCAGCGAACGAAGACAAAGGGACTTCCTGTAAGTATCGAAGTGATTGCTGAGGTTGGTGAACGATTAAAGGTCAGTATGACCTCCGGTGAAATGAGCGTTGATGTCATTGATGAGTTTGAGGTTCAGGAAGCCAAGAAAGCCCCGATTTCTGAGGAACAGATCGTTTCAGCAATGGAAAAATTAGGAGATACTTCATTTTCGGCATCTTCGGTGGATCTGAAGATCAATGGAAACATCTTCATTCCTATTGGGGTGCTTTCAGGTGCGAGGAGGGAAGCTGCTGAAAAGTTGCTTGAAAAGGTCCTTGCACAATACAGGGAGGAAGAAAAACATCCGCAATTATCAGAGATATCATACTTCTGCACAGACGGGGGATGTGAGGATAGTAGCTCCAAGGATGAAAAGCAAACTCCACTTCTGAGCGTAGAAGTAAAGAATGCAGGCACTTTTTTCGATGCTGTGGACATGGGTGCGGACATACTCTACCTGCCTATCAGGAAGTTCCACGAGCTGATGCTGGAAGAGAATGCCGACAGACTGGAGGCTGCCAGAAGCAATTCTGAGATCGTTCTCATGGCACCACGCATAAGCCATGAGGCTGAGCTCATGGAGCTATTGCCGCTGATGGAAAAAGCAAAAGATGACGGTTTCCACATTGCCTGCTACACTCTGGGTCAGGTGGAACTTGCAAAACAGGTCGGAGTGCCGTTCGTGGTGCAAAAGGAGTTCAATACTTTCAATTCTTACACAGCAGATGAGTTCTACAGGGCCGGGGCATATCGTGTCACACTGTCTACCGAACTGAACCTTGACGAGATCAGTGATGCTTGTGATGACATCTCCTGTCGTGGTAAGGAACATCAGCTGGAAATAGTTGTGCATGGAAGAGAACTGATGCTCATCACAGAGCATGACCTGTTGAAGCCTTTGCTTGAGCAGGGTAGTGCTACGGCCAGCAGTGAAGTGCTTATGGTAGATTCAAAGAGTGTGGAATATCCGGTAAAGCGTGTGGATGAAAGGACGCTGATCTACGATTCCAAAGTGCTGGACATGCTCGATAAAATTGATGAACTGAAGAAATGCGGTGCAGATGTTATGCGTCTGGACCTGTCCCTGTATGGCAAGAGGGATGTAAAAGAGATCACTTCAGCATATCGAAGAATGCTTGACGGTAAGCCTGCAGAACTTCGGCCCAGAAGAGGCGTGAAGTTTTCCAGAGGGCATTATTTTAAGGGTATATGATAGCATGCGGAGGATAGTTCTTGCATCAGCATCTCCTCGAAGAAAGGAGTTGCTAAAGCAGCTTATCGGGGACAATTTCGAGGTTTGTGTGAGCTCATACGATGAATCTCCTCAGGCCGGGATGGATGCAACCGAACTGGTTGTACACCATTCCCTTTCCAAGGCACGGGATGTTGCCGGGAAGTTCGATTCAGGTATCATCATCTCGGCTGATACCATTGTTCTATGTGATGATAAGGTTCTTGGAAAGCCACACTCTCCTGAGAAAGCAAGGAAAATGCTTGATAGTATCAGTGGAAAGGTCGTGCAGGCTATCACGGGCATGACGGTTCTGGATATTGATTCCGGGGAGGATGTCAGCATTTCCGAGATCACGGATGTGAATATGAAAAAGATGTCCGGGGAGGAGATCGCATCCTATGTAAGGTCAGGGGAACCGCTGGATAAGGCCGGAGCTTTTGCGATTCAGGGGAAAGGTGCGATACTTGTCGAAAGCATCAGGGGAGATTTCTTCAATGTTGTCGGTCTTCCACTTTTCAAATTGGGTTCTATCCTCGATGACATGGGTGTTCATGTCTTTGATTTTGAATGATCTTGTTTCTCATTCAATAGGCTCGATCTTTCAACCATTTTCATATCTTAGGGTAGAGCTACAAACAAAAACTGATAAATCCAGCTGACCAAAATCCACATAAAGAATGCTTTACAACTTCTTTTAACCAGTTTTATAGGAGTGGATATACTATGACAGTAGCAAAATGGAACGGGGCCATACTTGCAGAAAGTGATGCAGTGAAGGAGGTCGAAGGAAATCTTTACTTCCCGCCGGATTCGGTGAACAGGGAATACCTGCGTGAATCGGATACCCGTTCGACCTGTCCCTGGAAGGGTCTGGCATATTACTACGATATCGTTGTAGGCGACGATGTGAATAAAGATGCAGCCTGGAATTATCCCGATTCCAAGCCGGCTGCAAAAGAGATCACAGGTTATGTTGCATTCTGGAAGGGTGTGGAGGTAACTTCTTAATCCACCCTTTTTGTACTGGCAGCCGTCTTGTCGGGGTCAACGACCACGTCAATAAGTGCTGCTTTTTCTGAACTGAATGCTTTTTCCAGTGCATCGTCCAGTTGTGCGGGGTCTTCTATCCTGTAGCCTTCCCCTCCGGCAGATCTTGCAAATCCTGCAAAGTCAGGGTTCGGGAAAGTGACTCCGTATTCCGGATAGTTGTCCCTTAATTGCTCTTTCTTGATGTTCTTGAGCTTGCCGTCGTTAAAGACAATGACGTTGATGCCAAGCTCTTCCCTTACAGCTGTGGTGAAATCGCCCATGAGCATCCCGAATCCACCATCTCCTGTCACACAGATGACCTGCTTGTCAGGATAGTCAAGCTTTGCTGAAAGGGATGCCGGAAGTGCAAAACCCATGCTCGCGATGTTTGCTGACATGAATGTCCTCTGCCCTTCACAGACGAACTTCTTGTAGAACCAGTATGTATGGTCTCCGACATCGACACAGATGATGGCGTCTTTGTTTGCATGGCGTTTGATGGCCTGCACAACGTAGCCGGGATTTATTGGTATGGACAGGTCATTGGCATCGGTCTCTAATTCTTCCCTGTGTGTCTTTTTCATCCGGTCGATGTTCTCCAGGAACTCTTTGTTCTCCTCCCTTTCATTTATATGAGGTAATAGTTCCTTAAGCACAAGGTCTGCGTCGCCGACAATGCCAACATCCACATCAAAGGTCTTTCCTATCTTTGTAGGGTCGATATCGATCTGGATTATCTTTATGCCAGTAGGTACGAGGTTAGCCTGTCTGAAACCGGAACCAATTATGACTATCAGGTCAGAATCCTTGATCGCCTGTGCAGAATGTTTTGATCCGATGGACCCCAGGACGCCTACGCTGAAGCGTTCGGTCTCATGGATCACACCCTTGGCTCTTGATGTGGTTGCAATGGGAGCTTTAATTTTTCGTGACATCTCCAGCAGCAGTTCCTTGCTGTGCCGGGAACCCCAGCCTGCAAAGAGGGTCACTTTTTTGCATCCATTGATAAGTTCCGCTGCCCTTAGTACATCCTCCTCCTTTGGAGATGTCTTGTTCATGAAAACTCTCTTTTCAGGCAAATATATCTTCTCACCAAGTTTTTCGGCAAGAATGTCTGTGGGAGTGCTAAGAACTGAAACTCCCGGTTTTCGGTGTGCGTACTTAACTGCCGTGGTGAGTAACTTTAATGCCTGGTTATCCCTGGCAATGGTCTCGGCAAATTCAGTGAATGGCTTGAACAGCTCGATCTGGTCGATCTCCTGGAATGCTTCGCTTCCAAGGTATACTTCCGGCACCTGACCTGCAAAAGCAAGTACGCAACTCCTGTCGGTGGCAGCATCCATCAATCCGGTTATCAGGTTGGTACAACCGGGTCCGGCAATGGAAATACACACTCCGAGTTCGGATGTCATTTTTCCATGTGCTGATGCCATGAATGCAGCTGTTTCCTCATGGCGTGTGAGAATGAAACGTATATTTTCACTCCTTCTGATGGCATCGATAAGTGGAAGATTTGAATCTCCTGGTATGCCGTAAACATATCTGACACCAAAAGCTTCCAGTTGCTCGACGATCTTGTCAGCAACAGTTGTCTTTATATCCTGGTCTTCCTTTGCACCGCCTTCCTTGACAAATGCGGATTTCGGTGCTCCGCAGACCGGGCAGGTGTAAGTATCGGGCAGGGAGTCAAAATCCTGCCCTTCTGCTTCTTCGTCATATGTCCAGTTGCAAACCGAACATTTGTATTTACCCATATCGCCCTCGCAGTCGTTCGGATCAGTTCTTCTCATCCTTGAACTCTACATACCAGTGTTCGCCATTACAGAACGGCTTGTTCTTTGAAGCACCACATCTGCAAAGAGTATAATGTTCCTTGGATTCAGGAGTATTTCCATCAGGATCATCAAGTTCGATACCGCCTACTACTTCATATGGTCCATCCTTTGAGATAGTAACTCCGGGTTCCTTGTCAAGTTCCTTGTGTAGCACACCATCCTTTGTGTAGCTAAGGGCACCTGATGGGCACATCTCGATAACTCTCATGATGTCTTCCACACTGGCTCCTTCAGGATCGATCCACGGTTCCTGTTTCATCCTGAATACTGATGGGAGGTTGTCTGTACAGTATCCTCTGTGGGAACAGACTCCCCTATTGTCGTGGATAGTAATATCTTTTCCAACATAGTCATCCACTTTGTCAGGTTGCCTGCCTTCGAGCTTCTCGCCGGTGAAACCTACCTTTACATGTGTACCGTCACAGAAAGGTTTGGTTGATGACTGTCCACAGCGACACAGGGCTACCATGGGCTTTGGTTCAAAAGTTTCTCCTTTTGAGTTCTTCAGGTTGTTAAGTTCCTTTGCAAGGTATGGCCCGTTCGTTGATGGCTGGATGCTTGTTTTGTTGTCTGTCATTTCTTACTTCCCCCTTATGTCAGAAAATTCATTCTTTGTCCATATGGACATCCAGTTGTGGATATGGTATCTCGATATCTGCATCTTTGTATGCATTCAGAATTCCATTGGTAAGATCGCCTTTGACTCCCCAGTAATCCGATGTATTTGCCCATGCACGAAGCTGGAGATTTACAGATGAATCTGCAAGTTCAGTTGTGACAACAGCAGGTGCAGGGTCCCCAAGGACCATTGAGTTGTTCTTCATAAGGTCCATAGCAACCTGGATGGCCTGATCCAGCTTTGTGTCGTAACTGATGCCAACGTTAACATCAACTCTTCTGGTAGGCATTCTTGTTGCGTTCTCAATGGCACTTCCCCAAATTACCTTGTTAGGAATTGTAACTAACTTGTTATCGGGTGTAAGCAGTTCTGTTGCCATAAAACCAACAGCACTTACACTTCCTGAGTAGCCTGTCACTGATACAAATTCCCCTTTGTCGAATGGTCTCAGTGTGGCGATCCATATGCCTGCTGCAAGATTTGTCAGTGTATCCTGCATTCCGAAGCCAAGTATCAGACCTATGACTGCTGAAAGCCCGACTACTATCGAGCTAATATCAGGACCAAGTGCTGATACCGTTGCAAGTATGACTGCAACATACAACAATGCCAGAACGAACCTGGACAGGAATTCTGCTACAAGTTCGGGCAGTTCTGTTTTTTGAAGTCCACTCTTAAACATTCCTGCTATGATCTTTGCTATAATGATACCTACAACAAGTATTACCAAGGCTGATAGCAAATCAAAATATGTCAGATCCATATATGGTAGATTTTGAGACAGCATGTAGTCAACTCCCTTAATTTTAAAACAATACCCATTATTTGTTGGTGTTGATGGCTATATAAGGGTATTGTAAAATTCCCTGGCCGGGATGTGTTCTGTGATTCGGATATCATCTGATTATGGTGCGATGAGTTCGATTGATTATGTTTTGGTGTTTATATGTGTGGGGTCATGCTATTCATAAGTCATAATAAACTCTGATTTACTCCACATATTTCTTCATTCATTTGCATTATTTCTTGTTAGCTTACAAAATATCGTGAATAATCATTGACAAATATCTTTTTATAATATTACTCCTTCTAGGGGGCTGACTCCAAACGGGGAGGCGTGTCCAATGATACTCCTCCTCCAACTCTTTTATGCATATTCTCTGTTGTTTTAATTCACGTTTAAAGCGTTAGCTGTTGCTCTTTTTTAGAATTTGTATCTGTTACTTTCTATGCATCTATTTCCAGTTAACTTTGAATCGGGTGCGCATATTTATCGACAAACGGCCGATATTATCGTCCCACCGGTTGACAATCTCAAAAGGCTTATATAAGAATTGGAATATTAGAAAATCTAACTATTAGTTTATCAAATGATTTGATTATCTAATTGTTGCAGTTTCAACGTTGAGTACTGGATTCAGGAGGTACAATTTGGATAAAATTGAGCAATTCGTCAAATTACATGTGGAAATTGAACATGTCAAAAGAAAATTAGAGGGTAACATGACTGAATGTTTCCTGAAAGATGAAGGTTGTACCAGTGCACATAAAACCATGAACAAGGCCCTTCTTCTCATATAGGAAGAAAGTGAGATCATGCCTTCGACACTTGCGAGATTCCTGGAACTCAAAAAGAGCAGTGTTACAAGCCTTATCGACAGTCTTGAAAATGAAGGTTTTGTCTGTCGGAAAGACGATCCTTCCGATCGCAGGAAAGTGTTGATCTCTATTACTGAAAAAGGTGTGGAACACACTAAAAAGATCATCACTAAAATGCTTTCAGTAGCTAAAAAATGTATGAGCGATCTGGATGATGAAACGCTTGAAAAGGCTATTGAAGCACAGCTAATCCTACTCAAATTACAGCGCCACATGTATGATCGATCGGTTGAACTGCTCGATCAAAAATGTACTCCTGAATAATACAGTCAATAATAAAAGATAGGAAGCGATTACCATAAAGAACCTATTCGAAAAACTGGGAATCTTTATTGAGAACAATACGATCCCTATAATAGTAGTGGCATTATTGTTCGTACTTGTCTCTGTTCAGGGTGCACAGAACATCAGTATGGAATCCGGAACAGAAACATTTGTTGAGAAGACTTCCCAACTGTATCAGGATTTTGATCATCTCTATATGAATATCTTTGGTACAGAGGCCATTGTCATAATAGTGGAGGACGGACCGGTAAGTGATCCTGCTTTGCTGCAGGCAATGGACCGACTGGATCACATGTCATCGTCACTGCCCGGTGTGGTAGGGGTGCAAAGTGTTTCATCGGTTGTCAAAGATGCCAATTTCGGTCTTACCGGTGAAGCAGCACTTCCTGAAGACAGGGTCGAATTGGAGTCCCTTATCACCCACTATGTTCCTGAACAACTGATGCCGGACAATACTCACACACTTATCTACGTTGAAATAGCAGGGTCGGTAAGTGATGACCAGAAACAGGAGATATTAAGGGAGATCGAGACATCAGTTGTCCTGGCGGAATTCCCTCCTGATTATAATATTGTAGTAACAGGTGAGCCGGCTTTCATGGTTTCCATGAACAATGCCATGATGTCAAGTATGGCTGTACTGCTTGGGCTTTCGGTCGTCCTGATGATCGTTGTGCTATATCTTGTGTTCGGCCATGTCAGGTGGAGACTCATGCCCCTTGCTATTGTATTGCTAGGTATAATCTACACTTTCGGTGCCATGGGCTATCTGGAGATACCAATGACCATGGTCTCAATGGCAGCATTCCCTGTACTCATAGGGCTGGGTATAGACTATGCCATCCAGTTCCAGAATCGTATCGAAGAGGAACTCGAACGCGGCGAGACGCCGGCAGAGGCAGTGGTGGATACTATCAAACATACCGGTCCGGCTGTCCTGATCGCACTCATAATTACAGCACTGGGTTTCTTTTCCCTTGTGACCTCAAGCGTACCCATGATACAGGACTTTGCAAAACTGCTTCTCATAGGTATTGTGATGTGCTTCCTTGCATCCCTGTTCGTCGGAGTGACTGTGATATACGGTCTTGACAACATGCAATCTATACGCAAGGAGAGGTTTGGGCATTTATCCCTGACCGGCAAAAATAAGTCAAAGACATCATCCTCAAACTCCAAGGAGGCTAAGCCGGACATTCTGGACAGGATACTGGGTCGTACAACCCATTTCACTATCAAACATCCTTTCATGATCCTGTCTATTGCTGTTCTTGTCTGTGCTGGTGGTCTGCTGGCAGACACCCAGGTCCCTATCCAGACAGATACGGAAACCTTTGTACCGCAGGACCTGCCGGCATTGGTCGACCTGAAACACCTTTCTGATATTACAGGGGGCGAGGACCAGCTGAACATTATTATAAAGACCGACAATGTTGCTGATCCTAATACTCTGAAATGGATGGATGAGTTCAGCATTCATGAAGTGGATAACCGGAACAATATCCTCGGGGCGGAAAGCATGGCTACTATTGTTAAGTCAATGAACGGTGGCGTGATCCCCGAAAGTGAAGATGAGATCAGATCACTGTATGAACAGATGCCTGCCCAGCAGAAAGACCGTTTCATGTATGGGGAGAATATGCTCTTGCTTAACCTGAATATTGGTGATGTAATGGGAAGCCTTGGTATGGAAGGGGTCGAAGTTCTCACGGATGTTGTCAGGGATGACATGTTGTGGATGTCACCACCTCCCGGGCTGACTGCTACAATAACAGGAAGTAATGTCGTGTTCACAGAGGTCATTGGAGCTCTCACTTCAGGAAGGGTCTTTATGACATATCTGGGATTGGGGCTGGTATTTGGTGGATTGCTTTTGATCTACCGTGATCTTCTCAAGGCCCTTGTTCCGGTAGTGACAATGTTCATGGTTGTCGGCTGGTCAGGAGGACTGATGTACCTGATGGGTATGGAATACACACCAATGACAGCTACACTGGGTGCACTTATCCTTGGTGTGGGTTCCGAGTATGCTGTACTTATGATGGAGAGATATTTCGAGGAAAAAGAAAAAGGTGCCACTCCTGAAGAAGCAATGACCGAAGCAGGTGTCAAGATCGGAAAAGCGATCATCACTTCCGGACTTACAACGCTGTTTGGTTTTTGTGCACTGGTAGCATCCGATTTCAATATTATCAGCAGTTTTGGAATGATCACTGTAATAGATGTAGGGCTTGCCCTGTTCGCAACATTTGTGATCTTCCCGCCTGTGATGGTATTGCTCGATAATTTCCGCGAAAAGAGGAAAGCAAAAAAGATAATACTTGATGGATCATTTGAGGATGATATATCAACGACAGAAACTGGAAAATATGGAACTGATCCGGGGGCTGATGCCTTTTGATGACGAACTGTAAAAAAACACAAAAAAACAAATATGTGAATTCAGCGGTCATGATGGCTGTTCTGCTGACTGCGGCTTTGTTTGCGGTCACTGCATCTCCTGTAGGAGCAAAAGAGTTCATACAGCCGACCTATGAGTTCTCTACCAATTATTATGATGCCTACGGTGAACCTGATATCTATGCTTCCGTTCTCGGGGACACTGTGTTTGAAAGGGGTGAGACCGCACAGGTTCGCATTGTCCTTTCGAACAGGGGTGTACTGTATGGATTCAAGGCTAAGGCCGATGTAGGTACAAAAGAAAGTGATCATGCAAAGTCTTTAAAGGAAATTGAATATGAGTCTTTGAGGACGACTGCTTTTGGGGTTAAGGCTGAGATGGTCTCGATCACAGATAATATAGAGGTCGACCCGACAACAAGTGTCCAGACACTTGACAAGCTATACCCGGGAGTACTTCCAGATGATCCGATGTCTTTTACCATCACTATCTCAGACAATGCACCTGCAGGGAGTTACGTGCTTTTGCTGCCTGTGAGTTACGAATATCAGAGTCAGGTCGAGATGACCGATGGGAGTACTGTGAGGCTTGGCTTACCTGATCTTGACCATACCACATTCTACAAGACAAGGAATACGACCCTTCAGATACCGCTGGTGATCGAACCAGCTGCAAAGTTCGCGGTGTCCGATGTGGAAGGTGAACTTACATCCGGGCAGTCAGGCATCATTAATGTGACCTACACGAATGTGGGTGAGGTCGAAGCGGCTGATGCGTTTGCCCGGATAATTGTGATGAAACCGTTGAGTTCTGACAGGTCAGTTGTAAACCTGGGTAATATTGCACCGGGGGAAAGTAAGACCGCATCATTCGATCTTGCTGCGGAGATCTCTGCAGTGGAGAAGAATTACGGAATTGATAGTGAGATCAAGTATTGTGATGAGGATGGCGAGATCGAGTTCTCGGACAACATTATTGTTGAGGTTCCGCTCAGGTCAAGGGAAGCCCGTATCAGCATCACGACGCTGGCACTTGCAGGAATACTCCTGGTAGCAGCTTACATGGGATACAATACGATACGCAGGAAGGATGACAAAAAATAACACTTTGGCTGAAAAATTATCGAATTAACACTATGAAGAGGACTAATTATGTTTAAAATGACAGATTCCAGATACGCTGTGCCAATTATGGTCTCACTTGCAGTATTGCTGCTGTTTGCAGCTCCGGTCCATGCGGAGTTTACGGCAGCTAATGCGGAACTACCTGATTTCTTCAATTTTGATGAGAACTATTATACTGTATATGGTGGTCCCGATGTGACTGCGACCCTCGTAGGTGATAACGAGTTCGAACGAGGTGATTCCGTCACACTGAACCTCGATCTTATGAACAAGGGTATGATCACAGGTTTCAGATCAGAAGAGGATGATTTCTACCTTACTGAGCTGGAGCAGAAGTTGCAGAGTACTGAAATGTCCTATGAATCCCAGAGAACTACGGCTATCGGTATTGTTGCTGTTCTGACCCCTCTTGATCCTGCTGTTAAAGTAAAGTCCGGACCTCAGGAAGCAGGTACTCTTGTATCAGGGCAGAAGACCGAATCGCCTGTCCGGTTCAATGTAGAGATATCAAAGAACGCCGAGTCAGGTAGCTACCCTATGCGCCTTGATCTCTATTATGGATACCAGAAGAATGTCCAGATAAATGGTGACAATGAGACCGATCTTGGCATTACTAATATGGAGATCGGACTCTGGTATGATGTAGGTGCGCAGAACACTACCTTCGATCTGTTTGTGAAGGATGAGGCAAGGTTCGAGGTAACTAATGTATCCGGTGACCTGTATCCTGACACAGAAGGTCTGTTATATGTTACCTTTGAGAATGTGGGTGACCTTCCTGCAAAGGATGCTACTGTGAGGATCAGTGCTGCTGATCCGTTCAGCACTACTGATGACCAGGCATTCCTGGGTACACTTGATTCCGGCGAGAGCACTGTTGCAGTGTTCAAACTAAAGGTCGATGATCTTGCAGTACCGAAGGCTTATGCACTGAACAGTGAGATCAAGTATGAGGATACTGATGGACATGACCGTATCTCGGACACGGTGAAGATCAAGACGGAAGTCCTCCCTGCATCTGCAAATGACAGTGGCTCCGGCATGACTGGCATCATTATTGGCGCAGTACTGGTAATAGTGATCGCTGGTGGAGCTTATTTTGTTTATCGCAGCAGGTCTTCAAATAACAGCAACGATGAGTGATCATTTCTCTCATCGTTTTCTTTTTATTGACAGGTTTCGTGTTCTTTCTATGATGTTCCTGACCTTTTTAGATCAGTACTAATATGGTATGATACTATAATGGTTGAAATCACTTATATATTAGGAATGACATGGTATCACAAACTTCAGAGTAGTTACGTTGAATTCGTATAATTATATTAGATTACACTTTTATTTTAGCCCGATAGGGAGGGAAATCAAAAATTGAGTCAGCCTTGTGTTAATATTGGCATGGTAGGTCATGTCGATCATGGGAAAACGACGCTTGTAAGCGCGTTATCTGGAGTATGGACCGATACTCATAGTGAAGAATTGAAGCGTGGTATTTCGATCAGGTTAGGGTATGCAGATACTACCTTCAGGAAATGTCCAACTTGCCCCGAACCCCAGTGTTATACTGTAGCCAAGAAATGTGAGCACTGTGGTGAAAAGACCGAGGATATGAGGACCGTATCTTTTGTGGATTCCCCTGGTCACGAGACATTGATGGCCACAATGCTTTCAGGTGCTGCTATCATGGATGGTGCTATCCTTGTGATCGCTGCGAACGAGGAATGTCCGCAGCCACAGACAAAAGAGCACCTGATGGCTTTGAATATCATTGGTATCGAGAACATTGTTATCGTTCAGAACAAGATCGACCTTGTTCCAAAGGAGAAGGTTATCGAGCATTATCATCAGATAAAGGAGTTCGTTAAGGGGACTGTTGCTGAGAATGCACCTGTCGTTCCTATCTCCGCACAGCAGAACATCAATATCGATGTGCTGATCGATGCGATGAACGAAGTGATACCAACACCTGTGCAGAAACTTGACAAGCCTGCACATATGCTTATTGCAAGATCCTTTGACATCAACAAGCCGGGAAAAGCTATCGATAAGATCGCAGGCGGTGTCATCGGTGGAACACTTACAGCAGGTTCTTTGCATCCGGGTGATGAACTTGAGATCCGTCCGGGACGCAAGGTGGAAAGCGAGAATGTTATCCACTGGGAGCCTATATTCACTACTATCAACATGATCGCTGCAGGTAGCGACAAGGTAGAAGAAGCAACTCCTGGAGGATTGCTTGCATTGGGTACAGGACTGGACCCAAGTATCACAAAGAGCGATTCGCTCACAGGGCAGGTTGCAGGCGCACCAGGTACATTACCTCCTACACACGATTCATTCACTATGGACCTGAAGCTTCTCGAGCGTGTGGTCGGCGTTTCAGATGAGGAATCAATTGGTAACATCAAGAGCAGTGAACCATTGATGCTCAACGTTGGAACTGCTACTACTGTGGGTATTGTAACAAGTGCCAGAGAAAATGTTGCTGAGACCAAGCTAAAGAGGCCGGTCTGTGCTGAAATTGGTTCCATGGTTGCTATCAGCAGGCGTGTTGGTTCCCGTTGGAGACTTATAGGCGTGGGAGTCATTAAGGCTTGAAGGTTATAATAGATACAAATGGTTTAATGATACCAGTTCAGTTCAAGGTCGATATCTTTTCAGAACTGAAACGTCTGGGTTATGATGAGCTCATTGTTCCCCAGGCGATCATAAATGAGATAAAGATCCTGATCAAAAGGTATAGGGGTGAGAACAGAACAGCGGCAAAGGTTGCACTTTCATTATCTGACAGATGTACCATTGTGGACCGGACAGGAAGTGCGGATGATGTCATCCTCCAGCTCGCTCTTGATACTGGGGCAGCAGTGTTGACCAATGATGTCGGTTTGGTCAAGCGCCTGAAGGAAGTGGATGTGACCGTTGTGCGTTTGCGCCAGAAGAACCGTTTGGATATAACATGATCATCATTTCATATTACACTTATAGTTATAGTGGCAGTTTAGATTAATGCAGGGCATATTGGAGATCGAGATATGTATAAAAGGATGAAACTTGCGGACACGATCCGTGTGGCTCCCCGCCTTTTGGGTGAGGATGTCGGGGTCAGTGTAAAGGATGCACTAAAGGAGAAACTTGAGGGCAGGGTCGATAAGACACTTGGTGCAATTGTTGCGGTCACGGATATTGAAGAAGTTGGAGAAGGTCATATCCTTGTTGGTGATGGAGCGGTCTATTACGATGTTGTTTTCGATGCTATTGTGTTCATCCCACAGCTTCAGGAAGTCATTGAAGGATTGGTCGTCGAGACAGTTGAGTTCGGTGCTTTCGTTAGCATAGGTGCCATGGATGGTCTTTTGCACGTAAGCCAGGTCACTGACGACTTCATGTCATATGACGGTAAGCACGGCAGGCTTCTGAGTAAGACCGGAGATCGTATCCTTTCAGAAGGCGACAAGGTGCGTGCCCGTATAGTTGCTGTAAGCACTAACGAAAGAGAGCCAAGGGACAGTAAGATCGGATTGACCATGCGTCAGCATGCTCTTGGAAGGCTGGAATGGCTGGAAGATGCACGCAAGCCAAAATCCGATGAATCTAAAGAGTGAACCGGAGTGTATCTATAATGGTAGAACAGGTATGTCGTGAATGTCACAGGGTGGTAACAGGTCAGACCTGTCCGGTCTGTGGTTCAAGCAATTTGAGCTCTGACTGGAGCGGACTTGTTATTATTGTGGATCCTCAGCGATCTAAGATCGCAGAGATGATCGGTGTGACAGTTGCCGATAAGTATGCTTTGAAGGTGCGGTAAATTTGGGTTTACAGATCTTTTTACCGGAGAGTCTTCGACATCTTTTCCGGGAACCTTTTGGTATCCTGTATGAAGGTGTTGGCGGTGATGCCGTCAGAAGTTCGGTAAAGGATCTCGGCAATCCCACAAAACTTATATCTGTGGGTGATGTTACTACTTTCCACTTGCTCGAATCAAACATCATTCCAGATGTACTGATCGTGGACGATAGGACGAAAAGGGCACCGGCTTCCTCACAGGTTGTCGATGGTACGAAACATCAGGGATTTGTTGAAATTTCAGTCGATAATCCTGCTGGTGTGATCACCGAAGAACTGATATCTGTGATAGGCGATGCATTAGTGTCCGATCGGAATGTTCGGATATTCGTAAAAGGCGAAGAGGATCTTGCGGCTTTACCTGCGATGATGATGGCACCTCTCGGTTCGGTTATCATGTATGGGCAACCGGATAAAGGTGTAATGCTTGTAAGGGTCACAGAATCCAAAAAAGCAGAAATAAAAGATCTATTTGATAAAATTCTTGAAAAACAAGATAATAAAGAACAGTTCAATAATGTGCGGAGGAAATTAAATGGATATTAATATTACAGAAGATAAAAACAACGCACTTCTCAACAGAAGGGAAGTGAAGTTCGATGCTGCATTCGAGGGTGCAACACCTTCAAGGCTCGATGTCAAGAACAGACTGGCTGCAATGCTGAACGTGCCACTTGAGCTCGTCATTCTCCAAAAGTTCGAGAACAGCTACGGTATATCTGCAGCTGAAGGATACGCAAAGATCTATGAAGATGCAGATCGCATGAAGGTTGTAGAGAAGGAATATGTCCTTAAAAGGAACGAACTTCCAGAACCTGAAGTTGTCGAAGACGAAGCATCCGAAGAACCAGCTGAAGAAGCATAAGATAGTGAGTGATCATAATGGCAGTTAAAGACTACTACAAAGTAACCGGCGATTCCATCGAAAGGCTCAGGCAGTTCTGCCCACGCTGTGGCGATGGTGTATATCTTGCAGACCACAAGGACAGACTTACCTGTGGCAAATGCGGATACACAGAATTCAAGAAATAATTATAATTTTATGCATCGCAACGTTGTGTTGTGATGCGTTTCTCTTTTAATTTAGATATTTATTATCAAAGCATCCATTTTTAATTTAGATGTGCAGTATCAACGCACCATTTTTTAATAACTGCTCTTCTCATTCATCAGGTTCTTCAAGTCCTTTTTCCACTCTGTAATTGTGGAGTGCAAGTTCTATGGTGGTATGAAGACTGTTTTCCTCGAAAGGCTTGATAATATAACCATAAGGCTTTGTCCTTTTAGCTCGGTCCAGTATCTTTTCATCGGAATATGCCGTAAGGTAGACCACGGGGACATCAAAACGCTGTCGTATCTGTTCAGCAGCTTCGACACCATCCATATCCCCTTTTAGCATTATGTCCATCAACACAAGATCCGGAAATGTGATCTCTGCTTTACTGATGGCCTCTTTTCCGGTAGATGCAATGCTGGGTACAAGGTATCCCATGTTCTTCAGCATCTTCTTGATACCTAAGGCAACGATCTTTTCATCTTCTACGACCAGGATCTTAGTTTGAGTCATCGATTCCCTCTCATATTTCATATTTTTCTTCTGTGAATTGTATTATGAACTTTGTTCCCTTCTCTTTGTCAAGCGTGATCGTTCCATCGATCTGCTCGACGAGGTTCGTCACAAGCTGAAGTCCAAGGGATTCGGTCTCTCTGAAGTCAATATCTTCAGGTATTCCACATCCGTTGTCGCAGACAGTTAGTGTGAAGTTGTCTCCAGCATGCTTTATGTCTACCGATATAGTACCCTTGTCCTTTTTATCCTCGAAGGCATACTTAAGTGAGTTCGAAACAAGTTCGTTGATAATGATCCCAAGTGGCACTGCTGTATCCATGTTCAGGAAAATATCTTCCACTTTCAGGTCTATCTTTATATCACGGTTGCCGACAACGTATGATTGTGACAGGTAATTAATTAGATTCTTAGTATAGTCTGCAAAGTCAATGCTTTCCATATCCTCTGACTGGTATAGTTTTTCATGCACAAGTGCCATTGTTCTGACCCTGTCCTGACTATCCCTGAAAGCTTCCTTTACCTTTTTATCCTTGAATTTATCAGATTCCAGGTATAATAATGTGGATATGACCTGCAGGTTATTTTTTATACGGTGATGGATCTCTTTCTTGCGAATATCCTCTATCTTTATAAGAGCCTCCTCCGCACGCTTTCTTTCGTCGATGTTTACAATGATTCCTTGCAGGTAGTTCACGTTCCCATCTTCATCACGACGTATGAATGTCCTCTCATCTGCCCAGAGGACAGTACCGTATTTGGTCAGGATCCGGTATTCGATGTTGAACTGATTGTAACCTTCGTCACATTTTTTTTGTAGTTCGGCTTCAACTCTTGGAAGGTCCTGTGGGTGGACAATATCTCCATACTTTACTTTACCAGATGCAAAATCTTCAAGTGAGTAACCAAACTGTGATATATTCTTTGATACGAACTCAATAGGCCATCCCTTTTCTGCTCTCCATTTAAATACGACAACAGGACTGTTCTCGACGACCCGCTCCATCTCTTCTTTCATCTGGTTGGAGTGCTCAAGCTCTTCTGCATACTTTATTAGTTCCTGTTTGGCTTTTTTCTGTTCAGTAGTGATCTTGTATAGGGCTTGCCTTGTTTCTTCAATACCATCAGTGAGTATCCTGAAGTCACCTTCTCCTTTGATACTTATTTTTTGTGTAAAATCTTCTTTCTGGAAAGCCATCAGCACTGAATTGGATTCATCAATAATGTTATTGAGCTTTTCAGCAAATCTGTCAAGGGTGTCACCCAGATCTTTGAAGTCACCTTTGAGACCGGGAGTTACACGGGTTTCAAGTTCTCCTTTTGCAAGACCGTTGGCTACGTGCATGGTTTCAGCCATGGGTTTTGTGAAGGCATCAAGGATCTCGTTCAAACCCGATGGTATGTCTTTGAAATCGATATCCACATCGGTGTCAGCTCGGGCATATATTTTCCCTCCCACCGCTGCATCGGAGACATCCTTAAAACTGGCTACGATCTCACTGATAGGTCTTGTGACAAAGCCTGCAATAAGGGCGGCAAGTCCTGTCATGAATATAATGGATATGGCGGATATCACGATGAGGTTATTACGAAGCTCAACAACACCTGCAAGCATCTCCTCTTTCGGAACCACAAGTATAAATGAAAAATCACCGGTCTTGATCGGTTCATAGAACATCACTACTTCTTTTCCTGTGGTAGGGTCGATAGTATCTATATATCCCCCCTCTCCTCCTTTGATATCATCTGCCATGGCGGTTATTTCCGGGACATTGAAATCATAGAGTGTTTTGTAACCGATCCAGTCTTTCTGTTCGGGTTGTGAGACGAGGATGCCTGTATTTCCTGTCATGAACGCATACCCTGTATCGAATGCCTTTACTTCGCTTACCACTTCATCAAGGTATGTAAGGGATACATCCACACCTCCAATACCGATAAATTCCCCGTCCTTTATTATGGGGGTCACGTAACTTACTATGAAAACCCCTTCATAGAAGTAAGGATCAATGATCTGTTCTTCCTTCAGTTTCTTTGGTAACTGGTAGTAATCGGAAGTATCATAATTGAGTAGTGGATCAAGTTGAAGATCACCGCTGATCCTGTTCCAGTATGGGATGAACCTTCCCGTGGAATCATGTCCCGGTGCATTTACAAAAGTCCTGTCATTGCCATCAAAGGCATTTGGTTCATAACAAACATATGTTCCAAGGAGGTCCGGGTTCTTGACCGCTAATTCCTTCAATATATCATTGACCTCATCCCTGTCAGCAGTTTCATATGCTGCCAGAGAATTTGCGATCGTCTGACCTATTGCATGGTTCTTTCGCATGTCAACATCAAACTGGTTCGCGTAACCTCTGGACTTTTCTATGGATTGTTCGTAGGCCAGGTCAACTTCCTGGTTGGTAACAGTGGATATGATGACAGCAGTTGATGTGACTAGTACCAGCAGGACACCTATCACAATGAAGAGGATCAATTTGGACCTGAGGGGTACGTTTTTCCATTCTATTTTTCTCAAAGCCATATTGGATCTTCCTTATTAGATATCTTTCAACTGGCGGGATCGTTCCTGGTAATATGAGAACAATTCTTCACCCCAAATGCGTGCACTATCATCAAAGCTCATGATCTTCCGGTGGTCGTATCTGCCATCCTTGTTGAAGAGGCATATGTAAGTAAACCGTTCTGTGACAGATATGGTCGTCAGTTTGATACTATCGTCACATACATGAAGTTCCGTATTATCGGATGATGCGAGCAGTTTAAGATGGTCAAGGCAATCATTCTTCATTCGATTGAGGACAGAGTCCGTAAGGATGAGTTCGAACTTAATACCCTTTTCAATGATTTCTGAAAATAGTTCCGGGTATAATGGGTGAAAATATGATGCAAACATCTTCACATCTTCTGACCTTGTCAGGTTCTCTGTAAATTCGACAGGGAGGTCGAACATGTGGTTCAGGTCAGGTTCTATCAGCATGCATTGTCCCAATTCGCCCAGCCTGTACGCAAGAGGTTCCGGTATTGCTGAAAGGTCGCGGGTAGCCCAGTACTCCCTGTTCTCCTCTATTACTTCGAGCGTCTTCAATAACGGGCTCATGTTCCTGACTATTATCCTGCCAACATCAGAAAGTTCATACGCATCGCTTTCATTCTGGATGATCATGTCCTGCTCTTTCAGTATCTTTATCTGGGGCATCATTGCCTTTGACGTGACATTCAGGGACGTCTTTATCTGGTCGATATTCCTTGATCCCTCAACGAGCAGTAAAAGAAGGTTTTTCCTTTTTTCAGAAAGCCATATTGTATCACTTAATGAGGATTTCATCGAGACTCCTCTATAAAATCCAGTATTAACCTTAATGATTCTTTCGGTTGTTCTTCGGGAAGAACGGGCTTTATGGCATAATTCTGTTCTTCTTTTTGAATAATCCGGTTCATGGTGTTGATTATTCCTGAACTGTTTTTAATTTATATATAAACTAAAGCCGTTGGAAATTCTCATGCCGTTTGAATATCCAATGACTATGGTCATTTCCCATGGGTATTTCCATTTCCAGTATCAGTCAAACTTCCAAAGCAAATTATGCTATATATGATTCTGGTTTTTCATTCTATGGTGGTGAGGATCAAATCCTGCTACCATAATCATGTGGTAAATATTCCACGACTTTAATGGAGGTTGTAACACGACAAACGAGGAATTATTCAAAGAGCTATCCGATGCGGTAGTGTCCTGCAAAAAAGATGAAGTATTAGCTGCAGTAGCAAAGGCAAAGGGTAAGGTCCCGGCAGTAGAGATCATTGATAAGGGTCTTGCAGCAGGTATGAACGAAGTTGGTGTTCTCTTCGAAAGGGGAAAACTCTTCCTTCCACACGTTATGATGGCAGCAGATGCAATGTCTACAGGCGTCGCAGAATTGGAAGATGAGATGGCAGGCAGTGGAGCCTCTGCAAAGCTCGGTGTAATTGTCAATGGTACTGTCGAGGGTGACGTACACGACATTGGTAAAGCAATTGTATCAACAATGCTTCAGGCTGCAGGGTTTGAAGTTCACGACATTGGTAGGGATGTACCTCTCCAGAATTTTATTGACAAGATCAAGGAAACCGATGCTGACATGGTCGGTCTCTCCGCACTTATGACAACAACACTTCAGGGCCAGAAGGAAGTCGTTGAACTTCTCAAGGAGAACGGTCTCAGAGACAAGGTCAAGGTCATGGTCGGCGGCGCTCCAGCAACAGATGCATGGGCAAAGAAGATCGGTGCAGATTGCTATGCAGAAAATGCAAGTGAAGCTGTAGTCAAAGCAAAGGAATTACTTCTTTAATTAATGGGGTTGTAAAAATGGCAACAGAATATTTCTTAAGAATGGGTGACGGTCAGAAGATCTTCATGACAAAGGAAGACATCCGGGCTGATATCGAAGCAGGTAGTGCAGATGCAGCAGATCTTGGTGACATCCCAGCACTTACTGAAGACCAGATGGACAAGATGCTTGATATCATCATATCTCCTGGCAGGATCGTTGGTGTCGAACCAGGCATGGAAGTTCCTGTAACCCACGATATCGGTGCTATCAGGATCGATGGTGACCAGGGTAACAGTGGTGTAGGTATTCCTTCAAGCAGACTTGTTGGTTCAATGATGCACGAGCGTGCATTTGGTGCAGACACAATGGAACTCGGTCACATCGACTACAGTTACAAGCCTGTAAAGCCTGTTATCTCACAGGAATGCCAGACAATGGAAGTTTGCCAGCAGAACATGATCATTCCTATGCTCTATGGTGCAATGCCAAACATGGGTCTGTACTACACTCCTGATGGTCCATTCGAGAACCCTGGTGATCTTATGAAAGCATTCAAGATCTCCGAAGCACAGGACTCTATTTTCCATGCAGCAGAGCATGGTATCCGTGACATGGTCTGGATCATGCAGAGGCTCCAGCATGTTGGTTGTGACGGTGTCAACTTCGATACCATCGGTGCAGCCGGTGACGGTGACATGTATGCATCCCTTAATTCTATCGAAGCATTGAGGAAAGAATTCCCTGGAATCTACATTGAAGCAGGTATGGCAGGAGAACTCGTTCTCGGTATGCACGGAGAGCTTGAGTACGATGGTACAGTACTTGCAGGTCTGTGGCCACACCAGCAGGCACCACTTATAGCAAAGGCAGGAGCAAACGTATTCGGTCCTGTATGTAACACCAATACCAGTAGGACATCCGCATGGAACCTTGGTCGTTCAGTTACCTTCATGAAGGCAGCTGTTGAGGCATCAACAATTCCATGTCATGTCGATATGGGAATGGGTGTCGGTGGTATCCCAATGCTTGAGACCCCACCAATCGATGCAGTAACCAGGGCAAGCAAGGCAATGGTCGAGATCGCAGGCGTCGACGGTATATAGATCGGTGTTGGTGACCCAATGGGTATGCCAATTGCACACATCATGGCTTCCGGTATGACCGGTATCAGGGCAGCTGGTGACCTTGTTGCAAGGATGCAGTTTGACAAGAACATGAGAATCGGGGAAGCAAAGGACTTCGTTGCAAAGAAGCTCGGCGTTTCAACTGCAGATCTCTCCGACGAGTATGTCATGAGGGAACTCAGGGAAGAGCTCGACATTGGTGTGATCACATCAGTTCCTGGCTGTGCAAAGGGTATTGCAGCTAAGATGAACATCGAGAAGCTTCTCGGTATTGACATCAACTGCTGTGACAAGTTCAGGGAAATTACAGGTTAAACTGTAAGTTAAACCGTATTTATGCCGATATGACCTGACATATGTCAGGTCAATTTCGGTATTTTTCTTTATTGTTATAAGGAATCATTATTAAAAGGAGTGTGATGGAATATGTCTGAAGAAAAAGCATCCGGCGTAGACTGGCACCATGCGGAGCAATGCGCAAAGGTTGTCTGTGAAGCCGGTACGCTCGAAAGATCGATCGATTGGAAACAGGGATTGGCTATTGCTATTGGTGTACCTTTATTGATCTTGCCATCGATTGGTTATTTTGCTAGTTATCTATGGTCATTTGCTATTATTGTATGGGGTCTCTCTGTTTTCCAGGGATTTATGCAGAACCTCGCTTATGGTGAACTTGCAACAACTTTCCCTAACGCATCCGGTCTGCCCGGATTCGCCCAGAACGTTTTCAAGTCGCCTGAGCACGTAGGAAAGTATGACAAGGGTAAACTGATCGGTGGATTCAGTGCATGGAGTTACTGGTTCGCATGGAACCCTGTACTTGCTATCTTCGCAATTCTTGTGGGTTTCTATCTCCACAGCCTGTTCCCTTCACTGGCAGCCTCTTTCAGCCAGTATCAGCTTTCATTGGGGGCAGGTATTGTGATATTCGGTGGATTGATACTTGTTAACTACCGTGGTCTTTCAAGTGGTGCGCTTGTAGGTTACATCCTTGCAGCTTTCTCACTTATTCCAATGGCAATTATTACACTGGCCCCTTATGCAACCGGTGACTTTGCAATGTCTAACATCACCAGTACCTGGTTACCAACTGACTGGGCATGGGATTTCCATCATATCCTGATCCTGCTCGGTATCTTTGCAATGGCCCAGTGGAGTGCTTGCGCATGGGAAACTGCAGCTATCTATGGTCCGGAATATAAGAAACCTGGCTCTGATGTACCAAAGGCATTGTTCTCCTGTGGTGCTATCTGTCTGGTGGCTTACATCCTTGTACAGATGACCATTACTGGTGTACTTGGTATCGATGGTATTGCCGCTGCACCAATTGATCCAATGCTTCCGCTTGCACAGGCAGCACTCGGTGATGTCGGTTCAACTGTCGCTATTGTCATGCTCATTGCAGCAATGGTCTTGATCATCCAGACTGCATACCTTGGTGCATCAAGGGCAATGCATTCAATGGCAACAGAAGGAAACCTTCCTAAGCTCTTCAAGAAAACAAATGCACATGGTACTCCTGTACTCGCAATGGTCATTATCGGTGTCTTCAACCTGATCCTGATCTCAATGGGTACTCCATCAGCTATCCTTGCTGCATCAGCAATCGGATATGTTTGTGCTAACGGTATCAGCCTTTTCGCATACGTAAAGGCAAAGAGAGACCCACACCTTGCTGGTCTTGACAGGCCATTCAAGGCACCAACCGGATGGAAGAACGTTGCTCTGTTGTTCGGTCTCTTCAACCTCCCACTCTGTCTGGTCGGTGTGATCTACCTTAACAGTGTTGAAGGTAGCTGGTTCTCAACCGTTATCGGAATAGGTGTGCTTGGTCTCTATATCCCAATGTGGTTCTACTCACAGCACGAGGCTCATGTTGATAAGATCGCTGCTGTAAGTATGGTATCAGCAATTTCAAAGAAGAAGTGATAGGAAACAACTCCTCTATCTGTTGAAAGGTTCCCGGAGATCTCCGGGGACTGCTATCTTTTTAGATGAAAAAACTTAGAATTCTTATTTAAAATTCAATTAATCTTCTGAACAGGGGTGGGTGCTATGATGAAAGGAACTTTTAATTTACCGGATCTTCAAGATGAAATGCCCGAGGTGGTATTCGTGTGGAGGTCTGAATATGGCTGGCCACTTGAGTTCGTATCAGATAATGTATCCTTTTTTGGTTATGAACCCGATGATTTTCTGTTTGGCGGCCTGTCATATGAAGATATAATTCATCCTGCTGATCTTGAAATGGTTAGAAAGGCCCTTCTGAAGTACTCTGATAGTTCTGAAGTCGATCTCATGCAGGAATACAGGATAATGAAGGCAGATGGTGATGTCAGGTGGGTTCGTGAGAAGACACAGATCATCTATGATGAGGATGGTCGCATGCAATGCCTGAAGGCGAAGATCGTTGATATCAATGATGAGAAAAAACGTGATGATTTTATGTTCATTCAGGATGAGCTGGGCAGTGATCTCAGCTGGCCTGTAAATCTGGAGGAATCCATGAATGTCCTTCTTGAGCTGACTACTCAGCTCGATGCTATAGATATTTGTGCTTTATATGTGGTTGACGAGGTTACCGGGGGGCTGGTACTTGTGAACCATAAGGGTCTTTCAAGTGACTTTGTGAACAGTGTCTCATATTTTGGTGCTGATTCCGGTCAGATAAACTTTGCAAAGAAAGGCTTCCCTATATACAAGCATTATTCTGAGATATATCCTTTCATTACGGGTGCTCGGATGCAGGATGAAGGATTGCAGGGTACTGCCATTATTCCTATCCATCATGAACACCACTTTGTAGGATTATTGATCGCGTCATCATCTTCTGAATTCATTATTCCTGAAAATGATCGTGACAGTCTTGATGTGATCAAGTCGTTAGCCGGTCTTATGATCAGTAATATGACAATGTCCGTAATGAGTGATAGTGTGCATTACAGTACGGCATGAATGAAAGTATATTGGGGTATGGGTACGAGAACAGTCCTTTTTGGGATTATCCGGATAATTACTATGAAAAACAAAAAGATAGTCGTTGTTGAAGATGAATTGATCGTCGGTATGATGATAAAGTTGAAACTTGAGAAGATGGGTTATTCTGTAGCTGGTTTTGCTTCAAAGGGCAAAGATGCCATTTCCTTGGTGAGTGCGATCCATCCTGATCTTATTCTTATGGATATAAGGTTAAAGGGTGGGATGGATGGCATCGAAACCGCTATGAAGATACGTGAGTCATATAACATACCGATAGTGTTCATTACCGCAGATTCTTCTAAGGCTACCCGTGAGAGGGCAAGCCTGGTAGGTCATCAGGGTTATCTGACGAAGCCCTTTATGGATGAAGATCTGGGAAATATTGTTCATTCTGTGTTTTACAACTCCGTGGATGGAGCAGGAGAAGTCAACGTTCTAGCCTGAATTTTGTTCAGGTTGAATAGTGCCTTCTCTTTCCTTTTCCACATATGTTCTTTATTTTTTGCACAATTTATTATTTTTTGCACATATGAGGGGTGCAATTCGATTTTATTGTATTTTCCCCCAAACGGTTATTCACCGTTTGCGTCTACTTTTTTTTAGTCTTTAAAGGTATTGTCCTAACAACATATCGGAATCTATATATACAACATCATCTTTTAGGAAAAAACACTTCTAAATAACAAAACGAGTCGCGGTTTGTGTATATACGATACCGGTTGACTTCTCAACCTCTGTCGCATGCTTAGCCCCCTCATTGAGCGTGATAAAAAATGGTAGAAATAGAAGATGTTATTATTGGAGCTTTTGCATTTGCAGGAATAGCAACACTGGTCATTTATGTACTTACAAATCCTGGTGGAATGATCCCTCT
Organism: Methanococcoides vulcani; assembly: GCF_900111645.1. GTDB lineage: Archaea > Halobacteriota > Methanosarcinia > Methanosarcinales > Methanosarcinaceae > Methanococcoides > Methanococcoides vulcani. The sequence continues at coordinate 388,256 of NZ_FOHQ01000002.1, forward strand.
AAACCTTCAGGATGTTGCAGTTGGTTCTTTCGTCGTCTTTGCACTGAGCAAAGTGTCCTTCCTGTCAAGTCTTTGATGGTGGGGCACCTTCCTCCATATGCTGACGTATGGAGGGCCAAGCCTACTCCATCGTATCTTTTGCTTTTAATGATCATATACTTGCATTTATTCCCTGTTTTATTCGCTTTGTTTTTCCGTTCTGATAACCTGACCTTCCCTGGCCGAACGCAGAATTTAAGTTATATCCTTCATTGATATGTCCAAAGATCTGTTCCTGGAGGTTGCCCTGTGAGTACTAATTGTTGTGATGTCTGTAAGGTCTATGAAGAATGTTCAAAGCTTGGGCTAAAGGATACTGTGAACGATCTGAAAGACAAGAGGCTGGCAGCGTGTTTGTATGCATGTGAGTTGGAGTATCGGAAAGTAGTTGATGGCGAATAACTTTTCTCATTATCAAAATTTAGGTTATTGCAATATACAGTAATATGTGCACATTGCTCTTTGGTTAAGGTGCTGCAAAAAGAGGTAAGTAGTATTCCGGTGGGGCTAATATCCAGTACAAATATCTTATTTCCAGTAGCTTTCCACATAGGATTCTGTTTGCTGGATGTATGGGGTGACGCATCTTAGTAAAAATGGAACTATCATGATCGTAGCTATCACGTTTTCCGTAAACCATCCTTCAAAGGCCAGAAAGAGTTCCTCATAAGGGATAATTCCATTGATCGCCAGCATATATGAGTCCCATGAGGCACCTCTGAGGTTGTTTAGGAAGGCTGCAAAGACAAAGAAGCAGGCAACATCCCTTCTTTTCCTTAGTCTTAAGTTCACTTTAAAATAGCTGAATGCAACAAGTGGTATAAGCTCCTGCCATAAGTCTGCAAGGGGTCATATAAGGTTCATTATTTCTTCATTTTATTGCTCATGACCCAGAATACTATTGTACCTATTATCGCACCTATTATTGCACCTGCTACCGTGTAGTTAAATGATGCTTCTGCTATTGGTATCAACATCTCGTCTAAGCCGCTTAGATCTGCTCCCCTTGTCATGACTACGCCGAATGGGAGCTGGCCTATTTGTGGGGCTTCCGGTCTTAGTAAATATGCAATTAATGCGCCGATCAGCGTTCCTGCTAAGGGTAGCTGTGTTATTTGCTTTTGGTCCATTGTATCTCTCTTTGGTCATGTTGTTTTAATACGTTTTTTGGTAAATGTTATAGTTGTGTGCTTAATATATTTTTGCTGTCAGAAATCTCTGGATCTGATCTACAGGACAAACTGATCTCATGAAGTGGGAAATCATATTAAAAATAGATTTATCTCTATATACATTAAGTCCAAAAAGAGTGGGATTATAAAAAAGTTAGTGGTGCTCCGATGGGGATTCGAACCCCAGTCACAGGAGTGAGAGTCCTGAATGATTGGCCGTGCTACACTATCGGAGCACACGGTTTTAGTGCGTTTTAGCATCCCCTAAAAGCAATCAATTATATTTATACTTATCGTCTAAAAAGGTAGTTGGAAGTTCGCTTTAAGCGAACATTCCGGCTGGTACGTTTACTTCTTCTTCTGATACGACCTTTTCGAATGCGTCGAGGAGATCTTTCATGGTGATCATGTCGCCTCTTCTTCTCAGGACGAACATGCCTGCTTCCTTGACTATTACATTCAGGTCAGCACCACTCAGGCCGTCGGTCATGTTTGCGATCTTGGCGAGATCGAGACCTTCTTCGAGGGTCATTTTCCTTGTGTGGATCTTCAGGATCTCTTCCCTTGCTTTCTCGTCAGGCAGCGGCACTTCGATTATACGGTCGAACCTGCCAGGACGCAGGAGTGCGGGGTCAAGCAGGTCGATCCTGTTAGTTGCTGCCATTATCTTTACATTGCCGCTGGGGTCGAATCCGTCCATCTCTGCCAGAAGTTGCAACATTGTGCGGTTCACTTCTGCAGAACCTGTTGTGCCGTCGTGGGTACGCATGCCTCCGACTGCATCTATCTCGTCGATGAACAGTATTGATGGGGACTTTTCCCTTGCAAGCTGGAACACGTCCTTAACAAGTCTTGCGCCCTCTCCGATGAACTTCTGCACGAGGTCTGAACCTGACATGCGGATGAATGTGGCATTTGCTCTTGATGCAACCGCCTTTGCTATCAGGGTCTTACCTGTTCCCGGATTTCCGTACAGGAGAACTCCGCTTGGAGGTTCTATTCCGATGTTCTCGAAAAGTTCCGGTTCTGTCAGTGGAAGTTCAACTGATTCGATGACTTCCTTGAGGACATCGTCAAGGCCACCGATCATGTCGTAGTCGATGCCTGGGGAATTGATAAGTTCCATGACCTGGGCACGTACGTCTGCTGCCTTACTGATCGTGGATATGATGGAAAACGCTGCGTTAATACTCACGCGCATGCCTGGTTCAATGATGCCCTGCATCCCTGGCGGCACCCTTGTCATAACCTCCTGGTTGTTGCCATGCTGTCTCAGAAGCACCATGTCGTCTTCTATCTCCATGACACTAGCAATGAACAGTGGTGGTGTGGTGAGGTGGTCCAATTGCTCCTTCAGTTTTTCGATCTCTGAAAGGTACTTGTTAGCCATCATATTGGCTTCAAGGAGCTTTGCTTTCATAGTTTCGTTCTGGACCTTCAGGACCTCATTCTCGTTGAGTATCGACTGGACGTCCATGTCTTCAACTTTTTCTGCTTCGCGGGTTACTTTGTCGGTATTCATATCCGACACATCATTTCCCGTTGATGATCCTGCACTTACGTCGGTCATGTTTCGTCCTTATAAACATCATGTAATATAAAAGCAACTGACTGGGGCAATAATGCTTTGTGCGGCAGGTGTTCGGATCGCGTCTGGATCTATTTTTATTTGTTTTTACGACTTTATTTTTAATTTAAAGTATTTTTATGCATTTTATGTAGTTAATAATCATTAATAATTTTTATTTTATCTTATGGTGGCTTAATAACTTTTTATTTTACTTTTAGGTAGATAATCTCAGCAAAAAATGTATGAAAACAAACCCCCTTACTTCCACTGGAGTATTCCCTAGAATATGTTGTGATTCCGGATTTTCTTGTTTTTAGACAAGTAATGTGGATGTTTTTTAAAGCGTTTTTATATGCCTATTTTTGAAAATAAGTATTTTAAAACCTTTAATTTAGTATAATACATATAATGACTTATATTTTAATGCCAACTTTTATATATCATTAAGTATAATGGATGTATTGCAGTTCAAAGCAATTGTACTATCGCAGTACAAATCGATTGCATGAAACTGTATTCACATAAAAGCTGAGCCATTATCTGAGGGGATGGATGGTTTGTGAATCCACCGATCTGAGGGGATGGATGGATACGCTGCAGAGGCGCAGAAGATGAAGATTCGGCTCGAAATAATCGATGACGAAGGAAAAGAAAACACCAGTATTGAATTTGCTGGTGAGAACGTAAAAGAACGGGTTATCAAGTTTATTGATACATTAGAAGAGGCGCAACCTCGTTCGACCGGTTCTTCATCCTCCTATCTGCAATCTGAACAAAACGTTCAGCAACTGTTTTCACAACAAACTTCCGCGTCAACTCCGGAAACTGTTGTTTCACAACCTCCACAGGTTGTACCACCACAATACTATCCTGTATCTGTGATGCCAGTTCCACAACAAGCACAGCCTTATTGCCAGCCTGTGCAGATGCCGGTTCAACAAGCTCAACAGTACCCGCAGTACTACGTGCCTGTGAACCAGCAAACAGTTAATCCGACTGTGAATCCTGTGGTGAACCAGCCGGTTTGTTATCAACAACCAGTACAACCGCAGCAAGCGACTGTATCTTCTGGTAACTTTGCTCCTGTTCGTCCAGTTCAGGGTGCTATGACGGAACAACAGGTTCCACAGGTTAACAACAATGCTGTATCGAACGTACCACTTCGCGACAAGGTAAGTAATTCAAAGCTTACGATCAATGAAAGGCTTGAGCTTTTCCTGAAGTACGAGCATCCTCGTGAATGGTCCACTTCACAACAGATCCAGCAGAACTATGAGCGTGTTTACGGTGAGATCAAGCTAAGCACAGTTTCTACATATCTCTCCCGTATGTATCGCAAGAACCTTCTGGAACGCCGTGGTAACCGCACACAGCGTGAATATCTCTACATCGGTGACAGGGAAGAGGTTGCTGCCCAGGCAGCACCGCAGGGATATGCTCCTGTCTGGCAGATGCAGAGGGTATAACTTTTATTGATCTGGGCAAATTGTTTCCTATGAGGTCGGCAAATGATGATCTTCAACTTGGTTTTCTGTTAATTGTTCTCGGCCTTTTCCTTGTTTTTACAGGTATGATGGTGACTGCTATTACCTCCGCAGGAAAAGGTGACTTCGGGGGTTTTGTGATGATAGGTCCGATACCTACCGCATTTGGCTCATCTTCAGAGGCTACCAGCACCATGATGTGGGTCGGACTTCTTATTGCCCTGATCTATGTTCTCATGTGGAGGCGAAGATCATGATCGGTGTTATTATAGTCGTAACGGGAATCGTGCTGATCATTCTGGGGTATCTTTTCACATTGTCTGGTTCCCGAAAACTGTCAGGTGGCTCTGTCGGACAGGATCAACAAGACCAACAGTATCAAAAGGATCTGCAGTATCAACAACGTGACGACAGATCAGATTACGATGCAGGTATTCGTCCTGAATACTTTGGTGAGGTTCGGACAGATACTGACAGTCGATCCTTTGTGAAAGGCGGTGGTGTGGTTATGATAGGTCAGATTTCTATAATCTTTGGCAGCGACAGGAAAAGCTTAGAGATCGCTATTATCCTTGCTATCATTCTGATGTTGCTATGGTTCGTACTGTTTCGCTGATCTTGCAGATGGATACTGTAGACGAAATGTTGTAAACATGTAATTACGTGTTCACCTCATGTTGTATTGTGAATAGGGTCAAAGTGTCGCACACATACGTTTATAGATATTCACAGACATATTACAGAGTGATGAGCAGTTTTAAGCTTGTATCTGAATATGAGCCAAAAGGCGACCAGCCAGAAGCTATCAGAAAGCTGGTAGAAGGTCTGGACAAGGGATTAAAACATCAGGTATTGTTGGGTGTGACCGGGTCCGGTAAGACATTCACAGTTGCAAATGTTATTCAGAAAGTACAGAAGCCTACGCTTGTAATTGCTCATAACAAAACCCTGGCAGCTCAGTTATTCTCGGAGTTCAGGGAGTTCTTCCCTGATAATGCCGTGGAATATTTTGTCAGCTATTATGATTACTACCAGCCTGAAGCTTATCTTCCGACTACCGATACTTACATCGAAAAGGATTCCTCTGTGAACGAGGAGATCGACAGGTTGAGGCTTTCAGCCACAAAATCCCTGATAGAACGCAGGGATGTTATTGTTATTTCCAGTGTTTCAAGTATTTACAACATCGGTTCCCCTGAAGAATGGAGGGAGATGTCTGTTGTGCTAAGACCTGGTGAACATATCGAAAGGAACGAGTTGTTCGCACGTCTCATCAACATTCAGTATGAGCGCAACGAAATGGACTATGCCAAAGGTACGTTCCGTTCAAAAGGGGATACTGTGGAAGTGTTCCCTGCACAGGAGAAGCATGGTATCCGTATCGAATTGTTCGGGGATGAGATTGATAGGATATCCTCCTTTGATCCTCTGACCGGCAAGACGCTCGGTGTTGTGAAGGATGACAACAGCATTGTCATATATCCCGCAAAGCATTTTGTAATGCCTCAGGAAGAGATGGTGCTTGCATTGGACTCTATTGAAGAAGAGCTTGAGGATCAGATCGCAAAGCTTGAGTCGGAGAACCGGATACTTGAAGCCCAGAGGCTGTTGCAGCGTACGAAATTCGATATGGAGATGATCCGTGAACTGGGATACTGCAGCGGTATCGAGAACTATTCCCGTCATTTCGATGGCAGGAGTCCGGGTGATCCTCCGTCCTCTTTGCTTGAATTCTTCCCTGATGATTTCCTTCTGGTCATCGATGAATCCCATGTGACCATCCCGCAGATAAGAGGGATGCATAATGGTGACCGTGCCAGGAAGGAATCACTGGTCAACTATGGTTTTCGTTTACCTTCTGCTTTTGATAATAGACCTTTGAAATACAATGAGTTCCACCAGAGGATAAATCAGGCAATATACGTGTCAGCCACTCCTGCGGACTATGAGCTGGAGATAAGCGGCGCAGTTGTGGAGCAGATCATCAGGCCGACAGGGCTTGTGGACCCTGAAGTATTCGTGCGCCCTGTGGAGAACCAGATCGACGATCTTATCGGGGAGGTCAACAAGGTCACGGACCGCGGCTGGCGCACCCTTGTGACAACCCTTACCAAGCGTATGGCTGAAGACCTGACCGACTATTTGCTGGAAATGGGGATCCGGGTGCGGTACATGCATTCGGATATTGATACTCTCATGAGGGCGGAGACCATCCGCGACCTGAGGAAAGGCGAGTTCGATGTTCTTGTCGGTATTAATCTTTTGAGGGAAGGTCTTGACATTCCTGAGGTTGCTTTTGTTGCGATCCTTGATGCGGACAAGGAAGGATTCCTGCGTTCAGAGAGGTCGCTGATACAGACGATCGGTAGAGCGTCCAGGAATGCGGAAGGGTATGTAATACTGTATGCTGACAATATGACCGGTTCCATGGCAGGTGCCCTGAAGGAATCCGGCCGCAGGCGTGAGATGCAACTTGCGTATAACGAGGAACATAACATAATCCCGCAGACCATCAGGAAGGCTTTACAGAAAGAGCTTGTAGAAGCAGAATACGAGGAAGTGAAGTCCGAGGTCCTGGAGGTTGCAGAGGACCTTTCCGACATGGAGCTTGCCGATATGATCATTGACCTTGAGGCAGAGATGCATTCAGCAGCGGCAAATCTGGAATTTGAGAAGGCAGCAGCACTAAGGGATCAGATCAAGGAGCTTCGCAGCACATATTCTTTATAAAGGCGATTGCACGTATTGTGACTAAAGCAATACATTTATCCTGCCACTAAGTTTGGGCGAAAAGGTTATATTCTAAAAATGCAAGTTAGGGGATGCAAGTGCGCTGATGGTCTAGTGGCATGACTGGGGCCTTCCAAGCCCTAAACCCGGGTTCAAATCCCGGTCGGCGCATCTCTCTTTTTTTGTTTTAATTGTCCAGTTACGTTAGTGTCTGTTATGTTTGTTTATTTCTGTTTGTTCATTCTTACTGGATGACTTTCCGTCGTAGTTAAATATTAGTTAGCCTAACTAACCATTATGCCTGCACAACTTTCGTTTGAAAAGGTCGATAAGTACTACCAGAAGATCCTTACGAAAAACGAAAAGCTTGAGAAGTATGCCGATGTGAGTTTTAGTTCTTTCTCTTATCTCATGGTGGTCCGATCACTCTCCAACCCCACAATATCGGAACTCGCATCTGCAATGGATGTGAAGAAACCTTCTGCAAGTACTATGGTGAGAAAGCTTGTTGATATGGGTCTGCTGGAGACCGAACGCTCGGTCAGCGATAAACGTGTCTGCAAGTTGATCCTCTCTGTAGAAGGGAACGAAGTGATCGAACTGGGCAGGTCTGCTGATGATCTGTTCTTTGGAAAGATCGCGGAGATCCTTGATGACAATGAGTTCGAGGTCTTTGCAGGATTGTGGGAAAAGATAACTTCCAATCTTGAAGGGGAACGTGGGAAATGAGTGATGATGAATTAGCAATTGAGAGTGTAGGTAAGTTGTTCAGGAAGTTCACGCTTCCGGCAGTAGTGGGATTCATTATTGGTGGTATCCAGATAATCATTGATGGATATTTCATCGGTAATGTTGTTGGTACTCTTGGACTCACATCAGTGACCCTTGTATATCCTTTACTCATTGCTATGATGGCAACAGGCATGATGCTGGGCACGGGTTGTGCTGCACTTGTAGCGCTCGAACTTGGGAAGGGTGGCAGGATGCGTGCTCACAGGATCGCTTCTGACCTGCTGCCGATGATCGTTGTGGCAGGCGCTTTCTTTGCTATTATAGGTATGTTCTTCACTGAACCGTTGCTGACTCTGGTTGGTGCTACTGGAATTGTTTTCAGTATGGCGAATGACTATCTCAGTATTATGCTAATGGGTTCGATCTTCTTCATCGCGGGAATTGGTTTTGATCCTCTGGTCCGGAATGACGGCAGGCCAGCGTTTGCTATGAAGATGATGGCAGTAGGTGCAGTGACAAATATTGTGCTTGACTATCTTTTCGTTATGCGGTGGGGAATGGGGATGCAGGGTGCGGCCATTGCTACACTGATCGCTTTTGCGGTTTCTGCTGTGGTATTCACATTATACTTCTTCAGCAGACATGCAAAGTTGAGGCTTCATCTTTCCGATATCAGCCCTGATCCGAAGATAATTGCGGGTATCGCAAAGGCCGGTTTTCCGGCATTCGTCATGCAGATATCTCTCGCAGTGCTTGTGTTGAGCTATAACTATATGCTCCTGAAATACGGTTCTGAAGTTGCAGTATCTTCTTACGGTGTGATCGAATATTCATTCTCAATATTTTACATGATATTCGAGGGCATTTCAGCCGGTGTCCAGCCAATAATCGGTTTTAACTACGGTGCAAAGCTCTACGCCCGCGTCTATAGTGCGATCAGGATGGCGATGCTGTCATGTCTATTTGTAGGTCTTTCAGGTTTCACTCTACTATACATGTTTCCGGAAACGGTTATCCAGCTTTTCAATCGCAACGATCCGGAATTGCTGGTAACCGCGGTCGAAGGTATGAGGATATTCATGTTCGGCATTGTCGTTGAAGGCATCATAATCTCCTCAGCGGTCTATTACCAGTCAGTGAACAAGATAAAGCCGTCATTGTTCATCCAGTTCGGGAAGATCTTCATCTTCATTCTCCCCTTACTGTTCACCCTTCCGCGATACTATGGCCTTACAGGTATATGGATGGCAGCTCCTATAGGCCAGTATCTTATGTTCTCGGTCGTAGCGATAATGTTCCTGAAGGAATTAAGATTCCTCAAACACCCTCCGGCTGAATCTGTCAATTGACAACTTTACGGGTTGCGATGCGCTTGTGTAGAAAATAGGCTGTATCGCACCCATTGCATAAGATTAAATACAAAAAATGAGTTTACAGATTGTTTCTTTTTGCGGGGGTTGCCCAGCCAGGTCAAAGGCGCAGGGCTTAGGACCCTGTCTCGTAGGAGTTCGTGCGTTCGAATCGCACCTCCCGCACTCTTATTTTGATGAATTTAATGATCTGTGTTCACCACTTTGTTAAAATTTTCTACGTCTGCTTAAAGTTAATGTATGTAATTGTTATCAACAGAACGGGAATTTTCTTCTTTCATTTCCAATATTCAAAAACCAATCATAAAAAAGGGAAAGATGAGCCCCCACTCATCGGATTAGGTTCCCAACCCTGTCATACCCTGACACTCCATATAGTGCTTCTCACTATATATTTATATCGAATAATAAAAGTTTTAGGTTAAATAAGTTTTATTTAAATCGTATCTCTTTCATTATCAATGTATATTTTAAGGTTCTTATTGCCCATTCTTTAATTTTTTCAGAGATGTTGATATCCAGGCATTCAATCAATTCAGTTTTATAATCTATGTTTTTACTGTATTCATTTGAATGGGGTCTGATTCATTCCTGAATTTAATACATATATCGGGTCTGCTGTTTGCTGGATGACTTTAAAAGGGTAAACTTCAAATCTACTTACTTACTAATTATAAATTGGGGTGCTATAAATGAAATTAAGATTAATTATTTCAATGGTGCTTGTAGCTGTGTTTTTAATGACGCCTGCGAGTGCAGATATGTTCGATGATCTGAATGATGCAGTAGATGAATACAATGAGAAAATTGATCAGGTTCCCGGGACCCTGCAATCTATATTTTCAGACCAACATGTCATTCTTGTTATTTACATGAATGAGAATGAATCTGAAAATGAAACTATAGAGGCAAAAGGTCCTGCATTTGAACTGGTTCTCAGCGAAGGTCCGTTCGTTACGGAAAGTGGTGTCAGTATGAAGATGGTAGCGATCACAGATGGTGATGCTTCCGTAGCCAATTTCGGTAAATGGAGCGAGCTGGATGAACAACACTATTGGAATGGTGTGGAGTTTGCTGAAACACTCGTTGTGACAACAAACGAGGATACAGCAAGGGCGATCCTGGATTCTGAATCTCCCGGAGCAACCTTTACGGAAGCATACGATAGTGGTATGATCATCATTGAGACTTCCGATCGTGCAAGTATGACAACAAAAATATCTCTTGCAATAATGCCTGTGGTGATGAAGCTCTATGCGCTGATCAGCTGATTCCGATCATTGATCATTTTCAGCTCATTGAAGCCTCCAATGAGCTGATCTTTTTTTGAAAACAAGAATATGTTTTTATCTAGAGTGATCAAAATTATTACTATGATTCAGAATCTTTACCTGTATTCCCTTGGTGTTTGGATGCTGTTCGTTTTTCTTGCCATAATCAATGGCATCTCAAGAGGTTTTTATGCGCCTTATACGGGGGAACTTCTTGCCCACCAGATAAGTTCAGTGATCTTCAGCACGGTCATATTTGTGGTAACCTACGTTTTCCTGAAATATTCCGATGTTTCGGGAACACCTGTCCAGTTCATTTATGTAGGCCTGATGTGGTTGTTCCTGACAATATCCTTTGAATTCCTCTTCGGACATTTTGTCATAGGTCACTCATGGGAACACCTGCTACATGATTACAACTTTCTCGAAGGACGCATCTGGTTACTCGTGCTAATTGTAACAGCAATATCTCCCTGGCTTGCCAACAGGATCTTGTCCTGAGGTCAGGCAGGAGCCCGGAGTGCAGATATCAGCATTGATCTTGTCAGGTGATGTCATCAGTAATATATCATCGGCCAGATGACGTGCCAGATGTTGTAGTCTGCAAGACGCCAGATGTGGCCAGTTTATTCATGGTAGAAATTTAGACTGATGTTTTACATAAACATATCTATTATATTTCCAACGACCTGATTCCTGTTTGCTCAGTTCCTTCTTTTTTATTCTCATCTCATTCATTCTTTACTACTTTCAGCAACTTTACGATCTCTTCTTCGTTTATCCCTTTCAGGGAATATACCTTGATATGCTTCATTGTTTTTCCTGTACCTTCAAAGAGTTTCATCTCGTCTTCTGACAAACCCTCAATTGAAAAACCTATATTCACATGGTCTTTGAGAGCAACAAGATAGTACTTCCCTTCATACCAGGGAACACCCATTTTGAACTCTTCCTTCATATCAGGATATGTCCTCAGAATTATCTCTCTTAGTTTTTCAACGATTTCTCTTTGTGGTGATCTTTGCTTTTTGATATATGCCTGTATTTTACTGTTCACGTTTCCCCGCCTCCCTGTTTTCATAACAGCTTGACCTGATCATAATATGGGGTGTGGGATTATATACTTAGGTCTGCAATAGAAACATTAATAAATGATTAATCATTATAGTTGTGTACAATGATTAATCGTGATAATCAATCATTGATCATAAAACCAGGAGGAAAGAATAAATGGACACATACTACGAAGGTTCCACGATGGAAGACGAAGACAACATCCTTGAATGGACAACTAGAGGACTTAACATTGATGGCAACGGAGCATTCATTGCCACGCTTACCGTGTCCATTGCTCTGATGGCCTTCCTCAGACTTGCATCTTATATCAATCTCTTTTGAAGTAAGGTAAAGTTCCGGTGATCCGGAAACTCCTTTATTTCATCGGCTTTTCATTATTTCCCATTTTCTTTTTTGAAAATAAATTATCTTGATCTCAGCTTTTCGAAGTACTTCTGGTGATATTCTTCTGCAGGATAAAATACAGAAGCCGGAACGATCTCGGTCTTGATACTGCTGCCATATCTCTTGCTGTCTTCCTGTTCTTTCTTTGAGTTCAGAGCAGCTTTTTTTTGCTTCTCATCATGGTAAAAGATCGCAGACCTGTACTGTGTGCCAATGTCAGGTCCCTGTTTGTCCTTTGTGGTGGGATCATGTATGCTCCAGAACACTTCCAGCAGTTCTTCGTATGAAATTATCTCCGGATCGAAAATGATCTCTATGGATTCTGCATGTCCAGTCTTTCCTGTGGCTACATCATAGTATCCGGGATCTCCCATTGAACCGCCGGTGTAACCTACTTTTGTTGATGTTACTCCCCTTACCCTGCTGAACTTGTCCTCGACTCCCCAGAAGCATCCGGCTGCAAATGTGGCTTTTTCCATCATTGTTGCTCACCATTGTCCTTCTGTGTTTTTCATTCATCTTCCCCGAACCGCAGGGATGCAGAATTTATACAATAGCGCTTCCCTGTGGGTTCTGGTCCGTCATCAAAAACATGGCCCAGATGGCTTCCACAACTGGGGCAAAGCGCTTCTATCCTGTGCATGAAGTGGCTATCATCAGTGACAAGTTCCACACTGTCACTGGAGATCACATCGTAAAAGCTTGGCCAGCCAGATTGTGAGTCGAACTTCTTATCTGATGCGAATATCATCTGGCCACAGGCGGCACAGCTATAGGTTCCTTTTTTCTTATTAGGCAACAGCTTTCCTGTAAACGGCATTTCCGTTCTCTTTTCTCTTAGGATAGCATACTGTTCAGGCGTCAGCAGCTTTTTCCACTCCTCTTCTGACCTCTCTATTTTCTCTATTATGCTAAAACCCCCTTTAGCAGAAAAAGTAATGTATCAAAATTGGGTCTTGAAGATAAGTACTTTATGTAATAATTACGGCTACTGTGGTACAATTTATCATTATATAAATACATTAAAAGTAATATCTGCATTTGGAAAGAGGGAATGTTCTTATACCGATGCCACAAATAATTAATGGGGTAATCAAGCATGGCGGAATATGTCGAATTATGCAGTACAGCTGATGTGCCGGAAGGGGAAATGAGAAGTTTCACCTCCGGAAACAATGAGGTTCTGGTGATCAACCTGAAAGGGGAGTTCTATGGTCTTGATGCCATCTGCAACCACATGGGCGGCAAATTGGTCAAAGGAAGGCTCAGGGATAACCTTGTCATATGCCCGGTTCACCGGTGCCGCTATGACGTGACATCCGGCAAGGTCAAAAGGGGTGCAGGTTTTTTAGTTGAGTCGCTTTCAGGTAAATGTGGTGACCAGAAAGCATACGAGCTCAAAGTAGAGGATGGCAAGGTCTACGTAAAAATATAAGGTCATATTAGATCAATTCCGGTACAGTTCCTGATGCCGGATCACTACCGTAAATCCTTATATCAGGTAGTACCTATCATGTATCCATGGCACTTCTGATCGTATTGGGATTCATTGCTGTTGTAATATTACTTGTTGGTATGATCCTGAGCATTGGAGTAAAGAAAAGCGCTGATGATGGCCAAAGTTCGGTCATGTATCCTAAAGGCTACTGGCTTGGAAAAGGAATTGCTCTTGGTCTCCTGCTTGGTGTGCCATTGGGTCTTGGCGCAGGCATTTTAACCGGGAATATCGGACTTGGTATTGCCCTCGGCCCTGCATTTGGAATGGGCTTTGGAAGTGCTATAGGATCTATACTTGAAAAGAAATATAAAAATAACATCCGCCCACTGACGGAGGAAGAGAAAAGGCTCCAAAGGACACTTCTGGTCTTTACCATCAGTTTTCTGGTCCTTGGTGTCACTGTGCTTTTTGCTTTGTTCTACTTCTATAGTCGGATGTAAGTACTTGTTTAAGTGCCGGATCTTTAATTCAGGGTCCAAGTTCCGGGTTGAATAAGTGACCTTTAGCTTATACTGTCTCCTGACAATAGTCAAATATGTATATCATCTGTGCCTAATGATGTTCTATGGATGTTCTGGATATGATTCCTTCCTGGCTCTCATGGGATGTTGCGGTCATTTCTTTTGTTTTCCTGGTCGTAATATTGACCTTCCTGTTTGCTAAGCTAATAGATCGGCTGCTAAAAGCATATTTTGTGCTGGCCAGCAAGAAAATGAACATTGATGAAACCACTTATGGTCTTGTAAGACGTATCATAGTGGCAATAGTGTATTTCTCCGGTTTCATTGTTATCATCTTCAGTATTCCTAGCCTTCGCGATCTTTCGATAGCTCTTTTTGCAGGCGCAGGGTTTGCAGGTATTGTTATCGGTATGGCTGCCCAGAACACTCTTTCCAATATCATTGCAGGGATTGCCCTTGCGACATTCAGGCCATTTCGTGTGGGTGACCTGCTGACGATTCATGAGGAATACGGCCGTGTAACTGATATCACTCTGGGATATACGAAGATCCGGACATGGGATAACAGGAGGCTTAATATCCCGAATCATATCATCAGTGACGAAGCTATCATTAATTGGTCAATTGATGATCCTACTGTCAACTGGACAGTTGAGGTTGGTATAAGCTATGATTCAGATATTGATCTTGCACGTAGCATAATGATATCCGAGGCCAAGAAGCACCCTAAGGTCATGAGCTATGAGCAACTCCTGAATTATCATTCATATGCAAAGAAGGGTGAAGAGGTCTCTGTGCTGGTCACGGAATTGGGTGATTTCGCAGTGAATCTCAAACTATATGTGTGGGTTCATGACCGCTCAGTTGCATTTAACACCGGCTGTGAACTGAAAGAGGCCATTAAGAAAAGGTTCGATGCTGAAGGCGTAGAGATCCCATTCCCATACAGGACCATCGTTTACAAGAAGGACCTTGAAGAGTCGCAGCACGAGTCTGTGGCTTAACCTTGTTTTATTTTATATATTTATTTTTAATGTTATATTCAGTCAGGTCTGCTGTCCGATTTCAGTTCATGAAAGAATGTTTGACAAATAATTTATACTACAATTCTGTTCTTAACTACAATCAGAATAAAGAATGTGCAATTATGATAGGTCGATTCAAACACGATGATGATGTTTTCTATGGTAATGTCAACGGTGATCTCGTTACATCCATGGATCATGAAAGCAGGACATTTGAGCTATCCGAGCTCGCTGTACTCCCTCCTGCAACTCCTTCAAAGATAATCTGCATTGGTCTGAACTATGTCGATCATGCTATTGAACTTGACATGGAGATCCCTACAGAACCCGTGATATTCATGAAACCTTCCTCCTCCGTGATCGGGTCAGGTGACAAGATCGTCTATCCTGCCATGAGCCAGCGTGTGGACTATGAGGCAGAACTGGCTGTTGTTATCGGGAAGGGGTGCAGGAACATCAGCTCGGAGAATGCAATGGATGTGATCGCAGGCTATACCTGCTTTAATGATGTGACTGCTCGTGACCTGCAGCAAAAGGATGGTCAGTGGACACGTTCCAAGAGCTTTGATACATTTGCACCTTTGGGTCCGTTCATTGTTCCAAAAGAAGAACTTGATCCTTCTGATGTCACTGTTAGTAGTCTTGTGAACGGCGAGGTCAGGCAGAGTTCAAGCACATCGAATCTGATATTTGATATTCCGCATCTGATCGAGTTCATATCCGGGATCATGACCCTTGAGGTCGGTGATGTGATCGCTACAGGCACTCCGCCGGGAGTAGGTGAGCTGGAACGTGGGGACATTGTGGAAGTTAAGATCGAAGGAATTGGTACTTTGATGAATGAGGTAGTATAATGCTATTTGACCATATCAACAGGGAACTCGAACTTACTGAAAGACATCTGATCGTTCTCCAGAAGGTAATTGAAAAAGGGCCTATCGGCATATTGAAGTTGGCCGAAGAGACTGGAATGCCAACTCATAAGGTCAGGTATTCGTTGCGTGTGCTGGAGCAGGAGCATCTGATCAAGCCTTCTTCACACGGTGCAATGGCCGGGGATATGGCAGAAGAGTTCGTTGAAAAGTTCAATGAGAATATAGGCGGTATTCTGGAAAAGGTGAATCAGATCAGTGATCTGGGCGACAGGCTCTGATATTCATCTGTTTTTAAATTCATACATTATTATTTGACCCTGCGAGGGAATTTAGATGACCCTGACTGATGAAGATAAGATTACTATAGAAAAATTTGCGCTTCAAAACGCTGTAAAATATGGAAAGACCCCTCAGCTTGGAGCTGTTATGGGACGTGTTATGGGTTCGTGTCCTCACCTGCGTCCTCTTGCAAAGGATGTTGGTCCTATGATCCAGCAGATCCTGGATGAGGTCTCAAAAGAGAGTCCTGAAGCTTGGCAGTCCCGGCTGGAGGCAATAGCACCTGAGCTTATCGAGGAGCTTAACACGAAAAAAGTGCCTGATAAAGGGCTCAAGCCTCTTGACGTTGCAGAGGGTGAGACCGTTGTCATGCGTTTTGCACCAAACCCCAATGGTCCGCCTACACTTGGAAGTACACGTGGTATCGTGGTAAATTCTGAATATGTCAGGAGGTATGGTGGCAAGTTCATCATCCGTTTCGATGACACAGACCCGCAGACCAAGCGCCCGATGCTTGAGGCATATGACTGGTACATCGAGGACTGCACATGGCTTGATGCAAAACCGGACAAGGTGGTCATTGCGTCAGATCATATGGAGGTCTATTACGATTATGCAAGAAAGCTCATTGAGATGGGCCATGCCTATGTTTGCTTCTGTGAAGGCGGCGACTTCAAGAAGTTCAAGGATGCCAAGGAACCCTGCCCTCACCGTGGGCAGAGCCCTGTGGTGAACCTTGAACACTGGGATAAGATGCTTGCAGGCGATTATGAGGAAAAGGCTGCAGTGGTCAGGATAAAGACCGATATCAAGCACAAGGACCCTGCTCTTCGTGATTATGGTGCTTTCAGGATCGTCAAGACCCCGCACCCACGCCCTGAGGTCGGCGACAAATATGTGGTCTGGCCATTGCTTGACTTTGAAGGTGCTATTGAGGACCATGAGCTTGGGATGACCCACATTATCAGGGGCAAGGACCTGATGGACAGTGAGAAGCGCCAGGGATATATCTATAATTATCTCGGCTGGGACTACCCGAAGACAACTCACTGGGGCCGCATCAAGATGCACGAGTTCGGCAAGTTCAGTACAAGCGGACTCCGACAGGCAATAGAAGAAGGGGAGTATTCCGGGTGGGATGATCCAAGACTTCCAACATTGCGTGCACTCCGAAGGCGTGGTATCAGGCCTGAAGCTATTCGTAAATTCATGATCGAGATGGGTGTGGGTGAAACCGACGTCAGCATCAGTATGGACACTCTATACGCAGAGAACAGGAAGATCGTTGATCCTATTGCTAACAGGTATTTCTTCGTATGGGATCCTGTTGAACTTGAGATCGAAAATGCGGAAGCCTGTGTTGTGGAACCTTCATTGCATCCTACCGAAGAGAGGGGAAGGCGTAGCATCAATGTCGGATCAAAGGCATTTGTCTGCAATGATGATGTAGGGTCTGTCAAAGAAGGCGATGTCCTGCGTTTGAAAGATCTCTATAATATTGAGGTTACCTCTGTTAGTCCGCTGAAAGGTCGTTGCATTGGAAACTCCATGGAAGATGTCAAAAGCAGGAAGATGCGCATAATCCATTGGGCACCTGAAGATAACGTCTCCATAAAAGTGCTGGCACCACATGGTGAGTTCACAGGTGTTGGTGAGAAACAGGTGGTTGAAGAGCTTAACAACGTTGTCCAGTTCGAAAGGTTCGGCTTCTGCAGGATCGATTCAGTGGATGATGGTGTTGTTGCATACTTCACCCATAAGTGAAGTTTCAATTCGGGATCTGGATATTCCTATAAGGCTGGTTTTACCAGCCATTTCTCTTTTTATTTTAGCAGTATGAGCTGGTTAGCTGAAAGTGTGTTCTCAAATTGATGATTGGAGTCACTTGCTTCATCTTGAGACAAATGGATATTCCTGCATTGCACATACGTTTGCAATCTTAGCTAAAGCTAATTGAAAATGAATATTGTTAAAAAAAGATGTTAACGGTGACCGATGGGTCACCATTATGATTTAAAGAATTATTCCTCTGCTGTAGGTGTCTCTACGACTTCTGGAGCTTCTACAACTTCTGGAGCCTCTACGACTTCTGGAGCTTCTACAACTTCCGGAGTTGCTACTGCTACTGCGTGTGG
The DNA here is from genome assembly GCF_900111645.1 of Methanococcoides vulcani. Taxonomy (GTDB): domain Archaea; phylum Halobacteriota; class Methanosarcinia; order Methanosarcinales; family Methanosarcinaceae; genus Methanococcoides; species Methanococcoides vulcani. The sequence goes on from NZ_FOHQ01000002.1 coordinate 406,358, forward strand.
TGGAACGACCTGAACTTCGGTCTTCCTAATCTCTACCCTTCTCAGTGGGTAGATGGATTTTGATTTTCTGTAGATGTTTGCGGAAAGCTTACCAACAATAGCTTCTTCTACGAACTGCTCGAAGTCGAGTTCGGATGCGCGTTTTGCTACTGTTTCGGTCATGACGTCCCTGAGACCTTTGATCTGGCTTGTCCTTGCTCTCTTGACTGTAAAGCAGATAGGTTTGACCCTGATCTTGTAACCATCCTTTGTCGTGACATTAAGATTTGCATCAATTCTGGAAGTCTGGCGCTTTACGATGGAACGCAGGTAATCGGTTGTGATCTCGTGGCCGATGAATCTTGTGTTTGCCACATCACCGGTTACGTTATCGATCTCAAGTTTGAGTTTGATGTTGTGCTTTGAGAAATCATTGGTAAGTTCACCAACGGTGGTTTCCACAATACGACCGAGCAGTTTCTCTGGTTCGTCTGTTGGGGTTACACCGATTTTGTTGCTACCTATGAACTTTGGTGCCACGATGTTATACCACTCTTTTGATTTCCACTTATCCAGCTTCCTTTGTACTCTCTTTTTTGCCAAGCAATTCCTCCTTATTATTGTGATAGTTGTTTTTGATCAATACATTGATCGAATTAGATTTTGATGTTCGTGATTCTGACCGTTATAATTCCCGTGTGAATGGTTATTAATAGCGGGTCAATACTGTACACGTCCATATATAAAGAAATCGGTACGATAAAAAGGAATATCAGAGGAAATTAATTCCCTTTGGCATTTCACCGACTCTCTTCCTGAACTCCTCCGGCCAGTTTTCGGGATCAAGTCCCTTCTGTGCAAAGAATGCTGATGCCCAGCGCTCAAGTCCCACACCTGAACAGCCTGACCATAGTTCTTCGCCAGACTGTGATTTCACATTGAATCCTGACGGGTACTTGTTACCGTTGATACTGACATTCTGGAACTCAAGCCACTCACCGTCCTCGCCTCTGTAAGGCAGTGGTGCTTCATAGTCCGTGGTACCTGCTTCACCTTGCTCTGAAAGGCCTGTAAGACCTTCCTGTGCCATGAACCATGGGGTGACCCATGCCTTTCTCCATTCAAGGTCAAGGATCTCATTAAAGATGTGCATGTACTTTTCATGCAGTTCCTTTGCAGTTGCCACAACCTGTTCCTTTGTACCAAGCCATACGATCTCTACACGGTGGAACTCATCCACACGTTCCATTCCATGAATGCCGCCGCTCTCATAGCGGTGTGATGTACCGGACCTGTCGAATACTTTTATTGGGAAGTCCTCGGTAGGTATTGTTTCTCCCTGCAGGTACATCCAGAAAGGAGGACATTGTGCATAGCACAGGCCGCCGATCGGATCACCGATCTTCTCTTTGATAAGTGCAGTGGGCACCTCATGTGTGACCTTGTAATGATCAGAGACCTCTTCCCAGAACTCAGGGTCCCTTGTCTTTGGAGGGCAGACGTAGTAGATCTCAGGATATACGCCCTTTGCATGTCCGGATTTCTGCCAGACCTCCCATGGGACAAGCTTCGGGAAGATCATTTCCCTGTATCCCAGAGGACCAAGGAGCTCTTCGAGAACTATCCTTTCGAATGTCCTGAACATCCTTGTTGATTGTGGGCCATGTATCCACTGTCCACGGCTTGCTCCGCGCTTGATCCATCCTTCTTTCATCATTTCCTGTGTAGGGTCGCCAAAGAACGTGTATTCCTTCTTTTCACTTTCCCATATGACCTGCCAGTGTTCTGCCTTGCCGCCGTAATCCTTAGCCCTGACCTTTTCTTCCATGAGGGTCAGTATCCTGTCAGGAATACGGTTCTCAAGCTCGGATTCACCTACCTCAAGCTCAAGAACGATGCCACCTTCCACATTTCTGATGTTGCTCACGTGTGGGATCTTTATGTTCTCAAGTTTCTCTTCTGTAGGCATTTCAATGGTAAACTCTTTCACATCAATGCCACGAATGCCTATGTGGAACTCTTTCCCAAGCTTTCCGGCAAGGGGTTTCCTGAGGCGGATAATTGCGTCATGTGCCCTGACGAACCTTCCTGATTCTATCGAGACCTCGACACTGTTATCAACAATATTCCATTCTGTGATCCTTGCACCCTGGCCTTCCGGTGCTCCTTTTGTAAGGATGGTCTCATTTGCCTCATTGATATACTGGGCAATAATATCTTTTGCGTCGGTCGGGTCGGCGCTGGTTTTGAATGCTCCTTTCAGGTTGAATTTAAGTTCCATACGTTATTCCTCTTGAAACTGGCCGTAATTGTGTCAGCAGGCTCTTAAGTTCCATTTATGGTCATGATTGAATTAATTGTATTTATTGCTAAAGCAAACAGTTATGAAATAGGCTCCAGATTTAATAATTTTTCCAACAAAAAACAGTTTGTAATTACAATTAGGTTATTTTGAAGGGCTGATTGACCCGAAAAATGTTGGAGGCAAAAATTTCGCCTTTGTATAAGATAACTTTGTTCAACTCATGAGAACAAATGCCTGTTCTCATCAATGAATTGGTGCTGGTCGTCTGTTCGGGACCTTGTATAGATCAATGCTGCCGGGTGGAAGATCTTAAGCACATTTCGTCCTTGAAATTCCTCAACAGATCCCCATTCCATCTTATGTCCATTAAGGAAGGCTTTTTCAGCAGTATTTCCAAGGAGAATTATCAATTTTGGATCAAGCAGCTCTATCTGCCTGTTCAGGAATGGTTTGCAGGCTTCAAGCTCTTTCTTGTTCGGATTGCGGTTCTTTGGCGGCCTGCATTTGATGGTATTGATAACTGCCCAATCACTATCCTCAAGCCCGGCATAGTCGATAAGGTCATCCAGTATCTTTCCTGCACGTCCGCAAAAAGGCACTCCGGTCTCATCCTCGTTCTTCCCCGGGGCTTCTCCGATAAATAGTACTTTAGGTCTGTCCGATCCCTTGCGGACGACTTTATTGATAACAGTATCAGAAAGCGGGCATGCCGTACATTCGAAGATATGCTTTTCAACATCCTCAAGTGTTTTCCATTCAGAGGTCATTTTCATCCTCCACCTCCTTTATGACATCCTCAGCTATCTTTGCGTTCATAAGCAGATCATCCACAGTTGCGATCATGGAAGAGATCTTCTCTGTTCTGATGGTTATGGATGCCTTCTCTTCTCCTATCATTGTTTCCATGTTGGTGAGATTGTCAGGTTTTAGTGAAAGTGCAACTTTCCTCGCAATATCAGGTGTATCCGGGCTGTTGAACTCGATCTTCGTGGATATCTTCATAATTTCACATCAGTTCAACTGTTCCCCGATAATTTCATCGACAAGTGCAATAAATTCCTCTGTTCTTCCGAGTGGTATGGATGCACCGGAAGCTACACTGTGTCCTCCACCATCTCCACCAACAGATGATGCAGCAGTTCGCATTGCATAAGCCAGGTCAAGTCCTTTATCGACCAGTTCCCTGGTTCCTCTTCCGGAGATCTTGATAATACCTTCGACCTCGTTAATGGCAATGAAAGGCATATCCGGATGTACGTACCTTATAATTGTACTTGCTACCATTCCTGTGGATTCAAGTTCCTTACCGCTCAGGTAGTAGATGTTCTTACCCTTTTGCAACAGCTCTTCTGCCTTCTTAATGTCGGCGATGATGGCCTTCTGGCTTTTAAGAGTGATATCCTGTGCTTCTTCCAGCGCGGACTCGTCCTTCATGCAAAGCGCAATGGCAAGTCCGGGAACTTTCTGTTTACCGCAGGTGTTCATGATGGCTACAAGATCGTAGGCATTCTTGACAACCTCCCTGTTCAGGATGTATACATCACCGATAGCAGCTTCAATAGCTTCAGGGCTGGCGGTTTTCGTAAGTTTCAATGCAATTGTGGAAGTGAGCTTCTGGAGTTGTTCCGTATCAAGTGAATCGATGTTGCCGTGTATGTCAAGCATTTCCAGGAACTGATCGATTTTCTCACGTTCACCTGTAAGGTCAAGGTATGGTTCCGGTGTGTTCTCCAATATATCCGCGACATCGCCACTGCCTACTTTCAATCCCTTTTTGACAGAAACGATCCCGGCTTCAACAGCTTCATCCAGTATGACCTTATTTGCTGTCTCGAACAGCTGTTTATCTCCAACAGCACCTGCGATAGCAAGTCCTGCAAGGTCAATATTTTCCTCATCCAGACCCTTTGCAACAAGGTATGTTGTGGTGGCCGCACACAGGTGTACTGCTCCGTCAATTCCTACCATGTGTGGATTTATCATTGCTTTGGCAGGCGAATCTCCGACTGGCTTGTGGTGATCTATCACGATCACATCCTGTTCGACCTTTTCGATTATCTCGGACTGCCCGCTACCCATATCGCAGAATATCACAATATCATCATCAGAAGTAGTTTCATTGACCATCTCTGCCACGCTTTCGTCCAGGCGGCCAATGATCGTCAGATGGTATGGTATCCCTTTCCTGAGCAGTGCCTGGCAGATGATCGCAGCTGAAGATATGCCGTCGGCATCATTATGGGAGATGACACGTGCATGTTCGTACTCTTCAATGATAGCAGCTATCTGTTTTGCAAGTTCGATTAAATTCTGCATTTCTATCAATCAGATCACCGTGTATTACTGTAAAAGTGGTTCCGTATCACTTGACAACCTCTCCGGGTTTCGTAAAGCTTCCACTTTTCATGACCGTTCCCACGTTTATGCTGGTGTTGATCCCGGTGTGGACATCGTCGCCCATGATAACACCAAGCTTCCTTCTTCCGGAATCGGTCCTCCTTCCCTTGATATTGACCTTTATGTTCTTACCATCATGTCTCAGGTTAGCAACTTTTGTTCCGGCACCGAAATTGCACTTTCGTCCTATAATACTATCCCCCATATAGGTCAGGTGTCCGATCTTTGTATCATCCATGATGATACTGTTCTTAACTTCAACGGCATTTCCAATATGGACTCTGTTCCCGATAGTTGTTGAAGGGCGTATGAAACAATTAGGTCCGATATCGCAATCTTTTCCTATCACTACAGGTCCTATTATATACGCGCCGTTGCGTATGAGGGTTCCTTCTCCTACGCTCACATCACCTATGAGGGTGGCATTCGGTTCGACCAGGCCTGATCTCACGGGCTCCATCTCGTTTAACAGAACCGTGTTAGCATCAAGGAGGTCCCATGGTCTGCCTATGTCGATCCATTCCTCTTCCAGGATCTCATAGCCAACATTGGCATCGCTATCTATCAGCATCTGAAGTGAATCCGTGATCTCGTATTCCTTTCTTGGTGATAGTGGGGTATTTTCGATAAGTTCAAAAATAGGTTCTCTGAAAAGGTATATTCCTGCATTAGCAAGATCTGTTGGTGGTTTCTCGGGTTTTTCTATTATTCTGGAAACTTTGTTCCCATTGGTCTCGATGACACCGAAATCCGAAGGATTTTCCACATGTTTGACCGTAATGACCGCATCCTCTTTTCTTTCGGTCATCCTTCTGATGTGCGATGAACTGACAAGAACATCCCCGTTGAGTACGATAAACTCGCCTTTGACATACTCTTTTGCACAGCCAATGGCATTGGCTGTACCAAGTTGTTCTTTCTGGTGAACGTAGTCAATAGTAACACCTCGCTTCTCCCCGTCACCAAAGTATTCCCTGATACTTTCCTCGTGGTAACCTGTGATGAAAACGAATCCTTCAATGCCTGCTTCTATCGCTGCATCAACTATATGTTCAAGCATCGGTTTGTTGGCTATCGGAAGCATGACCTTTGGAATTGCTGATGTCAATGGCCGCATCCGGGTACCTTCTCCGGCTGCAAGTACTACAGCTTTCATGCCACACCTCTTTTGACAACATTCTCCACCATGTCGTATAGCTTGTCCACGCCCTCTCTTGCCTCTGCGGTGATGCGTATCTTGGGTTCTGTTCCGGATGGTCTTACAAGCACCCATCCTTCTTCCATTTCCACGCGTACTCCGTCAATATCCGTGATCTCTCCGGAAGAGCCGAGCTCAGAACATACTAATCCCATGGCAGTATCCTTCTTTTCATTGTCACACTTGACCGTTCCGCGGCGCGTTGGATAGTGTGGAAGGTCACCCTTTAGCTCTGAAAGCTTTTTTTCCTGAATAAGTTCCATCACCTTTGCAGCCGCATAGATCCCGTCAGGGCAATATGATATCGCAGGGAATATCCAGCTTCCTGATGGCTCTCCTCCGAAATCCGCTTCTGATCTCTTGATCTCTTCAGCAACATAGACATCTCCTACCCTTGTGCGGACAACCGTTGAATCCGGGAGTGCATCATCTATCATCATTGATGTATCCACCGGAACTACAAGTTTGGCATCGCTTTTGCATTCATGTCTGGCAAACATTGCAAGCATTTCGTCCCCGGTGATGAATTCCCCGTTTTCGTCCACAGTCATCATCCTGTCTGCATCCCCGTCCTGAGCAATACCAATGTCTGCTCCGAATTCTTTCATTGCTTTTTTGAGTAACGTCAGATTTGCATCGTTTGGTTCAGGATTTCGTGCAGGGAAGTGTCCGTCAGGTTGTGAGTTCAACGTTATGACCTCACATCCTAGCTCCCGCAGGACGTAAGGGGTGATAGTGCTGCCCGCACCGCATCCACAGTCAATGATCACACGCTTTGATGATCGTTCAACATTTTTCACGATCATCTCTATGTGTTTTCTGATAGCATTGCTGTCTTCGGTCAAATTTCCGATCCTGTCCCATCTGACAGGCTCGAACGTTTCTTTCTCGATGATCTCTTCGATCTCTTCCTGCTGAGATGAATCAAATGCCATTCCATCAGGATTCCATAATTTTATTCCCACATATTCTGCAGGATTGTGGGATGCGGTTATCATTACTCCACAGTCATAATCCCTGGAAGCATAGGCAAGTGTCGGAGTGCTTACCATTCCGATGCGTACGACGTCGCAACCGGATGAAAGGAGGCCTGATATAACGGCATGTTCGATCATTTCGCCTGCAACGCGCGGGTCACGTCCGATAACTGCAGTTCCTTTTGTCTTCCCAAGGGCAAGTCCGACCTTCAACGCAAGATCTACAGTTACATCCTTGTTAGTAATACCTCTGATACCGGATGATCCGAATAATTTCATTTGATAACTCCGTATTTTCATTCCACAGTAACGCTCTTTGCAAGGTTCTTCGGTTTGTCTATGGAACATCCTCTTGCAAGGGCTGTATAATAAGCAAGCAGCTGTAAAAGCACGGATGATAGTACTGGTGAGAGCAGTTCATCTGTTGCAGGTATGCGCAATACCCAGTCCACGTACTTCTCTATCTCAGTATCATCCACATTGGCCACAGCTATGACCTTTGCTTCTCTTGCCTTTATTTCCTTGATATTGCTCAGGATCTTCTCATACACATGCCCCTTTGTGGCAATGGCAACGACAGGTGTTCCGTCCTCGATAAGCGCAAGAGGTCCATGTTTAAGTTCGCCACCTGCAAAACCTTCTGCATGTATGTATGATATTTCTTTAAGCTTCAAAGCACCTTCAAGTGCAATAGGATAATTAAGGTGTCTTCCAATAAAGAAATAATCTCTCTCTTTTGCGAACATCTCCGCACATTCGCGGATCGTATCCTTGTGGTTCAATATTTTCTGTATCTGTCCCGGGATGCGCTTCAGGTTCACAAGCAGATCCTTTGCCTCATTTACATTAAGCGTCCCCTTAGCTCTTGCAAATCGGATCGCAAGGAGGTAGAGCATGATGAGCTGTGCTGTAAAGGTCTTTGTTGCAGCTACACCTATCTCGGGCCCCGCATGTGTATAAAGAACATTGTTCGCATCTCTTGTAATGCTGCTGCCAACGACATTGGTAATGGCGATCGAATTGCAGCCATATGATCTGCAGCTTCTGATCGCAGCCAGGGTGTCTGCTGTTTCACCTGACTGGGTGATCGCAATTGAAAGGACGTTCTCATTCATTATGGGATTGCTATACCTGAACTCAGATCCGATATCTACGTCTGTGTGTATCCCTGCAAGATTCTCAAAAAGGTATTTACCTACAAGCCCTGCATTCAAAGATGTCCCGCAGGCAATGATCTCGATCCTGTCAATATTCCTGATTTCGTCATTGGAGATGTTTAGCTCTTCAAGATTCACGGAACCATCCAGTTCGGATAGCTTGCCTGAGAATGTATCATTCACAGATCTGGCTTGCTCATGTATCTCTTTAAGCATGAAATGTTCATATCCTGCTTTTTCTGCAGCTTCAATGTCCCATTCAATAGTGGTCTTTTCTTTTTCAAGGACATTGCCATCGATATCAAAGAATTCCACTCCTTCCGGTCTGATGGTAACAAGATCAAGGTCATCTACAAAAACGACATCTTTTGTGTGATTGAGGAAAGCAGTAACATCAGATGCCGCATAGTATTCTCCGTCACCGATGCCGATGATCAAGGGACTGTCCTTTCTGGCCGCGATCATCAGGTCGGGTTCACTGCTACATACGGCAGTGACTGCATAGGATCCTTCAACTTCCTGGAGTGTACTGCGAAGTGCCGTGAAGAAGTCACAAGTCTTCTCTGTGTTGTTAACGCTTCCATATAATTTTGAATGCAAAAGGTGGGCGATGACCTCTGTATCTGTTTCTGATAAAAAGTCATAACCTTCCTGCTGCAGTTTCTCTTTGATAGCAAGGTAGTTCTCGATAATACCATTATGTACTATGGATATATCTCCGGAGTTATGTGGGTGGGAATTTACAGTGCTTGGGACCCCATGTGTGGCCCATCGTGTGTGTCCGATCCCTATATTCCCTTTGAGATCCTCCGGGAGGATCTTTTCCAGTTCCCTTATTTTCCCGACGGTCTTGTATGTGTCTATATTTCCATTGAGTATTGTGATTCCGGCTGAGTCATATCCCCTGTATTCGAGCTTTTTTAAGCAATCTATTAGTATAGGCGCTGCCTCACGGTTGCCTACATATCCTATGATTCCACACATATTGCTCCCCCCTTTAAACAACAATGGAATTTTCAGGCAATATTTGAGCGATAGTCTTTCCGGATTCGATCCGACAGTTATGATATATCATGGACCCTGCTTTTACGAGAACCCGGTGGCCGATCGTAATATCGTCGCCAGTGATTGCTCCCAGTTTTTCAGCAGTATGAAGTTCATCTTCCATCTCGATCCTGACATTTTCCCTGTCTTCAGCAACAAAGTAAGGTCCAATGGAATTGTTCAGCCCGATGATCGAATTTGAGATAGATCCATGTGAACTGATCCTGGTGTTGTTCATAATTATGCTGTTCTGGACTTGTGTGAAGGAGCCGACTGAAACGTTGTTACCAATAGTTGTGGATGGAAGGATCACGACGTTGGGTGCAATTTCACAATTGTCGCCTATCATTGCAGGTCCTACAATGTAACATCCTGATCTTATCAGTGTGTTGTTGCCAATACTGACCTTGCCATGGATAATTGCCCCATCTTCAACGGTTCCTTTTATATTGTAGTCTTCTGATCGGTCAAGGACCATTGAATTATCCTTCAGCAGGTCCCATGCAAAGACTGCATCTCTCCACAATGAATTTGTAAGAACATGATCTACATCCATGCCATCTTCTATCATCTGTTGGATGGTATCGGTGATCGCATATTCTCCCAGTGGGGATATTTGGGTGTGTTCTATTCTTTCGAAGATCTCTTGGTTGAACACGTATATGCCTGTGTTGATGATGTGGCTGAGTTCAGTTGTTGGTTTCTCTATGATCTTTGTTACTTTTTTTCCGCTTGCAATAACAACCCCATATCCACGGATATGTTCCTTTTTTATGGTCAGTATCGTTGCGTCACCGGTATGCTTGTCTATAAGATCCCTGATCGTTTGTGGTTCAATAACGTTGTCCCCATTGAGTACCATGAATTCCCGGTCATCTTCTTCCATCAGGTCTGCCGCCTGTTTGATGGCATGAGCTGTGCCAAGCTGTGCTTTCTGGTGAACGTACTTGATATTGACTCCAAAATCGATACCGTCTTCGAAGTAGTTCATTATACGTTCTCGTTCGTAACCCACAACAAGTATTAGGTTCTTTATGCCGTTCTTTGCAAGTGAATCGATAACATGTTCAAGTATCGGTTTATTTGCAACAGGAAGCATGACCTTTGATCGGATGGATGTAAGGGGCCTGCATCTGATGCCTTCCCCTGCAGCCAGGATAACAGCTTTCATAGCTTCTAGTGGTCATTCTAAGAATTTATATCTTGCCTTTTAAAATGATATTGGAAGCTATTAGCTACTGAATTTGGGATTATAGGCCGACCTACAAAAATAGGAAATGAATCAAAAAAAGATATTTTGATGCTCAGCAGGACCGAACATCAAAGAATTGATAAGCGGGCTGGCCGCTTATCTTGTGATCAACATTTCTGCAGTTTCTGGCTTGTACTTCCAGTCTGCAGGGAGTACCTTTGTGGACTGGTAGTATTTAACGAGCCTTCTGATCTTGGCCTCGGTTGAGTGCAGTGATCTCTTGTTGTGTACATCCTTGTGGTTAGGAATAAGGTGCTTGCGCATTCCGATAGCTTTTACAATAAGGTTGTACAGGTCTTCCGGTACGTTTGGAGCTTCATCGTTCTCTTTCAGGATGTCAGTGATCTTCTTTCCTGTTGCGAGTTTGACATCAGGCACACCATAATTGTCCCTGAGGTGCATTCCAATGACGCTTGTGGAGTTTCCAAGTTTCCACATGTCGAGGATCACAGTTGTGATCTCTTCAGCGGTTGCTGTGGACCATGCTGGAGCTTCTGTCCTGATTGGTCTTGTTGATCCGGATTTACCTTTTGTACGAGTATGCATTTTTGCCATAGCATTCCTCCTGATGATTATAATTTGATTGTTTAGTGAATATTTATGTTTTGAGTTTATGCTCAAGTTAAGGGAACGTTGGGAACAATAACTTGAATCGTTACTTTGGCGAAGTGACCTAAATACACCTGACATTTAATATAAAGCTTATGTTCCTATTACCAGATAGAAAGCGTGATATCCACATATCCATTGTTAACTTTCCTGTATATCTCATCCACCTGGACATCTCTTAGTTCTTTTGTCGTACTGATGTTCGTGGAGTTTACCATTTGTGAGACAGTTTCGTTGATCTTCTGATCGATGTCGTTGTGGAGGTGTGTTGCAATGTTCTGCTGGTTGCGTTCAATGATCTCCTTTTCAATAATGGATATTATGCTGTTGTTTAGTTCTGCAGGCATGGAACTGCTTCCGTAGATGGTTTTCATGCTGTAATTCAGTATGTATTCTGCTATCAGCATTTCAGGATCCTCTTTGTCATCATGTGGGTTGCTGATGAATACGGTTTCTGTGCTTTGTGTTATATCCTGCCTTATCAGGCTTCTAAGGTAGTCTGAGGGGAATACAATGTCTGTGATGAGTTCGGCAGTGGATGTTGATGCCTCTTCGATGGTGTTGTTGAACGCTTCATGATATGCGGAGAACTTTGTCGTGTTAGATGAGTTATGAAGTTCTTCAAGCATGCTGTCGTTTATGTTTACAAAAAGTTCATCTCTGGATGTTCTGGTGTTTAATGGTAGTGTTATCCGTGAACTCTGGCGGATTGCATCGTATGGAGGCGTTATTCCAACTGATATGGAGTTTTTTAGTGGATAATCTTCTACCGGTTCCCAATTTGCTTGAAGATGATAATCATACCTTCCTCCGATCCTTGTATCAAGATATGACGCAATTGCATCAGATGTCTTTTCTTTATGCTCCTGTGCAATTGGATTGATGTAACGGGTAGTTCCATTGCCATTCATTGCAAGTGTCAGTACCATATCCTCTGCGATCATATCTGCGAAGGTACGGTGGTGCTGCTGTCTTCCGAACATTGTATTGATTGGGTCGTTAATGAGGGCATTTTCAGGAATTGTTATTCCTGTGATCGCAAGAGGTGTGATCTCATATTCAAAATCGTCCACATTTGAGTTGAGCAATGAACTTAGGAGATGTTTGTCAAAGTCCTGTGTTGCTGTGTATGCTGCTGCATCGTATTGCCTTTCTGCCATTATGGATGGCATAAGGATGACTGTTGCAATAGAGATAAGCACAAGGAAAAATAGGGCATCTGCTGTTGAAGAGAATGCGCGCTGGTCCTCTATGAGTTTCGTTTTTGGCATAATTTTCCTTCTTTATATGTATCTTTTCCAGAGGCGAACAGTAAGTGTTCCGGATGTGTATTGTGCAGGATTTATCTCTATAATAACTGGAATGGATGCGGCTATTACATTTCCGCTTGCTGCAGTTTTGTTTTTATGGATCGACCAATGATGTTTTCCGTCATCGGTATGGATCTCTACTGAGAACTCATTGTTAGCGGAGAATCGTGCAAAGAAAAGCGCATGTGTATCTCTGTCTGAGACCGGGTCTGAAATTCCTTCAAGTATCTCTGCGGATATTATGTCGGGGCGTGTTCCCTGTAGTTCATCCCAACTGGCAATGCTTTCAGCTATGCGGGATGCTTCTTCGTAGTTCTCTATGGAATGGCTCTGCTCATCGTAGATGAGGTAGGCTTTTGACATGACTGCAGCAAAGACCACAAATCCAATGACTACCAGTGCTGTGGCAAGGATGTCATTGTGAGGTTCAAGGATCGCTTGCTCGTCATTGATGAACAAGTACAACTTCAAGTCTATTGACCTCTGAATCGTTTTTCAGGTAAATGGATGTTTTTTCAATATGGACTATTTTTCCTGTATTTAACATTACTTCCTGGCTGCCAACAATTGAGATTACTTCAAGGGCTGTGGGTGTATCCGTGATCAAAGGATGTTCGAACGTGCCGGGCTGTCCATTGAAATTGTTTGAAAGGAATGTTCGCATTTCAGTTTCATTAAGTGGAATTGTCCTGAATGTGAGGGGTTTGACCGAGTGGATCGTCTGCTCACGATGAGTCGTTTCAAATCGTATGTATTCGCCGGAAATGAATGCATCAACTGGATACTCGGAATTGAATGAATATGTGGAATTTTGTCTGATGCTGTCGGGTGAGATGCTGCCGATGTCATCAATTGATGTTTTCAGGCCGATGGCTTCGGAATCCAGTTGTCTTTGCATTTGGATATCGCTGAAATCGGCTCCGATCTGGTAGAATGCGGCAAGTAGGATTATGCTTGTTATCATCAATGCAGCTTTTGATAGTGTGAACTCGATCCAGCCGGATCGGTCCCTGAACATATCCTGGATCGCATGGGGCAGTATTTCGTTTTTCATTTTTATTTTTCAGATATCTTTACGAAGAGCATTCCTGTAATGGGGTCTCTTTCGGTTTCAAGTTTCAGTTCGTGGTGACCGGGGGTTATTGTATATGCTCCGGTCATGTTTTCGTTCGAAAACGCGGACATTGATTCGTATATGGTCTGACGTTCATCGATATGGATGTAGTAGTTTTTGGAGTTTGAAGGCCATAAGTTATCTTCGTTGGGTAGTTCTCCCATATGTACTTTCACTTTTTCCGGGATGTCGATCTCCAGATGGATGATGCTTCCTTCTCCGCGTACGGATATCTGCTCTGAGTTTGAAACGAGTTTATCAATTTCGATTATGGCCATATTTTCGTCTGTATTTCCCTTTAGATCGGAGATCGCAGTGAAAAAAAGTCCCATTATGAGCAATATCAGAAGGGATGCAATGGTGAACCTTAAGGGCAGTGAATCGGCTGCCCTTTCATTTTTGAGAAGTGAATGCATAATATGAGGTGTTATGGCATTAGTTGCTCTTTATCAGCTGTATGGCTTCTTCAATTGCCAGTTGCAGCTGCTCTCCGCTTTGCATGTTCTTTACGGTCAATTTACCCGATTCTATCTCTTTTTTGCCTACGATGACCGCATAGTCTGCTTCAATATTGTTGGCATGGGATAGTTGTGTTTTGAAGTTGCGTTTCATGATGTCTATGTAAACGGTGAGTTCATTGCGCATCTTTGTTGCTACCTTTATTGCATCAGTGCGGGTATCATCAGTTGCGACAATCACTACTTTGTTTTCCTTTGGAGGCTGTATCTCACATATCTCCATTATGCGATCGAACCCAACTCCGAATCCGGTGGAAGGTACATCTCCTCCGCCAAAGAGGGATATGAGCTGGTAGGAGCCGCCACCACAGATCTGGTTCTGTGCACCAAGACCTTCTGCGTATATCTCGAACACCATTCCGGTGTAGTAGTCCAGTCCTCTGGCAATACTAAGGTCGACGTTGTAGTCGATCTCATATGCGTCAAGCAAGGTTAGAAGTTCTTCGAACTTGTCGATCTCTTCGATGTCGCCCAGGATCTCTCTTGCTTTTGCGATAGCATCTGAACCGCTGAGACAGATGAGCTCAAGAAGGTTTCTCCTGAGTTCAGCAGGTGCATTGATCTCTTCGAAGTAGTTGTCCAGTCCTTCATCGTCCTTTTTGTCAACAAGGCGCATGATCTTGCTCTTTTGTTCGTCTTCTGTATCCTTGAGGATGTGGCGGATAATTCCCAAGTGACCAACGTGCAGATCGCCTTTGATTCCTGCTGCTTCTATCATGTTCGTTGCAAGGGCAATGATCTCTGCATCTGCATCTGCGCGGTTGCTGCCTATGACCTCTACACCAAACTGCCAGAATTCCCTGAAGCGCCCTTTTTGTGGTCTTTCATACCTGAAACAGTTCTCGAAATAGAACAATTTAAGAGGCCTGGACATTGCCTGCATCTCGTTGACGTACATTCTCATTACAGGTGCCGTGAGTTCAGGGCGCAATGTCATGTCCCTGTTGCCTTTGTCACTGAAATTGTAAAGTTCGCCTACCACGCCTTCTCCGGATTTGAGGGTGAAGAGTTCCAGATGCTCGAATGTGGGTGTAATGACCTCTTTGTATCCCCATTTTGTCACTACCTGCCTCATGATGTTCTCTACATTTCTCCTGCGAGCGGTCTCTTCTGGAAGGAAGTCCCTTGTTCCTCTTGGTTTGCTGACTTTCATTTTGATCGAATCCTGCTGATGCGGATTATTATAATAATTTCCGGTACTACGTTTTATGCCATTTTACTCATTATAGTATGTAGGGCCTGTGGGTATTTGGCTGGTCTATAGTAAGGAATGATGTATTTTTGGTGCAAAACTCGTAAGAAATACCAGTTTAAACAGCTTGTTTTTTCACATCATCTTTCGGTTTGGTATAGCATGTATATAGATAAATTTTATCATCAATAATCTAATTTACACCGCATGAAATTTTCAAAAATATTCCTGCACATTATGAATATTGCAGGATGTGTTTTTTAAATTTTGCTTCTGTCGGAGAGGTCCGGATGTTTCTTTCCTGAAAACGCCCATCATGAAATCACGGGTATGCAGGACTATTTTCTTCAGGTCGGTGGATGAAGCTCATCTTACACAGGCATCCATTTTGAGTATTAATATTTGCCAACTTATATATCATATATTTATTATATTTATGAGCTTTTCAGGCAAAACATATATAAATTAATCGAATGTATACTCTAGTGGGGTTTTAAAATGTGGAGTTTTTCAAAAATAGAAACCGGAAATCTGAAAGCTATCACTGATTTAGAAAGCAAATTAGGTATAACCTTAATTGCCTTCTCAGATGATGGGATCAAGTATGCAGACTTAAAAGAAGACGCTGCTAAAGAAGTAAAGGATCTGGAAAAGAAACTGGGACTTTCACTGCTAGCTGTTAAAGCATAATAAAATTGTGGGGTTTTAAAATGTGGAGTTTTTCAAAAATAGACACCGGAAATCTGAAAGCTATCGCTGATCTAGAAAGCAAATTAGGTATAACCTTAATTGCTTTTTCAGATGTTGGGATCAAGTATGCAGACTTAAATGAAGACGCTGCTAAAGAAGTAAAGGACCTTGAAAAGAAACTGGGGCTTTCACTGGTAGCTCTTAAAGCATAATAAAATAGTGGATTGCAATATTTTGCACCCACTACCTTTTTTTCAATATCAATGATTCCTACGTTAAAGTAATGAAAATACTTTTACTCATTGAATACTTTTGTATTTTTCAATTTGTTGTATAGTTTATATTTTGATCAGCACACTTTCAACATATAATTTTGTATACATTCTATAATAATAACATATATAATCTAAAAACAGAGCCTTATATACCATTAAATTCCATGTTTATTAAGGGTTTCTAATTTAAAGCGAAAGAGTAAGAGGTATCACTATGGGGAAAAATATGTGGGTTATATGTATTATTGTTTTGGGTACGATAATGGTAATGCCATCAATGGTGGGAGCCGCACCATCTGTCATCTGGGATGGCGAGGTTGAGCTACCATCCGGTACATTTGATTTTGTGCCTGCCAACAACCAGTCTGCAAGCTATGAGATCAATAATTTCACCGATCTTGGAGCTCTTGTGGCTGCGAATCAAAGTGCCGGTTTTAGCATAAACATATCAGATGAATGGTATGCCTCATTCGGTTCGTTCTGGATCAATGGCATTAATGGAACTAACAATGAACCATGGGGTCCTTCCTCTAAATCATGGTCGATCTTGATCAATGATGTGCCAGCTTCTGAAGGACTTAGCAAAAACACGCTGAAGAACGGGGATGTTGTTAGTTTCTGGTTCTGTCCAACGAACAGTACGACATTTGAACCTATCCTCGGTGAAGCAACATATGTCCTGAACATTACTCTTAAACC